>NZ_JBEPPH010000003.1:0-676401 GCF_040547235.1 Rhodococcus sp. UYP9
CACACGCACCAACCCGAGGGCTGCGAGATCGACTGACAACAATCACACCGTGGCTCTAGAACGCGGTGGTCCGACTATCGGGGACCTGCCACGTTCACTGTGGCTGGTGACTACAAGATTCAGTTGAAGTTGAGCCGCGCAGAAGCTGGTGAGCTAGTGCATTACGACCTCCTCGACATTGCCGTAGATCACGATTGCCGTAGATCACGCGGCTGACGATGTTCGCCTACGATCTAGATCAACAATTCTATTGCAGGTAGCTGTTTTATGTAATGAGTTTCATACGCCATCAGCCTTCAACACAACGTGAACATTCCTTCTCGGCTTAGCCAGCCCAACATGCTTGCGTTCGTAGGGCACATCTACGCGCTTGCTCGGCATGACCAATTCTATTTCTATTTTTTGTCATAGAAGAAAACAGTCGGTGACAACGCCTCTACGCTGCCACCGACTGAATTGCTGATTCTCCCGTTGTAACTTCCAATACGCCAGAGGGTTCTTTGTGGCCCACTGCGAACGCCTTACGAGTACGCATCTGAGGCACCCCGGCGTGTCCGGAGACTCGGGGCACATCACTCCGGACTTGCCGGGTGATTCATCTCGATATGTGGCTCATCAGTAAGCAAAGCCAGCGTCATAGCTGATCAGTGACTCGATCGGAATACGATGCAACCCCCCGCACTTTGGCGCGCAGCGCATAATGTGACGATGCGCACTTTCACTTCAGCACAGCAGATCACTGCGGCCGTCGGCGAGGACCTCGGTATGAGTGACTGGATGCAGATCACTCAAGACCGGGTCGACACCTTCGCCGACGCCACGGGTGATCACCAGTGGATTCATATCGACGTCGAACGAGCCAAGAAGGAAAGCCCGTTCGGCGGCCCGATTGCGCACGGCTACTTGAGCTTGTCCTTGATCCCGGTGCTCACTTGGCAGATCTACACCATCGAGAATGCCAAGCTCGGAATCAACTACGGGTCCAACAAGGTTCGCTTCATCAACCCAGTCAAGGTCGGATCTCACGTCCGGTTGCAGACCACACTGACTTCGGCCGAGGAAGTGTCCGGTGGCGCACTCCAGATCGTGGCCACCAACACACTTCACATCGAGGGCGAAGAGAAGCCCGCGTTGATTGCGGAAACGATCAGCCGAGTTCTCTTCTGACCGTCTCTCGTTCTACGAACTGTGGCGGATCGAACGCGGTGATCGGTGGCACTACGCCCTCGAAGCGTTCGATCTGCACCAGCACATGCTGGCCCGTGCACCCGTGTGACAGCGAGGATGTGCCGACGTCGGCTGTCAGTACATTCGGATTGCCATGCACGCACATCGAACCGACGTCCGCGGGGTCCTCGGGGTCGTACCAGGCACCCGTCGCCAACTGCACCACGGCGGGCATCATGTCCTCGTCCACCACGACACCGGCGAGACACGCACCACGATCGTTGAAGACCCGGACTACGTCACCGTCGCGTAGCCCGCGCTCGTTCGCGGCCTTGGAGTGCATCCGGATCGGCTCACGGTCATGCACCTTCGAAGCCTGACTTATCGCTCCGTGATCGAGTTGGCTGTGCAGCCGCGTTCGTGGTTGATTCGCGATAAGATGTAGCGGAAACTGTTGCACGCGTTCACCTTTGAGCCATTCCACCGGTTCGTACCAGGCTGGGTGCCCAATGCAGTCCTCGTAACCGAACCCGTCGATCACTTCGGAGAATATTTCTATACGTCCACTCGGGGTTCGAAGCGGGTACTTCTCGGGATCGCCGCGGTAGTCCTCGAGCAGGGTCAGCCCATCCTCGGTCGCCATCCGCCATGAACCGAGCTGCCAAAATTCTTCGAAACCCGGAGTGTCCACATTCATCCCGCGCAGGTAACCGCGCCACTGATCGTAGAGATGCTCCACCCACTCCCCCGAGGTGCGTCCCTCGGTGAAGTGCGCACCGACTCCGAGTCTTTCGGCCACCGCGGAGAACGTGTCGTAGTCATCTCGCGCGTCGGCAAATCGTGGCACGGCAGGGTGCATGGCGACCAGCAGTGGATCGTTGCGTGTGCAGCTGATGTCACTGCGCTCGAGCGACGTCGTCGACGGGACGACGATGTCGGCGTGCTTGGCCATGGGCGTCCAGTACGGGTCGTGCACCACGACCGTGTCGGGCCGTGCCAGCGCCCGGCGAAGTCGTCCGAGATCCTGATGATGATGGAAGGGATTGCCGCCCGCCCAGTGCACCAGCCGAATATCGGGATACGTCAGTCGCTGTCCGTCGAAATCGAATTGTTCGCCGGGGTGGAGCAGCATGTCCGACACGGCAGCCACCGGGATGAAAGTCTTCACCGGATTCGAGCCTTGGGGCAAGGTGGGAAGTGGATACGGTACCGGCGCGAGACCAGGCTCGTTCATCGACCCGTAGCCGTGCCCGAATCCCCCACCGGGGATGCCGATCTGTCCGAGCATCGACGCCAGTGTCACGCCCATCCACGGTGCTTGCTCGCCCGATTTCGTCCGCTGCAGAGACCACGTGACGGTGATCAAAGTGCGACGCCTCGCCATCTCGCGTGCCAGGTCGGCGATCTCCGAGGTGGAGACTCCGCAGATGTTCGACGCCCACTCTGCGGTCTTGGGCGTGCCGTCCGAGACTCCGAGCAGATACTCCTCGAAGCGTGCGTATCCAGTGCAATATCGGTCGAGAAATGCAGTGTCGTGCAGATTTTCGGAGACGAGAACGTAGGCGAGTCCGAGCATCATCGCGACATCGGTGCCGGGAATCGGCGTCATCCAACGAGCAGCACCGTCGAGATCGTTTCGAAGCGGACTGATGGTGACGATCTTTCCGCCACGGGCGCGTAGCGCATCCAGAGCCGACGCGGTGGGATGGTCGGAAGTACCACCGTGGTTGATGCCGGTATTCTTCAGCGGAATTCCGCCGAACGCGACGATCAGTTCCGTCTTCCGGGCGATCACCTCCCAGGAGGTGGAGCGAGAGAACATCTTCCAGTGCGCGCCCAGAACGTGCGGCATGACGACGCCGGTGGCACCGAGCGAATAGCTGTGCACCGAGCGCGTATAGCCGCCGATGCAATTGAGAAATCGGTGAACCTGGCTCTGCGCGTGATGGAATCGTCCCGCACTGGCCCACCCGTAGGAGCCGCCGTAGATCGCCTGGTTGCCATGGATGTCGATCACGCGAGCAAGCTCGACGGCTAGCAATTCGGTGAGTTCGTCCCAGGACACCGAAACGAACTCGTCGCTGCCGCGCCGATCCGTCGGACCTGGACCACGCTCGAGCCAACCGCGTCGAACGGCAGGGCCTTTCACCCGAGACCGGTGCGTCACCGAGCCGGCGAGATTGCCCAGCACGGGCGAGGGATTACGGTCGGTCTCCCGGGGATGCACGGCGGTCACCTCGCCGTCGGCACTTTCGGCTCGAAACATTCCCCAGTGACCCATGTGCTGTGACGTTTCCTGGCGCGGCTGCTTCATCGAATTCCGCTGCTCGCCAGTGCATCCAGCAAGGCTGTGGGACGCTCCCCCGTCGCGATCGGATCGACGAGGGCAAACGAGCACCCTATTGCCCGTGCCGCCCCGTCGGCCTCTTCACTGTCACCGACCATCAATGTCCGCGCCGGATCCACCCCGAGCGAACGCACCGCAGAAAGGAATATTTCCGGCTGAGGTTTGATGTACCCGACCTCGTACGACAAGACGAACTCGCTGACGTAGTCGCCCACTCCGAGCATGTCGAATGCCGGGCGGATGTCGAAGGCAATATTGCTCAGCACCGCGACTGGTATCGCTCTGCTGGCAAGCATCGCCAGCGCGTCCGCCGTATCCGGGTATGGAGCCCAGCACGATGGGTCGATCACTCGGCCGTACACGGACTCGGCCTGAGCGCGGTCGCTGACGCCGGATTCACGAAGAACATGCAAATACGCCTGACGGTGCAGCGCCGGATCGAGATCGCGGTTACGCCAGGCGTGTCTGCTCACTTCGTCGAACTCGACGACCTCCCCCACCGGCGCAGTCATCCGTCGCATCAATTCCGCCGCACGATGACCGTCGACCGGTGTTCCATCCGAGTGCGTGACGGTCTCGAACCAACTCGCGTCCTCCTCCAAACGGAACAGCGTTCCGGAGAAGTCGAACACCACAGCTTCGATCGGAGACGCGTCGGACTGGTTACGCACACCGCTTGTCCCCGCCGCGTGCGTCTCCGACCCCGAGGTCACGGCAGTGACGTGACGAGCGCTTCGACGTCGACGCGTGGCCCGGTGAAGAACGGAGTCTCCTCGCGAACGTGCCTTCGTGCCTCGGTTGCGCGTAGGTCCCGCATCAGGTCGACGATGCGATCGAGTTCGGGAGCTTCGAAGGCGAGGATCCACTCGTAGTCCCCCAACGCGAACGCCGGGACGGTGTTGGCGCGCACATCCTTGTATCCGCGCGCGGCCTTGCCGTGGTCGGAGAGCATCGTGCGCCGCTCTTCGTCGGGGAGCAGGTACCAATCGATGGAACGCACGAATGGGTAGACACAGATGTAGGCGCCGGGTTCTTCACCAGCGATGAACGCCGGGACGTGAGACTTGTTGAACTCGGCCGGACGATGCAGCGCGGTGTTGCTCCACACCGGCGTACTGGCCTTGCCGAGCGCGGTGGTGCGACGAAAATCGGAGTACGTAGCCTGCAGGTCTTCGATGCGTTCCGCGTGTGTCCACACCATGAAGTCGGCGTCGGCTCGCATGCCCGCGATGTCGTACACACCACGTACTGCGACGCCTTTTTCTTCCTGACTCTCGAAGAACACTCGCGCCTGCTTGGCGGCTTCGGCTCGGTCCTCGCCCAGGACGCCGGGTGTGACCTTGAAGACCGAGAACATCAGGTAGCGGAGGGTCGAATTGAGGGTTGTGTAGTCCAAACGTGGCATGGCTCTATCGTGCCACTTCCGCTATGCGTGTGGCTGCTCTGGTGGCCGAAGCGACACAAGCCGGCACTCCGACGCCGTGACTCCACGCACCGGCAACGGCCACACCGTCGACATCCCGCACAGCTGCCTCGATGGCGGCAACTCGATCCAGGTGACCAGGCGCGTACTGCGGTAGGCCCCCACGCCATCGCTGGACGAACGAGGACGACGGCGCAGAGTCCACGCCGGTCACCCGGTGTAGGTCTCGTACGGCTGCCTCGACCAGCTGCTCATCGGACCAGGTGAGCGGACCGGCGTCACCGAATCTTGCCAGCGATGCACGGACGAGTGAGATCCCACGCTCGGCAATATGTGACCACTTCCTGCTGGACAACGTGAACGCCTTGACGGCCAATCCGGCGTCGGTGGCGACGAGTACGCCGGAGTTGTCGGGTAGGTCGACGGCGGTGTCGAACGCCATGGCCACCACGACGGACGACGCGAGCTCGATTTCGGCAGCAGCTGCAGCGGCATCCGGAACGACAGAGCGCAGTATCGACGCCAATGCCGGCGCGGGAACGGCCAGCACCACCGCGTCGAACTGCCCGATCGGATCCACCACCCAACCGCCGTTTTCTCGGCGTACGGACGTCACCGTAGTGCCCAACAGGGTGCGCGGTGCAGCGGCCGCAACCAGCGCATCTATCAAGGTGCGATATCCATCACGCAGTGCACCGAAAACCGGCGCGGAACTCGGAGCCGGAAGCGCGGACGCCACGGCCGCCGACAGACTTGTGGCTCCGGCGTCCAGGGCCGCTGCCAGGGTGGGTAGTGCTGCGCGAACCCCGATCGAATCGGAAAGCCCCGAGTAGACGCCGCCCAGCAGCGGGTCGACCGATCTCGCAAGAACCTGGTCACCGAATCGCGAACCGACCAACTCGGCGACACTGAGGTCGCTGGTTCGGTCCCAGGACAACTCGGTGTCACGCTCACCGGCGATGGTTGCCAGCGACCGTGCATCGACCAGGCCCTCCACGGAGGCAGCGTCCGCGGGGATACCCATCAGCGTCCCGGTCGGGAGTGGGCGGAGCGTCTCGCCCGAGAAGACGAGTGGACGCAATCCGGCCGGATGGACGAGCTGCGCGCTCAATCCGAGCTCATCCATCAGGGCAGGCACTTCGGGTCTGCGGCCGATGAATGCCTCGGCGCCGACATCGAACGGCCCGCCCGCCAACGTGACCGTGCGCAACGTGCCGCCGAGGCGCATCGATTCTTCGACGATGGTGATATCGGCTTCGGGACCCAACTTCTGCCGCAGCCTGAAGGCGGCAACAAGGCCGGTAATCCCGCCACCGATCACCACAACACGAGGCGGCCCTACGGTCACAGCGAGTGCACCAACTCCACAACCCGGGTCAGCACATCCGGATCGGTATCGGGCAGAACTCCGTGACCGAGGTTGAAGACATGCCCCACAGCGCCTGCTTCGACGGCGCGATCGCCCTCGGCGACGATGCGCCGAACCTCACTCTCGACGGCATCCCAACCGGCGAAGAGCACCGCAGGGTCCAGGTTTCCCTGCAACGCCTTCCCCGGGCCGACGCGTCGGGCTGCGACATCGAGGGGAATTCGCCAGTCGACACCGACCATGTCGGCACCGGCCTCTCCCATGGCACCGAGGAGTTCGCCGGTCCCGACACCGAAATGAATCTTCGGTACGCCGGCCGGGGACATCGCATCGAGCACCTTCGTCGAGTGAGGCAGCACGAACTCGCGGTAGTCCGCCAGTGAGAGCGCGCCTGCCCAGGAGTCGAAGAGCTGAACCGCGTCGACACCCGCCGCTAGCTGTGCCTGCAAGAACGTGATCGTCGTGTCGGCGAGAGTGTCGAGAAGGGTGTGCCACGTGGCCGGATCCGAGCGCATGAGCGCTTTGGTCTTCTCGTGGTTCTTACTCGGTCCACCTTCGACCAGGTAGGAGGCGAGCGTGAACGGAGCCCCTGCGAATCCGATGAGCGGGGTATCGCCCAATTCACGGGTCAGCGTGGTCACCGCATTGGTGACCGGCTCGACCTGCTCGGCGCTCAACTGCGGCAACGCTGCGACGTCGGCTGCCGAACGTACCGGCGACGCCACCACCGGCCCGGTTCCGGCAACGATGTCGAGATCGATACCCGCGGCCTTCAGCGGAACCACGATGTCCGAGAAAAGGATGGCTGCGTCGACGTCATGGCGTCGAACCGGCTGCAGCGTGATCTCGACAACCAGGTCGGAAGTGAAGCATGACTCGAGCATGCCGGTACCGACTCTGAGCTTGCGGTACTCCGGTAGCGATCGCCCGGCCTGCCGCATGAACCACACCGGACGACGCGATGTCGCCCGTCCCGCGATGGTGGCCAACAAAGGCGCGTCGGGCAGCTGACGGCGAGGGTACGGCGCGATTGTGTTCATTGCCATCCATGCTGCCACGAGATAAGAATATTGCCGCCATGCAGGCCTGAGCGCGACTCATGGCTCCGTCGACTCCAGGTCGGTTGCCCTGCAGTCGGTCGCACTTGCGGCGCGCCTCCGACGAACCCGAAGGTGACGAGTCTAACGTCCGGAGTCGTGACCAATCCCGGATCCACTGCCGAACCTGCGCCGTTTCGATCGGCGATCGAGGCGATGCACCGGGCCGTCGTGCACCCAGCCATCGAACTCGGACCGATCCGCCCACCGCAACGCCTAGCCCCGTTCAGCTACGCGATGGGTGCTGAAGTTCAGCATTCGACTTCCGAAGATATCGCGGAACAATCCGACGGCGATGCGTTCGGCCGGCTGATTCTGCTCTACGACCCAGACGGTGACGAAGCCTGGAACGGAACAATGCGTCTCGTCGCTTATATCCAGGCCGACGTCGATGAATCTCTTGCCTCCGACCCCATGTTGCCCGAGGTGGCATGGAGTTGGTTGGTCGATGCGTTGGAGAGTCGGTCGGAGTCGATGAACGCCCTCGGCGGGACGGTGACGTCGACGAGTTCGGTCCGCTACGGCGATATCGCCGGTCCGCCGCGAGCCCATCAGCTCGAGCTGCGCGCGTCGTGGACCCCCACCACCGGCGAGTTGGCTCCGCATGTCGAGGCCTTCTGCGAGGTGCTTGCTTATGCAGCTGGGCTGCCACCCGCCGGCATCACCGAACTCCGCACACACGGTGGTAACCGGACCTGAGTTCGCACGGCGTCGCGGCACGAGGGCTTAGAGTCTGCTCTCATGTCAGCGATGAGTTCCAACGATGCCTCGGACGTAACGAACGACGGTGACAATGTCGATGCGCCCGCTCCGACACCCCTGTTGGCGCCTGCCGACGGCGTTCCCGCAGTTGTCGACACCGTCGAGGGCGTGGTGGCGGCAGCCGAACTGCTCGCGGGTGGTCACGGCCCGCTCGCTGTCGATGCCGAGCGTGCGTCGGGTTTCCGATATTCGCAACGCGCCTACCTATTGCAGTTTCGACGACGCGGCGCAGGCACCGTCCTGCTCGATCCGATTCCGGTCACCGGTGCACTCGAACCGCTGGCTTCGGTGATCAATCCTCTCGAATGGGTCCTGCATTCGGCGGACCAGGATTTGCCAGGTCTCGCCGAGCTGGGGCTCGTGCCTGCGGCGTTGTACGACACCGAACTGGCCGGACGACTCGCCGGTTTCGAACGAGTCGGGCTGGGCCCGATCGTCGAACGCACGCTCGGCTTGTCGCTTCAGAAGGGACACGGAGCGGCAGATTGGTCGACACGTCCACTCCCCGACAGCTGGTTGAACTACGCCGCGCTCGACGTCGAAGTTCTGCTCGAGCTGCGTGATGCGATGGCAGAGGAACTCGCCGCGAAGGACAAAACCGAGTGGGCACGACAAGAGTTCGCGCACATCCTTGCGCTCGGTCCAGCAAAGCCCAAGCCTGACCGCTGGCGAAAGACGTCGGGAATCCACGCGGTCAAGTCGGCGAGGGTATTGGCCTCCGTTCGTGAATTGTGGCGCTCACGCGACGAGATCGCGGCACACCGCGACATTGCGCCGAGCCGCATTCTGCCCGATTCGGCGATTGTCGCCGCAGCGACGGCAGATCCGAAAACGGAGGGCGAACTACGTGCACTTCCGGTCTTCGGTGGTCCGCGTCAGCGACGCTCGACCAAGGTGTGGCTGTCTGCCCTCGAGCGCGCACGACGCTTGCCGACCGAGGAGCTTCCACCCAAGTCGGCTCCCTTCGACGGCCCTCCTCCGGTGAATCGGTGGGCACGTCGTGAACCCGAGGCTGCGGAGAGACTGGCCACCGTGCGTGCGGCGATGACAGCATTGAGCGAGGACGTCGAGGTGCCGGTGGAGAACCTGCTCATGCCCGATCTGCTTCGCCGCCTGGTGTGGGATTGGACACCTGTCGATCGTGATGTCGCGGAGGACATCATCGACAAGAAGCTCACCGAGGGGCAGGCCCGGCCGTGGCAGCGCGAGCTGGTCGTACCAGTTCTCGCCGCCGCACTGACCTCTGAGCAAGAGACCGGTACCCCTGAACACGAGAGCGGTACCCCTGAGCAAGTTACCGGCGGGTAATACCGGCTAGAGTGGATGGCGGTCCGGCGTCAGCCGGGCCGCAATTCCGCATCTTCCCGGGAGGATCGAAGCGTGTCTGTACCCGCGTCCACAAGCTCACAGCGCAATGTCGTGTTCGTAGACGGCATCCGCACACCGTTCGGCAAAGCAGGCCCCAAAGGCATCTACGCCGACACTCGCGCCGACGACCTCGTCGTCAAAGCGATCCGCGAACTACTGCGCAAAAACCCGGCTCTGCCCCCGGAGCGCATCGACGAAGTCGCCATCGCGGCTACGACGCAGACCGGTGATCAGGGGCTGACCATCGGGCGCACGTCCGCTCTCCTCGCAGGACTCCCCCACAGCGTCCCCGGATTCGCCATCGACCGCATGTGTGCGGGCGCAATGACCTCCGTCACGACGACAGGTTCCGGCATCGGATTCGGTCAATACGACGTCGTCATCGCCGGTGGCGTCGAGCACATGGGCCGCCACCCGATGGGCGAAGGCGTAGACCCCAACCCGCGCTTCCTCACCGATAGGCTCGTCGATCCGAGTGCACTCGTCATGGGCAACACGGCCGAGAATTTGCACGATCGGTTTCCGAGTATCACCAAGGACCGCACCGACGCCTATGCCGTCGCGAGCCAGAACAAGTACGAGGCCGCCAAGAAGGCCGGCTTCATCGCCGACACACTCGTACCGGTAGCCACCAAGTCCGCTGCTGGTTGGGGCCTGGCCACCGAGGACGAGCCACCGCGTCCCGGAACAACCATCGACGATCTCGCGAAGCTCAAGACTCCGTTCCGCCCAGCGGGCCGGGTCACAGCAGGAAATGCTGCCGGTCTCAACGATGGTGCCACCGCTGCGATCCTCGCCGGCGAGGACACTGCGCACGAGCTCGGCCTGAACATCGGTATGCGTATGGTCGGCTTCTCGTTCGCAGGCGTCGACCCTGCTGTGATGGGCATCGGACCGGTCCCCGCTACCGAGAAGTTGCTCGGCCGTACCGGTTTGAGCATCTCCGATATCGGGTTGTTCGAAATCAACGAGGCGTTCGCAGTGCAGGTTCTCGCATTCCTCGAGCACTACGGCATCGCCGACGACGATCCCCGCGTCAACCAGTGGGGCGGCGCCATCGCCTGTGGGCACCCCCTCGCCTCCTCTGGTGTGCGACTGATGACTCAGTTGAGCCGCCAGTTCGCTCAGCGCCCCGACGTTCGTTACGGCCTGACGACCATGTGCATCGGTCTCGGCATGGGCGGAACCGTCATTTGGGAAAACCCGATCCACTCCGATTACTCAGGAGCGAAGGCATGAGCGACATCACCACAGCGTTCACGGACGAGGTAGTCACGAACGCGTTCACCAAGATCATCTCCGTACCTGGCCTCGAAGGCAGCATTGCCCTCGTAACCCTGGACAACGGCTGCGACCACACCAAGCCGTCGACATTCGGTCCGGCCGGACTCGCGCGGTTCGATGCCGCCCTCGATGAGGCCTTCGCAGCTGATCCCGTTGCTATCGCGGTGACCGGCAAGCCGTTCATCTTCGCCGTCGGCGCCGACCTCAACGGCGTACCCAACATCAAGACCAAGGACGAGGCGCTCCAGATCGGGCAGCTCGGCCACAAGGTGTTCCGCCGCCTGCGCGAGTCACGCATCCCGACGTTCGCTTTCATCAACGGCGCTGCACTCGGCGGTGGACTCGAAGTCGGACTGCACTCCCACTACCGAACTGTCGCTGACAACGCCGCAGCGCTGGGGCTCCCCGAGGCATTTCTCGGACTCGTTCCCGGCTGGGGCGGCACCCAGTTGCTGCCCAACATCGTCGGCGCTTCCACCGCAGTGACCGTCATCATCGAGAACTCGCTGAACCAGAACCGCACGCTGAAGCCACAGCAAGCTGTGGACCTGGGCATCGTCGACGCCATGTTCGGCGGCGCCGACTTCATCGAGCAGTCTCTTGCATGGGCTGTTCGGGTGTTGAACGGCGACGTCGTTCCGAATCGGTCCGAGATCGACCGCGGCCAGGCGTGGGACGACGCCATCGCGCGTGCGAAGGGCATCGTGGCCGGCAAAACAGGCAACTTCGCGCCGGGCCCCGTAGCTGCGGTAGAACTGCTCGAGCTTGCCAGGAACACCGACATCACCGATCCAGCTTCGCTGGACAAGGCCTTCGCCGCAGAAGACGACGCACTGTCGACGTTGCTGGTCAAGGACGAACTTCGCGCCGGGTTGTACGCGTTCGATCTCACTCAGAAGCGCGCGAAGCGTCCCGCAGGCGCACCCGACAAGTCGCTGGCTCGCAAGATCACGGGCGTCGGCATCGTCGGTGCCGGGTTGATGGCCAGTCAGCTTGCTTTGCTGTTCGTGCGTCAGCTGAAGGTGCCCGTCATTCTGACCGACATCGATCAGGAACGCATCGACAAGGGCGTCGGTTACGTCCATGGCGAAATCGACAAGCTGCTCGGCAAGAAGCGCCTCTCCCCCGACGCCGCGAATCGACTGAAGGCGTTGGTGTCCGGATCGATCGACAAGGCCGCTTTCGCCAAGACAGATTTCGTCATCGAGGCCGTGTTCGAAAACCTCGATGTAAAGAAGAAGGTGTTCGCCGAGGTCGAGGAATTCGTCTCCGCTGAAACGATTCTCGCGACGAACACGTCTTCGCTGTCGATCACCAAGATGGCAGCAGATCTGAAGCACCCGGAACGCGTTGTGGGGTTCCACTTCTTCAACCCCGTAGCCGTGCTTCCACTTCTCGAGGTAGTCAAGGGCGAGAAGACCGACGACGCAACGCTGGCAACAGCATTCGCGACTGCGAAGACACTCAAGAAGTCCGCGGTTCTGTCCGCAGATCTTCCGGGCTTCGTGTTCAACCGCTTGGTGACCCGCGCATCCAACGAGATCATCGGGGCGATCGACGAGGGCACCCCCTTCGACGTCGCCGACGGCGCAGTAGGCGAACTCGGTATGCCGATGAGCCCGTTGACTCTCCTCGCTCTGGTCGGGCCTGCCGTCGCATTGCATACGGCCGAAACGCTTGCAGAGGCTTACCCGGATCGGTTCAAGGACTCGCCCGGATTCCGCGCCCTGGTCGAGGCGAAGAAGCCCGGCGTCTGGACGTACGGACCCGAAGGCCAGGTCGTCGACCCCGAGGTTGCTGCCCTATGGCCGCAGGGTGACTCACCATCGACTGCAGAGCAGGTGCTCGATCGCACCCGCAACGCAATCGCCGACGAGATCCGAATCATGCTCGACGAAGGCGTCGTCGCGGCACCCGAGGACATCGACCTCTGCCTGCTACTCGGCGGTGGGTTCGGATTCTGGAACGGCGGAATCACGCCGTACCTCGATCGTAGTGGCGCCTCGGAGGCGGCCACCGGGCAGCGGTTCCTCGCTCCCGGTGTTGCCAGCATCTGAGCTGAACACTGGGAGGACGGCCCGCACTTTCGTTGTGCGGGCCGTCTTTCGTTTCGATACCGTCGCCATTTCCCTCACACCCGGCGGCTGCCCTTTACGTGCGGTAACTCTTCGGGGCAAGATCCGCCGATTTCCACCACTTTCGAGCGGGTCGGGGCCATGATGGCCTAACCACCATCGCTGCTGGCACACGACCTCGAAAGCTGGGTTCGCAATGACGCAACCTACAGATCGCTACACCGCGAAAGTCATCGGAGTCACCGTCGCTGCCGCGGTCGGGGGATTTCTTTTCGGTTTCGACAGTTCGGTCGTCAACGGCGCGGTCGATTCGATTCAAGAAAATTTCGGCCTGAACTCGTTCATCACCGGTTTCGCCGTCGCCATTGCGCTACTCGGTTGCGCAGTAGGCGCATGGTTCGCCGGACGACTCGCTGATAGCTGGGGACGCAAACGCGTCATGCTGCTCGGCTCAGCATTGTTCACCATCTCTTCCGTCGGTTCAGGTTTCGCATTCAGCGTTCCGGACCTGATGCTGTGGCGAGTCATCGGCGGACTGGGCATCGGGATCGCTTCGGTGATCGCGCCTGCATACATCTCGGAGATCGCCCCGGCGAAGTATCGGGGCGGTCTTGCGTCACTTCAGCAGTTGGCGATCACCATCGGTATTTTCGCCGCATTGCTCTCCGACGCGGTACTGCAGAACGCCGCAGGTGGGCCATCGAACGACCTGTGGTTCGGAATGGAAGCTTGGCGATGGATGTTCCTCGTCGGCGTCGTTCCCGCGCTCGTGTACGGCTTCCTCGCTACGCTCATTCCGGAATCGCCCAGATACCTGGTAGGCAAGCACCTCGACGAGGAAGCCGCGCGCATTCTCGGTGAAATCTCCGGCGAAATGCATCCGAACGAACGAGTCAAGGAAATTCGGCTCACACTCAGAGCTGAAGCCAAATCTTCGTTTGCGGACATACGAGGGCCCAAATTCGGCCTGCAACCCATCGTCTGGGTCGGTATCACCATGGCGATTCTGCAACAATTCGTCGGCATCAATGCGATTTTCTACTACTCGACGACTCTGTGGAAATCGGTCGGGTTCAGCGAAAATCAGTCTTTCGTCACCTCGGTGATCACCTCGGTCATCAACGTGAGCATGACCTTCGTGGCGATTCTGTTCGTCGATCGATTCGGCCGAAAGAATCTATTGCAGATCGGTTCCATCGGAATGTTCGTCGGTCTGGTTCTTGCCGCAGCATCGTTCACCCAGTCGATCGGGTCCGGGGACAACATCACCCTCCCCGACCCATGGGGTCCGGTCGCCCTCGTGGGTGCCAATCTGTTCGTCATCTTCTTCGCCGCCACATGGGGTCCGATCATGTGGGTCATGCTCGGTGAAATGTTCCCCAACCGAATGCGCGCGGTCGCCCTGGGCATCAGCACTGCCGCCAATTGGGTAGCCAACTTCGCAATCACGCTGGCTTTCCCTCCGCTGACCGAGACGATCGGCCTCGGATTCATCTATGCGTTCTTCGCGTTCTTCGCTCTGCTCTCCTTCTTCTTCGTCAAGTTCAAGATTCGCGAGACCAAGGGCATGGAACTCGAAGACATGGTTATCTGAGCCGCTCCTCGCAGAGAGTGAGATGTCATGTCCACGTTTATCGTCGAATATTCCTACACACCGGAATCATCGTCCGGTAGGGACGATCACCGGACGGATCACCATGCATGGCTCACCGAGATGATCCGACGCGGGATCGTGCGATCTTCCGGACCGTTGGCGGACCACACCGGCGCAAAGTTCATCGTCGAGTCGACGGACTTGGACACGGCCAGTCGACTGTTCACCTACGATCCGTTCGTTCGCGCTCATCTCGTCAAGGACGTACGCGTCGTCGAATGGTCGCCTCCTACTGACGATTCCAGCGACTGACTTGAACAATCCGATCGACACGACCCATCATGGCGCTGCCGGATGCACCAAGCGAAAGTTCAGGGCGACTTGGACCATCCCACGATTCGCTGTGCGACGTCTTCCGAGGTCAAACCGAGCTCATTGAAAATCTGCTCACGAGAAGCGTGATCCAGGAACCTCTGTGGCACACCGATGTCGTGGCAGATCGTGTCGACACCCGCGGCGCGGACAGCGGCAGATACGCTCGATCCGATTCCGCCATGTAGACCCGAATCTTCGATCGTGACGACGAGACGGAAATCCTTGGCCATCTCGAGGAGCGACTCCGGTACCGGAAGCACCCAGCGTGGATCGATCACTGTAACCGAAAGCCCCTGAGCTGCAAGCTTTTCAGCTGAATCGAGCGCCAATGAAGCGAAGGCCCCCACAGCGACGATGAGAATATCGCGCTCTCCGGACTCCGGCTCGACAAGAACGTCGACGAGACCGTCGAGTCGTCGCAGCGCTGGAACATCATCCGTCACGGCACCTTTGGGGAACCGCAGTGCCGTGGGACCGTCGTTGATCGCCAAAGCTTCGGCGAGCTCCTCCCGAAGGGTCGCGCAGTCACGAGGAGCGGCGACACGAATTCCTGGCACTATCCCCAGCAGCGACATGTCCCACATGCCGTTGTGACTGGCGCCGTCGTTGCCGGTGACACCTGCACGGTCGAGAACCAACGTAACCGGTAAGTTCAGCAACGCCACATCCATGAGCAGTTGATCGAATGCACGATTGAGGAACGTCGAGTACACAGCTACGACTGGGTGCATCCCGCCGAGCGCGAGGCCTGCCGCCGAGGTCATGGCATGCTGCTCAGCGATCCCGACATCGAAAAGCCGACCGGGGTACTTCTCGCCGAATGCAGCCAAACCTGTCGGGCCGGCCATCGCCGCGCTGATCGCGACGATGTCCTCACGGTCAGCCGCGATATCGATGAGTTCACGAGAGAAGACCGACGTCCAGTCCGGTGCAGCCACCGAACGTGATTGTCCGGTAAGCGGATCGATGACACCGGTGGCATGCATCTGATCGGCGACATTGTTCTCGGCGTGCGCGTAACCCATCCCCTTGCGCGTCACCGCGTGAACGATCACCGGGCCGCCGTAGTCCTTGGCACGTCGAAGTGCCGACTCGAGCGCCGGCTCATCGTGGCCGTCGACGGGTCCGAGGTACTTGATACCGAGATCGGTGAACAGGACCTGAGGACTCAGCGCGTCCTTCACCCCGGCCTTCATTCCGTGCAACATCGCGTATGCGGTCTTGCCGACGAATGGAATCTTGCGCACGATGCGTCGACCGTTGTCGAGGACCCGCTCGTAACCGGGTTGTAGCCGAAGCGCTGCGAGATGCTCGGCGAGGCCGCCTATCGTCGGTGCGTAGGAACGTCCGTTGTCGTTGACGACGATGACAACCGAGCGGTCCTTGCCTGCCGCGATGTTGTTGAGGGCCTCCCAACACATGCCACCTGTCAGGGCACCGTCGCCGACGACGGCTACGACATGCCTGTCGGTTTGCCCCTTCAGTTCGAAAGCTTTTGCCAGTCCGTCTGCGTACGACAGCGAAGCCGATGCGTGTGAAGACTCCACCCAGTCGTGCTCACTCTCTGCACGTGAGGGGTATCCGGAAAGACCGCCCTGCTTGCGCAGCGAATCGAAAGCTCCGGTCCGACCGGTGATCATCTTGTGTACGTATGCCTGGTGGCCGGTGTCCCAGATGATCGGGTCGTGTGGCGAGGAGAAGATACGGTGTATCGCCAGCGTCAGTTCGACGACGCCGAGATTCGGTCCGAGGTGACCTCCCGTCGCCGACACCTTGTCGACGAGGAACTCACGGACCTCGACTGCCAGGTCTGCCACTTCGGACGGGGCCAGTAGGCGCAAGTCCTCGGGCGTCTGGATTCGAGCTAGGACACCCAACGAGATCGCTCCCTCCGGCCGGAAATCTTCGGTCCTTGCAGTCTTGCCTTGTTCGATGCGAACTGTCTTGTCTCCCCAGTCTACGTAGCGTCCCGTGGAGCGACGCCGAGATAGCTCCTACTGTTCGACAATACTGCGGTCCGGCACATGCACCCAACAATCGCGGCGCGTCCATCGTCACATCGAAAGAGGTGGCCGGAGCATAGGGTCACCTCATGACAACTGTCGTGGACCAAATCCTGAAGGACGTGTTCGACGCATGCCGAGACAATACGTCGGGTGCGGTTGCCGACTACATCCCGGAGCTCGCGGCAGTCGCACCCGACGGCTACGGGATAGCCCTTGCGACCAGCGATGGCTATGTCTACGAAATCGGCGACACCGCGACCCCCTTCACCATTCAGTCGATCTCGAAGCCGTTCACCTATGCATTGGCGCTGACAGATCGCGGTGAGGCTGCAGTTGCCCGCAAGATCGACATCGAACCGTCGGGTGAGCCGTTCAACGAGATCAGTTTGGACCCGATCACCGAACGTCCCAGAAACCCGATGATCAATGCCGGCGCAATCACCTCGGCGTCGTTGATCAAAGGACGCACGAGGAAACATCGGTTCGAACGGATCAGGGCGGCGTACTCACGTTATGCGGGCCGAGAACTCACCTTCAACGAGAGCGTGTACGCCTCCGAGGCCAGAACCGGAAATCGAAACCGCGCGATCGGATACATGCTGCGGTCCTTCGACATCATCGAGGAGGATCCAGACGCGGCCGTCGACCTCTACTTTCGTCAATGCTCGATCGATGTGACCGCCGCCGATCTGGCCATGATGGCAGCCACCATGGCCAACAACGGCGTGAACCCACGAACCAGGGAACGAGCTTTGGCACCCGCCCTCGTCGAACGAGTACTCAGCGTGATGACGACATGCGGTATGTACGACGGTGCAGGTGATTGGGTTGCGCGAGTGGGCATGCCGGCCAAGAGCGGAGTAGGAGGTGGACTGCTCGCAGTGTTGCCGGGGCAGATGGGAATTGCGGTGTATTCCCCCCGTCTCGATCAACACGGGAGCAGCGTGCGGGGAGTGGCGACCTGCCGCGAATTGTCCACCAGGCTCGAACTTCACTTCCTGCATGTGACCCGTGCAGCCCGTTCGGCCATTCGCGCTCGTTACACGCTCACCGAAGTACCATCTCGAAAGCGCAGAAGTGACGTCGAACAAGATGCCCTCGCCGAGTTCGGTACTCGCGCAAGAGTATACGAACTACACGGCGACCTGCTGTTCTCGGGCGCCGAGACGGCCGTACGCGAGATCGGCAATCTCGACGACAAGCTCGACGGGTTGGTCATCGATGTCCGCGGGGTCGGCGAGGTCAGTGACGTCGCGCGCAGCATGTTCGACGCCCTGCACAGTCACCTGGCTGAACGTGGATGCCAGGCCTCGCTGGTCGACCCACAGGGAGTCATGGGACACAAGGTTTCCAGTATCGACCCGAACGCTGGAGCTGGCCGGGTTTTCTCCGACGCAGGCTCGGCCATTCGATGGGCAGAAGAGCTGCTACTCGACCGCTACTGCGCAGGGCCGCGGCAACCGGAGACGATCTCGGTATCGGAACATCCGGTCCTGAGCGGACTGACCCCCGCTCAGCTCGAGGAAGTGGAAGCGCTGATCGACATCCGGGACTATCCCCGCGGCCAAGTGATCGTGCGCGGCGGAGACCCGGCGTCGGGACTGTTCCTGGTGCTCGCAGGTGAAGTCAGCTCGATCTTCGTGGCCGACGACGGTTCACGCCATCGAATAACCACGCTGTCGCCTGGCATGAGCTTCGGTGAGATGCCACTTTTGGCCGGCACGACCTTCCTCCTCGACTTCTGCGCGGACACGCCGTTGACCGTAGGGGTGCTTTCGGTCGAGGACTTCGATGCACTGACGAAAAACGCACCCGCCGTGAAACTGGAGCTACTGACCAACCTCGCTACGGGGGCATACCTGCAGATGAACACAGCGATAAAGTCGCTTGGCCAGTTCGAAACGCGGCGCTGAAAATCGACCGCGGACTCCCGTTGAAGCCAGGACGCCGGCGGAAAAATCTCCACCGGCGTCCTCGTCCACCCAGCTTCAGCAATCACATTGTTGCTAGGCGCCCAATGTCGCCATTGTCAGCACCTCGGTCGGCTGCGGTGAGCCGCCTGCGGGTTCGAGCGAGAACGCGAAGTTGGTCGCTCCCCCCATACCCTCGATGACCGTCTGGCCGCCTTCCTCGAGTTGCGCAGGCGTGACGAGCCCGACCGATCGTGGAGTTCCTTCGACGAACCACATCTGGTAGTCCTTGCCCGCCTCCGGTGCCGCCACACCGTCGAGTTCCACCACGGCCGAGTCTGCTTCACGTGAATACGAGATCTTCGCAGTACCTCCACCGGGGAAGCTCGCTGTGGATTCCTGCGTGTCACCGTACGCAATCACCTGCTCGGCCTGCGTCGGGCTTGGATCGTTCCCGATCACTTGCGTCGCGACGACACCTCCACCGACTACAACGACCACCGCCGCCGCGGCAGCCATCAACGAGGTACGCAACCTGGTGCTTCGCCGTTCACGGTGACCCTTCATGCTCGTCACGTTCGACGCGGTCACCGGCGGTGGGGTCACCTGCGATGTACGCGGAACTTCGTCGAGAAGCCGTGCGCGAACCTCTGGCGGGGGCTCGACGGCATCGAGCACCGACGCCAGCGCCAACGTCTCCTGAATCTCCCCGACGAGAATGCCGAACTGGACGCGGGCGGTGTCGTCGACCGACTCGAGATCGCGTTCGATCTCTGATTCTTCTGCTGCGCTGACCGCATGGAGGGCAAATACCTCCGCGGAATCGAGCAGTCGCTGTCGAATCGCTTCGCTCATGAGGGTGTCACCCCCAAACATGTCTTCAACTTGATCAGCCCATCTCGTATTCGCGATTTGATGGTCGGTACCGCTACCTCGAGGCGCTCGGCAACCTCGCGGTAGGTCCAACCGCTGTAATAAGCCATTCGCACAGATTCACGCTGGGTATCGGTCAACGTATCGAGGCATGCGATCACTGCATCGGACTCGAGCCGTTGCGTGACAGCCTCGAGCACCTCGTCGTGCTCGGGTGAGTGGCTGATGGCGCCGTACGCTGCCTCACGGTCGGTACCGGATTGCTCCGACCTGACCCGATCGACGGCCCGCCGATGAGCCAGAGTCATGATCCAAGCGAGCGGACTGCCCTGTTTCGGATCGTAGTTCGGAGCCGATCGCCAAATCTGGAGAAAGACTTCCTGGGTGGTTTCCTCGCTGTACCCGGGGTCACGAAGTACGCGTAGCACCATGCCGTAGACGCGAGCAGACGTCGCGTCGTACAACTCGGCGAACGCACGCTGGTCACCCTGGGCAACTGCTGCCATGAGACGACGAAGACGCTCGGTCTCGTCGGCGCGCAAATTACGCAACTGTGCGCTGGGGACCGCACACGCGGCTCCTTCGGAGTCCACCGATGCCGGCGGGTCGTCGTATGAATCGGATGTCCCCTGAAACGGCGAGTCCGAACTCGGGGTGGCGCTCACCGGACCAAGGTCCCAACTGATTCGAATCTGATCGCGTTCATTGATCAAGAGAGTAGTGCTCATATGGCTCTCACACCGAAACCTCCGCGTTTTCCCGCCGCACAAGGTATTCGGTACACGGAACGAAAGGGATGGGCGAGCGCGAAAAATGGATTGCGGACGAGGCGAAAATCGGGCAATCATGAAGGAATGGACACATCGGCGGCAATATCGACTCACGGCATCGTCAAACGATTCGGCGATACCGTTGCCGTCGACGGTATCGATCTGACCGTTCCGTGTGGTGGGGTGTACGGCGTGCTGGGCCCGAACGGAGCAGGCAAGACGACAACCATCCGGATGCTGGCAACGCTCCTCCCCCTGGACGGCGGCAGCGCCCGCATCCTCGGCCACGACCTCGCCACCGAGGCGAGTGCCATCCGAAGCAAGGTCTCGCTCACCGGCCAGTTCGCGTCTCTCGACGAGGACCTGACCGGTACCGAGAATCTCGTTCTTCTTGCGCGGCTCTATGGATACTCCCGTCCTGCAGCACGTTCGCGGTCGGAACAACTTCTTACGGCGTTCGGGATCGCGGATGCCGGTGGGCGTCAGGTGAAGACGTATTCGGGCGGAATGCGGCGTCGGATCGATATCGCCGCAAGCATCATCGTCACTCCTGAGCTCATTTTTCTCGACGAGCCGACCACGGGGCTCGATCCGCGGAGCCGAAACCAAGTGTGGGAGATCATCAGGGCACTCGTGGCCGGCGGAACAACAGTGCTGTTGACGACGCAGTACCTGGACGAGGCCGATCACTTGGCGGGTCGAGTCGCTGTCATCGACCGAGGGAAGGTCATCGCCGAAGGGACTACCGGAGACTTGAAGGCGTCGGTCGGGGCAGGTGCACTTCATGTGCGCGTTCTCGATCCGGCGCGGCGCAGTGCAGCCGCCGCGATATTGCGAACCATCCTCACCGACGAAGTCGTGGAGGACGCAGATCCGGTGGCCATCTCTGCGCGAGTCGACTCCGCGTCGTCGGTAGCGGCCGCACTTCCCGCTTTCGAAGCAGCGGGTATCGCAATCGCTTCCTTTGCGATCGGACAACCGAGCCTGGACGAGGTCTTCCTGGCTCTGACGGGGCATGCCTCGGAGACGGAGGCCGCATCATGACCACGACGCTCACCGACGCTTCCGCCTCGGTGGCCGAGGTGCTGCGCAGCGCAGGGCCACGACCATCGAGACCCAGCGCACTGTCCACATCGTCGAGTTTCGGCTGGCGGGCGTTGCTGAAAATCAAACACGTGCCGGAGCAACTATTCGACGTCACGATGTTTCCCATCATGTTCACGCTGCTGTTCACCTACCTTTTCGGTGGCGCATTGGCGGGTTCAACCACCGCCTACATCCAATTTCTGCTTCCCGGAATCCTCGTGCAGACCGTGGTCATGATCACCATGTACACCGGCGTGACGTTGAACAAGGATATCGAGAAAGGCGTGTTCGACCGATTCCGCTCGTTGCCCATCTGGCGTCCGTCGCCGCTGGTCGGTGCGTTGCTCGGCGATGTCGTGCGTTACACGCTTGCATCGGTCATCGTGTTGATTCTGGGTGTGATCATCGGATTCCGCCCAGCCGGTGGGATGCTCGGCGTCGCAGCGTCGATTGTGCTGCTGCTGGTGTTTTCGTTCTGTTTGTCCTGGGTGTGGACGATGATCGCGATGATCGTCCGAACTGAATCAGCGGTCATGGCCGTATCGATGTTCATTCTTTTCCCATTGACCTTCGCCAGCAACATCTTCGTCGATCCGCAGACCATGCCTGGGTGGTTGCGAGCCTTCGTCGAGGTCAATCCGGTGAGCTTTCTCGTCACCTCGATCAGATCACTGATGTCCGGAGACACCGACATCACTGCATTGACGGTGACCACGGTGATGTGTGCTGGGTTTCTAGGCGTCTTCGGACCGATCACGATGCGTCTCTACAACCGAAAGACCTAGCTGTGTTCGGTTCCTAGTGGCCGTGTGCCGCCTTTCGTGTTCGATGTCGCCGCACCGCATCACGGTTGGAACAGACAGTCCCGCAGTATCGTTGACGACCCGTTCTGGACACGTCCGCGAACGCGGTGTGGCAATCTTCGGCCGCACACCGACCCAACCGCGACATTCCGCGGCCAGTCAGATGAAGCGCAGTTCCCACGCTGACCAGGGCCCGAATTACTGACCCCAGGGCGATATTGGGGTCTCGATAGTGGATGTGCCAACCATCTCCTGCGTGGTTGGTCAGACGCGGGTAGGCGGACGCACGGGTAAGTAAGCCGTTGAGGATTTCCGCTCGAGATTCATCGGTGGGGGCGTCCACCACCGATGACCATTCGGCCAGAAAAGCCATCGTGTCCACCAGGTCGACGTCACCGGGGACGGTGTCGACAACCAACCCCGCCTCGACGCAGCGCCGTCCGAGTTCCGCGGCCGACTCGGGTGGAGAATTGAGCAAGCCGACTCCCAAGTGCACGGCATACGTTCCGTAAGGGTTGATATGCATAAGACCATTACAGCACAGTGGGGTTATGCATAGCCACGAAAACCACTCCCATAGCTGGGCAACAGTCTCTCGTCACAACACGAGCGAAGGAGCGATCAGCTACCAGAACTGCGCATGCGGAGCCCAGCGGATTCTCTCCTCATGCATCTACGAGCCAGGAATCCTCGCCCTCGTCAGCGCCCGATGAGAGCGCATCTGGTGCGCATTGTTTTCCGATTCGGAGCGGTTGCTACCGATCCTGCACTCTGTGGCGGCGGAAGGGAATATCCGCAGCCAGAGTGCAGCATTCGGTCCCCTTCGACTTACTTCGTGAACAAGCCGATGCACTCCACGTGGTGCGTGAGCGGAAAGGCGTCGAATGCACGCATCGCTTCGAACGTATACCCAGCATCTCGGTACAGGCCGACATCTCGGGCGAACGACGCTGGGTCGCAACCGATGTGAACGATGCGACGCGGTGAACGTGATGCGACGCTCGAGACGACCTCTTTGCCAGCGCCTGCGCGGGGAGGATCGAGCACGACGACGTCGGGAGCGTCCAACAGCTCCACTACCCGTTCCACCCGGCCGGGCTTGAACGCCACTTGTTTCACGTCCTGCAGTGCTGCGGCGCCGTCCGCTGACGCGCGTCGAGAGAATTCGACACTGACCACCCGCCCGTCGGTGCCGACACTGGGTGCGAGGCTGGCAGCGAACACTCCGACACCGCCGTACAAGTCCCACGCAACCGATCCGGGATTCGGTAGCGCCCATTCGGCCACGACGTCGCTGTACATCTGCGCGGCCCCGCGATGTGCCTGCCAGAAGCCGTTCGCATCCAGCTCCCATTCTCGTCCGGCAACGAATTCGTGTGCCCGCCCGCTACCTACGACGGTGCGCTGCGTCCGCTCCTGCGCCGACGCAGCACGTCGGGCGGACGCACCACGCCTGCCCGGCGAACGTCGCCCCGTTTTCGACACCGCTGCGGGCGCAATCTCGACCACGTGTCGTTCGCCTGCACCGTCGACCGCCACTGCAAGCTCCGCGCCCGGACGCCATTTCTCCTCGTTCAATCCGTCGAGAGCACCCGACACCACCTGGGGGCACTCGAGTTCGGTCACGATGGTCGAACTTCGGTAGCGGTGAAAACCCGCGCGTCCGGCAAGGTCCACGGTCAGTCGAACTCGGCTTCTCCACCCGGTTCCATCTCCCGTGAACGGCAATTCCTCCACCTCGACGTCACGCTCGAGGCCCGCGATACGACGCAATTGCTCGCTCACCACGGATGCTTTCATCGCCCGGCCCGCAGCCAAGGTCGCGTGCGAGTAGTCACAGCATCCGGATCCACCTGGACCGGATATCGGGCAGAGCGGCGCAATCCGATCCGGTGACGCGTCGATGATCTCCACCGCATCCGCTCGACAGAACGACCCGCCGCGATCCTCTGTCACTGCGGCGCGGACGATCTCGCCCGGTAGTCCGTGACGCACGAACATCACGCGGCCCTCGTGGCGCGCAACGCAAAACCCTCCGTGCCCCGGCGCCCCGAGTGTCACTTCGATGTTCTGGCCTACCCAGTTCTCGCTCATCGTGCTCATTTCGGCGTCGGCGGTTCGTACCCGCGGCGGGACGCACCCGGAGCGTTCTGGATGGACTCGCGTCTCGCTTTCTCCGACGAGTGCAACTGCCACGGGACGCTGGTCACCATCACTCCTGGCTGAAACAGCAGGCGGCTCTTCAATCTGAGGGCACTCTGGTTGTGCAGAATCTGCTCCCACCAGTGTCCGACGACGTACTCGGGAATGAACACGGTCACGACGTCGCGCGGCGAATCCCGGCGCACCCTCTTGACGTAGTCGAGGACCGGCCTGGTGATTTCACGATACGGCGACTCGACGACCTTGAGCGGTACCGTGACGTCGCTCGCTTCCCACCCCCGAACGAGTGCACGTGTGTCCTGTTCATCGACGTTCACCGTGATGGCTTCGAGTGTGTCCGGCCTGGTTGCGCGCGCATATGCCAACGCGCGCATCGTGGGCATATGCAGTTTCGACACCAGCACGATCGAGTGTGTCCGACTCGGCAGGACGCCGTCCCACTCTTCGTTCTCGAGCTCGCGTGCCACCGTGTCGTAGTGCTTGCGGATCATCCGCATCAGAACGAATATCGCGATCATGGCCACGATGGCAATCCACGCGCCGGCTGCGAACTTCGTGATCAGCACAATTACCAACACGGTGGCAGTCATGGCCAGGCCGATGCTGTTCACAATCCGCGAGCGGAACATGTGTCGACGTTGGTCCGGGTCCTTCTCGCTGCGCAGCAAGCGGGTCCAGTGGCGAATCATTCCCGTCTGGCTCAGCGTGAACGAGACGAATACTCCGACGATGTAGAGCTGAATCAGCTTCGTCACTTCGGCACCGAACACGACGACGAACGCGATCGCGGCGCCGGACAGAAACAGGATGCCGTTACTGAAGGCAAGGCGATCACCGCGTGTGTGAAGCTGACGCGGAAGGTAGCGGTCCTGCGCAAGAACCGATCCGAGCACCGGGAACCCGTTGAATGCCGTGTTCGCGGCAAGTACGAGGATCAGAGCAGTGACGACGGTGATGAAGAAGAAGCCGATCGGAAATCCGGAGAAGACGGTTTCCGCCAACTGGGCGATCAAAGTTTTCTGCTGATAGCCCTCGGGGGCGCCGATCAACTGCTCACCGGGATCCATCGCATACTTGATGCCGATCTTCTCGGCCAGAATGATGATTCCCATCATCAGAGTGATGCCGATGACGCCGAGCATGAGCAAGGTCGTCGCGGCATTCTTCGACTTCGGTTTGCGGAATGCAGGCACGCCGTTACTGATGGCCTCCACACCGGTCAGCGCAGCACAGCCGGAAGAGAACGCTCGTGCGATGAGGAATGCGAAGGCGATTCCGTACAGATTCGAGTCCTCGGCTTTCAACTCGAAGACTGCCGAATCCGCCTTCAGATCCTCACCGAAGACGTACACCCGGATCAGCCCCCAGGCCAGCATCAACACCATGCCGACCATGAATGCGTAGGTGGGAACGGCAAAGGCCGCGCCGGATTCTCGGATTCCTCGCAGGTTGATCGAGGTGATGAGCACGATCGCAACGACGGCGAACAACACCTTGTGTTCGGCCACCAACGGCACAGCCGAGCCGATGTTGGATGCCGCGGCCGATATCGAGACCGCAACGGTCAACACGTAGTCGACCATCAGCGCACTGCCCACCGTGAGCCCGGCCGTGGGCCCGAGATTGACCGTCGCTACCTCATAGTCGCCGCCGCCGGACGGATAGGCGTGCACGTTCTGCCGATAGCTTGCGACAACGACAGCCATCACGACGCAGACGGCAAGGCCGATCCACGGCGTCAACGCATAAGCGGAGATTCCGGCGACCGAGAGGACGAGAAATATCTCCTCCGGCGCGTAGGCCACCGAGGACATGGCGTCCGAGGCGAAAACGGGAAGCGCTATTCGTTTGGGAAGTAGGGTATGACCGAGCTTGTCGCTGCGGAACGGCCTACCGAGCACTAGCCGCTTGGCGGCGGTCGAAACCTTGGACACGGTGCAAAGCGTAGGCCGTCCGAATACGGCCGCACCACCGGTGCGTCCGAAACTCGCCGAACAAGTTCGACGGGCATCCACCGCATTCCTGAAATGCCCGGATTTCGCATCGCAGCACCGGCTGGGCTCGAACGGCGACGTGCCGACGGTTACCTTGTTGTACGAGCACCGAGAGTCGCCGGTCCCTTGCCGGAAGACGAATCGACGCTATCCGAACGGAGCTGGAGCCTGTGTACGTAGTAGTGATGGGGTGTGGCCGCGTCGGCGCATCGTTGGCCGGTGCGCTTCACCGAATCGGCCACGAGGTGGCGGTCATCGATCGAGACGAGACCGCTTTCCTCCGTCTGGATCCGAGCTTCGACGGCCACCGCATCATCGGCATGGGCTTCGACAGGGACGTCCTCGTGCGCTCCGGGATCGAGAAGGCCGAGGCGTTCGCAGCCGTCTCCTCCGGTGACAACTCCAACATCATCGCCGCGCGCGTCGCCCGCGAGACATTCGGCGTCGACAAGGTCGTCGCTCGTATTTACGACGCGAAGCGTGCGGCGGTATACGAGCGGTTGGGGATTCCCACTGTGGCAACAGTCCCCTGGGCTACCGATCGGTTCCTTCATAATCTTCTGCGCGACGATCCGACCACCAAATGGCGTGATCCTTCGGGCAATGTCGCAGTTGTTCTACTCGACATTCACGAGGGGTGGATCGGCAAGAAGCTGGCACTGCTCGAAGAATCGACTCGTTCACGTGCGGCATTCCTCATCAGATTCGGCACCGGACTTCTACCCGACAAGCGCACGATCATTCAGGCAGACGACGAGATCTATATCGCAGCGGTGTCCGGGACGGTTGCCGAGGCAATCGCGCTGGCAGCCAATCCCCCGCCCTCCGACGACTAGTCACATCCGCACCGAGACGAACGGGAACCCATGAGAGTCGCAATCGCCGGCGCCGGCGCCGTCGGCAGATCCATTGCCCGAGAACTGATTCGCAGCGAACACAAGGTCATGCTGCTCGAGCGCAAACTCGACCACGTCGAACCCGAGGCGATTCCGGAAGCGGAATGGGTGCTGGCCGACGCGTGCGAGCTCTCACTCCTCGAAGCGTCTAACCTCGAGACATACGACGTCGTGATCGCAGCAACAGGAGACGACAAAGCGAATTTGGTGTTGAGCCTGTTGGCCAAGACAGAATTCGGTGTCAACCGAGTCGTCGCGCGCGTCAACGATCCTCGAAACGAGTGGCTCTTCGACGGATCGTGGGGCGTCGATGTAGCGGTGTCCACCCCGCGCATGCTTGCCTCGCTGGTCGAGGAGGCCGTCTCGGTCGGCGACCTCGTTCACCTCATGACCTTCCGCAAAGGACAGGCCAACCTGGTGGAGATCACGCTTCCGGAGAACACCCCGCTGGCGGGCAAGCCCGTTCGGAAGCTCCTGCTCCCACGTGACGCAGCACTGGTGACCATTCTTCGTGGCGGCCGTGTCATCGTCCCGCAGCAGGACGATCCGCTCGAGGGTGGAGACGAACTGCTGTTCGTAGCCTCCGTGGAAGTCGAGAACGACCTACGCGCCGCGGTCGGCCTGACCAACATCGCGACGGGTTGATCGGTCGTCTGTTGGTTCGTTCACTTCCTCGATCGCTCGATCGGCCCGTCGAACCGCCCAGACCGTGACCAGAAGTGCGACGCCGGTCAACGGCCAACCCATGCCGATGCGTGCGACGGCCAGCCAACCGGTCTGGTCGGCGTCGTACAACTCGGACTGCACGAGATAGCGGGCACCGAAGACAAGTGCCCACGCGAACGTGGCGATGTCATAGGAGTGAACCGATCGACGGTGCGACCGCCACGTGGTGCCGTTGCCGTTCAGGTATCCCCAAGCCACCCCGACGAGGGGCCATCGAGCGAGCATCGACACCAGGAAGACTGCGCCGTACAGCAGGCTCGTGTAGATCCCGAAAAGGAAATAGCCCTTCGCGTCGCCTGTTCGGTACGCGATGAACGCACATATCCCGACACCGAAGAATCCCGATATCGCCGGCTGAATCGGATTGTGCCGCAACAATCTCCACACCAACACACCCAGTGCGATTGCGAGGGCCGACCAAATCCCGACCGCAAGCCCGAACCTACTGTTGACAGGTACGAACGCCACTACGGGAAGGGTCGAGGACACCAACCCGGTCAAGCCGCCGAGTTGCTCGAGGACAGTTTGCTTGCTCTCTTCGTCCAGACTCGCCGTAACATCGACGACGTCGGACTCCGTGTGCTCGACCTGCTGGGACGGTTGATCTGCCGGTGCGCCCGGTTGACCCAAGAAGCTGTGCTCGGGCCCGGTTCCGTCGGCTGGAACGTCGAGCTCGGGGCGTGTGTTCTGGCCACCCATCGGGCGACTGTCTCTCTCGGTCACATCATCGAGCGTGCCACATGAACGCGGTCAGGAGTCGTCGCGGAGTTCGTAGTACGGGTTGTAGACGATTTTTCGGCCGTTTCGCTCCCCCACCCGGCCTCGGATGAGGACGGTCTTGCCTGGCTCGATTCCGGCGATCTTTCGTCGGCCGATCCACACCAGCGTCACGGGATCGGTGCCGTCGAAGAACTCGGCTTCGATGTTTGCGTTGGCCGCCTTCGAGCACGCTTCGACGCTTCGCAAGCGCCCCAACATCGTGACTTCTTCGCCCCTGGAGCAGTCACAGGCACGGCGGGCGCCCGACGCTTCCGAAGTTTCCGCCATCTCTTCGGCATCGAGCTGATGGATGTCCTCCGTCAACTTACGCGTGAGCCTGCGAAAATATCCTGCGGCAACGGGTGCCATGGTGCGCTCCTGGAAGCATCTGCGACGAGTTACATCGCTGTGAAGACCTGTACCAACGCCACTGTAGCCCCGCGTGAGGCCGACGGCCAACCGCCAGTTCAACCGCGTCCGCGGGGCCGAATCGTCCGGTCGACGGTCCGTGTAAGCCACCGGGCACAATCACCGGAATGAACGTGACGAGACCGGCAACTCACGTGGTGGTCCTACCGGGTACCGGATCGGATGCGGAGTTCGCATTCGACGCATTTGCAGCGGCGGTAGCGGCAGCAGGAGCCACGATCGAAGCAGTGAGCCCCAACCCCATCGGCATCGTCGCCTCTTACGAGGAGGCGATGTCTGCAGCGGCGCACCGACACGGCCGAATCATCGTCGGCGGCATCTCGATCGGCGCCGCGGTGGCGCTCTCCTGGGCGCGCCGTCACCCACAGTCGGTGATCGGTGTCCTGGCAGCCTTGCCGCCCTGGATCGCCGATCCAACCGACGCACCGGCGGCACTCAGCGCGAGGTACACCAAGGAACAACTCGACGCTTCCGGGCTCGACGCGGTGACTGCAGCGATGGAAGCGACGACTCCGCACTGGCTGGCGTCGACTCTCCGGCGTTCATGGGCGTCGCAATGGCCCGATCTTCCCCGCGCTCTCGCCGAAGCGGCCTGCTACGTGGCGCCCACTCTCGACGAACTACGCAGCACCCTCGTGCCCACCGCAGTGATCGGCGCCGTCGACGATCCGGTCCATCCGATGGACGTTGCGCGGACGTGGCACGAAGAAATTCCGAACTCACGCCTGTCCACTGTCGCCCTTGCCGACATCGGTGCCGATCCAGGGGTGCTCGGTCACCGCTCGATGCAGGATCTGAAGAGCCTCGTCGACTGATACAGATGCCCGTCGGCATGACTGATCACCTGTCGCACGGACATTGCCAACGAGGTGTCAGCCGCCCAGCTGCTGCATTGCAGACCCCGAGGAGCCTCGACGCGGGCCTTCGGTGGGTGTTGTCTGGTTCGCAGGCGCGGCGGAGGTCGGTGGCTGAGGCGGCGCTTCCTGTGGCTCTGTTCGCGCCTGCTCCGCCTGCTGCTGCTGGGCCGCGGCGAGTTGCGCGGTCAGAGCGGCCGGAAGGACCACCGGGAGCGGGGTGCGTACGGGATGAGGCTCGGTACCGCGATCGACCACCGTCTGTGCAAGGACGTCACGCGCGATCTGCACGAGTGGAGAGTCGTTGGCGACCGCGCCCGATGGGCCGGCCAGAACACAACGGACCATCCACCGATAGCCGTCGACTCCGATGAAGCGCAGATCCGCGTTCGATGTCACTCCGTGCAGCTCCCGTCCCCAAGGACCGGTCTCCATACTGACTGCGGACTGATCCGAGCGAAGCGAGGTAGCCAAATCGGCTGCAACCTCGCGCCATTGGCCGGGCGACTTCGGCGCGGCGTAGGCAGCAATGGTGATCCGGCCGTGCGCAGTGACGACATGCACTGCCTGCGGTGCGCCGGCCTGATTCATCTCCACCTGCAGCTGGCCTCCCGCAGGCAAGGGCACCAATACCGATCCCAAATCGAGTCGCGTCTGGGCAAGAGTGTCGCGATCTTCGTCCAATTCGGTGAGGTCGAACGGACCGAGATCGGGGTCCGCCTGCTCACCGACGGTTTCGTCGCGCGCGGCGGTCGCGGTGCCGAGCGCGTCGGCTCCGCCTGCCGAACTCGAGTCGTCGAAGGTGTCTTCGTCTCCGAAGAACCCACCGGTCGACGCTTCATCCTGTGCTGCGGTCTTCTTCCGCCGTCCGAACATGATCAGTTCTCTTTCTCTGCGAAATCAGTGCATTCTCTGCGAGTCAGGGTTTTATGTCTGTCGATTGGGGGCGACGCGAAGGCCCGCGTGTCCACCACTCGACCCGTAGCCGCCAGTCCCTCGTACCGTGTCGTCCAGAATCTCGACCTCGACGAAGGACACCAATTCGACCTTCTGCACGAGGAGCTGAGCTATCCGGTCCCCACGGACCAGTTCGATGCTCTCGCTCGGGTCGAGGTTGATCAGGCACACTTTGATCTCGCCTCGGTATCCGGCGTCGATAGTTCCCGGTGCATTCACGATCGAGAGTCCGGATTTCGCGGCCAGACCCGAGCGCGGATGAACCAAGCCCACCATTCCGATTGGAAGCGCCACTGCAATTCCGGTTCCCACCACCAAACGTTGACCGGGAGCGAGTGATGCATCGGCCGTGATGTGCAGATCTACCCCGGCGTCACCGTCGTGGGCTCGCTTCGGGACCGGAAGGCCTGGGTCGAGTCGTTTCAACGCGACAGTCGGTGGATCGACTTCGCCGATGTCGGCTGAGGCACTGTTGGGATCGTCGCTCACGTGCACCGAGACTACGCTGCCACGACGCTCGGTCCATCTCTTCCCTTGACGTACGGCTCTACGTGTTCGACAGGGATGCACGTATCCTGGACGAGTGCCACAGGAACAACATCACGATCTCGAACCCGCAGCCGTCCCGGATTCCGCGACGGGCACTGTCGTCTATACCGAAAAACTGTGGGTTCCACTGTGGTGGTGGCCGGCAGCGTTGGCTGTCGGTGCATTGCTCGCAGCCGAGGTCCACATGGGCGCGCCGGGAGTTAGGGCGTGGCTTCCGTATGTAATTCTGCTTCCGTTCCCGATCTGGGCTTTGTACTGGTCGAGCAGAATGACGGTCGAGGTAGTTCGCGACAACGACGGAGCTGGAGAGCTCCGCGTAGGGCGCGCACACTTACCCCTGGATGTGATCGCCAAGTGCGCTGCGATACCGGCGACAGCAAAAAGTGCGGCGCTGGGAAGGCAGCTGGATCCCCTTGCCTTCGTTCAGCACCGCACCTGGGTCAAACAAATGGTGTTGATTGTTCTCGACGATCCCGATGACCCCACCCCCTATTGGCTGGTCAGCACTCGGCGTCCGGACGACCTGTTGGCCGCCTTGGCTCAGCCCACCCCCGAAGACCACTCGTAACGGTCTTGGCTGAGCCACTCGATTCATCTCGCTCGATCTCATGTGGACCGGCGAATTACATCGACCCGAGCTGCCCGTGCGTCAGTTGTTCTGCACTTCGACCGCGTTCTCGTGCTCGGTCAGGCAGCGCAGTCTCTGCAGACCAGAACTCCGCCCGCATCACTTGCCAATCGGCTCCGGTGATGGACGAGGAAGCAGCTCGAACAGGTGAACTCGTCGGCCTGCTTCGGCACCACACGAACCGATAGTTCCTCCCCGGACAAGTCCGCGCCCGGAAGTTCGAATGATTCTGCTGTGTCTGATTCGTCCACATCGACCACAGCGGACTGCGCCTCGTTGCGGCGTGCCTTCAGCTCCTCGAGCGAATCCTCGGAGACATCGTCGGATTCTGTTCTTCTCGGTGCGTCGTAGTCGGTTGCCATTGTTCCTCTAACCCCTCGTTCTCTTGCATGTTTCCGGTGGTAGCTGCGGGCGACGTCCTAGCGTGATCGCCAGCGTGATGAGGGCGCTTACGTTGCTCCCACCGTCCTGTTTCTTTTCGGTTCGCACTACTGAACCGTGCTGCCGTTCGAGCCTTGTTCCTACACCTTCACTTGCACTGCGCGACTGCCCGAGTCGAGGCGTCCGAAACTACATCGGGTGTTGCCCGAATAGCTGTAATCGAAACCTGATCGAGACCTCACCAATCGCTCTTGCGGTCCACCGAATCGGCTCCGTTCTGAAACCACCGGGGCCGCCAGACAATAGCCGAGCGGCGAGAGAATAGCTAGGCCGAATCGCCGTGCAGCCTATTTTCACCTGACCAATCCGCAAGAACAACCTCGAGCGCCAGTACATTCCGCGAGCGGTACGAAGCGGCGCCGACGGCCAACCGAACAGCCCGAAGATAGCCGGAGTGTGCACCTTCGGACAGCGGCAGTGCCCTTCGTCTCCACCGCCAACTACAGTGGGCGTGCGCCGACACTCGTTCGACTCGGCGCAGCTTCGATTCTGCCGACGGAAAGGCTTTCCACACCGTGGTTTCTCTGATCACCGAGGGCCGATCGGCCGACGACCAAGGCCGTCCGTTTCGGCGCCGGCGAGCGTTTCCCATTCTGATCGTGCTACTCGTGCTGGCGCTCCTCGGTGTAGTCACCTGGATCCGAGTGTTCACGGCCGGCGAGGCTGCAACCACGACCGTGGCATGCAATGCACCCTCGACAGCACCTGCGAGCGATGGCACCGTGCCTGCACCGCTCGGCGAACGCGTCGACCCGACGACCCTGTTGGAAGTGGAACCGGCGCCGGTCGCGAACACGAAGGTTCGGGTGTTCAACGCGAACGGCGAACGCGGACAGGCAGCAACGGTGGCCGCCGAGCTCAGCGACTACGGATTCGCGAGCGCACCGGACGTCCAGGTCGGTAACGATCCCGTCTACCTGGATCAGAACATGCAGTGCCAAGGTCAGATCCGGTTCGGTGCGGCTGGGACGGCTGCCGCGAGCACGATGTGGCTGGCTGCCCCTTGCGCCGAACTCATCCAGGACGGACGCCCCGATGACACCGTCGACTTGGCTCTGGGAACCTATTTCAAGGATTTGCAGCCGAACCCGGACGCGGAGTCGGTCCTGCAGTCGCTGGCTGGAGTGACGCCCGGCGCCGCACCTGCCCCGCTCGACATCGACCTGCTCTCGGCCGCGCGCAAAGCTCCCTGCTGACCGAGTGCCGGCCGTCGGACTCGTTCAATCGGCCGGAATCGGATCCAGCGCACCCAGTTTCCGCAACGTTTCGATGAAATCAGCTGCGATACCGGGTGCGACCGCGACGGTGACCGCCCCACCCGAACTCGTGGAGTTGGGATCGGGCAGGAGAACCGTCGCACCGGCCTCCTCGGCGATGAGTGAACCCGCTGCCCAATCCCACGGGCTCAGCCCGTGTTCGAAATGGGCATCCACCGAGCCGGACGCCACCATGCACAAGTCCAGCGCTGCAGATCCGATCCGTCTGACATCGCGAACCAGTGGAAGCAATTCGCCGATGATGCGGCCTTGAACGGTGCGCCGCGCCGATCCGTATCCGAAGCCGGTGGCCACCAGAGCAAGAGGCACCTCGACAACCGGATTGCACACCAATTCTGTTGTGGTTCCGTTGGATTCGGTCACCGTCGCGCCATGCCCGCGCACCGCGGCATACACCTGTTCCCGCGCAACATCGACCACGACTCCGACCAGACTGACACCGTCGACCTGCGCAGCTACCGAAATCGCGTAGGCGGGTATTCCGTACAGAAAGTTCACTGTTCCGTCGATCGGGTCGAGCACCCAGCGGACGCCGTCCACCGTGTCGGTAGCTCCCCCGCCCTCCTCGCCCAGGATCGGGTCACCGGGTCGACGCTCTGCCAGCAAGACCCGAAGCAAGTCCTCGGTTTCGGTGTCGACGATCGTGACGGGATCGGTCGGAGTGCTCTTGGTCTGCACCGAATCGCCGTCCGTCCCCACGGCAACCGCCGGAGCACCGGGACCGAACACCTCGGGCCGCCTCGTACGCACATGGGCAGCTGCAGCAACGGCAACCTCGCGTGCAACCTCCATCAACTCCTTTGCGAGAGTTGAGCCCGGGTTCGATGACGACAAGTCCTGCGATACACGTGGGTTCGACACACGACCATCGCATCACACCACACAGGGCAACACCACTCGACGAGATTCGCGGTTGCGGTCCAATTGTCGAGTCGTCGACACATCGCCCACCGGATTGGACATCGAGGATCTATTCTCGGTAGTACAACAGTCTTCGAGTATGCAGATTCCAATGCACGAATTCATTGCACGATCCTCGACAACAGGAGAACGCGGCACATGACAGAGGCAGGTTCGGTATCGATCACAACCGACAGTGCACATCGGCACGGCTTCGGTGTCGACGTCGGCGGCAGTGGAATCAAGGGTGGGATCGTGGACCTGGTCACCGGGGAGTTGGTCGGTGACCGGCACAAGATCGAGACTCCTCAACCCGCAACCCCGGACGCCGTTGCAGGAGTCGTAGCGCAGATCGTGCAGCACTTCGGCTGGACCGGATCGATCGGCGTGACTCTTCCCGCCGTCGTCACCGGCGGGGTTGCGCGCTCGGCAGCAAATATCGACAAGTCCTGGATCGACACCGACGCAAGGGCCTTGTTCGCCAAGGCGATCGGCAACGACAACATCACTGTCCTCAACGATGCCGACGCTGCAGGTGTTGCAGAAGACCGCTTCGGTGGAGGCAAAGACCAGACCGGTGTCGTCGTGCTACTCACCTTCGGCACTGGAATCGGGTCCGCTGTTCTTCACAACGGTGTATTGCTTCCGAACACCGAGTTCGGACATCTGGAGGTCGACGGCAAAGAAGCGGAACATCGCGCCGCCTCGTCGGTGAAGGAGTCCAAGGATTTGTCCTACAAGGAGTGGGCCAAGGAAGTATCGAAGGTCCTCGAGACGTTCGAGGCTTTGCTATGGCCCGATCTTTTCATTGCCGGCGGGGGAATAAGTCGCAAGAGCGCGAAGTGGATTCCGCACTTGACCAATAGAACGCCCGTGGTGGCAGCCACTTTGTTGAACACCGCAGGCATCGTCGGTGCGGCTCTAGCAGCCGACACAGCGCGCGATACAGCCATCGACCGGTAACAAAGTTCCTGTGGGTCGTTACAATGGGGGAAGCCGGTCTGCACGCCGGCACATTCGACAAGACCTCTCCGCCGGAAACCACTCTGGCGTGACGCCGCACGACACCGTCACGAAAGGGCGTACGTGGCAGCCACCGATATTCGTCAGACCGTAGATTCAGCATCGGAGTCTGCGTCCACTGCACCTGCTGCGGAAGCACCGACCGGCACGACCCTGGAGGTCGGAGCTGCACCAGCGGCAAAGGTCGCGTCAGCACCGGCCAAGAAAGCCGCCGCCAAAAAAGCTCCCGCCAAACGCGCAGCAGCCAAGAAAGCTCCTGCGAAGAAAGCACCCGCGAAGAAGTCCACCGAAGATACGAACTCCGACGCTGATGCCCCCGGCATCGATGAGATCGACATCTCCGAAGGAGATATCGCCGCGGCAGCCAACGACGTCGTCGAGGTTGTTGCCGTGGGCGCAGACACCGAAGAAGAGTCGACCACAGAGCCCACTGCAGAGGACAAGGCGTCCGGAGACTTCGTCTGGGACGAAGAGGAGTCGGAGGCGCTTCGTCAAGCCCGTAAGGATGCCGAGCTCACCGCTTCGGCCGACTCGGTCCGCGCGTACCTGAAGCAAATCGGCAAAGTTGCACTTCTCAACGCCGAAGAAGAGGTCGAGCTCGCGAAGCGAATCGAAGCAGGCCTCTTCGCGACCGAAAAGATGCGCGAGTTCGCCGAAAAGGGCGAGAAGCTCCCCGTGGCCGCACGACGCGACTACACCTGGATCTGCCGCGACGGTAACCGCGCAAAGAATCACCTTCTCGAGGCCAACCTTCGACTTGTCGTATCACTGGCCAAGCGATACACCGGCCGCGGGATGGCCTTCCTGGACCTGATCCAGGAAGGAAACCTGGGCCTGATTCGTGCCGTCGAGAAGTTCGACTACACCAAGGGTTACAAGTTCTCCACGTACGCCACGTGGTGGATCCGTCAGGCCATCACCAGGGCCATGGCCGATCAGGCACGTACGATCCGCATCCCGGTACACATGGTCGAGGTCATAAACAAGCTCGGCCGTATCCAGCGCGAGCTTCTTCAGGACTTGGGCCGTGAGCCCACCCCCGAAGAGCTCGCCAAGGAAATGGACATCACGCCTGAAAAGGTCCTCGAGATCCAGCAGTACGCTCGTGAGCCGATTTCGCTCGACCAGACGATCGGCGACGAGGGCGACAGCCAGCTCGGCGATTTCATCGAGGACTCCGAGGCTGTCGTGGCGGTGGACGCCGTGTCGTTCACGCTGCTTCAGGACCAACTCCAGTCGGTACTCGAGACGCTGTCCGAACGAGAAGCAGGTGTCGTTCGTCTCCGCTTCGGTCTGACCGACGGACAGCCTCGCACGCTGGACGAGATCGGTCAGGTCTACGGCGTGACCCGTGAGCGTATTCGACAGATCGAGTCGAAGACGATGTCCAAGCTGCGGCACCCATCCCGTTCGCAGGTACTTCGGGACTACCTGGACTGATTCTCTACCGTCAGCGCAGAATGCCGTCGTCCACCTAGTGGGCGGCGGCTTTCGTGTATCCGGTCGCGAACATTCGGGCGGCATCGGTTCGGTAGGCACTGACAGTTCGCAGGCACGCGATGGGGACGATCAAAGCTTCGGAGGCCCGAACTGCCCATCCTCGTTCGGGGCATAGTCGACGACGCCGATGACCGCGGACGTGGGCAGTGGCCCGTAGAGATGCGGAAAGTGCATCGCTTCCGGATCCCCCGGCACGCCGGGCTCCCAGCACACTGGTGATCCGAGACGATCGGGGTCCACGAGAAGCAGGACCACATCGGTTCGTCCCGCAAATAGTCTGTTGGCGGGTAGATGGACCTGCTCCGCGGTGGACAGGTGCACGAACCCGATGTCGTCGAAACCAGGCGGCCGGATTTCGCTCGAAGCGCGCACGGACAGCCATTCTTCGATACTGCACAAGTGAAGCAGAACGGGCGAGGTGTCGGTCACGTCGTCATCGTACGAGACAGGTACGCCGAATCGACTCGTGGAGAATCGTTCGCATCGCCTGTCCGGCGATGTCGCGTCCGAAACGCCGATCGTCCACGAAATGGAATCAGCTGTAAGCGAACGCGGATTTCGGCAAAGCCCAACTGCCAGGGGCTTTCTGCTCATTTCTTGTTAGTGACAACACAAAGAAACACCCACGGGAACAACGCGCGACTGCCAAACGTCTGAGAGAGTGTACGGACCGCGCCATACCGACGCGGCGGACCGGCCCCAGGCGATCGCTTGATACCGAAAGCCAGTACGGAGGAGTCATGCCCGGAACATTGACCAGCCCACAATTGACAGCGACCGACCGGTGCGACCGGTGCGGCGCAGGGGCTCGTGCACGTGTTGTGCTCTCGACCGGTGGAGAACTCCTGTTCTGCGGCCATCATGCCAAGGAACACGAGGACCGACTGCGTGAAGTGAACGCAACAGTGATGACCGAATCGGACTCTGCAGTGTAACCGGCTCGCTCGTATCGGAAGGCGCATGCGCCGACTAATCGACAGTCATTCGACACCAGAACGGGTGGCCACGAGAAATCGTGGCCACCCGTTCTGCACTGTGTCCGGGATCCAACTTCTGCTCGTTACATCTTCCGCAGTTGAACGATCCGCTCGCTCAGCTGATCTGCGGTGGCCATGGCGGTCGGTGGCCCACCACAGATGCGCCGTAAGTCCCCGTGAATGATCCCGTGAGGCTTCCCGGTGCGATGGTGGTACACGGCAACCAGACTGTTGAGTTCACGACGAAGCCCGGCCAGCTGGCCGGCCGAGGACGCACGTTCGGACACCGCTATCGGAGCGGGGACGGACAATCCGGGTGCTGTCGGCTTGTCGATCTGTTCCTGCTGGCGTTGACGAAGCAGGTCCCGCATCTGTTTGGCATCCAACAGCCCAGGAAGGCCGAGGTAGTCGGCTTCCTCGTCGCTTCCCGAGAATGTCGCGGTCCCGAAAGAGGATCCGTCGTAGATCACCTGATCGAGCTCCGCGTCCGCACCGAGCGAGGTATACGCCTTCTCCTCCTCGCCTAGCTCGTCCTTCTGCTTGTTGGCATCGGCGAGCAACTCGTCGTCGAACCCGTCCTTTTCGCGATGAGGCTTACCCAAGACGTGGTCACGCTGCGCCTCGAGCTGACTTGCCAAGTCCAACAGAACCGGCACCGACGGCAGAAAAACGCTTGCGGTCTCGCCCTTGCGGCGTGATCGAACGAAACGACCGATGGCCTGAGCGAAATAGAGCGGTGTCGACGCGCTCGTCGCGTACACACCCACTGCCAATCGCGGAACGTCGACGCCTTCCGACACCATCCGGACCGCAACCATCCACTGTTGGGTGCTTTTCCCGAACTCGGCGATCCGCGCCGACGACGTCGGGTCGTCGGACAGAACGATCGACGGTGATTCCCCGGTGATCACCTCGAGCAGCTTGGCGTAGGCACGCGCAACGGTTTGGTCGGTGGCGATCACGAGTCCACCTGCGTCCGGCATGCCTCCGGCCCTCAGTTGCCCGAGTCTGGTGTGTGCGGCCAACAGCACAGCGGGCATCCAGTCGCCCTGCGGATCGAGAGCTGTCCGCCACGCCCGTGCGGTCTGCTCGGCACTCAGTGGCTCACCCAGTCGTGCGGTGAACTCTTCCCCGGCGTTGTCTCGCCACCGCGCCTCACCCGAATACGCGAGGAACACAACCGGCCGTACGACACCGTCGGCCAAAGCCTCGGAATAGCCGTACGAGTGGTCGGCGCGTGAACGCATCAACCCCTCGTCGTCCGGTTCGTAGTTGATGAACGGAATCGGGCTGTCGTCGCTGCGGAAAGGCGTACCGGTCAACGCCAGTCTGCGGGTTGCGTCACCGAAGGCCTCGCGGATGCCCTCGCCCCAGCTCTTGGCGTCACCACCGTGATGGATCTCGTCGAGGATGACAAGCGTGCGTCGAGCCTCGGTGCGCACCCGATGGCGGAACGGGTGTGAAGCGATCTGGGCATACGTGACGACCACGCCGTGGTAGTCACTCGAGGTCTGACCGGTCGAGTTGGAGAAGCGAGAGTCGAGCGCAATTCCCACGCGAGCAGCGGATTCCGCCCACTGGTGCTTCAAGTGTTCGGTCGGGGCGACGACGGTGATCTGATCGACGGTTCGGTGCGCCAACAGCTCCGATGCGACGCGCAAGGCGAAGGTGGTCTTACCTGCTCCCGGCGTCGCGACAGCGAGAAAATCCTTGGGTGAGGCCACCAGATATCGGGTCAGGGCGCGTCTCTGCCATGCGCGCAGCGGCGCGCCACCTGCCGAACTTTCGGTGGGTGCTCTTCGGTCTGTTGATTCGGCTTCGGTCATGTCAGCGCTCACTGGCCCGCCGGTTCCTGGCATTCGATCGAATTCCTCGCGCTCTCGGTTGCCCTGCAGTTCCCGCCGTGGAGCCTATCGCTCCGCACCGACCGATCTCGCATCGGAAGGAGCACCCGAGGGGCTCGATCGTTCGACTCCTCCAGCGACACGACGGGTGCAAACGGGCACTCCGAGCCTCGTTCAGGAATGCTGGAGGAATCATGAGTGATTCTGCAGGCGAAACACCACCGAGCGGGCAGTTGTCCAGGAGACGGCCGCTTCGATCCATCTGGGTTGTGACGCTTCGCACACTGACCAAGTCCTGGGACGACTCGATCTTCAGCAAAGCTGCGACTGCGGCGTTCTGGCAGACGCTCTCACTCCCGCCGTTGTTGCTTGGAGTACTCGGCAGTCTCGGGTTCGTCGCCGGCTGGTTCGGTCCCAACACCATCGACATCATCGAGTCGAAGATCATCACCTTCAGCAGCACGGTCTTCAGCGACAGCGTCGTCGACGGCATCATCACCCCGACCGTGCAGGACATACTCCAGCAAGGACGAGGCGAGGTCGTGTCCGCCGGTTTCGTCTTGTCTCTGTGGGCGGGATCGTCGGCGATCTCCACGTTCGTCGATTCGATAGTCGAAGCGCACGGCCAGCAGGATGCACGTCACCCGATTTGGCAGCGAGTCTTCGCCCTGCTGCTCTACGTGGCGTTTCTGATCGCAGCAGTGTTCGTCCTACCGCTGGTTGCGCTGGGCCCTACGTACGTGAAGCAGATCCTCCCGGGTTCATGGTTCGAAATCGGTACCGAACTGATCGACTTCTTCTACTACCCCGCCGTCGGACTGCTTCTCATCGCCGGATTGACCACGCTCTACAAGGTGGCGCTGCACACTTCGCTCCCGTGGCACCGACTTCTCGGAGGAGCGTTGCTGGCGGGCGTGTTCTTCATGATCGCCAGCGCGGTGCTTCGCCGCTATCTGACCTGGATCACCGGAACCGGTTACACCTACGGCGCGCTCGCGACTCCCATCGCGTTTCTGTTGTTCACTTTCTTCCTGGGGTTCGCAGTCGTTCTCGGCGCAGAGTTCAACGCGACCATCCAGGAGTTCTTCCCCGCGCGGGCGACCAGGATCGATCAGATGAAGGGATGGCTCGCTGCGCAGGCAGATTCCGAGGAGTCGGGGCCGGTGACAGCGGTCGCGTGGAGGTTGGCCACAGGCCCGATCCGGGTCGGACAGGACAGGGGGCGATCGAACAGGTTCAAGGAAGCATCGGGGAGTTCACCCTCACCCGACACCTCGGCGGAACCCGACGGCCCACCTCACCCGGGCCCTACCCCCAAAGTCCCGCCCTCCGGCGACCATCTGCAGGATCCGGACCGCGGTCAGTCGCCCTTCTTCAATCCCTCGTAGACCTTCTTGCAGTCTGGGCACACCGGCGAGCCTGGCTTCGCCGATTTGGTCACCGGGAAAACTTCACCGCACAGCGCGACGACGTGTGTGCCCATGACAGCACTTTCGGTGATCTTGTTCTTCTTCACGTAATGAAAGAACTTCGGTCGGTCGTCTTCCGTGGTTTCGTCCGGCGCGATCTCGGGGCGGTCTTTCGTCTGAGTGCTCATGATTCGATTATTCCGCATCCGTCGTTCTGAGACGAACGACGCCGACAAGTGCATTCCGGGTGAGGTAGTGCCACAGTGGAGGGATGACGAGAACCCAGGGGTTTTCCGGCTCGGCCGAGAGTGGATCGGCCCGTAACCCCACATTGATCACCGAGGCGCAGCAGTCGGTCGAAGATCAGCACAAAGCTCGCGTGCGGAAATACATGTTCATCATGTCTTTCCGTATCCCCGCGCTGGTTCTCGCCGCCGTGTCGTACAGCATGTGGGCCAATCCGTGGATAGCGATGGCGATCGTCGGGGTCTCCATCCCTCTCCCCTGGATTGCGGTACTCATCGCCAACGATCGCCCGCCGCGGACCAAGAACGAAGTGAGCCGCTACGACGGCCGACACGTCGAGTCGACACAGATCGAGGCCCGCTCCCATCGGGTCATCGACGCAAGCGAAGACTGACAGGCACGCCGGGTGGACACAGCGGTGCTCGCTGCCTGAAAGACTGTGTCGGTGACTGCAACACTGCTTTCTGCATGCCCATCTCTTCGACAAGCGTTCGAAACGAGTTCCTACAACGCCGACAGTCTTCTCGAAGCACTCGGAGATCACGCCCACGCCGCCCTGATGCGTAGCGAACCTGTCCCGGTGCGGCGCGAGAGCAAAGATCGTGGGCGCCTGGGTGTTCTGATTCGACTGTTCCTACTCGTCGACGACATCGAAGAGCTCGAGGCTGCCGAAGCCCTGTCCCCGCTCTCGATCGACGACGCTCTCGCAGCTGGAATCGTCGAGCGGGTCGAGCCTGATCGTGTGCGTGCCTTGCTCGACATTCGACCACTCGACGCCGGATACGGCACCCGCTGGATCTTCTCCGATCTCGACGGCAGCATGCGTCCACTACCAACCGCCACCGATCACGTACTGGGTGTCGGTCAGGCATCGCTCTCGCTACTTCGCGGAACTCCGACCACCCAGGTAGGAGATGTCCTCGACGTCGGTACCGGGTGTGGGGTGCAGGCGATCCACGCGGCCGAGTACGCCGACACCGTGACCGGTACCGACATCAGTGAGCGTTCGATGCTTCTGGCCGAGGCAACGTGTGCTCTCAACGGCAATGACATCGAGCTGCTGCGCGGATCCTGGTTCGAGCCCGTCGCGGATAGGACCTTCGATCGGATCGTTGCCAACCCGCCGTTCGTCGTCGGGCGCGGAACGATCGAACACAGCTACCGCGACTCGGGGATCGATCTCGACGGGGCGAGCAAACTGATGATCGAACAGGCCCCGAACCACTTGAAGCCCGGTGGTACTGCCGTCGTTCTGGCGTCCTGGATCCACGTCAGCGGCGAGGATTGGCGCGCGCGTGTCGCATCATGGATTCCCGATCACGGCGTGGATGCGTGGATCGTGCAGCGCGACGTTGCCGACCCAGCACTGTATGTAGGTACGTGGTTGCGAGACGGTGGGGTCGATCAACGGGACGTCGCAGGAGGGGGCTTGGCAGAGTCCTGGCTGGCGCACTTCGCCGAGGCCGAGGTCGAAGGCATCGGGTTCGGATTCGTCTATCTGCGCAAGACCGACCTGCCGAGCGATGTTCTGGCCGAGGACCTTCACCATGCATTCGAAGATCCGCTCGGCAACGAAGCGATCGCCTATTTCGACAGGGTCGCCTGGCTTCGTGAAAACGATCCCGCTGACGCCGTGTTCCGGCTCGATCCCGCGACGGCCCTCGAACGTGTCTATCTGCCGGGCGAAGACGGGTGGAGCGAGGAGGTCGTCCGTGTGTACCGCGGAAACGGGCCGAACTGGAAGCACGAGATCGACGAGTTGGGCGCACGCTTGCTCGCAGGAATGCGACCGAACGGTCTGGCGCTACGCGAATTGGTCGCACTGTTGGCCCCGGCGAACGATCTCGACGAGACCGACCTACTCGAGGGTGCCGTCGAGCTGATCACCGGCCTGTTCCGTCACGGACTCCTCGCGCCGGAGGGTGCAGAGGACTGAGTTCCAAGCCTGAACCTTCTCAGCAACTTCTCAGGACGGGCACGGGATAGACGCTGGTCAAGCGGGTATCAGAGGGTGGAGCGTGGGAACTTTTCGGGGACACCCGGACGTTGATCCCTATGAGACACCACCGATCAGGAGGCAAGTCATGACCAGCCCCAGCACTACGACCCGCCCACGTCCGACCGACGCCGATCTCGACGCACAGAGCCCGGCTGCGGATCTCGTCCGCGTCTATCTCAACGGCATAGGTCGCACCGCGCTGTTGACTGCGGAAGAGGAAGTGGATCTCGCCAAGCGCATCGAAGCTGGCTTGTATGCGAAGAATGTGCTGGAGAACACCAAGCGCTTGACGGCGGTCAAAAAGCGCAAGCTGGCGATCATCGTCCGTGACGGGAGTGCTGCTCGGAGCCATCTTCTCGAGGCGAACCTACGTCTCGTAGTGTCCCTTGCGAAGCGATACACCGGACGTGGCATGCCGCTGCTCGATCTGATTCAGGAGGGGAACCTCGGTCTGATTCGCGCTATGGAGAAGTTCGACTACGCAAAGGGCTTCAAGTTCTCCACCTACGCAACCTGGTGGATCCGGCAGGCCATCACTCGCGGAATGGCAGACCAGAGCCGGACCATTCGGCTACCAGTACATCTTGTCGAGCAGGTGAACAAGCTGGCCAGGATCAAGCGCGAACTTCATCAGCAACTCGGTCGCGAGGCCACCGACGACGAACTATCCAGCGAATCGGGAATCCCCGCCGCGAAGATTGCCGACCTACTCGATCACAGTCGCGACCCGGTCAGCCTCGATATGCCGGTCGGCAGCGATGAGGAAGCCCCACTCGGCGACTTCATCGAGGACTCCGAGGCTACTTCCGCCGAGAACGCGGTTATTGCGGGACTTCTTCACAGTGACGTCCGCACAGTGCTCTCCACACTGGACGAGCGCGAGCAACAGGTCATCCGTCTGCGGTACGGCTTGGACGACGGGCAGCCCCGCACGCTCGATCAGATCGGCAAATTGTTCGGTCTCTCGCGCGAGCGCGTTCGTCAGATCGAGCGCGAGGTCATGGTCAAGCTTCGGCAGGGCGACCGAGCGGAGAAGCTGCGGTCCTACGCAAGCTGAAGACTGTACGACCGCACTGACGAGTGGCGCAGCGGTGAAGATTCCTGCGGCCACACCCTCAGATGTGGGTGGCCGAGTCGGCTTCCTTCCCCCCTCTAGGAATGCCGACTCGGCCCCCGCTTTGCGTAGAAAGAGAAACCAGTCGCGCCCGTGACGCTCAGCGCAAGCGTCGCGGGCCGAGGTCGTTCTTGCTCGGCTCGGGTCCGAGACGTACGCGTGCATCGGTGATCTGTGCACCATGCGCCGACGCCAGAACCGGTTCGCACGCCAGTTCTCTGATCTCGGGGATATCGTCCGCCATCGCCGACACTCGTTGGACAAGGTCCACTAGCGCGCTCTTGTCGACCGGGACTGCATTGCGGTACCCGGACAGCAATGGAGCAGCCTTCGGTGCGTCGATCAATTGTACCGCTTCGTCCTCCGTCAACGGCAGCACGCGATACGCCCTGTCTCCCAGAAGATCCGAGATCACCCCGGCCAGTCCGAACGAGATCAGCGAACCGAACGACGGATCGTCCTGAACCCGCACCACACACCCGATACCTTTTGCTGCCATCTTCTGGACGTGGAGCAGAGGCTCACCAGAATCGGATGCGAGCGCGCGATAGGCAAGACGTGTGGCCTCGGGGCCGGTGAGATCCAGCCGAACCCCACCGAGATCCGGTCGGTGTCTCCACTGCGCTCCTGTTGCTTTGACCGCGACGGGATAGCCCAATTCCTCACCGGCAGCAACGGCTTCGTCCTCATCTATCACCGAACGAAACTCGGTTATCTCTATCCCGTAGCACCCGAGAAGCTCGGCGGTCTCGAAATCCGAAAGCCATCGAGTGTGTTCCTGAGCCGACCAGTCACGAACCAACGACTGTGCACGTTCGGAATCGATACCGCTGGGCCGCAGGGGTGTCGACACAGGCCTGCTCCGCCAGGCCGCGTAACGCCAGGCCTTCGCCAGTGCCGTCACCGCACGCTCCGGGCTCGAATACGAAGGCACCGATCCGCGGATCGGCTGTCCGAATTCCCCGCGCACGGCCAATACGTCCGGTATCCCCTCGGTCGCGAGGAACGTCGTCAGGACAGGTTTGTCAGCACCGAGAACCGCATCGCCGAGAGCTTTGGCGAACGGCTCGACCGTGACCGCCACCGGTGGCACGAAGACGACGATGACCGAATCGACGTCGCCGGCGGCGAGGGCACCCGCCACTGCGGCCGCGAATTCTTCCGGGCCGGCCTGTGGCCCTACGTCGATCGGCACTCCCGCGTGCAATCCGTCGGCGCGCGCAGCGTCCACGGCGAGAACTCCGAGGGCCGTCGAGTTGCCGACGACGGCGACGCGTGGCCCGGAAGGCAATGGTTGGTAGCCGAACAGAATTGCGCAGTCGAACAACTGCGCGATGGTGTCGACTTGGATCACACCTGCCTGCTCGAACAACGCCTTGACGATGGAGTCATCGATAGCAGGTCCCGTTGCGAGTGCCGGCGGCACCGCACCTCTGCCACTCTTGACCGCGATGATGGGCTTGGTACGCGCTACGCGACGCGCGATCCGGGTGAATTTGCGTGGGTTACCGAAACTCTCGAGGTACAGCAGAACGACCTCTGTTTCGGGGTCCGAATCCCAGTACTGCAGAAGGTCGTTGCCCGACACGTCTGCGCGGTTGCCCGCCGAGACGAAGGTCGACAGACCCAGTCTGCGTTTTGCTGCTTGATCGAGAATTGCGATGCCGAGGGCCCCGGATTGGCAGAAGAAGCCGACGCGCCCAGGCATCGGAAGTCGCGGAGCGAGGGTTGCGTTGAGGGCGAAGGCCGGGTCGGTGTTGGCGACGCCCAGCGCATTGGGTCCGACGAGCCTCATCCCGTGCGCCCGCGCCGCGTGTACCAACCGGCGCTCGCTCTCCTGACCCGCTTCACCGGTCTCACCGAACCCACCTGACACGACGACGAGGGCTTTGACACCTTTATCGAGACAGTCGTCGAGGACGTCGTCGATGGCATCGGCAGGAACGGCTGCGATGGCCAGATCCACTGAATCCGGAATGTCGTGCACCGACGGGTAGGCCCGAACGCCACGCACTGACTTGTGATCGGCATTGACCGGATACACCGGTCCGGTGAAGCCGCCGGCAAGGAGGTTGGCCAACACCGCATTGCCCACCTTGGAACTGTCGGTCGAGGCGCCGATCACTGCGACGGAGGTCGGACTCAACACGTTTCGGACACTGCGGGCCTCGGCCGCTCGCTCGCGCGAATTGCGCACCGACAGCAGAGCTTCACTCGGGTCGATGGCGAATTCCAGACGCAGCACGCCACCTTCGTAGCTTCGGCTGACCTGATACCCGGCTTCGCGGAAGACGCTGACCATGTTTCGGTTCTCGGCGAGCACCTCGGCAACGAACATCCGTACGCCGTTCTCCGCTGCAGCTCCGGCGAGATGTTCGAGCAGGATAGGCCCGAGCCCGCGGCCTTGATGGGCGTCGGCGACGACGAATGCGACCTCCGCAGAGTTGCCATCCCCCTCCGGGAGACGTTCGTAGCGACCGACCGCGATGATGTCGTCGCCGAGTATTGCCACGAACGCGACCCTGGAGTGATGGTCGACAGTCGTGAAGTTGAGGACGTCACGCTGCGGCATGGTCGGGTACGGGCCGAAATATCGCAGATATCGAGTGCGCTCGGACAGTCCGCTGTGGAACTCGATCAACGCCTTCCCATCGGACGGCACGATCGGGCGCAGATGCACCACTCCCCCGTCCGAGGCGAGTACGTCGACGACCCAGTGCTTGGGAAATGTCGTTTCCGAGCGCACACGGTCGCGCTCTTTCGCCTTGTCGGCGTCTTGGGTGGTCGGCTCAGTCACGAGGATCCTCCGGGTCGAGTCCGAGAAGCGGGAAGCTCGCTCTGCGAGTGGCGATGATCGCCGAATCCACCCTTTCGAGTGCACGATCGGCTGCTTCGATCGATCCCTGGACAGCACCCCCTGGGCCATCCCACGCGGGATAGTCCACATCGCCACCGTCACCCATCGCCTGTGGCAGGTCGACGCTGGGCGCCAAGTGTCGAACCCGATCGCGCCAAAGGTCGGGCAGAGGCATCGCAGGGTCTATCGGGCGACCGAGGGCTGCGGCGATCAGATGGGTCCACGCTCTGGGGACCACGCGAACCAGTCCGTAACCACCTCCGCCGACTGCCAGCCATCGCCCCTCCGAATGCTCGTCCGCGAGGTCACGCATAGCGAGAAAAGCGGCGTTCTGGCCGTCGACGGTGAGGGCGAGGTCCGCGAGCGGATCCTCTCGGTGACTGTCGACTCCACATTGGCTCACGATGATCTGAGGGCGGAACGCCGAGATGGCACCCGGCACGATCGCATGGAAAGCGCGTAACCACAGTCGGTCACCGGTGCCAGGTAGGAGTGGAACGTTGATTGCCGTGCCCTCCGCAGCGCCGGAACCGACTTCGCTCGACCACCCGGTGTTGGGCCACAACGTCGCCGGATGTTGGTGCAAAGACACGGTCAGCACCCTCGGATCATCGATGAAGGCATGCTGCACCCCGTCACCGTGGTGTGCATCGACATCGATATACGCAATTCGATCGAACCCGTTGTCCAGCAACCACGAAATTGCGATCGCGGCGTCGTTGTACACGCAGAAACCAGATGCCCAGTCCGCCATGGCGTGGTGCATCCCGCCGCCGATGCTGACAGCTCGCCGAGCCCGTCCGGACGCAATCTCCCGGGCTGCTGCCAGAGAACCGCCGGTCAGCATCGCGCTGGCTTCGTGCATGCGCTGAAAGATCGGATTGTCGTCCCCGCCGAGCCCGTGTTCCGGTTCCTCCGGGTGGCCGGCCGATGCGAGTTTCTCCGAAGCGGCAAGTTTCTCCGGTGCACGCTTGACCGCTTCGATGTAGGCCGGAGTGTGAATCCTCAGCAGCTCCGAATCCGGTGCGGCGATCGGCTCCACGAGTTCGATGCCGTCGAGCACGCCGATCTGCCGCGCCAGCGACATGGTCAGATCCAGTCGGGTCGGGTTCATGGGGTGGTCATCGCTCCACCGATACGAGAGGTACTCCGCGCTCCACACGACGATGTCTTCGGCGGCTGCCGGATTCTGGAACGGTGATCGAGCCACCTGGTCTGCCATGACGGACACGCTACGTGCCGCGAGGGCACTCTGCGGGCAACGGCACTGTGCGAGCATCGCCGAACGTTGCCTCCGTTACGAGTCTCGGTACCGTCCGGCTCGCCAGCGGAACGGGCTGGAACACCTATACGCGCCGATCAACGGTAGAATCGGCCAGGACGAAGGGGTTGAGTGTGAAGGATCTGGTCGACACCACGGAGATGTACCTCCGCACGATTTACGATTTGGAGGAAGAGGGTGTGGTGCCTTTGCGGGCACGTATCGCCGAACGCCTCGAACAAAGTGGTCCTACCGTCAGTCAGACTGTGGCCAGGATGGAACGTGACGGGCTGCTTTCCGTCGCGGGCGACCGCCACCTGGAGCTGACCGAGAAGGGACGCGGACTCGCCGTGTCGGTGATGCGCAAGCATCGACTGGCCGAGCGACTGCTGGTCGACATCATCGGTCTTCGCTGGGAAGACGTGCACGCCGAGGCATGCCGTTGGGAACACGTGATGAGCGAAGAGGTGGAACGTCGTCTCGTCGCTGTACTGAACAATCCGACGACCTCGCCCTACGGCAACCCGATTCCAGGTTTGGATGAGTTGGGTCTTGGCCAGCCGGCGGCGGTCCACGAAGATTTGATTCGCTTGACGGACGTCTCCCACGGCCACCCGACGGCGGTGGTCGTGCGTCGACTCGCAGAGCACGTCCAATCCGATCCGGAGGTCATCGCACAGTTGCGTGATGCGGGTGTCGTCCCAGACGCCCGGGTTACAGTCGAGGCCAAGCCCGGCACGGTCACCATTACCGTTCCAGGTCATGAGGGAATCGATATTTCGGAAGAAATGGCTCACGCCGTTCAGGTGAAGTTGGTCTAGTTCATCGCGTCGAGGCGCGGAGGCCGGCATACATCGAGCGGCCTTCGGCCCTACGAGGAGATGAAGTAGTGAGACTTTTGGTGACCGGCGGTGCCGGCTACGTGGGCAGTGTCTGCGCGGCGGTACTTGTCGATCGAGGACATGACGTCGTCGTCGTCGACAATTTGTCCACCGGAAACAGCGAGGCCGTCCCGGCGAACGCGACGTTCGTCGAAGCCGACATCAAGGATGTCGCGGCCTCGCTGTTATCCGAAACGAAATTCGATGGGGTATTGCATTTCGCCGCCCAGTCGCTTGTCGGTGAATCAGTTGTCGCGCCGGCAAAGTACTGGTCCGGCAACGTAGTGACCACGCTCGCGTTGCTCGATGCGATTCGCGAGTCGAACACCCCTCGGTTGGTGTTCTCTTCGACCGCTGCCACATACGGTGAGCCGCAGAAGACACCGATCACCGAGGATGCACCGACAGCGCCGACCAATCCTTACGGTGCAACCAAATTGGCGATCGATCACGCGATCACGTCGTATTCAGCGGCATATGGTTTGGCCGCCACCAGCCTGCGATATTTCAACGTCGCTGGTGCTTACGAGAAGTTCGGCGAGAATCGGGTTGTCGAGACGCATCTGATTCCGCTCGTGCTGCAAACGGCTCTGGGCCAACGCGAGAAGATTTCGGTCTTCGGTTCCGACTATCCGACACCGGACGGAACTGCGGTACGCGACTACATTCATGTCGCGGATCTGGCCGAGGCTCATATCCTGGCGCTGGAGGCATCGACACCGAGCAGTCATCGGATTTACAACCTCGGCAGCGGGACCGGATTCTCCGTCCGTGAGGTCATCGACGCGTGCACACGTGTGACAGGCCTCCCCATCACCGTCGAGGATGCACCCCGTCGCGCAGGTGACCCTGCTGTCCTGATCGCTTCGAGCGATCGTGCCATCTCGGAATTGGGGTGGACTCCGCGTTTCACCGATCTCGACGTCATCGTCGCGGACGCATGGACGTTCCTGCAGAATCTCGGAGACCGATCCCACGCGGTACGAGTCACCGCGCGCTCGTAGGTGGCGACAAACGGACGCCACACAATTCGGCGACTGCGTAGCCACTGAGGGCAACTTCTCTGATCATCTCCGGACGAGCGCCGGCGTTCAAGGCGGAGTCGAGGAGGCGTGCGAGTGAATAGTCGGGGTCGGCGGCCAACGCTAGTTCGATCGCAACCCCTGCCATTACTCCGTCACCGCGTGAGTAGGCGCTGAACCCGAGCAACGTTGCCGGACAGGCCCGCTCGGGTGCCGGCAATGTACGCGACAAATACGACCACAGTTGCTCGGCAGTGGCAGCACAGTCGTGGAGGACCAGCGCGAGCATGCTGTCGCGAACCATCAAGCGCGTCAAGGAAACCCCGAACTCGGCAATCTGTGTCGCCGAGAGTTCGAGCGACCTCGGCTGATCGAGTGGCGATTGTGCCCACCGACCGATCTCTTGAAGGATTCGTTCGATGGAGGTTCGTTCCGAGGGCATGTCCGCTTCTCGTGCCGCGCCTATACACGCGCGCACCTGCCTGCTTACCTCGGTGTCCAAGGGCTGCAACAGATCTTCGAGTTCTTCTCTGGAGTCCAGCATTGCCCTCCCCCCGAGCACGTACGCGAGCGTCACGGCCGAAGACCGCGGATCCGATACGGTCCCCTTCTCTCGCGGCTCGGTCAGCGAGATCCATGCGCATCCATGCGCGATGTTCGCGGTCAGGAACGTATCGAGCAAGTGGGTGCCCCGCGCCTGGAGTCGGTCCTCGAGCCGGCTCCCGAGAGCCTGGTAACGGGCATCACCGCGGCCGGATCCCACAGAGGTCTTCCTTCCGTCATCGACGATGACAGCGATGGCCGTGCGAACCTCATCCCGCAAGCAGACGGCGGCGAAGCGGTCGATCACATCGGCCATCTCCGTGCTTACCGAGCGCTGTGTCAGGTCGGGGTCGGGAAAACTCAGATCGTGACGCATCACTGTGCCGATAGTGAGGCTTTCGCCGATCCGGCCGTCCAGGCAGATGAGCAGGAGAGATCGCGAAGGGGCGAAGCCGAGCATTGCCGGGATGGCAGCGATCAGATCACCGGTAGCCGACACCGTGGCCAGCATCGGTGGAGTGGGTCGATTGTCAGGGAACGTCGTCATGGCGAGAACAATGGCTTGTCGACATTCGATCGACAGATCTGCGACCTGGGCCGGAACATGGCTGTGGACAGCGCTCGATCCTGTGGAGAACACGGCCCACACGTTCGAGATCCGACGCTTACCGTCGGACGGTCGTGCTATCCGGCGTTCACTTTCTGGACTGCAGCGGTGAACAACTCGTCCAACACGGCCGCATCCGGCGCGGAGTTGTCGAATGACATGAACGTTGCTGCTATCCGGACGTCGTCGACCTGAGCCATCAACGTGAGCATCGACTGCGTCACCGAGTCCGCGCCGGTACCAGAATTCACGGTCTGTTTCACCGCAAGTGTCTCGTCGGCATTGATCGGAGGCGCCGGGGAGATAGTCGACCGGATGACGGAGGTGGCACCGGATTTGGTTGCCTCGACCTCACCGCACTGCTGAAGTTGCTCCTCACGTACCGACAGAGGCTCGTCGACCACGGTCAGTTCGATCGAAATCGTGGACCGGTTGGCGTTGTCGGTTCCGACGATCAACGCAGCGCTACCCGGCGCCGAACTTGGTTCCGTGGGCTTGCAGCCTGCTGGGGATACCTCGGCGCCAGCAGGAATTCCGGTGAGATCCGGGGACGCCTGTGCAATCGCTTGTGGAGGGAGGACTATGGCCTCGTACGGGGCTGGGAACTGGGATGGATCGATCAGAAGCGCGCCGAGATCCTGTCCGTCTCCAGGTGTATTCGACCCGTCTCGAGATGAAATCGACGTCGACCCCTGGCCGCCGGCTTCAGCGGTGCCGGTCACCGCGGATCCACATCCGGCGAGCGATAGGAAAGCTGTCGCCCCGACCGCGATCAGAAGCGGGCGAGATCTCGATACGGAACGGCACAGCACGGAAGGTCCTCCAGTATTCGCAGACGAATCTGTCTTGGGCATCGCGTCGGCGCCTGCGGATAACCGGCTCCCGCCCGGTTCTACCTTCTCATTCGAGTGGTGAACAAGGCGGGAGACAGGCCGAGCTCTACCGTGATTGCCGGTGATCCGGGCGACTCACGACCCGCGCTTGATCCATTCCTCCAGATGCGGAGACTCGTCGCCGATGCTGGTGCCGTCACCATGACCGGTCTTGACGCGCGTCTCGGCTGGAAGGGCGAACAGCTTGTCCCGGATGGAACCGATGATCGTCGGGAAGTCCGAATACGAACGCCCTGTCGCTCCGGGTCCACCGGAGAACAAGGTGTCTCCGCTGAACAACTCTCCAGCTTCGGGTACGTACAGGCAGGTGGAGCCTGGTGAATGGCCGGGCGTGTGGATAGCGACGATGTCGGTTCCCGCTATCGAGATCCGGTCACCGTCCTCGACGGCCCGATGCGTGACACCCGGATGAGTCTGCTCCCACAGCATGTCGTCCGCTGGGTGAAGCAGTACCGGGGCATCGAGAGCCTGCGAAAGCTGCGGGGCGACCGTCACGTGGTCGTTGTGGCCGTGCGTGCAGATGATGGCCTTGACGGTTCGGTTACCGACCGCGTCCAGGATCGGTTGCTGCTGGTGCGCTGCATCGACGATCACCACCTCGGTGTCGTCACCGATCAACCAGATGTTGTTCTCGACGTCCCAGGTACCCCCGTCGAGACTGAACGTCCCAGACGTCACCACCCTCTGTATGCGCAGCTTTCCGCTCATAGGATGACCACCGAACGCAGCACCTTGCCGTCGTGCATCGCAGTGAACGCCGCTTCCACGTCGTCGATTCCGATTCGTTCGGTAACGAACTTCTCCAGTGGCAATCGACCCTGCTCGTAGAGGTCGACGAGCATCGGGAAGTCCCGCTCCGGGAGACAATCGCCGTACCAAGAAGACTTGAGCGAGCCACCTCGGGAGAAGAAATCGACCAAAGGCATCTCGAGTGTCATCTCCGGCGTCGGCACACCCACCAGAACAACTGTGCCGGCCAGATCGCGAGCGTAGAACGCCTGCTTCCACGTCTCCGGTCGACCGACAGCATCGATCACCACGTCAGCGCCGAACCCACCGGTCAATTCCTGGATGGCTTCGACTGGGTCGACCGCTGACGCGTCCACCGTATGGGTAGCGCCCAAGTCCTTCGCCCACTCGAGCTTTCCCTTGTCCCGATCGACAGCGATGATCTTCGTCGCGCCTGCCAGCTTTGCTCCGGCGATGGCCGCGTCGCCGACACCACCGCAGCCGATGACTGCAACCGAGTCACCGCGCGAGACGTTGCCGGTGTTCATCGCGGCGCCGATACCTGCCATGACACCGCAGCCGATCAGCCCGACGACCGCCGGGTCCGAGCCCGGCGCAACCTTGGTGCACTGCCGCTCGTGAACGAGAGTCTTGTCTGCGAACGCGCCGATACCGAGCGCAGGCGTGAGTTCCGTGCCATCTGCGAGCGTCATCTTTTGCGAGGCATTGTGCGTATCGAAGCAGTACCAGGGTGTGCCCTTCTTGCATGCCCGACACTCGCCACATACTGCGCGCCAGTTCAGCACCACGAAGTCGCCGACCTCGACGTGCGTCACCGCGTCGCCGACAGTTTCCACAGTTCCTGCCGCCTCGTGCCCGAGCATGAAGGGGTACTCGTCATTGATTCCGCCGTCGCGGTAAGCCAGATCCGTGTGGCAGACGCCGCACGCGTCGATCTTGACTACGACGTCGTTGGGGCCCGGATCCGGAATCGTGATCGTCTCGATCGACACCGCTTCGCCCTTGGCCTTGGCGACGACGGCACGCACCTGCTGCGGCATAAGTACTCCTTCGACGTTCAACTTGTGATCTCTGTAGACCAGACTCCCACAACGTGTGCAGGACCAGCGACGCCTGCGGGAATGAACTCGGTGTTTCTCGGCGTTCTCCCTAGGTAGTAGCCGTACTCACGGCAGCGCGATCGCCACGCCGAACCGACGGGTATTCTCCACGCGAGGTCGGTTACGGCCGTGGTGCTGGCCCCGAGTGGGCACGAAGAAACGGAAAGGGGTTCGGCCATGGACGAACAATCGAATATGTACGAGCTGGAATTTCCGGCGCCGCAAACGATGTCCGGTGACGGTGTCGGTCCGGTGTTGGTACATGGACTCGAAGGCTTCTCCGATGCAGGTCACGCAGTAAAACTCGCCACCAAGCACCTTCGTGACACGCTCGAGACGGAACTTGTCGCTTCGTTCGATGTCGACGAGCTGATCGACTACCGCTCACGTCGGCCGACGATGACGTTCAAAACCGATCACTTCTCGGATTACGACGCGCCAGAGCTCAATCTGTATGCAGTCAAGGACAACGCCGGCACGCCGTTCCTGCTTCTTGCCGGAATGGAACCGGACCTTCGGTGGGAGAAGTTCTCCACTGCAGTTCGTCTGCTGGCCGAGCAACTGGGAGTGCGTCGGACCATCGGACTCGGGTCGATCCCGATGGCGATCCCTCACACTCGTCCACTGGGCGTCACCGCGCATTCCTCGGACAAGTCGTTGATCTCCGAGGAGCACAGCTGGTCGGGTGACATCCAGGTCCCTGGTAGTGCGTCCTCACTTCTCGAACTACGGATGGCCCAGCACGGCCACGTGTCGATGGGATTCTCGGTCCACGTTCCGCACTACCTCGCTCAAACGGACTATCCGAGTGCCGCGCAGACCTTGCTCGAACACGTCGGTGAGGCGGGGGGTCTGGAGCTGTCGTTGGTCGCACTGGGCACTGCCGCAGCTCGAGTGCAAGAGCAGGTCGACGAGCACATCACCGGCAACGAGGAAGTGCAGTCGGTCGTACACGCCCTCGAACGCCAGTACGACACCTACGTCGCAGCACAGGAACAGCAGTCGACGCTTCTCGCCAGCGACGAGAGCCTTCCGAGCGGTGATGAGCTGGGTGCGGAGTTCGAGAAGTTCCTCGCCGAGCAGGGCGGGTTCGAGGCCGAGCCGGAAGATCTGGATACGACAGGTACCGACACGGACGGCACCGATACCGGGCACTGACCGGTACATAGTTCGACCATTGGATGGGTGATTGTGTGAACGTTCACACGATCACCCATCCGAGTTTGTCCAGATTGCGTCCCTGTGGGATAACGAAACATACATGTAACCAGAATTCCTCTCGATGTCGTATCGAGCGTCTTTACTCGTGCGAGAGTCTTCGAGGAGAGAGCTGTCGAGGATGTACAGCAGTGTCAAGGAAGTACAGAAGTTGAGGAATCAGGAGGTGCGCCATGAGCAGTCCTCGCACGCGCAAGCTCCGCCCGGTTCCCGATGCAGAGCCGAAATTGATCTTCCGCACCATTCATGGTTATCGGCGAGCGTTCCGGATGGCGGGCGAAGGCCCAGCTCTGTTGTTGATTCACGGAATCGGTGACAACTCCGAAACGTGGAACGCAATAATTCCGCATCTTGCCCAGAACCACACGGTCATTGCACCCGATCTGTTGGGACACGGGCAATCCGACAAACCCCGCGCCGACTACTCGGTGGCTGCGTACGCCAACGGCATGCGCGACCTGTTGTCCGTCCTGGGAATCGACCATGTGACGGTTATCGGCCACTCGCTCGGCGGCGGTGTCGCGATGCAGTTCTCCTACCAATTTCCGCACGTGGTGGACCGACTCGTTCTCGTGTCCTCCGGTGGAGTCACCAAAGATGTCCATCCACTTCTTCGATTGGCTTCGGTGCCGTTGGCAAGCGAAGCAGTCAAGCTTTTGCGTCTCCCCGGAGCCATGTCGGTCGTCAGGTTGGCCGGCAACCTCATCGGAAAACTGAATACGACGCGGCTGCGGCCGGGTGCCTTGCTCCACGACACACCAGATCTCGTGCGCGTCCTGGCGGGCCTGCCGGATCCCACTGCACACGAGGCATACCTCCGCACCCTGCGCGCTGTCGTCGATTGGCGTGGCCAGGTTGTGACGATGCTCGACAGGTGTTATCTCACCGAGAATCTCCCGGTGTTGCTCGTATGGGGAGATCGGGACGTGGTGATACCGGTCAGTCATGCGCACCTCGCGCATTCCGCGATGCCCGGATCCCGACTCTCGGTGTTTCGAGGGGCCGGGCACTTCCCGTTCCGCGACGATCCGATGCATTTCCTGCACGTGCTCGAGGAATTCTTGGCCTCGACGCCGTGCCTGGAATTCGACGAGACTCGATGGCGGAACTTCCTCGTCACCGGAGTCGGTGAAGACATGATCACCGGGAACGCCAGCACCAGACGCGCGGTACTGGGTGCCATGGGAGCGGACGAACGCAGCGCGACCTGACACGCCCTGCGCACGGGCCGCTGATGGCGACGCGGCCAGCGCACCATAGCCTGTTACGGTGCTCCTCTCCGAACTCGTACCTGCCCCCACGACCAGCGAGGCACAGGATCCGGACACATTGTTCGACATTTTCACCACGTGGACCAGCGATCGAGGGCTGAATCTGTACCCGGCCCAGGAAGACGCCTTGATCGAGCTGGTGTCGGGGTCCAATGTCATCCTCGCGACACCGACCGGCTCGGGAAAGTCGATGGTTGCTGTCGGCGCGCACTTCGCTGCGATGGCAGCCGGCAAGCGGACCTTCTACACCGCACCCATCAAAGCTCTGGTCAGCGAGAAGTTCTTCGCACTGTGCGAGATCTTCGGCGCAAAAAATGTCGGCATGATGACGGGCGATGCCGCGGTCAACGCGGGCGCCCCGATCATCTGCGCGACCGCGGAAATCGTCGCGAATCTAGCTCTCCGCGAGGGAGCGAATTCCGATATCGGACAGGTGGTGATGGACGAGTTCCATTACTACTCCGAACCCGACCGAGGATGGGCCTGGCAGGTTCCCATCATCGAGTTGCCGAACGCTCAATTTTTGCTGATGTCGGCGACTCTGGGCGACGTGTCTTTCTTTCGCGACGATCTCACCCGCCGCACCGGACGACCCACCACCGTGGTGTCGGGCTCCGAACGGCCTGTGCCCTTGATGTTCTCCTACGTGAGCACACCGATCGGCGAGACCATCGAGGAGTTGGTCTCGACGCATCTTGCACCCGTGTACGTCGTGCACTTCACCCAGGCGTCCGCCCTCGAACGAGCGCAGGCGCTCACGAGCGTGAACGTGGCATCCAAGTCCGAAAAGCAGCAGATCGCCGATGCGATCGGCCAATTCCGCTTCACGACGGGTTTCGGCAAGACACTCTCGCGACTGGTGCGGCACGGAATCGGCGTGCACCACGCGGGCATGCTCCCGAAGTATCGACGCCTCGTGGAGAAACTTGCCCAGGACGGTCTGCTCAAGGTCATCTGCGGCACCGACACCCTCGGTGTGGGCATCAATGTTCCGATCCGAACCGTGTTGTTCACCGGACTGACCAAATACGACGGTATTCGCACCCGCAAACTACGCGCTCGAGAGTTTCACCAGATCGCCGGACGCGCAGGACGCGCCGGATACGACACGCTCGGAACCGTCGTCGTCGAGGCGCCGGAACACGACATCGAGAATGCACGGCTCGTCGCGAAGGCTGGTGACGATCCGAAGAAGCTCAAGAGGGTTCAACGCAAAAAGGCGCCCGATGGCTTCGTCTCGTGGGGTGAGCCGACGTTCGACCGGATCATCACAGCGAGTCCCGAGGCGCTGGTCTCGAGGTTCTCGGTCAGTAATGCAATGTTGCTCAATGTCATTGCGCGACCGGGCAATTGCTTCACTGCAATGCGACATCTACTCGAGGACAACCACGAGACCCGACCTGCCCAGCGCAAGCATATTCTCCGAGCACTCTCGCTCTATCGCGGTCTCGTCTCGGCGGGCATCGTCGAACAGCTCGCGGAGCCGGATGCCGAAGGACGACACTCCCGTCTCACGGTCGACCTACAGCCCAACTTCGCACTGAACCAACCACTGTCACCGTTCGCACTCGCCTCGTTCGATCTGCTCGATATCGAATCCGATACGCATGCACTCGATGTGGTGTCGATCATCGAGTCGACACTCGACGATCCCCGCCAGATCCTCATGGCCCAGCAGCACGCGGCTCGCGGAGAAGCAGTCGCGCAGATGAAGTCGGACGGTATCGAGTACGAGGAGCGAATGGAACTGCTCGAGGAGGTGACGTGGCCGAAGCCCCTCGCCGAGCTTCTCGTGCCAGCCTTCGAGATCTACCGCGGTGGGCATCCGTGGCTGACGGAAGTCGCGCTCTCCCCCAAGTCCGTTGTCCGCGACATGGTCGAGCGGTCGATGACCTTCACGGAGCTGATCAGTCACTACGGTCTCAGCCGTTCGGAAGGACTTGTTCTTCGATACCTCGCCGACGCGTATCGCGCCCTACGCCAGACGGTGCCGCCGGAAGCCCGGACCGAGGAAGTGCAGGACATCACCGAGTGGCTCGGGGAACTCGTTCGCCAGGTCGACTCGAGTCTGCTGGACGAATGGGAAAACCTCACCGACCCGGGCGAGGAAGCCGAGACCAAGCCCGAACCCTATGGCGGTGACACGCCGAAGCCGATTTCTGCGAATGCACGCGCGTTCCGCGTGATGGTCCGCAACGCCATCTTCAAACGAGTGGACTTCGCGGCGGCGGGTTGGTGGAACGCGCTCGACGCGTTGGACGACGGCCCTGATTGGGAAGCAGAACTCGAGCCCTTCTTCGAGGAGTACGGCGAGATCGGTACCGGCCCGTCCGCGCGTGGTCCGGCACTGTTCGAACTCACGGTTGGCAGCGACCGGACGACGGTCAGGCAGGTACTGGAAGATCCCGACGGCGATCACGGGTGGTCGTTCGACGCGGTCGTCGATGTCGAGGAGTCCGATGCTCTCGGTGAGATCGTGTTCGACGAGATCACTATCACCGCCGGCTGAGTTCGCTACCTCTACAGCCGGCTACTGGGCAACTACTGGGCTTACGGCCGATCCGATCCGCGAGACCAGTGCACTCAGTGCCCGATACTCTTCGGCGCGCCCGCTCGACGCACGGTGTACCAGGCCCATGCGCCGACCGGGCTTCGGGTCCGCGAACTCTGCCCGACCCAGCGCGCCCTTGCCCATCTCCACGGCAACAGCCGATCTCGGGACGAGTGTGACGCCGAGACCGCCTGCGACACATTGAACTACCGTGGCAAGCGAGGTTGCTCTCGTGTCCCCGGCCGCAGGGACCGCGTCGACCGACCGACAGAGGTCCAGTGTCTGATCTCGCAGACAGTGACCGTCGTCCAGCAACAGAATCGGCAGGTCGACGAGTACGGACAGGGTCAGATCACGGCGTCCGTCGAGTTCGTGACCGACGGGGACGACGAGCACGAAATCTTCTGCATACAGCGGTATTTCGACGATGCCGGATTCTTCGGTGGGAAGCGCGACCACTGCTGCGTCGATCGCTCCCGACCGTAACGAGGCCAGCAGTCGGTCCGTCTGATCCTCGACGATGTGCGCGTTCACGTCCGGAAATTCGGCTCGCATCGCCGGGAGCAAGGCGGGTAGCACGTACGGCGCTACTGTGGGTATGAGTCCGAGACGAAGTGGACCCGACAGTCGACCTCCCATGCCGGATGCTTCGGAAACGAATCCGTCGGCCGCATCGAGGGTTGCCCGTGCATGCTCGAGCAAATGCGTACCCGCAGTGGTCATCAGAACTCGCCGTGTACTTCGCTCGACAAGCTGAACGCCCAGTCCCTGTTCCAGTGAGGCGAGGGCCTGCGAGAGCGTCGGCTGACTGATGTGCAGTCGCGCCGCGGCACTTCCGAAATGACGTTGCTCGGCAACCGCGACGAAAGCACGCAGCTGTGAGAGCGTCGGTTGATAACTTCTATCAGTCATGCCTATCAGTCTAGTGCTACTAATCACCTTTACCTTTCGCATATTTTTTGGCACACTCGTACATGTCGGAGTTCGACCGTAGGAAGCACCGAATACACCCGGCGGCGCTCCACACACGACTCCACCCATACGCGACACCGTGCATGTACGAATCCGACGCGCACCACGAGCGCGACGCATGCGCACCACTACAGAGGAGGACCATATGGCCCTGTTGACAATCGGCGATCAGTTCCCCGCATACAATCTCACCGGCGTTATCGGCGGAGACCTGTCGAAGGTGAACGCCCAGCAGCCCGACGACTACTTCACCACCGTCACCAGCGATGACTATGCAGGCAAGTGGCGCATCGTCTTCTTCTGGCCGAAAGACTTCACCTTCGTATGCCCGACCGAGATTGCCGCATTCGGAAAGCTGAACGAAGAGTTCGCCGACCGTGACGCACAGGTACTCGGAGCGTCCGTCGACAACGAGTTCGTGCACTTCCAGTGGCGTGCACAGCACGAGGACCTGAAGACCCTTCCGTTCCCCATCCTCTCCGACCTCAAGCGTGAGCTCGCAACCGCTGCAGGTGTTCTCAACTCCGATGGTGTCGCCGACCGCGCGACATTCATCGTCGATCCGAACAACGAGATCCAGTTCGTCTCGGTCACCGCAGGTTCCGTCGGCCGCAACGTCGACGAGGTTCTGCGTGTTCTCGACGCACTGCAGTCCGACGAGCTGTGCGCATGCAACTGGAAGAAGGGCGACCCCACCATCGACGCGGGCGAACTGCTGACGGCGAGCGTCTGACATGAGCGTAGAGAATCTGAAGAATGCTCTCCCGGAGTACGCCAAGGATCTCAAGCTCAACCTGAGTTCCATTGCGCGATCGACGGTTCTGAGTGAGCAGCAGCTCTGGGGCACGCTTCTCGCCACTGCTGCCGCCACCAAGTCCGCGACGACGCTGAAGGAGATCGCCGAGGAGGCTGCGGACACGTTGTCCGCCGATGCCTACAACGCCGCTCTGGGTGCAGCGTCCATCATGGGGATGAACAACGTCTTCTACCGCACCAAGGGCTACCTCGACGGCAAGTACGACGACCTTCGCGCAGGTCTGCGGATGAATATCATCGGCAATCCCGGCGTCGACAAGGCAGATTTCGAACTGTTCTCGCTGGCGGTCTCGGCCGTCAACGGGTGCAACCACTGCGTCGAGGCACACGAGAAGACCCTTCGCGACGAAGGCGTCGACCGTGAGGTCATCTTCGAGTCGATCCGCGCAGCTTCGATCGTCGCGGGCGTCGGCCAGGCCATCGAGGCCAGCCGCACGCTCGACGGAGCGACTGTCCGATAGCGACATACACAGCGAAAGGGGCCCGCACACAAGGTGTGCGGGCCCCTTTTTCTGTCAGTTCACTCGGTGATGGCCGGCCGGCTCTCGGGTACATCGACGGCGATCTCGTCGCCGAGGTGGACGCCTTCAGCGAGGGGTAACCGGTCACCGCTCCAGAATTTTCCGGGATCGAACCAATTCGCCTTCTTGTTACCGTTCAGCAGACCCATCGATTCGTAGGTCATGGCGACTACTTCTGCGCAGTACGCTGTTTCCAGAGCGGCGCCATGCTGCTCACTCTTACGGAAGCTCGGCACGCGCCCCTTGAACCACCGCCCCGCCAGCTTCGCGGTAGTCGGGAACGCCGTTCCGTCCATTCGAGCTATGGTCCGCAGCAATGCATCTTCCTGCTCTCGTGTGACTGCACTGTCGAGTTGCCTGAGCCAGCAACGCTGCTCGTACTTGTGCGACCACTGCATCACTGCCGCATGGAGATCATGCAGCTGTACGCCGCGCTGAAAATTGCCGGTCCACATGTCCTGCAGCGATTTTCCCAACTCGGCGTGCCACATGAGCGGAGGAAGGTCGTCGACCACGACTGCCATGCCGACGTGGTTGACCGGACTGTTGGTCAACGTCTGTATCGCACGATCCGTGGCAGAATGGCCGCGGAAGATCCAGATGTCTCCGGTACGAGTCGCATCAACTGCTGTGTTCAAATCGATCCGCGACGCAGTCATGTCGCTCAGCCTAGATCGTCCCGAAACCTCGAACTCCCCCACCAGGTATGCGCTGGAGGCGTTTGACGTTTGATTCGAAATTGATCAATATAGACATATGTCGAATCAGCCTCTCTCCGTCGACGACCTCAGCAGCGGCGTGTGCTGCTCACCGCTGATTGCCGAGCCATTGTCCGCCGACTGGGCAGGCGGTCTCGCCCGAATGTTCAAAGCACTCGGCGATCCGGCCCGGCTTCGACTTCTGAGCCTGATCGCAAGTCACGCCGGTGGTGAAGCGTGCGTGTGTGACATCTCCGATTCGTTCGACCTGTCTCAGCCGACGATCTCCCATCATCTCAAAGTGTTGCGTGAAGCTGGTTTGCTCGACTGCGAACGCCGGGGCACCTGGGTCTACTACTGGGTTATACCTGCTGCGCTGCAACGATTGTCATCGGTCTTGGCTGCCGCCGACCCGACCACCGACGATGCTGCGCTGGTGATGGCATGAGTAGCCAGGCGAACACCTCCGATCACCCGGCCGTCGTCGGTAAGCTCTCCACTCTCGACCGGTTCCTGCCGGTATGGATCGGCGTCGCGATGGTCATCGGCTTGGCGTTGGGTCGGTTGATTCCGGGCATGAACGACGCCCTCTCGACCATTTCGATCGACGGCGTCTCACTACCTATCGCAATCGGTCTGCTGGTCATGATGTATCCGGTCCTGGCGAAGGTCCGATACGACCGACTGGATACCGTCACCGGAGACAAGCGCCTGCTGGGCGGATCGTTGGTACTCAACTGGGTCCTCGGCCCGGCGCTGATGTTTGCTCTCGCCTGGCTCTTCCTCCCCGACCTGCCCGAGTACCGCACCGGCCTGATCATCGTCGGTCTCGCCCGCTGCATCGCGATGGTCATCATCTGGAACGACCTCGCGTGCGGCGACCGGGAAGCCGCCGCCGTCCTGGTCGCCATCAACTCGGTCTTCCAGGTATTCATGTTCGCAGTCCTCGGATGGTTCTATCTTTCCGTCCTACCGGGCTGGCTCGGCCTAGAGCAGACCACCATCGAGGCTTCCCCCTGGCAGATAGCGAAGTCGGTGCTGATCTTCCTCGGCATACCGCTGATCGCGGGGTTCGCCTCGCGCTACTTGGGCGAACGCACCAAGGGCAGGGGGTGGTACGAGTCGAAGTTCATCCGTAAGATCGGGCCGTGGGCTCTCTACGGCCTGCTGTTCACCATCGTCATTCTCTTTGCGCTGCAGGGTGATCGGATCACTTCCCAACCGTTGGACGTAATTCGTATCGCACTGCCACTGTTGGTCTACTTCGCGGTGATGTGGGGCGGCGGTTATGCCCTCGGGGCCGCAATGGGCCTGGGCTACGCACGCACCACTACGCTCGCCTTCACCGCGGCAGGCAACAACTTCGAACTCGCCATCGCCGTCGCCATCGCCACCTACGGCGCAACATCGGGGCAGGCACTGGCCGGGGTCGTCGGCCCGCTCATCGAAGTCCCAGTCCTCGTCGGGCTCGTCTACGTCTCACTCGCACTACGTAAACGCTTCATTTCGGCCTCGCCGGCAGCGACAAAGGAGTCTTGATGTCCAGCATCCCCAGTGTGTTGTTCGTCTGCGTCCACAACGCAGGACGGTCGCAGATGGCCGCCGGTTTTCTGAGCGATCTTGCCGATGGGGCCGTCGAGGTTCGCTCTGCCGGCAGCACACCGGCAGAAAGCATCAATTCAGCCGCCGTCCAGGCGATGGCCGAGCTCGGTATCGACATCTCGGCGCAATCACCAAAGATCCTCACCCCCGACGCCGTCGAAACCTCCGACGTCGTCATCACCATGGGCTGTGGCGACGCATGCCCGGTTTTCTCCGGGGTCCAGTACCGCGACTGGGCGTTGCCCGACCCCGCAGGCAAGGGCATCGACGCCGTCCGTCCGATCCGCGACAAGATCAAGATCCTCGTAGAAGACCTCGTCGCCGAACTCCGCGATCGCTCACCCGCCCGCGATCACAGTACGGTGAAGCGATGAAGCTGTGGAAGATCCTCGGGATGGCAGGCGTCGTCGGTGTTGCCGCGACAGGCGCCCTCGTCGTGAAGTCGGAACGCAAGCGGCAGGCGTATGCCCCCGACGAGGTCCGCGATCAATTGCACAAGCGTTTCGCCGAGGCAGCCGAAGCCCCAATGCTCGACGCTGCACCCGATCGAACCCGAGTGCAGCGCCTGAAGGACCGGTTCAGCCGAGCGCGCTGAGGATCCGAGCAGCGAGTTCTTCCACCTCGTTGTCCGTCATCACGAACGACGGCGAGATCTGCATCGCGCCCTGCCCTGCAGCGCGCCCGGAGACACCGTGTTTGCGGAGCGTCGCGACGAAGGGGAGCGCCTCGGCCGGATCGACCAGCTGCACTGCTGCTACTGCACCGAGTCCGCTGCGAACCTCCTGCACGCGAGGATGTTCGGCGAGTGGGGCCAGATGGGTGTGCAGCGACGTCTCGAGTCGAGCGGACTCTTGCAGCAGGTTCTCGCGTTCCATGATGTCCAGTGTTGCCATCGCCGCGGCCGCTGCCCCTGCGTGTCCACCGTAGGTGTAGCCGTGGCGCCACCAGACGCCACCGGAGTAGAACGGCTCGGCGATGTGCGGGGCGACGAACACCGCACCCATCGGGACGTACCCCGAGGTAAGCCCCTTCGCAGTGGTCATCAGGTCGGGCTGAAGGTCGAAACGAGTCGACGCGAACCAGGAGCCGCCGATTCGGCCGAAGCCGGTCACTACCTCGTCCGTGACGAACAGGACGTCGTTGTCACGACAGATTTGGCGTACCTCCTGCAGATACCCCTTCGGCGGCAGGTAGACCCCACCGGCACCGATGATGGGCTCGCAGAAGAAGGCGGCGATCTTGTCGGCCCCGACTTCCTCGATGAGCGCCAGCAAGCTCTTCGCATCGTCCCAAGCGACAGTGCGCGCGTCCGGCATCAACTCGCCGTAGTTCTCCCGGTTCACCGCAATGCCTGCCAGTGCAGTACCTGCGACATGCATTCCGTGGTAAGCCTTTTCACGACCGACAATGAGCTTTTTCCCAGGCTTGCCCATCTCGTGCCAGTAACGCCTGGCCAATTTCGCCGCTGTGTCGATCGAGTCGGAGCCACCCGAGGTGAAGAACACCTTGCTACCCGCGACGGGCGCGATCTTCCCGAGCCGCTCCGCGAGAGCCAGCGTCGTCTCCGGGACGAAATCACCGAAGTTGGAGTAGTGCGCCAGCGATCCGAGCTGGGCGGCGACGGCGTCGGCAATCTCGGTCCGTCCGTGACCGACGTTCGTGAACCACAGCCCGGCAGTTGCATCGAGATATTTGTTGCCGTCCCGGTCCCAGATGTGAGCTCCCTCGCCACGTGAGACGACGAAGGGGCCTGTTCTGGTCACTGCACCCATATCGGCGAAACCGTGCCATAGGGCGGACGAGGTGGACTCAGGGGAAGTATCGGCCACAGAAGACATGGCTCCGAGCTTAGTCAACGAGCTGCCTCCGATTGTTCCCCGTACCGCCATCGGCATCCGAGCCGGCCGACAGCGTTCACCGCAAGTGCCATCAACACGAAGGCGACGGTGAGTACGAGCAGACCGATCACCAACGCAACGTATCCCTGGCCGCGCGGATCGAGGAACGGATACGGATACCAGTCGACGATCGGACCGCGAATCAGACTGTAGATCCCGTAGACGAAGGGAAAGACCAGCCAGATCAGCGACTGTGCGTCGGAAATCTTCTTGCGCGGCGGCATCACGATCCAGTCGATCAGAAGCACCACCGGCATGATTCGATGAACCACATTGTTGGTCCACGGATCAGCGACGCCGACGTCGATCCCGGCGAGAAGAACGGCGTAGATGATCCCGGTGATGACCATGTACAACGTCACACCCCCGCGGAACAACTGCCACCGCTCTCCCTGCGGGTCAGCGGCTCCGCCCACCGCAAGCACGAGGACGGTCAGAACATTGCTGAGCACGGTGAAGTAGCTGAAGTAGTTGGCGAGTGAGAAAGAGCTACTGTCCAGGCCTTTTGCGACGATCCACGAGAGCGCGGCGAACGTGAGCGCAGCAAACAGAAGCCGGAAGGCCCTCACGAGCACGTGTGTACCGAGAGCTGCGGGCGCACGCTGCGAGGTCGTCATAGTCGATCTTGGCACGAACCGGCAGTGATTTGCCTGCGTTTGGGTCGGGCAGTCCAGCTCTCGAGCAACCGGGCAGATACCCTGGTGGGCAGCATGTCCACATCAACATCCCCGTCTCCGAGTCTCAGACGCACCCTGACCGCCCGACTTTCGTCGGTCTCCGTGCGCGACGCCCACCGCCTACGACGCAAGCTCGAACGTGCCCGCACCGACGATGCCCTGGCAGCGACCGAACCCGAGATCGTTCGCGCCGAGACTCTGATCGCGAATCGGCGTGCCGCGGTTCCGACGATCGAGTATCCCGAGGCGCTTCCGGTCAGCCGCCGCAAGGACGACATCGCCGCCGCGATCGAGCAACATCAGGTCGTGATCGTCGCCGGGGAAACCGGATCGGGCAAAACGACACAGATTCCCAAGATCTGTCTCGAACTAGGCCGTGGGATCCGAGGATCCATCGGCCACACCCAACCCCGTCGACTCGCTGCCAGAACGGTTGCCGAGCGCATCGCCGAGGAGGTGGGCGAGACCCTCGGACAATCTGTCGGCTACAAGGTCAGATTCACCGATCAATCCTCGGACTCGACCCTGGTCAAGCTGATGACCGATGGAATTCTCTTGGCCGAGATTCAACGAGACCGGATGCTCCGGCAGTACGACACACTCATCATCGACGAGGCTCACGAACGAAGTCTCAATATCGACTTCATCCTCGGCTACCTCGCTCAGCTACTCCCCCGCCGGCCCGATCTGAAGGTGATCATCACCTCCGCAACGATCGATCCGGAACGATTCGCCCAGCACTTCGCCCGGGACGGTGTACCGGCCCCCATCATCGAAGTGTCCGGACGCACGTTCCCCGTGGAGATGCGGTACCGCCCGCTGACGGTCGACGCAGGCGAGACGACAGTCGACCGAGATCCCGTCGACGCAACATGCGATGCCGTCGACGAACTCATGGCCGAAGGTGAAGGCGACATTCTCGTCTTCCTCTCCGGTGAACGCGAAATCCGCGATACGGCCGATGCATTGCGCGATCGGCAGCTACGCAACACCGAGGTCGTACCCCTGTATGCGCGCCTGTCCGCCGATGAGCAGCACCGCGTGTTCTCCTCACACACCGGCCGTCGCGTCGTTCTCTCGACCAACGTCGCCGAGACGTCACTGACGGTCCCCGGGATCAGATACGTCGTCGACCCCGGTACCGCGCGCATCTCGCGGTACTCGTTGCGCACCAAAGTCCAGCGACTCCCTATCGAGCCGATTTCGCAAGCATCGGCCCGACAGCGGGCAGGTAGATGTGGCCGTGTGGCCGACGGAATCTGCATCCGTCTGTACTCCGAAGACGACTTCGAGGCACGGCCACCGTTCACCGAACCGGAGATCCTCCGCACCAACCTCGCTTCGGTAATCCTGCAAATGACTTCCCTCGGCCTGGGCAAGATCGACGCATTCCCCTTTGTCGAGCCGCCCGATCCGCGCAGCATTCGCGACGGAATCGGTTTGCTCGAAGAGTTGGGGGCTTTGAAGCCGTCCTCGAATACCGGCGAGTCCGAACTCACGCCGATCGGGCGCGAGCTGGCTCAACTTCCAGTCGATCCGCGCATGGCCCGCATGCTCGTAGAAGCGAACAAGACGGGCGCGCTCGCCGACGCTCTCGTCGTCGTCTCGGCCATGTCCATCCAGGACGTTCGCGAACGTCCAGCAGAACACCAGCAAGCAGCCGATGAGCAGCATGCAAGATTCACGGCTCCGAACTCGGACTTCCTGTCGTACACAGCACTGTGGGAATACCTCCGCGACCAACGAAACGACCTGTCGTCGAACCAGTTTCGAAGAATGTGCCGAAACGAATTCCTGCACTACCTCCGTGTGCGCGAATGGCAGGACCTGCACGGTCAACTACGTCAGATCACCAGGGGTCTCGGCTGGACTGTGCCCGACGCGCCGAGCTCGCACGATTCGTTGCATCAGGCGCTCCTGGCCGGCCTCCTTTCGCATATCGGAGTCAAAGAAGGTGACAAACGCGAGTTCCTGGGTGCCCGCGGAACCCACTTTGCGATATTCCCCGGCTCCGGGCTGTTCAAGAAGCCTCCACGCTGGGTGATGGCGGCCGAACTGGTCGAGACCGGACGTCTGTGGGGCCGCATGGCGGCCCGAATCGAACCCGAGTGGGCCGAACGACTCGCCCCACATCTAGTCAAACGCACCTATTCCGAGCCACATTGGTCCACCAAACGCCAATCGGCCATGGCATACGAGCGCGTCACCCTGTACGGGCTTCCCCTCGTAACCGGCCGACCTGTCGGATACCACAGCATCGACGCCGAAGTCTCGCGCGAGCTGTTCATCAGACATGCACTGGTGCAGGGCGAGTGGACGACGCAGCATCCGTTCTTTCACAAGAACCGCGCACTGCTCGACGACGTCGGCGAGCTCGAGAATCGGGCCCGCCGTCGCGACATCGTGGTCGACGACGATGCACTCTTCGAGTTCTACGACTCCAGAATCGGTGCGGAAGCCGTTTCCGCTCGCCACTTCGACACGTGGTGGAAGAAGACGAGGCGCACGACGCCGGATCTCCTCGACTTCACAGCATCGACCGTCGTCAATCCCGACGCTGCATCCGTACTGGGTGGGGAGTATCCCGATGCGTGGCGCCAAGGCGAGGTCCAGTTTCCGCTGACCTATCAGTTCGAGCCAGGTTCCGCCGCCGACGGAGTCAGCGCCCGCATCCCGATCGCCCTGCTCGCGCAGGTTCAACCGGTCGGATTCGACTGGCTGGTCCCGGGCATGCGAGCGGAACTCATCAGCACACTGATCAAACTGCTGCCCAAGACTTTACGACGCAACGTGGTGCCCGCTCCCGACTTTGCCGCCGCCGCACTGACGGCGATGAAGCCGAGATCGGAACCCGTTCTCACCGCGCTGGCCCGTGAGCTCTCACGGTTGGGTTCATGCCGGATCGATCCGGCAGACTTTCAGGTTTCCGAGCTCCCCGACCATCTCCGGATGACGTTTGTCGCAGTGGATATCAACGGAGACGTACTCGGGTCGAACAAGAACCTGACTGCCCTCCGACAGACCCTGTCACCGCGAGTGAACCGCGAAGTCGCCAGTGCCGTCGGTCAAGCCGAGCGAGCGGCAACGCTGGCATGGACGTCCTCGACTCTGGGAACTCTCGAGGAGACCGTCTCACGTTCTGTCGGTGGCCAACGAGTCACCGGATATCCCGCACTCGTTCCGGAAACCGGTGGCGTCGCGGTCCGGGTACTGAGCACACTCGCCCAGCAGCGTGCCGCAATGCGCAACGGAACCAGGGCTCTGTTGAGCGAGCGTGCACCGCGCGGCACAAAGGCACTCATCGCTGGAATTCCGACAAAGGAAAGAATCGCACTCGGGCAGAATCCGTACGGCAGCATCGAAGCACTACTCGAGGACTGCCGCACGACGGCGATCGACGAGTCGATGAGTGCGCACGGCGGTCCCGTCCGCTCGCCGCAAGAATTCGAAGCTCTGGTCAAGTCGGTGAATGCCGAGGTAACCGAACGCACGTCTCGGGTCCTTGCACTGATTCGACCGATTCTGACTGCGGCCGTGGAGCTTCGAGCCGCACTCGAACGAGCAGGCGGCGAAACCGCCGATGACGTTCGCGAGCAACTAGCCGGTCTGGTCTTCAATGGCTTCGTATTCGAATTCGGCTCTGCCAGGCTCGCTGAAATTCCCCGGTACCTCACGGCCGCTACTCGGCGACTCGGCTCACTACCCAGCAGCGCGAACCGGGACGAAACCGGAATGAACGCACTCGATCGAGTCTACGAGGCATACGACCGACTGCTGAAGTCGCTTCCTGAAGCCCGACAGCAGAGCAAACCAGTGCAGGAGATCTTCTGGATGATCGAGGAGTTACGAATTCAACTTTTCGCGCAAGGAATTCGTACGGCGTACCCGATATCGGAAAAGAGGATTACGAAAGCAATCCAGGCCGTAAGCCAACAGTGAGGCCTCGCGTCGACCGATTCACGCCCGTCGAGCGCACGCGTTCTTCAGTCGACAGTGACAGCTGACTGTCGCTGCTGGCGAAGGTCCTGAATTTCTTTCTCGAAGTCCTCGGCCGAACTGAAGGACTTGTACACTGACGCGAACCGTAGATACGCAACCTCGTCGAGATCGCGAAGCGGACCGAGAATAGCCAATCCGACCTCGTTGCTTGGGATCTCGGCCGATCCGGATGCACGAACTGCATCCTCGACCTGCTGAGCCAACAGATTCAGTGCGTCGTTGTCGACATCGCGGCCCTGGCAGGCACGACGGACGCCTCGTACTACTTTCTCCCGACTGAAGGGCTCGGTGACTCCGCTGCGCTTCACGACAGCCAGAACAGCGGTCTCCACTGTGGTGAAGCGGCGTCCACACTCCGGGCATGAGCGACGACGACGGATCGCCTGACCTTCGTCCGCCTCGCGGGAGTCGACCACTCGGGAGTCGGGGTGCTTGCAGAACGGGCAATGCATGTTGGAGCCTCCGTCGTAGCCGTCACACCATCTCGTTGGTAGCGCAAGAGGTGCAGGTACCGAGGATACTCGGAGTCCTATCGAGCCCAGTGCCGCGTACCTGGCTCGATCACCGAGGAGCACTTGAGGCATCGCTGCATCACTGGCCCGAGTCGGTGGCCGTGAAGACATCCTGACCCGCAGTACCGACGAATCCACCGTGCTCCACGACCGTGACAGCACCCGCTGAACCGCCGTCGAGATATCCGGCGCGTAGATTCGCAAGCCCTACCAAGCCCAGAAGAACAATGGCTGTGATCAGCACACCCGCGACCGTGGCGGTCCACGACAGTGTCTGACGCGGCGCCTCGTCGTCGAAGCTGTGATCGGCGGAGCTGTGATCGATGACCCGGTTGCCGCGGTCCTGTTGCGCGAGAGCGTGAAGGTAGCGTCGACGGTCGAGTGACGCGCAAGACGTGCGCGGGCGAGAAGTGCGGACGGACGAGGCCGAGCGCATTGTGCGATCGAGGGTATCGCGACCGTCTGTACCCCGACCTGCTACTGCGCGACTGGTGAGAGCACTGCGGCGCTCTGTAGTGATGCTCATCGGAACCTCCACTGCGGTGTACAGATCGACCGTGGTGATGCTCGCGACCGACGCGATTTTCACCTCTATTCGATCAGGCGTTCGATGAACGCTTGTTCGAAGTTCTATCACGCGAGTCGGACAATGTCAGCAGAAGTTGCGACACGGATCGAACAGATGTTTGATCGAACAGGGTTTTCGGGCTAGATTCGTGTCAGAAACCACACGTCACATCCACACCACGCGTTCGGGCCACTCGATCACACGAGATGCCCGGCAGGGGAAGGCGATGCAGGAGGATGCACGAATGAAAGAAGAGACCTCGTCAGGGTCACCGAAAGCCACGGGCAAGGCGAGCGGGAAGACGAAGACTACGTCAGTGAGCGCAAAGACGCGCGGAAGTGCCACCGGTGGAAAGGTCACAGCGCAGGCTGCCAAGACTACCGCCACAACCGCCAAGGCGCCTTCGGTGCCGACGGCGAAGGCATTCGAAGGTGAGGGCACCGACATCAATGCAGGCCTGACCGAACGTCAACGCAAGGTTCTCGAGGTCATCAGAGCTTCGGTGACCGAGCGTGGTTATCCGCCGAGCATCCGGGAGATCGGGGATGCGGTCGGGTTGACGTCGACCTCGTCGGTCGCTCATCAACTTCGCACGCTGGAGCGCAAAGGCTTCCTCCGACGTGATCCGAACCGCCCACGCGCAGTGGATGTCCGCGGACTCGACGAGGTTCAGGCAGACCACGCAGCAGCCGTAGCCGACGGCTCGGCGCCTGCGGAGGATCAGCTGCCGACTCCGACGTTCGTTCCGGTACTGGGACGAATCGCTGCCGGCGGTCCGATTCTTGCCGAGCAGGCGGTCGAAGACGTTTTCCCTCTCCCCCGCGAACTGGTCGGCCAGGGTTCCCTGTTCCTGTTGAGAGTGGTCGGCGAGTCGATGATCGAAGCAGCGATCTGCGATGGCGACTGGGTGGTGGTTCGGCAGCAGAGTGTCGCCGACAACGGCGACATCGTTGCGGCCATGATCGATGGCGAAGCCACGGTGAAGACATTCAAGCGCACCAAGGGTGAGGTGTGGCTCTTGCCGCACAACCCGTTGTTCGAACCGATCCCGGGCAATGACGCAGCTATCCTCGGCAAGGTTGTCACGGTCATGCGCAAGCTCTGATCAGCGAGTTCGTAGAGCGAAGGGCCGCAACTTCAGGTTTCGAGGTTGCGGCCCTTCGCTGTATCGATCGAGAGGTGAGTACTAGAGATTCAGTCCCCGCCCGATGATTTCCTTCATGATCTCGGTCGTTCCGCCGTAGATTGTCTGCACCCGAGAGTCCATGTAGGCCTTGGCGATCGGGTATTCCTTCATGTATCCGTATCCGCCATGCAGTTGCAGGCAGCGGTCGATGAGACGCACCTGGTTCTCGGTGGTCCACCACTTGGCCATAGCGGCTTCCTGAACTGTCAGCTTGCCGTCGTTGAGCAGTTCGATGAATTTGTCGACCATGATCCGTGAGGCCGTCGTCTCGGTTGCCAACTCCGCCAGCACGAATCGTGTGTTCTGGAATTTGCCGATGGACTTACCGAAGGCCTTGCGATCACGGCAGTACTGAATTGTCATGTCGAGCGCCGACTCCATGGCGGCTGCTGCGACGACCGCAATGGACAGTCGTTCCTGAGGCAGGTTCTGCATCAGGTAGATGAAGCCCATCCCCTCCTCACCCAGAAGGTTCGCGGCGGGCACGCGGACGTCGGTGAAGCTGAGTTCGGCTGTGTCCTGCGCCTTCATCCCGATCTTGTCGAGATTGCGTCCGCGTTCGAAACCGGGCATGTCGCGCTCGACGACGAGCAAGCTGAATCCCTGCGCACCCTTGTCGGGGTCGGTGCAGGCTACGACGATGACGAGGTCGGCATTGATTCCGTTGGTGATGAAGGTCTTGGACCCGTTGAGGACCCATTCGTCACCATCGCGAACGGCCTTGGTCTTGATTCCCTGCAGATCGCTACCGGTACCGGGTTCGGTCATCGCGATCGCGGTGATCAACTCACCGGAACTGAATCCGGGTAACCAACGCTGCTTCTGTTCTTCGTTCGTCAGATTGATGAGGTATGGCGCGACGACGTCGTTGTGCAGCGTGAATCCGATTCCGCTGTAACCGCCGCGGGTGGTTTCCTCGGTGACGATGGCGTTGTAGCGGAAGTCCTTGACACCGCCGCCGCCGTACTCCTCCGGCACGTCGGTGCCGAGGAATCCTTGCTTTCCAGCTTCTACCCACACCCAACGATCGACGAGATTCTGCTCTTCCCACTTGGAGTGGTTCGGCGCAACGTGTTGGTCGAGGAACTTGCGGTACGACTCGCGAAACATGTCGTGCTCGGAATCGAATATCGTGCGTTCCACTTCGGTCTCCTTCGAATTGCCAACCGGCGGCACAATGGGTCACCGCCGGTGAACTGACGTGATTCGAGCCTACGGCCGAATTGGTCACACGGTCGATGACCGAGCCGCGCGGAATCGGTGACCGAAGGTAGTGCCGCTATCGGCGCTGTGTGCGAGAAAGGGCGCGCAGCACGGGATAGCCGACCAAGATTCCGACCGATCCCCAGGCGATACCGCCGAGTTCCACCGACCCAACCGTCAGCGTCAGATCGCCGATGCCGGCAACGATGGCAGCAGCAACGACAACGAGGTTGACGGGATCTGTGAAGTCGACTTTGCTGTCCGACCAGATCCGCACACCCAGCAGCCCGATCAGTCCGTACAGAACCAGTGTCGCGCCACCGATGACTCCGTCCGGGACCGTGAATACCAACGCGCCGAATTTCGGCGAGAACGCGAGCACGACTGCCGTCACCGCGGCCACCCAGTAGGCCGCGGTCGAGTACACGCGGGTCGCCGCCATCACGCCGATGTTCTCGGCGTAGGTCGTCGTGCCCGAGCCACCCGCAGCACCTGCCAGCGTCGTCGCCAATCCATCTGCGATGAGTGCGTCTCCGGCGAGGTCGTCGAGTTTCTTACCCGTCATTGCCGACACTGCTTTGACGTGGCCGACGTTCTCGGCCACGAGAACGATGACGACGGGTAGTGCGATGAGTACGACGGACAATTCGAACGTCGGTCCACGGAATTCGGGAATACCGATCCACTCCGCAACGCGCATCGCGTCGAGTTTGACGTCCGAGATCTGCCCTGACACAGCAGCGAAAACCCATCCGACGATGACTCCGACAAGGATTCCGAGGCGTCCGAGCAGTCCCGGGCCTGCGACGGTCACCAGGAGGATCGCCGCGAGAGTCACCGCGGCCACGAGTGGCTGCGCCTCGAACGACGACGTCGCTGCGGGAGCGAGGTTGAGTCCGATGAGAACGACGACCGCACCTGTGACGACGGGAGGCATCACCGCTTCGATGAGTCGTCCGCCCGCGAACTTGACGACCAATCCGACGAGTGTCAGCACGACGCCCACGGACATGACGGCGCCGAGTTGCGCGGCGGGGCCGCTCGCCTGTGCCGCACTGAGTGGTGCGATGAAAGCGAACGAGGATCCGAGATAGCTGGGGATGCGCCCCCGCGTGATCACGAGGAACAACGCGGTACCGATGCCCGAGAACAACAGGGTCGTGGTGACGGGAAATCCGGTTACCGTCGGAACGAGCAACGTGGCGCCGAACATGGCGATGACGTGCTGCATACCGATACCCACGGTTCGCGGCCACGACAGGCGCTGGTCCGGTGCCACAACTGCCCCTGCCTCGACGTTCTTGCCGTTGCCGTGCAGGGTCCATCCGAATTGTCTTCTCACGGGTTCGAATCCTAGGGCCTGCCGCTTCGTCACTCGTTCAGGATCGACGCTGCCGCCTCGCGTGCCGCCGTGGCACTGTCGGTCTTCGACGCGACCGCGGCCGCGCGCTGGCACTGCTCGAGCGTGACCGTGGACAATTTCGCCCCTACGTGTGCGACTGCGGCAGACGCAGCGGACAGTGACGTGACACCCAGGCCCACCAGGACGCACGCCAACAGTGGGTCGGCGGCGGCCTCGCCGCATACTCCAACCGGCTTGCCCACGGCCATACCGGCCTTCGCGGTGTGAGCGACCAGCGCGATGACCGCCGGCTGCCACGGATCGGTCAGCGATGCGAGTTGGGAGGACATCCGATCGGCGGCCATTGTGTACTGCGCCAGATCGTTCGTTCCGATCGACAGAAACTCCACATGCTCGAGAATGTGCTCGGCGAGCAACGCCGCGGCCGGGACCTCGATCATGACGCCCGGAGTCAGGCCCCTCTCGCGGACGTCGGCGGCGAATGCAGCCGCTTCGGCCGCGGTGGCAATCATGGGGGCCATCACCCAAGGACTCGAATTGGTGGCCGCAGCGGCCGCAGCGATCCCGTCGAGCTGACGATAGAGAATTCCTCTGTCCTGCTCAGCGATTCGGATGCCACGAATACCCAGTGCAGGGTTGGCCTCGTCCGGATGATTGGCGAAGCGCAAGGGCTTGTCCGATCCGGCGTCGAGGGTACGAACGACAACCTTGTGTCCGGCGAACGCATCGAGCACTTGACCGTAGATTTCGGCCTGCTCATCGACGGTAGGTTCCGAGTCGCGGTCCAGGAAGCACAATTCGGTGCGAAAGAGTCCGATCCCGTCGGCGGCCGTCTTCCTCGCTGCGCGAGCTCCCGCGCCGTCCTGAACGTTGGCAAGGATGTCGACTCGGTGGCCGTCGGCTGTGACTCCGGGCCCTGTCCATTGGGACACCCGATCCAATTCGTCTCGAGCCGAGTCCACCGAGGCTCTCGCGAGGGTCGCATCGGGCTCGAGCACGATATCGCCGGTTATTCCGTTCACCAGAGCGCGAGCACCTTCGGTAACGTCGTCGAGCCCCGTGACCGCCACGACGCACGGGATACCGAGCTGGCGCGCAATGATCGCGGTGTGACTTGTCGGTCCACCGAGCGATGTTGCCAGTGCGAGAACCAGACCCGCATCGAGTCCCGCCGTGTCGGCAGGCGCCAAATCGTCGGCGAAGAGCACAGAGGGCGTCTCGGGAGTCGGAACCCCAGGCTCGGAAATCCCCAGTATCTCGGCGATAACGCGGTCGCGGATGTCACGCAGGTCGGTCACCCGCTCGGCCATCAGTCCGCCGAGCTTGGTGAACATGGCGATGAACTGCTCGGTTGCGGCGACTGTTGCCGAAGTTGCGAGAGCGCCCTTCGCGATGAGTTTCTCGGCGGCGCCAATCCAGCCTCGATCCTGGGCCATCGCCGCATTTGCCGAGAGCACTTCCGACGCTGCTCCGGTGGCCAGTTCCGCACGGGCACGCAGTCTCGCCGAAACATTCGCCGCGCTCGAACGGAAACGTTCGAGTTCGGTTCCTCGCTCCGCCTCGTCGACGACAGTTGTGTCGACGGGGACGTCAGGACGCTTGCCCGGGCGGATGACCGGGCCGTATCCGACACCCGGGACTACCGGTGTTCCATGCAGAACCGACGAGCCCGACAGCGTCAGGGCTTCTCCTGCAGCCGTGGCACCTTCTCGTGTATCGGCTCGAAGCGATCCCGCCATGCGTCCTCCTCGGTTTCTGGAACAAGTGTGGTCTAGCTCGTAGATCTACTACTGATGTGACTGAGATTACTCTTTGCTCTTGACATGTCAACACATACGGGCGTAAAACAACATAAACCAACAATAGTTCGGAGGGAGGCGCAGGTGTACGCAGAAGAGCGCCAGCAAGCAATCGCCGAGGTGATCAGCAACCGCGGTCGAGTCTCCGTTTCAGATCTGTCGACCACATACGGCGTGACGACCGAGACCGTTCGACGCGACCTTGCCGTCCTCGACCGCCTCGGGGTTGTCCGAAGGGTCCACGGTGGAGCAGTACCGGCATCGGCCTTGACCGCCACCGAACCGGGCGTCGGCGAGCGTGAGTACACGCGGGCCGAGCAGAAGGACGCAATAGCGGTCGCAGCTCTTGCCTACCTCCCGCTCAACGGGGGTAGCGCCGTGTTCGATGCAGGAACCACCACCGGTCGACTCGCCGCCCTTCTCAGCAACGACCGCGAGCTGACACTCATCACCAATTCGGTTCCCATTGCTGCTCGGGTCGCACCACTGTCGGGGGTGAGTCTTCGCGTTCTCGGCGGTCGAGTCCGCGGTACGACACAGGCCGCCGTGGGCGAGGAAGCGTTGTCGGCGTTGGAATGGCTGCGCGTCGATGTGGCATTCATCGGGACCAACGCACTCAGTGTGGGGCACGGGTTGTCCACGCCCGACAGTGACGAGGCCGCCGTGAAACGAGCGATGGTGCGCACCGCCAACCATGTCGTCGTGCTGTCGGATTCATCCAAGATCGGCCGCGAGCACCTCGTCAGCTTCGGTCGCCTGGACAACATCGACGTTCTGATAACCGACGACGAGATCGACGAAACGGATCGTAAAAGTTTGACCGACAACGGAATCGAGGTCGTGATCGCATGATCGTCACACTGACAGCCAATCCGAGCATCGACCGGACAGTCGTGCTGGACTCCGAACTCGTCCGCGGCGGGGTGTATCGAGCGCGGGCATCGGTCAGCGATCCGGGCGGAAAGGGGGTCAACGTGGCCCGGGTCCTGACCTCGTCCGGTGTGCAGGCGATGGCCGTCCTACCTGCAGCGCCGACGGATCCGCTCCTCGCTGCGTTGGAGGCGAAAGACGTCCGTTACTGCGCTGTACCGACGAGCGGACCGGCTCGAACCAACATCACCATCAGCGAACCTGGTGGAACAACGACCAAGATCAACGAACCTGGGGCAACCCTGACCGTAAACACTCGGCAGGAATTGTTCGATGCCGTTCTCGATCTGGGCCGGGACGCCGCATGGGTCGTACTGTCCGGATCGCTTCCGCCCGGCATCCCCACCGACTGGTACGCAAGCATCGTGCGGGCGCTGCGCAATACACAGTCGAAGGTAGCGGTCGATACTTCCGACGCGCCGCTCCTCGCGCTCGCTGCTTCGTTCCCCGGTTCGGCTCCGGACGTGGTGAAGCCGAACTCCGAGGAGCTGGCTCAACTCACCGGAGCGAATGCCGAAGAATTGGAACGCGCTGCGGCGGCGGGCGATCCGACGGCCACGGTCACCGCCTGCCGGATACTCCTTGATCGTGGAGTCGGTGCGGTACTCGCGACGCTCGGTAGCGCGGGAGCGGTACTCGTCTCCGCCGAGGGCGCATGGTTCGCGACCCCACCTCGGATCGAGGCCCTCAGCACCGTGGGGGCGGGCGATTCATCGCTTGCCGGCTACATTTTGGCCGATATCGAACGATGCTCGGGTGCGGACAAACTCCGCCGAGCCGTTGCCTACGGCACAGCAGCTACCGCTCTGCCCGGCACGACGTTGCCGACACCGGAACAAGCTCGCCCTGAATCGGTGACAGTGCGGGCGCTCGATTCACCGCCCACCAGCTCGACTATCCCCCCGACCTCATCCCCCACCCGTTCGTCGACACACTCCTAGGAGCGAAGTCATGTCCACACCAACCAGTGATCCCGCGATCATCGCGGAGGAGCTCATCCTCCTCGATGCCGATCTCGGCGCCTCCAAAGATGCTGTCATCGAACGACTCTCGGAGCTACTCGCCACAGCCGGTCGTGCGACCGACGCGGCCCCGCTCCGCGAAGCGGCCCTGGCTCGCGAGGCTCAGTCCGCTACCGGCTTACCAGGCGGGATCGCCATCCCACACTGCCGTTCAGAGGCAGTCACCTCGGCATCCCTCGGTTTCGCACGGCTCGATCCCAAGGTCGACTTCGGAGCACCCGACGGTCCTGCAGACCTGGTGTTTCTGATCGCCGCCCCCGCGGGTGCCGGCTCAGCCCATATGAAGCTGCTCTCCAGTCTGGCTCGCGCCCTGGTCAAGCCAGAGTTCGTCACCGCGCTTCGGGACGCACCTTCGCCGGCCGACATCGTCGCACTGGTAGACGGCGTCATCAACCCGGCGGCAAAGACCCCTGCGAAGGCTGCGGCAACTTCCGTTCCAGAAGCGTCGACCCCGGCGGCCACCCCTAGTGCCGCCAAGCACATCGTGGCGGTGACGGCATGTCCTACCGGGATTGCCCACACTTATATGGCTGCTGACTCTCTCGTCGCCGCCGGTGAGCGCGCTGGGGTCACCGTGCATGTGGAGACGCAGGGATCGAGCGGTAGCACTCCCCTCGATCCGGCTTTGATCGAGAGCGCCGAGGCCGTCATCTTCGCCACCGATGTCGGCGTCAAGGGCAAAGAACGATTCGCGGGCAAGCCCGTCGTATCCTCGGGTGTCAAGCGCGCGATCAACGAACCCGACGTCATGGTGACCGAGGCATTACGTGCCGCCGAAGATCCCGATGCCGCACGAGTTTCCGGAACTGCGGCAGCAGCGGGATCGGCCAGCACCGGCGCAGGTGAATTGGGCTGGGGCACACGCATCCGGCAGATCCTGTTGACCGGCGTCAGCTACATGATTCCGTTCGTCGCAGCGGGTGGTCTGCTGATCGCTCTCGGCTTCCTGCTGGGTGGATACGAGATCAAGGATGTCGCCGAGGACATCGTCGTCAACAACTCCCTCACCTCGCTTCCCACCGGCGGGCTGACCGCGTATCTCGGCGCAGTACTGTTCCAGATCGGCGCGTTGTCGTTCAGCTTCCTGGTGCCTGCACTCGCCGGCTACATCTCGTATGCCATCGCCGACAGACCCGGTCTTGCGCCGGGCTTCACGGCAGGCGCTGTCGCCGTGCTCGTCGGTGCGGGCTTCATCGGTGGTCTCGTCGGCGGTCTGATCGCAGGCTTCGTCGCACTGTCGATCAGTAGGTGGAAGATCCCGACGGTTCTCCGCGGTCTCATGCCTGTCGTCATCATTCCACTGTTCGCCACGTTGATCGTCGGCGCCATCATGTTCCTCGTGCTCGGCAAGCCGCTTGCCGCCATCACCAGCGGACTGACCAACTGGCTCAACGGTCTGACCGGCAGCTCGATCATCATCCTCGGCATCATCCTCGGCCTCATGATGTGCTTCGACCTAGGCGGACCGGTCAACAAAGCTGCTTACGCGTTCGCCACCGCAGGTCTTTCCGTCACCGACACCGCGTCGCTTCGCATCATGGCCGCAGTGATGGCGGCAGGAATGGTTCCCCCTCTTGCTCTTGCCCTGGCGTCGGCCGTCCGCCCCAAGATCTTCACCGAGGCAGAACGCGAAAACGGCAAGGCTGCATGGTTCCTCGGTGCTGCATTCATCTCCGAGGGCGCCATTCCGTTTGCCGCAGCAGACCCGCTGCGCGTCATCCCGTCGATGATGGCAGGTGGAGCGGTCACAGGCGCTTTGGTCATGGCGATGGACGTGACACTCAGTGCGCCACACGGCGGAATCTTCGTATTCTTCGCCGTCGGCGGCATCCTGTGGTTCCTGGTCGCCCTGGCGGCAGGCACGATCGTCTCGGCAGTGCTGGTCATCGCAGCGAAGCAGTTCGTCAAGGGCAAGAACTCGCCCACCGAGGCAGAGCTCGACCCCGATCTCGTCACCGCCTGATCGACCACCCCCGCTACACACAACCAAGGAGCACTCCATGCCCAGCACCACAGTCACCGTCGGATCGTCCATCGGCCTGCACGCGCGCCCCGCAGCCCTCATCGCGGACGCCGTTGCCGAAGCAGGCGTCGACGTCACCCTCGCGGTGGAAGACCAGGAGCCGGTCGACGCCGGATCCGCACTGATGATCATGACCCTCGGCGCCACCAAGGGGACCGACGTAGTCGTCGAGAGCGAGGATCAGGCAACACTCGACAAGATCGTGGCGCTGGTCGCCGCCGATCTGGACGCCTGACGTCCCTCCGCGTCACCGGCGGCGTGCAGCCCTGACGCCGTAGGCGACAGACAACATAACGAGAACACCCGCGACGGCCATCGCACCGAGTACCCATCGGTTCTTCGATTCGGCCTCGGTGCCGGCCGTCGCGAGTTGTGTATCGGTACGTTCGGCGGTCACCAGATCGGTTGCACCACGAAGCATCTGTATAGGGGGTAGCGGCCCGGCCGCTGCATCCGACGAGACTGCCTCTGACGCGACGAGTAGGTTTCCATCGGAATCGAAGGCAAGCGCCTCACCCTGGGGCTGCTGGGGCGCCGCGACAACGACGGGGTCGCTCCCGAGGGCCTCCACAATATTGCCGCCGTGGACGCCGAACAGGTAGAGATCGTTGTACGTTCGGATCGCGACAACGGTACCGTCAGCACTGGTCGCCCCACCGGTGGCCAAAATCGAACCAGCAACGAAGGGCGGACCACCGGGAGTTGCGGTGCGCTCGAAGGCCAACTCGCCCACCTTCCGCAGTGGCGTCGGACCTGGTGAAGACAACTGATCGACGGTCGTGTCACCGACAGGGACGTAGATCCCACTGACTCCGGAAAGCTCCTTGGTCACCACGACCGGCCGTCCCGACGGCTCTATCAGCAGCGTCTCCGCGTCGTGCGGTCCGTCCGGATACGTCAAACGATGCAGTTCACCCGCACCGGTCGAGGGATCCATACCGGTGATCGCGATGGTGTCGCGGCGCGCACGGTTGTCCCCGGTATCGGAAAGCCACAGGCGTCCACCGTGAGAGGCAAGATCTTCGACATCGTAGGGATCGACAGGAACGTCGAGCCAACGCACGACTACACATTGTTCATCGAGGACAGCCAACCGATGATCGGTACCGCTGTCGCCGATCGCATAGAGCACACCGTCGATCGAAGTCAGACCGGAAAGCTCTTCGAGGCCCGGATCCACGGGGCTGCAATATGTTTCGAATTGCGCGCTGCGAACCTCGGGTGCCGCACCCGCTGGTGCGGCCCCGAGGAGTACACACGAGAGCGCCCCCGCAATCACAATCGACCGCATCGACTCAGGCAGGAGCCACTGCAGCGTCGACGGCGAACTCGGCGAGCACCGAGGCGAGCGCTGTAGGCACCCGAGCCTCGACGCGTGTGCCGTCGGCCTCGTGCGAGGAATGCGTGATTCGGCCTTCGGTGTGGATCCGAGCGACGAGATCGCCGCGCGTGTACGGCACCAGAACGTCAACCTGCGCTTCCGGCCAGGCAAGGACTTCACCGAGATGATCGCGCAGCTCTTCGATTCCCTCGCCCGTCCGTGCAGAAACGAAGCGCGCTCCCGGGAACAAACCACGGAGTTGAGTCAACTGCACCGGATCTGCGGCATCGATCTTGTTGACCACGATCAGTTCCGGCGGCATCTTGGACTCGCGTTCCTTGACGACGTCCATGATCACCTCGCGAACTGCGGTGATCTGATCCACGGGAAGCGGATCGGAACCGTCGACGACGTGCAGCAACAGGTCGGCGTCCGTCACTTCCTCCAACGTCGAACGGAAGGCTTCCACCAGCTGGGTAGGCAGATGCCGCACGAATCCGACCGTGTCGGTAAGCACGATCGCGCGGCCGTCTTCGAGCGTCGACCTGCGAGAGGTCGGGTCGAGGGTGGCGAACAGTGCGTTCTGTACCAGCACGCCCGAACCGGTGAGCGCATTGAGCACACTCGACTTGCCTGCGTTCGTGTACCCGACGATCGCGATGGACGGCACGGTGCTCTCGAGGCGACGCTCACGCTTGGTGTCGCGGGCCTGCTTCATGCCCTTGATCTCACGGCGAAGTTTGGCCATACGCTCACGAATGCGTCGCCGGTCGGTTTCGATCTTCGTTTCACCGGGACCACGAAGTCCTACCCCGCCATTGCTTCCCGCCCGGCCACCTGCCTGACGAGACATGGACTCGCCCCAGCCGCGAAGCCGAGGGAGCATGTACTCCATCTGTGCGAACGCCACCTGCGCCTTGCCCTCGCGCGAGGTCGCGTGTTGAGCGAAGATATCGAGGATCAACGCCGTCCGGTCGATGACCTTGACCTTGACGACCTTCTCCAGTGCATTGAGCTGAGCCGGGGTCAGTTCACCGTCACACACCACGGTATCGGCGCCTGTCGCCACGACGACATCGCGGACCTCTTTGGCCTTACCGGAACCGATGTAGGTCGCCGCATCAGGCTTGTCGCGTCGCTGAACGAGCGCTTCCAGTACTTCCGATCCTGCAGTTTCGGCCAACGCAGCCAGCTCGGCCATACTGGACTCCGCTTGGGCTGCGGTGCCGCTGGTCCACACGCCGACCAAGACGACTCGTTCGAGCCGCAACTGCCGGTACTCGACCTCGGTGACGTCCTCGAGCTCGGTGGACAAACCTGCCACACGACGCAAGGCAGTACGTTCTTCGAGCTGCATGTCACCAGCGGATGGCGAAGACTCGTCGTCAGCGGGGAGCGGTGATCGGGCGAGTCGACGCGACCAGGCATCGGACTCCTGCCGAGTCCACGACGAACTTTGCTCAGCTCCACCGTCCTGCGCGGCGGCAGGCTCAGCGGAGTCGCGCTCAGCCATGTCCGGCCCAGAAGGGTGCTGCTCAGAAGGGTGCTGCTCAGTGAGGGATTGCTCAGTGAGGTTCTGCTTCACTGAATCCTGCTGTTCTGAATCCGTTATTTCGTCATTCCTCGAGTCGGAATCGCTATCGATTCGATGTGTGTTGGTCCTACACCGTCAATGATCCACTAAATCCCCAGCGCATGCACGTGAGATTCACGCACGCTCGCGCCACCACTGGTCATCGATGGTGCCGTTCGCCAACAGCACCGACGGCCCGCGAAGCGATGCCCCCTCGTCGTCGATCGACACCGTCACTTCGCCGCCTGGCACACCTACCACCACTCGACCGGAATCGAGACCCTCGTACGACAACGCTGCCGCTGCTGCTGCAACCGTGCCGGTCCCGCATGAACGCGTCTCCCCTACGCCGCGCTCGTAAACGCGCATGTCGACGCGACCGGATTGCAGTCGGGTAAGGATTTCGACGTTGGCCCCCGCGGTGAAGAAACCGCCGTCCAGTTCCGGAGGTATTGCCAGATCGAGCAAACGTAGTGAAGTGATGTCGGCGGCCGGGTCCACGCACGCAAGATGGGGATTTCCGACGTCGATTCCGATTCCGTCGTATCGGCGTCCACCGAGGGTCGTACTGCTGGCACCCATCAAGTGGACTTCGCCCATGCCGACGGTGACGTCCGCGGTGGTGTCATCGAAAGCGTGCACCGTGACCGGTCTCGCGCCGGCCCTGGAACCGACCACGAAACAGTCGCTCGATTCGAGGCCGTTCGCACGCAGGTAGTGCGCAAATACCCGAACGCCGTTGCCGCACATCTCGGCGATGCTGCCGTCACCGTTTCGGTAGTCCATGAACCAGTCCGTGGGTCCGACGCCCGAGGGCAAGCGGTCGAGGACCCCTGCATCGCGAAGACGCCCAGCGCGTGAGACCCGCAGTACTCCGTCTGCTCCGAGGCCCTGTCTGCGATCACACAGTGCCGCTACGCGGATACGAAGTAGCTCGATCTCGACATCCGGATCGTGCAGCACGAGAAAATCGTTCTGCGTTCCGTGCCCCTTGGCGAAATGCATAGCGCGAAGTCTACGGGTGTGCTGCTTTCAACCTCCGACCTAACCTCCGACTATGGCCAGTGCGGAGTCGCGCAGAGCTGGATCGGCGCCGTCGAGCCAGTCGATGCGCGGATCCCGACGGAACCACGATCGCTGACGACGGACATAACGACGAGTTCCGATGAAAGTCCGCTCGCGCGCGAAATCCAGATCGCACTCCCCAGCGAGATATTCGAGCACCTGGGCGTACCCGATCGCGCGCGGAGCAGTGACCCCCTCACGCAGTCCGACGCCGACGAGGTGTTCGACCTCCCCGACCAGGCCGGCTGAAAACATCAGGTCCGTCCGGGCAGCGATGCGCTCGTCCAATTCGGTCGTGTCCCGGTCGACCCCGAGAAGTTTCGTCCCCCAGCGCGGCTTCCCGATCTTCGGCGCGGACGCGGCAAAAGGCTTACCGGTGATCTCGACTACTTCCAACGCACGGACGAGCCTGCGGCCGTCGGTGGCCAGGATCGATGCGGCGGCTTCCGGGTCTCGCTCTTGGAGCGCTCGATACACCGCATCGGTTCCGCCGTCCGCCAGTATCTGCTCCCATTTCACCCGGACCTGCGGATCGGTGGCCGGGAACGTCCACTCGTCCAGCAAGGATTGGACGTACATCATCGAACCTCCGACGATGATGGGAACGCGGCCGCGCGACAGGATGGCGTCCACCTCCCTGGCAGCGGCATCCTGATATCTCGCGACTGTGGCTGTCTCGGTCACATCGAGGACATCGAGCAGATGGTGCGCGATGCCGCGCCGCTCGTCCAACGGCAGTTTTGCAGTACCGATGTCCATTCCGCGGTACTGCTGCATGGCGTCGATGTTGACGATCTCACCGTCCAATACCTCGGCCAGCTCGAGGCCCAGATCGGACTTCCCCGTCGCGGTTGGGCCGATCACGGCAATCGGCACCCTCACAACGACTCCCCAGACAACGACTCCCAAGTACCGACGAAATAACCGACGCCGAAAGGAGCGCCTCGGTAGAGTGTTCTCGGCCGCACCTCGCTCTCACCCACGATCCCTGCCAGGGTCTGCCACGCAGCAGTGCCTTCCACGCCGACGCCTGCACACAACTGTCGATCGAGCCCGGTAAGCGCATCGATATCGGCGTGTGCCAGCGCATCATCGATCTGTTTCTGTACCTCTTCCGCGCGTGGGTCGAAGGATCCGGGGGCCTTCGCCGTCAGCATCGTCGACCCGTCTGCCACCACCAGTAATCCCCACGGCTCCGTGCTGTCATCGATCGACTTTCGGAGTGCGCGGCCGATGCTCACACAGCTCTCGCGTGGCGTGTCTCGCCCTACCAGCTGCACATCGACAACCGCGTCCGGGGCACTGTGGTCCCGAATCCACCCCGCTACCAGCGCAGCCAAGGGAATGGTCGAATCGACCTCCGCCGTGGCGCCAGCAGGTGAGAACGCAACTCTCACATCGACCCCGTAAGCGGCGAAGCTTCCACGTGAGACCGAAGGAACGGTACGGGTTTCATCGTGCACACCCAGCGCAATCCAGCGGTCCGCGAGCGCACCCAGTACGACACCGGCCTCGAGCGTCGCGGTTCGAACCGCGAGCGCTTCCGAGACAGAGCGTCCGGTCAACTCGGGAACCAGGATTGGGGGCGACGGCACGATGGCTACTGCAGACAACACGGCGCCAACGCTAGTCGCTCGTATCCAGGTACCACCGACACGGCGGCGAAATGCCCGACGGCGACGCGTAGAAGCGTCTGACCTGTTTGAATGGTGAGCACGGTAGGCATCGAGTGTCGATGGTGTCCACTGCGTCGACGGTGGCACCGGATAGTCGGAGTGTGTCCACCGTGACTTTCAGCGCGATAGAGGCAGCCGTGACGCGCGGCAGAGATGAGGAACAATGTCCGATCTTGGCGACACCACCAGCGGAACCACCGAGCAGCCCGCCCAGACACCTGGAGCGAGCACCCCGACGGCCCCAACACCGACCAACCCAGCACCGACTGCCGCAACACCGAGTGCCCCGAAGCCAGGAGCACCCAAGCCTGGGGGCCCGAAACCGGGAGCACCCAAACCAAGGATCGACGGCGGGGTTGCCAAACCTCATCCGGTGTCTTCCCACGTCTCGTCGGTCGTCCCGACGATCGCACCGCCGAGCGATCCCAGCAAGTTCGGCCGAGTGGACGACGACGGCACTGCCTGGGTGAAGACCGCGGACGGCGAACGACAGATCGGATCGTGGCAGGCAGGAGACGCCGCCGAAGGTCTCGCACACTTCGGACGGCGCTACGACGACCTTTCCACCGAGGTCGCTTTGCTCGAAGCCAGGCTCACCGCGGGTTCCGGAGATGCGAAGAAGACGAAGGCAGCAGCCTTGGCCTTGCTCGAAACGCTTCCCACAGCCGCAGTGATCGGCGACATCGCAGGCTTGCACGACCGCCTGGAAATCGTCGTCGAGCACTCCGAGGCCGCTGCAGCCGTCGCGAAGCAGGAGAAGGATATCGAGCGCGCCGCGCACACTTCCCGCAAGGAAGAGTTGGCAACCGAGGCCGAGCAGATCGGTAGCGAATCCACGCAATGGAAAAATGCCGGCGACCGTCTCCGAGAAATTCTCGACGAGTGGAAGACGATCCGCGGAGTGGACCGCAAGGTCGACGATGCTCTGTGGAAGCGTTACTCGAAAGCCCGTGAAAACTTCAATCGCCGTAGAGGCGCTCACTTCGCCGACCTCGATCGCGAGCGGGGTGCCGCGAAAACTCGCAAGGAAGAACTGGTCGAGCAGGCTCGGGCCCTCTCGTCGTCGACCGATTGGGGTCCCACGGCCGCCGCCTTCCGCGATCTGCTCGTGGACTGGAAAGCTGCGGGCCGCGCGCCTCGCGACGCCGACGATGCACTGTGGAAGGACTTCAAAGCCGCCCAGGATGTGTTCTTCGCTGCGCGCAATTCTGCGGCGTCCGAGCGTGACGCGGAATTCGAATCGAATGCGACCGCGAAAGAAGAACTGCTCGCGAAGTACGGCAGCATGAATCCCAGTAGCGACCTCGATGGGGCGCGCGCGGCTCTGCGTGACCTTCAAGAGAAGTGGGACGCTCTGGGCAAAGTTCCGCGGGACAAGATGACGGAACTCGAAGGCCGCTTACGCGCCCTGGAAAAGTCGGTTCGGGACGCGGTCGACGCACAGTGGCGACGCACCGATCCGGAGGCGTTGGCCCGTGCCGCTCAGTTCCGCGAGCGCGTCGCTCAGTTCGAAGAGCAGGCCGCCAAAGCTCGAGCGGCAGGCAAGGACAAGGACGCCAAGCGTGCGCTCGAGCAAGCGCAGCAATGGCGCGAGTGGGCCGAAGCGGCAGAAGGCGCCGTCGGCGAGATGTAAGACGAAGTCAGAGCTTGCGGTCGGTCGGACGCCCGAGAATGGGTCCGCCCCACCGTGAGTTCTGCTCGTTCTCGGCCGCCGCGACGCGTCGACGTTCTTGTGCGGCCAACTGCGCGTTGGTTTTGTTCCACACGGCCTTCAGCCACTGGAACGTCAGGACGACCACCGCGATCCACGCGATGATGAGACCGATTCCGGGCCCGCCGCCCGTAGAGTCGGTCGGCAGTGTCTGCCTCGACCAGATCGACAGCATTCCGAAAACCGACGCTATTGCGCAGCCGCTGAGCGCTATCCACGCGAGTGCCCACACCCTGGTGACGAGGGCGAGGACCGAGAGCACCACGCCGAACACTGCAACGAACCCGACGAAGATTCGGGACGGCAACGCGATGGATTCACCGAGCCCCTTGTCACTGCCGGACAGGACGTCGAATCCGGTAGCAGATCCAGCATGCGGCAACACGAAAGTGACCAGCAACACGAGAACCAGTACAGCGACCACCACCGCACGCGCTCCTGGGTCGAGCACCGAATCGATCTTCCGCTCCGCGGTGTCGTAATCGGGTGCGCTGCCGTCTTCGCTGCTGGGCCTCGACTTGGTCATGCGCTGCATCCTGTCACTACGGGCGCTGGTGCCGGGACGCCGACAGCCGGCAAGCCCAACCCGACGCCGATGGGGGCCGTCTTCGGGAGTATTCCGCGTTCGTACGCATCACCGGCAGTGGTGCGACGGTGCGAGACAACGCCGGTGTCGGCGATGAGATGGTAAGGAGCGGCTGCGGTGATCGTCGTGGTGACGACGTCACCGGGCCTTATCTCGGCAACCTGGTGGTCCTCGGCTCGAAAGTGAACGAGTCGCCCGTCCCTGGCACGACCACTTTTGCGATGAGTGGCAGCATTCTTGCGGCCCTCGCCGGTCGCGACGAGCAGTTCTACTTCGGTGCCGATGAGCTCGCGGTTGGATTCGAGGACGATCTCCTCCTGCAAGGCGATGAGCCGTAGATAGCGCTCCTGCACAATCGCCTTGGGGATCTGATCCTCCATGTCAGCGGCCGGTGTACCGGGGCGCTTGGAGTACTGGAAGGTGTACGCGTTCGCGAACTTCGCTCGGCGCATGACCTCGAGAGTCTGCTCGAAGTCCTCCTCCGTCTCACCGGGGAATCCGACGATGATGTCGGTAGTGATCGCGGCGTGCGGCATCACTTCGCGCACCTTGTCGATGATCCCGAGAAATTTGCTCTGACGATAGGACCGTCGCATCGCTTTGAGAACTCGGTCCGAACCCGACTGCAACGGCATGTGCAACGTCGGGCAGATGTTCGGCGTGGTGGCCATCGCTTCGATCACGTCGTCGGTGAACTCGGCCGGATGCGGCGAGGTGAAGCGCACCCGCTCTAGACCGTCGATCTCACCACACGCCTTCAACAGTGCTGCGAACGCGCCGCGGTCACGTGGAAGTGCCGGGTCCGCGAACGAAGCCCCATAGGCATTGACATTTTGACCGAGCAGGGTCACCTCGAGAACGCCTTGGTCGACGAGTGCCTGCACCTCCGCAAGAATGTCTGCGGGTGAGCGGTCGATCTCCTTGCCGCGTAGCGCGGGGACGATGCAGAAAGTGCAGGTGTTGTTGCAGCCCACCGAAATCGATACCCATCCCGCGTACGGGGACTCACGCTTCGCCGGCAGAGTCGACGGAAAAGCCTCCAAAGATTCGAGAATCTCGACCTGAGCTTCGTTGTTGTGGCGAGCCCGCTCGAGCAGGACCGGAAGCGAGCCGATGTTGTGGGTACCGAACACCACGTCCACCCACGGGGCCTTCTTGACGACCGTGTCGCGGTCCTTCTGGGCCAAGCAGCCGCCGACCGCAATCTGCATACGCGGATTGCGCGTCTTGGCGGGCCGAAGCATGCCAAGATTTCCGTACAGTTTGTTATCCGCGTTCTCTCGAACAGCGCAGGTGTTGAAGACCACGAGATCGGCATCGGAACCTGTGTCGGCCGGCACATAGCCCGCCTCTTCGAGCAGACCTGCCAGTCTCTCCGAGTCATGCACGTTCATCTGGCACCCGTGCGTGCGAACCTCGTAGCTCCTCTGGGTCATCTGGTCACTCGTTTCCACACTCCCAGGGTACGGCCCGACGCGACCGTCCGGCGCCGGGGATACGCGAGATTCTCGATCCATCTCCTCGGGCTGAGTGCACCGACAGTAAAGTTTCCATTACATAATCGAAGAATGTCGCGTTAACGGCGTTGTCGACGACCAAACTACGAATAAGGTTCTGCCCTATGACGCATGCCACCGACGCGCCGGCTTCCGGTGCAGTTGCCGACCGGCCCTCCATGATCTCCCTGAAATCGGTAGACAAGCATTTCGGTGATCTGCACGTCCTCAAGGACATCAACCTCGAGGTCCCTACCGGCCAGGTCGTCATCGTGGTCGGACCGTCCGGGTCCGGGAAATCGACGTTGTGCCGAACGATCAACCGACTCGAACCCATCGACTCCGGATCCATCGAGGTCGACGGCTCGGTCCTTCCTGCCGAAGGCAAAGCGCTCGCTGCGCTTCGCGCCGACGTCGGGATGGTCTTCCAGTCGTTCAACCTATTCGCACACAAGACCATCCTCGAGAACGTCATGCTCGCGCCACTAAAAGTGCGCAAGCTCAAGAAGGACGAGGCGCGCAAGGCCGCCCAGGCACTGCTCGAACGTGTCGGCATTGCAAATCAGGCCGACAAGTATCCAGCTCAGCTCTCCGGCGGACAACAGCAGCGGGTGGCGATTGCTCGCTCACTGGCCATGAACCCCAAAGTGATGTTGTTCGACGAGCCGACGTCCGCTCTCGATCCCGAAATGGTCACCGAAGTTCTCGACGTGATGACGTCGTTGGCCAAGGAGGGCATGACGATGCTCGTCGTCACGCACGAGATGGGATTCGCTCGCAAGGCCGGTGACCGTGTCATCTTCATGGCCGATGGCGCCGTCGTCGAGGACACCGACCCCGACAGCTTCTTCACCGCACCGAAATCCGAACGCGCCAAGGACTTCCTGGGCAAGATTCTCGGACACTGACCGAAACTCGCTCTTTCTCGCCACACTCTCGTCGCACGTAACAACACGTGAAATCAACATGGAGGATTAACCAGTGAGAATTACTCGCTCGATCCGTCTAGGGGTCGGCATCGCCGCACTCGCCGTCGTCGCTACCGCCTGTGGCGGGGGCGAAGAAGCGCGCAACGTCAGCAGCAGCGCAGAGAACGGCAACCTGATCGTCGGCATCAAGTTCGATCAGCCCGGGCTCGGCCTCCGCAACCCGGATGGTTCCTTCAGCGGCTTCGATGTCGAGGTGGCCAAGTACGTCGCGGGCCAGCTCGGAGTGTCGGAAGACAACATCGAGTTCAAGGAATCTCCGTCCGCTCAGCGCGAGACGCTCATCCAGAACGGGGAGGTCGACTACATCGTCGCTACCTACTCGATCACCGATACGCGCAAGGAGAAGGTCGGGTTCGCCGGACCGTACTTCGTCGCCGGCCAGTCTCTGCTGGTTGCCAACGGCAACACCGACATCACCGGCCCCGATTCACTCAGCGGCGGCAAGAAGCTGTGCTCGGTCACCGGGTCCACACCTGCACAGAACATCGCCGACGAGTACCCAGGCGTTCAGCTCCAGCCGTTCGACACCTACTCGGCATGCGTCGAAGCACTACGCAACGGCGCAGTCGACGCAGTGACGACCGACGACATCATCCTCGCCGGTTACGCCGCTCAGTACCCGGGCGAATTGAAGGTCGTCGGCGAGCCTTTCACCACGGAGAACTACGGAATCGGCTTGTCCAAGGACGACACCGAAGGACGTAACAAGATCAACGACGCCATCGAGGAGATGGTGTCCAGCGGGGCATGGAAGACTGCGTTCGAGGAGACCGTAGGACCTTCCGGTTACCCGCTTCCGGCACCGCCGACCGTCGACCGCTACTGACGCTCGCCGACGTCGGGGCCCGGGCAACTGCAGTTCGAGTAGCCCGCCGCCCCGACGCCGGTCGAACCGCCCACGCCGATAGGACATTCCTCCATTGAACTTATTGAGCAAGTACGGCGATCAACTCGTCGACGCGTTCATCATGACGATCAAGCTGACGGTTCTGTCCGCCGTGGGTGCCCTGATCCTCGGCACGATCATCGCGGCGATGCGCGTTTCGCCTATCCCTGTCGCACGCGGCATCGCAGTTGCTTACGTCACGATCTTTCGTAACACTCCGCTGACGCTGATCATCCTGTTCACCTCGTTCGGCTTGTATCAGACGATGGGTGTCAGTCTTGCTCCGGAGAATTCGCCGACATTTCTGGTGGACAACAACATCAGGCTCGCGGTTCTCGGCCTGAGCGTCTACACCGCGTCGTTCGTCGCGGAGTCGTTGAGGTCCGGCATCAACACCGTGCCCGTCGGCCAGGCAGAAGCGGGCCGTTCTCTAGGCATGACGTTCACTCAGAACATCACGATCGTCGTTCTCCCCCAGGCATTCCGCGCTGTCATCGCACCGCTGGGCAGTGTGTTGATCGCATTGACCAAGAACACGACCATCGCATCGGTGATCGGTGTCGCGGAAGCATCTCTGCTCATGAAGACGATGATCGAGAACGAAGCCGCGATCTTCGTCGTCGGTGGAATCTTTGCGCTCGGCTTCGTCGTCCTGACGCTTCCGACCGGACTCCTGTTCGGGTACCTCAGCAAGCGATTGGCGGTGAAGTGATGAGTGATGCTGTAGCTGTTCTCTACGACGTCCCGGGGCCGAAGGCGAAACTGAGGTACCGGATCCTCTCCGGTGTTGTTCTGCTCGTCTCTCTGGGCATCGCGTATCTCATCTACTTGGCGCTCGATTCCAAAGGTCAGCTGACCGCTGACAAGTGGGATCCGTTCGTCACTGCCAGCACGTGGACCACGTATCTGCTTCCCGGTATCAAGGGAACTCTGATCGCAGCTGCGCTCTCGATCGTGTTCGCGTTGATCCTCGGCGCCGTTCTCGGTATCGGCAGATTGTCCGACCATCGAGCTATCCGCATCGTGAGCGGTGTGCTTGTCGAACTGTTCCGCGCAGTTCCGGTGCTGATTCTGATGATCTTCTTGTACGCGGTCTATGCCGAGTATCAAGTCTTCAAGGTCAGTTACCTCGCTCTGGCTGCAGTGGTGACCGGTCTTACTCTCTACAACGGCTCTGTCATCGCCGAAATCGTTCGGGCCGGTGTCAATTCGCTACCGAAGGGGCAGGCCGAAGCGGCCGACGCTTTGGGTATGCGCAAGAACCAGGTCATGCGGATCATCTTGCTGCCTCAGGCGATCACAGCGATGCTGCCGGCGATCATCTCGCAGATGGTGGTTGCACTGAAGGATTCGGCGTTGGGCTACATCATCGGCTATGTCGAAGTGGTGCGAGCCGGTCAGCAAGTCGGTGCGTTCTATGGCAACTACCTGCCCTCGCTCGTCATCGTTGCGGTCATCATGATCGTAATCAACTCGCTGCTCACCAAGCTGGCGACGGTTGTCGAGCGCCGATTACGTCAGAAGAAGCGAAAAACAGGTGGGACCGTTCTCGCAGCGTCGGACTTCGGCGGGGGCCCCGAAGGCGCAGCCTGAATTGTTGGACCGCGCTGTTCACTGGACAGGCCGGTCACTGGACAGGCTGGTCCAGTACCGAGAGCAGAAGCCCGCAACACATTTCGGTGTTGCGGGCTTCTTCGGTATCGATGGCGCCCGATCCGGGTGGACGATCACCCGAACTCGTCACCGTCGAAATCCTGGGTATCGAGATGGTCCGAGTCCTCGGTCCCGATCCGCGCGAGCTCGGCTTTCACGATTGCGTATGCCATTCCAGCCGAGTAGCCACGCCTAGCGAGCATTCCGACTAGTTTTCGCGCAATCTTGTCTCGTTCGGCACGGACATCGGCTCCGGTTCCTGCAGGCACCGTCAGGTTGCGGCAGCGCTTGCGGACAAGTTCCGTTGCCCGTGCGCGCTCGTCCTCGGCGTCTATTTGATCGAGAGCGTTGAGGGCATCCTCTTTGCTGACACCTTTGGTACGCAGTTCGACGCTCAAGGCCCGCTTGCCTTTGCCCGAGTAGGTATGGCGTGAATGCACCCATTGCTCCGCAAAGGCCTGGTCATCCACTAGGTTCGCGGCTTCCAACCTCGTCAGGACTGCATCCGCGACTTCTGGACTGAAACCCTTTGTGCTCAGTCGAGTCTCGAGTTCGTATCGGCTCCGTGCACGATCGGTGAGGAGCCGAAGGCAGACATCTTTCGCCTGCGCTTCGGTGCCGCCGCCGTCATTTCCTTGTTCTTGTTCGGATCGCTGTTTCACAGCGGGTCACCCGAGTCAGAACTCGACCGGAGCAGCCTTCTCGTCATCGGCTGCCGTGACGTCGGCACCGATCTGCAGCTTCTCCATGATCTTCTTCTCGATCTCGTCACGGATATCGGGATTCTCGAGCATGAACTTGCGGGCATTCTCCTTGCCCTGACCCAGCTGATCCCCGTCGTAGGTGAACCAAGATCCCGACTTACGGATAAATCCGTGCTCGACCCCCATGTCGATGAGCGAGCCTTCACGGCTGATGCCCTTGCCGTAAATGATGTCGAACTCCGCCTGCTTGAACGGCGGCGCAACCTTGTTCTTGACGACCTTGACGCGGGTGCGGTTACCGATTGCTTCGGTGCCGTCCTTGAGCGTCTCGATGCGCCGGATGTCGAGGCGAACGGAGGCGTAGAACTTGAGCGCCTTACCGCCGGTAGTGGTCTCGGGTGAGCCGAACATGACGCCGATTTTTTCACGCAACTGGTTGATGAAGATCACCGTGGTGCCGGAGTTGCTCATGGCACCGGTCATCTTGCGCAGCGCCTGGCTCATCAGGCGGGCCTGAAGACCGACGTGGCTGTCACCCATTTCGCCCTCGATCTCGGCGCGAGGCACGAGAGCGGCCACCGAGTCGATTACCACGATGTCGAGAGCGCCCGAACGGATCAACATATCGGCAATTTCGAGCGCCTGCTCACCGGTATCCGGCTGCGAGACGAGCAGTGCGTCCGTATCGACGCCGAGTTTCTGTGCGTAGTCAGGATCGAGTGCGTGCTCGGCGTCGATGAACGCAGCGATTCCGCCTGCGCGCTGCGCGCTGGCCACAGCATGAAGAGCAACGGTCGTCTTACCCGAGGACTCCGGGCCGTAGACCTCGACGACACGGCCACGCGGCAGCCCACCGATACCGAGGGCGACGTCCAGAGCAATGGAACCGGTGGGGATGACAGCGATAGGTTGGCGGACCTCGTCACCGAGGCGCATCACCGATCCCTTACCGAAATTCTTGTCGATCTGCGCAAGTGCGAGATCGAGTGCTTTGTCGCGATCGTATGCAGCCATCGTGATCTCCTCAGTGTGGTCTGTGACAGCGTGGTCTCGCTGAGCGTGTTGTCGGTAACGGTAGAGCTGGGTACCGACAAGAACTGCCCGAGACCGCTGTGTAACCGAATGACACCAGCATAGGGGAACACCTGTTCGATTGCATCAGGTGGCTCCCGGACACGCCGGAGAGAATCACCACCGGGATTTGGGCACGTCGAATTCACTACACAGAGCACGCCATACATCGCGGGGATCGACACCCGCTTCGATCGCTTCTGCTCCCGTCATACCGTTCAGACCAGTGATGACGTGATCGACCAGCATCGAGTCACCACGCATCCGGCCGAACTCCTCGACGAGCAATTCCTGGAACTCGGTCAATCGCACTGGACAACCGTAACCGAGGGCGCGTCACCGCAGAACGTCGCGGCACACCTCTACGGGATCCTCCACCTCGGCGGCACTCGCCGACGCCGAGCGTGCAGCATTGGTGAAACTTTCGTCCCCGAGGACACGGAGGACGGCATCCGCGATTGCTCCGGGGGTCGGCGGACGAACAATGACCGCGCTCCCCTGCCGTGCCGTGCGATTGGCCAGTTCCCATTGATCTCCGCCACCGGGGATCGCGACGACAGGGACTCCGTGGATCAGTGCTTTCGCCAACAACCCGTGCCCGGACCCACATACGACGACGTCTGCGTGGTCGAGAAGATGGTCCTGTCGGCCGAGTCCCGCTGTAGCCCAGTTCGGTAGTTCGGCCGGGGGCTCGTCGAGCATCGAGGCGACCAAGCGCACTCCGCTCCCCTCGAGACCTTCCAAGGTTGCCTCGAGCATTCCTTGGGCACCGGTGAACGCCGTCGACGGAGCCACCATGACCACAGGACCATCGCCAGGCGGAATCGGCAGGGCTTCTGTTGTCGGCTCCCACAGCAGCGGTCCGACGACGTGCGCCTCGATCGGCCAGTCCGGCCTCGGAACCTCCAGGGCTGGGATGGTGGCGATCAGGCGCGCAGCGGGCCCCGGATCTTCGGCGGGCAGGCCGACACCGACACGCGCGGCTCCGCGCTGGGACTTTCCCTGAGCTATGGATCTGCCGGTTGCGGCACGCATCAACGTGTCCCGTAGTCGACCTCGAACACCTGGCCCCGGGGCAAGACCGCTTCCGATCGGAGGCAATCCCTTCGACGGTGCGTACAACGGGTGCGGTGACAATTCGACCCACGGTATACCGAGCCGTTCGGCGGCCAAACCGCCTCCGGCGGTGAGGATGTCGGATACAACCAGATCAACGTCGGCATTCTTCAGATCAGGCAACAGTTCGGTGGAGATGAAAGCTGCCCGCGAATGAATCCGCTGGCCTGCATCCATGTCGTCGTCCTCGGGCCGTGGTGTCAGCCCTTTGAGCAACCGGGTGTCGACCCCCACCGCGGTGGCCGCATCGATCCACCTCGAACCGGTGAACAGTATCGGCACATCACCTGCGGAGGCGAACAAGTGACACAGCGCAATAGCGGGAAAGGCATGCCCTGGGTCGGGGCCGGCTACCACAGCTACTCGCACGCCGCTCAGAGTGCCATACCCACGTGGTCGCCGAGTACCTGCCTGCTCGAAGCCGAGTCGAAGTCGGGCATCACCGATCGAGCGGACGCAGGTACGAGTCCACGGCGTAGGCGAACTCGGCGACCAGATCGTCACCCGGGATCCGACCCGACACCATCTCTGCCGACTGCACAGCGGACTGGACCATCAACAGCAACACGGTCGCCATATGACTCGGCACGCCATCTCGGATAGACGAATCTCGTTGGCCACCTTCGATGATGGGCACCAAGCCGTCGATGATCAGCGATTGGCTCCTACCGAGGCGGTGCAGGATGTAGGTGGCGAGGATTTCGGGATCGGAACGGAGGATTTTGACGAACAATGGATGGATACGTATACCGTCGGCTACCGCCGACACCGAGGACGTGATCTGCCGACGGGCCGTGGCATCGGGATCGAACGTCGGAATCACGGCGCCGATCTCACGGGTCAGCAGACTGGAGACCACCGCTCGGGTGTCGGACCAACGCCGGTAGACGGTCGGACGGCTGACTTTCGCCCGACGGGCGATCTCGGCGAGAGTGGTCCGGCGGACCCCGTATTCGAGAATGCACGAGCGTGCGGCGTCGAGCACCTGATTTTCGACCGAGGAAATGGAGATGTCGTCGGCGGAGGTCTCGCCCAGTTCGGTCTGCTGGCTCACTCCTGCACCTCGTTCATCTCCGCGATTCGTTTGCTGATCCAACGCGTTCACCGAACTATTCCCGCACCCGGTTGCACACACCATCGATGTGCAAAATTGTAGTTCATGACCGACTGCCCGACCGTCGAGCTACCCAGCTGATCGCCGATCTAGAGCTTGGTCAAGTCTCGATTCTCCTCACCGGCGACTGCCTTGACCAACCAGTACAACCCGAAGACGATGGCGCCCGCGACGGCTATCACGAACAGTCCCTTGATTACGGCTCCGAAGACGGCGAACGCGAGCCATACCAAAGCGATGATGCCGAGGATTTTCCAGAACATTTTTCATCTCCCTTTTCTCGTGTCGACACCGATCCTGACATGCCGGTTACACGAAATCGCCGGGTCCGCAACGAGATCAGGGAAAGATGGGTGATAACCCTGACGTGATCCTGTTCAGACGTGGTCCTTTTCAGACGTGGTCCCATTCAGGGGTGACGGCGACGGATCTCGGCCAGTTCATCGAGCGCGAACGCCCAGCCCTGGAGTCTGTCCGTAGCGGACGAAAGCTCTGCGCGCCGGGCAGCGACCGCACTCGACGGCATTCCGGTCGGAGAGGTAAGCCGCGCGGCCGCTTCTACGAGTTCCTCGTATTGATCCACACCGGCTTCGAGTTCGGCGGCAGCTCCATTGATCGAGTTGGTCAGATGGGCTCCGGCTCGTGTGTTGGACTCCGCTGCACGCTCCATCGCAACTATGTCGGTTGACATGTCGGTCAGCGCGGCGGCCGCGGCGTAGGCCACCTCGGTGGTCTCCAGAATGTCCTCGGAGGCTATCGATTCGGACCTCAGCAGAACTCCGGTCAGCTCGTACAGGCTCCGTTGCGCACCTGCCAGGCGGTTCATCGACGTAAATGCCGACGAGTGCCGTGCAGGAAGCATGCTCTTCCCCGGCTTTCGAGCCGGCAGTGGCTCGGACTTCAACTGCTTGTATCGGGTGATCGCGAAAACAGTGGGTACGGCGAGGAGTGCGGCGCCGCCGCCGGTTGCGATCATCGTCCATTCCGGCGCAGACGCCACGGCAAGCCCGGCCGTCGACAGCGCGGAAGCGCCGGTGGCGCCGCCGAACCACGATCCACGACGGCGTGCTCGCCGAACTCGCCGAATCTGCTTCTGACGAGGATCGTTCCATCTACCTGCAGCCTCGATGACGGATTCGCCGATTCGGCGGGCCGAGTCGGCAGCATCCTTGGCGGCCGAGATCGTGCTGGAAACAGACATGGCCGACCACGTAGGTGGTCGGCCATGGTGTTGTTTCGTCATACTGACAGGATCCAAGTCGTCTACGCGTCAGTGCTGCGCAGGTGGTTCCGGAGTCGCACTGGGTGACTTGGCAATCGACGGCTTGGATGTTCCCGTCGCGTTACCGGACGGGAGTGCGTCACCTGCCATCGAAGCGCGGATCTGCTCGAGACGGCTGTGACCGGCCATCTGAACCGACGCCTGCTGCACCTCCATCATCCGACCCGACACGGTGTTCTGCGCCAATTCGGCCGAGCCGAGGGCATCTGCGTAGCGACGTTCGATCTTGTCGCGAACCGCATCGAGGCTCGGGGTATTGCCTGGCGCGGACAGCGTGCTGTCCATCGAGCGGAGTGATTCGCTGACCTTTTCCTGCATCTTCGCCTGCTCGAGCTGGCTGAGCAGTTTCGTTCGCTCGGCCACCTTTGCCTGTAGAGCCATGGCGTTCTGCTCCACGGCCTTCTTCGCCTGCGATGCGGCCTGCAAAGACTGGTCGTGTAGGACCTTCAGGTCCTCGACACCCTGCTCAGCGGTAACGAGCTGAGCTGCGAATGCCTCAGCAGCATTGGTGTACTGCGTCGCTTTGTCGACATCGCCTGCAGAGGACGCCTGGTCGGCAAGTGTGACTGCCTGGCGAGCGTTCGCATTCAGCTTCTCGACCTCGTCGAGCTGACGGCTCAGCTTCATCTCCAGCTGACGCTGGTTGCCGATAACCGAGGCCGCCTGCTGGGACAGCGCCTGGTGCTGCCGCTGCGCATCCTCGATTGCCTGCTGAATCTGAACCTTGGGGTCGGCCTTCTCGTCGATCTTGGAATTGAAGAGCGCCATCATGTACTTCCAGGCTTTGACGAAAGGATTAGCCATGGGTTGATCCTGCCTCCATCTTTGGCGCCGCGTTACACGCGTAGTGGGTGAACATGCACGTGTGGAAAAGGATACTGGTTGCGGCTATACGGTGTCAGGCTGCTGCGAGTGCACGTGCGGGCGCGGGGATGACCACGCGAGTCTCCCCCGCAATACGTGGCGACCCGTTACCGCTCTTCTTGGGTCCGTTGTCGGCGGTAGGCAGCGCGATGCCGTCGGCCGTCGTGGCAGGGCCGGTGGACACGAGCAGCGAGTCACTGACGTCGCTCATCACGTCGGACAACGGAACCGCCAACGCGGTGCAGATGGCGGCGAGCAATTCGCTCGACGCCTCTTTCCTGCCTCGTTCGACTTCCGACAGATATCCGAGGCTGACGCGCGCGGTATTCGAGACCTCGCGCAGTGTGCGACTCTGTGCGACGCGAGTGCGCCGCAGACTGTCGCCGAGTGCTTCACGCAATAGCAGCGCCATCTCGCTCCTCCTCGTTCGAATCCATGTCGTTCGAATCCATGTCGTTCGAATCAATGTCTCGTTCGTCTTCAGCTACATCGACCATCTTCAGCTACAACGCTGGGTGGGTCCCGATTGGTTCCCGACCCTATACGTCGCCGCGCCGGCTCACCCGTCGAAACAGCTCCGAGAACGCACTACGGACTCTATCGCGTCGGATTGTCCAACGTTCGCCCGACAGTCGGAGTTTCTGCACCTGAGTCCCGTCGGGGCCCGCGACAGCGACGAAGACCGTCCTCACCTCGTGTCCGTCCTGACCCCTCGACGAGCGGATCGGTCACGACTTCACCCGCCGGCGCAGGCGAATGGCCTGGACCACGTAGTCGAGTCCGGTGTAGACCGTCAAGAACACCGCCAGGCCCATCAGAGCGACGGATACCCCTCGCACCTGGTCAGGCAAGGGCAGCAGATACATCCCGATCGCAAAACTCTGCACCAAGGTCTTCAGCTTGCCACCGCGTCCCGCCGGGATCACGCCGTGCCGGATCACCGCGAATCTGACGAGTGTGATGCCCACTTCACGTGCCGCGATCACCACGGTCACCCACCAGGGCAGGTCGCCGAGGATCGACAGTCCGACGAGTGCCGCACCGATCAACGCCTTGTCTGCGATCGGATCAGCGATCTTTCCGAAATCGGTGACCAACCCGTATTTGCGGGCGAGCTGCCCGTCGATCCGGTCGGTGATAGCCGCGACCGCAAAAACCACCGTCGCGGCTATCCGCCATCCACTGTCGTGCCCGTCTCCGACGAAGAGCACTGCGAGAAATACCGGAACAAGAGCAATTCGAAGCATCGTCAAAATATTGGCAATATTGACGATCGGTGCAGGTTCGACGTTCCCGGTGCTCGAGTTGCTGTGCGGCAGATTCGGGCCGGGAGCCAGGGGTTCGCTCATACCGCCGAGTCCCTGATGCCGATACGCCGACAAAGGTGTCCAGATTCATTTCGGACCAGTTCGGTTACGGACACACGGAAAGAATATCCGTTGCAACGTTGACTACTGTTCACCACATGACTTCTGGGCCGAACCGGGTGAGTCGACACCATGTCGACGGAACGTCCGACAACGCACTCGACACAGCATTCGATGCAGCACTCGAACGCCGCGAGACCTCCCGTCCCGGTGACGACGTGGTCGTCCGCCGTGCTCGCACGTCCGACATTCCGGAGATCAAGCGACTGATCGACATCTACGCCGGGAAGATCCTCCTCGAGAAAAACCTGGTCACGCTGTACGAAGCGGTTCAGGAGTTCTGGGTCGCCGAACGAGGGGACACCGTCATCGGCTGTGGTGCGCTCCACGTCTTGTGGGCCGACCTCGGTGAAGTACGTACGGTCGCGGTGGATCCGGCGGCCAAGGGCCTCGGTGCCGGCCGTCTCATCGTCGACACTTTGATTCGAGTGGCCCGCGACCTGGCTCTTCAGAAGCTGTTTGTGCTCACCTTCGAGGTGGACTTCTTCACACGGCACGGCTTTCTCGAGATCGAGGGAACACCCGTCACGGCCGAGGTCTACGCCGAAATGTGCAGGTCGTACGACACTGGCGTCGCAGAATTCCTCGACCTCAGTTACGTGAAGCCGAACACCCTGGGCAACACCCGAATGCTGCTCCCCCTCTGAGTCGATCCAACTCCCTGCAGTAGTCCAAACCCCTGCAGTAATCGAAACCCCTGAATCAATCCGGTGCGAACTCGATTCGCTTACCCCGAAGGACGAAACATCATGGCATTGTTCGCCGTTGTCTACACCTACTCCCGCAGTACGATCGCCGGGCGAGACACTCATCGCGCCAACCATCGTGCTTGGCTTGCCGACCTGCTGGAGAAGAAGACCCTCATCTCCAGCGGCCCTTACACCGATGGAAGCGGCGCTTTGATCATCGTCGACGGAACCGACGTCGACTCGGTGAAGACCTTGTTCGCGCAAGATCCGTTCGCCACCGAAAACCTGATCGAGACGTCGGTCGTCACCGAGTGGAAACCGGTCATGGGTGCGTTTGCCTAGTCATCGTCGGAGGGCGCCTCGTCCGGGTCGCCACCTCGAATCGACCACAGCAACCCGTCGAGTTCGTCGGGCTTGATCAGAACCTCGCGAGCCTTCGAGCCCTCACTGGGCCCGACGACTCCTCGGTTCTCCATCAGGTCGATCAATCGCCCGGCTTTGGCGAACCCGACGCGCAACTTTCGCTGCAACATCGACGTCGAACCGAACTGGCTGGTGACCACAAGTTCGACGGCTTGGAGCAGGACATCGAGATCATCGCCGATGTCGGGATCGACGTCCTTCTTCTCCGATGCCTTGGCCGCGGTGACTGTCTCGTTGTACTCCGGCTCTGCCTGGTTCTTGGCGAAGTCGACTACTGCCGAGATCTCTTCGTCGGTGATGAAGGCGCCCTGCAGGCGAGTCGGTTTACCTGCACCCATCGGTAGGAAGAGCGCATCGCCCATACCGATGAGCTTCTCGGCGCCGGGCTGATCGAGGATGACGCGAGAGTCGGTGAGCGAGGACGTCGCGAACGCAAGACGGGACGGCACATTGGTCTTGATCAGACCGGTAACGACGTCGACAGAGGGTCTCTGCGTGGCAAGGACGAGGTGGATTCCTGCCGCGCGGGCCTTCTGGGTGATGCGGACGATGGCATCTTCGACGTCACGCGGGGCGGTCATCATCAGGTCCGCGAGCTCGTCGACGATAGCGAGAATGTACGGATACGGCCGGTAGACACGTTCGCTTCCGAGGGGCGCGGTGATCTCACCGGATCGCACCTTCTTGTTGAAGTCGTCGATGTGCCGGACCTTGTTGATCTGCATGTCCTGGTACCGCTGTTCCATCTCCTCGACCAGCCATGCCAATGCTGCCGCTGCCTTCTTCGGCTGCGTGATGATCGGGGTGATCAGGTGCGGAATACCTTCGTACGGCGTCAGCTCGACCATTTTCGGGTCGATCAGGATCATGCGAACCTCGTCCGGCGTCGCGCGTGCGAGTAGCGAGACGAGCATCGAGTTCACGAAGCTGGACTTACCGGATCCGGTGGAACCGGCAACGAGAAGGTGCGGCATCTTCGCCAGGTTGGCGCTCTGGAAGTTACCTTCGATGTCCTTGCCGAGTCCGATCACCAGCGGATGATGATCCTTACGGGTCGATGTCGCGGTGAGCACATCGGCGAGTCGAACCATCTCGCGGTCCGAGTTCGGCACCTCGATGCCGACTGCCGATTTTCCTGGGATCGGTGCAAGTAGGCGCACGTTGTCCGTTGCGACCGCGTACGCGATGTTGCGCGCGAGCGCGGTGATCTTCTCGACCTTGACACCGGGTCCGAGCTCGACCTCGTACCGAGTGACGGTCGGTCCACGGGTGAACCCCGTTACTGCCGCATCGATCTTGAATTGGTCGAGGACCTCGGAGATGGCCTCGATCATCGTGTCGTTGGCCTGGCTGCGTGTCTTGGGCGGATCGCCTTCGATCAACAGTGACAGCGGCGGCAGCGTGTAGTCCCCGTCGACGACGCGGTCGACGACGATTTTGTCTTCCTCGGCTTCGGGCTTGGGCTCCGCGGCCTTGACGATCGGCTTGGGCTTGGGGCGAACCGGAGGTGCGGTCGGCGCCTGCGTTGCAGGTTCCATGACCTCGGTGGGCTCGTCGACCACGGGCGCTGCTTTTCGTGTACGAGGCTTCTTGACCGGAACATATTCTTCGGTCGGGTAGTTGCCGTACGGGTCCGCGTTCGGTCCGTCGACGGGGTATCCGTCGGCGTCGAATCCGGAGCTCTCGTGGTCGCCGTAGTCGTCGCTGAAGTCGGCCCCGAAATCTGCTGGGTCGTAGTCTCCGTATTCATCGCCTCGACTGTCCGTGCCGAACAACGAACGCAGACGATCCGGGATGTCGCGCACCGTGGTGCCGGTCAGCAGAAGCACACCGAACAGACCTGCCAGCAGGAGGAGCGGTACAGCGAGCCAGACGGTCAGACCGTCGGTGATCGGGCCTCCCGCGACGTACCCGACAAAACCGCCGCCCTCGGAGCGGCCGGCCGAGTCGGACGGTGAACCCGCAGCCAGATGCCACAGTCCCAGGATCGGAAGCGCGAGCAGGATCGACCCGAGAACCAGTCGCGGGCGGATGTCCGGATTCGATTCCGAGCGCATCAGGATGACCGCGATCGCGACTCCGAGTGCCGGCACGATGTATCCGGCTCCACCGATGACGGCGCGGACTGCGATCTCGATACCCTCCCCAACGGGTCCGCCAGCGCTGAACCACACCGCTGCCGCAACCACGACGCACAGAGCGATCAGACCCAGCGCGATGCCGTCGCGTCGGTGGCCGTGATCGATATCCTTGGCCTTGCTGACGGTTCGAGTCGTCGCGCCGACGCCTTTGGCCGCCATCGACCACGTCGAGGAAATCCCGCGTCCGACGGCAGAGACCACACCACCGGTGTTCTTCTTGGCCGGTCGACGAGCACCCCCACGAGAACCGGCGCCGCTACGCGCCGGCGCCGCCTTGCGTGCTGCTGGTGACGTACGTGCCGCAGGTGACGTGCGTGGAGCTGTGGGTTTACGTGGTGTGCTGACGGTGCGCCCCCCGGAAGACTTGCGTGATCCCCCCGAAGCCCGCGACGTCGACGAGGCACCGGTGCCGCCGGTACCCGAACTTCGAGTGCTGGTCTTTCCTGCCATACACCTAGGTTAGTCGCAAGGGCACCTTCGAAACCATCCGCAACACGAGCAACAGGGCTCAGAAGCTCCGATCGAGCGCGTCGAGCGCCTCCACATCGCGAGGATCACCCTCTTTCTCGAGCCGCACAGCGCTCCGACCGAATGCATGCAGCAACAGTTCCGAAGGTGGTCCGATCAGGGTCACCTGACCGCGTGAACTCTTCTTGACGGTCACGGACCGTCCATCGGTCGTGCGCAGCTCCACACCGACCGGAGCTCGGCGATAGGACTTGCGCCCGATCAACCCCACGGTCGAGAACAATTTGTCTTCCATCGCTTGCGGCAAAGTTCGCGGTGACCACTCGGGCTGCGCACGACGCAGGTCTTCGTGATGAACGAACATTTCGCCGACGTTGATCAACGGATCGAGGATTTTGAACGGTGACCATATGGGCGGTCCTGTCCGAATGTCCTCGACCAGTTCGTCGAAAGGCTTGGCAGCTACCTGGCTCTGGACCTTCTCGGTGTATCCGGCGAGGAAGGGAATCAGAATTCCAGGTGCGGCATCCAAGCGACGCTCCCGAACGACGAGGTGCGCGGCCAGATCACGGCCCGTCCACCCACCGCACAGCGTCGGTGTGTCCTCCCCCAACATTTCCAATGTACGTACTAGGGCTGCGCGTTCATCCTGTGCAAGGCTCACATCGAACCACCGTACGTGCGTACGTCCCCCGTGCACAGTCTTCGGCGCCGCGTCCGTAACCTCGGTTCAGTGCCTGTATCGGAAATTCTCGTCATTCTCGTAGCGGGCTTCGGTGCTGGAGCCATCAATGCCGTCGTCGGTTCCGGAACTCTGATCACCTTTCCGACCCTCGTCGCCTTCGGGTATCCCCCGCAGATTGCGACGATGTCGAATGCGATCGGATTGGTCGCCGGTAGCGCCTCCGGCACGTGGGGATATCGACGAGAACTCGCAGGACAGTGGCACCGGCTGCGCTGGCAGATACCCGCATCGTTCTTCGGTGCGCTGCTCGGTGCGTGGCTGCTGCTGCACCTGCCGCCGTCCGTCTTCATTGCGGTGGTTCCCGTACTTCTCATCGCCGCCTTGGTTCTCGTGGTCCTTCAGCCCCGCATCCAGGCGTGGGCGAGGCGCCGCTCGGAGGCGGCCGGTGAAGCTGCCGACCATGTCAGCCGGGCAAAGCTGATACTGCTGACCATCGGGACATTCGTTGTCGGAATCTACGGCGGCTATTTCACTGCAGCGCAGGGGATCCTCCTGATCGGCGTCATGGGGGTGCTGCTTCCCGAGTCGATACAGCGAATGAACGCGGCCAAGAACTTGCTCTCGCTCATCGTCAACGTCGTCGCGGCGCTCGCTTACACAATTTTCGCGTTCGACCAAATCAGCTGGGCTGCAGCAGGTTTGATAGCCGTCGGATCGGTCCTAGGCGGGTCGGTGGGTGCGCGATACGGACGAAGGCTCTCACCATGGGCACTGCGGAGCGCAATCGTCGTCCTCGGCCTCATCGGACTGTGGCGGCTGATCTTCGCCTAGTCTCTTCGCCTATTCCTGGTCCTTACTCGGAAGCGAAAGCAGACGACTCCGCCCCGCAGCTCTCGAGCTTCTGCGGGGCGGAGTCGGTCGGAGACGAAGAAACTGTCAGTTCACTGCCATGACTGTCGGAACGATCATCGGCTTACGGCGGTACTTGTCTGCAACCCACCGGCCGACCACGCGTCGCACGGCCTGCGCGATGCGATGAGTGTCGGTGACTCCATCGGTCGCGAGGCGCTGCAGCTCCGCCTCCACGAGTTGAACGGTGGCTTTGAGAGCAGTCGGATCGTCGGAGAATCCGCGACCGGACACTTCCGGGGTCGTAACCGCCCGCCCTGTCGTCGAATCGATGGCGACGGTGATGGCGATGAAACCGCCTTCGCCGAGAACGAGTCGATCCGAGAGTGTCGAATCACCCACGTCGCCCACGGACAAGCCGTCGACGTACACGTGTCCGACCGGGACCTGACCGACGATGCGAGCCAAACCGTCGACCATGTCGACGACGACGCCGTCTTCGGCGAGCACGACACGGTCCTCGGCAACGCCGGTGGCCTTGGCGAGTGCTGCATTCGCGCGGAGGTGACGCCACTCGCCGTGCACGGGCATGACGTTCGTGGGACGGACCGCGTTGTACAGGTAAAGCAGTTCACCCGCAGACGCGTGACCCGACACATGGACCTTCGCGTTCTGCTGGGTCACGACCGTAGCTCCGCGCTTGGCCAGACCGTTGACGACGGCGAAGACGGAGTTCTCGTTGCCGGGGATCAACGACGATGCCAGCACGACGAGGTCGTTGGCCTTGACGTTGATCTGCCGGTGTTCGCCGCGAGCCATCCGTGACAATGCCGAGAGCGGCTCACCCTGAGAGCCCGTGGAAATCAACACGAGTCGGTCGTCGGGAAGCGTCGCGGCGGTGTCGACGTTGACCTCCAGGCCTTCGGGCACACGGAGGTAACCCAGATCCTGAGCGATCTGCATGTTGCGGACCATCGAACGGCCGACGAAGGCGATTCGACGGTTGTACCGCTCTGCGACGTCGATGACCTGCTGGATTCGATGGACGTGACTTGCGAACGATGCCACGATGACACGCTGCTTGGCCTTGCCGATGACGGTGTCGAGCACACCACCGATCTCGCGCTCGGGTGTGACGAATCCGGGAACCTCCGCGTTGGTGGAGTCCACCAGGAAGAGGTCGACGCCCTCGTCACCGAGACGTGAGAAGCCTGCGAGGTCGGTCAACCGGCCATCGAGCGGCAACTGGTCGAGCTTGATGTCGCCCGTGTGCAGAACGACGCCTGCATCGGTGCGTATCGCGATGGCCAACGCGTCGGGAATCGAGTGGTTGACGGCGAAGTACTCACACTCGAACGGTCCGTGGCTCGTCTTCTGGCCTTCGACGACCTCGACGAGATTCGGCCGCAGACGATGCTCACGGCATTTTGCTGCGACGAGGGCAAGAGTGAACTTCGAACCGATGACAGGGACGTCCGGCCGCAGACGAAGGAGGAACGGAACGGCACCGATGTGGTCCTCGTGGCCGTGGGTGAGAACGACGGCCTCGACGTCGGCCATGCGGTTCTCGATGTGCCGGAAGTCGGGAAGGATCAGGTCGACGCCAGGCTGCTGATCTTCGGGGAAGAGCACGCCGCAGTCGACGATCAGGAGCTTGCCCTGATGCTCGAAGACAGTCATGTTCCGGCCGATTTCACCGATGCCACCCAGGGCAACGATGCGTAGACCCTTGGACGGCGCCTTCGGAGGCAATCCGAGGCGTGCTGTCGGGTCGATCGCTTTACGGGTATCGGGACGTTGCGTCTTCGCGGAGTTCTGCGCCACGGGACGTGACGACTGAGCGGGTCGCTCAGCCGGAGGTCCGGCATTTCGGGTTGCGCGGCCGCGTGATCTGGGTGGTCTACTCATACAAGCACTCCTGCTGCTCGCAGGTCAGCTGCGAGCAATTCGATTTGGTCGATGCTCGGTGGCACCTGGGGAAGTCTGGGTTCGCCGACATCGATTCCGATGAGGCGTAGACCCGCCTTCGCTGCACTGACTCCGCCGAGGCGGGAGACCGAGCGAATGACGGGGATGAGGCTGGCATTGATGGCCTGCGCGCGCGCAATGTCACCAACCATGAATGCGGTGTGCAGTTCGCGGACGCGAGCCGGGACGAGATGGCTGATGACGCTGACGAAGCCGGTAGCTCCGACGGACAGCCACGGGAGATTGAGTGGATCGTCTCCCGAAAAGAACTGCAGACCAGTCGACGCTATCAGTTCGGCACCGGCATTGAGATCGCCCTTCGCATCCTTGACGGCAAGAATTCTGGGATGCTCCGCCAACCGGCGCAGTGTTTCTGTCTCGATCGGGACGACCGAGCGCGGCGGAATGTCGTACAACATGACAGGCAGATCGGTTGCGTCGGCAACGGCGGTGAAATGCGCATACAGACCGGCCTGCGGTGGACGGGAGTAGTACGGCGTCACGACCAGAAGCCCGTGTGCGCCTGCCCGCGCGGCGTCACGAGCGAGTTCGACACTGTGTGCTGTGTCGTTGCTGCCCGCACCGGCAATGATCCGCGCGCGGTGTCCGACAGCTGCGATGACCGCCCGCATCAACTCGAGCTTCTCGTTCTCGGTGGTGGTCGGTGACTCTCCGGTCGTTCCAGCCAGAACCAGGCCGTCGTTTCCCTGTTCCACCAGGTGATGAGCGAGACGCACTCCCGAATCTATGTCCAACTTCCCGTCGGCAGTGAATGGCGTCACCATAGCGGTGAGCACCGTGCCGAACGGTGGCTGGATGGGAGGAGCGGCGTCACCGTATGTCATGGTCAGCAAGGTTACCCGGTGCTACCGGCGGTCCTCACAACTCGGTCACGAATGGACTGTGCGCCACCTCGGAACCATCGGCCAACGCCGATATCTCGAAATCGCCGAAGACATCCGGTGCTACCTCTGCCAACTGACGCAGACATTCCACGGCGAGTCGCCGGATTTCGACATCCGCGTGCTCGGAAGCTCGCATCGAGACGAAGTGACGCCACGCCCGGTAGTTGCCGGTGACGAGCAGGCGTGTCTCGGTCGCGTTCGGCAACACCGACCGGGCAGCCTGACGAGCTTGCTTACCCCGCAACGCCGAGTTGGTGACGCCTTCGAGCTTGTGGTCGAGAGCATCCAGCAGTTCGACGTAGGCGGCCCGACTGGCGTCGGTAGCTCGTTCGAAGAGTGCCTCCAGATGCGGGTCACCCTCGATAGCAGGGGGAATGATGACCTTGGCGTCGTTCTCGGGGACGAATCGCTGCGAGAGCTGCGAGTACGAGAAATGCCGGTGTCGGATCAGCTCGTGGGTGCACGACCGAGAGATGCCGGTGATGTAGAAGCTGACGCTCGCATGTTCGAGCACCGACAGGTGCCCGACATCGAGAAGGTGCCGCAGATACGACGCATTGGTCGCAGTCCGCGGATTGGGCTTGGACCAACTCTGATAGCAGGCGCGACCAGCGAACTCGACCAGGGCCTGTCCGCCATCGGCATCGGTCTCCCATGGGATGTCGGGTGGCCCCGAGAATTCGGTCTTGGCAACCAATTGCACGTTCAGTGACACCGTATTCGGCACCGCAGTTCCTCCACTCGAGCTGGCCCGTCCGTCGGTGCAGCCTATCCATGTACACCGTGACACCTTGCGTGACGTCACTAATGGCGTCACACTGACGTCATGGAACTGAACAAGCACACCGCCTCGCTGCGCGCCGATCTACTCGCTGCCGCTGCGCTGGGTGACGAACACACGAGACAGACTGCGGAAGCACTCGGCTCAGCCGCCGAAGCGTCGGCCAAACTCATGCTGATGAGCGCGCTGTCGGAATTCGCCGGCGAACTGAACGAGCAACTCGGCGACCGCTCGGTCCACGTCCGCCTCGACGGCGGCGACGTCTTCGGCGAGATCCGAATGTCTCCTACGGCCGCTGAGTCAGCACCATCGGATAGTGGCACCTCGTCCGAGAACTATCCGACGATGGACGAGGTCACCGGCGAAATGCGTCGAGTGACCCTTCGCATGGTCGAACACATGAAGGAGCGCGCCGAGGAAGCAGCCTCCACCAATGGGGTGTCGCTCAATTCATGGCTCTCACAAGCAGTCCAAGGGGCACTGCGCGATCAGATACGCAAGGACCGCAGCGGCTTCTGACGTCACTTCTTCTCGCGCCACGCACGTTCGAACGGCAACCGCCACGCGTGCGGGGCGACGAGTTGATGAATGGCATTGGGCCCCCACGAGCCAGGTGAATACAGCCGTACCGGCGGCGGATCGGCAAGGAGAGGCGCCGACACCTCCCACAGTCGCTCGATACCCTCTGCCGTCGTGAAGAGTGTGTGGTCTCCGTGCATGGCGTCGAGAATCAAGCGCTCGTACGCTTCGAGGACGTCGCCGACCCGTTCGGTGTCCTGGATGGAAAACTGCATGGACAATTTATCGAGCCGCATCCCTGGGCCCGGCCGTTTGCCGTAGAACGACAGCGACACCTTCGACGCGTCTGCTAGGTCGAACGTCAGGTGGTCCGGCCCCTGCGCGCCGACGCCCGATCCTGCCGGGAACATCGATTTGGGTGGCTCACGGAAAGCAATCGAAATGATCCGTTGTCCTTCGGCCAACCGCTTACCGGTCCGTAGGTAGAACGGAACCCCTGCCCACCGCCAGTTGTCGATTTCGCATTGGAGTGCGACGAACGTGTCGGTGTCGGAATCGTCAGCCACCCCGGACTCCGACCGATAGCCGGAATATTGTCCGCGCACAACCTTTTTCGGGTCCAGAGGGATCATCGAGCGGAAGACCTTGTTCTTCTCCTCGCCGATCGCACCGGGTTCGAGGGCGGTCGGTGGCTCCATCGCCATGAACGCGAGAACTTGAAACAGGTGGGTGACCACCATGTCCTTGAAAGCTCCGGTGGATTCGTAGAAGTTCGCGCGACCGTCCAGTCCCAACTTCTCGGGAATGTCGATCTGAATGTGGTCGATGAAGTTTCGGTTCCAGATCGGCTCGAACAGGCCGTTGGCGAATCGGAAAGCAAGGATGTTCTGTGCAGGCTCTTTTCCGAGGAAGTGATCTATCCGGAAGATCTGATCTTCCTCGAACGTCTCGTGCAGTGTGGCGTTGAGGGCTATCGCACTGTCGAGGTCGGTACCGAACGGCTTCTCCATGATGATGCGCGATCGTTCGACCAGGTCGGCGGCACCGAGCATCTCGACTACGGCAAGAGCTGCTTTCGGCGGCACACTGAGGTAGTGCAGGCGTCTGGTTCCCGGACCCAACTCCATCTCGGCGTGCGCAACAGCGTCGGCGAGCGCGGCAGGCCCGGCTTTCTGCGATACATAGGTCAGCTTGCGTGCGAACTCGCTCCAATGCTCGTCGGAGACCGTGCGGGTGGAGAATTCGACGACCGATTCCAGGGCCATCTGACGAAACTCGTCACTTGTCATCTCTTCCAGCGAAGTTCCAACGACACGTATTCGCGGAGCGAGGTCCGACAATGCCAGGTGCATCATCCCCGATAGAAGTTTGCGGCGTGCCAGGTCACCTGTTGCTCCGAAGAGCACCACGACCTGTGGGGGCAGTTCACTGTCGGAGACGGACACTCGTGAAGTCACACTTGCGATGTTCGCACCATCGAGTACATCCCGCTGCCCGAACAGACGATTGGTCACACGGCGCGTGCGAGGGCGGGCGCGAGGTCGCCGCGTTCACCGACCACGATGGTGTCGAGCCCCAGCCAGTCCGCCATTTCCCGCAGGGCCTGCGCCAGCGCAACGGCGATGGGACCGACGGCGCGTTCACCTTCGACGAACGCGCCGAGCACCTGCAGTTCCGAACGCGCCCGGTCACCCTTGAGATCGAGCCGCGCGACCAACTCCTCCCCCATCAGAAACGGGAAGACGTAGTAACCGTGCACCCGCTTGTGTTGTGGGGTGTAGATCTCGATGCGATAGCGAAAACCGAAGATGCGCTCGACGCGCGGACGGTAGAAGATCATCGGGTCGAATGGACACAGCAGCGCACTCCCCCGGACGGACCGGGGTACACGAGCATCGACATGCAGATACGCGGGCACGTCCCAACCGCGTACTTCGACGGGTTCGAGGACCCCGTCCTCCACCAGTTCGGCGACAGCGGCTTTCGATTGTTTCTGCGAAAGTCTGTAGTAGTCACGAAGATCGGGTTCGCTTGCGATACCGAGCGCCACCGCAGACTTGTTGACCAATTCCCTCACTGCATCGGCCTCGTTCACCGTGCGAGAGAGGATACCGGGCGGAATCACCCGCTCCGTCAGGTCGTAATGCCGAACGAAACCGGATCGAGTGGCAACCGAAACCATGCCCGCCGCGAACAATTGCTCGCACATGACCTTGACGTCACTGCGGTCCCACCACGGGCCCTTGCGTCCAGGACGTTCAACCTCGAGCGCACGCTCGATGTCACCGGCACTCGACGGCCCGAAATCTCCGATGACAGCAAGAACATCGTCGGCGAGCGACGGGTTCCGCTCCAGAACTTTGGCAGCTCCTCCCCAACGCCCTTGCTCGTACAACTTTGTGCGCCAACCCATCAGCGGCCAATCCTCGACCGGTATCAGCGCGGCTTCGTGCCCCCAATACTCGACAAGCTTCCGAGGGCGTCGCGCAGTATCGGTCCACGCAGCCTGATCGATCACAGTTCGGTCGTATTTGCCGATTCGACTGAACACCGGCGCATAGTGGGCGCGCACGAGCACCGACACCGAGTCGATCTGGAGCAACTGCGTTTGTGCAATCACCTTGTGCACTGCGCGGGTGGACGCCAGCCCCTCTTTCACAACACGCGCAGACGCCAACCCCTGCGCGGCCAGGGCGGTGCGGCGTGCCATCGATGCACTCATCTCACGCATGACGTCACTGTGCCACGAGGGTCCGACGACTCTCACTCAACGTGTCGGTGGGGAGGATTACATTCGCAAGCATGTTCGAATCAGGGGGTTTCGGAGCTGGCATCATCGACGGCAACAGCTGTGTGGCAGGACTGCTCGCAGTTGCCGGCCGAGATCGCCATCAAGAGAATTTGTGCCGAGTTCGTGTGGTGGAATCGGTCTGCAACGTCGTAGAGATCCGTCTCGCCGATGCCGATGACCGCGGCGGCGATCCCTCCGACGCGTTACGCGATGCGGTGTGCGAGGCAGCGGGAGCACTACGCATGTCGTGGCGCCAGATCCGTTCGTTCACCGACACCGGCTTCGAGTTGGACCGATTGCCTTTGACCGCCATTCGATTCAGTTGCGGAATGCTCGACTGGTCCCACGTCACGGTGATGACCTCGGTTCTCGGTTATGCCAGTGATGAGACGATCAAGGCCATCGAATTCGACGCCGTTGCTGCAGCCGCACGCTACAACGCACCGTCACTCCGAAAAAAGCTGTGGCGACTGTGGATGACATTCAACCCCGACGAGGCCGCGGTAGCTCGGGCACTGTCCGCTCGCACCGGCAGAGAGGTGTCGGTCCGGCAGGAAGGTGACGGGACAGCGATCTTGCGCGCACAGTTGACCGACCTCGAAGGTGCCGAAGCCGACGCGCTGATCGAGGAGATCGCCGGTACCGTGTGCGAGTCCGATCCGAGGTCGCTACGGCAACTGCGTGTCGACGGACTGTTGGCCCTTCTACACAGCGAAGAAGTTCTCGAATGCCACTGTGACCGCGGTGAACAGTGCCCGGCGTACGGCAACACCGACGCACCGCCTCCGCGACGTGGACATCTCGTTCAGATCCTCGTCGATGTGCAAACCCTGTTGGGTCTGACCTCGAGCCCGGCTGTCCTGGCGGATGGGACACCCCTCGACGCGGACCTGGCCCGGCTGGTCGCCAAGGATGCTCAGTGGCAAGCGCTGCTGACCGAACTCGTGACCGTCATGACGTCCTCGGGTGTCACAGCACCACCCAGCGTCACAGCACCACCAAGCGATATTTCCCCGGGTGGTGGACGCCCTCATGCTGTGTTGTCGAATTCGACTGTCGATCAACCCCTCTCGGAGCGCCTGATCGGACGCGGTCGGGTGCGCCGGGGTGGCATTGTCCCCCGCGCCTTTACCCGAACGTTCCGCCCTGAACGACCGGAAATCAGCGAATCGGTCCGAGCCAAGCTCTCCGCCGAACTACTCGCCACCATCGAGAAAAACCCGATACTGGCCGCGGGATTGTTTCCCGACGGACACGGTGGTCTTACCTGCCCACCGCCGGGCGCGCTGACGTACAAGCCCTCGACCGAGACCGCCGCACGTGTACGGATGATGCACCGGACGTGCACCTTCGAACACTGCGATGTCCCCTCCACGAAGTGCGAACTCGACCACATCGTCCCGTTCGACCACAGCAACCCCGAGCGCGGCGGGTGGACTATCGAGACGAACCTGCACCCCGTCTGCACCTGCCACCACCAAGCCAAGACGTCGCGCAGCTGGTCCGTCGCCCTTCTGCGGGGCTGCGCGATCCTGTGGACGAGCCGCTCCGGACACCGCCGGATCTCCCTCCCTGATCCGGGAGTGCTGGGCTTACCCAGAACCCACCGACGCGGAGAACGAGGTTCGGAACCCGAGCCCGATCCGGTCACGTTGACCTGGTGGGAAAAGAACCAATCGCCCGGCACTCAACCACCTACGACCAAGGACCTCCGAGACGCCGCGACCGATGTCGCGCGTGCGCGAATCCGAAATCTACGACGCCGATTCCGCGAACACAGCGCAGTCGTTCGACTACGCGAGCGCGCCGAACCCCCACCGTTCTGAAAACACGGGAGTTCAGCTCATGAGAGTTGCTGCCAACGTGCCGCCGAGTTCGTAGCAAGAATCCTTGGCGGCCTTGTCCGCTGTCGTCAATTCCAGTGCAGCGGACACGTTTTCCAGCGCCCACCCGGTGGCGATCTTCGTTATCGCCGACACAGCGCCGACGGTGTCGTTGTTGCCGTGAACCCACATGCCGTACGGGCGGGAGGAGACAGCGTCGAGACACGGATAGTAGGTGGTGTCGAAGAAATGCTTGAGAGCACCACTCATGTAGCCGAAATTGGCCGGTGTTCCGAAAAGATAACCGTCGGCGTCCAGGACATCGGAGATCGTCGCACCCAGCGCGGGAACGCTCCGAACGGTCACGCCGTCGATGTCGGGATCATTCGCACCCGCCAGCACCGCTTCGAGAAGCTCACGCGTCGCCGGCGACGGTGTGTGGTGGACGACGAGCAGAGTGGCGGTCATCGGTCCGCGGATTCCTGCCGTTCGAGTTCTACTGCCCGCTTCATCGTCTCGCGGGCTCTGCCTCGGTCACCTGCATAGTCGTAGGCTCGCGCCAATCGGTAGGAGTTGCGCCAATTGTCCGGATCTTTCTCCCACTCACCCTTGATCTGTTGGAAGAGTTCGTCGGCCGCGTCGCGGGCGATCCGACCCGACGGCATCGTCGGCAGATCGGAGACGTCCAGTTCGAGGTTCTCCTCGCGCATCCGGCTGGCCAGATGCTGATGATCGAACCCTGCTTTGAGGGTGGCGCCGACAATCCACACCCCGAGGATGGGCAACAGAATGACGCCTATTCCGAGACCGATGTTGACCGGGCCGCCGGTCTGAATCAGCGACAGTCCCCGACTTCCGAGAAGGTAGAAATAGAAGCCCAGAACCAGCACCATGACGCCGATGATGAGTACAACTTTGGTGGCCTTGTTCATCGCAACCTCGCTACAGATCCAAGAAGGGGTCGAGTCCGACCGTCAACCCGGGTCGTCCGGAAATTTCACGCACACCGAGTAGAACCCCGGGCGCGAAGGACGAGCGATCCATCGAGTCGTGCCGGATGGTGAGCGTCTCCCCCTGCGTTCCCAGCAGAACTTCCTGGTGGGCAATCAGTCCGGCGAGCCGAACGGAGTGGATGCGAACGCCGTCGACTTCAGCGCCTCGGGCACCGTCCAACTCCGTGGTCGTGGCATCCGGACTCGGGCCTACGCCGGCCTTCTTCCTGGCGTCGGCGATGACCTGGGCCGTGCGGTACGCGGTACCGGACGGCGCGTCGGCCTTGTTCGGGTGATGTAGTTCGATTACCTCGACCGACTCGAAGAATCGTGCGGCTTGCTCGGCGAAGCGCATCGTCAGTACGGCGCCGATAGCGAAGTTCGGCGCGATCAGGACACCGGTCCGGGGCGAGTTCGCCAGCCATGACCGGACGGTGTCGAGGCGTCCCTCGTCGAAGCCCGTAGTTCCGACGACGGCATGAATACCGTTCTTCACGAGGAACTTCAGGTTGTCCATCACCACGTCCGGATGCGTGAAGTCGACGACGACCTCGGTGGCTGCGTCGACGAAGGTCGAAATCGGGTCGCCGTGATCGACCGTGGCAACCAATTCGAGCCCGTCTGCAGCCGTGACGGCGTCACAGATGGCTTGCCCCACCTTGCCGCGGGCCCCGAGGACGCCGACTCGAATAGGCGCTTGTGCACTCACGACTGTTTCCACTCTCTTTCGCTGACACTGCTTTCGCTGACACTGACGGCTTCGGCAAGCCTACTGACTTGCGAGGTACCCGTACTACGCCGGTTGCAGATCGGTAGTCGTCGGGCAGGCCGCAAACCGGACTCGGTGTCAAGATACTGTCGACCGGTGAATACGGAAAGTGTCGTGCGCGCCCACAACGTCGACCTGGTCAGAGGCGGACGGCATCTACTGCGCGGCGCATCGGTGCGGGTCGAGCAGGGGCAGCACTGGGTGCTGCTCGGTGCCAACGGAGCAGGTAAGAGCACGTTGCTGAGCATGCTCGGCGCGTCAGTGCACCCCACTCGGGGCACCGTCCATGTCCTCGGTCACCAACTCGGCCGTGTCGACATGCGCGAGCTGCGCACCTATATCGGCCACGTCGATCCTCGACTGCGTATCGAGGCCCCATTGACGCTGTTCGAGACTGTCCTCACCGGGCTCACCAACACCCCCGATCTGATTCCGCGATGGTCGGCCACTTCCGAGCAGAAAGACCGGGCCCGCTCGCTCATCGCCTCCCTCGGTATCGAGGATCGCAGCGACTCGTCTTGGCGCACACTTTCGCAGGGCGAACGTGGCCGCGCGCTGATCGCGCGAGCGCTCCTGTCCAACCCTGCGCTTCTGCTTCTGGACGAACCCGCGACCGGACTCGATCTCGCTGCTCGCGAACAGCTTCTCTCCGCACTCGACAATCTCCGCGCACAGCACGAATCATTGTCGAGCATCCTCGTGACGCATCATCTGGAGGAAATTCCCAAGTCCACGACGCATGCCGTGCTCATCCGCGACGGCCACATCATGGTCGACGGCCTCGTCGAAAACGTACTGACGACCGAGAACATCAGCGCATGCTTCGACCATCCCATCGAAATCGGACGCAGCAACGGCCGCTGGGTCGCTACTGCTCGTCGAAGGTGATGACCTGACGGATGGCTCTGCCGTCGGCGAGTTCGTCCATGCCGTAGTTGATGTCCTCGAGCCGGATTCGCGAGGAGATCAGCTTCTCGACAGGTAGCCTGCCCTCACGCCAGAGCTGCGCATACTTTGGAATGTCACGCTCGGGCACTGCAGAACCGAGATAGCTGCCGATGATCGTGCGCGCTTCGGCGACGAGTCCGAGAGGCGATATCGAGGATCTGGCGTCGGGAGCGGGAAGGCCGACGGTGACGGTCCTACCGCCGGGTGCCGTCGCCGCGACGGCCGCTTCGAAGGCGCGCGCGTTTCCTGCAGCCTCGATCACGATGTCTGCTTTGATACCCAGCTCATGAAGCTCGGCAGGCGAATACGTCCGAGTCGCACCGAGTTCGCGAGCGGTTGCCAGCTTCTCAGCCACTGCATCGACGCCGATGACCTCACCGGCGCCCACGGATACAGCCGTCAGTACAGCGGCCATTCCGACGCCACCGAGACCGACCACCATGATGGACTGGCCAGGTTTGGGCGCACCGGCGTTGAGAACTGCGCCACCGCCGGTCAAGACTGCACATCCGAGCACCGCCGCGATGTCGGCCGGAATATCGTCGTCGACGGCTACAACCGATTTCCGGCTCACTACCGCGTGTGTTGCGAATCCGGAGACCCCGAGGTGATGTTTGATTTCCTGGCCCGCGCGCGCCAATTTGCCACCGCCACCGAGTAGTTCACCGGCATTGTTCGCCGCACTGCCTGGCACGCAAGGCATCTGTCCGTCGGTCCGGCAGCCGGCACATTCTCCGCATCGAGGTAAGAAGGTCATCACCACGCGGGTGCCGAGTGCGATGTCCTCGACCCCGGACCCGAACGCCTCGACGCGACCGGCTGCCTCGTGTCCGAGCAACATCGGAACTGGTCGTACGCGATTGCCGTCGACCACGGACAGATCGGAATGACACAGGCCGGCCGCCTCGATTCGGACGAGCAATTCGCCCTCGCCGGGCGGATCGAGATCGAGTTCCGAGATCGTGATCGGCCGAGATTGGGCGAACGGCCGAGACCGTCCGATTTCCTCGAGCACTGCGCCGCGAATCTTCATTTCCCCACTCTAGGACGCGCTGCCACTACAACGGCAGACGCGGCCTCAGCAGATGCGCCACCAGTCCCGTCCATCCGGTTTGGTGGGATGCTCCCAGGCCTTCCCCGGTGTCACCGTCGAAATACTCGTTGAAGGTGGGGTGCACGCTCCACAACGGGTCCTCGCTCGCCTCGATTCGCGCGCCATCCGCGGGACGCTTGCCGTTCACGGGCCGAAACAGCGACGCCAACCCGCTGTCGATCAAATCTGCTGCCTGCGTCAAGGTGCGGTGATTGCCGGACCCGGTGGGAATCTCGATGGTGAACGATTCGCCGTAGTGACGTCCGTATGCGCGCAACTTATCGGCCAACAACACGTTGACCGGGAACCAGATCGGGCCACGCCAGTTCGAGTTGCCACCGAACATGCCGGTGCGTGATTCGCCGGGTTCGTACTCGATGGACAGACTGCGGCCGTCGACATCGAACGTGACACCGTCCCGGTACGACGCCGACAGCGACCTGATTCCGTACTGCGACAGGAACTCTTCCGAATCGAACATCCTGGCCAGCACACGCTTGAGTCGTTCCGGTTCGACGAGGGTCAGCAGCACTCGAATTTCGTCGCCGTCCTTCCGCGCAAGCAGCGGACTGACCATGTCAGGTCGACGATGCTGCACCCACCGCAGCCGAGCGGTCAGATCAGGGCATTCCTTCTCGACCCACGACGGAATCTCGGTAGCACCGAGAATCGGGAGCAGGCCGACCATCGAACGTACCCGCATCGGTACCGCGTCGCCCTCTGGCGGAACGAGAACGTCGTAGAAGAACCCGTCCTCTTCGTGCCATAGTGAAATATGTTGCGATCCAAATGATTTGACAGCTTTCGCGATCGACAGAAAGTGCGAGAAGAACTTCGTCGCGACGTCGTCCCAGGCATTGTCGTGACGCGCGAGCTCGAGCGAAATCTTGAACATCTGTTGGCAGTAGAACGCCATCCAACTCGTGGCGTCGGATTGTTCGAGCCGAAATCCAGGAGGCAAGGGCGCAGAGCGGTTGAACAAGCCGATATTGTCCATTCCGAGGAAGCCACCCTCGAAGATGTTCGAACCCGCCGAGTCCTTTCGATTCACCCACCACGAGAAATTCAACAGCAGCTTGGTGAATACACGCACCAGAAATTCTCGGTCGCGGTAGCCGTCGATGCGGTAGACGTGCCACGCCGCCCACGCATGGACAGGTGGATTGACGTCACCGAACTCCCACTCGTAAGCGGGAAGCTGACCGTTGGGATGCATCGCCCACTCCCGGCACATCAACACCAGCTGCTCTTTCGCGAAATCCGGATCGACGTGTGCGAGCGGAATGGTATGAAATGCCAAGTCCCAAGCGGCAAACCACGGATACTCCCATTCGTCGGGCATCGAGATCACGTCCGCGAGAGCTAGATGACGCCAGTGGGTGTTGCGCGCCGTCGCATCGAGCCGTGACGACGGTGCGGGCTCCCCCACCGGGTCGCCTTCGAGCCATTGCTCGACGTCGTAACGGTAGAGCTGTTTCGTCCACAACAGCCCCGCGTACGCACGCCGAGCAATATGGCGATCGTTCTCGTCCAGATCGGACCCGATCACGACGCCATAGAAGTCGTCGGCTTCCGAACGTCGGTCGGCGACAATGGCGTCGAATCCACGTCCGAAGGTCTGCGCGTCCGGCTCGTTGTGGGACAGTCGCAGCTTGACCTCGACGGTAGCGCCGGGTGCGATGTCGTCGAATCGAAACCAGAACGCCGACTTCGTACCCGTCCGTTCAGGATTTACCGCGCCGGTGTCTCCCTCGACGACGCGTCGGCCGATTCCGTCCTTGCAATACGCGCTGACATTCTCCTGACCCCAGAGCTGCGCCGAGTTCGTTTCGTTGTCGCAGAAGAGGACCTCGGGTTCTCCTTCGGCGCTCAGATAGTACTTTCCGAGAAAGCCATGTTCGGCCGCTATTGCGCGCACTCGACCGGACTGCAATTCGAGAGCAGTCATTTCCGAAAGGGAGCCGCCACGGTCGTCGCGACCCCACGCCCAGGTGTTGCGCAACCAGAGATGCGGCAGCAGATCCACCGACGCGGCCTCTGGGCCATGATTGGTGATCGAGATGACGATGGCGATGTCGTCCGGGGCGGCCTTGGCGTAGGTGACCTGCACGTCGAAGAATCGGTTCTCGTCGAGAATTCCGGTATCGGAGAGTTCGTACTCCCGCTCGTCTCGTCCTCGTTGCGCGTTCTCCTCACGAAGCTGCCGATACGGGTACTCGGCGTGCGGATAGCGGTAGAGCCATTGCATCCAGCTGTGGCTGGGTGTGCCGTCGACGACCCACCAGTACTCCTTGACGTCCTCGCCGTGGTTGCCTTCACCGTTGGTGAGACCGAAGAGTCGTTCCTTGAGGACGGGGTCCTTGCGATTCCACAGCGCGAAAGCGAAGTTGAGAAACCCGAAACGATCGCAGATGCCACCCAATCCGTCTTCTCCCCACCGATAGGCCCGTGCATGCGCCTGGTCGAAGGGAAAGGACTGCCAGGCGTCCCCATCGGTCGAGTAGTCCTCACGGACCGTGCCCCACTGGCGGCCGGCAAGATAAGGACCCCACTGACGCCATGGCCCGGACACACCGGGCGACTCGGCGAGCCGCGAATGCTCTGCGGTCCTCGGCTTGGGCGGTGGTTCGGTGGCATCGGTCACGGCACCAGTCTGCTACCTCGAAGTCACGCTCGCGCACCGATGAGTTTCACCGAGCCCACAGGTCGAACGAGAAGAGCCCGGACAACCACGAAAAGAGAGCACCCATGCGCATGCTGACAGCAGGTCTGTTTCATTCTGTCGACGGAGTGGTCGAGTCCCCCGATCAATGGCAGTTCGATAGTTTCGACGAAGAAATGGGAGGTTTGCTGGGGGCGATGATCGAACGAGTGGACACCGTGATTCTCGGACGAGTCGGCTACGAGCAGTGGTCGGGTTCTTGGCCGACCGCAGGGGACGAGGACGGCTTCGGAGGCTTCATCAACTCGGTCCCCAAGCATGTCGCTTCCAGGACGCTCACCGGTCCGCTCGACTGGAAGAATGCCTCACTCATCGACGGGGATCTCGATGACTTCGTGCGCGATCTGAAGGCATCGGAAGGAGGAGAGATCGCCGTGGTCGGCGGCATTTCGATCGTGCGCCACCTGTTCTTCGCTGGACTCCTCGACTCCCTGACGTTGATGACGCACCCCGTGATCGCCGGTTCGGGTCGAAAGATGTTCGAACCCGGTGACCCGCTCACCAAGCTCGAGTTGCGGAGCTTGCGCAGGACATCCAAGGGCAACGCGATTCTGGAGTATGCGAGAGCCTGATCCTCAGGCCCGACAGACTCTCAGCAGTGCAGCGACATCCGTGCGATCGAGGCCCTTGGGGGGTGGATCCTGCAGGAGAATCTCTCGCAATCGGGCCATGAAGCTCTGCCGACTCACACCGAACTCGGTCAGCACGTCCTCGGTCGGACCGAAGACGTGCGGAGATTGTGGAACGTGCTGATCCTGCATCGAAGTTCCTTTCGGCCGCCTGTCGCTCAGTGGCGACTCTGTTCGACGGTCTATCCCTCGACAAGCGAGGAACGTTACACTTCCATCCCAAGTGGAACGCTGTCGGAACCGTGAATCGCCCACGGCTCCTGCGTGCCCGGTCGTAGCATCAGATCCCGTGACCCCTGCTCTCCGCATTCTCGTGTACAGCAGCAACTCCGACACGCGCACGTATGTGACGACGGCTATCGGCACACACCCGAAAGCGACGCTCGGAGCCTTCGACTATCTCGAAGTCGCATCGGCCCCGATGGTGATCCACTATCTGGACGCCGGGGGCATCGACCTCGCCATCCTCGACGGGGAGTCAGCGCCGGCCGGGGGAATGGGAGTGGCGAAGCAACTGCGGGACGAGCTCGCGCACTGTCCACCGTTGGTGGTTCTGACCGGCCGACCGGACGACAGATGGTTGGCAGATTGGTCCGGTGCCGACGCCGCAGTGTCACATCCACTGGACCCGTTCGTCTTGACGGAAACGGTCGTGAAACTACTCGAAAACCTACCGAAAGTGCCACCGTCCCAAACTTTTCCCGCGTAGTGGACCCGACACCCTTTCCGCACAGTCCGAAACCGAGACACGTCGGGGCATCACACCGGTAGGCTGTGTTTCAGCTCACATTCCTACAGGCTGCCCACAAGGCATGCACGGAGGCGCGAACAGCATGAACGAGTACATTCCCATCCTTGTCCTCGGCGCTGTCGCCGTCGCCTTCGCTCTCGTCTCCGTCGTCATCGCCGCGGTAGTCGGCCCGAAGCGGTACAACAGGGCGAAGATGGATGCCTACGAATGCGGTATCGAGCCGACAGCGCAACCGATGGGCGCAGGTCGCTACCCCGTCAAGTTCTATCTGACAGCAATGCTGTTCATCATTTTCGACATCGAAATCGTCTTTCTCTATCCCTGGGCCGTGCATTTCGACGCACTCGGCGTATTCGGGCTTGCCGCAATGGGACTGTTCGTCGTCAGCGCTGCAGTCGCCTACGCCTACGAATGGCGTCGCGGCGGGCTCAGCTGGGATTAGGTTCGCCACTTTCAGAAACGTTTCGCCACTTTCAGAAACCTTTGGATCGGAAGGGTCAGATATGGGTCTCGAAGAGAAGCTACCGAGTGGCTTCCTGCTGAGTACGGTCGAAGGCCTCGCCGGATACGTCAGGAAAGGCTCACTCTGGCCCGCGACATTCGGTCTCGCCTGCTGCGCAATCGAAATGATGGCCACCAGTTCCGGCCGATTCGATATCGCCCGATTCGGTATGGAGGCATTTCGTGCCTCCCCGCGGCAGGCAGACCTGATGATCGTCGCCGGCCGCGTCAGCCAGAAGATGGCGCCCGTGCTGCGGCAGATCTACGATCAGATGGCTGAGCCGAAATGGGTTCTGGCCATGGGAGTATGCGCGTCCTCGGGCGGGATGTTCAACAACTACGCGATCGTCCAAGGCGTCGACCATGTGGTGCCGGTGGACATCTACCTGCCCGGGTGCCCACCCAGACCGGAAATGTTGCTCGATGCAATCCTCGAACTGCACAAGAAAATACAGGAGATGCCGCTCGGGGTGAACCGCGAAACGGTCGCCCGCGCAGCGGAAGCCGCCGCATTGGCGTCGACACCTACTTTCGAACTCAAGGGGTTGCTGCGGTGACGTCCGATCGACGTGGAATGTTCGGGGCGAAGGGTACCGGTGACACATCCGGGTATGGGAGGTTGGTGCCGCCTACGCTGCTGCGGGAGAGCACATCCCGTCCCTACGGCGGGTATTTCGATGCGATTGCCGATGAATTGGAGCGCGCACTCCCCCGGCTGGACACGACGTTCGACGAAGCAGTGGAAGCGGTCGTGGTCTTCCGCGGCCAGCTCACCCTGCACATTCGACGCGAACACCTTCTCGCGGTGGCGACCACCCTTCGGAACGAGCCGGAACTTCGATTCGAACTGTGCCTGGGCGTCAGTGGCGTCCACTATCCCCAGCAGGTCGACCGAGAACTGCACGCGGTATTTCCGCTGATGTCGATAACCCACAATCGTCGAATTCGACTCGAAGTAACGGTCTCGGATGTCGATCCGCACCTGCCGTCGCTGGTCGAGATCTATCCGACCGACGACTGGCACGAACGCGAAACCTACGACTTCTTCGGAATCGAATTCGACGGTCACCCTTCGTTGACTCGAATTCAGATGCCCGACGACTGGGAAGGCCATCCGCAACGCAAGGACTATCCACTCGGAGGAATCCCGGTCGAGTACAAGGGTGCGAACATTCCTCCGCCGGACCAACGACGGGGGTACAAGTGATGAGCGAACGATCGTTGACCGTCTCTGGGCAGGACTGGGACGACATAGTCGCTGCTGCAGCAGAATCGGCCGCAGGCGCCTCCGAGGAACGCATCGTCGTCAACATGGGGCCACAGCACCCCTCGACGCACGGGGTGCTTCGCTTGATTCTCGAGATCGAAGCCGAAACCGTGACCGAAGCGCGATGCGGAATCGGCTACCTGCACACCGGAATCGAAAAGAATCTCGAATTTCGAAATTGGACGCAGGGCGTCACCTTCGTGACCAGGATGGACTATTTGTCCCCCTTCTTCAACGAAACTGCGTACTGTCTCGGTGTCGAAAAGCTTCTCGATATCACCGAGGAAATACCCGAACGTGCGACCGTCGTCCGGGTTCTGTTGATGGAACTCAATCGCATCTCTTCTCACCTCGTCGCTCTGGCCACGGGCGGAATGGAATTGGGTGCAGTTACGGCGATGCTGTTCGGGTTTCGTGAGCGCGAGTTGATTCTCGACGTATTCGAGATGATCACCGGATTGCGGATGAACCACGCGTTCATTCGACCCGGTGGACTCGCCCAGGATCTACCCGAAGACGCGGTGGCGAAAGTGCGAGAGTTGCTGAAAACTCTGCCTGTTCGCCTCCGTGACATGTCGAATCTGCTCAACGAGAATTCGATCTGGAAGGCCAGGACCAAAGGGATCGGTTATCTCGACCTGACGGGCTGTATGGCTCTCGGAATCACCGGTCCGATGCTTCGCTCCACCGGCCTCCCTCATGACCTCCGCGTCTCCGAACCCTATTGCGGATATGAGAACTACGAATTCGAGGTGTGCACGGACACCGGTTGCGATGCCTACGGTCGATACCTCGTGCGTATCGACGAGATGAAGGAATCGCTCAAGATTGCCGAACAGTGCCTCGACCGGCTTCGACCAGGGCCGATCATGGTGGATGACAAGAAAATAGCGTGGCCTGCCGATCTTTCCGTCGGACCGGACGGCCTAGGCAATTCTGCCGAACACGTCCGCGAGATCATGGATACCTCGATGGAATCGTTGATCCACCATTTCAAACTCGTCACCGAGGGCTTTCGGGTCCCACCGGGTCAGGTGTATGTCGCAGTCGAATCGCCGCGCGGTGAGCTCGGCGTCCACATGGTCAGCGACGGTGGTACGAGACCGTTTCGGGTGCACTACCGAGATCCGTCCTTCACCAACCTGCAAGCGGTTGCAGCCACCTGCGAGGGCGGCATGGTCGCCGATGTCATCGCTGCTGTGGCAAGTATCGACCCGGTGATGGGGGGTGTGGACCGATGAGCGAACCCGTCTACGTGCAACTGACCACCCGCGCGGCCCAGTACCCACCGGACACAGCGGCTCGGTTGTCGCTGGATGCGGACAGGATCGTCGCGAGGTACACCCCGCCCGGGGATGTCGACCCGGAGATGGCCCGGTCGGCACTTCTTCCGCTTCTGCATCTGGTCCAGGCCGAGGACGGGTACGTCACTCCGACGGGTATCGAGTTCTGCGCACATCGGCTTGGCCTGACCGGCGCCGAAGTCACCGCAGTAGCGACTTTCTACTCCATGTATCGGCGCGAACCGACCGGTGACTATCTGGTGGGAGTGTGTACCAACACGTTGTGCGCGGTGATGGGCGGCGATGCCATCCTCGAAGCTCTGGAGGACCACCCCGGAGGCGTCGACGACCCCATCACGTTGACTCACATAGAATGCAACGCTGCCTGCGACTACGCACCGGTAGTGATGGTCAACTGGGAATTCTTCGACAATCAGACTCCCGAATCTGCGCGCACCCTTCTCGACGACTTGCGTTCGGGCCGCGAGGTCGTTCCGAGCCGAGGTGCATCGCTCTGCACGTTCCGGGAGACCGAGCGAATCCTTGCGGGTTTTCCCGACGAACGCCCCGGTGCAGTAGAGGCCGGTGGTACTGCGGGCGGCCCGACCCTCGCCGGCCTGCGGGTCGCACGCGCACTGTCGATGACCGCCCCTACGGCGCACGAACCCTCGGACGAGGGTGCGGCGCCCCTCGGGTCGACGGATGCTGCCGCAGCGGAAACGACCAAGAACAAGCCCGCGCCTGCACCTGGCGAATCAGTACCTCCCGAGAAGGGAAAGTGACGTGCCTCTCACTCCGGTTCTGAGCGACTACTGGGACGATCCGCAATCGTGGACCCTGGAAACTTATCTGCGCCACGGCGGCTACGAGGGTCTGCGTAGAGCGCTGTCGATGCCCGAGGACGACGTCATCGCCACGGTCAAGGATTCCGGTCTTCGAGGTCGCGGCGGTGCAGGCTTTCCGACGGGAATGAAGTGGAGTTTCATACCGCAGGAGGACGGTAAGGCGCACTACCTGGTGGTCAACGCGGACGAGTCGGAGCCCGGGACTTGTAAGGACATGCCGCTGCTCTTGGCGACCCCGCAGGTGTTGCTCGAGGGAATCGTCATCGCTTCCTACGCAATTCGGGCGCATCGTGCGTACATCTACGTTCGCGGCGAGGTGGTTCCGGTACTGCGGAGACTGCATGCCGCCGTTGCCGAGGCCTACGCGGCGGGATATCTGGGACGCGACATCTTGGGAAGCGGTTTCGATCTCGAGGTGATCGTGCACGCCGGCGCCGGCGCCTATATCTGCGGCGAGGAGACTGCTCAATTGGATTCGCTCGAAGGCAAACGCGGGCAGCCGCGCCTCCGACCACCGTTTCCTGCCGTCGCCGGTCTCTACGCGCGTCCGACTGTGGTGAACAACGTCGAGTCGATCGCCAGCGTTCCCGCCGTCCTACGCAACGGCGTCGACTGGTTTAGGTCGATGGGGACCGAAAAGTCGCCGGGTTTCACCCTGTACTCGTTGTCGGGCCACGTCACCCAACCCGGCCAGTACGAGGCTCCGCTCGGAATCACCTTGCGCGAGTTGCTCGGTTACGCGGGCGGAGTCCGCGCGGGGCACACGCTGAAGTTCTGGACACCGGGTGGGTCCTCGACACCGATATTCACCGACGAACACCTCGACGTCGCCTTGGACTACGAAGGTGTGGGCGCCGCCGGTTCGATGCTCGGAACCAAAGCGCTGCAGATCTTCGACGAAACCACCTGTGTGGTCCGCGCGGTGAGACGATGGACGGAGTTCTATGCGCACGAGTCCTGCGGCAAGTGCACGCCATGCAGGGAGGGCACCTACTGGCTGGTCGGGATCTACGCGCGGCTCGAGACCGGGCAGGGCACACTCGCCGACCTCGACACCCTGCTCGACGTCTCCGACAGCATCCTCGGCAAGGCGTTCTGCGCGCTCGGCGACGGCGCAGTCAGTCCGATCACGTCCTCGCTGAAGTACTTTCGCGACGAATACCTCGAACACCTGGGTAAGCCGTGCCCGTTCGAGCCACATCGTTCGACCCTGATGGCGGGAGCGCTCACCTCATGACCACCGCAACGGAGACTGTGACGGTCAGCATCGACGGTATCGAGGTCCGTGTGCCTGCAGGCACGTTGGTCATTCGAGCTGCTGAACTGAGCGGAATCCAGATCCCCCGATTTTGCGATCACCCGCTGCTCGAGCCGGTAGGCGCGTGCCGTCAGTGTCTCGTCGAGGTGGAAGGTCAACGTAAGTTGCTCACCTCGTGCACCACCACGGTGACCGAGGGCATGGTGATCCATACCCAGCAGAGCTCTCCCGTAGCAGCCAAGGCGCAGCGAGGTGTCATGGAGCTACTGCTCATCAACCACCCGCTCGATTGCCCGGTCTGCGACAAGGGCGGTGAGTGTCCGCTACAGAACCAGGCGATGTCCGCCGGCCGTTCCGAGTCCAGATTCATCGAGGTCAAACGCACTTTCCAGAAGCCGATACCGCTGTCCTCGCAAGTGCTGCTCGATCGTGAACGGTGTGTGCTGTGCGCACGGTGTACTCGCTTCTCTCAGCAGATAGCCGGGGACCCCTTCATCGAGTTACTCGAGCGCGGCGCGCTGGAACAGGTCGGAATCTACGAGAACGAACCGTTCGAATCCTATTTTTCGGGCAACACCGTTCAGGTGTGTCCCGTCGGTGCGCTCACCGGCGCTGCATATCGCTTCCGAGCACGCCCCTACGACCTGGTCTCCACGCCCAGCACCTGCGAGCATTGCGCGAGCGGGTGCGCCCAGCGCACCGACCACCGTCGCGGAAAAGTGCTGCGCCGCTTGGCCGGTGACGATCCGGCAGTGAACGAGGAATGGAACTGCGACAAGGGCCGCTGGGCATTCGCGTACGCAACCGAACGCGACCGACTCACCACTCCCCTGGTTCGAGATATCAACGGCGCGTTGGAACCGGCGTCGTGGTCGGAGGCTCTGGCAGTGGCTGCTCGTGGCCTGGCCACGGCCGGACGTGACGTAGGAGTTCTCGTCGGCGGTAGGGTGACCCACGAAGACGCGTACTCGTACTCGAAGTTCACTCGAATCGTGCTGGAGAACAACAACATCGATTTCCGAGCGCGGGCCCATTCGGTGGAGGAAAGCGAATTCCTTGCAGCATGCGTCGCCGGGCGGTCGTTGGCGGTGACGTACGAGGATCTCGAGCATGCGCCCGCAGTTCTCCTTCTTGCCTTCGAGCCGGAAGAGGAATCGCCGATCGTATTTCTGCGTTTGCGCAAAGCCGTGCGAACCCGTGGCCAACACGTGGTCTCGATCGCGCCGTATGCGTCCGCAGGCGTGAAAAAGCTTGGCGCCCAGCTGTTACAGTGCGTTCCGTCCGACGAGGTCGGAGTACTCGAGGCACTGTCGAACCGCAAAGAGGGCGACCTCTTCCGTCAGGCCGGCGCAGTCGTGATCGTCGGCGAACGACTCGCGAGTACACCCGGCGGACTGTCGGCAGCTCTCCGTTTCGCGGAGTCGACGGGCGCGAAACTGGCCTGGATTCCCCGTCGAGCGGGTGATCGCGGCGCTGTCGAGGCCGGCGCGCTGCCGAATATGTTGCCGGGCGGGCGACCAGTGATCGATCAGGCGGCTCGGGCAGAGATGGCCGACATGTGGGGTGCCAGCGGGCTACCCGCTGCCGTCGGACTCGGCTCGAGCGAGCTACTCGACGCAATATCCACTCGGTCCCTTCGTGCGCTCGTAATCGGCGGCGTCGAACTGGCAGATCTTCCCGACCCTGCCGCAGCTGCCGTAGCGGTCGACAATGCGTCGTTCGTCGTCAGTCTCGAAATTCGAGCCAGCGACGTCACCGAGCGGGCCGATGTCGTATTCCCCGTCGCGACGGTGGCAGAGAAGGCCGGGACATTCCTCGATTGGGAGGGACGGGCACGGCCGTTCGAGGCGGCACTGACCGACGTTCGGGCTCTGCCGGACAGTCGGGTTCTCCATGCTCTGGCCGCCGAAATGGGAATCGACCTCGGCACCCCCGATGTCGCGACCATCAGAGCCGAGATTGCGGCCTTGTCGACGTGGAAGGGTGAGCCGGCGTCGCCGCCGGACCATCATGCCGCTCTCGATGAGCCCCGTATTGCGGGCATCGGCGAAGCGGTCCTGACGACCTGGCGGATGCTCCTCGATTCGGGACGAATGCAGGACGGGGAACCGCACCTGGCCGGTACCGCACGTCGACCCGTCGTGCGGCTTTCGGTCGGGACTGCGCGGGAGATTTCGGTCGTCGACGGCGATCTCGTCACAGTCCGATCGAGGAGGGGCACGGTGACACTTCCGTTGACGATCACCGATATGCCCGATCGGGTGGTGTGGGTCCCGATGCGTTCTGCCGGATCCCACGTGTACACCCAGTTGGGATCCGGCACCGGAACCGTCGTGCGTATCGAAGCAGCGAACGAGGTGATGTAGGTGATTCCCGGAATCGGACTCGACCCCTGGTGGCTCGTGATCGCCAAAGCGTTGGCCATCTTCGTCTTCCTCATCCTGACACCGTTGATGGCAATTCTCATCGAACGGAAGGTGATGGCGCGCATGCAGATGCGCGTCGGACCGAACCGGGTCGGACCTGGCGGCATACTGCAGAGTTTGGCCGACGGCGTGAAGTTGGCCCTCAAGGAAGGGATCGTCCCCAAGGGCGTCGACAAACCGATCTACCTGCTGGCGCCGGTCATTGCCGCCGTCCCGGCATTCATGGCATTCGCGGTCATACCGTTCGGCCCCGAAGTCTCGATCTTCGGCCGCACAACACCGCTCCAGCTCACCGACCTACCCGTCGGGGTGCTGTACATCCTGGCTGTCACGTCGGTGGGTGTTTACGGAATCGTGCTGGCCGGATGGTCGTCCGGCTCCACGTACCCTCTCCTCGGCGGACTTCGGTCCACCGCTCAGGTCATTTCGTACGAGATTGCGATGGGGTTGTCTTTCACCGCCGTGTTCCTCCATGCGGGCACCATGTCGACGTCGGGAATCGTGGCAGCACAATCGAACACGTGGTACATCTTCCTGCTGTTCCCATCGTTTCTCATCTATCTGACATCGATGGTCGGCGAAACCAACCGCGCCCCTTTCGATCTTCCCGAAGCCGAAGGTGAGCTGGTGGGCGGCTTCCACACCGAATACTCCTCGCTCAACTTCGCGATGTTCATGCTCGCCGAATACGTCAACATGGTCACTGTGTCGGCTCTCGCGACGACCTTGTTCCTCGGCGGTTGGCATGCACCCTTCCCCCTGAACCTGTGGGACGGCGCGAATTCCGGTTGGTGGCCCGTGCTGTGGTTCACCCTCAAGGTGTGGGGATTCCTGTTCTTGTTCATCTGGCTCCGCGCGACCCTTCCGCGACTTCGATACGACCAGTTCATGAATCTCGGCTGGAAGGTCCTGATTCCGGTGTCCCTGGTATGGATCATGCTCGTCGCGACGGTCCGCGCTTTGCGAATCGAAGGCTACCGATCGTGGACGGTCGCATTGTTCGTCGCAGGCGCAGTAGTTGCCGCCCTCGCCGTCGTCGCTCTTGTGCGGCGGCGGCGACGCAAGCCGTCACCGCCGCCACCGACCGAGGCCGCTGGTCCCCCACCGTTCGATCCGATGGCCGGCGGCTTCCCGGTACCACCGATGCCAGGACAGCATCTTCCGACCGATGACAAGGAGCGAAGCGATGCCTGAATTTCTAGGTCCCGTAGCCGGATTCGGCGTGACGTTTGCGACGATGTTCAAAAAGCCGGTCACCGAGTTCTACCCGGAGGAAAAGGTTCCGACCGCGCGTCGCTACCACGGTCGGCATCAACTCAATCGGTACGCCGACGGGCTCGAGAAGTGCATCGGTTGCGAACTGTGTGCCTGGGCGTGCCCGGCCGATGCGATCTACGTCGAAGGCGCCGACAACACCGAGGAGGAGCGATTCTCTCCTGGTGAGCGGTACGGCCAGGTGTATCAAATCAACTATCTGCGCTGCATCGGATGCGGGTTGTGCATCGAAGCGTGTCCGACGAGGGCATTGACGATGACCAACGAATACGAACTCGCGGACGACAACAGAGCGGATCTGATCTACGAGAAGGACCGCCTGTTGGCACCATTGGAGCCTGGGATGGAACCGGCCCCTCACCCTATGGCCGACAATGCAACGGCCGCGGACTACTACCGCGGCACGATCCAGTGACCACATCGACCGCCGAGGCCGTCCAATTCTGGCTGCTCGGTGGGCTTGCCATTCTCGGGGCACTCGCGATGGTGTGCGCCTCCAAAGCAGTGTATTCGGCTCTTTTTCTGGCCGTGACGATGATCATCCTTGCCATCTTCTATATCGCTCAGGGAGCGCTCTTCCTCGGTGTCGTCCAAATAGTCGTCTACACCGGCGCAGTGATGATGCTGTTCTTGTTCGTCCTGATGCTCGTCGGTGTCGATTCCGCAGACTCGTTGGTCGAAACATTGACCGGGCAGCGCCCTGCCGCCATCGCGGCGGGAATCGGGTTCGGCCTCGTACTGATCGGCGCTATCGGCAACGCATCGGTGGAGTCGGGCAGACCCGATTTTCTCGGACTCGACGAAGCGAATTCGGGTGGCAATGTCGAGGGCCTGGCCGAGCTCATCTTCATCCGCTACCTCTGGGCTTTCGAATTGACCGGCGCACTACTGATCATCGCGACGGTCGGTGCAATGGTGCTGGCCCATCGAGAGCACTTTCACCCCCGCAAGGGCCAACGGGCGTTGTCCGAGCAGCGATTCCGCGACGGCACACACGTCACGCCCATGCCCAGCCCCGGCGTGTATGCCAGGCACAATGCCGTCGATTGGCCGGCTCGGTTGCCGGACGGATCACCGTCGGAGCTCTCGATCAACCCGATGCACCGTGGACACCGAGGTGAGGCGCCATGAATCCGGAGAACTATCTGTACCTCGCCGTGTTGCTCTTCACGATCGGCGCTGCGGGAGTACTGCTTCGGCGCAACGCAATCGTGGTCTTCATGTGTATCGAGTTGATGCTCAACGCTGCCAATCTCGCGTTCGTGACCTTCGCCCGCATGCACGGCAATCTCGACGGTCAGGTGTTCGCGTTCTTCACCATGGTCGTTGCCGCTGCAGAAGTCGTCGTGGGGCTCGCGATCATCATGACGATTTTTCGTACTCGCCGATCTGCCTCTGTCGACGACGCGAATCTGCTGAAGTACTGATATGTGGCTACTACCGACCCTCCCGTTACTGGGCGCGGCCATCCTGCTGCTGTGCGGGCGGCGCGCTGACCGATGGGGACATATCTTCGGCACGGCCGTGGCGTCTGCGTCGTTCGTCGTCGGGGTCATCTTCTTCGTGGAGATGCTCGGCCGAAGCGCCGAGGACCGCGCCGTGAGCCAGACCTTGTTCAGGTGGATTCCCGTTGCCGACCTGCAGGTCGATTTCGGTCTGCAACTCGATCAGTTGTCGATGTGTTTCGTATTGCTCATCACGGGGGTGGGTTCACTCATCCATATCTACGCGATCGGTTACATGCGCGAAGACCCCGATCGTCGACGATTCTTCGCATACCTCAATCTCTTCCTGGCCGCGATGCTCTTGCTCGTCATGGCCGACAACTTCCTCGGCTTGTACGTCGGGTGGGAGGGTGTGGGCCTCGCGTCGTATCTGCTCATCGGATTCTGGCAGTACAAGCCCTCGGCTGCAGCAGCAGCGAAAAAGGCGTTCGTCGTCAATCGCGTCGGTGACATCGGATTGATGATCGCGTTGATGATCATGTTCTCCACGTTCGGTGGCGTGTCCTTTTCTGAGGTCCTGACGGGGACAGATGCGGCGAGCGAGTCGACGCTGACCGCACTCGGTTTGGTACTGCTCCTTGCGGCGTGTGGAAAGTCGGCCCAGGTGCCGCTTCAATCCTGGCTCGGCGACGCCATGGAAGGGCCGACCCCGGTGTCGGCACTCATCCACGCGGCCACGATGGTGACAGCAGGTGTGTACCTGATCATTCGGTCGGGGCCGATCTTCACCGCAGCCCCGACCGCTCAGACCGCGGTCGTCATCGTAGGCGCGGTGACGCTTGTGTTCGGTGCGATCATCGGGTGCGCCAAGGACGACATCAAGAAGGCGTTGGCCGCATCGACGATGAGCCAGATCGGGTACATGGTGCTCGCCGCCGGACTCGGCCCGGCCGGATACACGTTCGCGATCATGCTCCTACTGGCACACGGTTTCTTCAAGGCCGGTCTCTTCCTCGGTGCCGGGTCCGTCATGCACGGTATGAACGACGAGGTCGACATGCGCCGATACGGGGCGCTGCGGAAGTCGATGCCGATCACCTTCGTGACGTTCGGCCTCGGCTACCTCGCCATCATCGGTGTTCCACCTTTCTCCGGCTTCTTCGCCAAGGACAAGATCATCGAGGTCGCCTTCGGTGCGGGTGGCGCGGCCGGCGTCGTGCTCGGCGTCGTCACCCTGTTCGGAGCTGGTCTGACGGCGTTCTACATGACGCGGGTGATGCTGATGACTTTCTTCGGCACTGCGCGGTGGTCCCCCGACGCACACCCGCACGAGTCGCCTTCGGTGATGACCGGTCCGATGGTCGTTCTCGCGATAGGGTCGGTCGGCGCGGGGGCGCTGTTGACCCTCGGAGGATCGTTGACGTCATGGTTGGAACCGGTCTTCGGCGAAGTCGAAGAGTCACACACACTTCCGGCCTGGCTGGTGACGTCCATGGCGCTTGCTGTCGTCGCGGTCGGAGTACTCGTGGCGTACGTCCGCTATGCACGATCACCGATACCGACCACAGCGCCTGAACCGGTCTCGGTGGTGACGACGGCGGCACGACGGGATCTGTACGGCGACGCCTTCAACGAGGCCGCTCTGATGCGTCCCGGCCAGAGGATCACCCAGGCCACGAAGGTATTCGACGACACCGCAATCGACGGCGCCACCGTCGCTCTCGGGTCCATCATCGGAGCGGTATCGACCCGAATCCGCCGCGTGCAAACCGGTTTCGTACGTACCTACGCGCTCACGATGTTGCTCGGCACGGCTGTGTTTCTCGCGATGATGGTGGCGGTGATGGTGTGGTGAATTCCTTTCCTTGGTTGACGACATTGTGGGTGTTGCCGATCATCGGTGCGGCAGCTGCGCTTGCCATGCCGAAAGCACGGGCAGGGTGGGCGAAAGTAGTGGCGCTCGTGGCGTCGCTGCTCACACTCTTCGTCGCCGTAGTCGTGGCGGTTCGGTTCGAGCCTGGAGGCGCAAGGTACCAGTTCGTCGAATCCCATTCGTGGATCGAGGCATTCGGTGCCCGCTACGAGCTGGGGGTCGATGGTATTGCCGTGGTGCTGATCCTCCTGACCGCGGTGCTGCTGCCACTGCTTCTGGTTGCCGGGTGGAACGACCCACGGATCGGACGGTCGGCACACCTTTACGTTGCGCTGATTCTCGCTGTCGAATCGATGGTGTTGATGTCGTTCAGTGCCCTCGACATTCTGCTGTTCTACGTATTCTTCGAGGCGATGCTCATTCCGATGTACTTCCTCATCGGTGGGTTCGGCGGCAAGCACCGAGCATCCGCAGCAGTGAAATTCCTGTTGTACAACCTCCTGGGTGGACTCGTCATGCTCGCGGCCGTCGTCGGGTTGTACGTCGGTACAGGCACATTCGGCTTTCGAGAGATAGCTGCTTCCGCGGCAGCCGGCGATCTCGGAATGTCGCCTGGACTGCTCAATGCACTGTTCCTCGGCTTCATGTTCGCCTTCGCTGTGAAAGCCCCACTGTGGCCGTTCCATTCGTGGCTGCCGGGAGCCGCAGTCGAATCGACACCTGCAACGGCGGTGTTGATGATGGCCGTCGTGGACAAAGTCGGAACATTCGGCATGCTCCGATACTGTCTACAACTCTTTCCCGATGCGTCGACGTATTTCGCACCGTTCGTCGTGACGCTGGCAGTGATCGGAATCGTCTACGGCGCAATCCTTGCCATCGCTTCGACGGATGTCATGCGGTTGATCGCCTACACCTCGATCTCGCACTTCGGCTTCATCATCCTCGGGATCTTCGCTATGACCAGTCAGGGCCAGACCGGTTCGACGCTCTACATGGTCAATCACGGAATCTCCACGGCCGCATTGTTCCTCGTCGCCGGATTTCTGGTGTCGCGACGCGGCACTCGCGCGATCGACAGCTACGGCGGAATCCAGAAAGTCGCACCCGTCCTCGCCGGCACCTTTCTCATTGCCGGTCTGGCGACTCTTTCGCTCCCCGGGCTGGCGCCCTTCGTCAGCGAATTCCTGGTACTGATCGGAACGTTCACCCGCTACCAGGTTGCGGCAGTCGTCGCGACGTCAGCGCTCGTTCTGTCTGCCGTCTACATTCTGTGGCTCTATCAACGGGTCATGACCGGTCCACTCGAAAAGAAGAACGCCGATGTGCACGACCTGGTTCCACGCGAGCTGGCCGTGATGGTGCCCTTGATAACGCTTCTGATCGTGTTGGGGCTGTACCCGAAACCGATCCTCGACATAATCTCGCCCGCGGTAGCGACGACGGTGACCTCGGTCGAGTCCGACGATCTCACCGCTGACGGACAGGGTCTCACCGCTGACCAACAGGGTTTCATCGCTGACGAACAGGCAGGAATCAGATGACCGGCGACGCAGTTGTGGTGGCCCCGAGTATCGAATACAGCCAGCTTGCGCCGATGCTCATCATCTTCGGTGTCGCGGTTCTCGGAGTCCTCGTGGAAGCATTTCTTCCCAGGTCCGCCCGATATCCGGCGCATGTCGCGCTCGCTATCGGTGGTATCGGCGCGGCTCTGGTAGCGGTTGTCGTGCTTGCGTTGTCCTTGGACGGAAGCGATTCCGCCGGCAGCCTTGCCATGATGGGTTCGGTAGTCATCGACCGCCCGGCATTGTTCTTGCAGGGAACCCTGCTGTTGATCGCGATCCCTTCGGTATTACTGATCGCCGAGCGAAGGGTCGAACCGAGCCTGGGCACCGCGCCCAAGAATGCGCCACCACGTGCGGATTCCTTTGCGCCACAAGCCTCGACTGTTCCAGGGTCACTTGCCGAGCGCCAAGCAACGCAAGCCGGCGTCGCCCAGACCGAAGTGTTCCCGCTGACGATGTTCGCGTTGGGGGGCATGCTACTGTTCCCAGCTTCGAACGATCTGTTGACCATGTTCGTTGCCCTCGAGGTCTTGTCGCTTCCGCTCTATCTTCTCTGCGGCCTCGCCCGGCGAAGGCGTTTACTGTCACAGGAAGCGGCCTTGAAGTACTTTCTTCTGGGCGCATTCTCTTCGGCCTTCTTCCTGTTCGGATCGGCGTTGCTGTACGGGTACGCAGGCTCCGTCACACTGGGTGATATCGGTGATGCTGTATCCGCAGGCACCGGGAACGACGCCCTGGCGGTACTCGGTACCGCACTGGTGGGGGTCGGTCTCCTGTTCAAGATCGGTGCGATTCCTTTTCATTCGTGGATCCCCGACGTCTATCAGGGCGCGCCGACGCCGATCACTGCATTCATGGCGGCAGCGACGAAGGTCGCCGCGTTCGGCGCTATGACCAGAGTCTTCTACGTAGCGCTACCGGATCTCCGTTCCGAATGGCGACCCGCGCTATGGGCTGTGGCAATCGCAACGATGCTGATCGGTGCCATCCTGGCGGTGACACAGACCGACATCAAACGCATGCTTGCGTATTCGTCGATTACGCACGCCGGCTTCATTCTGACCGGACTCGTCGCCGTCGACGCCGCCGGACTGTCCTCGACGCTGTTCTACCTGTTCGTCTACGGATTCAGTACTGTCGCGGCATTTGCAGTGGTCACGGTTGTTCGTGACGAGTCCGGTGAGGTCGGCGACATCTCACGCTGGGCGGGCTTGGGCAAACAGTCACCGTTGCTCGCCGGTGTCTTCGCACTGTTGTTACTTGCGTTCGCCGGCATTCCATTGACCAGTGGATTTTTCGGAAAGTTTGCTGTCTTTCAGGCAGCTGCGCAGGGTGGCGCAGCGCCACTCGTCGTGGTTGGTGTCGTGAGCAGCGCCATTGCTGCGGTGTTCTATATCCGGGTGATCGTGCTGATGTTCTTCTCCGAGCCGGATTCCACCGATAGCAGCCGAGCGACTGTAGTGACTCCGAGTGTTGCTACCACCTTGACGATCGGAATCGGTGTGGGCGCCACTGTCGTCTTCGGTATTTTTCCCGGCCCGCTGCTCGACCTGGCAGACCGAGCAGCGGTCTTCCTGAGCTAGGGCGGTGTACTCGCACACGGTGCGGTTAGGATCCGCACAATGCGGACAATAGTTACAAGATTGGTGGCAGGGCTCTGCCTGTCGATCTCGGTGTTGGGGTTACTTGCCTACTTTTCACGGGTCGACAACCGATATGTCGTGGCCCTCGCATCGTTCACACCATTCCTTCTCTCCGTGTCGGTGATCGGCGCTGTGGTTGCCGCATTCGGACGACGATGGATCCTCTTCGCAGCGTCTGCGGCTGCTCTCGCGACGGGAGTCGGGCTTTTCGCTCCCTTGTACGTCCCCGGTTCGACCGCCGCGGCATCGGAGGATTCCACTGGCCCGGCACTGCGAGTCATGCAGTCGAACCTCATGCTCGGGCTGGCCGATCCCGATCAGATCGTCCGTGAAGTGATCGATCGTGATATCGACATCCTTACCGTCCAAGAACTCACGAGCAACGCCCTGAGTGGCCTCGACGCCGCGGGTCTGGAAGATCTGCTGCCCTACAAGTTCACCCGACCCACCCCCGAAGGTGGAGGCGGCGCCGGCATCTACAGCCGCTTCCCACTCGAGAACGAACGAGAACTACCTACATTCCTGCTGTGGAACCTGTCCACCGACATCGACGTCGGCACCGGCCCACCCATCCGGGTGTACTCGGTGCACCCGGTACCGCCATACCCGTCCCCCACACCGGTATGGGCCTCGGAAATGCAACTGCTGAAGCAAGAGGTGACGGCGTCCGCGGAGCTACCGCGAGTGATAGTGAGCGGCGACTTCAACTCGACCTGGTCGCACAGCAGGTTTCGAGACATCGTGGATGTGGGCTACACCGACGCAGCAGAAAGCACCGGCGGCGGTGTGATCCCTACGTATCCCACAGACAAGGCCTACCCTGCACTCGTCGGAATCGATCACATCCTCAGCCGCGGCATGCAGGCGACATCTCTCGAGCGGATCACTGTCGACGGCACCGACCATCACGGAATCGTCGCCGAACTGAAAACGACCGGTTAGCCCCGACCCCTGAAGAAGCACTTGCGATTGTTGTCGACGGCACCGTTGAGTGCATGATGAACCCATGAGTTCGAATGATCTCTTCGGAGGACCCAAACGGCTGCTGATCGTCGTCACCGTGGTTGTCGCGGTGACAGTTCTCGCTGCGATCGTCACCTTGATCGTGCGGCAGATACTCGGTCCACCCGAAGGACCTTCCCCATACGACACCCCCGAATCTATGTCGTATGTACTGCAGATCACCTCACCTTCCCCGCTGTGATCTGAGCCGGTGAACTACGCACCGACCACTTCCGTACGACGGCCGGTTCGACCGGGGAGTACGAGGCAGCGACGCGATAGCTAGCCGATGGCAGTCCGCGAGGACGAACGAGATCGACACCGACAACGCCGTTCCTGCTCACCGATCCGGCGTGTTCACCGACGTTGGACGACTGTGATTTGGTTCTTGCTACCCCGATCACGGATCATACGAGCGTGACTTATCCAAGCGTCGCCCCGAAGACAACCGTTGTCGTACCCACGTACAACGAGCGCGAGAACCTTCCCAAGCTGGTGGGACTGCTCGCGGATCTGGGCATAGAGAATCTGCACGTTCTCGTCGTGGACGACAACTCACCGGATGGGACCGGCAAGGTTGCCGACGAACTGGCCGAGAACGGCCCGCTCCCCCTTGCTGTTCTGCATCGCACCGAGAAGAACGGGCTCGGCCGCGCCTACGTCGCAGGTATGTCCAAAGCGTTGGACGACGGGGCGGACATCGTCATACAGATGGATGCCGATCTGTCCCATCCGACCGAAGTGATACCGGCAATGATCGAGACACTGACCACCACAGACGCTGCGGTGGTGCTCGGGTCGCGATATGTGCCAGGCGGTGAAGTGGCGAGCGACTGGCCCTGGCACCGGAAGGCTCTCTCGGCTTGGGCGAACTTCTACGTCAACACAATTCTGCGCCTGAAAGTCAAAGACGCGACGGCAGGCTTCAAGGCTTGGCATGCGAAGACACTTCGGGCAATCGACGTCTCCTCGGTCGAAAGCAACGGTTATGCCTTCCAGGTGGAGATGAACTACCGCACCGTCCGACGCGGACTGAAAATCGCCGAGGTGCCGATCAAGTTCGAGGAGCGCAGCGACGGCGAATCGAAGATGAGCCTGGCAGTACAACTCGAATCGGCACTGGTGCCGTGGAAGCTACTCGCCGGCCGGGCACGCCGCTGACGTAAGCCCAGCAAGTCCGACCAGTGCGCAGGCATTGTCGCGGCTGAGCTTCCACACCCCGTTCTCGGCCACGAAGATCATCGTCGTCGGGTTCGGCTGGCCACCGATAGTCAATGTTGCCCCAGCACTGAGTGTTCCATCGCCTAGATCGTCGACGCCGGTAATTTCTACGGTTGCATCGTTCGTGACGGCTGCAGAGACGACTTGGTCGATCAATGAGGGATCCTCTTCCGCACCCTGAATGAAGACAGCCTTCTCTGCCGATGGAACCGCTGGATCGAAGCCCCGCTTCAGTTCCTCGTTCAGATCTGCCGCCGACGGAACCGGCGGATACGCGGACGCTGTGGGAATGACCACGGATGGAGCCGAAGGGCTCTTGTCGTCACCGCCATCACTACATCCGCAGACGAGAGCGGTCACGGCTGCAACAAGAACGAAAGGCCCAATGGTGAGTTTCATTCACCGAAACTAGCGCAGCAATGGTCGAATGTACTGATAGGCAGCATGATTCACAGAGTCGTCACCGAGGATTCTCACCAGCGTCTTACATACTGTTCGATCAGGTCGCCTTCGCGGCGGCAGCGTAGATGTCCACGTACTCCTGCCCGGACATCTTCATGAGCGAGTACATGACCTCGTCTGTCGCGGATCGAACTACCGCTCGATGTGTTGCATGCTCGCTGTACCGCGAGAAATCCAACGGTTCGCCGAACCGCACGACAATCTTCGATGGGTGCCACCGCCTTGTTCCGACCGGATTGAACTTCTCGGTTCCGAACATCACGACAGGAATCACGGGCGCACCGAGCTCGAGGGCAACCCGCGCCATTCCAGTCTTGCCCTTGTACAGCCGGCCGTCCGGCGAGCGGGTCCCCTCGGGATAGATGGCCCAGATGCCGTTGTCGGACAATATCTTCCGCGCGGCTTCGAGTGCAGGCTCTCCCGCACCGCTCCCCGACCGATCGATGGGAACCTGTCCGGCGCTGGTATAGAACCAGCGAATGAGGCGACCCTTGATCCCATGACCCGAGAAGTATTCACTCTTGGCGACGAATTTGATCCGACGAGGCACGACGAGAACCAGAAAGAACGAATCCACCACGGTGAGGTGATTCCCGGCCAGAATCACCGGACCAGTGGAAGGTAGGTTGTGGCCGCCCTCGATCCGAGGTCGCCCGAGGACCCTCAATACCGGCCCGATCAGAACGTACTTGAAGATCCAATACCACACGAGATCCACTCACCTTCCGTCGGGCACAGTCCCTGGCCAGGGGAATTGATGCAGTCGCCGCCGTTTTCTACTGTGACATCGTCTCTCGGCGGCGACTACACCTCAACGTACGAGTGACTTGACCGAGGCCGGTAGTTGGCGAACGCTCTTGTACGGTCCGACGACGGCTGCCCCGAACGGCCTCGACAGAAGCACCCGAGCAACCTCGCGAACCTCGTCGTTGGTGACCTGATCGATCCGTGCGAGTGTGTCGGTGATGTCGTGATGGTTGCCGTAGTTGAGTTCACTTCGTCCGATGCGGTTCATTCGCGATCCAGAATCTTCCAGTCCTAGAACCAAACCGCCACGCAAAGAGCCTTTCGCCCTGGCGCACTCGTCGTCACTGATTCCGTCGGAGGCAACGCTTGCGAGGACTTCACGCACAACCGTCGTCACTTCCGCAAGATTCTCCGGTTGGCATCCCGCATATACCGAGAACGCGCCCGAGTCCGAGAAAGTATCGACCGAGGAGTACACCGAATACGCCAACCCTCGTTCCTCGCGAATCTCCTGAAACAAACGCGAGGACAAACCGCCGCCGACAGCGGTGTTCAGGACCGACAGTGCCCACCGATGACCCTCGTGTCGACCGAACGCCCGAACTCCGAGCGACAGGTGCGCTTGCTCACTGTCCCGAGCGATGAATCTCAACTCGGGCCGAGTACGCAACCGCATTCCGCCTTCACGCCGAGGCACCGAGGTGACTCCCGACTCGAGGTGCCCGGCGAATGCGCGCTTGGCCATGGCGACGGTTCGGCGATGATCGACATTTCCCGCCACCGCGACGACCATGCGCTCCGGTGTGTAACGACGCGTATGAAACGACCGCAGCTGAGATCTAGTCATCGCCTCGATCGACTCGACGGTTCCGATCACCGGTCGCCCGACGGGATGATCGCCGAACATGGCTTCGAGGAACAGATCTCCCAGCAGGTCTTCGGGATCGTCGTCGCGCATCGATATCTCCTCGAGCACCACTTGACGCTCCACATCGACATCGGCTGTGCGACAACGCCCCCGCAGGACCACGTCGCTGACCAAGTCGATGGCCATGCCGAGGTCCTCATCGAGCACGTGCGCATAGAAGCACGTACTTTCCTTCGAGGTGAACGCGTTGAGTTCGCCGCCCACGCCATCCATCACTTGAGCGATCTCGAGTGCTGATCGTGTGGGCGTCGACTTGAACAACAGGTGTTCGAGAAAGTGCGCTGCACCGGCAACGCTGGGCTGTTCGTCGCGCGAACCGACACCGACCCAGACACCGACGGACGCCGAACGTACGCCGGGAACGAATTCGGTGACTACGCGAAGACCACCGGGCAGCGTTGTTCGCCGAACGCCCTGCGACTGCTCGGTGTGATCCGAAACGGCCGAACGGTACGTCCCGAGGGGACGTACCGTTCGGTCCTGAGTCTTCTTACTCAGCGGGTGACTCCGTCGGGACGTCGACTGCCACAGCGGCATTGTCGTCCTCGACCGGCACGAGGCTGATCTTGCCGCGGTTGTCGATGTCGGCGATCTCGACGCGAAGCTTCGACCCGACGCTGACGACATCTTCGACCTTGTTGATCCGCTTGCCGCTACCCAGCTTGGAGATGTGAACCAGGCCGTCGCGACCCGGGAGCAACGAGACGAATGCACCGAAAGCTGTTGTCTTGACAACAGTTCCGAGGAAACGCTCGCCGACCTTCGGCAGCTGCGGATTGGCAATGGCGTTGATCATATCGATCGCAGCCTGCGCGGACGGGCCGTCCGCTGCACCGACGTAGACAGTGCCGTCATCTTCGATGGAGATGTTGGCACCGGTCTGCTCGGTGATCGAGTTGATCATCTTGCCCTTGGGTCCGATGACCTCGCCGATCTTGTCGACGGGGACCTTGATCGCCGTGACACGAGGCGCGAAGGGACTCATCTCGTCGGGGGTGTCGATGGCTTCCGCCATGACCTCGAGGATCGTCGTACGAGCATCCTTGGCCTGCGACAGTGCGCCGGCGAGGACCTTCGACGGAATCCCGTCGAGCTTCGTGTCGAGCTGGAGCGCCGTGACGAAGTCCTTGGTTCCGGCGACCTTGAAGTCCATGTCGCCGAAAGCATCTTCGGCACCGAGGATGTCGGTGAGCGCAACGTAGCGAGTCTCTCCGTCGACCTCGTCGGATACGAGACCCATGGCGATACCGGCAACCGGTGCACGCAACGGCACACCGGCGTTGAGCAGCGACAGAGTCGCGGCACATACCGAGCCCATCGACGTCGAGCCGTTGGAGCTCAGTGCCTCGGATACCTGACGGATTGCATACGGGAACTCTGCCTGGCTCGGGAGCACCGGCAACAGTGCACGCTCGGCGAGCGCTCCGTGTCCGATCTCGCGACGCTTCGGCGAACCGACGCGTCCCGTTTCACCGGTCGAGTACGGCGGGAAGTTGTAATGATGCATGTAACGCTTGCTGGTCTCGGGCCCGAGGGAGTCGATCTGCTGGGCCATCTTGACCATGTCCAGCGTCGTGATGCCCAAGATCTGGGTCTCGCCACGCTCGAACAGTGCGCTGCCGTGTGTGCGCGGAACGATCGCGACCTCTGCCGACAACGAACGGATGTCGGTGACACCGCGGCCGTCGATACGGAAGTGATCGGTCAGGATCCGCTGGCGGACAGACTTCTTGGTGAGGGCGCGGAACGCGGCGCCGATCTCCTTCTCGCGGCCTTCGAACTTGTCGGAAACCTGCGCGAGGATCTGAGCCTTGACCTCGTCGAGCTTGGCCTCACGCTCGGCCTTGCCTGCGATGGTCAATGCCTCGTTCAGCGGAATCTTCGCAGCGGACTCGACGGCCTCGAAGACGTCCGACTGGTACGGCGGGAACACCGGGTAGTCGCCGGTCGGCTTGGAAGCATTGGCTGCCAGTTCCTGCTGCGCGGTGCACAGAGCAGCGATGAACGGCTTGGATGCTTCGATGCCCTCGGCAACGACTGCCTCGTTGGGGGCGGTGGCGCCACCTTCGATGAGTTCGATGACGTTCTCGGTTGCTTCTGCCTCGACCATCATGATCGCAACATCGGCGTCAGCACCCGAGCCCGAGACGATGCGGCCGGCGACGACCATGTTGAACACGGCCTTCTCGAGCTGCTCGTTGGTGGGGAATGCAACCCACTGCTTCCCGATCAGAGCGACGCGGACGCCACCGATCGGGCCGGAGAACGGCAGGCCGGCGATCTGTGTGGACGCAGACGCAGCGTTGATCGCGACGACGTCGTAGAGGTCCGCGGGATTGAGGCTCAGGACCGTGATGACGACCTGGATCTCGTTGCGGAGTCCGTCGACGAACGTCGGACGCAGTGGGCGGTCGATGAGGCGGCAGGTCAGGATCGCGTCCGTCGACGGGCGACCTTCGCGCCGGAAGAACGATCCGGGAATGCGTCCTGCTGCGTACATGCGCTCTTCGACATCCACCGTCAGTGGGAAGAAGTCGAATCCTTCGCGGGGGTGCTTGCCTGCCGTGGTGGCCGACAGCAACATCGTGTCTTCGTCGAGGTACGCCGCGACAGCGCCTGCTGCCTGCTGCGCGAGCCGACCGGTCTCGAATCGGATCGTTCGCTTGCCGAATGTACCGTTGTCGATGATGGCGGTAGCTTCGAAGATGCCTTCTTCGGCATCCAACGTTGTGGTTTCGGTCATTCTTTTCTTCTCGTCCTCTCGTCTTTGCCGTGTCCACTGAACCTTCTGTCGGCTCCTCGGGAACCTCGTGTTCCTTCGAACTCCGACAGCGGTGCGAGCGGAGGCGGCCATCGATCGAAGCCGGCCGGACACTTGCCCGACAGGCCACTACCGAAGACCGACGCCACGTCGTCTCAGGCACACACGGCGGTATGCGAATACCCATGCACTCGCAGTGTTGCTGGTCTATCTGTACTTCGGGTCATACAACTTCGGGTCATACACAGATAGCCAACGAGGACAGTCTAAGCACTGCCTCGTTGGCTTCTGCACTATTGCGGTGACCGCGCACTCGAGCGGGCACGTCGACGTCGAACTAGCGACGCAGACCCAAACGCTCGATCAGCGAGCGGTAACGGGTGACGTCCACCTTGGCGATGTACTTGAGCAGGCGACGACGACGTCCGACCAGCAGCAACAGGCCGCGGCGGGAGTGGTGGTCATGCTTGTGCATCTTCAGGTGCTCGGTGAGATCGACGATGCGCTTGGTGAGCATCGCGACCTGAGCCTCGGGTGAACCCGTATCGGTCGGGTGCAAGCCGTACTCGCCGAGAACGGTCTTCTTCTGTTCGGTGGTCAATGCCACTGGTACTACTCCTGATCACTGACGTCCGCGTGAAAGGGAATTCGAGTGATCTCGCATGCGAGATACCGAATCGGGTGCAGCCACCACGGACCGCAGCATGCACCAACGTAGAAGACTACCAGGACTGCAGTTGCGACAGAATCGACCGGGCCCGATCGGAGTCTCGTCCCATTTCCGCGATCAAATCGTCGACCGAATCGAACTTCTCCATCCCTCGGAGTCTTTCGACGAAATCCACTGCCACATGCTGGCCGTACAGGTCCGCGTTGCTGTCGAGAACGAAGGCTTCCACGGTGCGCGTCCGCCCCGAGAACGTGGGGTTGGTCCCGACGGACACCGCTGCCGGTTGCCGTTTGCCCGGCGTCACGGTCCCGATCATCTCGCCAGGACCGAGGACGGTGAACCAGGCTGCGTACACGCCATCGGCGGGAATCGCCGAATGCATGGGGGGTGCCACGTTCGCGGTTGGGTAGCCCAGCTGGCGACCTCTGCCGTCGCCGTGCACGACGACACCTTCCACCCGATGCGAACGACCGAGTGCCAGCGCAGCCGCAGCGACATCGCCGGCATCGACGCACGAGCGAATGTAGGTGGACGAGAACGTGACCGCATGCTCTGCGAGAAGGCTGACGCCGTCGACCGCGAAACCGAATCGCTCGCCGACTGCACGAAGCAGATCCACATTGCCCAACGCCTTCTTGCCGAACGTGAAGTTGTCCCCCACGACCACCTCGGCGACGTGAAGTCGCTCGACCAGAATCTCGTGGACGTAGCGCTCCGGGGTGAGCTTCATCAGCTCGGGCGTGAACGGCATGACGAAAAACACGTCGACACCGAGTTCCTCGGCCAGCTCTGCCCGTCGGGTAAGCGTCGTCAGTTGCGCCGGATGCGTTCCAGGCCGGACCACTTCCATGGGGTGCGGATCGAATGTCATGAGCACACTGGGAATGCCGCGCTCCCGCGCAGACTTCACCGCACGGCTGATCAATTGCGCGTGCCCCCTGTGCACGCCATCAAAAACTCCGATCGTGAGAACACAACGGCCCCAGTCGGCAGGTACATCGTCGAGACCTCGCCATCTCTGCACGAGGGGAAGCCTACGGGCCGTCGAGTTCGGGGTCACTTCCGGATCGGTGTGTCGCTCGACTCAGGTGTAGACAAATGTCTCGGGGTTCTGTCAATATTTCGGTGTGCCGAACTTATTTCTTCGCCATGGAAGATTTTCGACGATGTCCGCGTTGAGCCTTGTCACGGCCGTGTTCATGTCGGTCGGCGCGCTCGCAGGGTGCGCTAGAACTGTCGGTGACGAGAACTCTGCCATCACAGAGGACACCCGACCGTTGGTCCTCACGACATTCACCGTTCTCGCCGACATGGCGCGCAACGTGGCAGGCGAGCATCTCCTCATCGAGTCGATCACCAAGGTGGGCGCGGAAATTCACGGTTACGAACCGACCCCCGGCGATCTCCGTACCGCCGAACAAGCCGAACTGATCCTCGACAATGGTCTGGGACTCGAAGCGTGGTTCGAGAAGTTCATCGAGCGCGTCCCCGCCCCACATGCCGTGGTGAGCGACGGCGTGGAACCTGTCTACATCCGTGCCGATGCCTATGCGGGGAAGTCCAATCCACACGCGTGGATGTCACCGAAGGTCGCGGAGGTCTATGTCGACAACATCGCGTCCGCATTCGAAGATCTCGATCCACTGCACGCCGCGGACTATCGCGCCAACGCCGAGTCCTACAAAGCTCAGCTTCGAAAGGTCGGCGACCGACTCCGGGTCGACCTCGACACACTGCCCCCCAACGAACGAGCAGTGGTCTCGTGCGAGGGCGCATTCAGCTACCTTGCACGCGACTTCGACCTCCAAGAGGCATATCTATGGCCGGTCAATGCCGAACAGGAAGGCACCCCGAAGCAGGTCGTCGCCACCATCGACTTCGTTCGAGACAACGACGTACCGGCGGTGTTCTGCGAATCGACGGTGTCCGACAAAGCTCAGCGACAGGTCGCCGAGGACACCGGTGCGCGCTTCGGCGGCACCCTCTTCGTCGATTCGCTGAGCGAGGAGGGCGGACCCGTTCCCACCTATCTGGACCTACTGACCTACGACGCCCGCACCATCACCGATGCGCTATTGGGGACACGACGATGAACACGAAGCCTGCCGCACTGACAGTCACCGGGGTCGGCGTCCGATATCGAGACATCACCGCACTTGTCGACGCATCCTTGACGCTCGAGGCCGGTCGCGTCTGCGGCCTAGTGGGGATGAACGGGTCGGGAAAGTCGACACTGTTCAAGGCCATCATGGGTGTAGTGCGACCGGACACCGGCACCATCTCCATCTTCGGCGGAGCCCCTGCCGACGCCCGCAAGGCCGGCACGGTCAGCTACGTGCCGCAGAGCGAGACAGTGGACTGGTCCTTCCCGATCAGCGTCCGCGACGTCGTCATGATGGGCCGCTACGGGAAACAGAACTGGATGCGAAGCCCGCGCAGACGCGATCGCTCGGCGGTGGAGAACGCAATCGATCGAGTCGACCTGACCGAACTCGCCGGCCGCCAGATCGGACAGCTGTCGGGTGGCCAGCGCAAACGGGCCTTCGTTGCCAGAGCCATCGCCCAGGAAGCCTCGCTGCTGCTCCTCGACGAGCCTTTCGCCGGGGTCGACAAGCGAACCGAAGCCACGATCACCCGATTGCTGCGTGAGCTCACCGCGGCAGGCGCTTCGGTACTCGTATCCACGCACGATCTCCACGCGCTGCCGGACCTGTGCGACGAGGCGGTCCTGCTGCAGCAACGAGTGTTGATGCACGGAAGACCGGAGGAGGTGTTGAAACCGGAGAACCTCGCATTGGCCTTCGGTGTCGATCCACTTTCACGCACTACCTCCCACACCTCGGACGTGAGCTGACCATGGACCTCGTCGACTTCTTCGTCGAACCTTTGCAGTACACATTCATGCAACGCGCCATGCTCGTGACGGTCACCGCGTCCATCGTCTGTGCCGTACTCAGTTGCTGGTTGGTCCTCATCGGCTGGTCGTTGATGGGCGACGCGGTCTCGCACGCGGTACTGCCTGGCGTCGCGCTCTCGTATCTGCTCGGCGCCCCCTTCGCGATCGGGGCACTGCTGTTCGCGCTAGTCGCCGTCGGCGCTATCGGGCTCGTCCGCAACACCACTCTGGTCAAGGAAGACGCGGCCATCGGCGTCGTATTCACGACGTTGTTCGCGCTCGGAGTCGTGCTGATCTCGAAGTTCCCGAGCCAGATCGACCTGAACCACATCCTCTTCGGCAATCTCCTCGGAGTATCGCAATCGGACATGCTGCAAGTGTTCATCCTCGGCGGTCTCGCGCTGCTGGTGATGGTCCTCAAGCGTCGCGACTTCACGCTGTTCGCCTTCGATCGCACGCAAGCGCGTGCGGTAAGTATCTCGCCCACGGTCATCTCGGCGACGATGCTGACATTGCTCGCGTTGACGACGGTGGTCGCACTCCAAGCAGTCGGCGTCATTCTCGTCGTCGCGATGCTGATCACGCCAGGAGCGACGGCCTATCTGTTGACCAATCGTTTCCGGCGGATGCTCGTTCTCGCCCCGAGCATCGCCGTCGGCTGCGCGATAGTCGGCATCTATGTGAGCTTCTATCTCGACGTGTCCTCGGGCGGCACGGTTGTGTTGTCGCAGGGCTTCGTGTTCATCCTCGCCTATCTGTTCAGCCCGTCGCAGGGGTTGATCACCCGCTATTTCCGACGCTCCGACGACGTGGCGGCGCGCCAACCGGCGGGAAGCTAAACTCGTCGCGTGGTGGAGCAAACGGTCAGTCCGGACACCGGCGGCAAAAACACTGCAGGTAACAAAATTACTGCAGGTAACAAGGCTGCAGGTAACAAGGCTGCAGATAACAAGGCTGCAGGTAACAAGGCTGCAGCAGTCAACCTCGCGGAAGAATTGCAGCTGTCGGCTGTCGCGCAGGACTATCTCAAAGTGATCTGGACCGCCGGCGAGTGGACCGAAGACGCTGTCAGTACCAAGATGCTCTCCGAACGCATCGGCGTCTCCGCTTCGACGGTGTCCGAGGCGATTCGCAAGCTGGCCGATCAAGGCATGGTCGACCACGCTCGTTACGGGGCTATCTCTCTCACCGCCAGAGGACGCACCGCGGCCATTGCCATGGTTCGACGGCACCGACTGATCGAGACCTACCTCGTGCAAGAACTCGGCTACGGCTGGGACGAAGTGCACGACGAGGCAGAAATACTCGAACATGCGGTCTCGGACCTGATGATGTCGCGAATCGACGCGAAACTCGGCTTCCCGGAACGTGATCCACACGGCGACCCGATTCCGTCGGTGGACGGCGAAATCGCGTCACCTGAAGCCACCCGCCTGAGCGACTACGCAGACGGCCAACGCGGGCTGGTCGCCCGGATTTCCGATGCCGATCCGGCGATGCTGCGCTACTTCGACTCGGTGGGCATCACGCTCGATCTGCCGATCGCCGTCCTCGAACGACGCGACTACGCAGGAACGGTGGAAATCGAATTGGACCATCACGGTGCCGACAAGGGCGTCATCGATCTCGGTCAACGCGCAGCCGAAGCGATCTGGATGATCCCGACCCGCTAGTGACCGCGCAAGGTTGCGGGGCGAACGACCAGCACCGAGCTTGCACGCTTGCCCTTTTCTTGCAGCAGGGCGATGGTGTGCCCCGATGGATCGATCGCTGCATACACGCCATCTATCCCCACTGGATCCAACCATCTCCCCTGGCTGACCGATTCCGCTTCCTCGGCGTCGAGTTGCCGGTGCGGAAAAGCTGTGCGCGCGGCCTCGTCGATGTCGAGGCTGACTCCAGGGTTCTCCGCGAGCTCCTCGAGCGTGCGAGCATGCTCGAGCGTGAACGGTCCCACTCGCGTGCGCCGCAGCACGGTCAGATGGCCGCCGACACCGAGAGCGGCACCGAGGTCACGCGCGAGCGCGCGAATGTAGGTTCCCGAAGAGCATTCGACGTCGACATCGAGATCGACGAAACCGGTATCGGGTACGTCTCGCCGGGCAAGTAGGTCGAATTTCGTCACGCTGACCTTTCGAGCAGGCAGGGTGAACTCCTCACCTGCACGTATCAGCTTGTGGGCGCGTTGCCCGTCGACCTTGATCGCACTGACGCTCGCCGGAATCTGCTCGATGTCCCCGGATAGAAGTGCGATCTGCTCTCGAAGCGCCGAATCGCTCACCGAGTGCGCCGACGCATCCGCGATGGTCTCACCCTCGGCATCGTCGGTGGTGGTGCTGCGCCCGAGTCGGATCGTTGCCGTGTAGGCCTTGGTGGTCAACGCGAGAAGCCCCAGCATCTTCGTGGCGCGTTCGATCCCGAGGACGAGCACACCGGTTGCCATCGGGTCCAGCGTGCCCGCGTGCCCCACCTTCCGAGTGTGCAGAAGTTTGCGACAGGAGGCGACTACGTCATGGCTGGTGACCCCTGGCCCCTTGTCCACGATCAACAACCCGGCACCGACGAGACCGGAGGACAACTTTCCGCGTGAAGACACGAGAGTTCATTGTGCCAGGCGGCTTCTGCTCCGGGTGGATCGCTACGTCACTGCGATCGCGGTGACGATCAGACCGTCGGCGACGAGCCATCTGCCGTCGAACGATGTCAGTGGCGGGCCGTCGATGGTTTCACCGGACACGAGGAGGCGCGAGTGGAAGGTTCCGGAGACGTCGCCGCCGGAACCGGTGCGCTCGAACGTGATGTGCGCATCCTCAAAACCCAACCATCGACCGGTCAAAGGTTCCCACGCCTTGTACGTCGCTTCCTTGGCGCAGAACAGCAAACGATCCCAGTGCACCTCCGTATCACCGGACGCGGTGCGTAGCCATGTTCGTTCGGCCTCGAGACTGACGGCATCGAGAACTCCGTCGGGTAGTGCATCGTGTGGTTCGGCATCGATTCCGACGGAACGAACCTGCATCGAATACCCCACGACTGCACCGCGATATCCGTCGCAATGCGTCAGGCTCCCGACCACTCCCCTCGGCCATTGCGGTGCGCCCGAACTTCCTCGCATGACCGGCGCTGGATCCACACCCAGCTTGCCCATCGCCAGGCGGGCGCAGTGGCGCGCAGAGCTGAACTCACGCTTGCGCTTGTCCACGGCCTTGGCGACCAGGTGAGCTTCGAGCGGATGCGGCTCCAACCCCGGCGGGTCGGCGAACAACTCGGCGGCGACGACGCCATTGGGAAGGATCGACTCGATCACTGCTCAGACCTCATCTTCTCGACTTCGGCTTCCATCTCGGGTGTCACCTTGAAGTGTCCGCCCCACTTGTTCAAAGTTCCCTCGGGATACTCCGGCACGGGAAGTATCTGTCTGAGCACGTTGTCGGGCAGCCCGCGACGCTGCCATTCGCGTGGATATCCAACCGAGACTTCCTCGAATCGCACCCCGTCGTAGTACGTCGTGCGAGGGATGTGGAGGTGTCCGTACACCGCACACAGGGCGTTGTAGCGGGTGTGCCAGTCGGCGGTCAGAGTGGAACCGCACCACAGCGCGAACTCCGGATAGAAAAGCACCTCGGTGGGCTGTCGCACCAACGGAAAATGGTTGATCAACACCGTGGGGATCGACGGATCGAGCGCGTCGAGTCTGATCCTGGTGCTCTCGATGCGGGCTCGACACCATGCGTCTCGGCTGGCGTAGGGCTCGCACGAGAGCAAGAACTCGTCGGTTGCGACGACATTCTTTTCTCGCGCGATCGCAAGCCCGTGTTCCTTGTCCACGGCCCCACGAGGGAGAAACGAGTAGTCGTACAGCAAGAACATCGGCACCAATCTCGCCGGTCCGCCTTCGCCCTCCCACAACAAATAGGGATCCTCGGGCGTGACGACGTCGATCTCACGGCACAGATTCACCAGGTACTCGTAGCGCGCGGCACCGTGAATCTGCACTGGATCTTTGACCGTCGTCCACAACTCGTGGTTGCCGGGTACCCAGATGACCTTGGCGAATCGACTTCGGAGCAACTCGAGTGCCCACTTGATGTCGTCGGTTTTCTCCGAAACGTCTCCCGCGACGATCAACCAATCTTCCGGTGATTCGGGGTGAATATCCTCGGTGACCGGACGATTTCCTCGGTGACCGATGTGGATGTCACTCACTGCCCAGAGCTTTGCTGTCACAGGCCGTGTTCCTTCCCGATGAATGGTCTTCTGATCTGGTTGTCGATTCGGTCGACACCAACACCCCATCTTCCCTTCGGATTCCCGAGCGGTATCGAACAGGGTGCCGGATGAGACACTGTCGACCTATGAACAACTTTTCCGCATCCGAGAAATCCGGCCTCACAGCAGGACTGGTCCTCACTGTCATGGCCTCCGTTCTGGCGGGGATCGCCTCGGACAACTTCGTCTCCGGTTTTGTGATCACCGCAATCGTGTGCGCGATCGCACTGCTTGCGGCAACGTTCCTCGCTCGCTTCGTCAATACCCGTCGACGTCGATAGCTCGCCTCGATCCTTTACGCGCCTGCTGCTCTAGAGTTCTGTTCATGCCGCATTCACGGATTCGAATCAAAGACGCGGCCGCGCTCCTCGGCGTCAGCGACGACACCGTGCGTAGATGGATCGACAGCGGAACACTTCTCGCATACAAGGACAACTCTGGTCGAAAAGTAGTCGACGGTGCAGCCTTGGCAGCATTCGCCCGCGAGCAGGCAACGCCTCCCCCGGATCCGACGGGCTCGGGAAGTTCGGCCCGCAATCGATTGGTCGGGCTGGTGACCGCCGTGACGTCCGACACCGTGATGAGCGAGGTCGAGATGCAATGCGGACCGTTCACCGTCGTCTCGCTCATGAGCACCGAATCGGTCCGCACCCTGGGCCTCGAGCCGGGCAGAATCGCTGTGGCCGTGGTCAAGGCGACAACGGTCATCGTCGAAGCAGGACTCGAAGAACAATGAGCGCGACTATCGAGGTGAAACCGACTCGCTCTGGAAGAGGAATACGCGGCGGCAACGAGGTCCGAGTCGGTCTACCCAGGTGGATCTTCGTACCCGCAGCGTTGGGTGCGCTGTTCGTCGTCACCCCGTTGCTGGCCATTCTGTTGAAGATCGATTGGCCGAACTTCATCTCCCTCGTCTCCTCGGAGTCATCGCGAACGGCATTACTTCTCAGTCTCCGGACGGCAGCTACGAGCACCGCCGTGTGCATCGTCATCGGTATACCGATGGCACTGGTGTTGGCCCGATCGAAGTTTCCTGGTCAGTCCATTCTCCGAGCGTTGGTGCTGCTTCCACTCGTCCTTCCACCCGTCGTCGGCGGAATTGCATTGCTGTACACCTTCGGTCGACTCGGCCTACTCGGCGAGCAACTGGAGGCGTGGGGCATCGGCATCGCATTCTCGACGACGGCGGTGGTGCTGGCCCAGACGTTCGTCTCGCTCCCCTTTCTGGTCGTCAGCCTCGAGGGAGCACTGCGCAGCACGGGACGTGGATACGAGACGGTCGCCGCCACCTTGGGGGCTCGTCCGACGACGGTGCTGCGAAGGGTGACGCTCCCGCTGGTACTGCCGGGTCTGGTGTCGGGTGCCGTTCTTGCATTCGCCCGCGCCCTCGGCGAATTCGGTGCGACGTTGACGTTCGCGGGCTCGCTCGAGGGAGTCACGCGAACCTTGCCATTGGAGATCTACCTGCAGCGTGAAACCGATCCCGACGCCGCCGTGGCGCTGTCGCTCCTCCTGATCGTGGTGGCGGCAGTAATCGTCGTCGCCGCCCGTGGGCGCCGGTTGGCCGGGGCGCTGTGAGCTCCATTCGCCTCGTCGCCGAGGTCGACGACCGCAACCTCGACTTCACCCTCGATGTCGAGGACGGCGAGGTCATCGCGATTCTCGGACCGAACGGGGCCGGAAAGTCCTCTTTGCTCTCGCTCGTGGCAGGTCTGCTCCGGCCCGACTCCGGACGGATCACCATCGGTGACGACGTAGTGACCGACACCGCCGAACGCACATTCGTTCCAGCGCATGCGCGTGGCGTGGCCACGCTGTCACAGAACGCCCTCCTGTTTCCTCATCTCGACGCCGAGGCCAACGTTGCGTTTTCGCCCCGCAGTCGAGGGGTCGGTCGTCGCAAAGGAAGAGAGATTGCACGAACCTGGCTCGACGCAGTCGATGCACTCGATCTTGCGGACCGACGGCCGTCGCAACTCTCGGGTGGGCAAGCACAACGCATCGCTCTCGCGCGCGCACTCGCAGCGCAGCCACGAGTACTACTCCTCGACGAGCCGATGGCCGCATTGGACATAGCCACCGCACCCGTGCTGCGCCGACTGCTTCGAACCGTCCTGCGAGAGCAACGACGCACCGCACTCATCGTCACTCACGACCTCCTCGATGCGCTCGCATTGGCCGACACGATTGTCGTCGTGCAGGCCGGCCGAATCGTCGAGCGTGGGCCGACCACAGACATTCTCACCGCACCTCGCAGCGAATTCGCCGCTCGGATCGCCGGGGTCAACTTGGTTCTCGGCGCTGCTGATTCTTCAGGTTCGTCGATTACCGCGCAGAGCCTGACGGTTCACGGACACAGTAAGACGCCATCGGGTGCCGAGGCAGTGGCTGTCTTCAGCCCGTCCGCAGTGGCAGTGCATCTCACCGAACCGCATGCTAGCCCTCGCAACGTACTCCCCGTCACGATCGCCGCAATGGACGTACACGGCGCAACGGTTCGTGTTCGGGGTACCCACGGCCGCCAGAGTCTCGTCGCGGACGTCACAGCGGCGGCGGTCTCGGAATTGGATCTGTCACCGGGCATGGAGGTCTACTTCGTCGTCAAGAGCCAGGAAGTTGCTATTCATCCGGCGTCGCGTTGAATGTCGGCGCCCGCGAGCGCCCACCGACCCGAGAGTGTCCGCAGCACCACCGCGATCGCCCGCAGCGACACGAAAACTCCGAGACCGACCCAGATTCCGGTCAATCCCCAGTCCAGCGCCAGCGACAACCAGATGAAGGGCAGAAACCCCAGCAGGGCGCATACCAGTGTGGCGGTCCGCAGGAAGGCTGCGTCGCCGCTACCCAACAGAACTCCGTCGAGGGCGAACACGATTCCGGCGATCGGAATGATGGCCACGAATATCCACCAAATCGAGTGCATCTGATCCACCACGGCTGGGTCTGTGGTGAACAGCTCGGGAATCACCGGCATACCGGCCGCGAACACCGCCGCCAGGACGATCGCAAATATGGTGGACCACGCGGTCAATCGCCAACCCAGCTTGGTGGCGCCACGGACGTCGCCTTTGCCCAGAGCAGCACCGACGAGTGTTTGAGCCGCGATGGCCAAAGAATCGAGAGTCAACGACACGAGATTCCACAGCAGCAGAACAACCTGATTGGCAGCGACAGCAGCGGCTCCGAACCGGGATGCCACTGCCGCAGCCGACAAGAAGCACGCTTGGAACGCCAGGCTACGCAGGACAAGATCGCGACCGAGAATCAACTGCACTCGCATCACCGACCACCTGGGCCGAAGCGGAACTCCTGCACGCGAAATCGCGGCGATGAACAGACACCCTGCGATCGACTGGCCCACCAGATTCGCTACCGCCGACCCGAGAAGTTCCAGTCGCGGAAACCCGAGCAGACCGTGTACCAACATCGGGCACAGCACGCCCGAGACCAACAGCCCGAAAACTACGAAACGAAGCGGCCTCCTGGTGTTCTGAACACCTCTCATCCACCCGTTGCCCGCCAGCGAAATCAGGATGAAAGGAACACCGAAGACAGCGACCCGGAACCACGCGGTAGCTTCCTCGGCGATCTCACCGCCGCCGCCGATGACAGAGAGAATCGGAGCTGCCAGCAACTGCATCACGGCAACGATCGCCACACCCAGCGCAACGGCCAGCCACGTCGCCTGGACGCCCTCACCGACCGCATCCTTCTCGCGTCCTGCACCGTGCATTCGAGCGGCACGCGCAGTTGTGCCGTACGACAGGAACGTCAGCTGCGTGCTGACCTGAGTCAGAACCAGACCGCCGACGGCCAGTCCAGCGAGCGGAAGTGCACCCAGCCTGCCCACCACTGCCGCGTCGAAAAGCAAGTACAGCGGCTCAGCGGCAAGGACACCGAGTGCGGGGAGGGCCAAACCGAGAATTCTGCGTGGAGATGCCTCCACTGGCGCAGTAGATTCAACCAAGATCGATCAACCGAGTGCGGCGATCAGGGACGCGACGACGTCGGACTTGGAACCAGTAGCGGTATAGCCCGACGCTTTACGATGACCTCCCCCACCGAGAGACGTTGCCACAAGGGAAACGTCGACCTGTGTCTTCGCGCGCAACGACACCGTCCAGTCATCACCACTCTGCTGTTTGAAAACCGCCGCTACCTCGGCTTCGCTCGCGGTGCGGACGATGTCTATGACACTCTCGATCTCTTCCGAGCGAAGGCCCGCGGAGTCTTCGCGCAGAATCGCGGTGTAGACGAGCCCCCGTCCGCCCGCCGCGTCCGAGACCAGCTCTGCCGCTCCGAGAACCGATCCCAGCATCGGCAACCACGCGAACGGATGCGTATCGAGCAACTTCTGCGTCAGCGCAGCGCCGTCGATACCGGTCGCAAGAAGGCGTTCGGCAAGGGTATGAGAACCAGGCTGCACCCACCGAAACGACCCGGTGTCGGTGACGAGTCCGGCAAACAGGCATTCGGCCAGATCCCGATCGATGTCGACATTCCATGCGTCGAACAGTCGAGCTATCACCTCAGTGGTCGACACTGCATTCTCGTCGACCACGTTCCAGGTGCCGAACCGAGTATTGGACCGATGATGATCGATGACGAGAGTGGCATGTGCAGCATCGATTCGGTCGGACAGCGCCCCGAGGCGACCCTTGCTCCCGGCATCGACAGTGACCACGAGATCGACGTCGACCCGGACGTCGCCGGCCGGAACCAAAAGCTCGCGGCCCGGTAGCGCGTCCATCGACCCCGGCAGCTCGGCAGGCGCCGCAAACGACACCTGCACGTCCACTCCGCGACGCGCCAGAACCAAACCCAACGCGAGACCGCTACCGATGGTGTCGGCATCCGGATGGATGTGACACAGCACGGTGACGGATTCGGCTGCCTCCAACAGATCTATCGCATGAGCGAATTCGTCCTGCCCATCGGCCTCAGGCCGGGCCCCCGGAGTCGTCGTCACCTCTATCAGTCCACGTCGGTCGACTCGGAACCGTCGACCGTCTCCCGCGGCGCCTTGTACGGATCTGCCTCACCGGCAGGCTTGGCCGATGCTGCCGCTCTGGCGACTTCGCTGTCGGCGAGGCGTGCGCGCTCGAGGAGACCTTCCATGTGCCGAGCAGTGTCCGGAACGGTATCGGTCACGAACGTCAACGACGGCGTGAAGCGAACACCGGTCCCTGCACCGACTTTCGACCGAAGTACACCTTTGGCCTTCTCCAACCCCGCAGATGCAGCCTGCAGATCCGGGGCAGTATCCAAGTCTTCGCCCATCACCGTGTAATACACGGTTGCGTCGTGCAGATCCGCTGTCACCTTGCAGTCGGTGACGGTCACGAACGCCAGACGGGGATCTTTGATCTCATGATCGATCGCCGTGGCGACGATGGCGGCAATTCGCTTGGCGAGCTTGCGAGCTCTCGCTGGATCCACCATGTCAATCACGCTCCTCATATGGTTCCGAGTCAGTCCTCGGGACCGAAAATTCTTCTTCTGACCGCCAACAATTCCAGATCTTGCCGCTCCGCGATATGCCGTTCGCATTCGTCGAGCTTGTCGTGCAATCCGTCGATATCCGAACCGGCAGCTGCAATTCCGAACAACGACCGGCGAAAACGCCCTAGCTCACCCGTCTCCTCAGCCGAAACCCCGAAGCGGTGTAACTCCGTGAGAACAGGATCGACCTTCGAACGCTTCTCAGCGAGCGAACGAACGTCGCCCAATAACACGTCCAACTCGAGCGCCCCCAGATACACGCGGCCATCCTTACTCAGGTTCGAGCGAAGAGCCGGCGGCGGTACTGACATACCGCCGCCGGCCCCTCGATCTAGTGCAGTGTTACTCCCCAATGCTCCACTACGGCACTACTGCTGCGAATCGACTAGTCGCGAGCCTTTTCACGGAGCTCGTACGCCTCGACGACATCGCCCACCTTGATGTCCGAGTACGTCACCGTAAGACCGCATTCGTAGCCCTCGCGCACCTCGACCACGTCCTCCTTTTCCCGCCGGAGCGAGGAAATGGTGACGGTCTCGGCAACCACCTTGTTGTCACGCAGCAGTCGTGCTTTCGCATTGCGACGGATGGTACCCGAGGTGACGAGACAACCGGCAATACTTCCGACCTTCGAAGAACGGAACATTGCACGAATCTCGGCTTGGCCGAGCGCAACCTCTTCGTAGACCGGCTTGAGCATGCCCTTGAGCGCGCTTTCGATCTCGTCGATGGCCTGGTAGATCACCGAGTAGTACCGGATGTCGACGCCTTCACGGTTGGCCAGCTCGGTGGCCTTGCCCTCCGCTCGAACGTTGAATCCGATGATGATCGCGTTCGATGCCGACGCCAGGTTGACGTTGGTCTCCGTGACGCCGCCGACGCCGCGGTCGATGACGCGCAGTTCGACCTCGTCGTCGATCTGAATACCGACCAGTGCCTCTTCGAGCGCCTCGACGGTTCCCGAGTTGTCACCCTTGAGGATCAAGTTCAGCTGGGAAGTCTCCCTCAACGCTGCATCGAGATCGTCCAGGCTGATGCGCTTACGAGACTTCGCGGCGAGCGCATTGCGCTTGCGAGCGTTGCGTCGATCGGCGATCTGACGGGCAATGCGATCCTCGTCGACGACCAACAGGTTGTCGCCTGCGCCGGGCACCGACGTGAAGCCGATGACCTGTACCGGACGGGACGGCAGTGCTTCGATGACATCTTCGCCGTGCTCGTCGACCATTCGACGGACGCGACCGTAGGCGTCACCGGCGACGATCGAGTCACCGACACGCAAGGTTCCGCGGGCGATGAGCACGGTGGCAACCGGTCCACGACCACGGTCGAGGTGCGCCTCGATGGCGACACCCTGAGCGTCCATGTCCGGGTTGGCACGCAGATCCAGTGAGGCATCTGCTGTCAGCAACACAGCTTCGAGAAGTGCGTCGATGTTGGTGCCCTGCTTCGCCGAAATCTCGACGAACATCGTGTCGCCGCCGTATTCCTCGGCCACAAGCCCGTACTCGGTCAGCTGCTGCCGGATCTTGTCCGGGTTCGCGCCTTCCTTGTCGATCTTGTTGATCGCCACCACGATCGGGACATCTGCAGCTTGCGCGTGGTTGATCGCTTCGACCGTCTGCGGCATGACACCGTCGTCGGCTGCAACAACCAGGATCGCGAGGTCGGTTGCCTTGGCACCACGAGCACGCATGGCCGTGAAGGCCTCGTGACCCGGTGTATCGATGAAGGTGACCAGACGCTCGTTGCCTTCGAGTTCGGTAAGCACCTGGTAAGCACCGATGTGCTGGGTGATGCCACCGGACTCGCCTTCGCGGACCGTGGTGTTTCGGATCGAGTCCAGCAGTCGCGTCTTGCCGTGGTCGACGTGACCCATGACCGTGACGACGGGAGGCCGCTGTTCCAAGTCCTCTTCACCGCCGGCGTCCTCGCCATAGGTGAGGTCGAACGCGTTGAGCAGTTCGCGATCTTCGTCCTCGGGGCTGACGACCTGAACGACGTAGTTCATCTCGCCGCCGAGCAGTTCGAGGGTTTCGTCGTTCACGGACTGAGTGGCAGTGACCATCTCGCCGAGGTTGAACAATGCCTGTACGAGTGCTGCTGGGTTCGCATCGATCTTGTCTGCGAAATCCGACAGCGACGCGCCGCGGGCGAGACGGATGGTCTCACCGTTGCCGCGTGGCAACCTGACGCCACCGACAGCGGGTGCCTGCATGCTCTCGTACTCGGCGCGTTTTGCCCGCTTCGACTTGCGGCCACGACGAACTGCTCCGCCGGGACGACCGAAAGCACCTGCAGCTGCGCCGCGCTGACCTGGACGGCCACCGCCGCCGGGACGACCGCGGAAGCCACCTGCGGGAGCACCACCAGCGGGAGCTCCACCTGGAGCACCCGGTGCGCCGCCACCGCGGTAACCGCCGGCGCCTGCGCCACCGGGACGACCACCTGGAGCACCACCGGGACGGCCGCCGGGGCGACCTGCCGCTGGGCTCGGGCGTGCCGAGCGGGTCGGCATTGCGCCGGGGTTGGGACGAGGGGGCATAGAACCCGGGCTCGGACGAGGCCCGCCGGGGCCTGCTGGGCGAGGTGCGCCCTGACCAGCGGCCGGACGTGCACCACCCGCTGCTGCCGGACGAGGTCCACCCTGACCCGGAGCGGGTCGACTGCTACCACCCGGGCGTGGTGCGCCCGGCGCGGGGCGCGGGGCAGGACGCTCGGCGGGAGCGGACGAATACGGGTTGTTACCGACACGCGGAGCCTTGGGGCCCGGCTTGGGGCCGGGTGCGCCTGGCTTGGGACCTGCCGGGGCAGGCGCCGCTGCGGCCTCTGGAGCTACGACGGCCGATGCTGCGGGAGCTTGTTCTGCCGGAGCAGCGGGCGCCGGGACGGATGGTGCCGGAGCGGCGGGTGCGGGCGCCGGAGTCGAGGCCGGCGCTACGGGAGCCTCGGCTGCGACTGGAGCCACTGGTTCCTGCGCCACGGGAGCAGCAGGAGTCGGGCGCGGGGTCGGTTTCGGTCCCGGACGGGGTCCGCCGGGCTTGGCGCCCGAAGCAGGCTTCGGTGCGCTGCCAGAAACCGGTGCGCTGCCACTGGCCTGTTCGCCATTGGAAGCACCGGTGGCCGGAGCGGAATCCGGCTTGCCGGCCGGGAAGGATTCACGGACACGACGCGCTACTGGCGCCTCTACCGTGGATGATGCGGATTTGACGAACTCGCCTTGCTCTTTGAGCCGTGCGAGTAGTTCTTTACTGGTGACACCGAGTTCTTTAGCCAACTCGTGTACGCGGGCCTTACCTGGCACTGCTCTCCTCACTGAGAGGCCGAGCGAGGATTGGTGCCCGCACGACCTCGGGTTATCTCCGATGGACGTTCATCGTTGGTGCTTCACGGTGTGCTCATCAGTGCTGTTGCCTGTTCTTCTCGAGGGGTGAATCTCTGTCGTCGACTCCTTCGAGAAAGGAGACGACCGCTGACGAGTCGATAGATCCCGACACGCGTAGCGCTCTACCGAATGCACGGCGCCGCTCTGCATTCTCCAGACATCTCGGGTCGAGATGCAACCATGCACCTCTACCGGGAAGCCGGTGGTCGACATCGGGCACGATCGCCGATCCCGAAGAATCTCGATCGCGAACCACAACTCTCAGCAGACCGGCGGCCGGAGCTCGCTCCTTGCACCCGACACATGTTCTCACCGGCTGACGAACTGCCGCCGAACCGATGCTCTCATGACTCAGGGCAGAGAGTTCATTCCGAACCATCGACCACTCTACCGCTGTATTGCCTCGAACTCCGCATTCCACCCTTACGCGCTGGTGGACTCGGGTGCCGTGGCCGCGTCGCTGCGGATATCGATGCGCCAGCCAGTCAGCCTAGCTGCCAGCCGGGCGTTCTGTCCCTCTTTGCCGATGGCGAGCGACAGCTGATATTCCGGCACGACCACACGTGCGGCACGAGCCTCGGCATCCACGACCGTGACCGACACAACCTTCGACGGAGACAGCGCATTCCCGACGAAGGTAGCGGGATCCTCGTCGAAGTCGATGATGTCGATCTTCTCGCCGGCCAGTTCGCTCATCACGTTGCGCACACGCTGACCTATCGGCCCGATGCATGCGCCCTTGGCGTTGAGACCCGACACCGTGGACTTGACCGCGATCTTCGACCGGTGACCGGACTCGCGCGCAACGGCGACGATCTCGACCGACCCGTCGGCGATCTCCGGCACCTCGAGTGCGAACAGCTTGCGTACGAGGTTGGGGTGGGTACGCGAGAGGGTGATCTGCGGTCCGCGCTGGCCCCGGGCGACTCCGACTACGTAGCACTTGATTCGCTCGCCGTGCTCGTAACTCTCACCCGGCACCTGCTCGGCAGGCGGCAGCACGCCGTCTGCGCCGTTCGCATCGCTGCCGATCCTCACGATGACCGTGCCCTTGGCATTTGCTCTGGTATCCCGCTGAATGACCCCGCCCACGATCTCACCCTCGTGCGTCGCATACTCGCCGTACGAGCGCTCGTGCTCGGCATCACGCAGACGCTGCAGGATCACCTGCCGGGCGGTTGTCGCAGCAATTCGGCCGAACCCTCGAGGGGTGTCGTCCCACTCCGAAATGGTGTTGCCGTCACCGTCGATCTCTTTTGCCATCACACGCACCGAACCGGTCTTACGGTTGACGTCGATCCACGCGTGGGGCTGATGGCCCTCGGTGTGCCGGTAAGCGGTCAACAGGGCGGACTGAATCGTCGAGATGACAGTCTCGATCGACACTCCCTTGTCCGCTTCGATGGCGCGCAACGCCGCGATGTCGATATTCACTTGTCGGACCCTTCTTCCGGTGTTTCCACGTTCACTATCTCGTCGTTGTCAGCAGGAGCAGGCCTACCGTCGACAACGCCGCCCGTCAGCTCCATCTCGTCTGCCTTCGGCTTCGAGAATTCTACTTGCACAACAGCCTTCACAACGTCATCGAGTTCCACCACTCGGGTCGCGAGAACACCCTTGTCACGAGTGACCACCGTGAGCGATCGGCCATCGAGGTGACCGACACGTGCGTCGAACTTTTCGTCGTCGAGCTTGAATCGGACCATCCGCCCGCGTGCGCGCCGCCAATGGCGATCCTCGGTAAGCGGACGATCGACTCCAGGAGTGGTTACCTCGAGGGTGTAAGGAGCATCACCGAAGTCCGACACCGCGTCGAATATGTCGGAGATCTCACGGCTGAGCGACGGCAACGTGTCGAGGTCGATGCCTTCTTCGCGATCGACCATGATGCGTACGGCACTGTGCTTACCTGCCGAGACCACGTTGACATCTTCCAAATCGAACCCACGGCTGGTCACCAGGTCGGACAGGAGTGCGATGACCCTCTCCTTGGACGGAACAGGCATCGTTGCGAAAACTCCTCGTTCAGTTGTGGTCGGACCCGACCAGAAGTGTGATCGAATCCGTAAGTGGCGAACGCACAGCCTAACGCCAACGGGAAGCGTTCGTGACCAGCCTGGGTGCACAAGATGCAGAATGCACCTGGCACGATGTTCCCGTGTCGACGTTCGCTCTCCCCCGCACCCTCAGCCGCCGTGGCGCCCTGCGCTTGACCGGTGGCGCCGCTCTCACCGCAGTCGGACTCGCCACAACTGCCGGATGTTCGTCCGACACAGCCCCTGGGCCGCAACTCGACACCCTCACCGGCCACCTCCGGCTTGCGCGTCGCGACGCGGCCGCCGCAGGCGCCCTGATCGCGTTGAGCCCGACGCTGGCCGGGCCCCTCAGTGTGGTGCAGACCGAACGAACGGCACACGCCGACGCCCTGGCCGCAGAGATCGACCGCGTCGCAGGTCACACCGAGGAGGAGAGCGCAGCTACCTCGACCACAGCGACACCGGTTGCGGTGCCGCCGCCGACCATGGAGGAACTCAAGGCCGATCTCAGTGAATCTCAGCGTGGTGCCGCGGACTCGGCGAAAAGCGAATCCGGTTATCGCGCAGGCCTGTTGGGATCGATCAGCGCCGCCTGCGCCGTCGAACTGGCGGTGGTGTTGCCATGAGCGATCTCGGCATCGAACAACAAGCACTCGTCGACGCGTTGAACGCCGAGTACGCCGCGATCTTTGCGTACGGCGTCGTCGGCGCATTCTCGAATCCGGCTCGTGGGGGCCTCATCGCCGCGGACGCTGCAGCGCACCGCGCACGTCGAGACGCAACCCTCGATGCGTTGCGCGCCGCGAGCGTGACCCCGCCGCTTGCCGGCCCGGCATATTCCATCCCGTTTCCGGTCGGCGATCCCGTCACGTCGGCGCAGCTTGCCGCCCAGGCAGAGATCGACACCTCGATCGCGTGGAGGTCGGTCATCGAGCGCAGCGAGTCCGGCCCCACGCGGGAGACCGGAGTCACTGCGCTCACAGAAGCCGCGTTACGACTGGCGAACTGGCGTGAAATCCTTGGTGTAGCTCCGCCGACCGTCCCGTTCCCAGGTCAACCGTGAACGACCGCCGACTCCGCTGAGTCAGGCCCTCATCTCGTATGCGCCGTCGTAGGACACTACTTCGGACCACACTGCGTCGAAGCGAGCGAGATCGGCAACCGGCTTGCGGATCGCCGCAAGTGCCCACGCCTGCTGCGCCTCGGTAGAGGACGGCTTTCCGTGCAGAGCAACTGCGTAACCGGAGAAGTCACGAATCTGAAAGTCGAAGATCTGATCGAGCAACTCGGTGGAGACCTTCTCGGCCGATTCCAGAATCAGCTGACCGTAGACGACCAACGAGAACAGGTGCCCTACGTTGAGTAGGAAGTCCAGATCCTTCTGCTGTGCTTCATCCGGTGCGGTGTCGGTCAGGAACGTCTTGAAGGCCGAAGCCTGCTCGTAGAACCGCGCGACGTTGGGAACATGCGAAAACTTTTCGTACGTCGACTCCCAGTCGTGGAATCGCACTTTCCCCGCTCCGCGTGCGGGGCCCTGAGCGAAGAAGAACGCGTCGTCGGAAGCGTCGTCACGTGTCACGACGTCGGGGTAGTCCATCGGGGCGAACATGTACGCCGGCATGAACTTGAGCATGAGGGCGACGTTGACGTGCACTGTGCCTTCGAGCTTGGGCAGGGTTCCGATCATCTGCGCGGCCTCACGAAAGTACGTGTTCTTCTCGTACCCCTTCGCTGCGATCACATCGTGCAGCAACCGAACCACGGTCTCGCCTTCGGAGGTCACCTTGGCCTTGGTCATCGGATTGAACAGCAGGTAGCGCCGATCCTCGAGGCTTGCGGACCTGAAGTAGTCGACTGCCCGCCCACTGAAGAGCTTCATCGCGATCAGTCGCGAATAGGCGTCGACGAAACTTGCACGCACATGCGGAAATTCGGTGACCCGGTTGCCATAGAGAATCCTGTTGTGCGCGTGCGTGATCGACTCGTAGAACGCATGCTCGGTGATTCCGATCGAACCCGTGCAGAGGTTGAACTTACCGACGTTGACGGTGTTGAGTGCGGCGGAAAACGCGTCTGCACCAGTGTGCAGAATGTCCTCGGCTCGGACCGGGTAGTCCTCGAGGGTGAACGTACTGACGAACATCTGGCCGTGAATCACGTTGTCACGTAGCACATATCGGGAATGACTACTGTCGGCGACGAAGAACACGTAGGCATCCGTCCCATCGCGGTCGGTGCGGCGACCGAACACCGAGACCATGCCCGCGACGTTGCCGTTGCCGATGTAGTACTTCTCCCCCGACGCCAGAAACTCGACGCCCTCTTCCTCGGACGGCCGGAGCAACATATCCGTCGAGTAGACGTCGGCACCATGGGCGCGCTCGGACAGCCCGAACGCCATCACGGACCCGCCGTTCAGCGCCCGCGCTGCACGGCGCTTGGCCTCCTCGTTCTCGCTCATCCAGATCGGCCCGAGTCCGAGTACGGTGACCTGCCAGGCGTACCAGTAGGACAGTCCGTAAAAGCCGAGGATCTCGCTCAGAGCAGCATTGCGGGACGCATCCCAGCGCTTGTCGGCGTCGCCATCGGCATAGGCTGCCGGTGTCGAAAACGTCGCGAACAGCTTCTCCTTGGCAACGAAGTCGAGAAAGTCGCTGGTCCAGACTGCTTCGAGGTCGTCGGCGAGCAATCTGGCCTTGCCTCGATCCTCGAACCAGTCGATCAGCGATCGCAACTGGCGCCGCGTTTCGTCGTCGAACTGGGTCGGATCGTACGTCGCGGGATCGAACAACGTGAGGTGGGCCATGTTGTCACCTTTCCTAGTCGGCTGCCCCGAAGCTACCAGTGGGTAACCGACCCGAACCGCCAAACCACGCGATCACACTTTCCCACGTACCGTTTCGACGATGTCGGCGACAGCGGTCTCGGTATCGAGGTCACGGCTCTCACCGGTGAAGCGGTCACGGAGTTCGACCTTGCCCTCGGCCCATCCCCTACCGACGACGACGACGACCGGCACTCCGATGAGTTCGGAGTCCTTGAACTTGACGCCCGGCGACGCCTTCCGATCGTCGAACAGCACGTCGAGACCCTGCGAGTCGAGTGCTGCCGCAATGGACTCGGCGCCGGCACGTGCAGCTTCGTCTTTGTTGGCGATGACCAGGTGTACATCTGCAGGCGATACTTCACTCGGCCAACGCAGACCCTTGTCGTCGTGCATCTGCTCGGCGACGACGGCGACCAGGCGAGAGACACCGACGCCGTACGAACCCTGCACGAGGCGCACGGGTTTTCCGCTTTCACCGAGCACGTCGACACTGAACGCGTCCGTGTACTTGTAACCGAGTTGGAAGATGTGACCGATCTCGATACCGCGCGCGCTGACGAGCGCGCCGCGACCGTCCGGGGAGAGATCGCCGTCCCGTACCTGGGCAGCTTCGATGGTGCCATCAGGAGTGAAATCGCGGCCGGCTACCAGGTTCACCACATGCTTGCCGGTGACGTCTGCTCCGGTGATCCACGACGTCCCCTCGACGACACGAGGGTCGACGAGGTAGCGAACTCCGTTGGCCTGCAGCGCACGTGGTCCGATGTAGCCCTTCACCAGGAACGGGTAGGCCTCGAAGTCGGCGTCGGTGAGCAGCGCGAATTCGGCCGGCTCGAGAGACGCTTCGAGGCGCTTCTCGTCGACCTCACGGTCGCCGGGCAGACCTACAGCGAGCAACTCCCACTCCCCGTCTGCGTTGCGCACCTTGAGCAGAAGGTTCTTCAACGTGTCCGCGGCGGTGACGGTGCGGCCCAGGTCGATCGAATTGGCCCACTCGACCAACGTGGCAATGGTGGGTGTGTCGCCCGTCTCGTGATCGACGGCAGCAGGCTGCCCCTCGATCGGCAACGACGGCGGCGCGGGAGTCGTGACGGCTTCGACGTTCGCCGCGTATCCCGATTCGATGCACCGCACGTAGGTGTCCTCCCCGATGTCGCTCTCGGCAAGGAATTCCTCGGACGCACTTCCACCCATCGCGCCGGACGTCGCCGCCACGATGACGTACTTGACCCCGAGCCGAGCAAAGATCTTCTGGTAGGCCTCACGGTGTGCCGCATAGGACCGCTTCAGCCCGTCCTCGTCCATGTCGAACGAGTAGGAGTCCTTCATGACGAACTCGCGTCCGCGCAGAATGCCCGCGCGCGGGCGTTCCTCGTCGCGATACTTGGTCTGGATCTGATAGAGCGTGACCGGCAGGTCCTTGTACGAGTTGTACTCACCCTTCACCGTCAGTGCGAACAGTTCCTCGTGGGTGGGACCGAGCAACATGTCGTTGCCCTTGCGGTCCTTCAGCTTGAACAGCGCGTCGCCGTAATCGGTCCATCGATTGGTGGTCTCGTACGGCTCGCGGGGCAGCAACGCCGGTAGCGAGATCTCCTGCGCACCGATCGCGTTCATCTCTTCACGAACGACTCGTTCGATCTGGCGCAGCACTCTCAGGCCGAGCGGCAGCCAGGAGTACACACCCGGCGCGATACGACGAACGTAACCCGCACGAACCAACAGCTTGTGGCTGTCGACTTCGGCGTCGGCGGGGTCGTCACGAAGAGTGCGGAGGAAGAGCTGCGAAAGACGGGTGATCACGGGGTACAAGCGTAGTCGGTGCTCTGCGGGTGGGTAACGTTGCTCCCCGTGCTGATTCTGCTGCCCCCATCCGAGACGAAGTCGGGCGGCGGCGACGGCTCTCCCCTGGATCTGGAAGTTCTGTCCCTCCCCGAGCTCAATCCCCTCCGACACAAGCTGGCGGACGCGCTCGTGGAGCTGGCCGGCGATCGCGAGGCATCGGCGACCGCGCTGGGTCTCGGACCGACCCAGACCGAAGAAGTCGAACGCAACGCCGCCCTGTGGAGTTCACCCACGACACCCGCGCTGAGCCGCTACACCGGGGTTCTCTACGACGCTCTCGACGCGCGTTCGTTCACGAAGGCCGGTCGAGCACGGGCGGCGGCGAGGTTATGGATCGGATCTGCATTGTTCGGAGCAGTACGTGCATACGATCCGATTCCGTACTACCGGCTGTCCGGTGGATCGACGATCCCTGGCTTCGGCACCCTACGTTCGCATTGGAAGCCCGAGTTGGCGGACGCCGTGGCTGCGCAGTCCGATGAACTGGTCGTCGACCTGCGCTCGGGGACGTACCAGCAACTCGGCCCGGTCCCCGGCGCCGTCACGGCAACGGTGCTGACCGAGAAACCCGATGGCAGCAGATCGGTCGTGAGCCACTTCAACAAGCATCACAAGGGCGTGCTGGCGCGTGCGCTGACCCTGACGACCGCCGAGCCGAAGGACGTGCGTGCGGTGGCCCGAGTCGCATCGCGAGCCGGCTTGAGCGTGGAAGTCGCCTCGGCGACCGAACTGATCGTCCTCACCAAGTGAACCCGGTCCCGGATCTACTCCGGCAAGGCGCCGACGTGTCCTATGGCAAGAGTCGGGATCTGCGGCGCGTGGACGAAGTCGTCGATCGGCTGATCGCGTTGGAAGACCACGACGCCTCGGCACTGGCATCGTTGGCGCTGACGAACATGATCGAGACGATGTACGAGGCGGGCTGGCAACCGTTCGACCTTCTGCATATCGTCAAGCGTCAGCAGACGCTCGCGGTAACCTCGCTCGCCGCTGCGGTCCTGCTTCATCAATCGGATCTGACGAGCGCACACGAACGGGCGCCCGAGAACTGGGTCGACCAGCTCTCCGACATCTGTGCCGCATACCCGAAAGCTGCAGGGCCACTGACAGCCTCACCGAATTTTCTTGCTGCACTGCTGAAGTCGAGTGGCAAAACGGATTACATCGCCTCCAACGATCAGTGGATTGCGGTACTTGCGTTGCTGGGCCAATGGCAGACGCTTCCGCGGTGGCCCCGGATCGGACCCTTTCCGTCGCAGTGGCCGGTTCGGCGGGCCGGCCGAACTGCGAAGTCCGGGCCGGTGAGCGGATCTCCGAACACCAAGATGCTCGGTAAGATTCGTGGCCTGCTCGCCAAGGCCGACGCTACCGATTTCGAGGAAGAGGCGGAGACACTCACCGCCAAGGCGCAGGAGTTGATGACCAGATATTCCATCGATTCGCTGTTGCTGACCGAAGGAAATGTCGATGTGATCAGCAGACGTCTGCATGTCGACAACCCCCACGCTCCGCCCAAAGCCCAACTGCTGCATGCGGTGAGCACGGTCAACCGAGTCAAGAGTATCTGGGATCCGGAGTACGCGATCGCAACGCTCGTCGGTTCACCCGTCGACATCGAGCAGACGGAGATCATGTTCACCTCGTTGCTGATCCAGGCGACGCGCTCACTGTCGCACTCCCCCACAGCCAAGCGACGTAAGGGTTCTGCTTCGGCGGCATTCGGCAAGGCGTTCCTCTATGCGTACGCAGTCAGGATCGGCGAACGGCTCGGCGAGGCCGATGCCCACGCGGTGGAGGAAGCGTCGGAACAGTCCGGCAACCTACTACCGATGTTGGCGGCTCAGACCGTAGCTGTGGAGCAAGAATTCGACCGACTCTTCCCACGAGTGCGGACCATGCGGGGTCCGAGGTTGGATGCCGAAGGATGGGAATCGGGGCACGCGGCAGCGGACGACGCGAAACTGTCGTAGCGGCCCGATGTTTCATCTCACGAGTCTCGTGGAAAAACCGGTTGTGCCGAGCAGCGTGTACCGCCTCGGCTCGGTTGGCAGGTTCCGGCAGGCAGAATGGCCTGGTGCTCTCGAACTTCGACCATACGATCAACCGCGCATCCGAACTGCTTCGACACAAGGATCTTGCCGGGATGTCCGCACTGGTGTCGGGGTTGTCGCCTTCGGATGCCACACGAATACTCGAACGAGCAGATCCAGCCGAACGAGCAGTGCTGTATCGATTGCTTCCGAAGGATCTGGCGCTCGACGTATTCGACCGATTCGATGCCTCGGTTCGCGGAGAGCTCTTCGGCGGTCTACGCGAAAACGATGTGATCACCCTGTTCGAGGAACTCGGCCCCGAGAACCGAGTCGAACTGGTCGACGAACTGCCATCCAATGTCGCACGAAGACTCATGCAAGGGTTGTCTGCCGGCGAACGAGACTTGACCGCACCCATGCTCGGGTACGCGAAGGGCTCAACCGGCAGGCGGATGAGTCCGGAATACATCCGCGTTCACGCAACGACCACCGCTGGTGAAGCGCTGGCGCAGGTTCGAGAAACCGGATCCGAAGCCGAGTCGGTGTATCTGCTACCGATCACCGACGGGAGTCGACGTCTCATCGGTGTCGTCACCCTGGCCGATATTGCCACCGCCGATCCGGCAGATCGAGTCCAGGATCTCGCGTCGGCGCAGCCCGTGGTCACTGCCGATGCGCCCGCGGAGGACGCCGCGCGCATGTGCCTGGAGTATCGGAGCCCGGCTGTCGTCGTGGTCGATTCCGAAAATCGACTGATCGGGATTCTCACCATCGAGCAGGCAGCTCGCGTCATCGAAGAGGCAGAGGACGAGGATGCCGCGAGGGCAGGCGGATCCGAACCACTCCGCAGGCCGTATCTCGGTACGCCGGTCATGTCGATCGTGCGATCTCGCATTGTCTGGCTGTTGGTTCTCGCACTGTCGGCAATCCTGACCGTACAAGTACTCGAGGTGTTCGAGGATGCGCTGGCCGCGGTGGTGACCTTGGCCTTGTTCATTCCGCTGTTGACGGGTACCGGCGGCAACACCGGGGCGCAGGCGGCAACGACGGTGACACGCTCACTGGCCGTCGGCGATGTGCGCCCACGTGACATTGCCGCAGTGCTGTTTCGGGAGGTACGCGTGGGCGCCACGATGGGAGGAATGCTCGGGTTGCTCGGATTCACCATCGCGGGGCTGGTCTACGACTGGAATCTGGGGTTCGTCATCGGGTCGACCCTGTTTGCGATCTGCACACTTGCTGCGACCGTCGGCGGTGCGATGCCGCTGCTCGCGAAGAAGATCGGCGTCGATCCAGCGGTCTTCTCGACGCCGTTCATTTCGACGTTCTGCGACTCCACCGGACTCGTCATCTACTTTCTCATCGCCAAGAGCGTTCTCGGCGTCTGACCGTGGACCGCCTTTGACCGCTACGTTGCGAGCACGTCTTCCTGCGCAGCCTGGGCCTGAGCGACCTGCTGCGGGGTGAACTTGATGAAGAACGCGGCGAGTCCGGCGACCACTGCAGCGACTGCGCAGCAGAACAGGGCGAACATGTAGCCGGAGCTCAGTGCAGTGAGTTGGTTCTCGTTCATCAGAGTTGCGGGGCCGGTGGTTCCACCGAGTGAGATCGTTCGCGAGGTGGCCAAAGCACCCACCACTGCCAGCGCAACGGGACCACCCAAGGTCTGAGCCACCAGAGCGATTGCTGTCAGTGGGCCGATCTCGGTTGCTCGGACGCCGGCGATGGCACACAGCGGCAGCGGTATCGACGCCATACCGACGCCGAAGCCGATCCCGATGACCGGGAAGAAGATGCCAGGGAAGTACGACGAGTCCGCGTTCATCGTCGCGACCGAGAACAACAACCAACCCACCATGATGGCGCTGCCGGACATGACCAACCATCGCGGCTGTATTCGAACTACGAGCTTCGAGGTGATGAACGCTGCAGCACCCAAGCCGAATGCGAACGGAACGAACGCCAGACCCGCATTGAGTGGGCTGTAGCCGAGGATGTCCTGGACGAACAGCGCAACGAACGCGGCGAGGCAGAACATCACTCCGCCTGCGAAGAAGATCGCGACGAACGTGGCCACGCGGTTCTTGTTCGCGAACAGAGAAAACGGCAACAGCGGATTTTCGGCCCTTCGCTCGACAGCAAGGAACAGTCCGAGCAGTATCAGGCCGCCGAGCAGCGAGCCGATGACGAGCGGGCTCGACCACCCCAGTTCGGTTCCCTCGCTCAAGGCGAGCACGACACCTGTACAGCCGAGTGTGCCGAGGATAGCGCCGGGGAAATCGAGGGCAAGCCGTACGCCCGCAGTTTCCTTCAGCGACACCATGGCCAGAATTGCGATGGCGATGCCGATGGGCACGTTGATGAGAAAGATCCAACGCCACGAAACCTGGGTCAAGGCACCGCCGATGATGAGGCCTGCGATGGATCCGACGCCTGTCATCGCCGCATAGATCGCAATTGCCTGATTCCGAACCGGTCCGGGCGCAAAGGTCGTCGCGACCAAGGCGAACGCCGTCGGCGACGCTACCGCCGCTCCAACGCCCTGAAGGGCACGCGCAGCCACCAACGTCGCCTCGTTGATGGCCAACCCACAGAGCAGAGATGCCACGGTGAACAGTACGACGCCACCGAGGAACATCTTTTTTCGTCCGAACGCATCACCGAGCCTTCCACCGAGAAGCATCAGTCCGCCGAAGGCCAATGCGTACGAGGTGAGAACCCAGTTGCGGCCGGCGTCGCTCAAACCCAGATCCGCCTGCAGCGGCGCCAACGCCAGGTTTGCCACCGTCCCGTCGAGAACCACCATCAACTGAAGGCCGCTGAGCACGATGATTGCCAGGCCGAAAGCCCTGGTCGTCACCGGGTACACGATGTCCGTCGTGGGCGCTGCGGGCTGCGATTGGTCAGACACGGAAGTCAACGTTACCGAGGGTCCACGGAGAAACCCGCAACGGTTCCAATTACGACGATTGCCGGTGGGCGAATTCCCTCTTCTTTCACGCGCAGGCCCACCGTGGCGAGATCGGCTCTGACCTCACGCTGAGTACGCATCGTCCCCTCCTGCACCACCAACACCGGCGTCGAGGCGGGCCGTCCACCTTCGATGAGCACCGCGGCAAATTTGTCGATGCGTTCGACCGCCATCAGGAGCACGATGGTGCCCTTCAAGCGTGCGAGCGCGCCCCAATCGACCAGTGAGTCGGGATGTTCCGGGGCGAGGTGGCCGCTCACGACCACGAATTCGTGGGTGACGCCTCGGTGCGTCACTGGAACTCCTGCCGCCGACGGCACCGAAATCGCACTCGTGATGCCGGGGACCACCGTCACCGGTATCCCGGCCTCGGCGAGAGCCTCGAGTTCTTCGTATCCACGACCGAACACGTACGGGTCGCCGCCCTTGAGGCGGACGACGAACTTGCCGGCCCTGGCTCCGTCGATCAATGCTTGATTGATCGCCTCCTGTGCCATTGCGCGGCCGTACGGAATCTTCGACGCATCGATGACTTCGACGTGTGGGCCTAGTTCGGCGAGCAGCTCCGGTGGCGCCAGACGATCGGCGACGACGACGTCGGCGTACGCCAGGAGTCGGCGGCCGCGGACGGTGATCAGATCCGGATCTCCCGGGCCGCCGCCGACGAGGGCCACCCCGCTCAGCGGGGCGTGCGCCGAATCGGTGATGAGGCCCGACTGGAGAGCTTCGAGAACAGCATTGCGCACCGCTGCCGAGCGCCGGTGCTCACCGCCCGCCAAAACGCCGAGAGTGAGTCCGTCGTAGTCCGCAGATGCTGGGGTGACCGCAGTTCCGTCACGAGCGATGTCGGCGCGAACGCAGAAAATTCTCGACTTCTCGGCCTCGGCCACGATCGCGGCATTCGTCTCGGCCTCGTCGGTGCAGGCAATGGCGTACCAGGCATCGTCGATGTCACCGGCGGCGAAGTCACGCAGCTCCATCGTCACCTGACCAGCAGTTGCCATCGCTTCGACGGCCGGAGTCGCAACCCGGGTGATGACGTGCACTTCGGCGCCGGAAGAGATCAACAGGGGCAGTCGCCGCTGCGCGACGGTCCCGCCGCCGACCACAACGACGCGTTTGCCTGACAGATTCAGGCCGACGAGGTAAGGAGAATCAGTCGCATCCACGAGTGCAAACGCTACCGCGCCCGCGCGACTCGGGTTTCGTCCCATACTGGCTCGTTGGATTCGTAGACGTTGCCGTCGGATCCGAAGACCAAGAACCGCTCGAAGCTGCGGGCGAACCAACGGTCGTGGGTGACCGCGATGACGGTCCCCTCGAATGCCGCGATGGCGTCTTGGAGGGAGTCCGCCGACATCAGGTCGAGGTTGTCGGTGGGCTCGTCGAGAAGCAAGAGCGTCGCACCGGACAACTCGAGCAGCAGAATCTGAACGCGCGCTTGTTGGCCACCAGACAGGTTGTCGTAGAGCTGTTCGGCAGCGCGGGCGAGTCCGTAGCGATCGAGTGCCCGACTCGCCGCCTCGCGGCCCATGCCGTCACGGTGCTCGTTGCCCAGGTGCAGGATGTCGAGCAAGGTGTTGCCGTTCAGGTCGGGCCGGGTGTGGGTCTGAGCGAACAACCCGGGGCGCACGCGAGCTCCCAGTACTGCTGTGCCGGTGTGCGGGACTGGATCGAGGACGAGTTCGGTGACCGGCTCGTGCTCCCGTTCGGGATCGGTGCCGCCCGCGGCCAGTAACCGGAGGAAGTGTGACTTGCCCGATCCGTTGGACCCGAGGACCGCGACTCGGTCACCGAACCAGACTTCGGCGTCGAACGGTTTCATGAGCGAGGTCAGCTCCAGATCGGTACATACCAGCGCGCGTTTCGCCGTTCGGCCGCCGTGCAGTCGTACTGTGACCTTCTGCTTGACCGGCACTGCCTCCGGTGGTCCGACGTCTTCGAACCGCGCAAGCCGCGTCTGTGCAGCGTGATAGCGAGCAGCAATGCCGTCGTTGAACTTCGCCTTCTCCCGAAGCCGCAGGACGAGCGCACGGAGTTTGACGCGCTCTTCGTCCCAACGACGACGAAGCTCGTCGAGTCGGGCATTTCGATCCTCGCGAGCGTCGTAATACGTCTCGAACCCGGCACCGTGCACCCACGAGGTCGCGCCGTTGATTCCCGGCTCGAGCGTAATGATTCGGGTCGCGGCGTTGGCGATGAGCTCACGATCGTGGCTGATGAAGAGGACCGACTTGTCGGACTCGCGAATCGTCTTCTCCAGCCACCTTTTGCCCGGTACGTCCAGATAGTTGTCCGGTTCGTCGAGCAGCAGCAGCTGATCCGGTCCCCCGAACAGGGCTTCCAGAACGAGGCGCTTCTGTTCGCCGCCACTGAGAGTCGAAGCCGCACGCCACTTCGCCCGGTCGAACGACATCCCGAGCGCAGCCATTGTCGCTTTGTCCCAGAACGGCTCCAGGTCGTACCCGCCGACGTCACCCCAATCCGACAGCGCGTTCGCGTATTTGAGTTGAGTCTTCTCGTTGTCGACGTCGATCATCGCGTTCTCGGCATCATCGAGTGCTTTCGCTGCGGCACGTACCCCCGGCTGTGAAACGGACAACAGTAGGTCCTGCACAGTCGAGTCGTCGCGCAACTGCCCGACGAACTGGCGCATCACTCCGAGCGATCCCGAGCTGGCGACGTTTCCGTCATCTGGTGCGAGGTCGCCGGCCACGATCCGTGTCAGCGTGGTTTTTCCGGTGCCGTTCGGACCGATGAGAGCGGCCTTCGCGCCGTCTCCGACTCGAAACCCGACCCCGCTGAGCAGTTGTCTGCCGTCGGGAAGAAAGTAGTCGATGTCGGTGAGTTCGAGGTGAGCCACGGAGACAAATTCTATGTCACGGCGCCAATACGATCTTTGCAGTCGTCGTCAGGATCTGCTTTCGGGCCGAATCGAGCTGCGCATGCTCGACGCGGAGCCGCGCTGAGTCTCCTTCCGTGGTGAGCAACATGACGCCGTTGTCGAACCATGGGCCTGCCTCGGCTTCCCAGTGGACGTCGTCCGGCCCCACGTGGGCAGCGCGGGCGAGTTTCTCCATCAGGGTTGCAACTGGCCGTTTGATTGCCAACCGGTTGACCGCCCGAATCGGCAGATTCAACGGGTTCCGAAACGGCGACATCGTGAGTTGGTAGGTGGCCGGGATTCCCTTTCCCCCGACACCGAAGTCTGCATTCGCTACATAGGAGCAGTGCACGTCACCCGACAACCACAGGATGCTGGCCGGTGGATTTTTCGACCTGGACAGCTCGCGCGTCAGAGTTGCCATATCCGAGAACGACTTTCCGAATGCTGCCCAGTGTTCGAGATCGAGCGCGATACGCAGTTTCTCTGCCACGCGGGCCGCCTTCTTGCCCCAACTCCCCTGCGCTACAGCCTCGTTCCATTGTTCCAGGTGATGCAACGCGGGCAACATCAAGAACGGCAGGGAAGATCCGAAGAGGAGGTGTTTGGGTGAGCCCTCCAGAGCGCGCTCTCGGACCCAGGCCCATTCCGCGTCGTCCACCATTGCCCGATCGTTCGGGTCGAGATTGCGCGAACAACGAGAATCGATCATGAGCAGTCGAGTGTCACCGAAGTCGCGATAGAAGCTCCACCTTCCAGCCGCCGGATCCCGATCGACCAATAATGAGAAGTCCGCAAGAAGGCGTTCACGCGCCGTGTCGTCGGCGGCTGTGCGGACCGCCTCGTACAACTCGTCGCGAGCGAGCTCTTCGGGTGAAAGATTACCCAGATGCTGATAAACCCAGTACGAGGAGAAGGCGCCGACCACGCGATCGTTCCACCACGGCCGGGTCTCTATGTCCTTTCGCCAGGACGCGGACGAGTTCCAGTCGTCGCGCAGATCGTGGTCGTCGAGAATCATGCACGACGGGACGCTGGCCAACAACGTGCGCACCGGCTCGGCACCCCACGATTCGTGGTAGAGCCAGGAGTACTCCTCGAAGTCGCAGATCTCGTTCTCGGCGTCGGTACCCCGTGCACTGCCGGGCCCTTGCCCGCCTTCCCGTCGCGCGTGGAGTCTTTCCAAGATTTCGGGTGACGGGTCGTCTGCGTACACCTGGTCACCGAGTAACAGCAGCGCTTGCGGCCATTCCGACGGATCTTGGGTGGACATTCGATTGCCCAGACCGGCAAGTGCGTCGGCACCGATTCGTCGGAGTGAGTCTTCACCGTAGTTGTCACCTCGCCGGCATGATCCGAATGCGAAGGTCACGGGGCCGACAGGATCTCCGGTGTGAACAGCCGAGGTCGCGCCAGGTTCGGGCCAGATCCTCGTGTCGTCGAATGTCACGTCGTAGGTGATCGCGGTGTTCGCCGGCAGACCCGTCAGTGCGACCAATGCGTAGTGGTGTCCGTGCAGGCCCCAGGTGTGCGCTTCTCCCACCACGCCGACGGCGGTACGCACAGCCACCGTTCCGGGCACATCGAATTCGAACCAGAACGTCGCCGAGTCGACGCCGACGTAACGGACGAGTGGGCCGAGTACGAGCGAAGAGGACTTCATTGTGCCTACAGTGCCTGTACTCGGACGCAGACGCCACCGTTGCCGGTCATCACGGGCGTCTCAGCTGCTCACGGGGCTTCTCAACTGCCGGCGAACGACAATCGACCGGTCAACTTCACAGCGAGACGCTCGAGATATGCGAGGACCTCGGGTTCGGATCTGTCGGGCATTCCGTAGACCACTTCACTCACGCCCATTTCTTCCCATCTCGCCAGCTTCTCTGCATCGGGCTTGAAGTCGAGCACGACGATGTGTGGCGCACCGTCCCTACCGCCGTCGCGCCACAACTGCTGGAGTCGAACGACCCGCGACTCGATGTCCTGCTCGCCCGGTGTGGTGATCCAACCGTCCGCCGATCGAACTATCCAGGCAAAATTTTTGTCTGTACCCGCAGCACCGACGAGCGTCGGGATATGGCGTCCCGCAGCAGGTTTCGGCCACGCCCAGCTGGGACCGAACTCGACGAACTCACCCGAGAACTCCGCCTGTTCCTGTGACCACAGTGCACGCATCGCCTCCAGGTATTCACGGAGCATGGTCCGTCTCCTGGCCGGAGGTACTCCATGATCGACCAATTCGTCGACGTTCCAACCGAACCCGACTCCCAAAACCACACGACCATTACTGAGGTGGTCGAGTGAGGCAATGGTTTTGGCGAGCGTAATCGGATCGTGCTCCACCGGTATCGCGACTGCGGTGCCCAATGCGATTCGTTTCGTCACCGCGGACGCTGCGGCCAGCGCCACCCACGGATCGAGAGTTCGGGAGTATCGATCGTCCGGTAACGAAGAATCACCCGTCTGCGGATGAGCCGCTTCACGCTTGACGGGGATGTGCGTGTGCTCCGGTACGTAGAACGAGTCGAATCCCAATCGCTCGCCCGCTGCTGCCGCTGCCGCAGGCGTTATTCCACGATCGGAGGTGAACAGAACGAGACCGAAGCGCATGCAACATTAGAACGTGTTGCAGTCGGGCGCGCAAGGCTTCTATTCCGCGGGCACCGGTGCTATCGCCACCGCAATGGTCACCGGACCCACCTTCGTCTTGCCCAGAATCAGCGTGCCTCCGCCGCTCCCCAATACTGCTGCGGCCTCTGCCACGCTCGGAGTCCCGACGGCGTCGTCGACCAGTAAGGACGGGGCCGGCACGACGACGCAGGCCAATTGGGCAGCCGTCCACTTGCTCAGCGGCACTGAAAGCGAACGAGCAAAAGACTCCACCGCGGAATGCTTTCGATCCAGGGTCGCAACTGCGACCACGGTCCAGTGCGGCCTGGCGACCGAAGCGAACCCGGCCGCGATCTCGGAGTCCGTCGCAGCCGCCGTCGCGCCCACTCCTACGACGATCGATTCAGCGTGGTCAGGTTCAGCGCGGTCAGGTTCAGACATCGACAGGCGCGAACCGGTCACACGCCTCGACGAATTTCAGAACCGACCGAGGGCTGCCTGCCGCGTGCGTATGCAAGTACGAAGCATGGACACGGCCGTGGACGAACCCCTCCCGGACGATGCGTTTGCCGGCAGCTGCGCTCGGGTTCTGCCAACCCCATGCCGGTGCGAGTTCGGCGGCGAAGTCGACGAGCGCAGTGCGGTGAAACTCGTGGCCCGTCACCCGAGTCCCCGCCTCGAACAACACCGAATCACCCAGTGCGACCGCATCGCGATAGCCGAGTGTCAGCTTCGATCCGAATTGCGCTTCCGCGTCGATGACACCGGCCATCGCGTGGCCGTCGAGGGATCGCGCCAGGTACAGCAGACCGGCGCATTCTGCGTGGATCGGCAATCCGGCTGCCGAGGCCCTGCGGATATCTGACAGCAGAGGCTCATTCGACGCCAACTGCTCGGCATGTTCCTCCGGAAACCCGCCCGGCAGAACGACACCCGCCGTGCGCTCGGGCAATCCGTCGGTGAGGGGATCGAACACCACCACCTCAGCGCCCGCAGCGCGCAGCAGTTCCACATGCTCGGCGTAACCGAATGTGAAGGCGGGACCCCCGGCCACGGCGACGACTGCCCCCGCGCCGCTCGGCTCACCCACTTCGTCGTTCGGGTTCCAGGCGGTACCGGTGACCGACGACCTCGCCAGCGCTCGGACGGCCGCAAGGTCGACGTGACGTGTCACCAGTTCGGCCATTGCGTCCACTGCCGCGCCGGCTCGGCTCCCGTGTTCGAGTGCCGTGATCAGTCCCAGGTGCCGCGAGGGGACCGCCAGTTCCGACATCCGCGGTAACGACCCGAGAACGGGGACACCGACACGCTCACAGGCCTGACGCAGAACCTCTTCGTGCCTCGGGCTACCGACCCGATTCAATATGACGCCACCGATCCGCACCGACGGGTCGAACGTCGAGAACCCGTGCAGTACAGCGGCAAGACTCTGACTGTGGCCGCGAGCGTCGACGACGAGAACGACCGGTGCGCCGAGCATCGCGGCCACCGCTGCCGTCGATCCCTCCGCGGAGGCCTGTCCGGCCCCCGTCATGTCGATCTTGCCGTCGAAGAGCCCCATGACTCCCTCGACGATCGCGATGTCGCATCCGGCACTGCCATGTAGGAAGAGCGGGCCTATGCGCTCTCGCCCCACCATCACTGCATCGAGGTTGCGGCCCGGCAACCCCGTTGCGAGAGAGTGGTATCCAGGATCGATATAGTCCGGTCCCACCTTGAACGGCGCTACCCGGTCCCCCATGGCGCGGAGAGCAGCCATCATCCCGGTGGCTACCGTCGTTTTTCCGCTCCCCGATGCGGGCGCAGCGATGACGACGGCGGGAGCGGGACGGCTCACCATTCGATACCGCGCTGACCCTTTCGGCCCGCATCCATCGGATGTTTGACCTTGGTCATTTCGGTGACGAGATCGGCGGCATCTATCAGCGCCTGCGGTGCGTCACGTCCGGTGACGACGACGTGTTGATTACCCGGCCGGTTCACGAGCACCTCGACCACCTCGTCGATATTCACCCACCCCCACTTGAGTGGGTAGGTGAATTCGTCCAACACGTAGAAGCGGTGCGTCTCCTCGCTCAATCTTCGAGAGATTTCGGCCCAGCCTTCAGCAGCTGCGGCGGCGTGGTCGACGTCCGAACCCTTCTTGCGCGTCCAGGACCACCCCTCGCCCATCTTGTGCCACTCGACGGCCCCGCCGGTGCCCTGAGTCTCGTGCAGTTCGCCGAGTAGTTTGAATGTCGATTCCTCGCCGACCTTCCATTTCGCACTCTTCACGAACTGGAACACTCCGACGTCGAATCCTTGATTCCACGCCCGCAGTGCCATCCCGAAGGCCGCCGTAGACTTGCCCTTGCCCGGCCCGGTGTGCACTGCGAGAAGTGCTTGATTGCGGCGCTGACGCGTAGTCAGGCCGTCGTCGGGAACGGTTCCCGCAAGTGGTACTCCCTGTGGCATTGCTCGTCCTCTCAGGCCGCTGCGCGAACGACGGCGGCCACATGCTCTGCCGAAAGGTCGGCAAGCCGCACGTAGCCACCCTGTAGATGCCGGGCGAAATCGGCGGCCAGTCCGAGACGGACCATGCCCGATTCGCAGTCCACGACAACCGACGCAGTCCCGTCGGCTGCCAGACGCGACGCAGCGATACGTGCGCGCCCGACCGGATCGACACCGCCCGTCGCTCGCCCATCGGTCATCGCGACGACGAGCGCACGGCGCAGCGGATCTCTGACCTTCTCTCGAAGGACGACCTCACGTGCCCGCAGGAAGCCCTGTGCCAGTGGCGATTTCCCACCGGTCTTCATTCTGCGCAAGCGGGTGACAGCGACGTCGACGCTCGACGTCGGCGGGAGAACCAACTCGGCCTCGCGCCCTCGAACAGTGATGACCGCAACCTTGTCGCGCCGTTGGTATGCATCGCGCAGTAGCGACAGCACTGCTCCCGTCACGGCGGACAACCGATCACGTGCAGCCATCGATCCGGATGCGTCGACAACGAACACGATGAGGTTGCCTTCGCGACCTTCACGAATCGCCCCGCGTAGGTCCGCGGGCTCGAGTCGGAACTTTCCGGATGTTCGTCCGCGCGCGACTTGATCCTCGGCCGCGGCGAACAATGTCCCGATGAGGTGAAGTCCCTTGCCGCGCTCGGTGGTCGGGCGCACCACCCGCCCCTGCGCAGCACGCGACCGGGAGCGACGGCCGGGCGCTCCCTCGCCGACACCGGGAACTTCCATCAACCGCGCGCGAAACTGCGATCCGGGAGCTGCTGCATCACGGTCACGAGATCCGTTGCCGGACGGTGGATCCGACTGGTCCGGTCTGGGTGCACCACCGCCGTCGTCATCCGGATCAGGTCCTGAATCCGTAGGTTCGGGATCGGTAGGTTCGGGATCGGTCGGTTCGGGATCGGTCGGTTCGTCGGACTTCTGGCCGGATTCCGGCTTCGCGGAGTCGGCCTGTTCTGCGGCCTCGCGCATGGCATCGTCGAGTGCACTCTCGTCGATCCCCGGCTCGTCGAACGGGTCACGCCTGCGGCGATGCGGCAATGCCAATTCCGCAGCGACCCGCACGTCGGACTCCTCGACCTTCGGCGAGCCTCGCCATGCCGCGTGCGCCGAAGCGGTCCTTGCGACTACGAGGTCCGCTCGCATCCCGTCGACGTCGAACGACGCACACAATGCCGCAATTCGACGAAGTTCGGTGTCGTCGAGTTCCACTTGATCCAATACGAGTCGAGCCGCGACGATATGTGCGGCGATGTCCGCGTCCTCGTCGGCATAGCGTGCAGCAAACGTAAAGGGGTCGCGCTCGTAGTTCAGACGCCTTCGCACGACGTCCATTCGGATGTCCACGTCGCGAGAGGCAGTGACCTCCACGGCGAGCCCGAAGCGATCCAACAGCTGTGGTCTAAGCTCGCCCTCTTCGGGATTCATCGTTCCCACGAGGACGAACTGCGCGGGATGCGAATGTGAAACCCCGTCGCGTTCGATGTGGACACGCCCCATCGCAGCGGCGTCGAGCAGAACATCGACCAGGTGATCATGCAGAAGGTTCACCTCGTCCACGTACAGCACTCCCCGATGGGCTGCGGCCAACAATCCCGGCTGGAATGCACGTTCGCCGTCTCGCAGCACCTTCTCGAGATCGAGCGAACCGACCACGCGGTCCTCGGTCGCGCCGACCGGAAGCTCTACCAACCGGGCTGGTCGGCTCTCGCCATCGTCCTCGATGTTCGGAAGCAGCGTCGCGAGTGCGCGTACGACAGTGGACTTCGCCGTCCCCTTCTCACCGCGGACGAGGACACCACCGATTCCTGGGTGCACCGCACACAGGATCAATGACAATCGAAGCTGGTCTTGGCCGACTATCGCGCTGAACGGATAACCGGGTTCTGAAGATCCAACGGCCTGCTGCACTTTCGATCCCCTTCATTCCTCGGTTTCCGCGCCGAGGACTTTCGATGCCCACCGAAGAAGTGGACAAAGTAATTTCGATGCTGTGCGGTGATCTGGCTTACGAGGCTGCCGACAATCGGCCTACTCGTACACAGTGGCGGGACCGCGCCTGAATCACACAGGACTTCCCCGCATCAGCTCCGTTGATCGAACCCTACCGTCGTTCGACCTTACTGCCGCCCGACGCCTCTCCCCACGGGGTTCCGCCGCCCCGACGCATGGGCGTGTGCGGAATCCCGTCTTCGAGAACTTCCTCACCATCGGGAAGAAAGCCGTGTTTCGCGTACATGTCCACCAGGTAGCTCTGTGCGTTGATACGACAAGGAGAGGACCCGACCTCGGCAAGGGCAGCACGCAAGATACGCGTGGTGTGCCCCTGCCCCCGCGCCGAGCGCTGCGTGCACAGACGGCCGATGCGGAAGGCCTTCTCGCCGTTGTCGTGCTCCTCGAGCAGACGCAGCGTGCACACCACTTCGCCGTCACGTTCGAGCCAGAAGTGCCTCGTCTCGGTGAGCAGATCTCGACCGTCGAGTTCGGGGTAGGCACACGCCTGCTCGACGACGAAAACCTCGACACGCAGCTTCAGCAGGTCGTACAGGGTCTTGTTGGACAGGTCCAATGCCCAGGAGCGCTTGAGGGCAGCAGCTTGCGTTGTCATAGGCCTGTTGCTATCACACGCCGGTGTGCTGTGCGAGTTGGGACGACTCGTCCAGCTCGAGCGCACGCGAGGTCCAGTCGAATATTTCGCGGAACAGCGAACGATCCTCTGCCAATTTGACCCCGAGCGAAGGCACCATTTCCTTGAGCTTGGGCTGCCACGCCTCGTAGCGGTCGCCGAAGCAACGCTGCAACACATCGAGCATCGCCGGTACCGCGGTGGAAGCACCCGGCGACGCACCGAGCAGGCCCGCGATCGTTCCGTCTGCAGCGTTGATCACCGCAGTGCCGAATTCGAGAACTCCGCCGCGGCCCTTCTTTCGAATCACCTGGACTCGCTGCCCGGCGGTGACGATCTCCCAGTCCTTGTCGAGAACCTTGGGTGCGAATTCACGAAGCGTGTCCACGCGATCGGCCTGCGACTGCGACAGTTCGCTCAGCAGGTACTTCACGAGTCCGAGCTCGGTGACGCCCACGCCGAGCATCGACATCAGGTTCCCCGGCTTGACCGACGAAGGAAGATCGGTCAACTTTCCTTCCTTGAGGAACTTCGGCGACCATCCTGCGTACGGACCGAAGAGCAAACCGGGCTTCCCGCCGATGACACGTGTGTCGAGGTGGGGCACCGACATCGGGGGCGCACCTACCGACGCCTTGCCATACACCTTGGCCGAGTGCTGATCGATGAGCTCGGGGTTGGTGCAGCGCAGCCATTCACCGCTGACCGGGAACCCTCCGAAGCCCTTGATCTCGCTGATGCCCGATTTCTGGAGCAGATGCAAAGCACCGCCACCCGCGCCGACGAACACGAACTTGGCGTTGACCGTCTTCTTGGAACCGGTGCGAAGGTTTGCCACCTTGACGTCCCACGTTCCGTCCGACTGCTTCGAGATGTTGCGCACGTCGTTTCCGAAGTGCACGGTGGCGCCGGCGCCGGAGAGGTAGTTCAGAAGTTGGCGGGTGAGCGCGCCGAAGTCGACGTCCGTTCCGTTGTCGCTCCAGTTGAGGGCGACGGGATCGGAGAAGTCGCGGCCCGCACCCATGAGGGGAAGTCGACGCGTGAACTCGTCCGGACTGTCGATGTACTCCATACCTTCGAACAGCGGATTCGAAGCCAGGGCGTCGTATCGAGCCTTCAGGTACTTGGTGTTGTCCTTACCATGCACGAAGCTCACGTGCGGGATCGGATTGATGAAGTTCTTCGCGTCGCTCAGAATGCCCGTTTCCAGGCTGTGCGCCCAGAACTGACGGGAAACCTGGAACTGCTCGTTGACGTTGAGCGCCTTGGCGATGTCGACGGAACCGTCTTTGTTCTGCGGCGTGTAATTGAGCTCACACAGCGCGGAATGGCCGGTGCCGGCGTTGTTCCATGCGTCACTGCTTTCGGCGGCAGCGGCGTCGAGACGCTCGTACACATCGATCGACCAATCGGGCTCCAACTGTCGAAGCAGTGCCCCGAGAGTTGCGCTCATGATTCCGGCGCCGACGAGGACCACATCGGTTTTCACTCGCTTGACCTGCTCTTGATTGGAGCGCTGTTCATTTGACACTGGAGATTCGACTTCCTTGTTCGTGAGTACTCGCGTGAGGAAACTCTGCTCAGGTGGCGGCTACATTACCCGGCCGTAGATACCCGACTCGAAGCGCTTTCAAGCTCTTCTTCGATTGTGCTCTCGAAGTGCACTTTGCACCTGCTACTACAGTTGTGATCTGTGACTACCTGGGTACCCGATGTCCTCGGCGACGGCTACGAGCAGACGACCATTCCCCTCGGCGCAGATCCGGATGGTGAAGGCCAGGTCGAGGCGACTCTCGTTCGGTACCAACCGGCAGATACACCGTCTTTCGACCGGGCGGTGATCTACGTTCACGGCTTCACCGACTACTTCTTCCAACAGCATCTGGCAGAACATTTCGCAGCCAAAGGCTATGCGTTCTACGCGCTGGACCTGCGTAAGTGCGGAAGGTCTCTGCGTGAAGGCCAGACACCGCACTTCGTGACCGATCTGGCGTTCTACGACGACGAGTTGAACGAAGCGCTCTCGCTGGTTCGCCGGGAGCCGAGCGGTAAGTCGGTGTTGCTCCTCGCTCATTCCACGGGCGGGCTGATTCTTCCGCTGTGGCTCGATCGCCTCAACCGTCAGGACGGCGGCACTACCGGACTCGGCATCGACGGTGTCATCCTGAACAGTCCTTGGTTCGACCTGCAGGGCCCCGCAGCGGTTCGTAGCGTCGGCACCACCGCGATCGGCGTCATCGGCAAGGTCAAGGCCAAGACGGCGTTGCCAGGGATGGGTCTGGACACCTATGGTCTCTCGCTTGCTGCGTCCGAGCACGGCGAGTGGGACTACAACCTCGACTGGAAGCCGCTGTCCGGCTTCCCCATCACCTTCGGTTGGATCCGCGCGATCCGACATGGACATGCAAAGCTGCATCGAGGTCTCGACATCGGTATTCCTTCGCTGATTCTGCGGTCCAAAGTGACGCACTTCTCCCGTAAGTACAGTTCCGCGATCGACGCTGCCGATGCGGTGCTCGATGTTCGTCAAATCGCGCGCTGGGCAGGCTGCCTGGGCGATCGTACGACGATCGTTCCCATCGAGGGCGCCCGCCACGACGTCTTTCTCTCACAGGACGTACCGCGGGCACGGGCATTCGACGAGGTCGACGAGTGGCTCGAGTGGTTACATCGAAGTGAGCACATCGAACGAGATTCCGGCCGAAACCACAACGAACTAGGGACCATTTCGTGAGCAGTCAAACAAGCGGTCGTCATTTCGACATCGCGATCATCGGATCAGGTTCGGGCAACTCCATCGCGAACGAGCAGTTCTCGGACAAGACGGTGGCAATTTTCGAAGAGCATTCACCGTTCGGGGGCACCTGTCTCAACGTCGGTTGCATTCCCACGAAGATGTTCGTCTACGCCGCCGAGGTCGCGAGGACGATCCGCGAATCGTCGCGCTACGGAATCGACTCCTCGATCGAGCGAGTCCGCTGGTGCGATATCGTGAGCCGAGTATTCGGCCGTATCGATCCCATCTCAGCGGGCGGCAAGCACTACCGCGAGAGCGGCAGCCCCAACGTCACCCTGTTTTCGAGCCACGCGTCGTTCGTCGGTCCCCGGACCATCGACACCGGCGCCGGTGAGGTGATCACCGCTGACCAGGTCGTCATCGCAGCCGGATCCAGACCGGTGATTCCTCGACAGATACTCGACAGCGGTGTGCCGTTTCATACCAACGACGACCTCATGAGATTGCCCGAACTGCCCGAACATCTCGTCATCCTTGGATCCGGCTACATAGCAGCAGAGTTTGCGCATGTATTCGGCGCGCTCGGATCGAAGGTATCGATCGTCGCACGCAAGAGCACGCTGCTCCGCGGTCTCGACAGTGACATTTCGGCTCGCTTCACCGAACTTGCACAGAAAAACTGGGACGTCCACCTCGAGTGCGGGGAGGCGAACGCGATCTCCGAAGGCACCAGCGTCGGTCTCGAACTCGGTGACGGTACCCGGATCCTCGGTGACGCACTCCTCGTCGCTGTCGGACGCCGGCCCAACGGTGATCGCCTCTGCGCCGACAAGGCCGGAGTCGAACTCGACGCGGAAGGTCGCATTCGAGTAGACGAATACGGTCGTACGAGCGCCGAGGGAGTCTTTGCACTCGGTGATGTGTCGTCGCCGTTCCAACTCAAGCACGTGGCCAACCACGAAGCGCGAGTAGTGCAGCACAACTTGTCGAACAATGCTTGGCAGGATACGACGAATCTGTGGAAGTACGATCACCGCTTCGTGCCGGCGGCCGTGTTCACCCACCCCCAGATCGCCGAGGTCGGACTCACCGAGGCACAGGCCCGCAGCGCAGGCCTCGACATCACGGTCAAGATCCAGAACTACGGCGACGTCGCGTACGGCTGGGCAATGGAGGACCAAGACGGCTTCTGCAAAATCATTGCGGAAAAGAAGACCGGTCGCATCTTGGGAGCCCACGTCATCGGCGCTCAGGCACCGACGGTCATACAACCGCTCATCCAGGCCATGAGCTTCGGAACCTCCGCCCTCGACATGGCCCGCGGGCAGTACTGGATTCACCCCGGCCTGCCCGAAGTGGTCGAGAACGCACTGCTCGGTCTCGACGTGTAACTGCGAGAGTGCTCCGCATCACCAAGGGTTGGTGCGGAGCGCGATCTCGGTAGCAAGTTCGGCTGTTGCATCGCTCGGGATGTTGTCCACGCCGTCGAGTTGAACGACCCGGAAGTCCGAATAGACCAGCCGCCCGCTACCGTCCGCACTCGCTCGTTTCAGCGAACTGCCGATCACGATCGTGGTCGGCAGTTCGACGGGCGAGCAGTCAGAAGCGAGGATGACCCCATCCTGATCTGCGACGGCCGGATGACCGCGGTCGCATGCGACAAGGCTCGCGAATCGACCGAACGTTCGGGCTGCCAGTGTCCATGCCAGCTCAGCGCCTTCGCGATTGCCGACGAGGTGCACCCAGGGCAACGACAGTTCGTCGAGGATTGCCACCATGGAATCGCCGTCGAGTCCTCGCACATCCTCCACTGCAACGGTTTTCAGGTCCGAATTGTGCAACCGCTCGGATACGCCGTCGAATACGTCGGGGCTATCCCCCAGACCCGGAAGCAACAGCACGACATGTCTGGATTCCGGTCCGGCGATACGCACCGTGCGAGTCCCGCCGCCCGTCGATACCTGCTTGTACTCCATGGGATATCACGCTACTGCACTCCTCGTAGGGCTCGACCCGCTACTGCGCGTCGACGCCGCCTTCGATCACTGCCAGCACGGCGTCGACGTCGACGTTGTTCTCGACCAGATCCGCCAACAGGTCGAGTTGCTCCTCACGCAACCCGACCACCGAGGTGTCCGGTGCTACGACAAAATCATTGCGTCCAGCACGAGCGGCTGCCCATCGGAGGAATTCTCTACGGAAACAATCGGATTCGAGTACACCGTGCCAATGCGTACCCATCACTGCCTCCCGCACACTCCCCTCCGGCCGGCCGTCACGATATCGAAACAGTGGCGTATCGCCGCTGTGCACGACGCGTCCGTGATGAATCTCGTAACCCGTGACATCACCGACGCCGAAAAACGGTGATTCCCCGCCCACGCCCGCAAGAACCTTGTCGGCCTCGAACTCGATATCGAGATCGAGCAATCCAAGTCCCGAAGCCCGAACATCCGCGGATTCGATTCCGTCCGTGATCGTTCGACCGAGCATCTGATACCCACCGCAAATTCCGAGAACCGGGCGCCGAGCCTCCACCCGGTCCTGGATGGCTTCGGCCAGACCAGTTTTCCGCAACCAATGCAAATCCGACAGTGTCGCTTTGCTGCCGGGAACGATGACCAGATCGGCGTCGGTCAATCGAGACGGCTCGGTCACCCAATTGACCGAAACCCCCGGCTCACACGCGAGGGCCTCGACATCGGTCGTGTTGGAGATTCGAGGCAACCGCACCGCAGCGACACGCAACCACTGCGACCCCGCAGGCGGACGTGGCCTGCCCACCGGAGCGTCCGCGACGACACCGAGCGAATCCTCGGCATCCATCCATAGATCGTCGGCGTACGGAACCACCCCATACGTGGGCCTACCCGTCAAAGCTTCGAGCTGGACGAGTCCAGGAGCCAGCAACGACGGATCGCCGCGAAACTTGTTGATCACGAAGCCTGCAATCAACGCCTGATCAGCCTCATCGAGTATCGCCACCGTGCCGTAGAGGTGGGCCAACACTCCCCCACGGTCGATATCCCCCACCACGATGACCGGAAGCCTTGCAGCCGTGGCCAACCCCATATTCGCAAGATCCGTCTCACGCAGATTGATCTCCGCCGGTGATCCAGCCCCCTCACAGATCACGAAATCGAAATCCCTGCGAAGCGAATCCAACTCGGCGGCGACGACAGCACGAAGCGACTGACGATGCTCGACGTAACTCGACGCCGACACATTCGCGACAGCTCGACCCCGAACCACCAACTGCGACGTCCGATCACTCCCCGGCTTCAGCAACACCGGATTGAAACGCACACTCGGCTCCAGACCACAGGCCCGCGCCTGAAACGCCTGCGCCCGCCCGATCTCACCACCATCGAGCGTCACCACCGAATTGTTCGACATGTTCTGGGCCTTGAACGGTGCAACCGACATACCTCTGCGTGCCAACAAACGACACAGACCGGCCACCAGAACACTCTTACCCGCATCCGACGTCGTCCCAGCCACCAACAACGCGCCCCCGCGCCCCGAACCACTCACGGCCCGTCGGTTCATTCCGCAGGCTCCACTCACGGCAACGTGAGGATCTCACTACCGGTCTCGGTGACCACCAGGGTGTGCTCGAACTGCGCAGTCCACTTCCGGTCGTGGGTGACCACCGTCCAGCCGTCGTCCCACATCTCGGCGTTGATTCCTCCGAGATTGATCATCGGCTCGATGGTGAAGGTCATCCCGGGCTCGATGATCGTCTCGACCGAAGGCTGGTCGTAGTGCAGAACGACGAGACCGCTGTGAAACGTGGTGCCGATGCCGTGGCCGGTGAAGTCCTCCACGACGCCGTATCCGAAACGATGCGCGTACGACTCGATGACTCGGCCGATCACATTGAGCGCCCGACCCGGCTTGACTGCCTTGATGGCCCGCATCGTCGCCTCATGAGTGCGCTCCACCAGCAGGCGTGCCTCCTCCGACACGTCGCCAGCGAGGAAGGTCGCGTTGGTATCGCCGTGCACTCCGTCGATGTATGCCGTGACGTCGATGTTCACGATGTCGCCATCCTGAATCACCGTCGAGTCCGGGATGCCGTGGCAGATGACCTCGTTGAGAGAGGTGCAGCACGACTTGGGAAAACCCTTGTAACCCAACGTCGACGGGTAGGCACCGTGGTCGATCATGTACTCGTGAGCGATCCGGTCGAGTTCGTCGGTCGTGACCCCGGGCGCAACCGCCTTGCCCGCCTCCTGCAGTGCTCGCGCAGCGATCTTGCTGGCGACACGCATCTTTTCGATGACCTCGGGCGTCTGAACCCAAGGCTCGTTTCCCTCGTTCGCCGTCGGCTTCCAGGCGTACTCGGGGCGTTCGATCGAATTCGGCACGGGCAGTGTGGGCGACACGACGCCTGGCACGAGTGGCTGACGGGGCTTGCTCTCGGCTGTCACAGACATGGCTCCAGCGTATGCGCTGTGCATCGGTGTATGCGTAGTCGGTCCCCGGACCGACCGCGCATGTACCGACGTCGATGCGCCATCTATGATTCAGATCACTGAAGTTCGGAAAATGAACTGACGTTTGCGAAAGAGGTGACCATGCCGACCACCGACGTGTTGCGCCCGCGAGACGGTGATGCGCTTCGCGCGGAACTGCGGCAGATCGTGGCATCGTCCGGAGTGCCGGTTGTCTTCGGCGGTGAAGTATCCGCCGGCAACACCTTGTACCTGAGCGAATTCCACGGCACCCGCACAAAGGGACTGGACGGACTGTTGATCCCGAGTAGATCCGGCCTCGGCGGCCGCGTCCTCGACCAGCAACAACCTGCGGCGGTCAGCGACTACGGAAGCTCGCTATACATCACGCACGACTACGACCGACCCGTTCTCGGCGAGGGCCTGCGCTCGATCCTCGCTGTTCCGGTCGTCGTCGCAGGCGCCTCACGCGCGGTGATGTACGCGGCTGTCCGCGAGCGCGGCCCCATCGGCGACCGAATTGCCGAGATGATGGTGAAGGCGTCTCGACGGCTGAGTCACGAGATCGCCATTCGAGACGAGGTGGACATGCGCCTCAGATTGCTCGATTCCAGCACCGGCACCGAAGCCGGTTTCGCCGGGCACGCGGCGGCCACCGCGGAATTGCGCGACATCTACGCCGAACTGAGGACACTCGCGAGTACGACGTCCGATGCCTCCACGCGGGCCGAGCTGAGAATGCTGTCGGACCGAATGTCGGCGTCTCTTCTATCGGCGGACCGGCAGCCCGACACCGAGGTCCGACTCTCGGTTCGCGAGATCGACGTCCTGGCTCAGATCGCCCTCGGATGTACCAATGCCGAAGCAGCGCAACGCTTGTCACTCGGTCAGGAGACAGTCAAGTCGTACCTGCGCACCGCCATGAACAAGACGGGCGCCAAGACGAGGCACGAAGCAGTGGTCACCGCGCGGCGTCGCGGGCTACTGCCCTAGTAGTCCAGGGGCAACTGCTCGAACATTTCCCTGGTGACCGCCACCGCGTTGTCGGAGCTTCCGCCGCGAACGACGAGCGTCGCGAATGCCAGATCGCCGCGGTAGCCGACGAACCACGCATGCGAACCGCCCTCGACCTCGGCCTCCCCCGTCTTGCCGTACACCTCGCCCTGATCGGCGATCCGCTCGGCGGTACCGCTGGTGACGACCGAGCGCATCATTCCTCGAAGCCCGTCGACCATCAGCGGCGAGATCGGTGGATGGTCACCCTCGATCCGAGTTTCCCGTCCCACGATCAGATTCGGTTCCGGTGTCGATCCGTGTGCCACGGTGGCAGCCGCAAGCGCCATTCCGAACGTCGAGACCACGACCTTGCCTTGCCCGAATCCGTCCTCGGTCCGCTGGACCAAGTCTTCGGCCGGTGGCACCGACCCGGAATCGGTGGGCAATCCCACGACGTCGTAGTCCGGACCGACCCCGAACTGCGAGGCTGCCACGGTGAGCGCATCCGGTTGCATCTCGCTGGCGAGCTTGGCGAAGGACGTATTGCAGGAGCGAGTGAACGCGGTTCCCATCGATACGTTCCCGAGCGAAAATTCGTTGTAGTTCGGGATGCTGCGTTCACCGATCACGATGCGCCCCGGGCACGGCACCGTCGTGTCCGGCGTCGCGAGTCCCGACGATATGGCTGCGCCGGCCGTGATGATCTTGAAGGTAGACCCGGGCGGGTACAGCCCGGCGGATGCAACAGGACCGTCGCGATCGGCTTCCTTGTTCTGGGCAACTGCAAGAATCGCACCCGTGGACGGCTGAATTACCACCATCATGGCTTGCTCGATCCGCGCGTTCACCGCATTCTGTGCTGCCACCTGAATGTTGCGATCGAGGCTGATGGACACCGAGGGCGCGGGCTGTGAAGCAGTGTCGGTCAGTACATCGACGTCGACCCCGTTCCGGTTCACCGTGACCACGCTCCACCCGGCTTTACCGTCGACCTCGTCGATGACGGTTTTCTTCACCTGAGAGATCAAATCGGGGGCGAACGTCGGATCGGTCGTGAGCAGATCGGACTCGCCGGAGACGGTCACTCCCGGCAGTGCAGCCAGCGACGCCGCGACGGGCTCGTAGTCCTCGGCGCGGAGCAGGGCAACTGGATAGTCACCCTTGGTCGATGTCGCCGACTCGACGATGCTTTGCGCCGAGATATCCGAATCGAACGGCGCGAGAATGGATGCCAGTCCGGTCGCAGACGAGACGATGTTGCCGGATTCTTCAGCGTTCACCTTGACGCGGTGCACCACACCGGGCACCAGGACGTCCGACCCCGACCGCTCGTTGACGCGTGCCCGCGGTGGCGACGTCGAGCGCAATTCCATGGTCTGGGTGTCACCGAGACCAGGGTGAATATCGGTCGACGTCCACCGCACTCCCCAGTTGCCGTCGGCACGGCCCATTTGCAGTTCTCCGTCGTAGGACCAGACTCGGCCCTTGGGAAGGTGCCACTGGTAGGTGTAGCCGACCAGCGCAGTGTCACCATCGACGCGCACCGATGTTGTTCGGGCCTCCATGGATTCCGCTTGCAGGTTCTGCCAGGTATCGGCCAGCGCTGCTGCCGCCGATTCGGGAATATCGGTCTTCGCCGAGGCTGCCTCGATGTCGTTCGAGGCGAAGGCCGAGAGAAATTCCTGAGCTGCAGGTTCGGGACCATCCGGCGCGGGGGTACACCCGACGGCAGTGCCGACGACGAAGACACATACCAGCGCTGCCACCGCGGGTCGTCGAACGCGCCGCATATCCGAGAACCTCATCGCGCTCATCGTAGTTCGGCGACAGTGCACGCGAGCGCAGCGAATCGCGGTCTAGTCCAGAAGGACTGTGGTGAACGTGGCGACCTGCTCGAGGCCGATACGGCTGTACGCGCGGCGCGCAGGCCAATTGAAGCTGTTGACGTACAGGCTGGCGATACGACCGCTCCGCACCACGGAGTCGACGACGGTAGCTGTACCCGCCGATCCGAGACCCTGTCCACGGTAGAGCGGGTGAACCCACACACCTTGAATCTGGCCGACCGATGCGGACTGTGATCCGACTTCGGCCTTGTAGATGACTTGTCCGTCCTCGAATCGCGCCCATGCCCGGCCAGCGGCGATGAGACTGGCGATCCGACGGCGGTAACCCCTTCCGCCGTCGTTTGCCTGTGGATCGACACCGACTTCCTCGATGAACATGGCTACGGCGGCACTGAGGTAGACGTCGAGCTCGTCGGCGTGCACGAGTCTGACCAGAGGGTCGGGAGGAAATACCGAATACGTCGATGTCGCCAACAGTGGTTGCTCGCTGCGCAGCTCGCGCGGCGCACCCCAATCGGGTTCGAGCATCTCCCACAACGGCAATGTCAGTTCGGCGCGGCCGACAAGCGAAGAACACATCCGCGGACCACGACAAGCGCGGTCGGCGAACGAGCGGAGATCATCGACCGAACCGAGGAGCGGAACGAGGTTGGCACCGTAGAAGCACAAGGACTCGTCCGGGCCACCTCGGCTCCACATCTCGCCGTGGAACGACCGAGGGTCGAGCCCCGAATCCTGCACTCGAGCCGCGATCATGCACGAGGCAACCGGGTCGGCGTCGAGGACACGGAGAACATGCGCCGTGTCCTTCCCGCTCAGCGGCTTCGCGCCCAAGAGCTTGAGCACCTACGCCACCTCCTCGACCAACACATCCACTGACATCGAAGACCAGATTGCCAGACTTACGGGCGCAAGTGTGCCAATCAGCTGACGGTCACAACCGGCGCACCGGCCTCAGCGTCCGTATCATCGCCGAATTCCTCGGCGATTCGCATTGCTTCCTCGATCAAGGTCTCGACGATCTGTGCTTCGGGGACCGTCTTGATGACCTTCCCCTTGACGAAGATCTGTCCTTTGCCGTTGCCCGACGCGACTCCGATGTCTGCATCGCGAGCCTCGCCCGGTCCGTTGACGACGCATCCCATGACCGCTACGCGCAGCGGGATGTCCATGCCCTCGAGGCCTGCGGTCACCTGGTCTGCGAGTGAGTAGACATCGACCTGCGCGCGCCCACAGGACGGGCACGAGACGATCTCCAGCTTGCGTGGGCGAAGGTTGAGCGACTGAAGTATCTGGTTGCCGACCTTGATCTCCTCGGCCGGCGGTGCCGACAGTGACACGCGAATGGTGTCCCCGATCCCCCGCGCGAGAAGAGACCCGAACGCCACCGCTGACTTGATCGTCCCCTGGAATGCGGGTCCGGCCTCGGTGACTCCGAGGTGCAGCGGATAGTCGCATTGCGCCGCAAGTTGCTCGTAGGCAGCGACCATGATGACGGGGTCGTTGTGCTTGACCGAGATCTTGATGTCTCCGAAGCCGTGCTCCTCGAACAGTCCTGCTTCCCACAGCGCCGATTCCACGAGCGCTTCGGGTGTGGCCTTGCCGTACTTGTCCATCATCCGTTTGTCGAGCGAACCAGCATTGACGCCGATCCGGATGGGGATGTTGGCCTCGCGGGCCGCCTTCGCGACCTCTTTGACACGCCCGTCGAATTCCTTGATGTTGCCAGGATTGACTCGGACGGCCGCGCACCCGGCATCGATCGCCGCGAAGATGTACTTGGGCTGGAAGTGGATATCGGCAATGACCGGTATCTGGCTCTTCCTGGCAATGATGGATAGCGCGTCGGCGTCCTCTTGTGTGGGGCATGCCACCCGCACGATGTCGCATCCCGACGCCGTCAACTCTGCGATCTGCTGCAGTGTCGCGTTGATGTCGTGGGTCTTGGTGGTGGTCATCGACTGCACCGAGATCGGGTGGTCGCTGCCGACACCGACGGTGCCGACCTGCAGTTGACGAGTCTTACGTCGAGGAGCGAGTACGGGAACCGGCGGCGCCGGCATTCCCAATCCGACTGACACAGTCACTTCGTTGCCTTCTTCCCTAGCTATGAGCACGAGTGTATCTAGAACAATCGGATCGGGTTCACGATGTCCGCTGTGAGAGTGAGCAACATGTACGCACCACCGATCACGATCACCACATACGTGACGGGCATCAACTTCATGTAGTCGACGGGTCCACCGTCTGCCAGACCACGACGCTTGCGGAAGAAATTGCGGATCCGCTCGTAGATGGTGACGGCCATGTGTCCGCCGTCGAGGGGAAGCAGCGGCAGCAGGTTGAAAATGCCGAGGAAGAAGTTCAGGCTCGCGAGCAGCAGGACGAATACCGGCCACAACGACCTCTCCACCAGTTGCCCGCCGATCACGCTGGCACCGACCACGCTGATCGGTGTTTCCGGGTCTCTTTCCCCTCCGGTGACCGAGGTCCACAAGTCCGCGACCTTGCTCGGCATCTGCACCAGCCGATGTGCGGTTTCGACGAACATGTCGCCGGTGAACGCGAACGATGCAGGTATCGCCGCGAGCGGGTTGTACTGGGTCGGATAGAAATACGCGAGCTGAATGCCCACCGCACCCACGGTTGTCGACTTACGCCCGGTCTCGGTGCCGTCGCGTACCCAACGCTGGACCTGCTGGATCGATACGGGGAAGGTCAGCTCACGCCCGTCACGTTCGACCACGAAGTCTGCGGTTCCGGACAGCGGCTGGGTGGCCGCGACAACATCGGCGAAGTCTGCAGTAGGAGTGCCGTTCACCGAGACGATGACGTCCCCCTCACGGATACCCGCGGAATAGGCCGGACTGGGTCCACTGCATTCCGGGTAAGTGAGATCTTCGTTCTGTGTCGCTGTCACACAGGGCATCTCGCCCACCATCGCGTTGCTCGGCTGATTGAGATTCGGCAGTCCCCAGCCCACAGCGAGCGTGAAGATGAGTAAGAAACCGAGAACGAAGTTCATCGCTATTCCGCCGAGCATGACGACGAGACGCTTCCACGTCTTCTGTCGATACATCGCACGCTCGATTTCGTCGGGCGCAAGCTCGTCGATCGCGGTCATCCCGGCGATGTCGCAGAACCCACCTGCCGGTATCGCCTTGAGTCCGTACTCCGTCTCACCGCGCCGAAAAGAGAACACCTTCGGACCGAAGCCGATGAAAAAGCGTCGAACCTTCATGCCCGTGGCGCGGGCGGTCAACATGTGACCTGCCTCGTGCAGGGCGATGGATACCGTGATTCCCAGGGCGAACAGAATGACGCCGAATGCGAACACCATCTTCGATCAATCCTTCTGTTTCAAAAGTGCGCGGGCGTGACGACGAGCCCAGGAATCGGCTTCGAGTACCTCGTCCACGGTAGTGGGAGTGGCAGTCCACTCGCCGCTGCCGGCCCCGAGGACCTCCCTGACGGTGTCGACGATCCGGGGGAATTCGATACGGCCTGCGAGGAACGCCTCGGCCGCGACCTCGTTCGCGGCGTTGTAGACCGCCGTCATGCAACCCCCGAGAATTCCCGCCTCACGCGCCAGTTGGACAGCCGGAAACACTCGATCGTCGAGCGGTTCGAAATCCCAGGAGAACGCGGTCGTGAAATCGAGGGGTCGGGCAGCATTCGCGACCCGGTTCGGCCATCCCAATGCGAGCGCGATGGGAAGACGCATATCGGGCGGACTGGCCTGCGCGATGGTCGATCCATCGAAGAAGGTGACCATCGAATGCACGATCGATTGCCGATGAACCGTGACATCGATCCGCTCGTACGGGATACCGAACAGCAGATGGGTTTCGATCAGTTCGAGCCCTTTGTTCACCATCGTCGCGGAGTTCAGCGTGTTCATCTGTCCCATCGACCAGGTCGGATGCGCCGCTGCCTGCTCAGGAGTGACAGTTTTCAACTCCTCCTCCGACCAACCGCGAAACGGGCCACCCGACGCTGTCAACACCAGGCGCTCCACCTCCTCGGCTCGGCCACTTCGAAGACACTGTGCAAGAGCAGAATGTTCGGAGTCCACTGGCACGATCTGCCCGGGAGCAGCAGCCCTGAGGACGAGCTCCCCGCCCGCGACCAAGGATTCCTTGTTCGCCAGGGCCAGCGTTGCTCCGGATTTCAACGCCGCGAGTGTCGGCTCGAGCCCACGCGAGCCGACCAAAGCGTTCAACACGACGTCGGCCTCGACCGACTCGACGAGTTCGGTGACGGCCCGATCGCCGGTCAGGACGTTCGCCAGTTCCACTTCGGCACCCGTATTCGGGTCTGCGACCGCGACGGACGAGACCCCGGTATTGCGGATCTGACGTCCGAGCAGGTCGATATTGCGACCGCCCGCAGCGAGCCCGACCACCTCGAACAATTCGGGATTGGCAGCGATCACCTCGAGGGCTTGAGTTCCGATGGAACCGGTGCTGCCCAGGAGCAACACCCGGACAGGACGCGATACTGGAGGTGTTCGATGCTCGGGCACTCGTTCATTGTTCCTGATCGACTCTGAGAGTCACCTGTGCGGCCGCCATCCGTGGCACGCTGGGCTCTCATGGAGCTCACCTATCCCGAGATCGGCGGCACCAAGGGCCCGTTGCCCGCCGGCTACCACCACCTCGATCGTCGAGTGCACATCGGCACCGGACGCGATGCATTCGAAACAGCAGCCGACGCGCTGTCGGGATGGCAGATGCATCGAAAGTCGGGACTCGGTGTCGACGCATCGACCCCGACAGCCGAGGTGGACACCGTCGTAGTGCTGAGGCTGGGTCCGATTCGGATTCCCTGCCGCGTCGTGTACCTCATCGACTCGCCCGATCGACGGGGGTTCGCGTACGGCACCTTGACTGGACACCCAGAGCAGGGCGAGGAGTGTTTCGCTGTCGAATTCGATCCGACGAACGGCGATGTCTTCGCGCACATCCGCGCGTTCTCACGACCCGGTCGCTGGTTCACTGCACTCGGCGGGCCTGTCGGAAGATGGGTCCAAAGACTCTTCACCGACAGGTATCTGGCCGCTTTGCGTGCTTACGCGGTGTGACTTCGCGCCGTCGTCCGCTACTTGCGCCCCTACTCGCTACTACTGCCGGTCGTATGCCAAACTGAGTGCGCACACGCATGCCGGACTTTCGGCTGCACCCTGACCCGAGAGGATCGACCGGTGGCACAAACCGAACTGGACCCCGCTTCGTACGACCCGGTCGAGTACACCCACGAGGACATAGCAGAGGTACCTTCGGCCGATTGGGGCTGGAGCGGTGAGTCGAACAAGGCGATGCGGATCGCCGCTATCGCCGTCGCGGTCTTCCTGCTGCTCATGATCCACGGAAACCACACAGGCGGAATCGAAGACCTGTACCTCATCGGCTTCGCCATTGCGCTCGTCGGCATCGTGGTTCGCGACATCATCGTCCGCCGGAAGCCTCGATAGCACGCAGAACCAAAAGAACCCGATAGCTGCACGGAGCAGATATCGGGTTCTTTTTGCGCTGTTCGTCAGTTCTCAGCGGCGAGCTGACCGCAAGCGGCAGCGATTTCCTGACCGCGAGTATCACGAACGGTGCACGAAACACCCTGTGCAATAACCCTTCTCACAAATTCACGTTCGACAGGCTTCGGGCTGGCGTCCCACTCGCTTCCCGGGGTCGGGTTGAGCGGAATGAGGTTGACATGCACTCTCGAACCGAGCGCCTTGTGCAACTTCTTACCCAGCAGGTCCGCACGCCACGGCTGATCGTTCACATCTCTGATCATCGCGTACTCGATCGACACTCGACGGCCTGTCTGATCTGCGTAGTATCTCGCCGCCGACAGCACCTCGGCCACCGACCACCGGTTGTTCACCGGCACCAAGGTGTCGCGCAACTCGTCGTCCGGAGTATGCAGCGATACTGCAAGCGTGACGGACAAGCCCTCGTCGGCGAGTTTGCGGATAGCAGGGGCCAAACCCACGGTCGATACGGTCACCGACCGCTGCGACAGTCCGAGTCCATCGGGTGCCGGCGAGACGATCTTGCGCACAGCGGAGACGACACGCTTGTAGTTGGCCAAAGGCTCACCCATGCCCATGAACACAACGTTCGACAGGCGTCCCTCGCCTCCTGGCACGACGCCGTCGCGTAGATCCGCTGCCGCCGATCGAACCTGGTCGACGATCTCGGCAGTGGAAAGGTTGCGATCCAGTCCCCCCTGCCCGGTGGCGCAGAATGGGCAGGCCATCCCGCAGCCGGCCTGACTCGAGATACACAGAGTCGCCCGATCCGGATACCGCATCAGAACGCTTTCCAGCAGCGTGCCGTCGTTGGCCTTCCACAGCGTCTTTCGGGTGTCGCCATCATCACACGACAAGTGCTTGATTGCCGTGAGCAGCGGCGGGAACAGGTCCGCTCCGACCTTTTCCCGGATCGCTTCAGGAAGGTCGGTCATTTTGGTCGTATCCGCTTCGAGCCTGCCGTAGTAGTGGCGCGCAAGTTGGTCGGCACGAAAGGCAGGAAGCCCCAGATCCTTGATTGCCGATTTCAGTCCTTCGCGATCCAGGTCGGCGAGGTGTCGTGACGGCATCCCGCGACGGCGATCCGCGAACACCAACGGCAGTGTCGGCCTCGTTCGCGGGCGGGCGCTCTCGGCTGTGGATTCGTCGGCGGTCATAGCAGAATCACTCATAATAAATCCAGTGTCCCACTACTGGGCACTTCTCTCCTATTCAGCGCGCAATTTCCAGCCCCACGGCGAGGGGTAGCCGAACGGCGTCGTTCTGCTCCGAATCTTCCCTCGCGAGGGCTTCGATCATCGCTCTCGTACGAAGGGTTCGCATCCTCCAGGTCAGGCGAGCCGCCAAACGCAAGTAAACTAACCCGCGGTGAACAGAATGCACAGAAGAATGGCAACGCCGTACTGAATCGATAATGTCGGTCGTGCCCGATCTCACCGCAAGGAGCCCGACGTGACCACTTTCATGGAGACCCCAGTGACATTTGGCGTAGCACCGGAGCGAGCACGCTCGTGGTTGCTGGTACCCGCTACCCAGCCCGAAGCATTCGCGACCGCAGCCGCATCGGAAGTGGACGCGGTAATCCTCGACATCGAGGACGCTGTGGCACCGCATGCAAAGCCTGCGGCACGCGGCGCCGTCGTCGCGTGGCTCGAAGCGGGCAACTCGGCATGGGTCCGCATCAACGATGCGACGACGCCGTACTGGGCCGACGACCTCGAAGCGCTCTCCGGCCTTCGCGGCCTGGCAGGCATCATGCTCGCGAAAACCGAGAGCGGCGGCCAGGTCGATGCCACAGCGGCACGAGTGACAGCTGGGACACGCATTCTCGCTCTGGTCGAGTCCGCAGTCGGCCTCGAGGCGACACCGGAGATCGCTCGCGCGGACTCCACCTTCCGGTTGGCTTTCGGCAGCGGCGACTTCCGTCGAGACACCGGGATGAGCGACGAACCACTCGCCATGGCGTACCCACGCTCACGGCTGGTGGTGTCGAGTCGCGCTGCACGCCTTCCCGGACCCATCGACGGCCCGACTCTGACCGCCAACGACAGCATCCTGGCGCGCGATTCGGCCCTTACCGTCTCGATGGGCATGACCGGAAAACTGTGTATGCATGCGGAACAGGCTCCCGTCGTCAACCGTGTACTCGCTCCAGCCCCAGGAGATGTCACCTGGGCCGACGAGGTCATCGACACACTGGGCGTCGATGGCGTGCACGTGAAGGACGGCAGCGACCTGCCACGACTCGCCAAGGCAATCAAAATTCGCGAAGCGGCTGGAATATTCGGCATCACGGCCGAGAACAACCCCGCTTAGATTCGTTCGAGTCCAACGGGCTTGCGTCGCGAGTGAACTCGATATCGCACATCGACACCCAGGCCGGGGATGCTCCGTGCAGCCCTGGCCGCTGTGCGCGCCGTGAATTCGATACCCAGAACCGCATCCAGGGTCGCTCTATCGGCGAACTCCCAGCGCGTATCGACCCGGGTCAGATCGAAACCCTGGGCTGCAAAGAACGATTCGACGGCCGCACAGTCGTATTTCGGTAGGTCCGCCCGCATCCAGTCACCGTAGGGCGATGCCCCGACGTCGAGGTCCACCACGACGAGCGTTCCACCCGGCCTGAGCACACGCATCGCTTCCGATACACCGCGGCCGCATCCTGGCCCGAAGAAATACGCTGTCCGCGCGTGCACGATATCCACCGAGGCGTCGTCGAGCGGCAACGCCTCGGCGCTGCCCGACACGACCTCGACGTTCTCGAGCCCGACAACTCGGGTCCTCGCCGCGTCCACTAGAGGGCCATGCGGCTCGACACCCACGACTCGGTGAGCCCGCGAGGCGAACAGCGGCAGATGGAAGCCGGTGCCACATCCCACATCGACGATGGTCCGGCCGTCCCAGGGCGCGATCCTTTGCAGTTCTGCAGGTATACGCCCGTCGACGTCCTGTGCACGATTCTCCGACTCGTAAACCTCGGGCCAATGCCAGATGTTAGGACTCGGAATCGAACGAAACGGCGGCGACATCGTCGGTATGTCAGAGAAGGGTCGGTATCTCAGAGAAGGACTGTGAAGATCAACCACGCGACGAACGCCGACGGCAGGAGCGAGTCGAGGCGATCCATGATGCCGCCGTGGCCCGGCAACAAGGTCCCCATGTCCTTGATCCGAAGATCGCGCTTGACCTGAGATTCGATGAGGTCGCCCAGCGTGCCGGTCACAACGAGGACGACGCCGAGCAGAACACCGATCATCGAGTTCGCATCGAGAATGAGTGTGACAGTGAGCAGGCTGCCGATGACACAGAAAAGGAGCGACCCAGCGAGTCCTTCCCACGACTTCTTAGGACTGATCGCAGGCGCCATCGGATGCTTACCGAACAGCACCCCGGCGACGTAACCGCCGACATCCGAACACACGACGGCGATGAGAAACACCAGAACGCGGCCTGCTCCGTCCTCCTGCAGAACCATCAGAACCGCGAAGGATGCCAGCAGGGGCAGCCAACATGCCACCAGGATGGTGACCGCAAGTTCGCGGAGATAGTTTTTCGGTGCCGAACCGAGGCCCTGCTGTAACAGCAGCCAGACCATGCACACCAGAACAGTGCCTGCGGTAGCGCTCAGCACTCCGGTGGTTCCCCATGGCCAGCCGAGCCAGATTATCGCTTGACCGCCCACGATCAACGGAATCCGCGGAACGAGCACTCCGGCTTCACGAAGGCGCCTGGCCACCTCATAGGTAGCGATGGCGAGCGCGACCGCAACAACGCCGATCCAGACCAGCGGCGCGAACACCATGATCAGAATCAGCGAAATACCCAAGCCACCGCCCACCGCAATTGCCGCCGGCAGATTGCGACCCGCTTTGCCCGTCGCTTTCGGCACCGGATCCCCTATCGACTTCGGCTCGACGTGGGTAGCGTCGACCGACTCCCCTGGCGTCGAGGGGTCGGGTACGGCAGAGCCCAGTGGCCGTTCCGATCCCACCACGACGCCATCTCCTTGCTTCATCATCTATGTCCGACTCTTCCGGGAGAATCAGACCTCCATCAAGTCCGCTTCTTTACGCTTGACCAATTCGTCGATCGACACGGTGTACTTCGAGGTGGTCTTGTCGAGCTCGTTCTCGGCCCGTAGGACCTCGTCTTCGCCCGCCTCGCCATCTTTCTGAATACGCTTGAGCTCTTCCATCGTCTTTCGACGCACATTGCGGATCGCCACCTTGGCGTCTTCGCCCTTGCCCTTGGCCTGCTTGGCGAACTCGCGGCGGCGCTCCTCCGTCAGCTGAGGAATGCTGATACGAATGAGGTTGCCATCGTTCGTCGGGTTCACACCGAGATCGGAGTTGCGAATCGCAGTCTCGATCGGCCCGAGCTGTGCAGGCTCGTACGGCTTGATCACTACCATCCGGGCCTCGGGGACACTGATACTCGCCAGCTGGGTGATCGGCGTCGGGGAACCGTAGTACTCGATCACAATACGGTTGAACATGCCTGGATTGGCCCTGCCGGTTCGGATGGACGACAGGTCGTCGCGTGCAACGGTGACCGCCTTCTCCATCCTTTCCTCGGCATCGAAAAGCGCTTCGTCTATCACGGCTTGACCTCCATCGTCTTTGCTGATGATCCAGCATGTTCGAGTACGTGATCGGAAACGATCACGATGTGACCAGTGTCCCGATCTTCTCACCCGCGACAGCGCGGGCAATATTCCCCTGGATGAGCAGGTTGAACACCATGATCGGCATTTGATTGTCCATGCAGAGACTGAAGGCGGTGGCGTCGGCGACCTGTAAGCCCTTCTCGATGACCTCACGATGTGTGATCGATTCGAACATCGTTGCGTCCGGGTCGAGCCTCGGGTCGGCCGAGTAGACGCCGTCGACGGCCTTCGCCATCAGAAGCACCTCTGCCCCGATCTCGAGAGCACGCTGCGCAGCCGTCGTGTCGGTCGAAAAATACGGCATACCCATTCCGGCACCGAAGATGACGACTCGGCCCTTCTCCAGATGGCGACGCGCGCGAAGCGGCAGATAAGGCTCGGCGACCTGCCCCATCGTTATCGCGGTCTGCACACGGGTGGCCACACCCTGCTTTTCCAGAAAGTCCTGCAGAGCAAGACAGTTCATCACAGTTCCGAGCATGCCCATGTAGTCGGAGCGGGAACGGTCCATCCCCCGCTGCTGCAGTTCGGCACCCCGAAAAAAGTTGCCTCCGCCGATGACGACAGCAACCTGAACTCCGGTGGCTACGACCTCGGCAATCTGCTCGGCAACGTTGGTGACGACGTCAGGGTCGAGACCTACTTGGCCTCCTCCGAACATCTCTCCACCCAGTTTGAGCATCACTCGCTTGAATCCGGGCCTGTCGGTGGCGGGATCGGTCATAACTCTCCTCGGTTCTCGCCGGTCGATTGCGCACGGTGAATCAAGGGCACTCCAAAGGCACCCACTACCCATATCCTGCCTTATCGAAGCCGCCACGGACTAAACACCCGCCTGACGCGACACATCCTGGCGTGGCAGCAAACAAAAAGTTGCCGTCCGCTCGACCGGAGTCGAGCGAACGGCAACCTCAAAAAATTTGCTCGGTATCCGCGATCAGCTTGCGCCGACCTCGAACCGTGCGAAACGCGTGATCTTGACGCCGGCATCGTCGAGGATCGCCTTCACGGACTTCTTGGAATCCTGAACCGAGGACTGCTCGGTGAGCACGACATCCTTGAAGAATCCGTTGACACGGCCTTCGATGATCTTCGGGAGTGCCTGCTCTGGCTTACCCTCTTCGCGAGCGGTTTCCTCGGCGATACGACGCTCGGAAGCGACGATGCCCTCAGGAACCTCGTCGCGCGTGACGTACTTGGCCTTGAGCGCGGCAACCTGCATCGCAGCACTGCGAGCAGCCTCAGCAGCAGCCTCGCCCTCACCTGTGTATTCGACGATCACGCCGACAGCCGGCGGCAGATCCGCGCTGCGCTTGTGCAGGTAGATCGCAACCGGGCCCTCGAACGAAGCGACTCGTCGGAGTTCGAGCTTCTCGCCGATCTTGGCCGACAGCTCGCCCAGCGCCGCGTCCACGGTCTTTCCGTCGAGGTTCAGTGCCTTCAAGGCCTCGACGTCGGCGGGCTTGCCTTCGGCGGCAACAGCGGCGACGGAGTTCGCGAACGTCTGGAACTCTTCGTTCTTGGCGACGAAGTCGGTCTCGGAGTTGATCTCGAGTAGCACGCCGCCCTTGGCGACCACGAGACCTTCGGCGGTGGACCGCTCGGCACGCTTGCCGACGTCCTTGGCGCCCTTGATGCGTAGTTGCTCGACAGCCTTGTCGAAGTCTCCCTCGGCCTCGGCTAGAGCGTTCTTGCAGTCCATCATTCCGGAGCCGGTGAGCTCACGGAGCCGCTTGACGTCAGCGGCGGTGTAGTTCGCCATGTTGAGCGAGCCTCCTCGAATGCTGTGGGTGGGCAGAGCATAAAAGTTCTCGAATACTGCAGAAAAGGTCCTGATAGGCGTGGTTCACGCCTATCAGGACCCCATCGATCAAGCCTGCGTTGCCGGTGCTTCTGCGGCAGGCGCATCAGCGGCGGGTGCTTCCGCGGCAGGCGCCTCAGCATCGGCAACGGGTGCCTCTGCTGCAGCTTCCTGCGTCTCAGCCGCTGCGGGCGATGCCTGTGCAAGCTGCTCGAGCTCCCACTCTGCAAGTGGCTCGCCTGCGCCGACCTCGGGCTTCGCGTCGGTAGCAGTGTTGAGACCCGCACGAGCCTGTACACCCTCGGCCACTGCAGATGCAACGACCTTGGTCAGCAGTGCTGCGGAGCGGATTGCATCATCGTTGCCCGGGATCGGGTAGTCGACGACGTCAGGGTCGCAGTTGGTGTCCAGGATCGCGATGACCGGGATCTTCAGCTTGCGCGCCTCGCCGACGGCGATGTGCTCTTTGTTGGTGTCGACGATCCAGATGGCCGAGGGAACCTTGGCCATGTCACGGATTCCGCCGAGGGTGCGGTCCAGCTTGGTCATCTCACGCGTCAGCATGAGGATTTCCTTCTTGGTGCGTCCCTCGAAGCCACCGGTCTGCTCCATTGCCTCGAGCTCCTTGAGGCGGATGAGACGCTTGTGGACCGTCTGGAAGTTGGTGAGCATGCCACCGAGCCAGCGCTGATTCACGTAGGGCATTCCCACGCGAGTTGCCTCAGCGGCGATGGACTCCTGAGCCTGCTTCTTGGTGCCGACGAACAGAACCGTGCCACCGTGGGCGACGGTTTCCTTGACGAACTCGTAGGCCTGATCGATGAAGGTCAGAGTCTGCTGCAAGTCGATGATGTAGATGCCGTTGCGGTCGGTGAAGATGAATCGCTTCATCTTCGGGTTCCAACGACGGGTCTGATGTCCGAAGTGAGTGCCGCTGTCGAGCAGCTGCCTCATAGTTACTACAGCCATGGCTGAATAACTCGCTTTCATTTGCCGGTTGACGCAGAGTGTCGTTCGACCCCTGCCCTGGCGACCGCTGGTTGCCGAACCCACTCGAAATAAAGTGGGACCGCCGACAACCGGGTATGTGACTTCCATTAACGAAATGGCTGCCTCAAGACGCGGACGCGCGAAGTCGACCCGTGTGGGCACAGGTCGCTCCGACAGTGTACGGCCTGAAAGCCGCAGCTCATAACCAGGGCGGAGGTCAAGGGACGACGAGATATGTGGACAAACTTTCCGTCTGTCCACAGGCAGTACAACCGCACCCTGAAGAATTGCCTGAACCGACATTCTGAATACCATGAAAGTCCTGGCAGCAGCCCTCGTCATCACGCTGATCTCGGCCGCCGCCGGCCCGGCCGACGCCTCCCCGTCCGGAGCTTCCCCTCCGAGCCCGTCGCAGGCATTTCACTGGCCGTTGTCGCCGCGACCCGCAGTGATCACCGTTTTCGACCCTCCCGAGCATGACTGGCTCCCCGGCCATCGCGGCGCCGACCTGGCAGGGAGCTCCAATCAGGCAGTCCGCGCAGCAGGGCCTGGCACAGTCGTGTTCGCGGGCCGAGTAGCAGGAAAACCCGTGGTCTCGATCGACCACCCAGGCGGACTTCGCACCACTTACGAACCGGTGACCGCCTCGGTCCACGCCGGGATGCGGGTCAGAGCCTCAGAGATCGTCGGCAAGCTCGAACCGGGTCATCCCAGCTGCACGGAAGTGTGTCTGCACTGGGGTGTGCGACGAGGCCGGGAGTACCTCGACCCGTTGGCGCTGGTCCACTTCACACCGATTCGACTCAAGCCTCTTCACGCGAGCTAGCTCGAACGAGGTTCGAGTACAACCGAATTCGAATGGGCCCACGAATCGAGGGACAAATCCGCGTGAGCCAGACGCACCCGATTCAGCGCCAACTCGGGCCCGAATGCCGTCCGGATGCTGCCGGAAAATCATCGGCCACCATCGCCGCAAGCTCGACGAACGCCGAGCGCGTCTGCGGACGAAGAAGGTCCAGATCGACCACGGCACCCTCGGCCAAATGCTCGTCGAACGGTACGACGAGCACTGCGCGGCACCGTTCCAAGAAATGCTGAGTCAGCAAGTTCATATCGACCGCCGACGAACCGGGCCGAACCGAACTGATCACGACCACCGTGCGCTCGACCAAGTGCCCATAACCGTGCAGCTGAAGCCAATCGAGCGTGGCCGCTGCGCTACGCGCGCCATCGACAGCGGGTGAGGAGACGAGCACGAGTGCGTTTGCCAGTTGCAGCACGCCGTTCATCGCCGAGTGCATGATGCCCGTGCCGCAGTCGGTCAATATCAAGTTGTAATAGACCTGGAGCATATCGATGACGGAACGATAGTCCTCTTCGCCGAACATTTCCGATGCCGCGGGATCGCGTTCCCCGGCAAGAACTTCCAATCGACTCGGCGCTTGCGAGGTATGCGCACGGATGTCGGAATAGCGTCGAACGTTGGGAGCATCCGCCAGCAGGTCGCGCACCGTCGACGACGTCTGACGCGGGACCCGTTCACCCAGGGTTCCGAAATCCGGATTCGCATCTACCGCGATTACGCAGTCACCGCGCAGCGACGCGAAAGTCGAACCGAGGCCCAGGGTCGTCGTGGTCTTGCCGACACCACCTTTGAGCGAGAGAAACGCGATGCGATAGTCACCCAGAACCGGTTGCCTTATGCGCTCCACTTGGTTGCGGTAGCGCTCCTCAGCAGTCGATTCACCAGGATTGATCACCCCACCGGTAAGTCGATGTACCCCCTTGCGCCAGCCCGACGAGGAAGTGCGCCGCGGACGCTTGAGGAGGGTGTCGGGAGCGAGATCCTGGCTGGTCGGCTGGTACTGCGCTCCGAACGGCTGATTCGGTCCCGGTGTTGCACCGGAGGCCGGATCGCTGGGCGGATAGCCGTTGGGGGTTCGACTACTAGGAGTTCGACTACTGGGGGCTCGACCGCTGACGGGCTGAACCTGCTGGGAACGGACGGCAGAAGGACCCGACCACGGTGGGGTCCAGTCATCGACGCGATCGTTGCGAGCAGGGTCGGGAACCACTTGCGAGGGTGGAGCGTAGCGCGGTGGCGCCTGGCGATCGGTCGACCGACTCGATTGCCACGGGGCCACTTGCCGGTCGCCGGTCGCGGGTTCGTCGCTACGCGAACCCGAGTCTGCGGACGATGCCTGTGTCCACACCGGCTCGATCGGCGACGAGTTCGATCGAAAAGGATGACCAGAACTCGCCTGGGCACGGATCGACCACGCGGCGCTAGCGCCTTGTGGTTGTTCGCGGTCCACGGTCCCCCCGTATCCGGATTTCGACTTCAGCTTTGGACTCCACTGCAGTTTTCGAACTGAGCAGCAGTTACGCAACACAATACTTTGCGTACGGTTTGTTTCGCCACGACGCTACCAAACTCGCCCGCGACAAGGGTGGTTCACGCTCGCGGATGCGCTTGGTCGTGCACCGCCCGCAATCGCTCCACCGACACGTGAGTGTAGATCTGAGTGGTTGCAAGGGAAGCATGCCCGAGCAACTCCTGTACCACCCGAAGATCGGCACCGCCCTCGAGAAGGTGGGTGGCCGCGGAGTGCCTCAACCCGTGCGGCCCTATGTCGGGTGCACCGGGTACCGCCGACACGACCTCGTGCACAGCCGTCCGGGCCTGGCGGGGATCTATACGGGCGCCTCTGCGACCCAGCAGCAGCGCGCGTCCCGAACGATCGTTGCTCAACGCCGGACGCCCGTGCAACGACCAGGCCTCGAGGGCGTGCGCCGCTGGAACTCCGTACGGTGCCGAACGTTCTTTGTCACCCTTTCCGATCACGCGGACCAATCGTCGATCGGCATCGATGTCGTCGAGGTCGAGTCCGCACAGCTCGCCGACTCGGATTCCGGTGGCGTACAACATTTCCACTATCAAGCGATCTCTCAGTGCAAGTGGATCGAGTTCTGCCGCGCCGGATTGGGCCTGGGTCAGCGCCTCGGAGGCTTGACTCTGCTTGAGAACCGAAGGCAGTGAGCGCCGGACCGCCGGTGTTGCCAAACGCAACGCTGGATCTGAGGTCATGCGGGCACTACGAGTGAGCCATGCGGTGAAGGCACGGGCCGAAGACGTGCGTCTGGCCATCGACGTTCTAGCGGATCCGTGCCGAGCCTGATCCGCCAGCCAGGACCGGAGTACCCGCAGATCGAGGTCGGCCAGCGTTGCCGACGCGTCACGCCGGATGAGATGACGGAGCAACGACTCTGCATCGGCCACGTATGCACGCACGGTGTTGACCGATCGGTTGCGTCCGATCTCGAGATGCTCGGCATACTCCTCGAGGTGTACGCGCAGCGTCGGTGGGAGCTCGTCTTCGGCCATTCACACAGCCTTACCGCTGCACTGCCGGGGAGCAACCAGCCGCGCCGGACCTCTCACCTTGTTCATGCGCCGAGACAGGACGTCCGTCGCTAGCCGGTCACGCTTCGGCCTCGGCCAACTCACGCTTCCACACCCGGAAGGTCTCCTCGGTGCGTCCGCGTCTCCAGTAGCCGGAGATCGAAGCCCACTCAGCAGGAACACCTCGGTCTTTACGCACGTAGCCGCGCAGGTTGTGCATCACGGCCTGTGCTTCGCCATGAATGAACACCTGGGCCTGGCCCGGTAGCCATTCGGTATTTCGAACGGCCTCGATCAGCGGTGAGTTGTCCCCGGCCTTGTCGTCACCGACCTCGCCGGAACCGGCCCCGCGGTGAATCCACGTGACGTCCACGAGCGCAAGCGTCTCCATATAGATTTCGTCCTTGCGGTCCGACACCTCGACGAACACCTTCGCAATCGCGTCTTCCGGCAGTGCCTCGACCGCAGCGGAGATGGCTGGGATAGCAGATTCGTCGCCGGCGAAGAGATGCCAATCCGCCTCTGGACGCGGCTTGTAAGCGCCGTTGGGGCCATAGAGGCCGATGCGGTCGCCTGCCTTCGCGTTGGCCGCCCAAGGCCCGGCAATGCCCTCGTCACCGTGGACGACGAAGTCGATCGCAATCTCGCGAGCGTCGACATCGACAGAGCGCACCGTGTAGGTGCGCTTGACTTCCGCGTCCTCCGAGCCGAATGCGAGCTTTACGTACGAGTCGGTGAAGTCAACCGGTTGGAAGTCCTCGAATCCTGGATCGCCGAGATACACCCGTTGCATGTGCGGTGTCAGTGATTCCGTACGGAGGACGGTCAGGACGGTTTTGCGTCGTGCCACTTTTCAGCCTTTCCGAGCTGTTGACATAGTTTTGCTGCCTAGAGGAGTAAGTGTTACCTAACACCCTACCGTTCCCGGTGGTTCCCCAGGTTGCTCACGTGCGAACCACCCGGGACCACCCGGTCTCGTCACTTGCTACGAACCCGTCCAGTTCCAACAGAGGCAATACCGATCGAACAGTAGTCAGAGGCAACGACGACACATCGGAAAGCTCACGCGGCGAAAGAGTTCCGGTCGCAGGTAGCGCCTCGTACACCAACAACGCCGACTCTGACAATGCATCGATATCGCGGAACATCGAGGGCCTACCCTCGTCGGTCTCCCCCGCCATTCCTGCTTCGGCGACCACATCGTGGGCATCGGCAACCAAACGCGCTTCGCCTTCACGAATCATCCGGTGGCAACCCTTCGATGCCGCCGACGTCACTGGACCCGGAACTGCAAGTACCGGGCGTCCGAGTTTGCGAGCCCACCCAGCTGTGTTGCGTGCACCGCTGCGCCAACCAGCCTCCACGATGACCACAGCCGACCCGAGGCCTGCGACCAATCGATTGCGAGCGAGAAAGCGGTGTTTGGCCGGCGTCGTGCCGGGGGCGTACTCACTGATAACGGCCCCCGTTTGTGCTATTCGGTGAAGCAACCGGGAGTGTCCCGAGGGATATGCTCGGTCGACTCCGCACGCGAGTACCGCCACGGTCGAACCGCCCACGCCCAATGCAGCTCGATGGGCGGCCGCATCGATCCCGAATGCCGCCCCCGATAAAACCGTCCAGCCGTCGACTGCCAAATCTCCGGCAATCTCGGCAGTCACGTGCTCGCCGTACGCCGTGGCGGCACGTGTACCGACGATCGACACGGCTCGCTCGGTCAACTCCGCCACGGAAGCTGCGCCGAGAACCCACAAGGACAACGGCGCACATTGATCGGTGCCCACCGGCATCCCAGCACCGTCGAACGCGAGAAGTTTCCACATCGGCCACTCGTCATCATCGGGGGTGATGAGCCGACCACCCAGAGATGCAACAAGATCGAGGTCCGCGCGTGCAGTGTCGATATGCGAGCGGACCTGCAATCGCTCACCGAGTGCCCCACGGGAGACGGCATCGGCGGCACCTTCGGGACCTGCCTCGGCTGCGAAGTCGCGAAGTACCCGATGTGGCCCCTGAGCAACACGAGAGAGGTACGCCCAGGCCAGGCGCCGTGGATCGTGCGTCGTCACCTCGTCCCCCTGTCTCGAAAGTCCAAAGCGGCTCCCACCTCGCCGATGCCTGGCATGTCTCCCCCCGCCAGATCGTTCAAAGTCCAGGAAACGCGAAGAGCACGATCGGCACCTCGGGCGGTCAGCGAACCATTACGAAGCGCTCTCTCGACCGGAACCAAGGCTTCACGCGAGAGTGTGAACTTCTGCCGCAGCGCAGGTCCAGGAACCTCGGCGTTTGTCCGCCACCCGTATTCGCGCCAACGTTCGGCTGCCTGCTCGCGTGCCGCGATGACGCGGGCACGCACGTGCTCGGTGGTCTCTCCGAGCTCGTCCGTCAATGCACCGGTAGCCACTCCCATCATGGCGATACGCAGATCGACGCGGTCGAGAAGCGGACCGGACAGCTTGCCGAGGTACTTTCGCCGAACCATCGGCGCACAAACACAATCGGCATTTCTGGCCGGCGCACACGGGCACGGATTCGCAGCCAACACCAATTGAAAACGTGCCGGATACCGAGCCACGCCATCGCGGCGCGCAATCCTGATCTCGCCGTCCTCCAACGGAGTTCTCAACGCCTCCAGTACTTTCAGACCCATCTCGGCACATTCGTCGAGGAAGAGGACGCCCCGGTGCGCTCGACTGACTGCACCTGGCTTCGCCATGCCGGTTCCACCGCCCACGAGCGCGCTCACCGACGTCGAATGGTGAGGCGCGATGAAAGGTGGCGAGGAAATCAACGGCCGCTCTGTGGTCAACAGGCCTGCAACCGAATGAATTGCGGTCACCTCCAATGCCTCCGATTCGGTCAGGGGTGGGAGAATTCCTGGAAGTCGTTGTGCCAACATCGTCTTGCCGATTCCCGGAGGTCCGGTCAGCATGACGTGATGCGCACCGGCCGCAGCGACTTCCAAGGCCCACCTCGCCTCGGACTGGCCGACTACCTCGCTCATATCCGGATATTCCACGTCTTGCCCGAATTGCCCGGGAATCGGCCGGCTCAATTCGACTTCCCCCCGGAGCCATTGGACGACTTCCTTCAACGACCCTGCCCCGAGCACTTCGATACCGTCGACAAGACCTGCTTCTGCCAGTGCCGCGATCGGCACCACCACTCGTGACCACCTCGCCCGTTTGACTGCCAACACACCTGGCAGAACGCCGCGCACCGGACGAAGGCGTCCATCCAATGCCAATTCGCCTAGGAAAACGGTCTTTTCGAGCGATCGCCGCGGGATCTGTCTGGCTGCATCCAGAACCGCCAACGCAAGGCCGAGGTCGTAGACGGAGCCTACTTTCGGCAAAGTAGCTGGGGATAGTGCCAGAATTACACGAGAATCCGGCCAACTATTGCCAGAGTTCGTTACGGCCGCCTTTACTCGGTCTCGTGACTCGTTCAACGCTGTGTCCGGGAGTCCTACCAAATGAATTCCCGGCAATCCGCGGCCGATATCTGCTTCGATCTCCACTACTTGGCCATCCACACCGGACACGGCCACCGAGAAAGCGCGGCCCAGTGCCATCAGAACACCCCACGCAAATGCGTCACGACCGGATCGGCACCTCGTGCCATCACGATAGCGACCACGTCGAAACGCATTCTCACCCAGGGGCTGTCACGGTTCTCCAGCCAGGCCAGCGCGAGCTTACGTATCCGCTGCTGTTTCGCGTACGTCACCGACTCTGCCGGAGTTCCGTAGCCGGTCCCCGAACGGGTTTTCACCTCGACGAAGACGAGAACCTCGCCCTCACGCGCGACTATGTCGAGTTCCCCGTACCGGCATCGCCAATTTCTCTCGACTATTTCCATTCCGCTATCGACCAGACGCAGAGCGGCCAAAGCCTCCCCGCGCGCCCCCAAGTCCGAATTGGACATCGCACTCCCCACGGTCGTCGGTTCGCCGATCTGCCGAACCCACAACCGACGATGCGCCAAGGAAGGACCGAGGATCCGCATCCTCGCAGCTCGAGAATCACCCTGTGGACAAGCGAATCGCCTGTGGATTACCACTGAAATTCAACTCGTCGGGGGGCATACGTGACGTACCCATGTGCATGGCACCACACCCCCGAAGGCACCACAAACAAAGCAATGCCCCAACCTTCTTGGTCGGGGCATTGCTCGAAGTCCAGCTACGTGGATGAAATCCCTACGCGAGATTAACTCCCTGCGTGAAATGAACTCAATGCGCTGCTTCGTACGCTGCTTGCACGTCCTGGCTGATTCGACCGCGTGCGCTCACGTCATAACCATTTTCCCGCGCCCATGCGCGAATGTCCTGCAGGTCGACCTTGCCACGGGCGGAGGCCGGTGAAGTCTTGCGTGCTCGACGACCCGATACTTTCTCTGAATGCTCGATCCAGAATGCCAACTGCTCGTGCAGTTCGTTTGCATGCTTCAGGTTCAGGTCGATGCTGTACTGATTGCCACCGATACTGAATTCGATGGTCTCACCCTGTCCGTCCTTGATGACCGAACCGTCGACATCATCGATCATTTGGACGAGTGTCTTGCGTGCCATGTCCGAACCTCTAACAGTCGAGGGAAGTGCTTATAGAGCCGTTTCTACCACCAATTGGCTCATTCTCCCAACATTGGACAGAAATCCACAGCAACGTTTCAGCTTTCATATTGAGCAAAGACAGCCGATTTCGAGACATCCGCAAAACAGGCGAGCAGCCAATTCCCTTGTCCTGCACTCAATATGGAATTGACTCTCACGCTATTCGATCACCGATTGCGGCGATTCACTGAGCTGAAAAGTTACTGCTGCACAATCGACCACAAAACCTGACCCAGTACGAAGCATAGCGCGGCTGCACCGATCAATTGAGCACACATGACGAGCGTCTTGCGCGAGCGTCGCCGGCCCACGAGATAGGTGCCGGCCGCAATCAACAGCAGCCACAGTGTTACCGACACGGGAAATGGTCTACTCGGGCAAACGCAGGTCGGTTTTCTCGAGTTCCTCGATGTTGACGTCCTTGAACGTGATCACCCGAACATGCTTGACGAAACGTGCCGGTCGGTACATATCCCACACCCAGGAATCGGACATTCGCAGCTCGAAATAGATCTCGCCGTCCGCGTTGTGGGGAATGAGTTCGACGGAGTTGGCGAGATAGAACCGGCGCTCAGTCTCGACCACATAGTTGAACTGACCGACGATGTCCCGGTACTCCCGATACAACGAGAGCTCCATCTCGGTTTCGTACTTTTCGAGATCCTCGGCACTCATCGGTTAGTTCTCATCCTCCGTCGGCTGGCATGAAGTTCAATCATCGCGCATTGCGTTCATCGCAGTCCATTCGGCCCAGGACCGACGCTACTTCGTCGGTCCTGCCTGCCGCGGCAGCCGCAACGTTGGCGTACGACATTCGGTGTTGCGAGCACGGCCCGAGTTCCGACATCGCTACCGCATGAGCTTTGGTGCTGTAACCCTTGTGAACCGCGAAGCCGTAACCAGGGATTTCTGCATCCATCTCGACCATCACTCGGTCTCGCGATACCTTGGCGAGAACACTGGCCGCAGCAATGCACGCGGCCGTCGCGTCGCCGCCGATCACCGGGAGCGACGGAACCGGCAGTCCAGGCACCCGAAATCCGTCGGTGAGAACATATCCGGGCATCATCGAAAGACCTGCCACAGCTCTTCGCATTCCCTCGATGTTGGCGACATGGACACCGATTCGATCGATCTCATCGGCATCGATGAACACCACACTCCAGGCGAGCGCCAGCCGTTGGATCTTCGGAAACAGTTCCTCACGACGCTTCTCGGTCAACTTCTTCGAATCATTCAGATCTGCCAGCGCGGGGTGTGCTTTCCCGCCGAGCACACAGGCGGCGACGGTCAGCGGTCCGGCACATGCACCCCGCCCTGCTTCGTCGACGCCTGCCACCGGCCCCAGTCCATTGCGTTCGAGTGCGGACTCCATCGTCCGCAGCCCCGAAGAGCGACGAATGACAGGACGCGGTGGCCACGGTGGACGACCTCGTGATCGACTCGAACTACTCATTGCCCGTGTTCAGCTCACTGTCCCTGGATGTCGGGCGAGTCGAGGGTGCCGAACCGCGATGGCGGCAGTGCGATGAGGAACGCCTTGCCGATCACATTGTCGATCGGCACGGTCCCCATCAGCTCGTCCGAGACATGGAACCGCGAATCGGCCGAATTGCTTCGATTGTCACCCATGACCCAGACGTTGCCCTCGGGCACGGTCACGGGCGCAAAGCAACGACCGGACTTCAGCTCGGTATCGCAGGTCATGACGTCAGGCGTAAACGGGAAGTCCATCTGAATATAGGGTTCGTCGAGCGGCTTACCGTCCACGAGAACACGCCCCTGAGCGTCGCAGCACTCTACGGTCTGTCCCCCGGTGGCGATCACACGTTTGACGAGATCGTTTTCGTCCGGTGCGACGACACCGATCAGCGAGCCGACTTCCTCGGCGCCACGGATTATCGCGTTCGACGACCTGTGGGAGGTGAATTCGCTGTTCCACGAGTCAGGGCCACGGAAGACGATGACGTCACCCGGCTTGGGGTCTCCGAAGCGATAGCCGATCTTCTCCACGACGATGCGATCTCCGGTGCACCCGGCGCAGCCATGCAGCGTCGGTTCCATCGATTCGGACGGAATCAGATACACGCGGGCAACGAATGTCTGGAGCAGGAAGCTCAGAACCAACGCGACGAGTATCAGTATCGGCAGTTCACGCCAGAAGGATCGAGGCTTTTTCTCACGACGCGTCTCTTCCGACTTCTCACTGTGCGAATCGGACGGCCGGTTCGGATCCTGCTGGGAATCTGTCACGGCACTAGATTAGCCCCAGTCTTCGTGTGTTTATTAGCCGCAGTCTCTCCGAGCTTCGAACGGTGCATCGACGCGTGGCGACCAAACGAGCAGCGGTGATGAGAACAAGAAAGCGCCACACCGACCCGAGGGGCGATGCGGCGCTTTTCAAAGCTGGGCGGAAGTGACCGCAATCAGCGCTTTTCCTTGATCTTGGCAGCCTTGCCACGAAGGTCACGGAGGTAGTAGAGCTTCGCGCGACGAACATCTCCACGAGTCAGAACCTCGAACTCGGCGATGTTCGGGCTGTGAACCGGGAAGGTGCGCTCGACACCGACACCGAACGAAACCTTACGGACGGTGAACGTCTCACGAACGCCACCACCCTGGCGACGAATCACGACGCCCTTGAAGATCTGAATGCGCTCTTTCGAGCCTTCGATAACCTTGACGTGCACGTTCAACGTGTCGCCTGGGCGGAAGGCAGGAATGTCGCTGCGAAGCGACTTGTTGTCCAAGAAGTCCAGAGTGTTCATCGGTAGGTCCATCCTTGCGTTCTTCGCATGAGCAGAGGAACCGAGCGGCCCCGCGAACGGGGCTCGGCTGGTTCGTACTCCGATTAGGGTTGTGCCTTGCACAGGCAACCCGCCTATTGTGCCAGAGAGAGACCCTGGTTGCGAAATCGAATCACTCTGCAGAGGCCACCGGCACTGGAGGTGGCGCCGCCGGACGAACGGTCCTGTCCAGTTCGCATTCGGTCGCTTCGACGGCGTGGCCAATACTCGGTTTCCCGGCAATCAGGTCCTGAAGGTAGACCTTGGCCCTGATCGTCGGACGTCTGATGGTGCGCTCGCGCCGAAGTGCTCGCTCCATCCGCTTGGGCCTGCTCGTGTAGTACCAGCGCGCCCAGGGCGCTCCGGGCCTGCTCAGCCGGATCGCACCGACGTAAAGAATCGGCGCTACGAACAAACCGATCAATCCCGTCCAGATCTTCCGCTTGAGCACAACGACTGCGCAGACAGCGAGGTGAAATAGGGCAAGCGCTGTGTACCCCGCCCTGACCCAGGGGTTGGGGTCGCGGCGAATGTCGGTGACGTTCAGAAGTTCGAGTGGGTGAAATCCCAGCAGAAGCAACCCTGTTGCCGCCGTCGCGACGAACACCGCATCGATCGACGTTCTGCCTTGTTCGGACCAGTAGACATCCTCGAGATAGAAGATCAACGCGAACTCGTCGAGAACAAGCGCCGAACCGACCCCGAACAACGAAGCGAGTGCGGCACCTGTCTCGGTCGTTCCGTCCTCGTACACCGTGATAAGTGCAACGCCGGCGACGAGCATCAGCACGATCCCGAACACAACGTGATGGATGTGCCGACCACCGGGAGTGATGTTTCCCGGCCACCACTTCACCTGCGCCCGGATCAATCGAACGCTGAGTCGAATGACAGCGAACCCGACCAAGAAACCGATGAGGAAGCACAGGAGAGGGAGTCGGCCATGCTCGATGATCTCCCGATCCAGCCACTCACTCACCGTGACCCACCCTTCTCACAGTCGGTTCGACATCTGTCGAATGCGCACGATTCTGAGCTCGCTGACTACTACGCCGAACTCTATTTGCCGAATCCTGCGTTCCGGAGCGCGTCTGCCATGGAGCCACCTGCGGGAGTACTGACTTGGGGCCCAGACCCTCCACGGTTGTCACCTCCGCGCCCTCCACGGTTGTCACCTCCGCGCCCTCCACGGTTGTCACCTCCGCGCCCTCCACGGTTGTCACCTCCGCGATTATCGTTGCCGCGGTCTTCCTTGCGTGGCGCTTGGCGCCGCTCCGACTGACCGCCACGAGACTTGTCCTTCGATCCGGCACCAGGCTCGTCGTCGAGGCGCAAGCTCAGGCCGATGCGCTGACGGGCGATGTCGACCTCCATGACCTTGACCTTGACCACCTGGCCCGACTTGACCACCTCACGTGGATCCTTGACAAAGTTGTGCGATAACGCCGAAACGTGCACCAACCCGTCCTGGTGAACGCCGACATCGACGAAGGCGCCGAATGCCGCAACGTTCGTCACGACGCCTTCGAGCGTCATCCCCGGCTTCAGATCTGCGATCTTCTCGATACCAGCCGCGAAGGTTGCGGTCTTGAACTCCGGACGCGGATCCCTACCGGGCTTTTCGAGTTCGGCGATGATGTCCGTGACGGTCGGTAGGCCGAATCGATCGTCGGCGAACTTTCGTGGATCGAGCGCGCGCAGCAATGTGCTGTTGCCGATCACCTCGCGTACCCCCACACCGGCCGTGTCGACGATGCGCCGAACTACCGGGTATGCCTCAGGGTGGACGCTCGACCGATCGAGCGGATCGTCCCCGTCGACGATGCGCAGGAATCCTGCACACTGCTCGAACGCCTTCGGACCGAGCCGTGCGACATCTTTGAGCTTGGAGCGGCTAGCGAAAGGACCGTGTTGATCACGATGCGCAACGATGCTTTCGGCGAGTGAACCAGCAATTCCCGACACCCTGGACAACAGCGGAACGGAGGCTGTATTGACGTCGACCCCGACAGCGTTCACGGCATCCTCCACGACGGCACCGAGGGACCTGGCCAACAATGCCTCGGAAATATCGTGCTGGTACTGACCGACCCCGATGGATTTCGGATCGATCTTCACCAGTTCCGCCAACGGATCTTGGAGCCGTCGCGCAATGGAAACTGCGCCGCGAATAGTCACGTCCAGCTCGGGCAACTCGCTCGAGGCGTATGCCGATGCGGAGTACACCGATGCGCCCGCTTCGGAAACAACGATCTTGGTCAATCCTGCCGCTGGGTATTTGGCGATGAGCTCCGCCGCGAGCGCGTCGGTTTCGCGTGAGGCCGTGCCGTTTCCGATTGCGATCAACTGAACCGAGTGCTTCGAGGCCAACGCCGCCAGGGTCGCGAGCGCCTGGTCCCATTTTCCTTGAGGCTTGTGAGGATAGATCGTGTCGTAGTCGACGACCTTGCCCGTCGAGTCCACCACTGCAACTTTGGTGCCTGTCCGAAATCCCGGATCGAGACCCATCGTCGAACGGTTACCTGCAGGGGCGGCAAGCAACAAGTCCTTCAGATTGGACGCGAACACATCCACCGCGTCCTTTTCGGCGGACTGCCGAAGACGCATCCGAACATCGATCGCCATGGTCACCAGAAGCTTGGTCCGCCACGCCCAACGCACGGTGTCGAGGAGCCAGCGGTCAGCGGCGCGGCCACGATCGGCGATGTCGAACTTACTCGCGATGCGCCCTTCGTAGACCGTGGGAACTCCAGGCTGCGTTTCCTCCTGCTCCGGTTCGAGGCCCAGGGAGAGAATCTCCTCCTTCTCTCCGCGCAATGCAGCGAGAATCCGGTGCGAAGGCAATCTGGTGAAGGGTTCGGAGAATTCGAAGTAGTCCGCAAATTTGGAGCCTTCATCCTCTTTGCCCTTACGGACCGATGCCGTCAACTTGCCGCGGGTCCACATGAGCTCACGAAGTTCGCCCACCAGATCCGGATCCTCTGCGAAACGTTCGACAAGGATTGCGCGTGCACCGTCGAGTTGTTCGGTGTCGTACTGCGCCGGGTCGGTACTCGGATCGGAGATGAGTGCATCGGCGACAGGCTCGTGCCCGGCCTCCCGCGCGATCTGAGCCTTCGTTCTGCGCTTCGGCTTGAACGGCAGGTAGATGTCCTCGACTCGGGCTTTCGTCTCGGCCGACATCAGAGACTGCTCGAGTGTCTCATCGAGCTTGCCTTGGGATCGAATCGATTCGATGACCGCATCACGTCGCTCGTCGAGTTCGCGGAGGTACCGCAGACGCTCGTCGAGCTGCCGGAGCTGGGCGTCGTCGAGGCTGCCGGTAACCTCCTTCCGATACCGAGCGATGAACGGAACGGTCGAACCGCCGTCCAACAGATCCACGGCCGCGCGGACCTGCTCCTCGCGGACGTCGAGTTCTTCGGCTATGCGCTTGTTCACAGATTTCAGAGCAGTCGTCACGGCGTTGGACCCTACCGCTACTGTATGACGAGATCATCAGTGACCATCGTGGGAGATTGCCGACATGTCCAGGCCGTTGCAAGTCCTGGCGGTGTCGGTCACGGCACTTGTCGCCGCGGTATCGATTCTTTCCACTGGATGCAGCGCCCCCGACGACACTCCGGCCGCGCTCGCGATCGATACCTCCGAATCACCTTTTCCCGACACGGCCACCGTCGATGACATGTCCATCGACTCGCGTATCCCCGAAGCCGTGGCGTCGGCCCTCGGGCGTGGCGCGGAGGTCGATTTTGCTTTCCTCGATCGCGAGACCGGTGCGTACTTTGCCAGCGGCGATGCCGAACCGATCGAAACAGCGTCGGTATCCAAGCTGTTCATCGCCGACGACGTTCTGCACGGGGCGGATGTGAGCCAGGTCCCGGTTGCCGAAGAAGACCTGGAGTCGTTGACGACGATGCTCGAGTCTTCGGACGACTTTGCCGCAAACTACTTGTGGGACAAGTACGGTGGGTCCGAGATCATCACGCGCGTGACCGAGCGCTACGGATTGACCGCGACCACACCGCCGTGGGATGACCTGTGGTGGAACACGATGTCGACCGCTGCCGACCTCGTTGCCTACTACACACGACTGCTCGACGGCATCGGCGGACTCTCACCCGCATCGACCGCAACGATGATCGGGCTTCTCCGACAGTCGGCTCCGGTGGCCACCGATGGGTATCACCAGCATTTCGGAATTGTCGACGGCCTACCGGCCGAGCCGGTCTACGCGGTCAAACAGGGGTGGATGTGCTGCATCGCCGACCGATGGATTCATCTGTCGACGGGCACCATAGGCATCGACAATCGCTACGTGTTGGCATTAGTTTCTCGCGAGGAGATTCATTACGAGGACGATATGGAGCACTATCCTGACACCGCGGTTGTAGACGTCACCGACGACAGTAGCGCTCAGCACGCTCGCGACACGCTCACCGGCGTCGTGACGATGCTGTTTCCGGACGGAACGATCGGCAGCTAGCCTCTCCCCTGAACCGAACAGTTCAGTCCGACAACAGATCCGGTCGACGCTCGGCGGTACGCCGGAGGGACTGCTCGGCGCGCCACGCTGCGATCCGCGCATGGTCGCCGGAGAGAAGTACGTCGGGGACCTCGAGTCCACGCCAACTCACCGGCCTGGTGTAGCTGGGGCCCTCGAGCAATCCATCGGAGAACGAATCTTGTTGGTGCGATTGCTGATTGCCGAGCACACCCGGCAGGAGCCGTACCACGGCCTCACTCATCACCAGGACTGCGGCCTCGCCGCCGATGAGGACGTAATCACCGATACTCACTTCTTCGACGCGCACACGTCGAGCTGCGTCGTCGAAGACTCGCTGATCGATGCCTTCGTACCGGCCACAAGCAAACACCAGATGGCGTTCGCCCGCCCACCGCTCGGCGGTTCGCTGCGTGAAGGGCACGCCAGCAGGCGTCGGAACTACGAGTAGTGAGTCTTCTGCGAGTACGTCATCGAGTGCGTCACCCCAGACAGTGGATTTCATGACCATTCCTGGTCCACCACCGTAGGGCGAATCGTCGACGGCTTTGTGCACGTCATTGGTCCACGACCTCAGATCGTGAACCCCTACCGAGACGAGCCCCTTGTCGATTGCCTTGCCCAGCAAAGCAGTTCGAAGGGGTGTCAGGTATTCGGGAAATATCGTTACGATATCGAGCTGCACTGCGCTACTCCGGATCCAGTAGACCCTCGGGCGGATCGATCACGACGACACCGCCGGCAAGCGACACCGACGTCACGATCGCGGCAACGAACGGGACGAGTAACTCTGCGCGGCTGCCGTCGGCGGGGCGGATGGACAACAACTCCCCCGCCGCCGAGTGCAGCACCTCTCGGATCGTACCGACGACAGTACCGTCGGACAGACGGACCGACAGGCCCTCGAGCTCATGATCGTAGAATTCGTCGTCATCGTCCGACGAGGTCGGCAGATCCTTGGAATCGATCACGAACAGTGTGCCGCGAAGAGCGTCGGACACGCTGCGGTCGTCGACGCCTTTCAAGCGCAGCAAAAGCCGCCCGGAGTGGTCCCGGGCGGCCTCCACCGTGTATTCGGTTGTATCGGTCGATACTCGCGGCTTGCGCCCGTGCAGCACCGTTCCTACAGCAAAGCGTTCGTCCGGTTCGTCGGTGCGAACATCGACTACCACTTCACCTTTGATGCCGTGCGACTTGGCGACACGACCGATTACGAGCTCCATTGCGAGATTACCTACTGATCGGTATCGACGACGTCGACGCGAATGCCGCGACCGCCGATTCCGGAGACCAAGGTACGCAACGCAGTTGCCGTCCGACCGCCGCGTCCGATGACCTTTCCCAGATCGTCTGGGTGCACGTGAACTTCCACGGTGCGCCCACGACGTCCGGTGATCAGTTCGACGCGAACGTCGTCAGGATTGGCGACGATGCCACGAACGAGATGTTCGACGGCGTCGGCGACAACGGCACTCACTTCTCAGCAGCCTCGGCGGCCGGAGCTTCTGCGGTCTCGGCCGCAGCTGAATCATCGGCCTTGGCCGTCTCATCGGCCTTTGCAGCCTCGTCGGCCTTCGGAGCCTTCTTCTTCTTGGCGGTCGTAGCGTCGCCGAGCGGCTCGGCGTCGGCCTGAGCCAGTGCAGCGTTGAAGAGGTCCAGCTTGGAAGGCTTGGCCTCTGCGAAGCGAAGCGTGCCCTCGGTGCCCGGAAGGCCCTTGAACTTCTGCCAATCACCGGTGATCTTCAGCAGTGCTTCGACCGGCTCGGTCGGGATAGCGCCGACTCCGAGCCAGTACTGCGCGCGCTCGGAATCGATGTCGATGATGCTGGGGTCCTGCTTGGGCTCGTACTTGCCGATGGTCTCGATCGCACGGCCGTTGCGGCGAGTGCGAGAGTCAGCGATGACGACGCGGTAGTGCGGGGTGCGGATCTTGCCGATACGCATGAGCTTGATCTTGACAGCCATGAAAAATAGAGCCTCTCGAGTTGGTCACGCCGCAATTCTGCGGTGCGCTTGGGATGCGCACCCGGTTTTGCGATGGAGGTGTTGTGACCGCCGTGCGGTACGTAACCGTTGGACGGGCGAACAGCTGCTTATTCTGCCAGAGAGAGAATCGCCAGCGCCGGCAGGGTGTTGTTCACCGAGTGAGCGGTGGTGGATGCCACTACCGAACCGGTCCGCATTCGGGCGATGCCGATAGCGAATCCGCCCCACACCAACACTAGGAAACGCCATCCTTCGCGATGCCACAGCGCGAACACGACTGCCGTGACCACCAGAACCACCCATCTGTTTCCCAACCAAGACATCCTCATCGGCGCTGCACGCCGTTCGAGCGCACCCCACAGCATCCCCCGGAACATCACTTCCTCGCAGAACGGGGCGCCGATCCAGATCCACGCCACCAACGCGACTTTCCAGGGTGTGGGTATGGCGACCAGGTTTCCGAGCGGTGATCCACTCTCGAGATCGGTACGAGCCAAGACAAGCAGCGCGAGTAACAGACCGCCCGCCAAGGCAGCGGCTCCCCAGGCGATTCCGGATCGAACCTGAACTCCCCATTCGGACAGCGAGGTCGGCAGGCCGAAGTCCACGACGGGGCCGTTCCCTCGGCGCGCGGTGATCACGAATGCAAGGCTCGCAGCCAGGACACTGGGAAGCATGATCGCCAGCACGTATGCGGGCGAGGAGTCGGTGTCGATCAACCACGGCAAAGCGAGAAAGCCCGCGAGGTTGAGGGCAAGCACGGCCGCCGCTGCTGGAATCCCCCATCTCTGACCGCTTCGCCGTTTCGCAGCCAGCAACTCGGCCCGCCAGTAGCGATCCGAGTACCCGGTGCTCTGGTGATGAACAGCGTTCATCGGGGCCATCCCGGCCCAACTCGGCGGAAGGTTCTCGGGTTCACTCGGACCCGGTCGGGTCATTTTCGTTCGATCGGGACACCACGAAGCATTACGACGTCGGGCGCCGACAGCACATCCGGCCCCTTGCGTGGATCCGCCGTGTAGATCAGCAGATCGGCGGACGCTCCGTGCTCGAGTCCGGGATGACCGAGCCACGATCTGGCGTCCCAGCACGCTGCTCCCAGGGCTTCGGTCGCGGTCATTCCCACGCGTTCGAGTGCCTGCACCTCCTCGGCAATCCGTCCATGCCGAATGGATCCGCCTGCATCGGTCCCCGCAAAGATCGGTATACCGGCATCGTGTGCTCGTCCGATGGTCGACGCCACTCGACCGTGAAGTTCCCGCATGTGTCGCGCGTAGACCGGATACTTGCCGGCCGAAGCCGCTATATCGGGAAACGTCTCGATATTGATCAGCGTCGGTACAAGGGCGGTCCCGTGCTCGACCATTTGCTCTATCGTCGCGTCCGTCAGCCCGGTGCCGTGCTCGATGCAGTCGATCCCGGCCCCGATCAAGCCTGGGAGCGCGTCCTCACCGAACACGTGCGCGGTAACCCGAGCACCTTCGGCGTGCGCTGCATCGATTGCCTTCTTCAGGATCGCCTCGTCCCACAGTGGGCTGAGGTCCCCGACGCTTCTGTCAATCCAGTCACCGACCAGCTTGACCCAACCGTCACCCGATCGCGCCTGCTGCGCAACAGCTTCCGGCAGTTGCGATTCGTCCTCGATATCGACGGCCAACCCCGGGATGTACCGCTTGGGCATGGCGATGTGCCGTCCAGCGCGAATTATCCGCGGCAGATCTTCGTACTCGTCGAGTTCTCTGGTGTCGATGGGCGATCCTGCATCGCGAAGCAGCAGTGCTCCGACATCACGCTCGGTCTTCGCCTGCTCGACTGCGCCGGGAAGGTCCTCATGGCCGCCGCCGTACTTGATACCGACGTGACAGTGCGCGTCGACGAGTCCGGGGAGAATCCAGCCGTCCTCGCACAGAGTCTGCGCACCCACCACCGGTTCGACCGAGACGAGGCCATCCACGATCCACAGTTCGACGAGTTCCTCGGACGGCAGCACCCGGCCCCGAACTCTGAATCCGACCATTCCGGTCTACTTCTTGGGCAGCTTCAGCTGGGACAGGTCGAGGCCTTCGAGGCCCGGCGGCATCTGATCGAGCCCCTTGGGCATACCGGATAGATCGGGCATACCGGCGGGCATGCCACCCGGCATCCCCGGGAAGCCACCACGGATCTTCGGCTGGGTTGGGCCACGAGCGCCCTTCTTACCTTTTTTGCCCTTCTTGCTGCGGACCTGCTTGCGTGCGCCCGGCATCCCCATGCGACCTGCCATGGCCGACATCATCTTGCGCGCTTCGAAGAAGCGGTCGACGAGTTGGTTGACGTCGGAAACCTTGACACCGGATCCGTTCGCGATACGCAGCCTGCGGGAGGCATTGATGATCTTCGGGTCGGTGCGCTCGAGTGGCGTCATGCCACGAATAATCGCTTGCACGCGATCGAGTTGCTTCTCGTCCACATTGGCCAGTTCCTTCATCTGGCCCGCACCGGGAAGCATGCCGAGCAAATTGCCGATCGGGCCCATTTTGCGAACGGCCATCATCTGTTCGAGGAAGTCGTCCAGCGTCAGCTGCCCCGACCCGATCTTGTTCGCGGTCGCTTCGGCCTGTTCCGCGTCGAAATGCTGCTCTGCCTGCTCGATGAGGCTGAGAACGTCACCCATTCCGAGAATCCGACTGGCCATCCGGTCGGGGTGGAACACGTCGAAGTCTTCGAGCTTCTCACCCGTTGAAGCGAACATGATCGGGGCGCCGGTCACCTCGCGCACACTCAGTGCAGCGCCGCCACGTGCATCACCGTCGAGCTTGGTCAGCACGACACCGGTGAAACCGACACCGTCACGGAAAGCTTGCGCCGTGCTCACGGCGTCCTGGCCGACCATCGCATCGAGGACGAACAGGGTTTCGTCCGGCTGGACCGCATCTCGGATGCCTGCGGCCTGATTCATCAGTTCGGTATCGATGCCGAGGCGGCCCGCCGTATCGACGATGACGATGTCGTACTGCTTGTTCCTGGCCTCGGCAACACCGGCGCGAGCAACCTCGACAGGATCGGCTGCCGAGACTCCCAGCGCGTTATCCCCGCCTCCGATGGACGTGCCAGGGTGCGGGGCGAACACTGCCGCGCCCGCGCGTTCTCCGACGATCTGAAGCTGACTGACGGCACCCGGCCGCTGCAGATCGCAGGCAACCAGAAGGGGCGTGTGCCCCTGATCCTTCAACCACTTGGCGAGCTTGCCGGCAAGTGTGGTCTTACCGGAGCCCTGCAGTCCTGCCAGCATGACGACGGTCGGAGGTGTCTTCGCGAAAGTCAGTCGGCGGGTCTCACCGCCGAGAATCCCGACGAGTTCTTCGTTGACGATCTTGACGACCTGCTGGGCAGGATTGAGCGCACCCGAAACCTCGGCACCCTTGGCTCGCGTCTTGATTCGCGTGATGAACTCGCGCACCACTGGAAGCGCCACGTCGGCTTCGAGCAGGGCAAGTCGAATTTCGCGGGCGGTGGCATCGATATCGGCAGGCGACAGACGCCCCTTGCCACGCAGGTCTTTGAGGGTCCCGGTCAACCTGTCGGAAAGGGATTCGAACACCGATTGCACTCCTGAGCCGATTGCGAATGGGGCCTGAACGTCGTGTAGAGCAGGCTCCACACTAGCGCCCGCTACTACCTCACGTTCTCGGCGAGGGTTCTACAGCGCTGCGCGCGCCGGAAAACGACCTTCGAGATCAGGCGTTGAGCGCCGGGTCGGTCCATGTGACCGCGACTCCACGCATGGAGAGCCACTCGGCGGGATCGACCTTCACGCCACTCGGATCGTGGACCTCGAAATGTAGGTGCGGGCCGCTGGATTCGCCGCGGTTACCCACCGTGGCGATCTGCTGACCTGCCGTCACATGCTGTCCGGGTGTCACCGAATAATCGTTGATGTGCCCGTAGACGGTCTCGGTACCGTCCTCGTGCAGCACCTTTACCCACAGGCCGAATCCGGAGGCCGGGCCCGCTGCGGTCACCTGGCCGTCGGTCGCGGCCAAAATCGGTGTTCCGATCGGAGCAGCGATATCGAGACCACCGTGGTGCGCGCCCCAACGTGACCCGAATTTCGATGTGAGAACACCTGATACAGGCTGGACGGCCCGCTCTTTGATGGGCTGGAGACCCCTGATCAAATCTTGGGCTGCGGCTCCGACGTCAGGAATTCCGAAGCCCTGCAGGTTGGACGTGTCCGGAAGCTGAAGACCTTGTGGGAGCGCAATGTTCTCCGGGAGCTCGATACCCGCCGGCAACTCGAAGCCTCCGGGGAGAAGATTCTGCGGAATCTCGAACGGCAACCCTGCCGTCGGAGCCTCCGGTGCAGGGGCAGCGGCGGCGGTACCCGCCCCCAATTGTGCAGCTCCCGCGACGATCGCGCCGGTAGCCAGAACGATCGTCGCGGCCCGCAGTCCTGCTTCGTTCTTCTCTACGTGTGCCCTGTGACGCCCGCGCGGTGCATCGATGTCCATCTCGATCGGAACGTACATGTTCGACCGCCGGTGGGATCCCACAGTTAATACCTCATCAGTCGTCGGCGTGCATGAATCTCGAGCGTCGTGAAACGACCGGAAGTCGTACTTTCGTTCGATGGCGTGAACATAACAAATTGATCTCGCCCGCACAGACCGTAACCGAATCTTTATGAAATATCACTACTCTCTGGAGGATTCGTCTCTGACCACCCGAACCAGCGTTCAGGTGCCCTCCGGCTTCACCGTCGGTTTCGGCGGTTCGGGGGCCGGAACGACCGCGAGTACCGCTCGCTCGATTTCTTCGCGAGTATCACGGCTGTCCGACCCTGCCAGATCGATGCAGAACGCATCGATGACCGACGTTCCCAGGGTCGTCACTCTCGCCCAGCGGACGTGTGCACCGCAGCGTTCGAGCGCGCTGGCCAGTCGACAAAGCAAGCCCAGCCGATCCTCGGCGCGCAATTCGAGGACCACCTGACCAGGCTCGGTTCCGTCGAACCACAGGACTCTCGGGGGCGCCTGCGCATACAGAACCGGAACTGCCGCATCGACTTCGCCGTCCAGGTTCTCCGGCCGAGCATCACGTTCCTTCGCGTCGAGCATGCCGAGCAGATCGAGCTCACCGGACTGCGCGCGAATAATTTCTTGACGCAGCAGACCGGCCTGAGGCGGTGAGCCGAACAGTGGTGCGACCGCAAAAGAATTCACGGCAGTCCCCTCATGACTACCGAGCGAAGCCGACAGCACTCGCAAGGATTGCAGTGCCAAAACGCCGGCTGCGTCGGACAGCAAACCAGGATTGTCCGGAGCGATCACGGTGACCACGAACGTGTGCGAACCCTCGGTCGGCTGCAGATCGACGTGAACTCCTCCCTTCTCCGCCAAAGCGATGTGGGCGGGATCGAGCGGGTCAGCAGTCGGCAAGCTCTCCCCTGCCATGACCAAGCGACATCGCCGAACCAGTTCGCGGATGAGTGAGGCCTTCCAATCACCCCACACGCCAGGGCCGGTCGCCAACGAATCTGCTTCGGCGAGAGCGTGCAGCAGCTCCAGAAGGACAGTGTCCGATCCGAGGGTCTGCACCACCTTCTCCACGGTGGCTGGGTCGTCGAGGTCGCGACGAGTCGCTGTGTCCGGAAGCAGCAGGTGGTGGAGCACCATTTTCGACAGCAACGTGACGTCGGAAGGCCATAGCCCCAGCCGGTTCCCGATCTGTGTCGCGAGTTCAGCGCCGACCACACTGTGGTCTCCGCCCCTCCCCTTCCCGATGTCGTGGATCAAAGCTCCGAGGACGAGCAGGTCCGGTCGGGCCACACGTGTCGTCAAAGCGCTTGCGTACGCAGCAGTTTCCACGAGATGCCGGTCGACCGTCCACGTGTGCACCGCATCGCGCGGCGGCAGATCACGAACGGCTCCCCATTCCGGAATCAGCCGACCCCACAGGCCGGTCCGATCCAGCGCCTCGATCGCGGCGATAGCTCGGCGTCCTGACCCCAGCAGCACCAACAGGTCGTTGAACGCTTCCTTCGGCCACGGTTCGCGTAACTCGGGTGCGCTTTCGGACAAGCGATTCAACGTCGAGGCCGACATCGGCATTGCCGTCTGCGCGGAGGCAGCGGCAACCCGCATTATCAGCCCGGGATCCTTGTTCGGACGAGCGTCACGCGCAAGTACTACTTCACCGCCATGTTCGACGACACCCTCGTCGAGCGGGCGCCGAACCGGAACCCGCCGGAGGCGTGACAATCCGCGCCGAGGCAGGGAATTGCCGGCGGTGCGAAGGCCGACATCCACCGAGTAGCTGATGGTGCGAGCCGAATCGCTGAGTACGCGAGCGAGATCGAATCTGTCGCCGATACGCAATGCCGCGCCGATCTCGTCGGCGTCCTGCGCACGAAGCTGATCGCGTGCTCGGCCTGCAACTCGGTGCAGTTCGGTCCGGACATCGAGCAAACGGCCATGTGCGAAGGCAAGTCCGCCGCCCGGCGACTCCGGCCCGAGCCCCGGCATACCGTCGGTGAGTTGTGCAATGGACAGCGCATCGAGTAGCTGAACGTCGCGCAACCCTCCACGGCCACTCTTCAGTTCGGGCTCGGCACGATGGGCGATCTCTCCGCTTCGGGCCCAACGAGACCGAGTTTGAATGATCAACTCTTCGAAGCGAGAACGGATATTCGTCCGCCACTCTCGTCGAACACCACCGATCAGCAAATTGCTCAATTCGACATCACCGGCAATGTGCCGCGCTTCGAGCATTCCGAGAGCAGCAGTCAGGTCCGACGCTGCAACCTGCAGAGCCTGCGGAACGGTACGGACGCTGTGATCGAGCTTGATGTGTGCGTCCCACAACGGATACCAGAGCTTGTCCGCCACATCGGCGACGAGTCCGGCCGGCATGTCGTCATGAAGAAGAATCAGATCGAGATCGGAATAGGGCAACATTTCGCGACGCGCCAGTCCACCCACCGCAACGATTGCGAATCCGGAATCCGGTTTGATACCGAGCTCGGCGCCCTTGGTGGTCAACCAGAACTCGTGCAGATCGACCAAAGCTTGTCGAAGCGAGGGCGCGTCGAGGCGACGGTTCCGGCTTCCGTCGTCGAGCAGCTGCTTTCTCGCTCGCGCCAGATCTGCGGCTGCGTCACTGGTGCTCTTGGACACGGTTCCGTTCGAGGCCATGCCCTTCGAGACCATGCCCTTCGAGACCATCGGGCCCTTCGAGACCGAAGGCCCCGACCCTGTAGCTTTCGCTCCAGAATCGGGGCCCCCTGCCCGCGACCCGTTGGGGTCAGAGCGCATCGGCGCCACGTTCACCGGTACGAACTCGGATGACCGAGTCGACCGGCGAAACCCATACCTTGCCGTCACCGATCTTGCCGGTACGTGCAGCTTCGACGATTACCTCCACGACCTTCTCCACTGCGGCGTCGTCGACGACGACCTCCACGCGTACCTTCGGAACGAAGTCGACGGAGTACTCGGCACCACGGTAGACCTCGGTGTGGCCCTTCTGACGTCCATAACCCTGGACTTCACTGACCGTCATGCCTAGCACGCCGGCTTGTTCGAGGCCTGTCTTGACGTCCTCCAAGGTGAACGGTTTGACGATTGCCGTGATCAGCTTCATTTGTGCTTCCCTTCACAAGCTCACGAATGCTCGGTTGTATTCGGAGCGACTTCTCGCCCCCTATCTTTACCCTGTCAAGCGAAGTCGTACGCAGTCTCAGCGTGCTCAGCTTCGTCGATACCCTTGGCTTCGCCTTCTTCCGACACGCGCCAGCCGAGTGGCTTGAGCGCAAACGCGATGATCGCGGTGATGACACCGGTGAAGATCACGGCAGAAAGAGCGATGACCGTCTGGACGACCAACTGCTTGTAGTCGCCACCGTAGAACAGCCCGGTCTCGGACGCGAAGAAGCCGATTCCGATGGTGCCCCACAGACCTGATACGAGGTGGACACCGACGACGTCGAGCGAGTCGTCGTAGCCGAACTTGAATTTGAGGCCGACGGCCAGAGCGGAGAGTACTCCGGCGATGACGCCGAGGAAGATCGATCCGATCGGGGTCAGGGCGCCCGCAGCGGGTGTGATGGCAACCAAGCCTGCGACGATGCCCGAAGCAGCACCGAGGCTGGTGGCATGGCCGTCACGGATACGTTCCACGACGAGCCAGCCGGCGATCGCGGCTGCCGCAGCAGTAGTGGTATTGACCCAGGCCAGACCCGCGAACCCGTCAGCAGCGAAAGCGGAGCCTGCGTTGAATCCGAACCAACCGAACCACAGCAGAGCCGCACCGAGCATGACGAACGGGAGATTGTGCGGCCGAAACGCAACTCGACCGAATCCTGCGCGCTTGCCGATGATGAGCGCCAGAATCAGACCGGCGATTCCCGCGTTGATGTGGACCACGGTGCCACCAGCGAAGTCGATCGGCGGGACAGCCGCAACGAGTCCGCCGTCGCCGTCGTCGGTCGTGCCGAAGATTTTCGCCGCGAAGCCGTCCTCCGAACCGGAGAGCAATCCGCCGCCCCACACCATGTGTGCGAGGGGGAAGTAAGCCAAGGTGACCCAGACGCCGGCGAACACCAGCCAGGTGCCGTACTTGACGCGTCCAGCGAGCGAACCGCTGATGAGTGCGACCGTGATGATCGCGAACGTCACCTGGAAGGCAATATCGATGACGTTCGGGTAGCCCCAGGCGCCGGCGAGGAAGTTTCCGTCCGCATCGGTGATCGAATCCTTCAAACCGAAGAACTCGAAGGGGTTCGCGAACACCCCGCCGATGTTCTCGGTTCCGTACGACATCGACCATCCCCATAGGACGTAGACGAGTGCGACGACGAACATTGCCCCGAAAGACATCATCATCATGTTGAGTACGGACTTCTGCTGCGACATACCACCATAGAAAAACGCCAGACCTGGCGTCATCAGCAGCACCAACGATGCTGCTGTCAGCATCCAGGCAGCATTGCCGGAGTTGGCCAACAATTCCTCGGGACTCACGTACACCCTCCTTCTCGTGCGCACCGGATGGTGCACCGTCTGAGAGAAGAGTGGTTTCACGAAGTTTCATCCATGACACTCTGGTGTTTCACTCGTGTGAACGGATGGACCAGAATTGTTGCAATAACATTTCGTGCAGGCGTTTCGTAGTTTTCATCGAATTCCGAGAAACCGAAAATTCGGCCGACTACTTACCGCCCGACGCACTCCGGACTCAGATCGACCGAGCCGATCCGGTCAGCCGAGCAACGCGTCGACGAAGGCCTCGGGCTCGAAAGGTGCCAAATCGTCGGCGCCCTCCCCGAGTCCGACGAGCTTGACCGGCACTCCGAGTTCACGCTGCACCTGGAAGACGATGCCACCTTTGGCAGTACCGTCGAGCTTGGTCAATACCACCCCGGTGATGTTCACTACCTCGGCGAATACGCGTGCCTGCATCAGACCGTTCTGCCCCACGGTCGCATCCAGCACCAGCAACACGTCGTCGACGTGCGCTCGCTTCTCGATTACCCGCTTGACCTTGCCGAGTTCGTCCATCAATCCGGACTTCGTATGGAGACGTCCGGCGGTGTCGACAAGAACGACATCGACCCCCTGTTCGATACCTCGACTCACTGCGTCGAAGGCAACGGCAGCCGGATCGGCGCCGTCTTTGCCGCGAACGACGTCGGCACCCACACGCTCGCCCCACGTCTGCAATTGGTCCGCCGCAGCGGCGCGGAACGTATCCGCGGCACCCAACAGGACCCGACGCCCGTCCGCAACGAGCACGCGGGCCAACTTGCCTGTCGTGGTCGTCTTGCCGGTCCCGTTCACACCGACGACAAGTAGAACAGCGGGAGTGCCCTCATGCGGCAGCGCTCTGATCGACCGATCGAACTCCGGGTGCAACTGCTTGATGAGGATTTCGCGCAGCAACGCTCTGGCGTCGGCCTCGGTGCGGATGCTGCGCGACGCCATCTGCTCGCGCAGCGAGGTCATGATCTCGTTGGTCGTGGACGAACCGAGGTCAGCGATCAGCAGTGTGTCCTCGACTTCTTCCCACGAATCCTCATCGAGGTCGCCACCGCCGAGGATGCCCAACAAGCTCTTACCGATCGCGGACTGCGAACGAGAGAGTCGACCGCGGAGGCGATCCAGCCGCCCATCGGTAGGAGCAATCTCGTCGAGAATCGGCGCGGCGGATTCCGAATCGGAATCCAGAGCAGGCGCCGGCTCGGGCTCCGGGGACGGCTCAGGTTCCGGAGACGGCTGAGGCTCCAAAGACGGCTCGGGCTCTGCCGACGGCTCAGGTTCCAGAAAAGGCTCTGGCTCCAGAGAAGGCTCAGGTTCCAGAGAAGGCTGGGGCTCCAGAGAAGGCTGGGGCTCCGGGGAAGGCTGAGGCTCCGGCGCGGCCACAGGCTTGGGCTCGGGTAGAGGCTCAGGCAGGGGTTTCGGCGCAAGATCCGGCTCTGCAACCGCGCTTCCCTGGCTGAACGAGAATCCGCCACCGGCCTTGTATCCACCCGACTTGTCTTTCTCGCCCTCCTCGATCTTCGGTGTCTCCGAAGAGGTAAGCGATATTCGCCGACGACGCGACACCACGAGCCCGACTACGAGCCCCACGGCCAGGATGGCCAGAACGGCCGCGACGATGATCCATGCTTCGCTACTCACGCGTCCATCCTGTCAGGAGCGTCTTCGCCACCCAACCGGCACCCTGGCGGGCAAGTGCACAGCACATCACTCGAACTCAGTTCGAGGACTCAGAGCCTTCCGGCACAGAAACTTCGGCTGCAGGCACGGAATTTTCACGGACACGGTCATCTGGGACCGGTGCCCCGAGGAGATCCGACTCGCTGACATCGGGGGCCGTCACGCTGCCGATCGTCTCGACTCGGTTGCGGTTGAGGCGTTGCGAAATCACCGTCGTGATGCCGTCGCCGCGCATCGATACTCCGTACAGTGCGTCGGCAACCTCCATCGTCGGCTTCTGGTGGGTGATGACGATCAGCTGCGACTTCTCGCGAAGTTGCTCGAACAAGCCGATCAGACGTCGGAGGTTCGTGTCGTCCAGTGCCGCTTCGACCTCGTCCATCACGTAGAACGGAGACGGTCGCGCTCGAAAAATAGCCACCAGCATCGCTACGGCGGTCAAGGACTTCTCGCCGCCGGACAGCAGGGACAGTCGCTTGACCTTCTTTCCTGGTGGGCGTGCTTCGACCTCGATACCTGTGGTGAGCATGTTCCCTGGTTCGGTGAGGATCAGTCTTCCCTCTCCCCCTGGGAACAACTTGGCGAACACCTGGGTGAACTCACGTTCGACGTCGTACCACGCTTCGGTGAAGACCTGCAGGATTCTCTCGTCGACATCGGCGACCACCTCGAGCAGATCCTTGCGGGCGGACTTGACGTCCTCCAGTTGTGTGGAGAGGAAGTTGTATCGCTCTTCGAGCGCAGCGAATTCTTCGAGTGCGAGGGGATTCACCTTTCCGAGGGTCGCCAAGTCCCGTTCGGCACGCTTCGCCCGCTTTTCCTGAGACCCCCGGTCGAACGGTATCGGGGCGGGTGCCACCACCTGTTCTCCACGTTCCTTGGCGGCCTCGTACTCACTCATCTCGAGTTCCGTCGGTGGCAGGCTCACCTCCGGTCCATATTCGGCGATCAGGTCGTCGAGTCCGATGCCGTGCTGTTCGAGGATAGTCGCCTCGAGCTGCTCGATTCTGAGTGCAGCCTGCGCGCGAGCAATTTCATCGCGGTGGACTGCGTCGGTGATCGACGCGAGCTGGGCTTGGAGAGCTCGAACCTGTTCTTTGACCCGGTCCAATTCAGTTGCAGCGGTGGCACGCTGGGCAGCAAGCTCGTCACGACGAGCGGCAGCGGCAGCGACGACGCCGGCGAGCCGTTCGGCTACGCGATCACCGGCGGACGCAACCGCTTGCGCGACCGCTGCAGCGTGTCGACGCCCTATCAACTCCCGTTCGGCCCGTGCTCGAGCCTCACGTTCGGCGCGGGCAGCTCGACGCATCGAGTCCGCGCGACCCCGGACGGACTGCGCCCGCTCCTCGGCTGTCCGGACATTCAGACGTGCGTCGACCTCGACCGATCGAACCTCGGACAATGCGGCGGCAGCCATCTCACGCGCCATGATCGATTCACCCGAATCGGATCCACTGTCGGTCCCGGCCTGCTCGTCCTCGGCCAACCGGAGCCGCTCCTCGAGCTCCGCCAACGCAGTCAGAGCCTCTTCCCGACCGGTTTCTGCTCGATTTCGTTGCTCGGTCAAGCGCGAGGATTCTGCGTGTGCCGATCGCGCCAGCTGACCGAGGCGACCTAGCTGCTCGTACACCGCTGCAATCGCAGCATCGGACTCGTTGAGCGCGGCCAGCGCTTGTTCGGCGGATTCACGGCGATCGGATTGCTCGGCGAGAGCTCCGGACAGTGCAGCCTCGAGCTCGGCCGAATGTCGTTCTGCGGCAGCAAGTTCGACTGTCGAGGTATCGATCGCCGACTGCACCTCGATGGTGCTCGGCCGCCTGTCCGAGCCGCCCGTCACCCATCCTGTGTCGAGAAGATCCCCGGCCTTCGTCACTGCCCTGAGTCCAGGTGACGACTGCACCAATGCCGCGGCGTCGTCGAGAGATTCGACTACTACGATGCCGTCGAGCAACGCACTCATCGAACCGGAAAGCGCATCGGGGAACTGAATCACATCGAGCGCCCACCACGCGCCATGCGGCAACTGGACGGTGCGAAGATTCGCGGAAGGCGTGACATCACCGAAGACGACAGCTGCACGTCCACCGTCCGCATCGCGCAGTGCCAGAACGGCATCGAGTGCGCTCGTCAACGATTCGGCGTGAGCGGCATCGGCTACGGGGCCCAATGCCACCGCCACCGCCACCTCGAAGCCCGTTTCCACGCTGATGCGGTCGGAAAGTAAACCGGACAGTCCAGGCTGAGAGTTCTCGATGAGCCAACTGGCTCCGTCCTTGCGTTCGAGTCCCATCTTCAACGCTTCTATTCGAGCCTGATACGAGGCAACCTTTTTCCCCGCAACACGGTCCTCGTTCTGCAGTTCGGTCACGCGCGCGTCCGCACTTCGGAGCGCCATCACGGCTCGTTCGTACTGCGTGTCGAGACTCAATTCACTGGCGTCGAGCCCGCTTATCTGGTCCTGGACGCTCTCGAACTCCATCTGCGCAATGTCTCCGCGCTCACGAGCCTCGTCGATCGCCACGGACAGCCGAGCAACCTCTGCATCGGTGGAATCGGCCTTGGTTCGGTAGGTGTCGACCTGCCCGGAAAGCCGGGCGAATCCTTCTCGGCGATCGGCGACCGCACGCACCGCAGCCATATGAGCGCGTTCGGCCTCGGACGCCGCAGCCTCACGTTCGGCCAGCTGTTCGCGTGCAGCCTCGAGAGACTCGCGTGCGATCTCGACGGCCTCGACGAGTTCCAATTCTTCTTCGGCGACACGATCCGCCTGAGCTTCGAGTTCGTCCGGGTCCTGACCACGGCCCGTCGACGAAGCCGAATCGAGATGACGTGCACGCTCTTTCGCGATTCGGATGGTGGCGTTGACTCGTTCGGCGAGTGCGGACAACTGAAACCAGATTTGCCCGGCGGCCTCCGCGCTCGGAGTCAACCGTGCAACCGACTGTTCGAGCTCTCCGAGTGCGACATTGCCTGCCTCGAGCGTGTCCTGAACAGTCGCGTACTGTTCGCGGGCGGCAGCTTCGTCCTGAGTCTGGTTGGCAAACTCTGCACGTCGGCCGACCAAGTCGTCGGCCGCGATACGCAGCCGGGCGTCGCGAAGATCCGCTTGGACCGTCTGCGCGCGACGAGCGACTTCGGCTTGACGACCGAGAGGCTTGAGTTGACGTCGAAGCTCGGTGGTCAGGTCGGTCAGTCGAGCCAGGTTCGCCTGCATGGCGTCGAGCTTGCGGACCGCCTTCTCTCTGCGTTTACGGTGTTTGAGAACGCCCGCAGCCTCTTCGATGAACGCCCGTCGATCTTCCGGCCTGGATTCGAGGATCGCAGCGAGCCGCCCCTGCCCGACGATGACGTGCATTTCGCGTCCGATGCCGGAGTCGCTCAGCAATTCCTGAACGTCCATCAGTCGACACGAGGCTCCGTTGATCTCGTATTCGCCTGCCCCATCACGAAACATTCGCCTGGTGATCGACACCTCGGAGTAGTCGATGGGCAACGCTCCGTCGGAGTTGTCGATCGTGAGCGTCACTTCCGCACGCCCCAGCGGTGCACGTCCCGACGTGCCCGCAAAGATGACATCTTCCATCTTGCCGCCACGTAGAGCCTTCGCTCCCTGCTCCCCCATCACCCAGGTGAGAGCGTCCACGACGTTGGACTTCCCCGACCCATTGGGCCCGACGACGCAGGTAATACCTGGCTCGAAACGAAGAGTCGTCGCCGAAGCAAAGGACTTGAAGCCCTTGAGCGTCAGACTCTTGAGATGCATGGCGCTTCAGAGTACCGGGTGTACCTCACCTGCGCGTACGAGATCTGGAGCGTCACGGTCCGAATACGTCCCTTCATCACCGCTCGACGAAGCCGTTGAGCCCACCACGCGGCCGATCCCAGCTCTCCACGACGAGGGTCACCACGCCCGGCGTATCTCCTCCACGAAGCAATGCGAGGAGGCGCTCGGCGCTTTCTCGTGCACCCTCGGCAATGACGAGCACTCGACCGTCCGCGCTGTTCGTCGCGTGGCCGCTCAGTCCGAGTTCGAGGGCGCGCGAACGGGTCCACCATCGAAACCCGACGCCTTGCACCGAACCGTGCACCCAAGCGGTCAACCGGATCTCACACGTAGAGGTCAACTTTCGGACCGTTCTGTCGGAACCGTGCAGTAGAGGACGAGCGAGTCGATCGCCATCGACGTCGGAATCCCCATCGTCAGCCGTCCACGTCGATTTCGAGAGATACTTCAGCGCCTGCTTTCAACGTGCGTCCGACGGTGCACACCTTGTCGATGGCGCGCTCGACGACGACCAGCAATCGCTGCTGCGCATCGGGGTCGAGCTCGCTGAGATCGACCGCGAGTACCTCACGCAACTCCGGGTAGCGTTCGTTCTCGCGATCGGCAGAGCCAGACACCGTCACCTTCGAGTCGTAATTGTCACCGAGGCGGCGCGACAATGGGAGATCCGAACTCATCCCGGTGCATGCCGCGAGCGCGATCTTGAGCAACTCGCCAGGGGTGAAAACCCCGTCGACCGATTCCGAACCGATCAACACCTCGGCTCCTCGCGAGCTCATTCCGGTGTATCGACGCGTCCCCGTCCGTTCGACCCACAGTGCCGTCGGTGTGCTCTCATCAGCCATGAGAGTCGATTCTAGAGTGAACGGCAGTCAGGGCAGCGTCAGGTCCGAGTATTTCGAGGTCGCGGCTGGCAGGTGGGACAGCTGTACGACGATCTGTTCATGAACTTCTCACGCCGGATCGGGGTACCACAACGCGAACATGGCAGCCCCTCTTGGCCGTACGCATCCAACGACCTATCGAAGTATCCCGATTCGCCGTTGACATTGACATACAGCGCGTCGAAGGATGTGCCGCCTTGCGCGAGAGCCTCACCCATCACCGCGTGAACCGAGGTCAACAGTGTGCGTAGAACTGGCCTCGACAAGGTCTCTGCAATTCGGTTGCCGTGAATCTTGGCGCGCCACAGTGCCTCGTCGGCGTAGATGTTGCCCACGCCCGACAGCACCGTTTGGTCGAGTACGGCGCGCTTGATCTCGGTGTGTTTGCCCCGCAACACGTTCACGACGGATTCCGCATCGAACAACGGATCCACCGGGTCTCGTGCGATGTGTGCCACGGTCTCTGGAACCACGGACCCGTCGACAGATTCGAGGTGCGCGATGGCCCAACCACCGAAAGTTCGTTGATCGACGAATCGGAGTTCGGCTCCGTTATCCAGCCCCACACGGATGCGGAGGTGCTTCTCGGCAGGCACCGACGGTGGCTGCACGAGCATTTGGCCGCTCATTCCCAAGTGCACGACTATCGCGTCGTCATGCGCATCGAGTGGAAGCCACAGATACTTGCCGCGACGCTCCGCCGACACGATACGGCGGCCGTGTAGCTGAGCCTCCAGATCCCGCGCACCAGCAAAGTGACGCCGGACCGCGCGAGGGTGCAGTACCTCCACCGATTCGATGGTTGTGTTGACTACGTGCGATTCGAGACCGAGGCGCACTACTTCGACCTCGGGTAACTCGGGCATCGGGTATCCGCTACTCCGCGTGCGGGGCGGTAGCGACGTCGGTGGCGGGCGAATCGAGTGCGCCGGCGGAGGGCTTTACGGAGGAGGGCTTTACGGAGGGGGGCTCGACGGCGGCAGAGCTCCCGTTTCCGTCGGAGATGTCCTTCCAGGCAGTACTCGCTGCCTTCTGCTCGGCTTCCTTCTTGGATCGACCCACACCTACGCCGAGTGGCTTACCGCCGACGACGACGGTCGCGGTGAATTCTTTGTCGTGGTCTGGTCCCGTGGAGGAGATTTCGTATACGGGCACGCCAAGCGATTCCACAGCAGTCAGCTCCTGAAGACTGGTCTTCCAGTCCAGGCCGGCGCCCAAGCGTGGTGCTCGGTCCAGTAAACGTGCGAACAGGGTCAGAACGACACGACGTGCGACCTCTATCCCATGCTGGAGGTGAATCGCGCCCAACAGGGACTCCATGCCATCGGCCAGAATGCTGGGCTTGTCACGACCACCGGTCTGTTCCTCGCCTTTGCCGAGCAGGAGATGACGGCCGAGGCCGCCTTCACCGAGTTCGCGTGCCACCTCGGCCAAAGCATGCATGTTCACGACGCTGGCACGAATCTTGGCCAACTCGCCTTCGGATTTCTCCGGATGAGCAGTGTAGAGCTCCTCGGTCACGGTCAAGCCGAGAACCGAATCACCCAGGAATTCCAGCCGCTCGTTGGTAGGCAGACCACCACGCTCGTACGCGTACGACCGGTGGGTCAATGCCAGAGTCAACAGGGGTTCAGCAAGTACGACGCCAAGAGCGGCGAGGAGCGACTCTCGGTCGTCCCCGCCGCTGTCAGCTGTCGAGCCGTTCAGGTGAGTAGAACTGCTCTTCGATGTCATGTGCTGAAGATCAGACAGCTGCTGCTACCTGTCGGCCCTTGTAGGTGCCGCACGAGGGGCACGCAATGTGGGGCAGTGTCTTCTCGCCGCATCCACGGTTGGGGCACGTGACAAGCGTAGGCACTGTGGCCTTCCACTGTGCACGACGCGACCTCGTGTTGGAACGCGACATTTTACGCTTCGGGACAGCCACTTCTACTTCTCCTCGGCTTCGTTGTTCACAAGTTCGGTGCTCGATACTGGATCCACGCCAAATTTGGCTGCAAGTCCAGCCCAGCGAGGATCAACTATCTCATGATTATGTCCAGATTCCGCAATCGCCAGGTTGATGCCGCATTCCGAGCACAATCCCTGACAGTTTTCACGGCAGAGAGGATGCAATGGAAGCTCCAATCCGACCGCATCCACGACGACTGGCTGTAGGTCTATCTGATCATCGACTACGCGATGAATCTCCTCCTCGTCGGTCGTGTCCTCAGTGACGCTGGACGGGTAAGCGAACAGATCGGTGAGGTACACATCCACCGCCCCCGAAACAGGCTCCAGGCACCGCGAGCACTCGCCCGCAGTGTCTGCGCGGACGGTGCCGGTAACGAGCACACCCTCCGATACAGCTTCGAGGCGAAGATCGAGATCGACCGGCGACCCCTTTTCGATGGCGATCGCATCGAGGCCGATTCGCGTGGGCGCGACAATCGTCCGCTGGATCTCTGTCATGGACCCGGGCCGACGGCTCAGGTTGTCGATGTCCAGCACGAATCCCGTGCCTGCTTCGGCACGAGGGGTATTACGACGGGTAGACACAGTAATCTTCCTGCTCAGACGATTGATTCGATCACCTTGGAGCTGTTGGACCAACCGCACCGACATGGCGCGCCGGGCCCGGACAACCTTTGGGCAACCACACAACGGTACGCACAGACTCAGGCATGAGCAAATCTGGACGATCTACCTGCGCGGACGACGCCCCTCGCCGGACGGATCCGGGCCGTAGTCCGGGACACCCGATCCGGTTCGCAACTGCTGGCGGCCACGCCCCACAGAGCGAATAGTGCCACTGAGGAACTCCTCGAACTCCGCCAGCTTGGTATCGACATAGACGTCGCATTCACTGCGCATTCGGTCTGATTCGGCATGCGCAGTGTCGACGATGCGCGCGGATTCTGTACGTGCGGCCTGCACGACCTCGGTTTGATCGACCAACCGCGCCTGCTCCTCGGCTCCGTCTGCGACCGATCGATCGTACGAAGCCTGACCCGACTCGATGAGACGCTCCGACTCCGACCGCGCTCGCGTCGTCAGCGTCTCGTACTCACGCCTTCCTGCTTCGACCGAACGCTCTGCGGTGTCGTTCGCATCGTCGACGAGTTGCTCAGCGTGAGCCTTCGCCTCGGCAACCATGCGATCGGCCTGCGATTTCGCATCCGCCAATATTCGGTCAGCGGAATCGCGCGCATTCTCGACGGTGTCCTGGGCTTCGTCGTTGGCCGAGGTGACAGTTTTCTCTGCCGTCGCCCGAGCGTCCGTGACCAGTTTGTCCTTGTGATCGAGAACGTCTTGCGCGTCGTCGAGTTCACCGGGAATCGAGTCGCGCACATCATCGAGAAGTTCAAGGACGTCGCCGCGAGGAACAACGCAGCCGGCCGTCATAGGGACACCGCGCGCCTCCTCGACAATGGCGACGAGTTCGTCGAGTGCCTCGAATACGCGGTACACCGGTAACCCCAATCGATAGAAACTACGAAGAAACGTGCGGTAAGTGCACTTCCAGTTTGCCTGGTGATTGCTGCCTGCGCGTCGCACTCGCCTCGGTGTGTCGCCCGATCTATTCGGCGGCGCGCTCGGCGATGCGGCTCAGTAGTCTGGAGTGAACATTCTCGGGGACCATTCCTGCGACGTCTCCACCGAAGGTAGCAACCTCTTTGACCAGCGAACTGGACAGGAAGCTGAACGATGGATTCGCGGGGATGAAAAGGGTGTCCACACCTGTCAATCGCTGATTCATCTGGGCCATCTGAAGTTCGTAGTCGAAATCGTTTGCTCCACGCAGACCCTTCACGATCGCAGTGAAGCCCTCCTGCTTCGCATAGTCCACGAGCAGTCCGTGCCACGAGGAGATCCGGACGTTCTTCAGATGGGCCGTCGCTTCGCCGAGAAGCTCGATGCGCTCGTCGACAGAGAACAGGCCGCGCTTGCTCTTGTTGATCATGACGGTGACAATGATCTCATCGAACTGCGCCGCAGCCCTGGTGATCACATCGATATGGCCATTGGTCACCGGGTCGAAGGATCCAGGACACACTGCTCCAGTCATGGCGCTCACGCTATCACCGTGCCAGTCCGGCGATTTCGATTCGCGTCTCGCCGTACTTCTTGACCTTCTCCGCCACCAAGCCTTCGGGCCAGGCGGTTTCCGCCGATCTGGACGAGCGTTCCAACACCACAAGACTTTCCGGTGCCAACCAACCGTTCGTGAGAAGTTCGACGAGCATCTGCGCAACCGCGGAATCGGCGATGGCATAGGGAGGGTCGGCCAACACGAGGTCGTAACGACGGTCGGCCTGGCTTGCCAACACTGCGGAGACAGGAGCACATCGAACGGACGCCCCGGGCAACCCGATGCCGGCGGCGTTACCCCGAATCACCTCTGCCGCTCGCGGATCGGACTCCACCATCACGACAGTCGACGCACCGCGTGAAAGTGCTTCCAATCCAAGGGCGCCCGACCCGGCATAGAGATCGAGCACGGCAGCGCCGTCGAGATCCAGACGCGAGTCCAACGAGCTGAACAACGCCTCGCGGACACGGTCCGATGTTGGACGCGTGCCGCGAGGCGGGACTTTCAGGGTTCGGCCTCCTGCGATGCCTGCCACGATCCGGGTCATCTACAGAAGGTTACTCAGTTACAGAAGGCTACTCGGTGTCGAGTTCCTTTTGGCCGCCGTGTCCACACCCCGTCAGTCGTTCACCGAAGTGCCTTCGCCGCTGCCTATCACGACGAGCAGATCCCCGCCCTCGACTTGCTGGACACCGCCGATGGCCAGGCGGCTGACCTTCCCACCCTTGGATGCGGTGATCGCGGCTTCCATCTTCATCGCTTCGATCGTGGCAACCGTCTCTCCCACCGAGACCTCGTCCCCGACGGCCACTACCAACGTCACCACACCAGCAAACGGTGCCGGAACATGACCGGAATTGGACCGATCCGCTTTCTCGATCGTCGGCGCCTCACTCGAAATCGAACGATCACGAACCGACACCGGACGCAACTGACCGTTCAGAATGCACATCACCGTGCGCATCCCTCGCTCATCGGCATCGGAAATGGCCTCCAGCCCGATCAGCAACTCCACGCCCTTCTCGAGCCGAACACGATGCTCATCTCCCTGACGCAAACCGTAGAAAAACTGATTCGCCGACAACCGCGAGGTATCGCCGTACTTTTCCCGATGCTCCGCCAACTCCGCACTAGGACCCGGAAAGAGCAACCGATTCAACATCTCCCGACGCGTCGCCGACGTCCCATCGAGACTCCGTTCCTCCTCGACGGTCAGCTCGGTCTCGGGCTTGCCCTCACTTCGCCCCTCCAAAGCCTTCGAACGCAACGGTTCCGGCCATCCGCCCGCAGGCATTCCGAGATCGCCACGCAGAAAACCGATCACCGAATCAGGGATATCGAACTTTCCGGGATTCTCCGCGAACTCCTCTGCCGACGCATCGGCGCCGACCAAAGCGAGCGCGAGATCGCCGACAACCTTCGAGCTGGGCGTCACCTTGACCAAACGCCCCAACATCCGATCCGCAGCAGCGTAATTCTCTTCCACAGTTTCGAACTTGTCGCCCAAACCTAATGCGATCGCCTGCTGACGGAGATTCGAGAGCTGCCCACCCGGAATCTCGTGGGTGTACACCCGTCCCGTCGGAGCCATCAAACCCGACTCGAAGGGCGCATACACTTTCCGCAACGCCTCCCAATACGGCTCCAAATCGCATACTGCGGCCAGATTCAGGCCCGTATCTCGCTCGGTGTGCGCAGCAGCAGCCACGATCGCAGACAACGCGGGCTGCGAAGTTGCACCTGCCATCGAAGCACTCGCACCGTCGACGGCATCGGCGCCCGCCTCCCACGCCGCCAGGTACGTCGCCAACTGACCACCGGGAGTGTCGTGGGTGTGCACGTGCACCGGAAGATCGAAATTGCTCCGCAACGCCGTCACCAACGTCCGTGCGGCAGGGGCACGCAGCAAACCGGCCATGTCCTTGATCGCCAGCACATGGGCACCCGCGTCGACTATCTGCTCCGCCAGCTTCAGGTAGTAGTCCAGCGTGTACAGCGTCTCGTTCGGATTCGACAGGTCACCGGTATAGCTCAACGCGACCTCGGCCAGCGCGGTACCCGTCTCACGAACCGCGTCGATCGCCGGACGCATCTGGTCGACGTTGTTCAACGCATCGAAGATGCGAAAGATGTCGATACCTGTGTCCGTCGCCTCCGCGACGAAGCTGCGGGTCACTTTCTCCGGATACGGGGTGTAGCCCACCGTATTACGGCCCCGTAGCAACATCTGCAACGCAACGTTGGGCACCGCCTCACGCAACGCAGCCAGACGTTCCCACGGATCCTCGTGCAGGAAACGCAGTGCCACATCGTATGTCGCCCCGCCCCAACATTCGATCGAGAGCAACTCCGGCGTCGTGCGGGCTACGTACGGTGCGACCATCAACAACCCTGACGTGCGTACCCTGGTTGCGAGCAACGACTGATGTGCATCCCGGAATGTCGTGTCGGTGACCGCGAGTGCTTTCTGATTGCGCAGATCACGAGCGAAACCCTCCGGCCCCAACGCCAACAGGCGCTGCCTACTACCGTCGGGTATCGGCGCCGAGAAATCGACGTGGGGAAGTTTGTCGTGCGGGTACACCGGCGACGGGCGCTCCCCGTGCGGCTTGTTGACGGTCACATCCGCCAGATACGTCAGAATCTTCGTTCCGCGGTCCCCGGAGGTACGCGAGGTCAGCAGTTGCGGACGTTCTTCGATGAACGAGGTTGTCACTCTCCCCGCAGTGAAGTCCGGATCGACCAGAACTGCCTGCAGAAAAGGGATATTCGTTGCTACGCCGCGAATACGGAACTCCGCCACCGCGCGACGCGCACGCGCAATCGCGGTATCGAAATCTCTGCCTCGACACGTCAACTTGACGAGCATGGAATCGAAGTAGGCGCCGACTTCGGCACCGAGTGTCGTTCCACCGTCCAATCGCACACCGGCACCACCCGGGGTGCGGTACGCGGTGATACGGCCGGTATCGGGTCGGAAACCGTTCGACGGGTCCTCGGTGGTAATTCGGCATTGCAGTGCCGCCCCACGCAACACGATGTTCTCTTGGGCCAATCCCAGATCGGCGAGGGTCTCCCCCGAGGCAATGCGCAACTGTGCCTGTACCAAATCGACGTCGGTGACCTCTTCGGTCACCGTATGCTCCACCTGGATACGCGGATTCATCTCGATGAACACATGGTTGCCCCGAGTGTCGAGGAGGAACTCCACCGTGCCCGCGCACGAGTACCCGATCTCCTTAGCGAAAGCGACCGCGTCGGCGCACATCCGATCACGAAGCTCCCCAGGGAGATTCGGCGCAGGTGCCATCTCGATAACCTTCTGATGACGCCGCTGCAGAGAACAATCCCGCTCGAACAGGTGCACCACGTTGCCCTGCCCATCCGCCAGGATCTGCACCTCGATGTGACGCGGATCGATAACCGCCTGCTCCAAGAACACAGTCGCGTCACCGAACGCCGACTCCGCCTCACGCGCCGCCGCTTCGATCGACTCACGCAACTGCGCCGGCTCGGCTACCCGGCGCATACCCCTACCGCCGCCGCCGGCCACTGCCTTCACGAACAAGGGGAAGGTCATCGTTTCCGAGGCCGCTACCAATTCTTCGATGTCGGAAGACGGCTCGGACGAGGCCAGGACCGGGAGACCAGCGCGTTTGGCCGCGGCAATCGCGCGGGCCTTGTTGCCCGTCAACTCGAGCACCTCGGCCGAAGGCCCGACGAACGTGATGCCCGCCGCCGCGCACGCAGCAGCGAGATCAGGATTTTCCGACAGGAACCCATACCCCGGATACACCGCATCGGCACCGCTGCGCTGTGCTGCAGCGACGATTTCCTTCACCGACAGATACGCGCGGACGGGATGGCCCTTCTCCCCGATCTCATACGCCTCGTCCGCCTTCGTCCGGTGAACCGAATTACGGTCCTCGAACGGGAAGACAGCCACAGTAGCGGCACCCAACTCGTACGACGCGCGAAATGCACGGATAGCAATCTCGCCACGATTGGCAACCAACACTTTGGAGAACATGCGCTAAACCTACCGCCGACAAGTCCACCAACAGCGTCCGCCATCTCGAGATATGAGACATTCCGGCGTCTTAAACGGTGCAGAGACCCGTCAGGACTTCTCCAGATAGTCGATTCGGTCCGACCGCCACGCGGATTTCATCATCGACGCGACGCCAGGATGATCCGCCATCGTCGGATCCGACTCGAACAGCGACCTTGCGCACGCATGGGCGTCGGCGATCACGTCTTCGTCGTCGATGAGTGAGAGCAGGCGAAGGCTGGTCACGGTCCCCGATTGTGCTGCACCGAGCACATCGCCCTCTCGGCGCGTAGTCAGATCGAGATTGGCCAACTCGAATCCGTCATTGGTCGCAGCCACCGCTGTCAAACGCGAGAACGAAGCACCCATCGGACTGAGTTGGCTGATCATGATGCACAGACCCTGGTGACCGCCACGGCCGATGCGACCCCGTAACTGATGTAACTGGCTGATTCCGAACCGATCTGCGTCGACGATCACCATGACCGTGGCATTCGGTACGTCGACGCCGACCTCGACCACAGTCGTGCACACCAACACATCGATCTCGCCTGCTGTGAAGTCCTGCATCGAGGCGTCCTTCTCCTCCGCGGGCATCCGGCCGTGCAGCATTCCGACACGGAGATCGGCGAACGGGCCACCGGTGAGCATGTCGTACATCTCGAGGGCAGATTTGGTCTCGGGAAGTGCGCGATCGTCGTCGGGGCCGGCTGCACGTGTTCGCGGACGCTTCCCAGTACCCTCCGCGTCGTCGTCACCGATCCGAGAGCAGACGACGTACGCCTGTCGGCCCGCGCCGACTTCCTCACGAATACGTTCCCACGCACGATCGACCCAACTCGGCTTCTGCGATGCCGGAACCACGCTGGTCTTGATCGGTGCGCGTCCGCGCGGGAGCTCGGCCAGAACGGACGTCTCGAGATCACCCAGAGAGGCCATGGCGATGGTCCGCGGAATCGGCGTTGCCGTCATCACGAGCAGGTGGGGACTTCTGTTGTTTCGCGCCTTGGATCTGAGCGCATCCCGCTGTTCTACGCCGAACCTGTGTTGTTCGTCGATGACGACCATGCCGAGGTCCATGAACTCGACACGATCTTGGATGAGCGCGTGCGTCCCGATCACGATTCCGGCGTCTCCGGTAATTGCATCCAGCAGCGCTGTCCGCTTGGCCGCCGTCGACATGGAACCGGTCAGCAGTGCGACCTTGGTGGCGAGCTCGTGGGATCCGAGTTCGCCGGCAGCCGCCAACGAGCCCAGCATCGCCGAGATGGATCGTGCGTGCTGCGACGCCAGAACCTCGGTAGGGGCCAACAGGGCACATTGATGACCTGAATCGATCACCTGCAGCATTGCCCGTAGGGCAACCACTGTCTTACCCGATCCCACTTCACCCTGTAGCAATCGCGACATCGGATGTCCCTGAGACAAGTCAGCAGAGATTTCCGCCGCCACCGTCAACTGCCCTGCAGTCAACGTGAACGGAAGTCGACGCTCGAACTCCGCCGCAATCCCGTCCACACGTGGCGCACATTCGGGCGCAATCCTGCTCGACGCATCCTGTCTGCGTGCTGCCAAAACGAGCTGCACTGCGAGTGCTTCATCGAACTTCAGACGGGCTCGGGCCTGGTCCTTTTCTTCTGCTGATTCCGGAAAGTGGATCCAACGCAGTGCGGTGTCGAGGTCCACCAGACCCCGCACCGAACGCACCTCCGGCGGAAGTGGGTCCTCGACGGTGTCCAACTGGTCTAGAACTTGACGGACGCAGCGCATGAACGTCCAACTCTCCACGTCCTTCGCTGCGGGATAGATCGGAACGAATGTGCGCTCGAACACCGACATGTCGACACTGCCGGACGAATCGAGCGAGCCACGCGCCAAACCTGCCAAAGATCCACCACCCACGACTCGACCTTCGGTGAGCACCGCACCGTCATCCTCGTCCCCGCCGAGAATCACGTAACTCGGGTGGGTCAGATTCCATCGCCTGCCGAAATACTTGACCTTGCCCGAGAACATTCCGCGTCTTCCCGGGGTGAGGACATGCTTGAGTTTGTGGGGGCTGAAGAACGTCGCATCGATCTGCTGGTCTTCCGCGGCGAGAGAGACTGCAAGAAACTGCCCTTTGCGCGCCTTCATCGTTCGCAACGTTGCCGATGCGATCGTCGCGACGATGGTGATGTGCTCGCCCTCCGGCGGTTCCTTTTCGCTCAGTTCGGCGCCCTGCGTCATGTAACGGTGTGGGTAGTACCGCAAGAGATCCTCGACGGTCTCGAGCGCGAACAATTCTGCCAAGGGCCCGGCCACCTTGTCGCCGAGGACCCCGTCGAGCCGATCCGAGAGTGCCACCATTCTCGCTTGTCGTCCTTACCTTCTCGATCCGGTTCTCGTGCGAAGTTCTCATTCCACGCCGAGTTGAGCCATGTCTCCTGGCTGCCCTCCGCGATAGGTGACGAACTCCACGACGGGATGATGCTCGGCGACGTACGCGGCCAACCGCTGACCGAATTCGGCATCTGCGGACTCCCCCAGCAGCATGGTCACCATCTCACCACCCGCCGACAACAATTGATCGAGCAGGCTACATCCGGCCGTGATCGCGTCGGACCCGATAACCACCACTTCCCGCCCGACCAAACCGAGGCCGTCACCGGGTTCACATGTCCCGACCCACGTCAGGGCGCGTCCCTCGGCGATTCGGACCGAAGCCCACCGGGTCCCGGCCGCCGCTTCGGACATCGTGAATGCGTCGTCCACTCCCTCTTTGGTCGGGTCGTGGACGGCGAGTGCCGCCAGGCCTTGAACCATCGACGACGACGGAAGCATCAAAACGTCCTTGCCGGCGTTGCGTGAAGCGACGCTGACGGCCACCAACTCCTGGGCGGACAATGCCCCGTTCGGCAGAACGAGGACCTCCGTGTGCCTGGATCCGACGATCGCCGCGCACAACTGTGTGGGTCCTATCTCTGTTGTGTCGCAACGAAGTACGTGTGCGCCCTCGGCGAGGTACAGCTGCTCGGCACCCTCACCTGCGACCACCGCCAATATCTCTCGACCGATGACTTCCCCGCCGTCGTCCGGAGTCGAAGCCGCCGTGCCACAGCCCTCCCCTGTACCGAAGGCTGCAATGCGCACACCGTGTATCCGCCCGGCACCTAAGCCTATATCGACGGCCAGACCAGCATTGGCCGTGTGAACATGAGCGGACCACGAACCGTTGCCGTCACCGGCGACGACCACCGAATCACCGATCTCTGTCAGCGCTCGCCGCAACTCGATCGCAGCGTCGTCGTCGATATCGGAAAGCTGATAGAGGACCTCGTATCCGACGATCGCCTCTCCCACCTGCACCGAATCGAGGCGATTGTTCGATCTCGGCATCACGGCGCGACTGGTCTCGGTCGTCACTTGCCGGTGGTAGCGCTGTCTCGGCGGCGGCTCGCTTCCGGTCACGACACCGCAGAGCGCGTCGAGCATCACGAGAAGACCGAGTGCGCCTGCATCGACGACCCCTGCTGCTCGAAGAGCCGGCAGTTGGTGGCGCGTGCGGTCGAGTGCCACGGCTGCCGATTCGGCCGCGCAGCGCGCCACTGCTGCGATATCGCACGGCTGATCGAGGTTTGCGACCGCGCAAGCCGAACTGCCGAGCACGCTGACGATCGTCCCGTCCACCGGAACGCTCACGACGTCGACGACGAGGTCGGCCGCCCGAACCAGTGCACGGGTGAGCGCGGCTCCATCGAACTCACCGTCGGCCGCAACCTCTGCAACGGCACGCAGCAATTGAGACACGATCACCCCGGAATTCCCCCGCGCACCGGCTATGGAGCCTTGTGCCAGCGCTGCCGAAACGGCAGCGATATCGGCGTCCGCGCCTGCGGTCCGCATCGACTCCACCGCTGCACGAATGGTGAACACGAGATTGGTCCCGGTATCGGAGTCCGCGATCGGGAAGACATTCAGTTCGTTGATCTCGTCGCACCGAGCAGTGAGGCCGTCGACACATCTATAGGCCCACAGCCGAATGCCCTCGACCCCCAGAGAGGACATGGGCGGGGACATGGGACTGCCGACGGCCATGGACTTCTCACCGTGCTCGACCACGTCAACCACCTGTTCGCCCCCAGTTCTCGCTGAAAGAACCCACATTCGTTTCGGCTGCGCCACCGACCTTCCATGACCCAGCATCTTTCGACGAGTCAGCCTAGACTCGAGCTACTGCAGGCACTGGTCGGCACTCCGTCGAGCGTCTCTCACGACGTGGAGTCTGGACGCGGTTTGGTTAATTCCCGCTACGCCCGCTATTCTTGCAGGGTTGCCCGGTGTGGTTCGGCGTACTGTCTGCTGAAGTTATTCGGAGCAATCGCCCGCACGTTAATGATCAATCATCTATCAAGGAGTTCGCGACTATGGCTGCCGTCTGCGACGTATGCGCCAAAGGGCCCGGCTTCGGTAAGTCGGTCTCGCACTCGCACCGACGGACCAACCGTCGTTGGAACCCGAACATCCAGACCGTTCATGCACAGGTTGCCCCCGGCAACAACAAGCGTATGAACGTCTGCACGTCCTGCCTCAAGGCAGGCAAGGTGGTTCGGGGCTGACTTTCGCCCACGAGACTCGACTATGGCCTCACTGCTCTCGGAGCAGTGAGGCCATAGTTGTCTTGTCTGCCACGGCAGTTCAGCAAGGATGTCCTCGCGATCGCTTCTCGATCGTCAGGGCACCGTCGATGCCGACCGATGCGGCCGGATACAGTGCGATTGTGACGAACTTCGAAAGCACGAATCATGTCGAACTGGTTGACGGCGTCCTGAAGATCATCGTGTCGACCGATGCTGCAGGCACCTCGCTCAGTGGCGATGCCATGACCGAAGGGGCTGCGGCACTTCGGTCGGTGAACGCAGGTGATCTTCGCGTCGGATGCGTTCTTCTCGTCGGTACCGGCCCCAATTTCTGCGCGGGCGGCAACGTGCGAGCTTTCGCTTCAGCGGACGATCGCGGAAGTTACGTCCGCGCCGTGGCCGACGGCTTCCATGCCTTCGTCCTGGAACTGGCGGCCACGACAGTTCCCGTCGTCGCCGGTGTGCACGGATGGGCAGCAGGTGCCGGGATGAGTTTGGTCTGTCACGCCGATGTCGCCATCGGCGGGCGGGCAACCAAGATGCGTCCGGCTTACCCAGGAATCGGTTTCACCCCGGATGGCGGGATGACCTGGACTTTGCCGCGCATCGTGGGCTCGGTCAGAGCGCGTGACATTCTCCTGAACGACTCGATCCTCAACGGCGAAGAGGCCGTGCGACTCGGATTACTGAGCCGGCTCGTCGGCGACGACATCATCGTGAGCGAGGCCGAGCGGTTGGCTCGAACGTTCGCCGCCGGGCCGACATCGGCTTACCGCGGCGCGAAAGAGTTGCTGGCGCACTCGGAGCACCGGACTCTGGCCGAGCAATTGGAGGCCGAGGCCGTGTCGATCTCCGCGGCGGCGGTTGGACACACAGGCCGCGAAGGTGTCGATGCTTTCGTCGAGAAGCGTCGACCCGATTTTTCCTGACTCGCACACAGTCAGGAAAGCCGCCAGTCGATAGGCTCGTATCCGCCGGCGATCAGTAGCTCATTGGTGCGACTGAACGGCTTGGTGCCGAAGAATCCTCGCGATGCCGACAACGGTGAAGGATGCACGGACTCGATGATGGGAGTCCGTCCCAGCATGGGTTTGAGTGTGGCCGCGTCGCGACCCCACAAGATAGCGACGAGTCCCGACGGCCTTTCTGCTTCCTCGCGCGCTACGAGTGCTCGAATCGCCTGCTCGGTCACCGCTTCCCACCCCTTCTTGCGGTGCGACGCGGCGACCCCTGGTTCGACGGTGAGGACTCTGTTGAGGAGGAGAACCCCCTGATCCGCCCATGGCGTCAGGTCTCCGCTCGATGGCGTCGGAAATCCGAGATCGTTCGAATACTCCTTGAAGATGTTGGCGAGGCTCCGCGGGACGGGGCGAACGTCGGGAGCAACCGAGAAGCTCAGTCCGACAGCGTGGCCGAGTGTCGGGTACGGATCCTGGCCGACGACGAGAACACGGACGTTGGCGAAAGGCCTTGTGAACGCGCGCAGCACGTTCTCACCGGACGGTAAATAGGTGCGTCCCTCGGTGATTTCGTTTCGAAGAAAGTCCCCCATTGCCGAGATCCGGTCCTCCACCGGTGCAAGTGCTGTGGCCCAACCACTTTCGACGATGTCGGTGAGTGTCCTACCGCTCATACGTCCAACCGCCGAAGCGAGTCGCGGTAGTAGGTGGCATTGGCCGCATACATTTTCACGTTGATGTCGAGGTGACCGAGCGGAACCTCGTATCCCTCGCGGACTTTCGCGGGTACCCCCAGAGCCATCCGTCGCTCTGGAACTACGAATCCGAACGGAACCACCGCGCCGGCGCCGACGATCGAACCAGCACCGATCGTCGAGCCGTTGAGGACCACCGAGCCGGAAGCGATCAGGCAATCGTCACCGATAATTGCCCCTTCCACATGAGCGTTGTGTCCGAGGACGCAGTTCGATCCGATCACGGTCGGGTGGATCGGCGTGCAGTGCAAGACCGTTCCGTCCTGCACATTGGTGTAAGAGCCGACCGAAATAGTTCCGTAGTCACCGCGAAGGACTGCTCCCGGCCAGACAGACGAGCCTGCGGCCAGTGTCACAGCTCCGATGATCACAGCGTCAGGATGCACGTAGGCGTCGGGATGTATCTGCGGTTCACGGTCGCCGAGCGCGTAGATTGCCATGTCCTGCAACTTACAGGTCCAAAAAACTTGGCCGACCCAGGTGAAGCCGCCGACGGCAGCGCAGTCGACCCTCGACTGTCAGGTCGAGAAACTCGACCACCCGTTCCCGCCCGAGAACTTCCGACCGTCGACGGTGACCCCGGCACCCTCGCGGACCCAGCCGATCCGAATCCACCCGGCGGGGAGCGAGGCATCCGCCGGGAAGGTGCCTACGAACGAGTGATCCTCTCCACCGTTGAGAGCCCAGTCGAGCGCGGATGACCCGAGATCGTGTGCGGCGTCGACGATCTCCTCGTCCAGGGTGATCGATTCACTGTGGAGATCGATGGCGACCGAGGATGCTTGGGCGATATGGCCGAGATCGGCGATCAACCCGTCGGACACATCGGTCAAAGATGTCGCACCACCGACCGCGGCGGAGATCCCCTGAAGATAGTCGGGTTGCGGAGCGCGATGGAATTCCACGAGGCTGCGATGCCGCGTCGATCCCGCGAGAAGCACAGCGAGACCGCCTGCCGACCACCCCAACCGTCCGCTGACGGCAACGACGTTGCCCGATTCCGCCCCGGACCGCAGGATTGGAGATCTTCCGCCGAGGTCCCCGAGCGCGGTGATCGAAATCACCAAGCTGTCACTCTGCACGAGGTCACCACCGACGATTCCGGCGCCTGCTCGGCTCGCCTCCCGCCACAGCCCTTCGGTCACGCCATCTGTGACGTCGATGGACGTGTCGGCCGGGCACCCCAGAGCAACGAGAAATCCGGTGCACCGCGCTCCCATCGCAGCGATGTCCGCACCGTTCTGTGCGATTGCCTTCCGGCCGATATCGACCGGGCTGGACCAGTCCAGACGAAAGTGCCTGCCCTGCACCAACATATCCGTGGTCACGACGACCCTGCCATCCGGTGCGGCGACAACGGCAGCGTCGTCGCCCGGACCCAGGATCGAGTCCGCGGTCTGCACGCGCCCGCGAGTGGCGCGTTCGATAACCGCGAATTCGCCGATCTCGGCAACGGTTCGCTGCCGGACTTCGACACGATCTTCGTCGTCGATGATCTTCCTCCTACATCTGGTGCGGCAGGCTTGCCGCCGACCCTGCGGTACCTCTCAGCTGCGGCCGAGCAGAGACCTGACTACTTTCGACGCGCGCGAGAAACCACCGCGACACTACCTGGGTGTCACGGTGGCGGATTTCGGACGGGCCGATCACCAGTAGGCTGAGCTGTCGAATGTCCGACAACGACTCCTGATGACACCGAGGACGATGAATACCGACGATCACGCGCCCGAGCCCACCCCCGAGCCCGCGCCCGACAAGCGCCATCCCGCGGTAATCGCGACCGCGATCGCACTTCCCGTTGCCCTGATGGTCGGGTTCATCGTGGCTGCGGTATCGATATCCGGAACCTCGACGCGGGCACCCGAGGCCCTTGGGCCGGTCGACGCTCCTGCTGCAGACAGTGCCGACTGCAGCGCACTCGTCGATGCCTTACCAGCATCACTCGGCGACTATGCGACCGTCGAGCTCGCCGATCCGGCACCGCTCGCAACCCGAGCCTGGGCGCTCGACGACGACACATCCGAGCCCGTGGTCTTGCGGTGCGGCCTGAACCGCCCCGACGGATTCGATGTCGCAGCGCCTTTACAGGTGATCAACGGCGTTCAGTGGTTCGAAGTCTCCGGCGCCGACTCGGGCATCGAGGCGAGCACGTGGTTTGCAGTAGATCGCCCGGTGTACGTGGCGCTGACCGTGCCGAACGGGTCCGGACCCACGCCGCTGCAAGATGCCTCTACTGCGATTTCGGACTCACTCGCGCAGACACCTCTCGATCCAGCCCCACTTCGGTAGGTAACCGAACTATCTCAACCCGGTGCCGCGCGCGAGTGCGGTCTGGATGAGGGTGTCGATCAGCGTTCCATAATCGACGCCGGTTGCGTTCCACATCTTCGGGAACATCGAGATCGAGGTGAATCCCGGCATCGTGTTGATCTCGTTGATCACCGGTCCGTCATCTGTGACGAAGAAGTCGACGCGGGCCAGACCTTGGCAGTCCAAGGCACGGAATGCGTCGACTGCTGCAGCCCGGATGGATGCGCTGATGTCCTCGGTCAGAAGTGCCGGAACGTCGAATTCACACACGTTGTCCAGGTACTTGCTGTCGAAGTCGTAGAACGTGTGATCGTCGGCTAGGGCGTCGGGCATTCTGATCTCCGCCACGACGCTTGCTCGGATGGATCCATCCGGAAACTCGAGGACTCCGCACTCGACTTCACGTCCGTGAATTGCGGCCTCCACGATCACCTTCGGATCATGTCGGCGAGCCTCTGCCACCGCTGCCGGAAGCTGGTCCCATGCGACGATTCTCGTGATACCGATCGACGATCCCCCACGCGCCGGCTTGACGAACGCAGGCAGGCCCAGCGACTCCTGTTGGTCGGCCGTCAGTGCGTCGGTGCCTCGTCTGAGCACGATCTGCTTGCCGACCGGCAACCCCTCCGATGCCAGTAGCTTCTTGGTGAACTCCTTGTCCATGCCTGCGGCGCTGGCGAAGACTCCAGGCCCGACGTAGGGAATTGTGGCGAGCTCGAGGAGACCCTGCAGCGTGCCATCCTCGCCGTACGGGCCGTGCAGAATGGGAAACACGACGTCCACCGACGCCAAGATCTTTCCTGCGTCCTCGTCACCCAGACCGATGATGGCGCCGCGCCGGGTGGGGTCCGCTGTCAACGCCAGAGCCGTACCGTTCTTGTCCACCGACGGCAGGGACCGTCCGTGGATGGCAAGTTCGTCGACGTCGGTGGCACCGAGAACCCATGCACCATCGGTGGTGATACCGATGGGAATCACGTCGTATCGTTCACGGTCGATGTTGTCGAGCACGCTACCTGCGGATACGCAGGAAACGGCGTGCTCGTTGCTCCGACCACCGAAGATCAGGGCGACTCTGGTACGAGGATTGCTCACGGCGAAACCGTACCGTCACCCCGAAGAGGGGCCTAGACGTGGCCCGCCGACGCTACTCGGGCTTGATCCGACGGCCGAGCAGATGACCCACTGCATCAGGGACCGACAGTCCGCTGTGGCACACGCGGTGCACCGCGTCGGTCAACGGCATCTCGACGTCGTAACTCTCCGCCAGAGCCCGCACCGAGGTGCACGACTTGACGCCTTCGGCGACCTGACCGTTCGCTGCCGCCTGGGCACTCTCCATCGACCCACCGACGCCCAGCCGTTCCCCGAAGGATCGATTTCGTGACAGCGATGACGAACAGGTCGCCACCAGATCACCGACGCCTGCCAAGCCTGCAAGGGTGGCGGGTTTCGCCCCGAGCGCCGAACCGAGCCTGATGATCTCGGCGAGACCACGAGTCATGATCGAGGCGAGCGTGTTTTCGCCGTACCCGACTCCGCTGGCCATGCCGCACGCCAACGCGATCACGTTCTTGCACGCACCACCGATCTCGACCCCGATGACGTCCGAATTAGTGTACGGCCTGAAATATCCAGTGGCACAGGACTTTTGAACCTCTAGAGCACGTCTGGAGTCCGAGCATGCAATAACCGTGGCGGCCGGCTGTCCCTCGGCGATGGGCCGAGCGAGATTCGGGCCGGACAACGCTGCGATTCGGCTCGGATCGGCTCCGGTCACCTGACTGATGACCTGACTCATACGTAGCAATGTCCCGGTCTCGATCCCCTTGGCGAGGCTGAGCAAGGTTGCATCGGCTGGAATCGAGTCGGTCCACACGGCGAGGTTGTCCCGAAGCGACTGTGACGGTACGGCGAGAACGACGATATCCGCACCGTCCAGTGCACGGCCTGGATCACTCGTCGCCGAGATCGAAGACGGCAGTGTGATTCCCGCAAGATAGTCCGTGTTCTCGTGACTATCGTTGATCGACTCGGCCAACTCCGGACGTCTGGCCCACATCGTGACGTCGGTGCCTGCGTCCGCGAGCACCTTCGCGAATGCGGTTCCCCACGATCCAGAACCGAGTACCGCTGCTTTGGTCATCGAACGCCACCTTCTTTGGTTGCCAAGAAATCATGTGGACCACGCCGGACCACAGTATCTGTCCGAGGCGTTGCCGAGGCCGAACTCCACTGATACTCGAGTCGCTGACAGAATGGACCGTCATGGGAAGAGCGCACGTGGTGATTGCCGTCAGGGACCTGGTTAGCGCCAAGTCTCGGTTGGCCGACTCGTTCACCGCTGCCGATCGTGCACGGCTCGTCGTGGCGATGCTTCGCGATACGGCCGAGGCCGCTCGGGCCGTCGACTCGGTCGTCGGGATCACGGTGGTCACTCCCGATCCCGCGGTCGCAAAGATCGCCGAAAGCATGGGCGCGCGCGTTGCGCGGGAGCCGTCGAGCGATCCTTCGGAGGACTCGTCCACACGGCTCAACTCTGCGTTCTCCACTGCTGCATCGGCAATCCGGGCGCAGGATGGACTCGACATCGTTGCACTCCAAGCCGATTTGCCCGCACTGCGCAGCGAGGAATTGGCGCAGGCGTACGCGCGTGCTCGACCGAATGGCCGATCCATAGTCAGCGACCATCATGGAACCGGCACAGCAGCGTTGATCCTCAAGGGCAGTTCGGGTCGTTTCGACCCGCTGTTCGGCCCGGCATCGGCGCAACGTCATCAGGATTCCGGTGCGCTCGACCTCGACGGCCACTGGCCAGGACTGCGTCTGGACGTCGATACGATCTCCGACGTTCGGCTCGCTTTCGAACTGGGTGTGGGTCGCAAAACGACGGAAGTGCTGCACTCGCTCGGTTGGTGAGGTATCGCCGACCAAGTAGACCCGGACAATTCACCGATCCGAGTTTCACAGTCCACCCGAATGGGGGATGATCGGACGGTGAGCAACAGTGAAGGACCAGCCGCCGCCGCCGGATCGTCAGAGTCGGACGGCAGCACCGACACAGTGCAGTCGAGTGCACCGCCGACGAACCCGACGCCAGGTAATCCGACGTCGCTTCCTGCGACTACTGCGCTCGATTCTCTGGACGCCGCGGACGCACTGCCCGAGAACCGGTACCTGAACCGGGAATTGAGCTGGCTCGACTTCAACTCCCGCGTCCTCGCTCTCGCGGAGGATTCATCTCTACCGCTTCTGGAGCGAGCGAAGTTCCTCGCCATCTTCGCGTCCAATTTGGACGAGTTCTACATGGTGCGAGTGGCAGGCCTGAAGCGCCGCGACGAGACAGGGTTGTCGGTCCGCTCCGCGGACGGTCTCACACCGCGTGAACAATTGGCTCTGATCGGTGAGCGCACTCAACAGCTTGCACACCGCCATGCTCGCGTCCTCCTCGACGCCATACTCCCCGAGCTGACTTCCGAGGGCATCGCGATCATCCGCTGGTCCGATCTCGATGCGGATGAGAGGGAGCGTCTGTCCGGTTATTTCCACGAACAAGTGTTTCCGGTCCTCACCCCGCTCGCCGTCGACCCGGCTCACCCGTTCCCCTACATCAGCGGGTTGAGCCTCAATCTTGCTGTGACAGTGAAGGACTACGCCACCTCGGGTGAGCACTTCGCACGCGTCAAGGTGCCGGACAACGTCGATCGTTTCGTCCGAGTACGACGCGGCGACGGCAGCCATCGCATCGATGCGTTTCTGTCGATGGAGGAAGTGATCTCCGCACATCTCGATGTGCTGTTCCCTGGTATGGACGTAGTGGAAAGCCACGCCTTCCGCATCACTCGCAACGCCGACTTCGAGGTAGAGGAAGATCGAGACGAGGATCTCCTCCAAGCATTGGAGCGCGAACTCGCGCGTCGCAGATTCGGCTCTCCCGTTCGACTCGAGATCGCAGACGACATGACCGAGCACATGCTCGAATTGCTGCTGCGAGAGTTGGATGTCGACCCCGGTGACGTGATTCAGGTGCCCGGCTTGCTCGACCTCTCATGCCTGTGGCAGGTGTACGGCGTGGACCGGCCGAACCTTAAGGATGCGCCTTTCGTACCTGCAACGCATCCGGCATTCGGGGAACGTGAAACTCCCAAAAGTGTCTTCTCCACCCTTCGCGACGGGGACGTACTGGTACATCACCCCTACGACTCTTTCTCCACCAGCATTCAGCGCTTCATCGAGCAAGCTGCGGCCGACCCCCAGGTTCTCGCCATCAAGCAAACTCTGTATCGAACGTCCGGCGACTCCCCCATCGTCAACGCTCTCGTCGATGCCGCAGGTGCGGGCAAGCAGGTGGTGGCACTCGTGGAGATCAAGGCAAGATTCGATGAGCAAGCCAACATCGAATGGGCGCGCAAGCTCGAAAAGGCAGGGGTCCATGTCGTCTATGGACTCGTAGGACTGAAAACGCACTGCAAGACGTGCTTGGTGGTTCGCCGCGAAGGCTCTGTGATCAGACGGTACTGCCACATCGGAACCGGCAACTACAACCCGAAGACCGCTCGAATCTACGAGGACGTGGGCTTGTTGACCTCCTCGCCCGAGATCGGCGCCGATCTCACGGATCTGTTCAACTCTTTGACGGGGTACTCGCGAAAGACCAGTTATCGCAACCTCCTCGTAGCTCCCTACGGGGTGCGCCGGGGCATCGTGGAACGTATCGAAGGCGAGATCGAGCGCAAGCTGGCGGGCGGCGAGGCGGGAATTCGGCTCAAGGCCAACGCCCTCGTCGACGAGCAAGTGATCGATGCGCTCTATCGCGCATCGGCGGCCGGTGTCTCGGTTCAGGTCGTCGTACGCGGAATCTGCGCACTGAAGCCGGGTGTACCCGGCCTGAGTGAGAACATCGAAGTACGTTCCATTCTCGGTAGATTCCTCGAGCACTCGCGTGTACTGAATTTTCGGGGTGCCGATGAGTTCTGGATCGGAAGCGCGGACATGATGCACCGAAATCTCGACCGTAGAGTCGAAGTCATGGCGCAGGTGAAGGATCCACGCCTCACTCATCAGCTGGACGAAATTTTCGAGTCTGCTTTGGATCCGACGACTCGTTGCTGGGAACTGAGAGCGGACGGAGGCTGGGCAGCGTCCCCCGCCCATGGCGAGAAGGTCCGTGAACACCAACAGGAATTGATGCGTAGTCGTCGAAACCAGGCTTCGTAATGGCAAACCGCAGCACGCCACTGCCTGCCAACATCTTTGCCGCCGGGGCGGTTCTGTGGCAAAAATCTCAGAGCGTGAACGGAGAGATCAGCGTCGCACTCGTTCACCGGCCGAAGTACGACGACTGGTCTTTTCCGAAAGGGAAGATCGATCCAGGAGAGACTGCGGTGGTGGCGGCCGTCCGAGAGGTCGAGGAGGAGACCGGGTTCGCCGCACGCTTCGGGCGATACCTGTCGAAGGTCACGTATCCCGTTCCCGGGCATAGACGGATAAAGAAGGTCGACTACTGGGCGGCAGAAGCATACGACGGCAAGTTCGAACCGAACGACGAAGTCGACGAGCTCCGCTGGGTCTCACCGACCGAGGCATCGGAGGAGTTGTCGTACCCGATGGATCGGAAGATCCTCCGTAGATTTCTCGAGAAGCCGCCCGACACCGACACCGTCCTTCTCGTCAGACATGGGCGCGCCGGGCGACGCTCACGATACAAAGGCGACGACACGTTGCGGCCGCTGGACAAGGTCGGACAATCTCAGGCCGACGCACTGGTCGCTCAGCTCTTGGCATTCGGAGCCGACGGCGTCCACTCCGCCGACAGGCGACGTTGTGTTCAAACAGTGCAACCTTTGGCCGATCGGCTCGGCGAAGAGATCACCTTGGAGCCGCTCCTCTCCGAGGAAGGCTACTGGGAGGATCCCGCGGGTGCGCGCGAGCGTGCACGTGCGATCGCGTCGGCGGGTGGTGTCCGAGCAATTTGCAGCCAGGGGAAAGTCATCCCGGATCTGTTGCAGTCGTGGGCCGATGAGGACGGCGTGAAACTCCCGCCGAACCGGAACCGCAAGGGCAGCGTCTGGGTACTTTCACTCCACGGTGGTCGGTTGATTGCAGCAGACCACCTTGCCAGTCCATTGCCGGTGATTCCGGCCGGGGATTGAACCAGTAGATCCTCACACACGAAAACAGGGCCCAGGCAGTATCTGCTTGGGCCCTGCTCTCTGTCCGTTCGTCGATTACTGAATCGACGAACTACTTGCGAGCTGCGCGCTTTGCCGGGGCCTTCTTTGCCGCGGTCTTCTTCGCTGCAGTCTTGGCCGGAGCCTTCTTCGCTGCAGCAGTGGCCGGAGCCTTCTTCGCTGCAGTCTTGGCCGGAGCCTTCTTCGCTGCCGCAGTGGTCGTGGCCTTCTTGACAGGCGCCTTCGCGGGAGCCTTCTTGGCCACTGTCTTACGTGCCACCGTCTTGGCGGGAGCTGCCTTCTTCGCGACGGTCTTGGCCGGCGCTGTCTTCTTTGCGACGGTCTTGACCGGTGCAGCCTTCTTGGCCGCGGCAGTGGTCTTGCGTGCCGTGGTCTTGACTGCGGCCTTCTTGGCGGCCGTCTTCTTCGCTGCAGCAGTCTTCTTGACTGGCGCCGAAGCGGATCCACGCTTTACTGCGGGTCCGGTTGCGGGAAGCTTCTGTCCGCCGGCGATCACTGCCTTGAACTGAGCGCCCGGACGGAATGCGGGGACATTGGTCGGCTTTACCCGAACCGTCTCACCGGTGCGCGGGTTGCGGGCGACACGCGCCGCACGACGACGCTGCTCGAAGACGCCGAAACCAGTGATGGTTACGCTCTCGCCGCGATGGACCGCACGCACGATGGTGTCGACGATGTTCTCGACAGCCTCTGTGGCGCTCCGCCTATCCGACCCCAACTTCTCGGTCAGGGCGTCAATCAGCTCTGCCTTGTTCATGGAATTCCTCCGCAATATTGTGGTCCATCGTCGGACCGACTACTACAACGGTAAACCCCAAGTCGTCAAGAGTCTATGCGCCACGCCATTTCTCATCACGTGTCGCGCAATGTGACAGGGCCACACAGCGTGTCGGAGCGCTCCCTCGTCACCCTTCCAAAGGTTCCTCGATACGTGCCGGAAGCGTCGCAGGTTTCCATGAAGGCCTTGACTTTTCGTACTCGGAGATCGCCTCTACCTGGCGTAATGTCAGTCCGATGTCGTCCAGACCTTCCAGCAGACGCCATCTCGTGTAGTCGTCAATGGCAAAGCGCACCACCAAGGTTCCGGCCGTTATGGTCTTCGATTCGAGGTCGACAAGAATTTCCAGACCGGGCTGTTCCTCGAGGACTTTCCAGATCAATTCGACGTCGCTCTGCTCGACTTCTGCCGCGAGAAGCCCCGCCTTTCCAGCGTTCCCACGAAAGATGTCGGCGAAACGAGATGCGATGACGACCCGAAATCCGAAGTCCGATAGCGCCCACACTGCATGCTCGCGGGAAGATCCAGTTCCGAAGTCGGGGCCGGCAACCAGAACCGAGCCTCGGTCGTAAGGGCTCACATTGAGAATGAATTCCGGGTCGTTACGCCATGCTGCGAAGAGTCCGTCTTCGAAACCGGTGCGCGTCACCCGCTTCAGGTACTCCGCAGGAATGATCTGGTCGGTGTCGACGTTCGAACGGCGCAGAGGCACGCCGATTCCTTGGTGGCGGATAAAGGCTTCCATCGAAAAATCTCCTACGTTTGACGAACGATCAGGCGGCTCGAGCGAAAGAACTAATCAAGATCGGCAGGGGACGACAGTGTCCCTCTGACCGCGGTGGCGGCCGCGACCAATGGCGAGACAAGGTGCGTACGGCTGCCTTTGCCTTGCCGACCCTCGAAATTTCGATTGGAAGTCGACGCCGATCGCTCCCCTACAGCCAATTGATCGGGGTTCATTCCCAGGCACATCGAACATCCCGCTTGGCGCCACTCGGCTCCTGCGGCAGTGAAGATGTCGCCGAGACCTTCCTTTTCGGCCTGGGCGCGAACCCGCATCGATCCGGGCACCACCAGCATGCGCACCCCCTTCGCCACCGTCCGCCCTTCCAGGACTCCCGCGACGGCACGCAGATCTTCGATTCGTCCGTTCGTGCACGAACCGACGAACACTGTGTCGATCGACACCTCTCGAAGTGGCGTCCCCGCTTCGAGACCCATGTACGCCAACGCCTTCTCGGCCGAGAGCTTTTCTCCCTCGTCGGTCATGTCGGCCGGGTTCGGCACCCGATCTGCCAGTGGCGCACCCTGACCGGGGTTCGTACCCCACGTGACGAACGGAGTCAGACTGGAAGCATCGATGTGAACTTCGTTGTCGAAGACTGCGTCCGCGTCCGTTGCGAGTTCCTCCCACGCCGAAACAGCGGCGTCCCAGTCGCTTCCCTGCGGGGCATGCGGCCGGCCTTTGATGTACTCGTACGTGATCTCGTCGGGTGCGATCATCCCGGCACGCGCACCTGCCTCGATCGACATGTTGCAGATGGTCATTCGAGCTTCCATCGAAAGCTTTCGAATGGCTTCGCCGCGGTATTCGAGTATGTATCCCTGCCCGCCACCCGTCCCGATCTTGGCGATGACGGCCAGAATCAAATCCTTACTCGTCACCCCGGGCGCCAATTCACCGTCCACGGTTATCGCCATCGTCTTGAACGGCCTCAGCGACAGAGTCTGAGTGGCCATCACATGCTCGACCTCGCTGGTTCCGATTCCCATCGCTATCGCCCCGAATGCACCGTGGGTAGAGGTATGACTGTCTCCGCAGACAACTGTCATACCCGGCTGCGTCAGACCGAGTTGAGGTCCGATGATGTGCACGATTCCTTGATCGAGATCGCCCATGGGGTACAGGCGAACTCCGAATTCTTCACAGTTCCTACGAAGAGTGTCGACCTGGGTGCGCGAGACGAGATCCGCGATCGGCGCAAAGATATCGGCCGTCGGGACGTTGTGATCCTCGGTTGCGATGGTGAGATCCGGTCGACGCAGCGGGCGGTCGGCCAGACGAAGACCGTCGAACGCTTGCGGACTCGTCACCTCGTGAACGAGGTGGAGATCGATGAAGATGAGATCGGGTTCCCGGGAGCCCCCTTCGCCGCCGCCTCGAACGACGACGTGCTGATCCCATACCTTCTCTGCCAGAGTGCGTGCTGTGCCGGCCATCAATGCCACCAACCTTTTCCTGATGTATGTCGCGCCGGTGGACTACGGGCTGGCCCACGTCGCGCTATCGCACCGACATTACGTATCTCCCGCCGCGAGCGAGCACATTCCGCAATGTGCATTCCCACGATGCGAGACGCTAGTATCGGTCTATGAGACAGCATAGCGGCATCGGCGTTCTGGACAAAGCGATGGGGGTTCTCCATGCGGTTGCCGCGGAACCCTGCACGCTCAGTGATCTCTGCATCAGAACCGGGCTCCCCCGCGCCACCGCACATCGCCTGGCCGTCGGTCTCGAAGTCCACAGGCTCGTTGCGCGTGACGCGCACGGGCTCTTCCGGCCCGGGCCGGGACTGGCCGAACTTGCGGCGACTGCCACCGACACCTTGCTCGACGCAGCAGCGTCCGTCCTTCCGCGCTTGCGCGAAATCACGGGCGAAAGCGTGCAAATCTACCGGCGCGAAGGCACCGTACGGGTCTGCGTTGCCTCGATGGAACCGCCGACAGGTCTGCGCGACACGGTTCTCGTCGGTGCCCGCCTTCCCATGTCGGCAGGCTCCGGCGCGAAAGTTCTACTCGCTTGGGCCGATCCGCAAACCCAACGCACCGTTCTGCCGGATGCCGAATTCGGGGAACGTGTGCTGATCGAAGTCCGCAGGCGGGGTTGGGCTCAGAGTGCCGGGGAACGTGAGCCAGGAGTCGCCAGCGTCGCAGCACCGGTTCGAGATGCGGCAGGAAATGTCATCGCCGCTGTATCGGTCTCAGGGCCCATCGACCGAATCGGCCGTAGGCCCGGCGCGCGTTGGGCCGCAGATCTACTCGCTGCTGCCGAGGCGATACACAAACGGCTCTGACACGAACATATTCGGAATCTACGATCTTCGATGCCCCGTTCTCTGATAAGCAATGAGCGTGGGAACTAGTCAGCGCGCGCAGATAATAATGACCGACGTCGAAATCGCGACGTTCATCGACAGAAGTCGAGTTGCGACTCTCGCCACCATCGGAGCCGATGGACAGCCTCACCTCGTAGCAATGTGGTACGGCGTCATCGACGGCGAGGTGTGGTTCGAGACCAAGGCAAAGTCTCAGAAGGCCGTCAACATACGTCGTGACTCACGGATCACGGTGCTCGTCGAGGACGGCAACACCTATGACACTCTCCGCGGCGTCTCCTTCGAAGGGACAGCGGAGATACTCGACGACCCCGAATCGATCTCTGCAGTAGGCATAAGCGTGTGGGAACGGTACACCGGGCCGTATTCGGAACAGGTGCGTCCGATGGTGGAGCAGATGATGAAGAAGCGGATTGCAGTCAGGGTCGTGGTCGACCGCACCTGCTCGTGGGATCACCGCAAGCTCGGCCTACCCGCTATTCCACTGGGTGGATCCACGGCCGAACACGTATAGCGGGTGAGAGTGGAGACAGAGGCGTCAATCTCCGCTCCGATTCTGCGGTACCTTTTTCTCGTCACCGACGTGCAAGGAGCGATCATGACAGAACCCAGCAAAGAAGACACGAAGAAGAAGTTTCGCGAGGCCCTGGAAAAGAAGAATCACAAGTCGGCTACCGCGGTCGAGCACAAGGATGGCGGACCGAAGGTGAACAACGCCCACGGCCCCGCCGATCATCAGCGGATGTTCCGACGCAAGAGCGTCTAGGTTCGTAGACGTAGACCCACTCGCACAGAACGAAAAGACCCTCTCACCGAACCGGTGAGAGGGTCTTTTGTTCGTTGTAGCCCCGACGGGATTCGAACCCGCGCTACCGCCTTGAGAGGGCGGCGTCCTAGGCCGCTAGACGACGGGGCCAGGAACTTCTTCGAATGCAACCAGACTTCGGTTGCAAGCACAATCAACTGTGTACGACCAGATGAGAGCTTAGCCAGCTTAACCGGCTGACGTTCGGTAACAAAATCACCACCGAAACGCTTGCTGGGGTACCAGGACTCGAACCTAGAATGGCGGTACCAGAAACCGCTGTGTTGCCAATTACACCATACCCCAATGACCTTCTACGACGTCCACACAACCAACATGTGCACTGCGTTCTGGGCCGGAATAGAGACTATCAAAGGACACCCGGGTTTCTCCAAATCGGCTGGTCAGAGTCTCGAACTACGCACCAGAGCGTCCTCTGGACCCGCGGGAACGACCTCGAACGTCCTAGCGGACACTCGATCTTGTGATCAACGACGGTAGATGCGAGTGAAAGTTGTCGTAGTGCCGACGGGCACCGTTCATCACCTCTTCCCCACCGACGACGACGGGCGCCTGTCCGGGCAGCGAGAAGAATGCACCGACCTCGCTGCAGCCGTGTACCGAATCGAGACCGCAGATCGTCCCAGGTGGATTTGGGAGTCCACTGCGCGTACCTATGGCCCCCTGCTGGAGGCAGGGGTACACGTCGACCGCTGTCACGATCTTTCCCTCGTGGAAGGGATCCTCGCCGTCCGCCGCGGCGAGGTCCCCCCACCCACGACTGCGCCCGAAGACGACCGCCCGGGGTTGTTCGACGCATACGCATATCCGAGCTCCGAATCGATCCTCGACTTGCATCGCCGGCACGTAGCGGAAAGCGCGACATCGACCGGCCTCCGACTCTTGTTCGCTGCAGAATCCGCGGGGGCACTCGCCGCTGCGGAGATGAGCCACGCCGGTTTGCCATTCTCTGCCGACGCACACGATCGATACCTCGAGACGATGCTCGGCCGACGCCCTCGCGACGGAGACTTGCCGCCCGCGATCATCGAGCTCGAATCCGAGATCAGCGCTGTGTTCGGTCGCCGAGTCAATCCGAGTTCACACCTGGAAGTAATCGCCGCTTTTGCCCGGGACGATATCGAACTGACCTCGACGCGTGCCCACGTTCTCAGCGCCGTCGATCACCCGGCAGTTCCCCTGTTGCTTCGCCACCGGGATCTATCGAAGTTGTTCGGTACCAACGGATGGGCATGGTCGAAGGCATGGGTTCGGCAGGACCGGTTTCGCCCAGTCTATGTGCCCGGTGCGGTGGTGTCCGGTCGCTGGGCCAGCCGCGGTGGTGGTGGACTTCAACTTCCGAAACCCCTGCGCACCAGCGTGATAGCGGAGCCTGGCCACGATTTCGTCATCGCTGACGCCGGACAGCTCGAGCCACGGATATTGGCTGCGATGTCGGCCGATCCCGCAATGACCGAGGCTGCCGGTACCGAAGATCTGTACGCCCCCGTCGCACAGGCGGCCTTCGGCGGCGACCGAAACAAAACGAAAGTTGCCATCCTCGGGGTCTTGTACGGCGCCACTTCAGGTGAGTCGCGGTCCCTTCTTGCCTTGCTACGCCGCAGGTTCCCCGAGGCCGTGGATTACCTCGAGCGGGCCGCTCGGAGCGGTGAACGCGGGGAGGTCGTCCATTCGTGGCTCGGGCGCGCGTGTCCGCGACCGTCGGCCGAGTGGTGGGCACACGGCGATGCACATGCGCGCGGGCGATTCACCCGAAACTTTCTCGTGCAGGCGACCGCGTCGGAATGGGCAGTATGCCTGTTGGCCGAGTTACGAAAGAGGCTGGCAGCCGAACCGGGGTCCGGCGAACTCGTCTTCTTTCAACACGACGAGGTAGTCGTGCACAGTCGCGACTGCGTCACAGCTCGTCGGCACATCGAAGACGCCGCACTCAATGCCACACGGCTTCTCTTCGGCAACACAGCAGTTCGATTCCCGATGGATATCGCGGTGAGAGCTTGCTACGCCGATCCGGAGGACTGAGCTTCTTCGTCGGATCCATGCCCGTCGAAGGTCACCTCGATCTCCTCGAACCCCTTGCTGCGTTGCGCTTCCGCCTGCCCGGTGTAGGTGAGACGGTCGCCCTCGGTAAGGATCACGTCATCGGTGAACGGCGTCAGAAGTGAACGGGGGTAAAGCTTTTCCACCCGAACTACATCGATCTCGACGGCGAAGACGATGAGGACCGAAGCAATGTACATGAACGCCAGAAGTCCGATCACTACCGCGAATACCCCGTTGGTGATCGACGCTCGGCCCACGACATATCTGATGTACACGCCGCCGAATGTCTGCAGAATCTGCCAGAGAACCCCGGCCACGATAGCCCCCGGAAGCACGTTCGAGATCGACAAGTCGCGGGCCGTCGCCAGCCGGAAAGCGACGGTGAAGACGATGATGTTGAGAAGAATGGACGCAATCAGCACCACACTGCCGTTGATGCGGCCGAAGACACCGGCAGAGCTGGCAACGTTGACGGCAGTGATAGCCAGGACGGCGACCCCGACCGTGCTGAGTAGCGCAAGCCCGCGCACTCGTGAACGAATCGGGTTCGGGCGAAGGTTCTTCGGTACTGCCCACGCAACATTCATCGCATTCTGAACGGCTACGGCGACCCCGAGCCCACCGTAGAGCGAACCCAGGACACCGATGATCAGACCGAGATTTCCGCCGCCGATCTTGTCCGGTTCACCGACCTCGTCACCGATGATAGGAATCTGACTCAGCGCCGAATCCAGAATCTGTTGCTGCAACCGCGGATCACCGGCCAACACGATTCCTAGGATGGTCGATCCGAGCAACAGCAATGGAAAGAGCGACAGAAACGCATAATAGGCGATCAGGGCAGCGAGATAGCCGCCCTGATCGTCCACGAACTTGTAGATCACCGCCAGCGGAAAGCCGAGGACCGGGTGGCGACGCTGGACTCGGTCCACCCGTGCGGCGATAGACACCCGGTTACCGCGCCGATCAGCCGATGGAGGCGCGCGCAGCGCCGAGTCGCGCGAGCGTCTTCTCGCGCCCGAGGAGTTCCATCGACTCGTACAGTGGCGGAGAGATGTGCGATCCGGTCACCGCGACGCGGACCGGTGCAAAAGCCTTGCGCGGCTTGAGTTCCAAGCCGTCGATCAGTGCCGCTTTGAGCGTCGCCTCCAGATCTGCCGTGCGCCAGGAAGACAACTCGGTCAATGCCGTGATGGTCGCGTCGAGAACGGGTCCGGCATCGGCAGTCAGATTCTTCGCCGCCGCCGCTGGGTCCACCCCGAAGTCATTGTCGGCGACGTACAGGAACTTCAGCAGTCCCCAGGCGTCCGACAACACCACGATGCGTGTCTGCACGAGATCGGCGGCCACGGCAAACTGCTCCTCGTCGACCTGCTCGGGCAAATGCCCCTGCTCGGTCAGGAACGTGCGCAGTCGCGCTGCGAAATCCGCAGGCTCGAGCAGCCGAATGTGCTCGGCGTTGATGGCATCGGCCTTCTTCTGGTCGAATCGAGCCGGGTTCGAGTTCACCGTGGAGATGTCGAACGCCGCCACCATCTCCTCGAGAGAGAAGACGTCATGGTCGTCGGAAATGCCCCAGCCGAGAAGCGCCAAGTAGTTCAGCAGCCCCTCGGGCACGAATCCGCGGTCACGGTGGATGAAGAGATTGGATTCAGGATCGCGCTTGGACAGCTTCTTGTTCCCCGGGCCCATCACGAACGGTAGATGGCCGAATTCGGGTGTGCTGTCCGCGACACCGATCCGGATGAGCGCCTCGTACAACGCCAACTGTCTCGGGGTCGAGGACAGTAGGTCCTCACCGCGAAGCACGTGTGTGATCTTCATCAAGGCGTCGTCCACCGGATTCACCAACGTGTACAACGGAATCCCGTTACCGCGGGTGAGCGCGAAGTCCGGGACGGTCCCTGCTTTGAAAGTCGTCTCCCCACGGACGAGGTCCGTCCACGACAGGTCGTGATCGGGCATACGCAACCGAACGACGGGGCTGCGGCCTTCGTCGAGGAACTTCTGGCGCTGCTCGTCGGTCAAATCCCGATCGAAATTGTCATAACCCAACTTGGGGTCCCGCCCAGCGGCCTTGTGGCGGGTCTCGACCTCCTCGGGGGTCGAGAAGGAGTGGTACGCCTCCCCAGCTTCGAGCAACTGCCGGACTACATCGAGATGCTGATCACGCCGGAGCGACTGCCGATACGGTTCGTACGGCCCACCGACCTCCGGGCCCTCGTCCCAGGTGAGTCCGAGCCATCGCAGTGCGTCGAGAATCGCCGCGTACGACTCTTCGGAATCACGCGCTGCATCGGTGTCTTCGATGCGGAAGACGAAAGCACCACCATGATGGCGCGCGAACGCCCAGTTGAACAGTGCCGTGCGGATCAAGCCCACGTGCGGGGTTCCGGTCGGTGACGGACAGAATCGGACTCGTACTTCGTTGGAGGTCATAGCTCGCTCGCGTTCGAGGGGAAGGTGAAAGGATCGTCAGTTCTTGGCGGCGACGGGGTTGGTCAGCGTGCCGATGCCCTCGACCGTGACCGACACGGACTGTCCCGCGGTGATCGGACCGACGCCCTCGGGGGTACCGGTGAGGATCACGTCGCCGGGCAGCAGAGTCATGACGGCCGAGACCCACTCGATGATCTCAGGGATATCGTGCAGCAGCAACGACGTCCTACTGCGCTGTTTCACTTCGCCGTCGACCTCGGTCGTGATTTCGAGGTCGGAGGCGTCGAGCGAGGTCTCGATCCAAGGCCCGAGCGGGCAGAACGTGTCGTGCCCCTTGGCCCTGGTCCATTGACCGTCGTGCCGTTGATGGTCGCGAGCAGATACGTCGTTCGCGACGGTATAACCCAGGATCACATCGAGAGCTTTCGCTGCAGGCACGTCCTTGCACGGACGCCCGATCACGATGGCCAGCTCGCCTTCGTAGTGAACCTCGTTCGAGGTAGCCGGCAACATGATGGGCGCTCCCGGCCCGACGATCGAGGTGTTCGGCTTGATGAAGATAACGGGATCCTTGGGAGCCTCCCCGCCCATCTCGGCTACATGTGCAGCGTAGTTCTTTCCGACCGCTATGACTTTGCTGGCAAGGATCGGCGCGAGCAGACGAACGTCGGCCAGTGGCCACGACCGGCCTGTGAAAGTCGGTGTGCCGAAGGGATGTTCGGCAATCTCCTTGGCGGTGCGTTCATCACCCTCGCCCTCGATACTCACGAATGCCACACCATCAGGACTTGCAATTCGACCCAGACGCATGTCGAAAGTCTATCGACCTTCCATTACGCGGCGTCCATGCCGTCCGATGCAGCATGCGATACGGGTGTAACGTCGCACCTGCATTTCAGATACCAAGATTCAAAGTTCACATAGTGGGATAGGAAATGAGGCCATGACTACAACGGATCACGTGCTGGACACCGACAGCGCGAGAAAGTGGTTCATGCTCGCGCTCGGAATGCTTGCGCAGACTTCAGGCGCGGTGTTCATCAACGGTGCTGCATTTCTCATTCCGGCTCTGCACGAGGATCGCGGGTTGAGCCTGCCCAGTGCTGGACTGCTCGTCGCGATGCCGACGGTGGGCATCATGCTCACGCTGATCGCGTGGGGCATGCTCGTCGACCGCATCGGCGAACGCCTCGTACTCACTCTTGGGCTCAGCCTCACTGCGGCTGCCAGCTTCGCGGCGTACTTCACCACCTCGTTCGAGATGCTCGGCCTGTGCCTGCTGATCGGCGGAATGGCCGCAGCCAGCGCAAACAGTGCATCCGGACGCGTCGTCGTGGGATGGTTCCCGCCCCAACGACGCGGCCTCGCCATGGGAATTCGCCAGATGTCGGTACCACTGGGCGTCGCCATCGCTGCGTTGTCGATACCGCCCATCGCGCGAGACCACGGCGTCGCGGCGGCACTGTTGGCCCCCGCAGTCATCTGCGCACTGGCAGCCGTGCTGTGCCTGGCCGTCGTCGATCCCCCACGCCCGACGCGAGCCGATGCAGCCGAACGGGGACTACTTGAAAACCCGTACAGGGCCAGTTCTCAACTCTGGCGGATTCATTCCACCTCGATCCTGCTCGTGGTGCCTCAGTACGTCGTGTGGACCTATGCGCTCGTCTGGCTCATGACCGATCGCGAATGGTCGGCAGCCTCGGCAGGCATCTTGGTGACCGTCACCCAAGTCCTCGGAGCGTTCGGTCGAATGGGAGTCGGCGCACTGTCGGACCGAGTCGGAAGCCGAATGCGTCCGTTGCGATGGGTCGCGATCTCGACGACCGTGAGCATGCTCGCGCTCGCCGTCACTGACTGGCTGGACTCCCCGATCTCCATCGCACTGTTGGTCGTGGCTTCGATCGTCACCGTTGCACCCAACGGGTTGGCCTTTACTGCCGTTGCCGAGTTCTCGGGATCCTATTGGAGCGGGCGCACCCTCGGCGTCCAGAACACCGGGCAGTACATCGCGGCGTCTCTCGTACCGCCGGCGTTCGGCGCCCTCGCCGCAGTGAGCTTTCCGCTGGCATTCCTGGTCTCGGCCGTCTTCCCTGCCTTGTCCGTCCCCGTCATCCCCGAAGATCACGAGAGCAACGAGTAGAGACCGAGAACGAACGAATGCCTCTCACCGCACCCAGAAGGTGCACGTGAGAGGCATTCGACTCGAAGCTATGAAATTTACAACTTGCCGGCGATCCGGTCGCCGATCTCCTGGGTACTCGCGACGACCGCCCCACGTGAGGCGAGATCCGCTGCGACCGCAGCTTCCACCCGCTCGGAGTTTGCGGTATCGCCCAGGTGTGCCAGCAGCAACGAGACGGACAGAATTGCCGCAGTCGGGTCGGCCTTGCCCTGGCCCGCGATATCGGGCGCACTGCCGTGGACCGGCTCGAACATCGACGGATTGGTGCCGGTGGCATCGATGTTTCCGCTGGCTGCCAGGCCGATGCCGCCGCTGACGGCAGCGGAGAGGTCTGTGACGATGTCACCGAAAAGATTGTCGGTGACGATGACGTCGAACCGGCCCGGGTCGGTGACCAGGTGAATCATCGCGGCATCGATGTGCTGATAGGCAACCTCGACGTCGGGAAATTCCGAAGAGACCTCTTCGACGGTGCGTGCCCACAGGCTGCCGGCGAAGGCCAACACGTTGGTCTTGTGCAGCAACGTCAAGTGCTTGCGACGTCCGAGCGCACGGGCGAACCCGTCGCGAACGACCCGCTCGACACCGTAGCGAGTGTTGACACTGACCTCGGTGGCAACCTCGTGCGGTGTGCCGACACGTAGGGCACCACCGTTTCCGGTGTAGGGGCCTTCGGTGCCCTCACGCACGACGACGACGTCGATACTCTTGTTTCCCGCAAGTGGTCCGACCACGCCGGGGTACAACTTGGACGGCCGCAGGTTGATGTGGTGATCGAGCGCGAACCGTGCATTGAGCAACAGTCCGCGTTCGAGGATTCCGCTGGGAACCGATGGGTCGCCGATGGCACCCAGGAGAATTGCGTCATGTCCGCGAATCTCTTCCAGGACCGAGTCCGGAAGAAGTTCGCCGGTCGCGTTGTAGCGGCGGGCACCGAGGTCGTATTCGGTCTTCTCGACACCGGGCACGACGATGTCCAGCACCTTCAATGCCTGTTCGACGACCTCAGGGCCGATTCCATCTCCAGCGATGACGGCGAGCTTCATTGAACTCCTCGTTCTGTGTAATGCGTTCGGGATGAGACGGTGCTCAGGAAAGGTCGACGAGTTCGATCGTCGATGCGCCGACTGCGGTGGCGATGCTTGCACTCAGCTCCGACGGCACGTCCTTGTCGACGCGGAGCAGGATCGTGGCACCTTCGCCCTCGGTGTCCTGGCTGAGCGCTGCGGCCTGGATGTCGATTCCGGCATCACCGAGCAGTGTGCCGATACGGCCGAGGCTGCCGGGCTGATCTGCGTAGTTGACGATCAGGTTCTTGCCTTCGGCGCGAAGGTCGAAGTTGCGGCCGTTGATGTTGACGATCTTCTCGACCTGCTTGGTGCCGGTGAGTGTGCCTGCGACGTTGAGGACGGTTCCGTCGCCGTATACGGCGCGAATGTCGACGACGCTGCGATGGTTCTCACTCTCGGGCGCCTTGGTGACCTCGGCGGTGACCCCGCGCTCCTCGGCGAGTGACGGAGCGTTGACGAAGGTGACCGAGTCCTCGATGACAGCGGAGAACAGGCCGCGCAGTGCCGACAGCTTGAGGATCTCGACGTCTTCGGCAGCGAGCTCGCCGCGCACATCGACCGACAACGAGGAGGGAAGTTCTTCGGAGAGTGCGCCGAGAAGCACGCCCTGCTTGCGGACGATCTCGAGCCAAGGCGATACCTCTTCGCCGACTGCGCCGCCCTTGACGTTGACTGCGTCGGGAACGAATTCACCTGCGAGAGCGAGCAATACAGACTTCGCGACGTCGGTGCCCGCACGGTCCTGAGCTTCGGTGGTCGATGCTCCGAGGTGAGGGGTGACGACGGCCTGCGGCAGCTCGAACAGCGGGCTGTCGGTGCACGGCTCGGACGCATAGACGTCGATTCCGGCAGCGAACACGTGTCCGCTGGTGATGGCGTCGGCGAGCGCCTGCTCGTCGACGAGACCGCCGCGGGCGGCGTTGACGACGATGACACCCGGCTTGGTCTTCGCGAGGGCTTCCTTGCCGATGATGCCCTTGGTCTCAGGTGTCTTCGGAAGGTGCACGGAGAACATGTCGGCGCGTGTCAGCAACTCGTCGAGGCTGACGAGTTCGATTCCGAGCTGGGCTGCGCGAGCAGCGGAGACGTAGGGGTCGTACGCGATGACATGCGTCTCGAAAGCAGCCATGCGCTGAGCGAACAGCTGGCCGATACGGCCGAGTCCGACGACTCCCACTGTCTTGCCGAAGATTTCGACACCGTTGAACTTGCTGCGCTTCCACTCGTGCTGACGCAGCGTGGCGTCGGCAGCGGGGATCTGGCGAGCAGCGGACAGCAACAGCGTCACAGCGTGCTCGGCAGCGGTGTGGATATTCGACGTCGGGGCATTGACCACGAGGACGCCACGCTCGGTGGCGGCAGGCACGTCGACGTTGTCGAGGCCGACACCCGCGCGAGCAACGATCTTGAGTTTCGTGCCGGCGGCGAGAACCTCGGCGTCGACCGTGGTTGCGGACCGGACGAGGATGGCGTCGGCTTCGGGGACTGCCGCGAGAAGTGCGGGGCGATCCGGGCCGTCGACCCAACGGACCTCTACGCCGTCGCCGAGTGCCTCGACTGTGGACTGCGCAAGTTTATCGGCGATCAGAACGACAGGACGGCCTGGCTGACTCACGTGAAGTACTCCCTATGTCATCGGAAATGATGCTGTCGATCGGAATGAAGAATGGCGTGGTGCGGCACAAGTTTAGATGCCGAGGTGGGGCGCATCGGTGTCGCCCTCACGACCCGGGAAGAAGGGCGCCCTCATGCACTGGTCAGTGCGTGGGGCGCCCCTCTTGTCAAGCAGGTACTACCGAACGAATTCGGCTGCGATCAGGCTGTTTCCGTGATCGGACGATCGACCCAGCTCATCAGACCACGCAGTTTCTTGCCGGTGACCTCGATGGGGTGCTCGGCGTTGGCCTTGCGCAGCCCTTCGAGTTCGGTGTTGCCGTTCTCGACGTTGGCGACGAGACGACGGGTGAACTCACCGGACTGGATGTCGGCCAGAATTGCCTTCATGCGCTCCTTGGTGCCGGCGTCGATGACGCGCGGTCCGGACAGGTAGCCACCGAACTCAGCGGTGTCGGACACCGAGTAGTTCATCCGAGCGATGCCGCCCTCGTACATGAGGTCGACGATGAGCTTGAGCTCGTGGAGCACCTCGAAGTACGCCATCTCCGGCGCGTAACCGGCTTCGACCATGACCTCGAAACCGACCTTGACCAGTTCCTCGGTGCCACCGCACAGCACGGCCTGCTCGCCGAAGAGATCGGTCTCGGTCTCTTCTTTGAACGTGGTCTTGATGACTCCGGCGCGCGTGCCGCCGATGCCCTTGGCCCAGGACAGTGCGAGCGCCTGGCCCTCACCCTTGGGATCCTGATCGATGGCGATGAGCGCCGGGACACCCTTGCCGTCGACGAACTGACGACGCACGAGGTGGCCGGGGCCCTTCGGGGCGACCATGCCGACGGTGACGAAGTCGGGAGCTTCGATCAGATCGAAGTGGATGTTGAGTCCGTGTCCGAAGAACAGCGCGTCGCCGTCCTTCAGGTTCGGCTCGATCTCTTCCTTGTAGATCGATGCCTGAGCCGTATCCGGTGCGAGCACCATGATCACGTCGGCCCATGCGGAGACCTCGGCGGGAGTGCCGACCTCGAGGCCCTGCTCCTCGGCCTTGGCGCGAGACTTCGAGCCTTCCTTGAGGCCGATGCGCACATCGACTCCGGAATCGCGCAGGCTCAGCGAGTGCGCATGGCCCTGGCTTCCGTAGCCGATAACAGCGACCTTGCGGCCCTGAATGATCGACAGATCAGCATCGTCGTCGTAGAACATCTCGACTGCCACTGGTTACTACCTTTCCTCTTGGGTTTTACGCTAGTTCGTCACTGCGGTCGCTAGCGCGACGCGGTGATCGATTTCGGTCCACGTCCGACGGCAACGACTCCCGACTGGACTATTTCTCGAATTCCATAGGGGTCCAACATCTTGAGCAACGCATCGAGTTTCGACCTCGTTCCCGTTGCTTCGACCGTGACCGCCTCGGGCGACACGTCGATAACCTTGGCGCGGAACAGGTTCACGGTCTCGATGACCTCGCTACGCACGCTCGAGTCGGCTCGCACCTTGATCAGGACCAGTTCGCGGGCCACCGAAGAATCGTCGTCCTGCTCGACGATCTTGATGACGTTGATGAGCTTGTTCAGCTGCTTGGTCACCTGTTCCAGCGGGAACTCGTCGACAGTGACCACGATCGTCATCCGCGAGATCTCGGGGATCTCGGTCCCGCCCACGGCGAGTGAGGAGATGTTGAATCCGCGTCGCGAGAACAATGCCGCGACTCGGGCGAGGACGCCTGGCTTGTCCTCGACGAGAACGCTGAGGGTATGGCTCGTGCTCACTTGTCGGTGCCTTTCGCTTCGCCGTGCGCCTGCTCGCGTGCCATGGCTTCTTCGATCACGGCAGGCTCGGCGCCCATAGCCTCGTCATCGTCGAACAGTGGCCGGATGCCGCGGGCAGCCATGATCTCGTCGTTTCCGGTGCCTGCTGCGACCATCGGCCACACCTGCGCGTCGGCACCGACGATGAAGTCGATGACCACCGGACGGTCGTTGATCGCACGGGCCTGTGCGATCACATCCTCGACATCCTCTTCCCGCTCGCACCGCAGTCCGACACACCCGAGCGCTTCGGCGAGCATGACGAAGTCCGGGATGCGCTTGGCGCCGTGCGTACCCAGGTTCGTGTTGGAGTACCGCTCTTCGTAGAACAGGGTCTGCCACTGGCGCACCATGCCCAGGTTGCCGTTGTTGATCACGGCGACCTTGATGGGGATGCCTTCGACTGCGCAGGTAGCAAGCTCCTGATTGGTCATCTGGAAGCAGCCGTCACCGTCGATCGCCCACACCTCGGCGTCGGGCAATCCCATCTTTGCGCCCATCGCTGCGGGAACCGCGTAACCCATGGTTCCGAGTCCACCCGAGTTCAGCCATGTGCGCGGCTTCTCGTACTTGATGAACTGGGCGGCCCACATCTGATGCTGGCCCACTCCCGCGCAGTAGATCGCATCCGGTCCGGCGAACTTACCGACCGAGGAGATGACGAACTCCGGCGACATCGCACCGTCGGTCGGACGGTCGTAGCTCAACGGGTAAGTCTTGCGGATGTCGTCGAGATAGACCCACCAGTCGGCGAGCTCGAGCGTCGTTCCGGTCGCCCGGTCCGCGCGGATGGCCTCGATGAGTTCGGTGATGACCTCTTTGCAGTCGCCCACGATCGGGACGTCCGCGTAGCGGTTCTTACCGATCTCGGCCGGATCGATGTCGGCGTGGATGACCTTGGCATTGGTGGCGAACGTGGACAACTGACCGGTGACGCGGTCGTCGAAGCGCGCGCCGAGAGTGATGAGCAGATCGCTGCGCTGCAGCGCAGCGACGGCAGCGACTGTCCCGTGCATTCCAGGCATGCCGAGATTGAGCTGATGGCTGTCCGGGAACGCTCCCCTGGCCATGAGCGTCGTGACGACCGGGATCCCGGTCAGCTCGGCGAGCTCGAGCAGTTCGGCGGAGCTGTTGGACTTGATGACGCCGCCGCCGACGTAGAGGACCGGCTGCTTGGCATCGGCGATGTAGCGCGCGGCCTCGCGGACCTGCTTTCCGTGCGGCTTGGTGACAGGCCGGTAGCCGGGCAGACGCATCTCCGGCGGCCACGAGAAGGTGGTCTGCGCCTGGAGCACATCTTTCGGGATATCGACCAGCACAGCACCGGGACGCCCCGAGGCAGCGAGGTAGAACGCCTCGGCCATGATGCGCGGGATGTCGGCGCCGTCGGTGATCAAGAAGTTGTGCTTGGTCACCGGCATCGTGATGCCCGAGATGTCGGCTTCCTGGAAACCATCGGTACCGATGAGCGACCGGGCGACCTGACCGGTGATCGCAACGATCGGAACCGAGTCCATCTGAGCGTCGGCGAGCGGAGTGACAAGGTTGGTCGCTCCGGGGCCGGAGGTCGCCATGCACACGCCGACACGGCCGGTGGCTTGCGCATAACCGGTCGCGGCATGTCCGGCGCCTTGCTCATGGCGAACCAGGACGTGTCGAACCTTCTTCGAATCGAAGAGCGGGTCGTACACCGGAAGTACTGCCCCTCCCGGAATGCCGAAGACAGTGTCGACATCGAGTTCTTCGAGCGCTCGGACGACGGACTGTGCGCCGGTCACCTTCTCGGGCGCGACGTGACGACGCGATCCGTCGATGGATCCGGCCGTCGGCGTTTCGGACGTCGACGAGCTGTTGACTGTGCCCGACTTACGAGTCGTGGGCCCTGGGCGTGCGGTTGGTGCGCTCACTGCTGCTTCCTCAGGAATTTCGAGTTCTGGGCGATCTCTGGGCAAGAAAAAACCCCCGTCAGCAGTAGCTGTACGAGGGTGGCGCGTCGATGCGAGTTTGAACAACCGGCTCAGGCGTTGACGCGCCGGCCGATTACGAGTATCCAATTCCGCTTCACGTGCTCGACGGTAGGCGCGCGCATAGGGAAGAGTCAAACTCGTCACGACGCAATCCCATTATGTGAGATCGCGCAGTTGCAATGCGAAGATGAAGGGGTGTCATCCTCACAGCAGTCCGAACCACCGGACTCATCATCCCACACCCCCGATCCGTCTCCGCAGGTCATCCGACTCCCCAAGCTCGCGTTGGTGGGCGTTGTCCTTCTTCTGTTCGGCGTGTCGTTCCCGGCAGCGAGTTGGCCCGCCGCGTTCGGCTGGCTGTTCCTCGTTCCCGTGGCGGTCGCCATCTGGGTCCTCCGAGTCCGCACGACCGTCAGCGAGCAGGGCCTCGCGGTGCGTCGGATCGTGGGTTCGGAGTTCATCGAATGGGACCGAGTTCGAGGAATTCACTTCCCCGACCGTCGCTGGGCCCGCGTTGTCCTGACCGACAAGACCGAGAAGTCACTACCCCTCGTCCGGTTCGATCGACTACCCCAGTTGGCGGCTGCAAGCGGTGGACGAATCACCGATCCCTACGCCTCGGCCCGAGCCGACGCCGAGCGAGATACCGAACATCCAGAACAGGCCCCGGAGATCGCGCCAGAGACGGACACTTCCTAGCGCGGGAGTAATCTCGACGGCGCGATAATCCGCTCCGAGATTGAGGAATCGAAGACATGCCCCCGCTACGGTCACGAGTAACCACTGTCGGACGCAACGCTGCGGGCGCTCGCTCGCTGTGGCGCGCAACAGGAATGACGGACTCCGACTTCGGCAAACCGATCGTGGCAATCGCCAATTCCTATACCCAGTTCGTGCCCGGCCACGTACATCTGAAGAATGTCGGCGAGATCGTCGCGGACGCCGTCCGTGCCGCAGGCGGAGTGCCTCGCGAATTTCACACCATCGCCGTCGACGACGGAATCGCGATGGGTCACGGCGGCATGTTGTATTCGCTGCCCAGCCGCGAGATCATCGCCGATTCCGTCGAATACATGGCCAACGCGCACACCGCCGACGCACTCGTCTGCATCTCGAATTGCGACAAGATCACCCCGGGCATGCTCAATGCCGCCATGCGCCTCAACATTCCGGCAGTCTTCGTCTCCGGGGGGCCGATGGAGGCAGGCAAGGCCGTCGTCGTCGATGGCGTCGCGCAAGCTCCGACGGACCTGATCACCGCCATCTCGGCATCGGCCAACGATGCCGTGTCCGAGGACGGACTCGACGAGATCGAGCGCAGCGCCTGCCCGACCTGTGGATCCTGCTCGGGAATGTTCACCGCCAATTCGATGAATTGCCTCACCGAGGCACTCGGGCTCGCATTGCCGGGAAACGGCTCGACGCTGGCCACGCATTCGGCGCGGCGCGCACTGTTCACCCGTGCCGGAACCACCATTGTCGAAGCGGCACTCAAGTATTACCGCGACGAGGACTCCTCCGTTCTGCCCCGCAATATCGCCACTCCGGCGGCATTCAGAAACGCGATGGCTCTCGACGTCGCGATGGGGGGATCGACCAACACCGTTCTGCATACGCTCGCTGCTGCGCAGGAAGGCGAGGTCGACTTCGATCTGGACACCATCGATGACATCAGCCGCAAGGTGCCGTGTCTGTCCAAGGTCTCCCCCAACTCGGACTACCACATGGAAGACGTACACCGTGCGGGCGGAATTCCGGCGTTACTCGGCGAACTGCGACGTGCAGGACTTCTCGAAACCGACGTATCCACCGTCCACACCAATAGCTTCGAAGAGTGGCTCGACACCTGGGACATACGTTCGGGTACCGCCTCGGACGAGGCGATCGAGTTGTTCCACGCCGCACCGGGCGGAGTGCGCACCGTCGAACCGTTCTCGACCGACAACCGATGGTCTTCGCTCGATACCGACGCGGCCGGAGGATGCATTCGTGACAAGGAACACGCTTACACCGTCGAGGGCGGCCTGGTCGTTTTACGCGGAAATGTCGCACTCGACGGCGCAATCCTGAAAACGGCAGGGATCGAGGAAGAGCTGTTCACCTTCCAGGGCCCCGCGCTGGTCGTCGAGTCGCAAGAAGAGGCGGTCTCGGCGATCCTGCAGAAGAAGATCAAGGCAGGAGATGTCCTGGTCGTACGTTACGAAGGCCCCAAGGGCGGCCCGGGAATGCAGGAGATGCTGCACCCGACCGCATTCCTGAAGGGAGCCGGACTCGGCAAGGTCTGCGCACTGATCACCGACGGAAGATTCTCCGGCGGAACATCCGGATTGTCCATCGGCCACATCTCTCCGGAGGCAGCGGCAGGAGGCGCCATCGGTCTCGTTCAGGATGGGGACCAGGTACGCATCGACGTCGCCACGCGCACACTGGAAATACTCGTCGACGCCGAGATTCTCGACGAGCGACGAGCGAAAATGAATGCGTCCGAACGGCCGTGGCAGCCGGTGGACCGGCAGCGAACGGTCACCACGGCATTGCGCGCCTACGCGGCTCTGGCCACTTCCGCCGACAAAGGCGCTGTTCGATACGTCCCCTGAGTAGCGAAAACAATGAAGGGCCCGGTTGCGCTCGATGCGCATCCGGGCCCTTCACTGTTGGAAGACCTACTGCACCAGCGGGTTGGCACCGTTCAGGAAAATCCACAAGCACACGCCGCCTGCGATGCCGAGTACGAGCGCGATGAACGAGCCGAAGCGCGGTCGCGTTGCCCAGCCTCGACGACCGTCGAAGGCAATCTTGCCCGGGCCGGTCAAAATGATCGCCGCCGCTGCAACACCGAGCAAAGTTTCGTATTCCACGCCGTCCGGCGCGAAGAATGCGAGGCCGGGCTCGGCAGCCTGCTTGAAGCACCACGCGTTGATGGCGACAGCGAGAACCGCAGCCCCGGCTAACGGCGTCGCCAAGCCGAGGATCAGTAGCGCACCACCGGCCGTCTCACCGACTGCACCGGCGATGGCCAACAGATTGGCCTGCTCGTAGCCGGAGTCCTCGAGAAGTGTGCGAAACCCGTCGAGACCCGGACCGTTCCACAGGCCGATGAGCTTCTGCAGCCCGTGGACCAGGAAAATTCCACCCACAGCCAGCCTGAGTAGGAGCAAACCGAGATCCGTCGTTCCTCTTCGCGCAGGGATCTCGACGGTTTCGGTCCGGGTGATCGGCTCGGGGACCGGTGCGGCCACCTCGGCGGCACCACTCCCACGAGTGTTGGCCGCTGGTGTTTCGATGAACTCCGTCGGCTGCTCCGAGTAGGAACCGGAGCCGTATCGCGAATCCGGGGCGATCGGCTCGTCGTACTTGGACGGCCGAAAAGACGGTATCTGCTCGGTCGGATACGACCCGGAGCCTCGCTCGCCGAAGTCCAGATCCTCATCGGTACGCGGCATCCGATCCGATCCACTGCGGTCCGATCCACTGCTACCGGGACCAGCGGATGTCACGGGCGGGGTCGGTGTCGACCGAGTCGTCGGCGTCAGCTGTTCGGTCGGTTGGTCGTACGGGCTCGGCGCCGGTTCGTAGCCGGAGTCGGATGCGTCGGAGTCACGAGGCTTGTCGGTCACGCGCTCAACACTAGATCGCCGCGTCGCCGATCCAGGCTCATTCGCCTCCGCGCGGCGGCACAAATGCGGCCGCCGCGCGATGGCCCTCTCGCTTTTGAGTACCCTTCAGACGATGAGGCCGACCCGAACTGCAGCAGCCATCCTCGCGGTGACGGCAGTAATCGCGACCGGATGTGCGCGGTTCGACGAGTCGGCGTCGACACCCTTCAGCCCGGAACCGTCGTTCGGTGCCGCGGAGATAAACCCGGTGGATCCCGATGCACCGCCGACCTCGACGCAACCCGGCGGACAGGCGCCGCCAGCGGGGCCTTGTGTGGACCCAGACCCCAACGTCGTCGCCACCTGCTTGGACTCGACCGGCGGTCTCGTGGTGTTGCCGGGCGGGATGTCCGCCTTGGTGCCCGAGCGTCGCACAGGACGCATCATGCAAGTGACTGCGGGGCAGTCTCCGATCCAGATCGCACAGATCGACGTCGACGCCCAAGGCGACGGAGGACTTCTCGACCTCGCCCTATCCCCCACCTATACCGAAGACGGGCTGATCTACGCCTACATCACTTCCGATTCGGACAACCGCGTCGTACGAATCGCAGTCGGCGACACACCCAAGGCGGTCCTCACCGGCATTCCCAAAGGGAGCCAAGGCAATCGCGGCGCCCTCGACTTCTACAGCCCGAACCAACTGCTCGTCCTGACCGGAGATGCGGGAAACCCTTCTGCGGCAACGAATCCCGCGTCATTGGCCGGAAAGCTCCTACGTGTCGAGTCCCTCACACCGTCGGCGACGCAGCCCCCGCCTCAGGTCGCGCTCAGCGGAATCGGAACAGCAGGAGACGTGTGCCTGGATCCGACAGGCAGCATCTGGGTCACCGATCGCACAGCCATCGAGGATCGACTGCAGCGCATCGATCCTCTCGGTACGGTGATCTCGCCGGTCTGGACGTGGCCCGACCGCCCCGGCGTCGCGGGATGCGCGGCCGGACCCGGCACCGTCGCGGTATCACTGACCACTGCTCGCGCGATGGCAGTGCTCGCGACCGATCAGGACACCGGCTCGGTCACCGCGGCCCCGACACTGCTCGTCCAGGATCGTTACGGCCAACTCAACGGTGCGGCAATGGCCCCTGACGGTCAGATCTGGGCCGGCACCGTCAACAAGAACGGTGACGCTCCCGGCCCCAACGACGATCGGGTAGTCAAGATTCCCATTCCGGCCGGCGGCGGCGGGTTCGACTAGGACTCCGAGGCGCAGCGGTGGGTGCGGCAGATCCCAGTCACGTCTTCAGTTCCTCGAGTGGTGTGACGAATGGCGCCCTCAACAGTCCTACCAACATGACGACGATCTGTTCTGGGCGTGTACCACCAGCATCGCCTGACTCATCGACTTTCCGCTCGTAGTCGGCAAGCAACGAAAACATCGCAGTGGCCATAGCCGAGATCCGGCCGGCGCACTCAGCGGTAGTGGCTCCGTCGAGTAGATCTGAGATCCATTCGGTGATCGTGTTCCACGCTGACCCGCCAGGCGGGGTAGGCCACGGCTTGATCTGATTGCGCATGACCTCGAGGAACCGGAAATAGTGGTGTCCGCCCTTCTCGATCGAAGCATCGAGCAGCGATGCGACCAGCGCCGCCACCAGCGCTTGAAGATCTCCTTTATCGAGTCGAGGCAACAGTGTCGAGCAGGTTGTCTCGACAGCTTCGAGTCGGCGCACAACGATCGCTGCAACCAGCCCGTCGCGATCGCCGAAGTGGTAGTGGACAGCTGAGTTGTTTCGCTGACCTGCGGCAGCTGCGATGTCACGCAACGGAACACTCGCCCCGCGTTCGGCGAACATACGTTCAGCAGCTAGCAGCAGCGCGTCGGAGGGCATGCTTCGAATTTTAACCCTTGACAGATTAATCACATGTGCTTAATCATTGTGTTGCTCAACATATCGCCTTCGGTGTCACCAGCGCGGCCATTTCTGGCATACGCCGGCTGCTGTTGCGCGAATTTCGCCTGACCCATCGGTGCAGGGTCCGACGCGAGCAGCACTGCTCACGTCACCGGTTGACCAACAGTGAAGGAGATCGTCCGATGACGATTACGACTGACAGCAGCAACAAGGTTCGCGAAATCGAAAGTGATGCGGCACCGGATCGGTTCGCCCGCGGGTGGCATTGCATCGGCCTGTCCCGCGACTTCGACGATGGAAAGCCGCACTCTCTCAACGCTTTCGGTACAAAGCTCGTCGTGTTTGCCGACAGCGCCGGCGAGCTCAGAGTTCTCGACGCCTATTGCCGGCACATGGGCGGCGACCTGAGCCAGGGACAGGTCAAAGGCGATTCGATCGCCTGCCCGTTCCATGACTGGCGGTGGGGTGGCAACGGTAGGTGCACCGACATCCCGTACGCGCGCCGCGTACCACCGCTGGCTCGCACCCGCGCATGGCCGGTCCTCGACCAAGACGGCCTCCTGTTCATCTACAACGACCCCGAGGGCAACCCGCCACCGGCTGAAGTGCAGCCACCGCGCATCCCCGGTGTGCTGGCCGACGACTGGACGGACTGGAAGGGCTTCAAACAGACGATCGTGCATACGAACGTCCGCGAACTCATCGACAACAACGTCGACATGGCGCACTTCTTCTACGTCCACGGATCCTTCCCGACGTTCTTCCGCAACGTCTTCGAGGGCCATGCCGCTGCTCAATACATGAACGGTGTTGCGCGCCAGGATGTCCGACGCCCCGCTAAGCCTGGCGAACCACAGGTGCTCGGCAACTCGTCTGCTGCCGCCTACTACGGCCCAGCCTTCATGATCACCGAGTTGACCTACCACTACGAGGGTTTCGACGTGGACGCTGTCCTGCTCAATTGCCACTACCCGATCGACGCCAACTCCTTCGTGCTGACTTACGGGGTGATCGTCGAGTCTTCCCAGCATCTAGCGGTGGACGCCGCGGAGAAACTTGCCGATGGGATGAGCATGTTCATCAGCAAAGGTTTCGAGCAGGATGTCGAGATCTGGCGAACCAAAACGCGCATAGACAACCCACTGTTGTGCGAGCAGGACGGCCCGGTCTACCAATTGCGTCGCTGGTACGAACAGTTCTACGTCGATGTCGCAGACATCACCCCGGACATGACCGACCGGTTCGAGTTCGAGCTCGACACCACCAGGCCGGTGGAGTCATGGAAACAGGAGGTCGAGGAGAACCTCGCCCGCCGCGCGGCAGTGCAGGGCTGAGTCGATGCAATCCATACAGTGCAGCGAGTGTGGGGTCTGCGTGCTCGCGGAGAAGTTCAGCTGGGAACACACCTCGGTGCAATGGACCGCGGACGCGGTGGCGAGCTGCCCGGTATTGGCGCCGTTCGCAGATCGAGACGATGTCGCGTCGCTCACTCGCGGGTGCGATTCCATGCGTGCGTCGATCAGAGCGGCCACCGTAGAGGGGCGTTTCGGCGATCTCGTCTGAGCGGAGCCACATCCGGAAAATGCGGCATCGTTGGTCCGCGCCCACCAGATCGTGCCGCAACCTATGGCAGTTCGATCTGGTGGGCTGGACCGACTCTGCGCGCACTGCTCAACGCGGCAGTCCACATCGAGGTGCGCGGGCATCGAGGACGCTCGCTTTCATCGGCGATCTCTGCGTATTCAATCGGCGCCAGATGTCGGCAGCAGCCGCCTGCAACGACATTCGTAGTTGTTCATCGGTGTCGACCCGTGCTGTCGCGCCGAAAACCGAGATCGCGGCCGCGTCACCCCACCTCTGCGGACCGATCGGCGCCGCAACACAGCTGAACCCCTTTATGCATCGTTCCCGTGCGTAGGCGATGCGCGACTCGCGCACCTGGTCGATCTCCGATCTCTCCGCATCGACCGTCCTGTCGAGCGCCAACAGCGCCTTTCCGATCGTAGAAGAATGTGCGGGCATTCGGCTTCCCACCCGTGACTTGATGTCCGGAATCGATTCTCCACCGATCTTCTCCAGATAGACCACGTCCGTGCCATCGAGTACGCCCAGGTGGACGACGAATCCGGTGTTGTGGTGCAGCCACCGCAGACTTGGCAGCGCAGCTTGTCGAAGCGCATCGGCATCCGCCGCCGCGGAGCCGAGTTCGGTCAGACGCATGCCGAGGCGATACTCCATGCCCTGACGATGCAGCCACCGAAGGGACACCATCTGCTCCAATGCCCGGTGGACCGAGGAAACCGGCAGCCCGGTGGCCGCAACAACCTGTGTCAGGTTCAGTCCGCCCGCCAACCCACCTGCCTGAGCTTCGAAGGTGTCGAGGATTCGCGCTGCGCGTCGTAGGACACCAGTCGGAGGCTGATCCGAGCCGTGGGGTTGCATGCGCTCTCCGTTTCGTTGTGCGCGAACAGCGAAAGACGCTCATAACTGCCGCAGCCTTCAGTGATAGCACCCTGAGCGACTACGAATGCGGATTCTTCCATCGAGCGGGAATTCACCTGGTACTCCTAGAGGCGATCCCTTGTAATCAGAGTTATGCCAAATCCGCAGCCATTCCCATCCAGCACGATGCTGGCCGGCCGTCGCGCCGTGGTCACCGGTGGAGCAGGAGGTATCGGAGCCGCGATCGCACGCACCTTCGCTTCCCACGGCGCCGATGTCCTTGTCGTGGACAACGCTCAGCTCGGGTCGCTCGAATTCGATGCAGAGGCAGGGGGCTCCCTCACCGCACTCGACTGGGACGTTCGCGAGTCCTCCGTCCTTCCCGACGTTTGCCGATTCAACCCCGACGTGCTGGTGAACAATGTCGGCCATTTTCTGCAACCACAGGGCTCGTTCGTCGAGAACGCGCCGTCGTTGTGGGACGAACTGCACGAGATCAACTTCGCGCACATCCTCCGCCTCACGCACGCGCTGCTTCCCGGCATGATCGAAGGCGGGGGCGGCTCGATAATCAACGTCACGACGGTCGAATCCCACCGAGCGATTCCGGGTCAGACCGTCTACTCCGCGTACAAGGCCGCGCTCACGCAGTTCACTCGGTCGTTGGCCGCGGAAGTCGGGCCGTCCGGGATCAGAGTCAACGCGATCGCTCCGGATCTCATCGAGTCGATCCAGGTTCCCTACGCGACGCTCGTGCCCGAAGAAGACCAGTCGCTCTGGCCCACCTGGTCACCGCTCGGCGGTCCCGGTCGGCCGGACGACGTCGCGGGTGTGGCCCTGTTCCTCGCCTCCTCACTGTCCCGTTTCGTCACCGGCGGCACTGTGCACGTCGACGGCGGCACCCACGCTGCAGGCGGCTGGGTGCCGCGTCATTCCGGCGGGTGGACCAACCGTCCGCGTAATCCCTGAACCCACCCCTTCGAAAGGCACCTCACGATGAAGATCCTGGTTATCGGCGGCACCGGCATGATCGGCGCGCACACCGCCCTCCACCTACGCCGAAGCGGTAACGACGTCACAGTGGCGGCCCGTGGGCCGCTATCGGAAAACTCGCCCGCGGCTGAGTTCCCGCTCCTCGCGGGTGATTACACAGTCCCCACCTTCACCGCAGATCAGCTCTCGGTCTTCGACGGCATCGTCTTCGCCGCGGGTCAAGACGTGCGGCACAAACCGGCGAACAGCGACGACCAACGCTTCTGGGAGGAGACTCAAAGCGTCGGCGTCCCACGCTTCGCCGCGCTCGCAAAGCAAGCTGGTGTCAAACGGTTCGTCCAAGTGGGTAGCTACTATCACCATCTTCGACCCGAGCTTGCCGCGGACAACCCCTACATCGCCGCCCGAAAGGCTGCCGACGAAGGGGCCCGCGCTCTTGCGGACGAATCATTCGTCGTCTCCACCCTCAACCCGCCATCGATCATCGGTGTCATGCCGGGCGCATCGACAGCGCGGTACCGACGGATGGTGTCGTGGGCAGCCGGAAATGAACCGGACATCCCGGACTTCGCCCCTACCGGCGGCACGAACTACATGTCTGTCGACTCTTTGGCCGAGGCGATTTGGGGAGCTCTACGCAATGCCGTTCCTGGCGCGGCATACCTGATAGGCGACCAGAATCTCTCCTATCAGCAGTTCTTCCAGATGCTCGTCGACGCTGCCGGCAGCACACGCATCATCGCCGAACGCGACGAGGCGCACCCGCTGCTACCGGACGCCGCCATCATCCAGGGACGCGGAAATACACTCGCATACGAACCCGGAGCCGAAGACATGCGCCTACTGGACTACACCCGCAACGACTGCACCCGGGCAGCTGAGAAACTGGTGGAAACGGTGCTGGCGAACTCCTAGAATCCCGCTCGTCGGACGGAATACGTCCCCATCGACCCCACCGTGCCGCTGGCGTTCGACTTGGCCTGGACTGCAACGGTATTGGCTTGGGTTCTGTTTGCAGGAACGGCATGCGACAGCGGAAACAATTCGTCTCGAGGCCGATATCGACCGCGATCGACCAGCGAGTACTTACGAAAGCTACGACCGCACAGGGTCAGTGGGACGATGGCCTACCACTGCGGGTGTCCTCGAGTCTGTTGAGACACTTCGTTGATGTTGTGCTGGGATGACCAAGGGGGTTGGGATGTCGAAGCTCGTGCGGTTGCTCGACAGTGAGATCGGTCAGCGATGGGCATGGAGTCTGCGATCGAATCGACAACGAACCGGACCTCGGCGATCGAGGCGTTGCGCGAACTGCATCGGGGTCTCGAATTGAAGGCCGCTGCGGATCTCGGCGACGCAGCTCTCGATGAACGAAGAAAATGACCGAAGCCGCACTCGGTAGCTGCCCGAAAAGCGGATCCGTCCCAGATTCGTCTGGTTCTGAGGCGGTGCTTCGGTGAGACACCGAAAGAAGATCCCTGACCGGACGGTGTCGGCCACGAACCGAGTAATCTCGAGGGCAAGGTAATCCCGTGCCCGACGGCTTCGTCCGTCGGCTCCTCCGAGTGCACGGGACACAATCGATGCATCGCTTCACCGACCCAACACCGGTCGAATCAGTGGTCGATGTCTTGACCGTTGACATCGACAACCTGGACATCGAAGACGGAGCAACCCCGCCGCCAGTTGTCGGCCTAAAAGCCGCTTTGAAGTTGAGCTTTCGCACCGCAGACGAGCCCTACGCTCGGCCTTTCCCTCGAAATCCGACTTGGGCACCCGACCGCCGGACTCTCGAATCCGGAGGGACTGTCGTGTACTGGATAAACGCCCCACAGGATCCTGAAGTACTTCTGACCGGTGACATACGCGGTGTGCTGTCAGGAACACTGCTCGGGGGCTCAACTCCGAACGAAATTCCCTTGACCATCGGCCTCGTCATCGGAATCAAGATCCGATCGCAGACATACCAGGAAGTCGAAGGCCAAGGCTGGGAGCCAATCGAGGGTTCGGACATTCTGCGGGCCGTGACGCGAAGTCCGAGGTGGTTCTACCGCGGTGAAATGCGCAGTGGGTACACCCATCGGATGGATGTCGGACTGGTATTGGATATCGCAGTTGACCGTCAATGAATGAAGGCCTCGGCAGACATTCTGGATCCGGCCTCGCTGTCCGCCGACGCCGCCCGCGTCGATGGCGTCAGGAGGGTTCTCGTGGGTGTACCTCGTGAGGTGACTGGTCGAGCTTCGGAGGATCCGAGGCGAGGAGGGTTGCGACCAGTGGGAGCACCAACACTGTAATCGCGCCTGCAGCAACGAGTATCGAGGCACTGGCCGTGGACATCTCCCCCGCGTCGACCGCTACACCGGTGACCGCGACGATGAGTGGGAGGCCGGTCGTCGCGTAGAGCGCGACGCGGAACTGCTCGCGGGTGGTGAACTTTTCCTGTCGATCCAACCTGGTTGCGATGAATACCGGAACACCCCGAATCAGGACGAGAAGAGCCAGAAACGCAAGGAGAATTCCAGGCTCCGCGAGCACCGCACCGATGTCGATCGACATCCCTGAGGTCACGAAGAAGACCGGGATCAGGAACCCGAACGCCAAGCCCTCGAGTTTGGTCTCGAGTTGTTCATCGCCGCTCGGTACGACCCGCCGCAGAATGAACCCGGCGGCAAAGGCACCGAGAATGATGTCGAGCCCGAAGATCGTAGCGATGGCGATCAGCGTGATCAGCAGCAACATCGTAAGGCGGACCGTCGTCTGTGCGGTGGTGCCGGCACCTCGACGAATCACCGCCAATAGATCGGAGCCTTCGCGAAGCAATCGCGCCGGGACGAAGCCGACGGCGACGGCTGCAGCGACGAACAGCGCGAGAATCACGATCGACTTCACGTCTCCGCGTGAACCGAGCAGGACGGCCATCGCGATCACCGGACCGAGCTCGCCGATCGCTCCGTGATTGATCACAGTGCGTCCGAGCGGTGTGTTCTGTAGACCACTGTCCTTGAGGATCGGCAGCAAGGTTCCGAGAGCCGTCGAGGTCAATGCGATGGCCACCGCGATCTCCGCGGTGGCCATACCGGATTGCCCGAGCAGAAATACCGCTCCGAATGCTGCCGCCAGACTGACCAGCCATGTGACCAGCGCTCGACGGCCCCCGCGCCCGGTGATTTCCGAGACGTCGATCTCGAAACCTGCGAGGAGAAAAAGCATGCCGAGGCCGAGCTCGCGCAGTAAGTCCACTTCGGCGCCGTCGACTGCGAGACCGAGAACGTTCGGCCCCACCAGCATTCCGAACACCAACAGAAGAACGACTTCCGGCAGTAACCGACGCGGTACGAACCCTGCCACGAGCGGCGCGAGCACCGCGATCAGTGAGATCCAGAAAAGGGATGCTCCCGCCGACGGCATGAACCGACTCTAACTCAGCTACAAGCTTGAAGTACCAGTTCCTTCACCCGAGCCGCATCGGCTTGTCCGCGAGTAGCTTTCATGACAGCACCGACGATTGCACCAGCGGCCTGCACCTTTCCGCTGCGGATCTTCTCCGCGACACCGGGATTCGCTGCCAGAGCCTCATCCACCGCGGCCTGGAGCTTCCCCTCGTCCTTCTCCACGACGAGGCCGCGGGCAGCCATGACTGCCGCGGGTTCACCTTCACCGGCGAGGACACCGTCGACGATCTGACGAGCACCGTTGTTGTTGACCTTGCCGTCTTCGACCAGTGCGGCAACCTCGGCCACCTGAGCGGGTGTGATCGCGAGTGCGCCCAATTCGATGCCGGCGATGTTGGCCTGTTGGCTCAGGTATGAGACCCACCACGAGCGCGCTGCCTGCGGTGGTGCACCAGCGTCGACCGTCGCAGCCACAAGTTCGAGTGCGCCGGAGTTGACGAGGTCTCGCATCTCTTCGTCGGAGACGCCCCAGTCGGCCTGGATCCGTGCTCGGCGCAACCACGGCAACTCTGGAAGTGTGCCGCGCAGTTCCTCGATCCACGCAGCGTCGGGCGCAACGGGCGCCAAGTCCGGCTCCGGGAAATACCGGTAGTCCTCGGCGGTCTCCTTCTTGCGACCCTTGGTCGTCGTGCCGTCCACTTCCTGGAAGTGACGCGTTTCCTGGGTGATCTCGCCGCCAGCGACAAGCACGGCGGCCTGACGGCGCATCTCGTAGCGGACCGCCACCTCCACGCTCTTGAGGGAGTTGACGTTCTTGGTCTCGGTACGCGTACCGAACTCGGTTGCTGTCTTCTCCATCAACGACACGTTGGCATCACAACGTAGTGAGCCCTGATCCATCCGGACGTCCGACACCTCGAGCGACTTCAGCAGATCGCGCAGCGCAGTCACGTACGCGCGAGCGACCTCTGGTGCACGGGCGCCGGTGCCGGTGATGGTCTTGGTGACTATTTCGACCAGCGGAACTCCGGCACGGTTGTAATCGAGCAGCGAGTGACTCGCCCCTTCGATCCGGCCGGTGGCGCCGCCGACGTGAGTGGACTTTCCGGTGTCCTCTTCCATATGAGCACGCTCGATCTCGACGCGGAAGGTGCTGCCGTCGTCGAGCAACACGTCGAGGTAGCCCTCGGTCGCGATCGGCTCGTCGTACTGGGAGATCTGATAGTTCTTGGGCTGATCGGGGTAGAAGTAGTTCTTGCGCGCGAATCTTCCCCACGGCGTGATCGAACAGTTCAAGGCCAGCCCGATGCGGATCGCAGATTCCACGGCCGCCTCGTTCACGACGGGTAACGCGCCCGGAAGACTCAGGCACACCGGGCACACCTGAGTGTTCGGCTCGGCGCCGAACGCCGTCGGGCATCCACAGAACATCTTGGTGGCTGTGCCCAACTCGACGTGAACCTCCATACCCAGTACGGGGTCGAAACGGGTCAGCACGTCGTCGTAATCGATCAGATCGACCATGGCAGCAGTCATGGACAGGAGTTTATGCGCTCGGAACATCGTGCGAGTAACCACGGGTGCCGATCGGGATCGGACGGTGAGGTATGAACACGAACAGGCGGTGCTCTATCCGAAGAACGCCGCTGCATCGATGTACCGACTCTCGGGCACTCGTTTGAGTTGCTTGACCGCCTCGGCAAGCGATACCAGACCGATTTCGGTGCCACGCGCCGATACCATCTGACCGAAATCGCCCGCATGAGCAGCGTCGACTGCATTGACCCCGAATCTTGTCGCCAGCACCCGGTCATATGGAGTGGGTGTGCCGCCGCGCTGGACATGACCCAGGACCGTGGTGCGCACTTCCTTGTTGATCCGACGCTCGATCTCCTGGCCCAGTTGGTGGGCAACTCCGGTGAACTTGACGTGTCCGAACTCGTCGATGCCGCCGTCGAGCAACGACATCGATCCTTCTTTCGGCTTGGCGCCCTCGGCGACGACGCAGATGAAATGAGAATCACCGCGCTGAAAGCGCTTACGCACCAAATCGCAGACCTCGTCGACATCGAAGGGATGCTCCGGGATCAGCGTCATGTGAGATCCCGACGCGAGACCTGCATGCAGCGCGATCCAGCCGGCGTGACGGCCCATTACTTCCACGAGCATGACCCGCTGATGGGACTCCGCGGTGCTGTGCAGACGGTCGATGGCGTCGGTGGCGATCGTCAGAGCAGTGTCGAACCCGAATGTGACATCGGTGCAGTCGATGTCGTTGTCGATGGTCTTCGGCACCCCGACGACGGGTACCCCTTCCTCCGACAACCAGTGTGCGGCAGTCAAAGTGCCCTCACCACCGATCGGGATGAGGACATCGATTCCGTTGTCCTCGAGCGTTTCCTTGATTCTGTCGAGCCCGGCCCGAAGCACATCGGGATTGGTACGCGCCGTTCCGAGCATCGTGCCGCCCTTGGTCAGCAGCCGATCGTTGCGGTCGTCGTTGCGAAGCTGGACACGCCGATTCTCGAGCAGGCCGCGCCATCCGTCCTGAAATCCCACGACGGTCGATCCGTATCGCGCATCCGCAGTGCGCACCACTGCTCTGATCACCGCATTGAGACCTGGGCAATCACCACCGCCGGTCAGAACTCCGATGCGCATAGCATTCTCGCCTCTCCTCGAATCCATACCGTCCACCGTAATCTTGCCGGTTCGTTTCCGCTTCGGCAGCACGATGGGCAACATCAGCCGGGTGTGACGACTCCAGTTTCGTAGGCGAGCACAACCGCTTGGGCTCGATCGCGCAAGTGAAGTTTGCCGAGAACTTTGCCGACGTGCGTTTTGACGGTCTGTTCCGCTACGAAGAGTGCCTCGGCGATTTCGCCGTTCGACAGGCCCTGTGCGATCAGTTCGAGGACCTCGCGTTCGCGGGGTGTGAGGACGGCCAACTTCGCCGGCTGCGATCGCAGCGAACCAAGTCTCTTGGTCACGTCTGCGATGAGCCGCCTCGTCACCGACGGCGCCAACAGAGCCTGACCGGCCGCGACGACGCGAACGCCGCGAATCAACTCCTCGGCAGGCGCATCCTTGAGCATGAACCCGCTCGCACCGACAGCCAGTGCCTCGTACACGTACTCGTCGATGTCGAACGTCGTCAACATCAAGACACGCACCGGTGGGTCATGCGAGCCGCGCAGGATCGCCCGGGCGGCCTCCAGTCCGTTCATCTGCGGCATCCGCACATCCATCAATACGACGTCGGGTCTCAGACGTTCGACTTCGGTCACCGCGGTAGCGCCGTTGTCTGCGTCGCCAACGACGCTGATGTCGGACTGCGCGGCTAGAAGTGCGCCGAATCCTTGCCGAACCATGGCCTGATCGTCGGCGATGAAAACGGTGATGGCCACAGGCGACACCCTATGCCGACCTGTCTGCCGCTGGGGCGGTGACGCGTGGCGGCAACCGCGCGACTACCTCGAATCCGCCGTCGGGAAGAATCCTTGCATCCAGCCACCCCGATGCGGCCATCGCGCGATCGCGCATACCGCGCACACCATGTCCGCCGGTGCCCGATTCGATCACCGCAGTTCCGTTGCCAGGTGCAGGTCCGTTGACGACCTCCATCGATACCGGGTCTCGGTCGTAGGTAAGCCGCACTCGAACTTCCGCCCCAGGGGCATGCCTGGCCACATTGGACAGCGATTCTTGCACGATGCGGTACAGCGCGAGACCTGCTGCATCCGACATGACCGCCGGATCTCCGGTCGATGTCCAGCTCAATCGGACCCCTGCGCGGAGGCTGCCTTCGAGCAGTGACTCGACGTCGGCCGCTCCGGGTTGCGGCGCATCCGCCGCTTGTTCCCCATCGCTTCGAAGTACCCCGAGCATTCCACGTATTTCGTTGAGCGCCTCGCGTGCGGTGGCGCCGATCGCATCGAATTCAGCTGCAGCCGAGGGTGATACATCGTCGAGACGAAAAGGTGCGGTCTGGGCTTGAACAACGACCAGCGACATGTGGTGGGCAACCACGTCGTGCAGGTCGCGTGCAATCTTGGCTTTCTCTTCCAACACTGTGCGCCGTGTCCGCTCGAGATCGTTTACTTCCTCTTGCTTCGCCAGTTGTCTACGCGAGAGGATCAGCCAGCGGATCAGCAGGCCGAAGATCGTGATCGCCGTCAGGCCCACCGCCCAGCCGATCCCGTCGGATCCGGGCATGTCGGCAACGAAAAGCAACACGGTCGACACCCAGGCGACCGCAACGATCGGCACTGCACATCGCAAGCTCACCGCGAACAGAAGAGTCAGCAAAACGATGATATGCACGACCTGCCAGGGATACTCCCACCCCGGCTGCAGCGAAAACGCGACCGGGATGATCAATCCAGAGCCTGCCGAAACAGCCCATCCCAGTGCTGGATTGGTGCGGACCGCGACAAACGGAAACGCAGCGAGCGCAGCGATGATCGGCATGATCGGGGCTGGAACCTGATGGGTGAGAGCGAGCGTCGGCCACGCCACCGCATAGAGAACGGCAGTGATCACCACGATCGCGATATCCACCAGCCGAATCGGACCGATATAGGAAACGACGCGCGCAACGGCGCCCGTCCGTGCGCCGTTCGTCCGGCGCGTTCTGAAGAGTATTTTTCTGCCCACAGGTGTGAACACTAGGAACCCTGACCCGAAAAGTCATCGTACTGAGGAGTGAGAGAGCACCAACCCCTAGGTATCAGCGCAGCGTCGACGTTCAGGTGTCGGTGTCGGGCAGAACCAGCACCGCAGGGCGAGGACGCCTGGCGCAACCCGTTCATAGCGTTCTGACTATGAAGCAAACGGCCGGGACGCCCAGCGAAACAAGACGAACGAACCACCTGGTCACGGTGGCGGCGGTGTGCGCAGCACTGGCTGCGAACGTGGCGTTCTCGGTACCAAAGGCGAGTGCCGACGCTTCATCCGGATCGACGGTGCGTACCGAAACCACGATTGCTATCGAGGCACTGACCATGCACGACGCAGCCGACGCGGCATCGAAAGTGCCGCCCGCCTTCGTCGGCGACTTCGGTTACTCCCCTACCATCGAACATGACTTGCTGGTGAATCCCGGTGGGAGCTGCTCGTCGCCGATACCGCTGCCCGATGAGTTCGAATCTGCCTGCGCAGCACATGATCTCGGCTACGATCTGCTACGCCACGGCGCGATTCACGGCAACAGGCTTCCCTCCTCTGCCCGACGAAGCCTCGATTCGAAGCTTGCAGCAGATATGCACGCCGCGTGTGCGCAGCGGACCGAAGTTCTTTCTCGGGCAGTGTGCGACGGCATGGCCGAGGTTGCCGCATCCTCGGTTCGTTTGAACTCATGGCGTCAGCACGACGGGACACCCATTCCGGAACCTGCACTACCGTTCCTGCTTGCCGGCGCTGTCGTTACCGCACTGTCGGCCGCGACGCTGGGCGCCTTGTCGCCCTGTCCTTCTCGTCGCGCCCGCCAGGCAGTGTCATCATGACCACGTCCGTCCGCCTGCGCCCCACTGCTGCACTTCGGACTGCTCCCGAGCCCCGACTCGCTGTTCCTCGCGTCGCGACATCGCTGATCGTCGGAGGCATGGTTGCAGCATCGCTTGCCCCGGGACTTCTGCCCAGGTCTTCGCTGACACAAGCACTGGTCACTGGAGTCATGGCGGCCCTCGGCCTCGGACTGTCGGCTGGACTCCACCGACTTCTCCGCCGACTCGTGCCGGTCGCCCCGCAGTGCGGAGCCCGACGTGTGGCGGCTGCGGCAAGTGTTGTCTCGGTAGCTCTCGCAGGAGTTGCCGCAGCGAGGTGGCAGAGCTCCCTGCGCTCGTCCATGGGCATGCCTGCAGCAAGCCGGTTGCATTGGGTCGAAGTACTGTGCGGTTCGGTCTCCGTCTCGGCGATTCTGATCGTGCTCTTTCTCGCGACCACTCGCGGATATCTACGCCTTGGACGAGTGAAGGCGATTGTCATGCTGACAGTCCTCCTGATCGGCTCCTACTTCATCGCGGTACCGATGGCCTTCTCCAGCCTTGCCGAACGGTCCGCTGTAGCGAATTCGCTCGTCGACATTTCCCTGCCGATTCCGAATTCGCGTTCTCGGTCCGGCAGTGCTGCATCGCTTATCACCTGGAACGATCTGGGCCGTGAAGGCCGCATTTTCGCCGCGGGCGGTACTGATATTTCGACCGTACGCGCCTACATCGGAGTCCAAGCGTCCACCGACGTCGAGGCACGCGCCGAGTTGGCAGTACGCGAGCTCGACCGCGCAGGTGGATTCGACCGCTCACACATCGTCGTCGCTGTACCGACCGGTTCCGGATGGATCGACGAGAATGCCGTCACCGGACTCGAAACACGGTTCGACGGGGACGTCGCTACCGTCGCGGCTCAGTATCACATGAACCCAGTTGGGCTACATTCCTTTTCGCACAACCGCTGGCCAAGGCGTCCGCGACGGCATTGCTCGAGGCGGTATCGCGCCGTGTCCGCGAGATACCGCTCGATGCGCGGCCGAACCTCTATCTCTACGGGCAAAGCCTCGGGTCCATCGGCGGTAGTTCGGCCGCAGCGACGCTCCAGCGAAACACTGTGCCGACGACACTGTGTGGAGCGCTGTGGGCAGGCCCACCTGCGCACGAGGTTGCCCCCGGAAATGCGGTGATGATGGCGAACACATCCGACCCGGTTCTCTGGTGGTCCACCGAGCTCGTCGGATCGAAACCAGATCTGAGCTTCGCCCGCCGCGACGCGCCGATACCGCAATGGATACCGGGCGTCAGCTTCGTCCAGACGACGGTGGACCTGTTCTCCGCACTCGGCACCCCTGCTGGGCACGGCCACCGATACGGCACCGACCAGGGAACCTCGATGCCCGGATGCTAAGAAGTCAGCCCCATACGTGCTGCGAGCCAGTCCATTTCGGCTTCCAAAGCTGGTGCCCATACGTCCATCGAGTGCCCACCGGGAAGCTCGCGAAGATGCGCGTCGACTCCGGCTACCTTCGCGGCGGCGAAAGCACGTTCGGTCTGCGGTCGAAATTCGGTATCGCCGGTCCCCACCACGAAGGCCCCTGCGCTGGAGCCGAAACAACGCTCGTCGAGAACCGTCAGCGGCGCCACGGAATCGAAGCGTCGCACCGATTCCTCACTGTTGTCGCCGAAAGCGGCCGCGATCGACTCCTCTCGCGTCCCTCGCCGCGGTTCGTCCTCACCCGAGATATCGAGAAACGTCGGATACACGGCCGGTGCGAGCACCGCAGTCTGCAGCGCGCAGGTTCCACCGTAGGAGTAACCGCCTATCGCCCACTCTCGCGGATCGGAGGCCACCTGCAGATGTCCACTCACCCACGTCGGCAGGTCGACGGACAGGTAGGTGAACGCGTTCCCGAGATCGGAATCCATGCACATGGGGTTCGCCTCGGTGTCACCGAGAGCGTCCGCGACCACCACGACCGGGGCGAGTCCGTTGTGGGCGGCGGCAAACGTATCCATCGTGCGCGCGAGGTGGCCGCCGGCCAGCCAGTCGACTACGTGTCCCGGCTGGCCGGTCAGCAGTACCAGGACCGGCAGATCGGCGCGGGGGTCCGACAAGTAAGCGGGAGGGAAGTAGATCGACGCTGGGCGTGCGGAGAAACCCGATGCGGTGCCGGGAATATCCGCTTCGATGACATTGCCGTGATCGGGCAGGGCGTCGGACCCTCGCCAAGTAATGGACTGTTGCCACGCATCCTCGAGTGGTCGGCTCTCGACCACCGAGGATGCCGGCTTCTCCAGCGCGGATAACTCAGCCGCGACTACCGGTGGATGGCCCAGCGCCGCCGCCAGTGTGGGGTACTCGAAGGTGTGCACGTTCAATTGAGCTGCAGTAGCCAGGACGACGAGGACTGCAGCAGCGAGTCCGGCCGCACCGATCGCGGTATCTCCGGTGCGAACGAAACCGCCCCCTCCGCGACCGAGGCGAACCCACAGCAAGACCGCCACCATCATCACGGCCGCTATCGCCGCGACCGTCGCTATCGAGACGAACTGACCCTCGATACGTAGATGAACCACGTTATGTGCGAAACCACGCGGCCACGACCTCATGATCGCGTTACTTCAGCGGGCCGCGAGCAACCTCGTATGCCGCACCGATCCGGTAGAGGCGATCGTCGGCGAATGCCGGTGCCATGATCTGCAAGCCGACAGGCAACCCGTCCTCGGCCGCCAGACCCGAAGGCACGGACATTGCGCAGTGGCCGGCAAGGTTGGTCGGCAACGTGCACAGGTCGTTGAGGTACATCGCGATCGGATCGTTCACCTTGTCCCCCAACGGGAACGCTGTCGTCGGTGTCGTCGGCGACAGCAGCACGTCCACCTTCTCGTAGGCGGCGTCGAAGTCCCGCGCGATGAGAGTGCGGACCTTGAGTGCCTGACCGTAGTACTCGTCGTAGTACCCGGCGGACAACGCGTAGGTACCGATCATGATGCGACGCTTGACTTCTGCGCCGAATCCTTCGGCGCGCGTGATGGCCATGACCTGATCGGCACTGTTACTTCCGTCGTCACCAGCGCGGGCGCCATATCGCATACCGTCGAAACGGGCAAGGTTCGAGGACACCTCGGAAGGCAGAATCAGGTAGTACGCGGCGAGGGCATGCACGAAACTGGGGCACGACACCTCGACCACCTCGGCACCGAGACCGGTCAAAGTTGCCACGGCGGCATCGAAGGAGGAGATGACACCGGATTGATAACTGTCGGAGTGCAATTCCTTCACGACGCCGACACGAACACCGGAAAGGTCCCCTCGGGCACCTTCGCGTGCTGCCGCAACGACCGACGGCACAACGGTGTCGACCGAGGTGGAATCGCGTGGGTCGTGCCCAGCGATGACCTCGTGCAGCAATGCGGTGTCCAGAACTGTGCGCCCGCAGGGGCCGCCCTGATCGAGCGAGGACGCGCAGGCGATGAGCCCGTAGCGAGACACCGTGCCGTACGTCGGCTTGGTGCCGACCGTGCCGGTAAGGGCAGCGGGCTGACGAATCGAACCGCCGGTGTCCGTGCCGATGGCGAGCGGGGCTTGGTACGAGGCCAGCGCTGCCGCGCTTCCGCCTCCGGAGCCACCCGGGATGCGTGTGGTGTCCCACGGGTTCTTGGTCGGTCCGTAGGCCGAGTTCTCGGTGGACGAGCCCATCGCGAATTCGTCCATGTTGGTCTTGCCCAACAATGGGATACCCGCGGCCCGAAGCTTGGAGGTGACCGTCGAATCGTAGGGAGAGATCCATCCCTCGAGAATTTTCGACGCAGCCGTCGTCGGCATATCGGTCGTGGTGAACACGTCCTTGAGCGCAAGCGGCACCCCGGCGAGCGCGGATGCGGGCGCATCCCCGGCAGCGAGCGAAGCATCGACCTCTTTGGCGGATACCAAGGCACCGGCTCCGGCGACATGAAGGAATGCGTGGAACTCACCGTCGACCTTGTCGATACGGTCCAGGTGAGCCTGCGTCACCTCCACTGCCGAGACTTCACGAGAGTGAATACGCGACGCCAGTTCGGAGGCGTCGAGAGCAGTCAGATCGGTCATTCGTTCTCTCCCAGAATCTGCGGGACGGCGAACCGATTCCCCTCTGCGTTGGGCGCACTCGACAACGCTTGCTCGGGGGTAAGACCCGGCACGATCACGTCCGGTCGCGTCACGTTGGTGATAGCACTGGGATTGGCCGTCGGTGGGACGTCGTCCGCCGCAACCTCCGCGACCGTCTTCACGTAGTGAAGAATCGAATCCAGCTGGCCGGCGAACTCGTCCAATTCGGCTTCGCTGAGAGCCAGCCGGGACAGCCGGGCGAGGTGAGCCACCTCGTCGCGGGAGATATCAGGCACCGCGTAGACCCCTTTCACACAAGTCAAGAGCAAGCCGCACAGGTACGCGACCGTGTGCAAGCGTAGTAGCTGACCATCCAGTCGTCGCATTCAGCGTTCACTCTCCTCGGTCGACACCGCGGTATATGTCGCCCCGGTTACGTGCGGGGCTGCAGTTCGACCTCAGATCCAAGACAGTGCGAGGATTGCGCGCGGCGCTGTACAGATGCGGCGCATCGGGTCGGTTAAGTTCCGATAGCTGACGGCACCGAACTCTTCCGCCACACGCCACCGAAAGGCTGCGACATGTCGTACCTGCTCCGCGTCCAACTGCCCGATCGACCAGGCAGTCTCGGTGCACTCGCAGTCGCGTTGGGTTCCGTCGGCGCGGACATCCTGTCCCTCGACGTGATCGAACGGGGCGACGGCTACGCGGTGGACGACCTCGTCGTGGAGGTGGCGCCCGGATCTCTGCCGGACACGTTGATCACTGCTTCGGAGAATGTGACCGATGTCCGAGTCGACTCCATCAGGCCGTACACCGGAGTGCTGGACACCCACCGTGAACTGGAACTCATCGACCGCGTCGCAGCGGCGTCCGACGATCGACTTCAGGTACTCGTCGACGGCGCACCACGAGTATTGCGCGTCGGGTGGAGCGTCGTGGTGGCGACGAACAAACACGGATCGTTTCGAGTCGTCGGCAGCTCGGGCGCCCCCGAAACCCACGCCACCGAGATGCCCTGGATGCCGCTCACACGTCCGGCAAGCCTCGACGGCGATGCCGATTGGGTCCCCAAGGTGTGGCGAGACATGGACACGACACTGGCTGCCGCGCCGCTGGGCTCGACCGGAACAGTATTGATGCTCGGACGCCCCGGCGGTCCAGAGTTCAGGCCGTCGGAAGTAGCCCGCCTCGGATATTTGGCCGGCATCGTCGCCACTGTTCTGAACTAGATCGTCCGTCCTACTCCGGTTCGGCCGGCCGGACAGCGTCGGGCCCCTCGGTGAGCAGCGTCGTGAACCCCGCTTCGTCCAACACCGGCACCCCCAGCTCGACGGCTTTGTCGTGCTTGGTTCCAGGTGCCTCTCCGACAACGACGAATGCAGTCTTCTTCGACACCGAGCCGGCTGCCTTGCCGCCGCGAACGAGGATCGCTTCCTTTGCCTCGTCGCGCGAGTACTTCTCGAGCGATCCGGTCACGACGATCGAGAGTCCTTCGAGGTTGCGCACTATCGAGGAATCTCGTTCGTCTTCCATCCGCACACCTGCCGCACGCCATTTGTCGACGATCTCGCGATGCCAGGGCACCGAGAACCATTCCGACACCGCCGTCGCGATCGTGTTACCGACGCCGTCGACAGCGGCCAATTCCTCTTGGGAGGCGGCCTCTATTCGGTCGAGGCTGCCGAACTCACCTGCGAGCGCTCGAGCGGCCGACGGGCCTACGTGTCGGATCGACAGGCTGACCAGTACCCGCCACAGCGGACGATCTTTCGCGGAATCGAGATTGTCCAACAACCGGCGTCCATTGGCGGACAACAGGCCCGCCTTGGTTCGGAAGATCGAGGTCTTCAACAGATCCTCTTCCGTCAACGAGAAGATATCTCCCTCGTCGAGAACCACCTCCGCCGCGAGCAAATCCGACGCGGCCTCGTATCCCAGACCTTCGATGTCGAAACGGCCACGCTCGGCGACGAAGAACAACCGTTCGCGTCGTTGGCCGGGGCAGAACTGCGAGTTGGGACACCGCAGATCGGCATCGCCCTCCTTGGCGGGTGCCAGAAGCGTGCCGCACTCGGGGCAATGCGTCGGCATGACGAACTCGGTTTCCTCACCGGTACGGGCATCCACCACCGGGCCGAGCACCTCGGGAATGACCTCGCCCGCCTTACGGATCACGACGGTATCCCCGATCAAGATGCCTTTGCGCTTGACCTCGGAACCGTTGTGCAAGGTCGCCAACGACACGGTCGATCCGGCGACCAGCACCGGTTTCATGTAGGCGAACGGAGTGACCCGGCCGGTTCGACCGACGCTCACCCTGATGTCGAGGAGCGTCGTGGTGACCTCCTCGGGCGGATACTTGAACGCAATCGCCCATCTCGGCGCACGTGAAGTAGTACCGAGTCGGCGGTGCAGACCCATGTCGTCGATCTTGACCACGAGCCCGTCGACTTCGTGTTCGACGTCGTGCCGGTGCTCGTCCCAGTAGGCCACTCGCTCCACGACAGCGTCGATCCCCTGAACGCGTGTCGTATGAACGGAGACGGGCAACCCCCAGGCCTTCAACGCCTCGTACGCGTGCAATTGCGAATCGGGCGAGAATCCTTCCATTCGTCCGAGGCCGTGGCAGATCATCCCCAGCCGACGTTTGGAAGTGATAGCCGGATTCTTCTGTCGTAAGGAGCCGGCAGCGGAATTCCGAGGATTGGCGAAGGGCGGCTTACCTTCCTCGACCAGTGATGCATTGAGCGCCCGGAAATCCTCGAGACGGAAGAAGACTTCGCCGCGGACCTCGAGGAACGCCGGGATCGGGTGGTCCGCGGTGGCCACGAGAGTCTCCGGTATGTCCTCGATCGTTCGAGCATTGAGGGTGACGTCCTCACCGGTACGACCATCACCGCGGGTAGCGCCGCGAACCAGTTTTCCGTTCTCGTACACGAGATCGAGCGCGACGCCGTCGATCTTTACTTCGGTCAGGTAATGGAGATTCGGGCCGGCTTCCGCTTCGACTCTCTTCGCCCAGGTGCGAAGCTCTTCGTAGTCGAATACATTGTCCAGACTCAACATTCGCTCGGGATGATCGACTGCCGTGAAGTCGGTGGCGAATCCTCCGCCGACCAGTTGCGTCGGCGAATCAGGGGTCCGAAGATCTGGATGCGCTTGCTCGAGTTCGGTCAGTTCCCGCAGCAGAACATCGAACTCACCGTCGGAGATGATCGGCGAATCGCGGACGTAGTACCGAAACTGGTGGCCTCGAACTTCCTCGGCCAGGGCCTGCCACCGTTCACGATCGGCGCCCGAGGCAGGAGTGCCCGCCGACTCCCCCGCCGGATTGTCGATCGAACGCTCGGCAGCAGAACGCGGTACAGCAGTCGTTTCGTCCACCCCGAAAGATTAACGGACCCGACCGACACCGTTGACGACGTCGGCGCACCGAAAGCGCTACAGGGAGTCGGGCGCATCCTGAAAGGCGTCTGCGACGTCCTTCGCCAGAGCCAGCGCAGTGCGAGCCCACTCGGGCGTCGCCTCCGCAAGACCGCACGCAGGTACTACCGACATCTGCGTCGCGAGCACGGACCGCGGAAACCCGAGCCGGTCGACGAGCGTCACCGCAGGTGTCGCCACCTCACGCCATTTCGGTGTCCGATCCGGGGCGACAGCGGGCACCAACCCCAACATCAACGTTTTTCCGGCCTGCAGAAACTCACCCACAGAATCGAGATCGCGTGATCGCAGCAAGGAGACGTCGACTGCCGCGGCCTGCGCAGCACTCCGACGAATCAACTCGAGCGGAGCGGCAGGAGCGCAACAATGGACGGCAACCGGGAGGCCGATACCAGCTATGACGGTGTCGAGCAGATCCAGCGCGTCGGGCTCCGGCATAGCGCGCACCGAATCCAGCATCGTCACCCCACTCAGTGAACCTTCCAGCACCGCAGGAAGACTCGGCTCGTCGAGTTGGACGACTACCTCGACGCCGAGGCGCGAGGATATCTCCGCACAGTGTTGCCGGACCCCCTCTGCCAGCGATCCAGCGAAGTCGCGCACCGCACCACGGTCGGTCAGCACGCGATGGGCCGACCGAAGCTCCACCTGCGCAGCCATGGTGAACGGGCCGGCGACCTGAATTTTCAACCGGCGGTCCGAGGACGCGAAACCACCCGTCTCCCAAAGCTCTTCGAGAATATCGAGATCCTCGCGCAGTAGGTCCGCAGCACGCCGTCCGGTGAGCGACTTACGCTGAGCAACACGGTAACCCGAAGTTCGGACATCCAGTTCGATGTCCGCCATGATGGCACCGGTACGACCGATCATGTCGGCTCCGATGCCACGGGCTGGGAGTTCTACGAGATGAGGCAGAACCGGTAGCTCCCCGAGCACGACGGCGCAGGCTTCACGAACGTCGACACCGGGCCACGATCCGATACCGGTCGAGAGGGAGCTGAAAACGCCCGCGGTCACACGTTCTCGGAACGAGTACCGGAGATCGTGGAGCTCCCGATCACGATGTCTCCCTCCATATCCCGGCGATACAGAACGGCAGCCTGTCCCCGCGCAACGCCAGTGAGCGGTGCACGAAGAGCAATGTCCATGCCACCGTCGGCGGTGGCCTCGGCTACGGCGTCGGTCAGGCCGCCGTGCGCACGAACCTGCACGACGCACTCGATCGGCCCGATCGGCGCGGTTCCCTGCGTCCATACCGCGCGCTCTCCGGTGATGCCCCAGACATCCAGCCGCGTCGCCGATCCTACGATCACGTTGCCACTCTCGGCTTCGATCGCCGTCACGTAGCGCGGCTTCCCGTCTGCTGCAGGTCCCTCGACACCCAGGCCCTTGCGCTGCCCGATGGTGAATCCATGTATTCCGTCGTGGTCGGCCAGCTCGGCGCCGGTGTCGGCGTCGACGACCTTGCCCGGCCTGATTCCGATCGTGGCACCGAGGAATGCTCGGGTGTCACCCGAGGGAATGAAGCAGATGTCGTGGCTGTCCGGCTTGTCGGCGACAGCGAGTCCCCGCTCGGCCGCTTCGGCGCGGATCTCCGACTTCGGTGTGTCGCCGATCGGGAACATCGCGCGAGAGAGTTGGCTCTCGGTGAGAACGGCAAGTACATACGACTGGTCTTTGTCGGCATCGACCGCTCGACGCAGGACACCATCGTGCAGTTGCGCATAGTGACCGGTTGCGACGGCGTCGAAGCCGAGTGCCAGTGCGCGGTCGGCCAGCGCAGAGAACTTGATCTTCTCGTTGCAGCGCAAGCACGGATTGGGAGTCTCGCCTGCGGCATAGGATTCGATGAAGTCGTCGATGACGTCTTCTTTGAATCGGTCGGCGAAATCCCAGACGTAGAACGGGATTCCGAGGACGTCTGCAGCGCGGCGTGCATCACCGGCGTCCTCCTTCGAGCAGCACCCACGTGAGCCCGTGCGAAGCGTCCCGGGCTCGCTGGACAATGCCAGATGTACACCGACGACATCGTGTCCGTCGTCGACGGCCCGAGCCGCCGCCACCGCCGAATCGACTCCGCCGCTCATTGCTGCCAAAATACGCATCAGCGATGTCCTCCCCGAGCTCCTACGCTCGCAAGTCCCGCAGCGCGGGCACGTTCGATTACCTGAGGCAAAGCCGCCAGGAGGGCGTCGATGTCACTGTCGGAAGACCCGGCTCCCAACGAGAACCGCAACGACCCCCGCGCAGTCGACGGGTCCGCCCCCATCGCTATCAACACATGACTGGCGCTTGCAACGCCTGCCGTGCACGCAGACCCCGTCGAGCATTCGATCCCGGCGGCATCGAGCAGCATCAACAGCGAATCGCCCTCGCAACCAGGAAATGTGAAATGTGCAATACCTGCCAGGCCACCTTCGCCTGCGGCGCCGTTGACAATCACATCGGGATCGATCGCGCGGACCCCGGCGATCATGCGATCGCGCAGCCGGGACAGTTCTTCGTGCTGCCGCTCACGATTGTCGACGGCCTCCCTCAGCGCTGCAGCCATGGCGACGATAGAGGCTGTGTCGTGGGTGCCCGATCGAACGTCACGTTCGTGGCCGCCACCGTGCAACAGCGGAACGCAGGGGACGGTCCGGCCGAGCAGCAACGCTCCGACGCCCTGCGGGCCACCGAATTTATGCGCCGCGATACTGAGCGCGGACAGCCCGCTGTCAGCGAAGTCGACCTGCAGATGTGGAACTGCCTGAATGGCGTCACTGTGCATCGGCACATCGAATTCGCGAGCAACACGTGCGAGAGCTCGGATCGGCATGATGGTGCCGACTTCGTTGTTCGCCCACATGACGGTGACCAGCGCCGTCTCACTCGCGCTTACATCGAGTTCGGCGCGAAGTACGTCGGGATGCACGCATCCCGACTCGTCGACCGGCAGCCACGTCACCTGAGCGCCCTCGTGCGCAACGAGCCACTCCACCGCGTCGAGCACGGCGTGGTGCTCCACGGATGAGGCGATGATCCTGGTACGACGGGAGTCTTCGTCGCGTCGGGCAGTGAAGATTCCCTTCACAGCGAGGTTGTCGCTCTCGGTGCCACCTGAGGTGAAGATCACTTCCGAAGGCCGCGCGCCGAGGTCTGCAGCGATCGATTCACGAGACTCCTCGACACGGCGTCTGGCCGCACGGCCCGAGCCATGCAAGGACGACGCGTTGCCGACGGTAGCGAAAGCAGCAGTCATCGCCTCGATCGCGGCGGCGGACATCGGTGTCGTCGCTGCGTGATCGAGGTAGACGGGAGGACTCGTCGAGTTGATAGCAGCCGAACTGCGGGCAGAAGGCATAACGATTACCAGGATAGCGGGTCCTCGCCGTTGCCCTTTGCACGCGATACCGGGACCGGAGTGCGTCACCTGCGCGTGAACGTGGCCTTCGGATCGATGTCCACGCGCTCATTTATTGGATGAAGGCGCCGGTCGTGCACGTCATCGGCCCTGACCGAGTCCTCACATCGACGCGCGAGGTCGCGTCGGTCGTGTCCTGGGGCCTGCGGGGCGACCAATGCGACCTCCGCCACTATGCCCCTCAACCGAAAAATACGTCCGATCGACCGACCGATGGTCTCGTCCCCGACGAAGCACGTCGACGTCGTCGTCCGATCGCGAAAGCTGTCGACATATCGCAGCCGAACCGGCTGCACCCAGGTCTCGGTATCGATCGCGGCTTGGAACATGGCGGGCCGGAACGATCCGTAGGCGAGACCGCACCACGTCGTCCCCTCGGGAAAAACGATGACCGAGCCACCGTCGCGCAGCGTGGCCGATACCTGATCGACTGTCCCGGGAAGCGCGCGAAGCCTTCCTCGATCGATGGGAATCACCTTCATCGACCGCGCCAGGAGCCCGAGGACGGGCCAGTCGACCAGATCTCCCCGAGCGACGAATCTGGCGGGGCGAATCGCGGTCAACACCAGGATGTCGGTCCAGGAGACATGGCCTGCGACCACCAGCGAACCGTTCCGCGTGCGCGAGGCCTCTCGGTCGGATCGAAGATCCTCCACTCGGAGACCGATGCCGACCGCCGCCAACAACACTCTCGCGCCGATTATCGCTGCGCCGCTTCGGACACGTGGCCAGAACAGACCGATCAGAATCAACAGCGGCACCAATCCGATGGCGAACAATGCCGATGCGGCGCGCACCACCACTCCGATCCGCCGGATGGACTCCGCGCTGCGCGGAATGCAGCGGTCTCCGCACGGACTCGACGGCATCCACGAGTGCTCGCTCACGCGCTCGACTTCCTCTCGAACGATTCCGCAGCGCTACGAAGCCGGTCCAGGTAGCGCGTATTCGCTTGCTGCAGACCGAGGAGCGCAACAAAATCGGCAACTGCGAATGCCGGATCATGAGCGGGTTCCCCGCATACCGTGGCGCCGAGCCTCAGGTAGCCCTTCAACAGCGGCGGAATCGAGATCCGGACAGGGCTCGCTATGTCGTCGAGCGATCTTCCCTCGACGACCACGGGGTTGTATGGCACAGCCCGCCGATCGAGCGGGGATCCATGCCGATCGAGGAGGAAGTCACGCACCCCACGAATGTTCGCACCGGGCAGTTCCGCATCCCCGCACTGCATGGGTACCGACACACAACCCATCACCGATTCCAGCCCGGTGACCTCGAGATAGTGCAGAATTCCGGCCCACATCAAACCCAGAACGGATCCCGATCTGTGGTCGGGATGCACGACGGCTCGGCCCATTTCGACGACCCTGGCGCCCACCGGGTCCAGCGCGGTGATGTCGAACTCGGTCGCGGTGTAGTACCCACCAGCCCGGATCGCAGCGTCGGGAGGGAGCATTCGATAGCACCCGACGAAGGAGTCGCTCCGATTGTCGCGGACGAGTATGTGGTCGCAGTGTTCATCGAATCGGTCGAAGTCGCGTCCATCGGAATTACTCGGCATTCGAAAGCCCGGTTCGGAGGCAAACACGTCGTAGCGAAGGCGCTGCGCGGCTTCGCGGTGGTCTTTGTCGGTTTCCATCACCACCGTGTATCGGTCGGTGACGGGAGCGGTCGAGAGGTGCAAATTCATGACTGAGGTGGCCATGATGCTGTGTCTAACGACTGGGTGCGGCGTCAGCGCATCCAGCAGGTAACGCGTCCGAAGCCGTTGTGTGAACTGCTTCTTCTGTGAACAGGTCGTCATAGAAGAATGTCCCCGCAGTCGCGAGGACGGCGGGGACATTCTTCGGCAATTACAGAGCCTGTCAGCCCTTGTGCTTCTTCACTGCGTCCTTGAGCTGCGGTGCAACGTTGAACAGGTCGCCCACGATGCCGTAGTCGGCAATCTCGAAGATCGGTGCCTCTTCGTCCTTGTTGATCGCGACGATCGTCTTCGAAGTCTGCATGCCCGCGCGGTGCTGGATGGCACCGGAAATTCCGAGAGCGATGTAGAGCTGCGGTGAGACGGTCTTGCCCGTCTGGCCGACCTGGAACTGGCCCGGGTAGTAGCCGGAGTCGACCGCTGCGCGCGATGCGCCGACGGCGGCACCGAGCGAATCGGCCAGTTCTTCGATGACGCTGAACTTGTCTGCGCTACCGACGCCACGGCCACCGGAGACGACAACCTTCGCCTCGGTCAGTTCCGGACGGTCGCCGCCGACGATCGGGTCACGCGAGGTGACCTTGGTCACGCCCTCTTCCTGAGCTGGTACCTCGACGGCCTCGCGGGTGCCTGCGCCGGCCTTCGGCTCGGCTTCGATTGCACCCGGGCGAACCGAGATGACGGGAACGTCGCCGTTGGCCTTGGCCTCGACGGTGAACGCGCCACCGAAGATGGAGTACACGGCGCTGCCGTCACCGTTCACGGCGACGACGTCGGAGTGCAGCCCGGATCCCAGGCGTGCAGCCAGGCGGCCTGCAACCTCTTTGCCCTCGGCACTGGCCGCAGTGATGATCGCTGCCGGGCTCACGGACTCCGCGAGGCTCGACAGGACATCGATCTTCGGTGTGAGAAGGAAGCCGTCGATGTCCTCGGACTCGGCGGCGTAGATCTTCTCGGCACCGGCCTCTGCCAGTGCGTCGGCCAGCTTGTCGGTAGTGCCGGCCGGACCGGTTACGACTGCCGACGGCTCACCGAGTGCGCGTGCCGCGGTGATGAGCTCGAGACTGACCTTCTTGAGCGTTCCCTCTGCGTGCTCGACGAGCACAAGTACTTCTGCCATTTCTTGCTCTCCTCTTGTGGTCTGCGTTGCTTCGGGTGTGTGCTCAGATGATTTTCTGGCCCACGAGGTACGCCGCGATCTTGTCGCCGCCGTCGCCCTCGTCGGTGACCCGCTCGCCCGCAGTCTTGGGAGGCTTCGGAGTGGACGAAGTCACAGTGGTGCCGGCGTTCTCGACGCCGACGGTCTCGGGATCGACACCGATCTCGGCCAGCGTGAGCGTCTGCACAGTCTTCTTCTTCGCTGCCATGATTCCCTTGAAGGACGGGAATCTCGGCTCGTTGATCTTCTCGGTGACACTGACGATCGCAGGCAAGGTGGCCTCGAGGCCGAAGATGCCCTCGTCGGTCTCGCGCTCACCGGAGACGGTGTCACCGTCGATCGTCAGCTTGCGGAGCTGCGTCAGCTGAGGAATCCCGAGGTACTCGGCGATGATCGCCGGAACTGCGCCGGTACGACCGTCGGTTGCCTCGTTGCCCGCGATGATGAGCTCTGTCGGCTCACCGTTTTCGAACTCGATCTGACCGAGCGCAGCCGCGAGGGCCCAGCCCGTCTGGATCGCGTCCGAGCCGTGGAGGGCCGGGTCGTTGAGGTGGACAGCGCTATCGACACCCATGGAGAGTGCTTTGCGGATTGCGTCGGTCGCGCGGTCGGGGCCTGCGGACAGGACCTTCACCTCGCCGCCCTTGGACTCCTTGATGAGCAAAGCTTCCTCGACTGCGCGCTCGTTGATCTCGTCGAGCACTGCGTCGGCTGCTTCACGATCCAGAGTGAAGTCGCCGTCCGTCAGCTTGCGCTCGGACCACGTGTCGGGAACCTGCTTGATCAAAACAACGATGTTCGTCATGGGTCTGCGTCGACCTCCTGGTCATGTTCCGCTGTATCGAATGTTCGTTCGGTGTTAATGCGTTGCCGCTTCGGTGCAGCACCGCAGTGCAGTTCTTACGACTCTGCCGAAGATTACCCCATGCCAAGTTACTGGCGGGTAACTTACGACGTTTCCCGATTGACCATACATCCGACCGCACCGGACCAAGTGACCACTCTCCGCCGAACCGATCCCGTAGGCACTAACCTCTCGTCGGTGAGCGATTCTTCGAACGCAGCCTCGGCAGCGACACCCACGGTGATGAACCCGGCAACCGATGCGGCTCAGCCGCTCCCTCTCACCGGGGAACGGACGGTCCCCGGCATAGCGGAGGAAAACTACTGGTTCCGTAGACACGAAATCGTGTACGAGCGCCTGGCGAGCCACTGCGTCGACCGCACTGTCCTGGAAGCCGGCTCGGGAGAAGGCTACGGCGCCAACATGATTGCCGCGCTCGCGAAGACGGTCATCGGGCTGGACTACGACGCATCCGCAGCAGCGCACGTGGCTGCTCGCTATCCCCGAATCGCAATGCTGCGCGGCAACCTCGCACAGTTGCCCATCGAAGATTCCTCCGTCGACGTCGTCGTCAACTTTCAGGTCATCGAACATCTCTGGGACCAAGCGCAGTTTCTCGACGAGTGCTTCCGCGTGCTGGCTCCCGGCGGCCTGCTGCTGATCTCCACGCCCAACCGCATCACGTTCTCCCCCGGCCGCGACACGCCGCTCAATCCGTTTCACACCCGCGAACTGAACGCGGCCGAACTCACCGAACTCCTCGAAGATGCTCGTTTCGGCGTCGAGGTGATGACCGGGGTCCACCACGGCGCGGGCCTGCGCGCGCTGGACGTCAAGCACGGCGGTTCGTTCATCGATGCGCAGATCGAACGCGCTCTCGCAGGCCAGCCATGGCCTGCGGAACTGACTGCGGACGTCGCTGCCGTGACGACAGCTGATTTCGATCTCACTCCGGACGATATCGACGCCAGTCTCGACCTCGTTGCGATCGCGGTGAAACCCGACTCGGCACACATGAGTTCGGTAAGCGGGTGAAAGAACCCGGGATGTTCTCCCTGGTACTTCATTCCCATCTCCCCTGGCTCGCCAACCACGGCCGGTGGCCCGTCGGCGAGGAATGGCTGTATCAGTCATGGGCCGCGTCGTATCTGCCCTTGACCGAGATGCTGACGCGCCTGGCAGGTGAGGGACGTCACAACTTGCTGTCCTTGGGCATCACCCCGGTGCTCGCTGCGCAACTCGACGATCCGCACAGTCTCGCCGGAATGCACCACTGGCTCGGCAATTGGCAACTGCGCGCCCACGAGTCGACCGATAGGATGCTGGCGATCCGCGAACATCGCGCTGCCGCATCGGCGTTGGACACTTTCGAAACGCACTGGCGTCACGGCGGTTCCGCGGTCGTTCGTCGACTCGTCGATGCGGGCACCATCGAACTTCTCGGTGGTCCACTCGCCCACCCCTTCACTCCGCTGCTGGATCCACGCCTGCGCCAGTTCTCACTGGAGGAGGGGCTCTCGGATGCGCAGACACGCTGGGGCACGAGACCGAACGGGCTCTGGGCACCGGAGTGCGCATACACACCTGGCATGGAAGTCGAATACGACGCGGCAGGGGTCACCCACTTCATGGTCGACGGGCCGGCGTTGCGCGGCGACACGACAGTGGGCCGATCCGTCCGAGACTCCGACGTCGTCGCATTCGGGCGGGATCTTCAGGTGAGCTATCGGGTGTGGTCGCCCAAATCCGGATACCCGGGGCACAGCGCCTATCGCGATTTCCACACCTACGACCACGCGACCGGACTCAAATCTTCGCGGGTGACGGGTCGAAACGTGGACTCGGCGGACAAGGCGCCGTACGACCCGGAGCTCGCATCCGCAGCCATCGATCGTCACGTGGTGGATTTCGTCGATGCGATACGACAACGCCTACGCGCCGAAACCGCTCGTGCCGGAAGACCGGCCCTCGTGGTGGCCGCGTTCGACACCGAACTGTTCGGCCATTGGTGGTTCGAGGGTCCGGTCTGGCTCGAACGGGTTCTGCGAGCACTACCCGAAGCCGGCATCGACGTCGGCACCCTCGACGATGCCCGATCGAGGGGCTACGTCGGGTCCTCGGTCGAGCTGGAGGACTCGTCGTGGGGCTCGGGCAAGGACTGGCGGGTCTGGGCGGGAGATGCCGTCGAAGACTTGGTTGCACTCAACGCCGAGGTCGTGGCAGCCGCACTCGATATCGTCGACAGCTCTCGCGACAACGCATCGATTCCGGGACAGCCCGAATTGCGTAACCGGATCAACGACCAGATGCTGCGTGAGACACTCATGGCGGTAGCCAGCGACTGGGCCTTCATGGTCAGCAAGGACACTGCCGCCGGTTATGCCCGCGAACGCGCGCACGTCCACGCGCACGCTCTCCGGGAGATCGCCGACGCGGTGAACCAGGGGCACGACGCGGCAGCAATGCGGCTCGCGGCGCAGTGGAATCGAGCAGACGGACTGTTTCCCGCGCTCGATGCCCGGCGCCTACCCGGTGGTCGTCGGTAGGCCACATGCACACTTTCACACGTGGTCGTACGGAGGGGAACGTCGAAGTGAAGATTCTGATGGTGTCGTGGGAGTACCCACCGGTCGTCGTCGGCGGGCTCGGTCGACACGTCCATCATCTCGCCACTGAACTCGTGCGCGCAGGCCACGAGGTCGTCGTTCTCTCACGCCGCCCCACCGGTACCGACGCATCCACACATCCGACCTCGCATCACATCGAGGACGGCGTTCTCGTGGTCGCGGTGGCCGAGGATCCTGCCCACTTCGTCTTCGGTGAAGACATGCTGGCATGGACGCTGGCGATGGGTCACGCCATGGTTCGGGCAGGAATCGCGTTGGGTAAACCAGGGCTCGGTGAGGGCTGGCAACCCGACGTCGTCCACGCACACGACTGGCTCGTCGCTCACCCCTCCATCACCCTCGCCGAGCACTACGACGTCCCTCTGGTGTCCACCATCCACGCCACCGAGGCAGGGCGGCACAGCGGCTGGATCTCGGGTCCTGTCAATCGGCAGGTGCACTCGATCGAATGGTGGCTCGCCAACGACTCCGACGCCGTCATCGCCTGCTCTGCGTCCATGAAGGACGAGGTGACCCGACTTTTCGACATTCCAGACGCCGCGGTCACCGTCATCAGGAACGGTATCGACATTCGTGCGTGGAACTTCCGGCTACGGGTGCCGCGGTCGACACCGGCGACACTGCTCTACGTCGGTCGACTCGAGTACGAGAAGGGCATTCAGGATGCCATCGCCGCACTCCCCCGCATCAGACGCTCTCACCCCGGCACCACGTTGCACATTGCCGGGGAGGGAACCCAATTCACCTGGTTGGCACAGCTGGCACGGACCCACCGCGTCGCTCGTGCGGTCTCTTTCCTCGGCACCCTCGGTCACGCAGATCTACTCGGTGCCCTCCACAGTGCCGACGCCATCGTGCTCCCGAGCCGATACGAACCTTTCGGGATAATCGCGCTCGAGGCTGCGGCAGCAGGCACACCGCTGGTCGCATCGACCGCGGGTGGGCTGGGCGAGGCGATCGTGGACGGGCAGACCGGCTTGTCGTTCGAACCGGCGGATGTCGCCGGGCTGACGGCCGCCGTCCGGAACGTGCTCGACAACGCCGATGCAGCCCAGACACGTGCTTCGGCGGCGCGAGAACGCCTCACCGTCGATTTCGACTGGAAACACGTGGCCGAATCGACAGCGCAGGTCTATCTTTCGGCAAAGCGCAAGGTTCGGTTCCCGCTTGCACGGCCGAATATCGTCGAGCGTGCGCTACCCGAACGTGGTTGAGTCGTCCCGAGCCGCCTCGGCCGCAGTGAGCGCCTTCTTGCGGGCAATGTCCTCGAGAGCGGCGATGTACTCGGCACGCTTGGCCGCACCCGCTTCCCAGTCCACTTTCCGATTGCGCACGACCTTGACGGGCGCACCCACAGCAATGCTGTAGTCGGGTATATCGCCCTTGACGACGGCGTGTGCACCGAGAACGCAGCCTCGCCCGACGCGCGTCTCCCGCAGCACTGTCACCTTGGCCGCGATCCAGGTGTCCGGGCCGATTCGGACCGGCCCCTTGACGATTCCCTGATCCTTGATGGGCATCGTGACGTCGTCCATCCGATGATCGAAGTCGCAGATGTAGCACCAGTCCGCGACCAGTGTCGACGCACCGATCTCGATGTCGAGGTAGGCGTTGACGACGTTGTCCTTGCCGAAGACCACTTTGTCACCGATCCGCAGCGATCCCTCGTGGCTCCGAATGGCGTTGCCATCGCCGATGTGGACCCATCGACCGATCTCGAGCCGCGACAGCTCTGGAGTCGAGTGGATTTCCACGTTCTTACCGAGGAACACCATGCCCCGCAGAATCACGTGCGGGTTCGCCATCTTGAACCGGGCGAGACGGTAGTACCGGACGAGGTACCACGGCGTGTATGCCTTGTTTCGGCGGATCCATCGCAGTGAGTCGAGCGTGAGGAACTGTGCCTGGTCGGGGTCGCGTCGTCTCGAACCACGCCACCGCGTACGCAGCGGTGCGTTCCACATGCTCGTCATAACGCCTCACCCTAGTTTCGGTGCTCGCGCAATCCAACTTGGCCGTCCGAGCTTTCCGACGGCCGTCGATACGTCGGACACCACGGGATCGCCAGAGAGGCCGCGACGCGAGATCGACACCTCGGCCGCGATAGTCTCTGTCCCGACGAGTGCGGCGCCTCCCCCGGCCCCTCCCGCGAAGATCATGAGCAGAGACCGGACACGAAGGAGATCACAAGGTGCTTGGCGGCAGAGCGGACCGCGTGCGAATCGCGACCCTTGCGATTGTCGGCATCTTGACCGTCGGTGCCTGCTCGAGCGGGACCGGGACCATCGACGCGTTCGCGCCGGGGAGTTGGCCCGTCGCACACGGCGACGCACGAAACAGCAACACCACCGAACACACCGACTTGTCCGCGGTGTCGTTCGCGTGGTCGCGTCCGCTCGGTGGCGCTGTGGTGTCGCCGGTTTCGATTGCCGCAAGCGGTCAGATGTTCGTCTCGACCTACACCGACGCTGGGTGCAACCTTTTCTCGTTCGATATCGATTCCGGTCGCAAGCGCTGGTGCAACCGACTCGCGCCTTCCGTAGCCGTGTCCACCCCGCTCGTGGACTCGGTAGCGAACGTGTACGTCGGCGAAGACGGTGCTTTTTCCTCCTTCAACGATCACGGTCAGTTGCGCTGGCGCACACCGGTCTACGGCGTCCCGCGCACCGCCCAATTCCTCGGCGACGGAAGCGTGCTCGCGGTGACACAGCTGGGTCAGGTCAACGTTCTGAACACACAGACGGGACAGTTGACCGTTCCTATCCACGACTTGATCGATACCCCAGATTTCCTCGAATCCCCCAACACGAACTTCCTCCCACCGGACTCCGGACTTGCCGACTGCGCAACCGGATCGGCGTCCTGCCCCGTCGGCGCAGCCCCCGCGGTGGACCTCGAATCGTCCTCGATCTACCTCGTCCTGTGGCGGCCCGGTGCCATTGCGCCACAGCTGGTCTCACTCCAGTACGACGCCAACGCCACCCCCGCTCTGACCGAGCGATGGTCTTCGGAGTTGCTCCCCGCAGGGGTGACCTCGAGCCCGGTCCTGTCGCAGGACGGCTCCACCGTGTACATCGCCGACGTCGACGGCCGAGTCGGCGCCTACAACACCTCGGACGGCACCGTGAAGTGGACGCAGGGCGCAGCCTTCGGCGCTTCGGGATCGCCGTCGGTCTCCTCCACCGGCTTGATAGTTCCGACGGGCGGAGACAGCGGCATGCAAGCCTTACAGGACGACGGAGACCACGCCACTCTCGTGTGGTCGCGAAATGACCTGCAGCAAGCCGGGATTCCAGTCCAGAGCGCGGACGGTACCGTACAGACGGTAGTCCGCCGCGGCGAAGAATTGGCACTCACCAACCTCGATGCTCAATCCGGGACTACCAACTCCGAGCAGATCCTTCCGGACGCAACAGGTTTCACCGTAGGTACCTCGATCGGACCGGACGGTGAGGTCGTCACCTCGACCTACCTGGGCGAGATCTTCACCTACGCGTCCTGACCGGCGCGCCCGGTCGGCGTGCTTCGCAGATGAACGCGACTCCCGCACGCTCGATTCGGGTGATGATCACCGACAAGGCGGTCTCACCTCGCAGCTTGAGTTTGGGACGCAGCAGGGCCGGGTCGACGTCGACGCCGCGCACGAGAATCTCGACAGCTCCACATCCTTGAGCAGTCAAAGCTTGGCGCAGCGTCTTCTCCGAGTACTTGATTCGCTCCAGGATGCGAAATCCGTTGACCCCGTCCGGCACCGAGTCTCCGGTGAGGTACGCAATCCGGGGATCGAGTTGCCACAGTCCGTGTCTGGCCGCATAGTGTCGCACCAAACCTGCGCGGACGACCGCGCCGTCGGGGTCGACGATCCATGCCCCTGGAGCTTTGACCTCGATGTCATCGGGCTCCGCGTCGGTGATCTCGTAGGACGATCCCGTCGAGGAGAGCACCGATGCACGTCTACGTACGTCGGGCCGTGTGAGACCGGGCGACCACAGACAAGCCTCTCGGACCCCGGAATCCAGTGATGTCACCTCGATCTCACCGGCGAAGTCGAGTCGGTCGAAATCCAAGCCGGGTGCACATTTGACGACCAGATCGCGCCCGCCATACGCGTCGAGAAGCGCCGGGAGCGGAGGTTCGAGTGCCGCGGGATCGAGTGTTCGTCTCCCACCGCTACGGCGTCCTGGATCGGCAAGGATCACCGTGCCCCTCGTGGTCGGGGTCAGGGCGTCCGCGCGCAGCAGGGCCGCGCCAGGCACGTTGTGCGCGGCCATCCGCAGCCGCGTCGGATCCAGATCGCTGCCGATCACAGTGTCGTTGCCTGCACCGGTCAGGGAGGCCAATTCGGTGCCGATGGAACACGTCACATCGTGCACTGCTCTTCCTGCCAAACGGCGAGCCCTACGATCGGCGACTAGTGACGGTGTCGCCTGTTGAACGGCATCGTCGGTCAACAGCCATCGTTCGGCGTCGGTCAACTTCACGCGAGCGCGACGACGAAGCGTGACCGTTTCCACGAGAGCTGCGACATGATCGGAGTGCGCCGACCTGATCGCCCCGATGTCGGCCAACATCGACTTCGGCGTCAACGCATAGCGGTCGACATCTGCCAGCGCAGCGACGCCGACATCGCTGACGAGATAGTCGATGTCGGCGTCGCCGAAAAGATAAGCCATGTGCAGTACCGGGGTGAACGCTGGATCAGTCCGACTTCACTCCGGTAATCATCACGTTGTAGAAGTATCCACGCGGAACGACGTGCGTGAGCACCTTCTCATCGAGCCAGCTCAGCGTCTTCCAGCTACCGAACGCGAACTTGGCCCAGTTCCATCCGAGCTTGTCTGCAGGCACGGCGGCCTCGAAAGTGCGGACCGGCCAACCGAGCAGAGCTGCTGCAAATTCTTCGGTCCGAGCCTGGACGTGGACGGCCCCTGCCGACACGGCAATGTTCTCGAGATCCGTTGGATCGAACGTATGCAGATCGACAACTGCCTCGAGCGCCGCTGCGCGGGACGACTCGTCGAGCTCCTCCTGCGGCTTGCGCCAGCTGCTCAGGAAAGGCAGCTTGGTCGTGCGAGTGGTCGCCTCCCACGTCAGCCGGCCGAGCCAGCGGGCGTAGAAGTTGCCGACGGTTGTGGGTTCACCGGCGAACACGAAACGCCCACCGGGCTTGAGCACTCTCAGCACCTCACGAAGAGACTGCTCGACGTCGGGGATGTGGTGCAGCACCGCATGTCCTACGACCAGATCGAACGTGTTGTCTTCGTACGGAATCGTCTCGGCATCGGCGACCCGGCCATCTACGTCGAGATTCAAATGGCCTGCGTTGCGCAATGCAACCTTGACCATTCCGGGCGACAGGTCCGTGACCGAGCCCTTCTCGGCCACACCGGCCTGCATGAGGTTGAGAAGGAAGAAACCGGTGCCACACCCGAGTTCGAGTGCTCGTCCGTACGGCAGCGCTTCCTGGGCGCCTGCTTGCCCACTGACAGCCTGATCGAATCGACCACGCGCGTAGTCGATGCAACGCTCGTCGTACGAGATCGACCATTTGTCGTCGTACGTTTCGGCTTCCCAGTCGTGGTAGAGCACCTGGGCGAGCTTGGTATCGGACCGTGCCGCCTCCACCTGCTCGGCGGTGGCATGTGGGTTGGGCGTCGGGTCGCTCGAAGCGTCGGGGACAGCTCGCAGGCTGGTGTCAGCGCTGCCGGTCGACGAATCTTTGCCGTCGTGGGGGCTTGCAGTCATGAGGGCAGCCTACTATCCGGTAGGAAATGAACAAGTTCTAGTTTCTTGTATCTTTTCACTCGCCGGTGAACTCGGCTTTGCCAGGTCCGTTCGCGATGAAAGATTCCATCCCGATGGTGCGATCGGCCGTGGCGAAGAGCGATGCGAACTGGCCGGCCTCGATCTTCAGGCCAGTGTTCAAGTCGGCGTCGAGCCCCTGGTCGATCGATGCTTTGGCGGCTGCCAACGCCCTGGACGCGCCTCCGACGAATTGGGAAGCCCACTTTCGCGCCGCGTTGTACACCTCGTCCGGGGCCACGACCTCGTCGACGAGACCGATGCGCAGTGCTTCCTCCGCACCGACGAAACGGCCCGTGAACACGAGATCCTTGGCCTTGCTCGGCCCGATCAGGCGAGCGAGACGCTGTGTGCCGCCGCCGCCGGGGATGACGCCGAGCAGCACTTCCGGCACACCCAGTTTGACGTTGTCTCCGATGACTCGGCGGTCCGCGCTCAGCGCTACTTCGAGTCCGCCACCGAGTGCGTATCCGGTGACTGCGGCGACGACAGGTTTGGGAATGTCGGCCAAGGACCCGATCGCCGACTGCAGCTCACCGGCGATGTCGCTCATCTGACCGAAGGTGAGCGTTGCCATCTCCTTGATGTCGGCACCGGCCGCGAAGACCTTCTCGCCGCCGTACACGATGACCGCCTTGACCGAAGAATCGACGGTCGCCGCGCGGGCTGCTGCCCGCAGTTCCTCCTGGACCTGCCGATTCAACGCATTCATGGGTGGACGAGCCAACCGAATTGTTCCGATACCGTCTTCGACCTCTAAAGTTACGAACTCAGCCATGGGAACACACGCTACCTGTGCTCGCGGTCTGCGAACTCAGGGGTAGGCGCCACGACCGACCTAGAGTTTTCTATCCGACCACGGATGCGCACTGTCCGCGTAGTACCCATCCTGGCCTGGGAAATCGACCCGAATCTTTCCGTCGACCCGATGCAAATCGGGTTGGATCGGCAAAATATCGGGCGACGAGTCGAGAATATCGGCGATCGAGTCGAAGCCTTCGAGTCCTGACAGCTGGCTCCACGTCGGGGGCAACAAGATCGTCTCTCCGCGACGCCAGTCCGCCAATGCCGCCGTCGACGAACGCCATCCCACCGATGCCGCTTCACTGGTCGCTCCGTCTGCCTCCTGACCGTCCGGAAGCACTGCCACGAAGAATCTCGTGTCGTAACGACGCTTCTCTCCGATCGGAGTGATCCAGTTCGACCACGGCCGCAGCAGATCGGCCCGCAGCACGAGCCCGTTGCGGGTGAGAAACTGGCCGAAGGTCTGCTCCCGCCGCTCCAACTTGCCGCGATCCTCTGCGAAACAACTGGTATCGGCGACGGTCGAGTCCGGCGTGGGGCCTGCGAGAAGAACTCCGCATTCCTCGAAAGTTTCGCGAGCTGCGGCGCACACGAGCGCTGTCGCTTTGCGCTCGTCGACACCGAACCTGTCCGCCCACCACGCCGGCCCGGGGCCGGACCACGCCACGTCGGCGTCCGCGTCGGACAAGTCGACGCCACCACCCGGAAAGACGGTCATACCGCCGGCGAACGCCATTCCACCGACGCGTTCGAGCAGAAACACCTCGATACCGAGCGCACCATCTCGAACCAAGATGACGGTCGACGCGTCGCGGACGGGGACTTGCTCGGGCACCGACACACCAGTTGATGTCATGTTCGAGAACCTACCCGGCACCGGGTCTGCCGCGTTCAGCGGCGATGCTGACCGGGCGTGCGGGTTCGACGAGCGAAGAATCGCCCGTCGACACGATCGAGCGCAATCGACTGGCTGAACGCTTCGGTCAGATTCTCCGCGGTGATGACGTCATCGAGAAGTCCCTGAGCAACGACCCCCCCTTCCTTGAGCAGCAGTGCGTGAGAGAAGCCAGGTGGTATTTCCTCGACATGGTGGGTGATGAGGACCGTTGCCGGAGCGTCAGGATCGGCAGCCAGGTCCGCCAACCGTGCGACGAGTTCTTCGCGGCCGCCCAGATCGAGCCCAGCAGCAGGCTCGTCGAGTAGCAGCAGTTCCGGATCGGTCATCAGCGCTCGCGCGATCAGCACCCGCTTGCGTTCGCCCTCGGACAGCGTTCCGTAAGTGCGATCGGCCAGATGCTCGGCCCCTAGGCTTTCCAACATCTCCACTGCCCGCTCGGTGTCCATCTCGTCGTAGCGCTCACGCCAGCGGCCGAGCACGCTGTAGCCGGCGGAGACCACGAGATCGCGCACGATCTCGTCCGGGGGTATGCGGTGCGCCAACGCGGACGACGAGAGGCCGATTCGAGTTTTCAGTTCGGCGACATCGACCTTGCCGATCACTTCACCGAGAACGTGAGCCGTTCCCGAGGTCGGGTGCACTTCGGCGGCTGCAATGCGCAGCAGCGAGGTCTTGCCGGCCCCGTTGGGCCCGAGTACGACCCAGCGTTCGTCGAGTTCTACCTGCCAGGTGACGGGACCGACGAGTGTTACCCCGCCCCGCCTGACGAGAACATTGTTGAAATCGATGAGCAAATCGGGATCCGGTTCAGACACGTGTCTATCTTGTCCCACATTCGTCGGGCTTTCACGGCAGGATCTGCAGGCGTGTCGTCCAACCTTCATCTCGCCTGGCGCGAAGAGACTCCGCCGCCAGGATCGCCGCTCCCCCTCGGTGCAACCGTCCACGCCGGTGGTACGCAATTTGCGGTCCACTCCCCCGAATCGGACGGCATCGAGGTATGCCTGATCGATCCGGACGGAGCCGAGCGAAGGGTCGAACTGCGCAGCCGCACCTACGGGATCTGGCATGGCATCGTTCCCGACGTCGGACCGGGACAGAGGTATGGATACCGGGTGCACGGGCGCTGGGATCCCTCCACCGGCCGCCGGTTCAATGCGCACAAGATCCTGATCGATCCCGCCGCCCGCAAGATCACCGGAAGCCTCGGTTCGGCCCAGGCCCTACTCCCCTACGACGAGGATCCGTTCGGACACCCGAGCACAATCGATTCCCTGGGCTCGATCCCACTTTCCGTCGTCACCGGCCGATCCACTGTCGACACCGGTTCTGCTCCGGACGTCCCCTGGGATCGGACAGTGATCTACGAGATGCACGTCGGTTCATACACAGCAACGAACCCGGCCGTTCCCGCCGCACATCGCGGAACGTATCTCGGACTGACCGCACCCGCTGTGCTCGAACATCTGACCCGACTCGGTGTGACCACCATCGAACTGCTCCCGGTTCAGGCGATGCTCACCGAACCCGGTGTACGCGCCCGCGGCAAGCGCAACCATTGGGGCTACTCGACCGGCGCCTACTTCGCACCCGACCCCCGTTTCGCAGCGGTACCGGGAGCCGAGATCGACGAGTTCAAGGCAATGGTGCGAGCATTTCATTCCGTCGGAATCGAAGTCGTCCTCGACGTCGTCTACAACCACACCTGCGAGTCCGGGGTCGACGGACCCTCGATCAGCTGGCGTGGGCTCGATGCCCCCGGCTACTACTTACTGGACGGACGTGGCTACGACGTCGACCTCACCGGGTGCGGCAACACGCTCGACTCGGCGTCCCCTGCCGTGGTTCGGATGGTGTGCGACAGCCTTCGATATTGGGTTACCGAGATGGGCGTCGACGGATTCAGATTCGACCTTGCCAGCACCCTCGGCCGGCCAGGAGGCTGGCGATTCGATCCCCGCGCTCCGCTATTGACCGCGATCACGACCGATCCGGTTCTCTCGCGTACGAAGCTGATCGCCGAGCCGTGGGACGCGACCGGTGCCGGGTACCAAGTCGGCAATTTCGGGAGTCTGTGGTCCGAATGGAACGATCGATACCGCGACACCGTGCGCCGATTCTGGGCCGGCCACACCGGTGTTCGCGAACTCGCCTCCCGCATGGCAGGTTCGGAAGATATCTACGGCGGTGGTTCCCGCAAGCCTTGGGCATCGATCAACTTCGTGACCGCACACGACGGCTTCACCATTGCCGATCTCGTCTCTTACTCAACCAAACACAACGAGGCGAACGGCGAAGACAATCGCGACGGGACCGACAACAACTACTCTCTCGATCACGGAACGGAGGGTCCCACCGACGACACGGTCATCCTCGCCGAACGCGGCCGTCATGTCCGCGCACTCCTCGCCACGCTGATGCTCTCGACCGGCACTCCGATGCTCCTCGCAGGTGACGAGTTCGGCCACACCCAGTTCGGCAACAACAATGCCTACTGCGTTCCCACCGACGCACCCGCTGCGCAATCGTGGGCACTCGACTGGTCCGACGTCGACGACGACCTGATCGCCTTCGTCGCCAGACTCCTCCGAATCCGGCGCAGCGCTCCATCACTGCGCCAACAGGAATTCTTCACAGGCCGTGACACTCCATCGGGCAGGCCGGATCTGGTCTGGTTCGGTGCCGATGGCGCCGAGCTGACCTCGCACTCGTGGAACGACGACTCGGTGCGCACGTTGCAAGCATGGGTGGACGGCGCAGACGTTCGGTCCTACGATCCCGACGGGCAGCCCGTCCTGGATGCAAGTTCATTGTTGATCGTGCATTCGGGTGGACCGACCGACATCGAACTGGCCTGTCCTTCCTGGGCCGCAAGCAGATTCGTTCCCGTGTTCGACTCCTCCACCGCCACCGGGGTTCCCGCCGATACGACGTCGTTGCCCGCCGGATCGGCCATCTCCCTTACTGGTTCGACGGTCCTCGTACTGCGCAGCGACGGCAGGTAGTGCATGAACAGTTGAACGAGTGGCCCGATCCCCAAGGCGTACAGCACGGTTCCGATACCTACGGTTCCTCCGAGCATCCAGCCGGTTGCGACGACGGTCAGCTCGATACACGTCCGGACGAGGCGAACCGAGAGCCCCGTTCGTGCGACCAATCCGGTCATCAGGCCGTCTCGTGGACCGGGGCCCATTCCTGCGCCGATGTACAGGGCCGTCGCGAACGCATTGACGACGATGCCGGTCGCCATCATGGCCGCTCGGACGGCGATCGCGTCGAATGTCGGGAGCCATCGAATCGACAGGTCGACTGCTACCGCGATCACCACCACATTGCTGATGGTTCCCAGTCCTGGCTTCTGCCGCAATGGAATCCAGGCAAGCAACACAGCAACTCCGGTCGCTGCGGTGATCGCTCCGAAACTCAGTGGCACGTGCACGCTCAGGCCCTGATGTAGTACATCCCACGGATCGAGTCCGAGACCGGCGGTGATCATCAGCGCCATCGAGAACCCGTACAGACACAAACCCACGTAGAGCGCTACGAGTCTTCGCCCGAGGTGGATCAGGCGAGCACGGGCGAGCACAGAGACGATCCAAGACATCCATCGAGTGTCCGCCAGACTGGTAGCGGCACAAACATCCAGTCGCGAGCCAGTGGACCCTCTACCGGTGTCAGGGTGATGCGAGTGCGATGACGGTCATCGAACCGGGGGCCACTTCGGTGAAGCCTGCATCGCGTACTGCGACCGCGCCTCCACCATCTCCATCGACGAGCGCACGAGCCTTCGCCCATTGCTTTGGATCGGCGTCTCGGACCGAACACTCGAAACCCTGCCCTGCCCACGCCTGAGCTTGCTCGACACTCATCGCTGCCGCCAACAACATCGATGCATGCGCTACCTGTGCAGCGGCCTTTCCCACCGTCATCTCCAACGACCGGTCGATCCACAACACCGGCACAGCTGGCCGAGGCGGCCCCGGATCGTCGTGCTCGAGATCGGTCCCGCCGATCTGCAACTTCTTGATTCGGGAGTCGAGATCGCCGACGCGCCCGGGGACCAACGCGCGGGCCTGGGCTGCACCGACTTCGGCGGTGACACCGTCGACTGCGAGAGCGGCTTCCCATTGGGCGCCGCGGGCGCGACGAGCCACCTTTCTGATGCGTGCCGAAGTCCACGCCCGAAACTGCTCGTCCCATTCGCCGCCCGGACCGGCGCGTTCATCGAGACAGATCCGCACCGTTGCGATCGCCGCTGCCGCCAACAGATCGCTGCGCATCGGCGGATCCGCTTTGGAAATATGAAGCACGATCGGCATCGCGAGAACATCCGCCGGGTCGGGCGGGTCTTGAATGCCCCCGTATCCGAGGGCCAGCACAGCGTGACGCTCGGCGAAAGAGCTTCGCGGCGGGACTGGCGCGTCCACCGGTTCGGTCACGGGTTCGGTCATGGGATCGGGACGCGCCGCACGCCACCGTCGATGGCGTCCGCAGCCTCGATTTCTCCACGCGTCACACCGAGCATGAAGAGCACCGCATCGAGATAGGGGTGCGAGATCGCGGTATCGGCGATCTCGCGCAGCGCGGGCTTGGCATTGAACGCCACGCCCAACCCAGCTGCGGTGAGCATGTCGATGTCGTTCGCGCCGTCACCGACAGCTACCGTTTGCTCCATCGGAACACCGCATTGCGCGGCAAAATCCCGCAATGCCGTCGCCTTCGCGGCCCGGTCGATGACCTCGCCGATCACCCGACCGGTCAACTTTCCATCGATTATCTCGAGCGTATTGGCTTTGACGAAATCGAGTTCGAGTTCATGTGCGAGACCGTCGATGACCTGACGGAATCCACCCGAGACAACGCCACAGTGATATCCGAGTCGGCGCAGGGTGCGGATGGTGGTCCGAGCGCCCGGGGTCAACTCGAGCGCGTCTCCTACCTCCTCGATGACCGAGGCATCCAGGCCTGCCAGGGCCTCCACCCGCTGAGTGAGGGACTCCGCGAAGTCGATCTCGCCACGCATTGCTGCTTCGGTGACGGCGCGGACCTCCTCTTCACGGCCGGCCTTCGCCGCCAGCATTTCGATGACCTCCCCCTGCACGAGGGTGGAGTCGACGTCGAAGACGATGAGGCGTTTGGACCGCCGAGAAATCCCGCTGCGTTCCACCGCGACGTCGCATCCGACTCCGGCAGCGATCTCGGACAGACCGGTCCGAAGTCGGCGGTCTGCATCGGGAGTCGTGTCGGTCGCCGTCACCTGGAGTTCCAGTCCCGTGACCGGGTAGTCGGCGATGCCACGGATCGAGTCGATGTTGGCGCCTTGGCGTGCCAGTTCACGAGAAATTGTGCTGAACGCCCGCGCTGTGACGGGGCGACCTAGAACGACCACCACGTGGGTCGCCAACGAGTGCTTGCCGACAGGGTCCGCGTCGATCTCGACATCGACGTGAACACCCACCGTCGACATGGCTTCTTCGAGTTCTTCCTGCAGGTCCTCGGGATCGTTCGGGCAGGTCAACAACACGCCCAGCGTGAGCCGTCCACGGATGACGACCTGCTCGACGTCGAGGAGGCTGACGTCGTGCCGTGAGAGCGCAGCGAACAGGACCGAGGTGACACCCGGCTTGTCCGGGCCTGTCACCGTCACGAGTACAGCGGTGTCCGATGACGCCACCGATTCTCCCTTCACACGACCCCGCTCTGCAGAGGAGCCGAAAGTTTGATTGGTCTGCCCGATGATTGTTGCAAGCGAAGAGCCCCACCCGGATACCGGGAGGGGCTCTTCAGATCGATCGGGTACTTACTTGGGATCCGTGTCGCCTGAGTGCTCGTGGTCGCTGGTAGCGAGAGGAGCTCGACGCGCCTGCTCGAGAACCTCGGTGGTCTGTCCACCGTGATTGCCCGGGCCGACATGAGCCTCGGCACGCAACCGATCCACCATGTGCGGGTAGTGGAGTTCGAACGCCGGACGCTCGGAACGGATTCGCGGAAGTTCCGTGAAGTTGTGCCGCGGCGGTGGGCATGATGTGGCCCATTCCAGCGAGTTGCCGTAGCCCCAAGGATCGTCCACGGTGACCACCTCGCCGTAGCGATAGGACTTGAAGACGTTCCATACGAACGGCAGTGTCGAAGCACCGAGCACGAACGCACCGATGGTGGAGATGATGTTCAGCGTGGTGAATCCATCGGAGGCCAGGTAGTCGGCGTAGCGACGCGGCATGCCCTCGTTACCGAGCCAGTGCTGGACCAGGAAAGTGCCATGGAAGCCGAGGAACGTGAGCCAGAAGTGCCACTTGCCCAGCGTCTCGTCCATCATCCGGCCGGTCATCTTCGGGAACCAGAAGTAGATGCCCGAGAACGTTGCGAACACCACCGTGCCGAAAACCACGTAGTGGAAGTGCGCCACTACGAAATAGGTGTCGGTGACGTGGAAGTCGATCGGCGGGCTGGCGAGCAGAACACCGGAGAGACCGCCGAAGAGGAAGGTGATCAAGAAACCTATAGCGAAGAGCATCGGGGTTTCCAGTGTCACCTGACCCCGCCACATCGTGCCGACCCAGTTGAAGATCTTCACACCGGTGGGCACCGCGATCAAGAACGTCATGAACGAGAAGAACGGCAACAGCACCGCACCCGTGGCGTACATGTGGTGGGCCCACACCGCGATCGAGAGAGCAGCGATGGCAATCGTTGCGTAGATCAAGGTGGTGTATCCGAACATCGGCTTACGCGAGAAGACCGGGAACACCTCGGACACGATCCCGAAGAACGGCAACGCGATGATGTACACCTCGGGGTGGCCGAAGAACCAGAACAAGTGCTGCCACAACAACACTCCACCGGTCGCCGGGTCGAACAGATGCGCACCGAGATGTCGATCGGCTGCCAATCCCAACAGTGCCGCCGTCAACAACGGGAAAGCAAGAAGAATCAGAATGCTGGTGACCAAGATGTTCCACGTGAAAATGGGCATCCGGAACATCGTCATACCTGGCGCCCGCAAGCAGATGACCGTCGTGATCATGTTCACAGCACCGAGAATGGTGCCGAGACCAGCGATCGCGAGACCCATGATCCACAGGTCTGCACCGACACCCGGCGAATGCAATGCACTCGAGAGCGGGGTGTATGCGGTCCAACCGAAGTCAGCAGCACCACCGGGGGTGATGAATCCTGCCGAGGCGACCAACGCACCGAACAGGTAGAGCCAATACGAGAAAGCATTCAACCGCGGGAACGCCACGTCCGGCGCACCGATCTGCAGCGGCAGAATGTAGTTGGCGAAGCCGAACACGACCGGTGTCGCGTAGAGCAACAGCATGATCGTGCCGTGCATGGTGAACAGCTGGTTGTACTGCTCGTTCGACAGGAACTGCATCCCCGGTACCGCCAGCTCGGCGCGCATGAGCAACGCCATCAAGCCACCGACAAGGAAAAACGCAATCGATGTCACGATGTACATGATCCCCAACACCTTGGGATCTGTCGTCGTCACCGCCTTGTGAACGAATGAACCCTTGGGTCCCATCCGCGGCGGAAAAGGCCTCACCGCTTCCACAGCGGGAGTGGGCCTAGGCGCTAGGGCAGTCACTGATCCTCCTGAATGCGCGTCGTACCTCGAACCACGAGGCGACGTCCTGGTGTCTTGCGCTCCACGAATCGTAGACCGTCCCACAGAGCAGCGCCGAACCGGTCCTACCGTGTGTCGTATTCGATTGTACGAACCTCCGAACAACGAAACCAATCCACGCGCACACAACCATGTGAAGGGGCCGACGGCTGCGGACCGATAAGGTGTGAGCGCATCCCACTCCCGTTAGGAAACGCACGAGTTGTCCACTACCTCAGGCCTGTCGACCGTGACTTCGACTCCGCGCGCCGGGCTGATTCTGGCCATCGGCGTCGCCCTGTTCACAGCCGGGTGCTCCACTCCCCCCTCGTCCTCGGACGACGCGTCGACCATTGTCCGGAGCACGACCAATATCGCCGGAGCTGGTGTGGTCGGCAACGACCGCAAGACTGCTGGTCTATGCCCCGAGCCTGCTCCGCTCGATCCGACCGGCATAGAAGGATCGGTACGACCGGTCGGCCACAGCGAAGGAATAAGCAACGTTCCGGCCGACCCCATGCGCATCGTGGTGCTCGACGCAGCCTCGCTCGATGCCACCTGCGCGGTGGGCGTCTGGGAACGAGTCGTCGGCGCGTCGACGCTCGACCCCGACTTTCGTGGAGACGGTGACCAAGAGCTGTATCTAGGACCGGGCATCGCGAGAGTTCCGAGCGTCGGAACTCTCGGCGCTCCGAACATCGACGCGGTCGCCACTCTCGCCCCCGACCTCATCATCGGGTCCGATTCACTGGGCCGGGATACTTACGCGGCTCTCAGCGATATCGCACCCACCGTCTTCACGAGCTCCGATGATGGTTGGAAGGGCACGTTCTTGCAATCGGCTGCTGCCCTCGGACGTGGTCGGACCGGATTCGACGAACTCGCTCGATTCAGTGCCGACGCTCAGCGGGCCGGCCGCGACATCGATGCCACCCAGACCCAAGCCTCCGTCGTGCGTTTCCTTCCCGATTCCATCGTCACCGATTCCACGACGTCCTTCGCCGGCCAGGTGCTCGCGGAGATCGGCGTTCAGCGCCCACCCGCCCAACGCGATGGTGAAGTCACCGTCGCGCCCGACGATCTGCTCGCGGCAGAAGGCGACATCGTCTACGTGCGCTTCGACGGCGAAGAGGGCGAATCGTTCGGAACCGAGGTCCTGCGCAGCGATCCGTGGCTCGAGCTCGGATCGGTGAAGGACGGCCGCGTGTTCGCCGTAGACGACACAGTGTGGTCCGGGAGCGGCATCGTCGCGGCGCGGGCGATTCTTGCGGACGTGCAGAACTCCCTCAACGCATACGCTTCCTGAGGTGCCGGTACCCGAGTTCGTCCTCTCGCTCCGGCGACGAGTGGGTACGGCCCCGCTCTGGCTCTCCGGCGTCAGCGCAGTCGTCCTGGACGAAAACGACCGGATACTCCTCACGAGGCGACGCGACAACGGCCTCTGGGCAGTGGTGTCGGGCATTCTCGAACCCGGCGAAGAACCCGGACCCGCGGCACTACGCGAGATCACCGAGGAGACCGGGATCGATGCGGAACTGATTCGGTTGACGAGCGTCGACGTCACCGGGCCGATCACTTACCCGAACGGCGACCAAGCGCAGTACCTCGATCTCACTTTCCTAGCCCGCCGCACTGGAGGGGAAGCGTACGTCGCCGACGACGAAAATTTGGCAGTGGAATGGTTCGCGTCCGACGCGCTACCGGAAACCCTCTCGGAGACTTCACGTTTGCGAATCGACAAAGCACTCGACGACTCGGTGGAGGCCTGGTTTCGTACTTGATGCACCCGGTGTGGTGTGTTCGGCTACCGTCCGGTTGCCGAACACACCACACCGTCCCTAGGTCAGAAGTCCCAGTCGTCGTCTTCGGTGTTGACTGCCTTACCGATGACATACGACGAGCCCGAGCCCGAGAAGAAGTCGTGATTCTCATCGGCGTTGGGTGAGAGCGCCGACAAGATGGCTGGGTTCACGTCGGTTTCGTCCTTCGGGAACAACCCTTCGTATCCCAGGTTGTTCAGTGCCTTGTTCGCGTTGTATCGCAGGAACTTCTTGACGTCCTCGGTGAGCCCGATCTCGTCGTAGAGATCCTGGGTGTACTCGACCTCGTTGTCGTACAGTTCGAACAGCAGCTCGAACGTGTAGTTCTTGAGTTCTTCGCGCTCGGCTTCGGTGACCTTCTCCAGACCCCGCTGATACTTGTATCCGATGTAGTAGCCGTGCACAGCTTCGTCACGGATGATCAACCGGATCAGGTCGGCGGTGTTGGTGAGCTTGGCTCGTGAAGACCAGTACATCGGCAGGTAGAAGCCCGAGTAGAACAGGAAAGACTCGAGCAGGGTCGACGCGACCTTTCGCTTGAGTGGATCGTCACCGTGATAGAACTTCAGGACGATCTCGGCCTTACGTTGCAGGTTGACGTTCTCTTCGGACCACCGGAACGCGTCGTCGATATCTCGCGTGGAACTCAGTGTGGAGAAGATCGAGCTGTAGCTCTTCGCATGCACCGACTCCATGAACGCGATGTTCGTGTAGACAGCTTCTTCGTGCGGGGTGATCGCGTCGGGAATGAGGCTGACCGCTCCGACTGTCCCCTGGATCGTGTCCAGCAGAGTGAGCCCGGTGAACACCCGCATCGTCAACTGCTTCTCGACTGCATTCAGCGTCGCCCACGACGGAATGTCGTTCGAAACCGGCACCTTCTCCGGCAGCCAGAAATTACTGGTCAGGCGCTCCCACACCTCCGAGTCCTTGTCATCCTGGACGCGATTCCAGTTGATGGCCGAGACACGATCGATGAGTTTCACGATGCTTCCTTCACTACCGGTGTAACACTGCCAATATTGGCCTACCTGAACACTACCTGTTGTGGCGAGAGTTGAACCTCAGCACAAGATGTGCGCGGTAGACCTTGTGCGTATCCGACAGGTACACACAAGGTCTACGACAACGAAAGCTTCACAGCATGCAGGACACGCAACCTTCAACCTCGGTGCCTTCCAACGCCATCTGACGAAGGCGGATGTAGTACAGAGTCTTGATTCCCTTACGCCATGCGTAGATCTGCGCCTTGTTGATGTCGCGGGTCGAGGCCGTGTCCTTGAAGAACAACGTCAAGGACAACCCCTGATCGACGTGTTGCGTTGCCGCAGCGTAGGTGTCGATGATCTTCTCGTACCCGATCTCGTACGCATCCTGATAGAACTCCAGGTTGTCGTTGTTCAGGTACGGCGCCGGGTAATAGACGCGACCGATCTTGCCTTCCTTGCGGATCTCGATCTTCGAGGCAACCGGGTGGATCGAGGAGGTCGAGTTGTTGATGTAGGAGATCGATCCCGTCGGCGGTACTGCCTGCAGGTTCTGGTTGTAGATGCCGTGTTCTTGCACCGACGCCTTCAGCGCGGACCAGTCGGCCTGCGTCGGAATGTGCACACCGGCGTCGGCGAACAACGCGGCGACGCGGGACGTGGCAGGCTCCCAGACCTCGTCGGTGTACTTGTCGAAGAATTCACCCGATGCGTACTTGGAGTCCGGGAAACCCTTGAAGTATTCACCGCGCGCGATCGAGAGTTGGTTGGACGCCTGGATGGCATGAAATACCACGGTGTAGAAGTAAATGTTCGTGAAGTCGATGCCCTCGGTGGATCCGTAGTGAATCCGCTCGCGCGCCAAATATCCATGCAGGTTCATCTGGCCGAGGCCGATTGCGTGAGAGTCGTTGTTCCCCTGCTCGATCGACGGAACCGAGAAGATGTGAGTCTGATCGGACACGGCCGTGAGCCCGCGGATTGCCACTGCGATGGTTTTGCCGAAATCTGGCGAATCCATTGTCTTGGCGATGTTCAGCGAGCCGAGGTTGCAGGAAATATCTTTGCCGACGTGGCTGTACGACAAATCGTCGTTGAATGTCGACGGGGTCGAGACCTGCAGGATTTCCGAGCACAGGTTCGAGTGAGTGATCTTGCCCTTCACCGGGTTGGCCCGATTCACGGTGTCCTCGAACATGATGTACGGGTATCCGGATTCGAACTGCAGCTCGGCGAGCGTCTGGAAGAACTCGCGTGCCTTGATCTTCGTCTTGCGGATCCGCTTGTCGTCGACCATCTCGTAGTACGTCTCACTGACGTTGATGTCCGCGAACGGCACCCCGTAGATCCGCTCGACGTCGTACGGCGAGAAGAGATACATGTCTTCGTTCTTCTTCGCCAATTCGAACGTGATGTCCGGGATGACGATTCCGAGTGAGAGCGTCTTTATACGAATCTTCTCGTCCGCATTCTCGCGCTTGGTATCGAGGAACTTGTAGACGTCGGGATGGTGCGCATGCAGGTACACAGCGCCTGCACCTTGACGCGCACCGAGCTGGTTCGCGTAGGAGAAGGAGTCCTCGAGCAGCTTCATGATCGGAATGACACCCGAGGACTGATTCTCGATTCGCTTGATCGGCGCGCCGGCTTCACGAATATTACTGAGCAGCAGCGCAACTCCACCGCCGCGCTTGGACAGCTGCAGTGCGGAGTTGATCGATCGACCGATCGATTCCATGTTGTCTTCGATGCGCAGCAGGAAGCACGAAACCGGCTCGCCGCGCTGCTTCTTACCGGAGTTGAGAAAAGTGGGAGTCGCGGGCTGGAAACGGCCTGCGATGATTTCGTCGACCAGATCGGTGGCAAGGGCTTCGTCACCTGCACCGAGAGTCAGGGCAACCATGCAGACGCGATCTTCGAACCGCTCCAGGTAGCGCTTGCCGTCGAACGTCTTCAGCGTGTACGAGGTGTAGTACTTGAATGCACCCAGGAACGTCGGGAAGCGGAACTTCTTCGAGTAGGCGTGGTTGATGAGGAACTTGACGAACTCGCGGGAGTACTGATCGAGAACCTCTGCCTCGTAATAGTTTTCCTCGACCAAATAGTCCAGCTTTTCATCCAGATCGTGAAAGAACACGGTGTTCTGGTTGACGTGCTGCAGGAAATATTGGTTGGCCGCTTCGCGGTCCTTCTCGAACTGAATCTCCCCATTGGGGCCATACAGATTCAGCATCGCGTTCAGCGCGTGATAGTCCAGATCACCATCCGCGCGGACGGTTGTCTGGGCGGGTGCTGTATCGGTGATTGTCGGTGCCACGGCGGGTGCTCCACTTTCTTCGTGCGTCTTGTACTGCTGAACTCGTACTGATGTCAGTAGGTGTGCGCCGCTCGTCGCGACTCCCGCTCCCAGAAATCGCCGAGACCGTCCCGAACACGAACTACGTCTTCGGGGGTCCCCATCAGTTCGAAGCGATAAAGGTAAGGAACAGCGCACTTCTGTGAGATGACATCGCCCGCAAAACAGAACGAGTCACCGAAGTTGGTATTACCAGCTGCGATGACTGCTCTGATCAAGGACCGGTTGTGCTTGTCGTTGAGAAACTTGATCACTTGCTTGGGAACGTAGTTGGTGTCACGGCCGGCAAATGTGGTGCCACCGCCGTAGGTCGGGACGATCAGAACGTACGGCTGATCCACCCGAAATTCGTCCGGCCGGTGAATCGGTATCCGACTCGACGGAAGATCCAACTTGGTGACGAATCTATGAGTGTTCTCCGACGCACTGGAGAAGTACACCAGTGGGTGCGTCGAGGCAGGAAGCCGAGCCGAATCGAGACCGGTGAACGTCACACCTGCTCATCTCCGTCTTCTGTTCAAGCAACGCTTGCGGTGAGCGACTTGATGCGATCGGGGCGAAATCCCGACCAATGAGTGTCGCCGGCAACGACGACCGGCGCCTGCAGGTAGCCGAGCGCCATGATGTAGTCACGGGCCTCGGTGTCCTGTGAAATATCGATGATCGAGTACTCGATACCCTCTTTGTCGAGGGCGCGGTAGGTGGCATTGCACTGAACGCAAGCGGGCTTGGTGTAGACGGTGACGCTCATGGGGTTCCCTTCTCACTGTCCAGCATCGCGGAGTTCACCGAGATGCTCGTGATGCACTGCGGAATAGCTTTTCGGACTTCTTTTTCGTCTGTGTGTCGATTCCGGATACGAACCCGGATTCGAGCAGTTCCGAGCGGGATTTCACGGGCTCCGTACCGGTTTTCTTGGCGGGGAGCGTTGTGGCCTCTCGGTTGTTCAGACACTACACCTAGTGTCCGACTTATAGCTAGAACACGAGATGTTGCGAACAACATGCATGACATTCGCTGGTCACGCTCTCGAGATGGACCAAAAGTCGAGGCCCTTCGGCGTGTCGTGCATCACAACTTTTCCTGGTGCGCATACGCCGCGCAGCCGCCAATGAGCCGTCCATGCAACCGCAAGTCGACACGCTGCACCTGAAGGGTGAAATCTGCGACCCGTAGGCAGCAGAGAGCCCCCGAACACAACATTCGGGGGCTCGGCCACGACGCCTCCACCGAGCAGTTCGCTCCGGGATCGGCGCGCTTCGAATCAGGCGTCGACGAGCTCGTGCGATGCCTTGACCAACTCGGCCACCACAGCGGAAATCTGTGCCGACACCTCTGCGTTTTCACGGGGATGCGCGGAACCGAACTTGTCCATGGTGCCGCCGATGGTGAGCACGACGTCCTCGAGAACCTTTCCGCCCGCGATGCCGACCGACTTACGGGTGTCGTCATGAGCCCACTTGGCTCCGTTACCGCTCGGCGAGGCGGAAATGACAGCAACCGGCTTTCCTTGTACGGCACCCACCCCATACGGACGAGACAGCCAATCGATGGCGTTTTTCAAGACCGCGGGAATGGTGCCGTTGTACTCAGGAGTGACGAGGAGAAACGCGGTGGCCCCCTCGGCTGCTGCACGCAGACTCAGTGCAGCCGCAGGCACCTTGCCCTCGACGTCGAGGTCCTCGTTGTAGAACGGCACATCCGCAAGTCCTTCGTACACGAGCGCGTCGGCACCCTCGGGCACGAGCGCGGCGGCGGTCTCTGCAATCTGCTTGTTCACGGAGTCGACGCGAAGACTGCCGACGAGAACGAGTAAGTGCGCTTGCGACATGAAAGAAATTCCTTCGGAAGTTGGACTGCGGGTGTAAGTGCATTCCTACCATCGCAAGCGGACTCCGGTCCACTTCTGTTCCGGGAGCAGGTATGGTGTCGCTTGTGACCGATTTCATGCTCCCCATCGCCGGCGAGGAAACCGAGCGCTGCGACGCCGCACGTAACCGCCGCCTCTTACTGGACGCGGCCACCGAACTCGTCGCCACAGTCGGGGCGGACGCTGTCACGATGGACGCACTGGCCGCCCGAGCCGGTGTGGGCAAAGGCACAGTTTTCCGCCGCTTCGGAAGCCGATCCGGACTCATGCAAGCGTTGGTCGACCACACCGAGAAGGAGCTGCAACACGGCTTCCTGTTCGGTCCCCCACCGCTGGGCCCAGGGGCAGACCCGATCGACCGATTGGTCGCGTTCGGGCGCGCCCGCTTGAACCTCGTCGAAGTCCAAGGAGAGGTCATGCGCGCAGCCGAAAACTCACCTGAACTGCGATATTCCGCACCTGCACACAGGGTCAACTACACGCACGTTCTCAACCTCCTCCGAACTGCCCACGTGGAGGGCGACCTCGAACTCCTCGCTTACGGACTCCTGACACCGCTCGAAGCAACACTCGTCCTGCACCAATTCCGCGACCTCGGCATGTCGAAGCAACGGCTTGCCGACGGCTGGGAAGACCTGGTCCGTCGAGCAACCCGTCAGGAGAGCAGCTCCACCGCCTCCGCAGCACGGTGAAGTGCCGCACCGTACGACGGGCCGTGTCCCGCTGCGTGCACGGCCAAAGGGTGTAACTGGTGCAACCGAATACGCGTCTCCCAGCCCTCGCGCAGTCGAAACACCGACTGATACCCGTCGACGATGTCCGTCAGAAGTGGACAGCCGAACAGTTCCAGCATTGCCAGATCGGTTTCACGGTGGCCGCCGTGCGCTGCCGGATCGATCATCACCGCGGCGGAATCGGTCCAGATGACGTTTCCGGTCCACAGATCTCCGTGAATGCGGCTCGGCGGCTCGCCGTCGTCGACACAGCCCGCACGAACTCGCTCACACGCACGCTCGATATCAGCCGCCTGACTCTGCGTCACGTTTCCCACCTCCAGCGCTACCCGCAGGAACGGACGAACCCTCTCCTCGACGTAAAACGAGCCCCACGACGGGTGCTCGACGCTCGACATCGGCCTTGCCCCGATAAATAACTGACCATCGAAACCATCTGGAGGACAACCGAACCCACGAGCTCCGCTACTGTGAACGGTGGCAAGCCCAGCCCCGAACGCGCGGGCCGCGGCCTGCGTCGGCGATCCGAGATCCAGTCGGGCCAGATCGATATGTGTCGGTCCGACGTCCAGCACATCGACGGTCGCGCCGCCGCCCGCCCGTAGCCATGCAAGCCCGGCGGCCTCGGCTGCGAAGAAGTCAGGGTGGGCACTGCGATCGGACTTCGAAAAGGTCTTCGCTGTCATCACGTGCAGTGTACGGAGCGCACCTAAGATGGCGTGATGTCTCTCATCCGTTCGGAATTGCGCACTCGAATCCAACGTGAACTCGCGGTCCAGTCGACCATCGACCCTGCCTCCGAGATCACCCGACGCGTCGACTTTCTCAAGAACTACCTCCGTTCGACACCTGCCACAGGGTTCGTGCTCGGCATCAGCGGCGGTCAGGACAGCACCTTGGCCGGAAAGCTGGCTCAACGCGCGGTCACCGAACTTCGCAGCGAAGGCGCCGAAGCCGGATTTCTTGCTGTGCGTCTCCCCTACGGTGTGCAGGCCGACGAGGACGATGCATCCATCGCGCTGTCGTTCATCGATCCCGACCGGACCGTGACCGTCAATATCAAAGCATCGGCCGACGCAGCCGCCGCCTCGGTGGCGGACGCCCTGGGCAACGACGAGGTTCGCGACTTCGTGCGCGGCAATATCAAGGCTCGCGAACGCATGGTGGCGCAATACGCACTCGCAGGCGAACTCGGCTACGTCGTGGTCGGCACTGATCATGCTGCCGAGGCGATCACCGGATTCTTCACCAAATTCGGCGACGGCGGAGTGGACATCACACCTCTTACCGGACTGACGAAGCGTCAGGGGGCCGAGCTGCTGCGAGAACTCGATGCACCGGAGAGCACGTGGAAGAAGGTGCCCACTGCGGATTTGGAGGACGATCGTCCAGCACTCCCCGACGAGGAGGCCCTGGGTGTGACGTACGCGCAAATCGACGACTACCTCGAAGGCAAGGACGTGACCGAGGAGGTTGCCGAGAAACTGGAAAGGATGTTCTTGAACTCCAGGCACAAGCGCGCGGTTCCCGTCACACCGTTCGACGATTGGTGGACCACCGAGAACTGAGCCCTCGGGCTAGCCGCCTGCGAACGGTGGCAGGATGTCGACTCGGTCACCGAACGTCGCGGTGGGATCGCGCGTGAGATCGTCACCGATCAAAAACGCAGACACGCGCAGAACATCGGCCACCTTTCCGCCGTGCCTGTGAGCTACCGCAGCTTTCAACGCCGCGAGATCGCTGCCCACGGGCAGATCGAAAGTCTCGACGGCACATCCCGACGCGTCCGCCGCACCGGCGAAGTAACGAACCTCAACCACCTATAGCTCCCATACTTCTCGTCGGAGGAACGAAACCTTCGGCGTCGATTCCGTGTCCTGCCCATTTGTTCCACATTGCGCCCCGCCACAGTGCAGCGAGTTCGTCATCGGTTGCTCCCCCGCGCATGGCCGCCCGCAGGTCGGTTTCCTCGTCGCTGAACAGACACGACCGCACTGTTCCTTCGGCGGTGAGCCGAGTTCGATCGCAGTCGGAGCAGAACGACCTGGTGACGGACGCGATGATGCCCACGGTGGCGTCGGTTCCGTCGACTGCCCACTCCTCGGCCGGCGCAGACGGATCCTCGCGACCGACCTCGGTCAGGTCGAAACGGGTGGAGAGCACATCGAGCAGTTGCTGCGCGTCGAGCATGTTGGAACGAGCCCATTCATGATCGGCGTCTAGCGGCATCTGCTCGATGAATCGGAGGGCCACGCCTTCGTTCAGGCACCACTCGAGCAGGTCGCCTGCACCGTGCAGCGTCTCCGGCATGAGTACGGCGTTCACTTTGACAGGGTTCAACCCGGCTCGCTTCGCTGCCCGGATTCCCGCCATGACGGACGGCAGACGATCGCGTCGGGTGAGTTCGGCGAAATGCGCGCGGTCGATGGAATCGAGCGAGACGTTGACTCGGCTCAGTCCGGCTGCGACGAGGCTCTCCGCCCGATGCTCCAAACCGATGGCGTTGGTGGTCATCGCAAGAGGAATGCCGGGCACTTGCTGTGCGCATCGGGCGAGAATGTCGGTCAGATCGGCCCGCATCAGCGGTTCACCCCCGGTGAAGCGCACTTCCTCGACCCCGAGCCGATGTACCGCGAGGGATACTACTCGCGCGATCTCCTCGGCAGTGAGCAGGTTCTCGGCCGGAATGACAGGCAGACCTTCTTCAGGCATGCAATATGTACAACGGAGCGAACACTTTTCGGTGATGGACACCCGCAGATCGCGCGCCACCCGGCCGAACCGGTCTATCAGAACCGGTACCTCGGGCCGGTCGTCCACCGAGAACACCGCAGGGCTCTTCGAAGATTCGGCGTTATTGGAAGATTCGGGGCCCTTCACCGAGGGGATACCGAGTCCGACGACACTGCTGACGGTCATGTGCACCCTCCTCGTGAAACTAGAGCGAATCCTCGCTCCGACAACGCTACGTGGTCCAGTATGCCGTTCCTCACAGAACGGGGGGCCTCGGCCGTCTCCAATTTCGAAAACACGCACGCCTAGGATCGACTATATGAAGACCCGCGCCACGTCGGCCCCGAAGGCGAGCGGAGCATGAGCGCGGCCTCGGTCGAGGACCACGCCGCTCACGTTCGACGCCTACTCGATCCCTTGAAGACACGCACCGCGGAGTCGGTCCTGCTGAGCGATGCACTGGGCCGTGTGGCCTACGCCGACGTCGCTTCGCCGGTCGATCTTCCACTGTTCAGGAATTCGCAGATGGATGGATACGCAGTCCACTCGTCGGCGATCACCACGGTTCCGGTGACCCTCGAGGTTGCGGGCACAGTGGCCGCGGGAGCGACGGGGCCGAGTGCAGTGCAACCCGGGACCAGCGTCAAGATCATGACCGGCGCCCCGGTCCCGGAAGGTGCGGACACCATCGTGCCCGTCGAGCACACGACTGCGGGTGACGAGCATTCCGTCACGATCGAGGTGTCCCGGCAACCCGGTGACTACATTCGCGAGCAGGGCAGCGACGTCATCGCCGGTACCACGCTGATCCACGCAGGCCAGCTTCTCGAACCTCGTCACATTGCAGTCCTTGCCGCAGTCGGCTTGTCTCACACGCAGGTTCGCAGTCGTCCACGAGTTGCCGTGATCACCACCGGCGCCGAACTCGTCGAGGCGGGCTCGTCGCTTCGGCTCGGCCAAATTTTCGATTCCAACGGCATCGCACTGGCATCTCATCTTCGGAGCAACGGCGCCGAAGTCACGGGCGTACACCGCAGCTCGGACGAGCCTGCGGACTTTACTCGAATCGTCACCGCTGCCGCCGCCGAATCCGAGCTCATCATCACCTCCGGCGGGGTGTCCATGGGCGATTTCGAGGTCGTGAAGGATGTGTTGCTCCCACTGGGCGGACAATTCGGGCCGGTACGGATGCAGCCAGGCGGACCTCAAGGTACAGCCGTCGTCGACGGCGTTCCCGTGTTGAACTTTCCGGGTAATCCAGTGAGCACCGTTGTCTCGTTTCTGGTGTTCGCACGTGATGTGCTTCGTGACGCTGCAGGCTTACCGCCGGTGCCGACCCGGGTGGCGAAGTTGGCGACAGACGTCACCTCCGTCGCAGGCAAACGGCAGTTTTCGAGAGGGAAGCTGGAGGGAGAAACCGTGACATTGATCGCCGGAGCAGGTTCGCACCTCGTTGCCGCGATGGCATGGGCAGACGTGTTGGTGGATGTGCCCGTCGAAGTGACCGAGATGACCGCAGGGTCCGAAGTGACAGTGGTGCCGTTATGACAAGTTTTTCCCATGTCGATTCCGAAGGCCGCGCCCGCATGGTCGACGTGTCACACAAGTCCGACACCACCCGAATAGCAGTCGCTGCAGGCGAACTGGTCACCACTGCCGAAGTTGTCTCCCTCGTCCGCGCTGATGGAATGCCGAAGGCAGATGTGTTGGCCACGGCTCGAATCGCGGGTATTTCCGGGGCCAAGAAGACCTCGGAGCTGATACCGCTGTGCCATCAACTGGCACTGTCTTCGGTGGATGTGCGCTTCGGATTCACCGACACGACGATCACTGTCGAGGCAACGGCGAAGACCACCGGTCCGACGGGAGTGGAAATGGAGGCGCTGACGGCCGTCGCAGTCGCCGGTCTCACCCTGCACGACATGGTCAAGGCCGTCGACCCGTCCGCAACCATGAACAATGTGCGCCTGCTGAGCAAAGAGGGCGGAAAACATGGGCGATGGTCTAGGGGCGTCGAGAAGGACCACGAAACACCCAGCGCTGGAACTAGATCTGCTGTTGTACTCGTCGCGTCGACAGGTGGTGCGCGAGGTACCCGCGAAGACACCACTGGACCGGTGATAGTGCGGTGGTTGCAGGAGCGTGAGTTCACTGTTCGCGGGCCGCTGGTATTTGCCGACGCCGATATCGCATCCGGCCTGGACGACGCCTTGACCGGTGCGCCGTCACTGGTGATCAGCACCGGGGGTACGGGCGTATCACCGACCGATGCCACTCCGGAGGCGACGCGAGCAGTTCTCGATCGCGAACTCCCCGGGATCGCCGACGCGATTCGGGCCAAGGGGACCACCGTCACTCCTCATGCGACATTGAGTCGTGGACTGACCGGGCTTGCAGGAACGACCGTCATCGTGAATTTGCCTGGGTCACCCGGGGGCGTCAAGGACGGACTCTCGGTTCTCGGGCCGATCCTCGACCATCTGCTCGCGCAGGTTGCCGGTGATGGTCTGCATGCCGAAACACAGGAAGGCGAATTGCCGTGAACGAGCCTTTGGCAGAGATCTCGAAGAATAGGATCGATATCGACATCGTCGAGGCCGCAGTCTCCGGGCCGGAGCACGGCGCAGTCGTACTCTTCAGCGGTGTGGTGCGCAATCACGATGGCGGACAAGCCGTCTCCGCACTCGAATATCAGGCGCATCCCGATGCAGAGAAATTCCTCCGCGCCTGTTGCGCGGAAGTGGCGGCGGAGTCAGGGTTGCCCGTCGCGGCAGTACATCGCGTCGGGGACCTGGTCGTCGGCGATATCGCGCTCGTCGCCGCGGTCGCGTCCCCACATCGCGCGGAGGCCTTCGCGACGTGCGCCACGCTCGTAGAACGCATCAAGTCCGAAGTTCCCATCTGGAAGCGTCAGCATTTCGCCACCGGTACCTCGGAATGGGTCGGTCTCTGACTGCTGCATCGGAGCGCCAGTTCACGCTGGATTCGGCGTGTATCGATGAACCGGCAGCATCGCCGGTCGATCGGTCGGGTCCCCGGCCCGGCGGATGCAGTCGAGCAGGCGGACCTCGACCAACTCTTCGTCGATATCCGTTCCGATCAACACCAGCGAGGTCGCTCTTCGCTCGCCGCGGCCCCACGCGGTCGATTCGAGTCGGATGTGCCGACCGACCGTACCGAGTACATATTTTCCCGCGTAGCCATCCACACCGAAATACACGAAACCCTTGGCACGGTAGACCTCTCCCGACGGATTCTCCATCACCTCGATGAAGCGGCGCGGGTCCATCGGCTCTTCGGTCTCGAAGCTCGTAGTCGTATAGGCGGCATGCAGATGCCGCGAGTGATCGCCTGGATCCTCGTCCTCGTACAGCACCTCGTCGAACGACAATTGCCGTGCCGAGCTTCTATCGTCAGCCCGAGTCGGAACATCGAAAAGCAACGCTGCGTCGACGCGGCCATGTCTGGTCACCACGATCGGGACGTCTCCGACTCTCTCGCGGACACTGTCGAGAACCGCAGCCGTCTCGGCATCGTCGAGTCGGTCGGTCTTGTTGAGTACCACGAGGTCTGCGAGGCGGAGGTGTTGTTCGATCTCGGGATGCCGTTCGACGGTGCCGCCGAATTCGACTGCATCGACGACTCCGACTAGGCCGCCGTAGACGATCGCAGAATTGTTGCTGGCCAGCACCATTCGAATGAGACTTCTCGGCTCCGCAATGCCACTGGCCTCGACGACGATCACGTCGAGCGCCCTCGCGGGCTCGGACAGAAGGTCGAACATCGAATCCATCTCCTCGATGTCCACGGCGCAGCAGATGCACCCGTTACCGAGGGCCACCATCGAATCGACTTGACCGGCAACCATCATCGAATCGATATTGATGGAGCCGAAGTCGTTGACGATGACTCCGATGCGAATTCCTCGATTGTGGCGAAGCAGGTGATTGAGCAACGTCGTCTTGCCTGCGCCGAGAAATCCCGAGACGAGAATTACGGGAATCCTTCGGTCTCCGAGTGCGCGCGCCACGAATCGTGAGGTTACTCGGTTGCGAGCATCCGCTTCAGCAGGCCCTGCGCGAAGTTCGACACCGATCGAACGTTGTCGTCGGTCACCAGATCCGACAATCCGTCGATCCCGACGGAATCGACGTACGGCGCGATCCCGGCGAGCAGGCGCGCGAGCGGACTCCCCCCGGTCGAACTCGGGGCGGCTTCGAGCTTCGGCTTACCTGCCGCAGGGGTCGCCGTGGCCGAGTCTGACGGTGCGCCCGGTCCCTCCACTGGTAAGGCCGCAACAGTGGTGTCAGGGCCGAGAAGATAGTCGATCAGCCCGGTGGAGATAGCGATGGCGTGCTTCAGCTGCCCCTCCGGGCTCTCGAGCACAGCAGCGTCATCAGGATTGGAGCCGTTTCCCATCTCGACGAAAACCAAAGGCACACTGGTCAGCGCAGGCCCGGCGATGTCGGACCGCTCCTGCAGTCCGTCCACAACCCCCGCGTAGTTGGCCGCACTGAACCCGGCTCGCTCGTACGCGTCGCGCATCAGGTTCGATGCGGCCAGGCCACCGTCCGACTGGGCGGCATTGGCAGCTACGTCGGGAATGGGGAGCGTGGGAACGATCAGGTGGAACCCGTGCTTGTCGGCATCGGTGCCCACCGCCGTCGAGTCCGCATGGATGCTGACAGCGACGTCCGCTCCGGACGCACTGGCCGCCCGTGCTCGATCATCGACACAACCGCCCCACGAAGAGTCGTCGGCGCGGCTCATGACGACCGAGGCACCGAGGCTTTCCAGACTCGATTTCACCAGCTGAGCGACGTTCCAGTTGATGGTGTGTTCGGAAACTCCGTCGACGGTGGTCATCCCTGTTGTCTGGCAGTCCTTGGTGCCACCGCGACCGTCGTCGACCTGCGCAGTCAGATCTTCGGCGTGGCCGGCGCCTTGGTGACCGGGATCCACGAAGACCGTCTTGCCGTCGAGCTCTACGCCCGATGGGGCAGCCGACGCTGTTGCAGGGATCATCAGCGCGCCGGCCATCACACCTGCGGACAGCACGCCGAGCATGGAGATTCTATTCATCAAGCAGTTGGGCACACTCTGACGGAGTCGAGCGTGCCACTCCCCTTCCACATTGCGAATCAGCAGCCTCTGTGGCACACACCAGCAACAGCAGACACTTTCGTCACAAGTTAAGCAGAAGGTGAGCTCGTCACGGTCGCGCGATACCGGCTGATCCGAATCCGCAAGCGGAATGTGAGCAAGTCGACACCTAACCGTTGCAGTAGGAGTAGTGAACCGGCCACGGAGTGGTGCGTCTCGCGGTAGAACAGGTTCATGACGTTCGTGATTCTTCAACCCTGCTGCAACGACGCATCATGCGTCGATGTGTGTCCAGTCGACTGTATTCACCCCACGCCGGACGAACCTGGCTTCATGACCTCGGAGATGCTGCACATCGATCCGGATACCTGCATCGACTGCGGTGCGTGTGTGGACGAATGCCCCGTCGACGCCATCCGCGCCGACCACGAATTGGAGCCCGAGCAAGAGCGATACCTCGGGATAAATGCCAACTACTTCCAATTTCACCCGATGCAGAGCAGTGGGTACAACGCGGTTGCTTCGCCGTTCAAAGGCGTCGACTTCACGGGCCGAAGAATTGCCGTCGTCGGATCAGGCCCTGCGGCGTTCTACGCCGCCACCGAACTCGCGTCCATCCGCGGTATCGAGGTCGAGATGTACGACCGCCTGTTGACCCCGTACGGGCTGGTTCGGGCCGGCGTAGCACCCGATCATCCAGGCACCAAGGCAGTGACCGATCTCTTCCGCGCGGTCGGCGGCAAGAAGTCGGTACGGATCCATCTCGGCGTCGAGATCGGCTCCGATATCTCTCACGAAGAACTTCTCGAACACCACGACGCGGTCATCTACGCGACGGGTGCCTCCAACGATCGACGTCTCGGGATTCCAGGGGAAGATCTTCCCGGCTCTCACGCAGCAGCCGAATTCGTCGGGTGGTACAACGGCCACCCCGACTACGCCGACCGCAGCTACGACCTGAGCAGCGAAAGAGCAGTCCTCGTCGGCAACGGAAACGTCGCCCTCGACATCGCTCGTGTTCTGCTGGTTTCGCCGGCCGAACTCGAGAATACCGATATCGCCGACCACGCGCTGGAGGCCTTGCGAGGCAGCAAGATCCGCGAGGTGGTAGTTCTGGGTCGACGCGGGTCCGCCCAGGCTGCATACACGAATCCCGAATTGATCGGGTTGATGAATGCTGCCGACATCGACATCGTGTTGTCAGCCGACGAAGCCGAACCAGATGCCACCACACTCGCAGCGCTGGAAGCAGGCACCGCCGAACCCTCCATCGCGTTGAAGGTAGAACTGGCTCGCGAAATTGCAGCCGGAGACGGCCAAGGCGCAGGATCCGACCAGAACCGGAAGCGCATTGTGCTCCGTTTCTGTGTTTCCCCTGACGAGATACTCGGAGAAGAGTCGGTCACCTCTGTTCGTCTGATACACAATGAGCTTCGAACCGATGAGTCCGGCACGGTGAAAGCCGAGCGAACCTCGACCGAAGAGATGCTCGACACCGGTCTGATTCTGCGTTCGGTCGGTTATCACGGAAGCGAGATACCAGGCGTGCCGTTCGATTCCGGTGTCGGCGTGATTCCCAACAAAGAAGGCCGCGTGATCGACAATTCAGGCGAGCCGGTATCCGGAACCTATGCAACGGGCTGGATAAAGCGCGGGCCCACCGGCGTGATCGGAACCAACAAGAAGTGTGCAGCCGAGACCGTTCGAAGCCTTCTCGAAGACATAGCTGCTGACCGTCTTCCGCATGCCCGCGCGGATCGAGCGGAACTCGACCTGTTGCTGGAGAAGAAAGCGCCCGACGCGCTCGACTTTCCTGCTTGGGCACGCATCGACAAAGCAGAGGTTTCGGCTGGAAAAGACACCGGGCGTCCTCGCGTGAAGTTCGTGGGCTTGGACGAGATGAGGCTCGCAGCTCAGCCTCCGAGTACAGATCTTTCCTGATTCCAACTATCCGGCGCCGAGAACTTGTTTCGTCGATATCGTAGATTCCTACTGGACAGTCGAATACATGAATTTCCGATACACAGTCGCTGACATGGATTATTCGCGTGTTCGGTCGTATAGTTTCCTGAGTTCTACGCGGATTCATCCCGATTGATCATTGGAGACCTCCAGAATGGCCAAGAAAGTTTATGTTCAACTGGTCGACGATATCGACGACAAGCCGATCGACTCCGGCGGAGAGCACATAAGCTATTCCGTCAACGGCGTCAGCTACGAAATCGACCTCAGCGACAAAAACGCCAAAGAGTTCCACCGCAAGCTCGATTACTACATCGAGCACTCGGCCCGTGTCGGCGGTAAGCGGGTCAAGAAGGCCGTCGGTTCCACCTCGTCCGGCCAGAAGCGCGATGCCAATCAGACGAAGGCTATCCGCGAGTGGGCAAAATCCAACGGATACACCATTTCGGCTCGAGGCCGAATTCCCTCGGACGTCGAGAACGCATTCGACGCTGCCCACTGACCGGGGCTGCGGCACGTCTGGGCAAGTAAATGGGGGCCACCACGAGGTGGCCCCCATTTTCTTCGTTCATCGCCACAAACAGCGCAAGCCCTGACCAGGATCACCGGTCAGGGCTTGCGTGTACTTCTTTCAGGACGAACTCGGTGGAGCTAAGGGGACTCGAACCCCTGACCCCCACACTGCCAGTGTGGTGCGCTACCAGCTGCGCCATAGCCCCGTACTTCACAGCCGCGCTGTTTTGCGGTTGCTCGAACGAAGTTACACCATGGCCGCATACTGCTACAAATCCGCTGCTGGAACCGGAAATGTTCGGTCAGCCGATCGATTCGATCCAGGACGAGTCGCGGAGAGCATCGACGACCTGACCATCGACGAGAACACCGGGGGTTCCGGCTGCACCTGCCGCGGACAGGGCCTCGCGGGCGCTCGCCGCGTCTGCTGCGGCGACATCGGTCATCGCCCCGGACAGAATGCACTGCGTCGACGCCTCTCCTGCGCCACTCTTCTGGGCGAGGTCGGCGAGTTCGGTGTCGGTCCGGTCGGAATCACCGTTTTCTTCGGGTTGAAATTCTGCGCCGAACAGGCCTGCGTGAAATGCCGAATAGACAATGGCGTCTTCCGATGCGGCGACACAATGCGATGCAGCAACCGCCCGGCTCGAATAACTCCCGCTCGCCGAAGAAGCGTCCAGTTGAGGAAGCACAACCAGGTGATATCGAACCGCTACCGCACCGTCGTCGATCTTCTGTGCCAACTCCTGGCCGTGCTTGACTTCCAGATCACCGCAGAAGGGGCACATCGGATCTTCGAACAGATCCACCACCGGCGCGGCATGTGCGGTTGCCAGCTGGACGACACCATCGGGCAGAACCGTCAATTCCACATTTGCATTTTTGACCGTGCCGTAACCGTCGTTACGCGGGGTGTCACTGCCGCGCTGCCACATGACCGCCACGACCACGACCACAGCGACCACGAGTACCGCCACCGCGGCCAGAACGTACGTAGAGGTACTGGACGTCGGTTGTGGGGTGTACTTCGCACTCGATGTTCGTTTTTGGCTCACGGTGGAAATAGTACGGAGTGCTACCCAGCCGAGGCGTCAGGCACCGCGAGTACTTCATTGCTTACGGGCAGCTGCTTTTGCCGCGCTCGCCGTATCCGTTACGAACATCCACCACACCGCGGCCGCAAGCAGAATCGCCCCGGACATCACGAAGGCCGTTCCGTAGGAGTAATACTCGACCACCATTCCCGCGACGATGGGACCGAGGATTGCCCCGACGTCGGACGACATTTGGAATGTCGAGAGAACCGGGCCGCCGCGTGCACGGGAGCCGATGATGTCAGCCACCGACGCCTGCTGCGCCGGTGTCATCAAACCGGATCCGAAACCCGCAACGAAGGAGGCGATCATGAACAGCACCACGTCATCCGTCAGACCGATCGCGGCGGTTCCCACCCCGGCAACGATGAGGCCGGCCACGACGAACGGTTTTCGCCCGCGGACGTCGGACAGCCGTCCGGAGGTGATCAGTACGAGGGCATTTCCGACGGCGAACACCGCCAGCGCCACTGCAGCCACCGCAGCCGAGCGGTCGAGAACTGCAACGACGAACAGCGGAACCAACGCGACGCGCACACCGAACACTGCCCACCCCGTGGCGAAATTCGAGGAAAGAGCGGCCCGGTAGGCAGGCACTTTCAAAGCAGCGCGTAGCGACATGATCGGTACTGACGAATCGTGCTCGGATTCGGTCGAATCGACATTGCCGAGGCTGAAGAAGACGACAGCAGCAGCGATGACCAGGGCAGTTGCATAGATGATGAAGGGCGCTCGTAAACCCAATCCAACGACCGCACCGCCGACGAGCGGACCACCGATGGATCCCATCAGGAAGCTCGTCGCGTAGAACCCCGATACACGTCCACGGCTGTTCGCCGGGCTCATTCGGATGAGAAGTCCCAGTGCCGACACCGAGAACATTGTCGAACCGATGCCGCCGAGCCCTCGAAAGATCAGGAGCTGCCAATAGGTTTGGGCGAAAGCACAAGCACCGGTCGATGCGGCGACGATCAGCAGACCGGTCAAGTACACCGGTCGCTCACCGAGCTTCTGCACCAGAAGACCGCTGGCAGGCGCGAACACCAGTCGCATCCCTGCGAATACGCTGATGACCGCTGACGCAGCGACTACACCGACACCGAATTCGGTCGCGAACTGCGGAATCACCGGTGCGACGATGCCGAATCCGAGAGCAATCACGAAGCTCGCCGAGATCAGCACCCAGATCTCCGACGGCAGTGCGCCGTCCTTCACACCGTCGGTAGGTTTCGGAGCCGTCACGATCGGTCGAGTGCCTGCGACACCAGTTCTCTCGCCGCGGTCTGAACCTGCGCGAGATGATCTTCGCCCTTGAACGATTCGGCGTAGATCTTGTAGACATCTTCGGTGCCCGATGGACGTGCGGCGAACCACGCGCTTTCGGTGGTCACCTTCAATCCCCCGATCGCGCCGCCGTTGCCGGGTGCGGTCGTCAGTGTGGCCGTGATCTTCTCCCCCGCAAGTTCGGTTGCCGTGACCTGATCAGCAGAGAGCTTCGCCAGGACGGCTTTGTCCTCACGTGAAGCGGGCGCATCGACCCGTGCGTATACGGGACTGCCGTACTGCGCGGTGAAGTCGGTATAGCGCTGGGACGGCGTTTTGCCCGTGACAGCGGTGATCTCGGAAGCGAGCAACGCAAGGATGATGCCGTCCTTGTCCGTCGTCCATACCCGCCCGTCGGTTCGCAGGAACGACGCTCCTGCCGATTCCTCGCCGCCGAATCCAAGACTGCCGTCGAGGAGTCCTGGGACGAACCATTTGAATCCGACAGGGACCTCGAGCAAGTCTCGGCCGAGGCCTGCGACGACACGATCGATCATCGAAGACGACACCAGAGTCTTTCCGACTTTGCAGCTCGGCGACCAGCCGGTCCGGTGCGTGAAGAGGTAGTCGATTGCAACTGCCAGATAGTGATTGGGATTCATCAGACCACCGTCAGGTGTCACCACGCCGTGGCGGTCCGAGTCGGCGTCGTTTCCCGTGGAGATGTCGTACGAGTTCCGTGCCGCGATCAACGACGCCATCGCGTTGGGAGACGAACAATCCATTCGGATCTTTCCGTCGGTATCGAGCGTCATGAAGCGGAAAGTCGCATCGACGAGCGGATTGACGACAGTGAGATCGAGGTTGTGACGCTCGGCGATCGCCTGCCAGTAGTCGACACTCGCACCACCGAGCGGATCGGCGCCGATGCGCACCCCGGCCGACCTGATCGCGTCGAGGTCCACCACGTTCGGCAAATCCTCGACATAAGTTCCAAGGAAGTCGTATTTGTCCACCGAGGTGCTCAGAGCGGTCGCCAGCGACGCACGCTTCACACCTGCCAGTCCACCGCGCAGAAGCTCGTTCGCACGGTCCGCGATCACGGACGTAGCGTCACTGTCCGCGGGACCACCGTGCGGAGGGTTGTACTTGAATCCGCCGTCACGCGGCGGATTGTGCGAAGGTGTGACGACGATGCCGTCGGCCTTGGCCGAGGATCCGGTCGAGTTGTAGCGCAGAATCGCGTGACTGACCGCGGGCGTCGGCGTGTACCGATCTCTGGAGTCGACGAGTACCGAAACATCGTTTGCGGCAAGAACTTCCAACGCTGTAGTCCACGCAGGCTCGGACAGTGCGTGCGTGTCACGGCCGATGAACATCGGACCGGTGATGCCCTGCGCCGTGCGGTATTCGACGATCGCCTGCGTCGTTGCGAGAATATGGGCCTCGTTGAACGCCGTATCCAGACTGGATCCACGGTGACCGGACGTCCCGAAAACGACGTGTTGGCCCGGATCCGACATGTCCGGAGTACGCGAGTAGTAGGCCGTGACCAGCTGCGCGAGATCGACGAGATCCTCGGGCAGAGCAATGGAACCAGCTCGTTCGTGCGCCACGATGCGCCTCCTTCATGTCGCCGAGTAAACCCGGAGACAACACTAGTTGCCCGTCGATGATTCGCGTCGGCGCACCTGCGATCCGTCGGCGCGTATCGAGCAACGGCGCACGGTAAACAGAAAAACGCCGGGCCGCTCCAGAGCTGATGCTCTCGAGCGGCCCGGCGTGTGCGTGGAGCTGCCGGGAATCGAACCCGGGTCCTCTGCTGCATTGCCAGGGCTTCTCCGTGTGCAGTCTGCTATGCCTCTACTTGGATCTCCCGATCTCGCAAACAAGCCGGGATGACGATCCCAGCCACTGTTTGATTTTCCTCATCACTCCGTGGCCGAGTGAATCGGTAAGCCCTCTAGCTGATGCCAGTACCCGGACCGAGGGCAAGCCCGGACTGACAGACACGCAGTCGCTACTTAGGCAGCGAGTGCGTAGTCGCGCTGATTGGAATCGGCGCTTATATTTTTGCGATGACGCTTACGGTGGTCTCTCGCCTGCACCGACACGCTTCCCCTGACTCAACATACAAAGTCGAAACCGTTCAGCCCCGTATGTTCCGAAGCACTGTGCTCCGGCTCGTAAGTGTAACGCGTGCGCCGAGCAGAATCATCCCGATACCCATCCCGATACAAACCGCGGTGTGTCAGGCGCGGTCGACCTGCCGCACAACCGCCTGCAGCGTACGGCCCAACAGGACCTTGCGGGCCGGCAGAGACCCGTACCAGAACACCCTCCCGGCGAGTCCGCGTGGGAAGAAGTAGGTTCGCTGTTCGAGTCGCGTACCACCACCCGCCGAGATGACCTGGTACTGCATCCGCGCGTCGCCAGGCAGTGATGCGGTAGACCGCAACCGCACCTCACCCGAGTTTTCCTCTTCACGATCCTCCCGACGCCAACCCTTCAATTCACCCGAGTCGACAGCGCCTCGCAGTCGACTACGGATCTCGCTCGGCCCACTACCGAGAAATACGCTGCGACTGTCGCAATAGACGACCTCCCCGGCCCACGTCGGATCGGTCGGCAGCGGATCGGACGGTTGCGCCGAGTCGGAGTCGGACCACGTCGTTTCGGTCTCCCCCTCCTCGATGTTCCGCAGCGCGAGACGCACGGACTCGCGATACGAAGTCAGCCCGCCCGCAGGTCGAGGGATGATCGAATCGACGTCCATTTCGTGTGCGACGGCGTCGAATTGCAAAGATTCTATGAGCGGCATGGCCAGTCCGCGCGGGATCGGGGTGACCAATCCGATCCAATGGCCGGCGAGACGCGGCGTCAAAACCGGCAGTACCACCATTCGACGCTGGCGCAGCCCGGCGACTCCCGCGTAAATGTTCATCATTTCGCCGTATTCCATGACGTCGGGGCCTCCGACGTCGAACGTTCGGCTCTCCTTCAGATCGGCCTCGGCAGCACCGATGAGGTAGTGGAGCATGTCTCGCACCGCGATCGGTTGAATCCTGTTGTGCACCCATCTCGGCGTCGTCATGACCGGTAGACGGTTCGTCAGGTGACGGATCATCTCGAAGGACGCCGAACCGGAACCGATCACGACACCGGCCTGCAGCACCAGGGTGGGGACCGAGGATTCGATGAGAATACGACCCACTTCGGCGCGCGATTGGAGATGCTCCGACAGCTCGCCGTCGGTGGGGTGCAATCCGCCCAGGTAGACGATTCTTCCCACTCCGCTTTCCGCAGCGACGTCGGAGACGTTCTCCGCGCCGGCACGCTCGGCGTCCGCAAAATTGTCGTGGCCCACCGAGCCCATCGAGTGAACGAGGTAGTAGACGACGTCCACGTCCGCGAACGCAGCCTTCAGAGAATCTCGATCGTTGAGGTCACCCTGCGCGATCTCAACGTCATCTGCCCATGGAACACCGTCCAGCTTGTCAGGGTTACGCGCCAACACTCGCACTGTGTAACCGGCGTCGAGAAGCCGCGGAGCGAGGCGTCCTCCGAGATAGCCCGTCGCTCCGGTGACAAGCACGCGAAGCGGGGTCGAGTTGATGTTGGCGGTCATCAACCCCTGATACCCCCGTAGTAGGTGATTCAACCGGGATCGGCAAGGCAATCATGTGCACCCGCCGGGATCGGATCATCACGCGACGGCGATCATCCCCACCGCGCCGAGAGCTATCACCATTCCGATCTGCTGCAGACGACCAACACGCTCGCCGAGCATCACCATCGCCAACAGCACCGTCGCCGCCGGATACAGCGACGCGATGACGCTGACAAGCGAGAGCATTCCACCTTGGTAGGCGTAGAGCAGTGCGGCGTTCGCGACGACGTCGAGCACGCCGACGAACGCCGCGAGTTTCAGGACACTTCCATGGGGGGCGGAAAAGTGACCGGTTGCCAAGGCGACGCTCCACACCACGGCGGTCGCCGAGGCTCGCGACGCGGCCAGTGGCCACAACCCAGACCCTTCGCCGATCTGATGGAGACAGATGAACGCCAACGCGAAAGTGATACCCGAGCCGACCGTGAGCCAGGCGACCGTACGCGTGAATTTCATGTCGCGACCGCCCGCGACCTCACCGGTCGCCTCGTCCGGCGATTCCTTACTCACCAAAACGACCGCAACGAGCGCGAGAGCAATTCCGCAGAACGCGAGTATGCCGGGTCTTTCCCCGATCATGAGCCCAGCGAGCACTGGAATACCGGCGACGAGAACGGCCGTCAGCGGCGACACGACGGCCATCGGTCCCGACGCCAAGGCGAGATAGAACCACCAGACCGCAAGTCCCCCGGCGACCCCGGACGCCAGCCCCCACAACATCGGAACCAATGACACGGTCCCACCGACGAATGGGGCTATCAGCAAGACGACGACCAAAGAGAACGGGTACGAGACGATGACGACTCGAAGTGCGGCTACCCGCCTCGATGCGACTCCACCGACGAAGTCGCTGACCCCGTAGCCGACGGCCGCGACGAGCGCGAGCAGGATTGCTGTCAGCGCATGCCCTTGATACGGCGTCCGAGTTCGCGCGTCACCTCGCGCTCGGCGGTGCGGCGCGCCAGGTCCTGACGCTTGTCGTAATCCTGTTTACCTCTGGCCAAAGCAAGTTCGACCTTGACCTTGCCATCGGAGAAATACATCGACAACGGGACGATCGTCAGGCTGCCTTCCTTGACCTTGCCCGCCAGGCGTTCGATTTCTCGCTTGTGCAGCAGAAGCTTCCGAGTGCGCCTCGGTGCATGGTTGGTCCAGCTGCCCTGCGTGTACTCGGGGATGTGCAGTCCGCGCAGCCACACCTCACCGTCATCTACAGTCGCAAAAGCGTCGGCCAGGGATGCTTTGCCTTCGCGAAGGCTCTTCACTTCGGTTCCGACTAGGGCGACACCGGCCTCGTAGACATCGAGGATCGCGTAGTTGTGTCGCGCTTTTCGGTTGGTCGCGATGGCCTTACGGCCCTTCTCTCTCACTGCAGGGCCCTTTCTCGAGCGCGGGAAGGCGTGTGCGCTCGTGTACACAGCCGCTCCAGCATAGAACCGGTGCGCAATCGGTTTTCTTCCGGCCGGAGCGGAGCCTGCGCAGTGACCAGGATTGGCCGGAGCGGAGCCTGCGGAGTGACCAGGGTAAGTGAATAGAGCAAATCTATTCTCTGACGTAGAGGCGCAGCGTGATGTAGGCGGTCACGGCTGCCATTCCGATACCGACGAGGGCCAGGAACGGCGACACCAGCAGCACGTCGCTGTTGGAGATGCGCGCGAGAATGTTGGCTTCGTAGACGTCGGCGAGTACGTCGTCTATGAAGATGTTCTTGGCGCCGAAGAGTCCTGCGATTGCGAGTGCCGATCCGATGATCGCGGCGACGACGGCCTCGAGCAGGAACGGTAACTGCGTGTACCACCGTGTTGCGCCGACCAGTCGCATGATCCCGACCTCGGTACGCCTGGTGAACGCGGCAATCTGAACCATGTTGGCAATCAAGAGAACTGCGGCGATCGCCTGAACGATGGCGATAGCGAAGGCGGCGTTACGTACCCCGTTCAACACACTGAAGAGCCGCTCGACCAGGTCGCGTTGGTTGAGCACGCTCTGTACTCCTGGACGGTCGGCAAAGTTGTCGTTGATGACGCCGAACCGTTCGGGGTCGCTCAACTTCACTTTGAACGACGCCGGGAAGCTGTCCGGGCTGACCAACTGTGCCAACTCGGGTTGGTCCTTGAAGACTCGCTCGGTCGCGTCCTTGACCGCGTCATCCCGGTTCAGGTATTCGACGGATACGACTGAGGGGGTCGACTCCAGGTCGCTACGAAGCGCCGCGCATGTTTCTTGCGCGCATTCTGGGTCGGTCGCGGATATGTCGTCGGTGAGGAATATCTGCACCTCGACGCGATCGAGAAAGATCTGTTGCGTTTTTCCTGCCATCTGCACGACCAGCAGTCCGCCTCCGAAGAGGCCGAGCGAGATTGCGGTCGTGAGAATCATGGCGATGGTCATGGTGATGTTGCGGCGAAGTCCGGTCAGAACCTCACTGAAAATGAAACTTGCGCGCATCGCGGAATCCGGGCCCTTCGGTGTGTGCGGTCGAGAAGGTCATGTCAGCCGGGGTGCCGGCGGGAGTGGAGCCTGCGGAACGACCCGAGGTCCGGGAGTGGAGCCTGCGGAACGACCCGGGGAGGCTATCTGCCCACGCCGTAGACCCCGCGCGCCTCGTCTCGCACAACTCGGCCGTTGTCCAGTTCGACGACGCGTCGTCGCATCGAGTCGACGATGTGATTGTCATGGGTGGCCATGAGGACTGTCGTGCCGGTCCGGTTGATCCGCTCGAGCAACATCATGATGTCTTGGCTGGTGTCGGGATCGAGGTTTCCGGTCGGCTCGTCGGCCAGCAGAACCAGAGGTCGGTTGACGAATGCGCGTGCGATCGCGACGCGTTGTTGTTCGCCGCCGGACAGTTCGGAGGGCAAACGATCGGACTTACCACCGAGTCCGACCAATTCGAGTACCTCGGGCACTGTCCGCTTGATCATCGAGCGCGGCTTGCCGATGACTTCCAGGGCGAAGGCGACGTTCTCGACGACGGTTTTCTGCTGCAGCAGCCGGAAGTCCTGGAAGACGCAACCCATGCTCTGCCGCAACCGTGGAACCCGCCGTGACGCGAGCCGATTGACGTGAAAGTCCGCTACGTGGATGTCCCCTGAAGTCGGGCTCTCTTCCTTCAAGAGCAGACGCATGAACGTCGACTTGCCCGAACCCGATGGTCCGATGAGAAAGACGAACTCGCCCTTGTCCACGGAAACGGTCACGTTGTCCAGTGCAGGCCTGGTCGACGTCTTGTACGACTTGGACACATTCGTGGTGCTGATCACGGCTCGCAGTGTAGTCCTTACCGGCGGGTAGCCGACCGAAGCGAGGACCGCGATTCGAAAGTCAGGGGGTGCTCGAAGGGGCTGAGGGGGCGGGCGCCTGCGGATACAGCGATCGCAGTTGTGGAGGAACGGTTATACCAGGCAAATAGGTCGGAGCCTGCGAGGTCGCACTACCCGATTCTCCGGTCGACGACCCTGGCTCCCCGGGTTCCCGTTGCTGCCCTTGCTGCCCTGTCTCCCCCGGTGTGCTGCTCGAGTCCGACGGGTCCTGCGATGTCGTGGAGTCGGCGCTCGACGATGGTGGGACGCTGGTCGACGGAGTCGAGGATTCGGGAACATCGCTCGGAAGACGGTTCTGGTATTGACCGGTGTCGATCGGAGTCGGGCCGTTCACCGCACCTTCCGGCTCAGGCCGTACCTGACCGTAGAGCAAAGCGGTCAGCACGAAACAGATTCCGAGCGCCACCGTCGACGTCCGCGCGCGCCCGAAGAGACGCGACGGAATCTTCCAGTGGCGAGTCGGCCGATCGGCGTCGGTGTTCTCTTCGGTCACCTGTCTGCCCCCCGATCACGTTGGGCAGAGTCGGTTGCGACTCCGGCGGTCGAGATGTCCGGGGCCACACTGATTCCTTCTGGCTGCAACGCGGCGGCCACTCGGACACGCAGTTCGCGTCCGACCTGAAATTGTTTGCCCGGCAACGTTCTCGCCACCAGGCGCACATGCACCAGATCGACCTCGATGCTCTCCACCCCCATCACTGTGGGCTCGTCGAGCAAAAGTTTCCTCAGTCTGGCGTCGGCGAAGGCAGCGTGCCCGACGCGTCGCAGAATTTCGTTGACGTGCGTGAGGTCGGCAGTGGACGGAATCGGGACGTCGACCACCGCACGTGCCCAGTCTTTCGACAGGTTGATCGCTTTGACGATCTGCCCGTTCGGGACGGTGATCACTTCACCGTCCACGCTACGAACCCGAGTGACACGCAGCGTGACGTCCTCGACGGTCCCTTCGGCGTCTTCCGCCGAGCCGAGGACGGCGATCTGTACGACGTCACCGAACCCGTACTGCCGTTCGGTGATGATGAAGAACCCGGCGAGAATGTCCTGCACCACGCGCTGCGCGCCGAAGCCGAGGGCTGCACCCAGGACGGTTGCGGGTGCGACGAGCGAGGTGACGGCGAATCCGAACCGTCGGAGAACTTCGATGGTGACGAGTATGTAGACGATGGTGACGGCAACCCAGGTGATCACTTGAGCGAGCGCGTGCCGGTGCTTGGCTGCCTCGGATCGGACCAGCGCGTCGCTGTGCTGGTAGTTCGAGTCGATCCGCGTAGTGATTCTCGATCCGGTCCAGCTGATCAATCTGGCCACCAGCATGCCGCCGAGCACGTAGAGCACGATCTCCAGACCTCGGCCACTGAGCCATAGTGCAAGATCTGGCGGCACTCCGAACGATAGAGCGCTCACGGTCGTGGCGGACATCATGTCGATTTACTCCCCCCGCATACGCCAGCGAATTCCGGCCTCCAGGAAGCCGTCGATGTCGCCGTCGAGCACGGTGGAGGGGTTGTTCACCTCGTATTCGGTACGCAGATCCTTGACCATCTGATATGGATGCAGGACGTAGGACCTCATCTGGTTGCCCCACGAGCTTCCACCGTCGCCCTTGAGCGCATCCATCTCGGCCCGCTCTTCTTTGCGCTTGACCTCGAGGAGTTTGGCCTGCAACACGCGCATCGCGGACACCTTGTTCTGCAGCTGCGACTTTTCGTTCTGACACGTCACGACGATGCCGGTCGGAATGTGTGTCAGTCGGACGGCGGAGTCGGTGGTGTTGACGGACTGACCACCCGGACCGCTGGATCGGTAGACGTCGACACGGATGTCGTTCTCGGGAATCTCGATGTGGTCGGTGGTCTCGACTACCGGCAGGACCTCTACCTCGGCGAAGGAAGTTTGACGTCGTCCCTGGTTGTCGAACGGGCTGATCCGAACCAGCCGGTGCGTTCCCTGCTCGACCGAGAGCGTGCCGTACGTGTACGGGGCCTTGATTGCGAACGTCGCACTCTTGATTCCCGCTTCTTCGGCGTACGACGTGTCGTAGACCTCGACACCGTATCCATGCTTTTCGGCCCATCGTATGTACATGCGCATGAGCATCTCGGCCCAATCGGCCGCGTCGATTCCGCCGGCACCGGAACGAATGTTGACGAGCGCGTCACGCTCGTCGTATTCACCGGACAGTAGCGTCCGAACTTCGGCGGCAGCAATGTCTTCTCGCAACGCGGCGCGCTCGGCGTCGGCATCCGCTGTTGCAGTCACCTCGGCCTCACCTTCTTCGCCCTCTGCCAGTTCGTACAGAACCGGGAGGTCGTCGAGCCGTTGTCGCAGTGCCTCCGCACGACGCAGTTCCGCCTGTGCGTGCGAGAGCGCACTGGTCACCTGCTGAGCGTGGTCCTGGTCGTTCCACAGGTCCGGCGACACAGCTTGATGCTCCAACTCGTTGATCCGTCTGCGCAGCTCCTCGATGTCGAGGACAGACTCGATCGTGGTGAGGGTGATGTCGAGTTCGGCTAGGTCTGCGGAAACGTCAGGATGCACGAGAGCCAAGGTTACCGGCACCGTCGACGGCGTGGAGACCGCCGCCCGGTCCGGGCCGTGCGGCACCTGGACTCGGCATCGCGGAACTCGACCCCGATCATGCCCCCAGCAGGCTCGCAACAGAGTCGAGGACTTCGTTTCCGCGACGCCGCTCTGACTGCATCGCCATGTCCGCCACGACTCCGGACTCTACGGAGGCATCGACTGACGAGGTGACGGCGACTGCGTCGACACCTCTAGTCTTGTCCGCGTGACCGACTACGCTGCCGACCTCCGACTCGCGCTTGCTTTGGCCGACGACGCCGACTCCATTACGCGGAATCGATTTCTCGCCCTGGACCTCGAGGTCGACGACAAACCGGACCTGACCCCGGTCAGCGACGCGGATCTGGCCGTCGAACATCAACTCAGGGCGGTTCTTACCGAGCAACGCCCCGATGATGCGGTGCTAGGTGAGGAATTCGGCGGTGATGTGGCGCTGAATGGACGACAGTGGGTGATCGACCCCATCGACGGCACCAAGAACTTCGTTCGCGGCGTGCCGATCTGGGCAACACTCGTCTCACTGCTGGTCGACGGCGTCCCCGTCGTCGGCGTCATCAGCGCGCCGGCACTGAACCGGAGGTGGTGGGCCTCGGAGTCCGCAGGGGCATTCACGGCCTTCGACAACGGTTCGCCCCGGCGACTCGGTGTTTCGGCGGTGCGGGAATTGTCCTCGGCCAGTTTGAGCTTCGCCAGCCTGTCGGGCTGGTTGGAGCGTGGGGTACGCGAGGAGTTCATCTCGTTGACCGACGATGTGTGGCGCGTGCGTGGCTACGGCGACTTCTTCTCCTATTGCCTGGTGGCCGAGGGTGCTCTGGATATTGCCGCCGAGCCGGAGGTCTCGTTGTGGGACTTGGCACCGCTGGACATTCTCGTCCGCGAAGCCGGAGGCAGGTTTTCCTCGGTCGACGGCCGACCCGGCCCCCACGGCGGCAGTGCCATCGCGACCAACGGACTTCTGCAGGACGAGGTGGTTCGCCGTCTGAGCTGAGACACGGAGGGTGACAGGTGCTGCGGTGATCGGAGTCCGCCGCACGGGCGTTGACATGCGACGACACCCAACAACTTACTCAAAAGTAGACAGCTATCTTACCCGGGAGTAAGATAGTGCAGGTCCGAGCCCGACACCGAGAAACAGCTGGTGATCATGAGCAAGCAAGACAGTGTGATCGAAACGAAGCGCAAAGCGCCTCGCGACACTTCCGCGGTTGGCCTCAATCCGTTCAAACGAGATGCCATCGGCACCGCCATGCGTGTGCTCACGGCAATCACCGGATCCGGGTTGGCAGAGAAGTACAACTTCCGCCAAACCATCGACCGCGTCACTTACGAGAGCACCAAGACCGGGTTCAAGACCCTGGGTGCCGCGACTCGCACGTTCGCGAAAGCGACCGGCAACGAGAAGCCGAAGCGCCTCGAGGACTCAGCTACCAAGAACCTCGGATACTTCGATCTGGTTCCAGACGACGAGCAACGCATGATCGTCGAGACGGTCAAGGAATTCGCCGAGGAAATTCTGCGGCCGGCAGCATTCGATTCGGATGCCTCCGCATCGTCTCCGGAGGACCTCGTTCGCAGGTCCGCAGAACTAGGCATCACGTTGATCAACGTGCCGGAGGAACTCGACGGCGCAGCCTCCGAGCGCGGTGCCGTGACCAACTCTCTGGTTGCCGAAGCACTGGCACACGGAGACATGGGCCTGGCACTACCCATTCTCGCGCCCAGCGGTGTTGCGGTTGCACTCACTCAGTGGGGCACCGACGTCCAGCAGAAAACCTATCTTCCCGCATTCGTCGGGGACAAGGTGCCCAATGCAGCCGTCGTCGTCAACGAGCCTCGCGCCCTGTTCGACCCATTTGCATTGGCCACCAAGGCAGTTCGCTCGCCCAGCGGCTTCAAGCTCAACGGCGTCAAAAGCCTCGTTCCCGCGGCAGCAAGTTCCGAATTGTTCATCGTCGCCGCCGAATTGGAGGGCCGTCCGGCTTTCTTCATCGTCGAGTCCGATTCCAAAGGCCTTGTCGTCGAAGCTGATCCGAGCATGGGCCTGCGGGCCGCAGGCCTCGGACGGTTGATCTTGACCGACGTTGCCCTCCCTGAATCCGCACTACTCGGCGACGGTGACTCGGACCAGCATGCGCTCGACTACGCGGACGCCATCAGCCTGGCTCGCCTCGGATGGTCCTCCCTCGCAGTCGGTACCAGCCAAGCCGTTCTCGACTACGTCATCCCATATGTCAACGAGCGTGAGGCTTTCGGTGAGCCCATCAGCAATCGCCAGGCCGTCGCCTTCATGGTCGCCAACATTGCCATCGAGTTGGACGGCATGCGGTTGGTCACCCTTCGTGGTTCGTCGCGTGCAGAGCAGGGACTGTCGTTCGCCCGCGAAGCCGCCCTTGCTCGTCGTCTCGCGTCGGAAAAGGGTATGCAAATCGGTTCGGACGGAGTTCAACTCCTCGGCGGGCACGGCTTTACCAAGGAGCACCCGGTAGAACGCTGGTACCGCGATCTTCGCGCCATCGGCACTGCCGAAGGCATCGTCCTCATCTGATTCGCACCCACCTTGATGGAAATGACCCAAGGACACACACGATGATCAATCTCGAACTACCCAAAAAACTTCGGGCACAGGCGAATCAAGCGCACCAGGTGGCGGCCGAGATCTTCCGTCCGATCTCGCGCAAGTACGACCTCGCCGAGCACGAATACCCGGTCGAACTCGACACCATGGCGTCCATGGTCGAAGGAATGTCCGACGCAGGCAACGATATCGGTGGCGCAGCCGGTGGACGGCAAAAGGACAGCGAGTCCTCGCCGAAGCCCAGCAAGACCGCCAATGCCAACGGCGGAAACATGTCCGCACTGATCAATGTCATCGAGACCTGCTGGGGCGACGTCGGATTGACGTTGTCCATCCCCTATCAGGGACTCGGCAACTCGGCGATCGCAGCAGTATCCACCGACGAACAACTCGAACGGTTCGGCAAGGTGTGGGCCTCCATGGCCATCACCGAGCCGAGCTTCGGATCCGACTCGGCAGCCGTGACCACAACTGCAGTGCTCGACGGCGACGAGTGGGTTCTCAACGGCGAGAAGATCTACGTGACCGCTGGCGAGCGTTCGACCCACATCGTTGTATGGGCGACCGTGGACAAGTCGAAGGGACGCGCAGCGATCAAATCGTTCGTCGTACCGCGCGATGCGCCAGGACTGAGTGTTGCGCGCCTCGAACACAAGCTCGGAATCAAAGCTTCCGACACAGCAGCGCTTCTCTTCGAAAACTGTCGGATTCCGAAGGACAATCTCCTCGGAAACCCGGAAGTGGATGTGGACAAGGGGTTCGCGGGCGTCATGCAGACGTTCGACAACACGCGCCCACTGGTAGCCGGGATGGCGATCGGTGTAGCCAGGGCGGCTCTGGAAGAACTGCGGTCGATTCTGGCCGACGCCGGTGTCGATATTTCGTACACAGCTCCGGCATACAACCAACATGCCGCCGCAGCCGAGTTCTTGCGACTCGAAGCAGACTGGGAGGCATCCTATCTCCTGGCACTTCGGGCAGCATGGATGGCCGACAACAAGCAGCCGAACTCACTCCAAGCTTCGATGGCCAAAGCCAAAGCCGGCCGTTCGGCCACCGATATCACGCTCAAAGCCGTCGAGCTGGCCGGGACATCCGGGTACTCGGAACGACTTCTCCTGGAAAAGTGGAGCCGAGACTCGAAGATCCTCGACATCTTCGAAGGAACGCAGCAGATTCAGCAACTGATCGTCGCCCGTCGCGTACTGGGAAAGACGTCGGCAACGTTGAAGTAGTCGTTCCAGACAGCATCTCTCCGAAGAACCCGTGGTCGACTCGAATCGACCACGGGTTCTTTGCGTCTCTGCAGAAGTATCGTCTAGATGTGTGGCGGGAATATTTTTCTGTCGCCGTGTCGAAAACGCGGAGCGCCGTTCGTCGTCACCATGTAAGACAACGAACGTGCCGAACGAGGCACCGCTTATTCAAGGAGACGAACCATGAAGTACATGCTGCTGATCAACGCGCCGAGCGCCGATTTCGACAACGGCTGTTCGGTGGAGGACTGGATACAGTTCGGCAAGGAAATGCAGGATGCAGGCGTGTGGGTCACCGGCCACGCTCTCGCAGACCTCACGACGGCGACAACAGTGCAGGTCGACTCGTCCGGGCAGCGCAGCATCACGGACGGACCGTTCGCGGAAACGCGAGAGGTCCTGGGCGGTTTCGAGATCATCGATGTGCCGGATCTGGACGCCGCCCTCGAGTGGGCCGAACGGTGCCCAGGTTCTCGCGGAGGCGGTTCCGTGGTCGTACGACCGATCGCCGACTTCTGAAAGCTAGCTTGATGAGCCGCAGACCGGCACTGTCACTCGAAGCAGTGTTCCGCGAAGAATACGGGCAACTTCTGGCAACGCTCATGGGACGATTCGGCGATCTGGATTTGGCCGAAGACGCTACCTCCGATGCGATGGAGGCTGCTTTGAGTCGGTGGCCGGTCGATGGCGTCCCCTCGAAACCCGGCGCTTGGCTACTGACCACAGCCCGGCGCCGGGCGGTGGACAGACTTCGACGCGATCAGGCCTATGCCGCCAAACTCGCCTTACTTCAAGTTGAGCAAGATCGCACATTTCTGTCACCGAACCCCGAATCCGCCGACGGCGGTATGCCCGACGAACGTCTTCAACTCTTCTTCACATGTGCGCATCCCGCGCTGGCACCGGATGATCGGATTGCGATCACATTGCGCTGCCTGGTTGGAATGACGACGACGGAAGTCGCTCGGGCCTTCTTGATTCCTTCGTCGACGGCCGGACAGCGAATCTCCAGGGCCAAGAACAAGATCCGGGTCGCACGAATTCCCTTCCGCGTCCCGGATCGACATGAAATGGCGCAACGGTTGCCGGGAGTTCTGCAGGTTGTGTATTCGATCTTCACCGAGGGTTATTCAGCGTCGTCCGGTGAAAACCTGCTCCGCACAGATCTGGCCGAAGAAGCGATACGGCTCGGCCGAATTCTGCATGGCCTGCTTCCGGCCGAGCGTGAAGTTACCGGGCTGCTCTCGCTCATGCTTTGCACTCACGCCCGGCGTTCGGCACGCGCCGGAAAAGACGGCGAGATCGTGATGCTCGAAGAGCAGGACCGTCGGTTATGGGACCGCGAAATGATCGACGAAGGGTGCGCCTTGGTGATACTCGCTCTCACCGGCGGCTCCCCCGGACCGTACGGCGTTCAAGCAGCCATTGCGGCCCTGCACGACGAAGCCACCGACGCCGAGAGCACGGATTGGCCTCAGATCGCCGAATTGTATGGCGTGCTGGAGACGATCACGCCGTCGCCGATCGTCTCTCTCAACAAGGCGGCGGCTATCGCAATGTCCGATGGTCCCAGCGCCGGCCTCGAAGTGATGGAAGCGTTGTCCACCGAGCCCCTGCTACAGAACTACTATCCATATCCTGCCGCCCGAGCGGATCTCCTCGCACGGCTCGAACGCTGGTCGGAAGCTGCTCGATGGTTCGAATGCGCACTCGGCCTTGCCGGCTCCGAACCCGAGAAAAGGTATGTACAGCGCAGACTGGCCGCGTGCTATCGCAACGCACCGCCGACTCCGAAAGACACCCCTGAATTCTGACGCTTGTCCGCGTCTGCAGATCGAACACCAGTGCGACTGCTGGATCGTCACTTTACCCTCGGAGTGAACTGAATCACACTATGATCGAGGCCGCAGGGTGCTGGTCCACGGTCTTCGACCCGCCTGCAAGCGAAGCAGTTTCGGCACGACGCACGATCTCGAGGGGATGATCATGTCGGTGAAGCAAAGCATGGTTCGACACCGCACGCTGTCACACATTATCGAAGGAGCCGGTGCAGTACGCGTCATGAATCGAGCGGGACTCATTCCGTTTCCGCGATTGGATCGAGGAATCGCATCGATCCGTGCAGTAGGTAAGTACGGACCGTTCGCCGGTCCGGTCCACGCACACGCCACGGCGGGCGTCACCACAACCGCTCTCGTCGACGAGTTGGGGTCGATGTCGTACATCGACCTCGAGCAGCAGTCCAACGCGCTCGTCCGAGGCTGGATGAATGCAGGCGTCGGAGCGGGATCCGTCATGGGCGTCATGGCTCGCAATCACCGGGGGTTGGTGCTCACGATGCTGGCCGCCGCGAAGGGAGGCATCCGGCTCGTCATGATGAACACCGGTTTCGCTCCCCCGCAATTGGCCGACGTCGCAGTCCGCGAGCAGGTCGGCACCTTTGTGTACGACGAGGAGTTCGCCCCTGTCGCGGCCGTTCTCGCACCCGAGGTGAAAACTTTTCTAAGCTGGTCCGGCTCGTCGAATCCCACAATCGCCACCCTGGCCGACGTCGCGAAAGGGCAAGCCACCTCATCTGTGCCTGCACCGACGACGCAGGGAGGTTTCGTTCTACTGACAAGTGGCACGACCGGAACACCGAAAGGCGCTCCCCGAAATCACACGTCGCCGCTCGCGTCGGCGCAGTTCCTGGATCGGGTTCCACTGCGCCGCGGACAGACGATGGTGATGGCAGCTCCTGCCTTTCACGGAACCGGCGTCTCACAATTCGCGTTGGCTCTGGCGCTGTGCAACACCGTGGTGATGCATCGAAAATTCGATCCAGAAAACACCCTCGCACTGGTCGCCCGTCATTCCGCGGACTCCCTGGTATTGGTTCCGACGATGCTGCAACGGATCGTCGACCTCCCGCCAGCTGTACTCGCAAAGTACGACACCTCTTCTCTACGAATAGTTTTCGCAGCAGGATCGGCAATATCACCCGACTTGAGCCGTCGTACGACCGAGGCATTCGGACACGTTCTGCACAATCTCTATGGGTCCACCGAGGTCGCAGTTGCCACCGTCGCAACACCCGAGGATCTGGCTGTGGCACCCGGCACCGCGGGTCGGCCCCCGGTTACGTGCCATGTCGAATTGTTCGACAACGACGGACTACGCGTAACCGACGTCGGAGCAGTCGGCCGAATCTTCGTCTCGAGCGGACTGAGCTTTTCCGGCTATACCGATGGACGTGACAAGGAGCGGATCGACGGAATGCTGTCGACCGGCGACGTGGGCCACTTCGATGAGAACGGTCTGCTGTTCGTCGACGGACGCGACGACGACATGATCGTCTCGGGTGGTGAGAACGTCTACCCACTGGAAGTGGAGAACTTGCTCGCCGAACGTCCAGATGTCGTCGAAGCCGCCGTGATCGGAGTCGCTGATCCAGATTTCGGACATCGCCTCAAGGCCTTCATCGTCCCAAAGGACGACTCGACGCGCAATGCAGACGAGATTGTGAGCTACGTGAAGTCGAACCTGGCTCGGTACAAGGTTCCACGCGAAATCGTGTTCCTCGACGAGTTACCCAGAAACGCTACCGGCAAGATCCTGCGGCGCGCGCTGGCAGAGCATGCCGGCCCGGTTACCGACGTGAACGATCTACGGACCGAGAAGACCTGGTAACAGATCGACTTTATGCCCAACCGAAATGCCGAACGGACCGAGAATAGCCAGAAACAACAAAAGCCGGTACCCAAGACTGGTACCGGCTTTTGTTCTTAGTAGCGGGGACAGGATTTGAACCTGCGACCTCTGGGTTATGAGCCCAGCGAGCTACCGAGCTGCTCCACCCCGCGATGCAGTAGCTAAGTTACCGGAACATCTGGAACTAAAGCAAATCGCTGCTACCGATGAACCGAGACCTACGCTCTCGGCTCGACGAGAAAACCGGACGTGCGGTCCCTTCATGCCAGTCATCCGACACGTCGAGTCCGAAACTTGCCGGACACGCCGATTCAGTAGACCAATACGGTGCCCTGAGTCACTCGAACTACGTGATGTATAGCACATAACGAGCACGTAACGATGTGGATACGAAATGGTCCCGACCGCCCCCCAGCAGCGGAAACGCCGTGATCCGTCCCAACAGGTGGACGGTCGTGCAGGAAATTCTTAGTGTGACGTCACGAAAATCCTCGACTACCTTCGCTCTCGGTCCTAAAACACAGGGCCAGTACCACCCCCGCCGCTAGCGTCGCTCTGCCCCGCGGGGGATGGATCCCCGAATACGAACGGGGGCAGAGCCGCAACATGTGCGAGTTACTCGAACACAGAGCCTCGTACACGGTGCCTTGGACACTCACCACTCGCAAAGTCCAGTACGGCCGGTTGCGTCAGCATGCGCGGAGAGGATTTACCCCACATGTCCAATGGAACTAATTTCGGCAAGCGTGCACTCGGATGGGCGACCGTCACCGGCGCCGTCGTTGCAATCCCCCTCGGCCTCTCGATGGGCACCGCGAACGCTGCAGAGCACAACTGGGACGGTGTCGCGCAGTGCGAGAGCGGCGGCAACTGGAACACCAACACCGGTAACGGCTACTACGGTGGGCTGCAGTTCTCGCAGAGCACCTGGACGGCCAACGGTGGAAGCGGATCACCCCAGAGCGCATCCAAGGCCGAGCAGATCCGCGTAGCGGAGAACACCCTGCAAAGCCAGGGACCCGGAGCATGGCCGGTCTGTGGTCAGAACTTGACCACCGGCGTCTCGGCTCCGGCACCCGTCGCCGAGGTCGAGCCTGCACCAGTAGCGCCCGTCCAGGAGGCACCAGCAGCACCGGCCGAGTACATCGCCCCGGTCGAGCCCGTCGTCACACCGGAACTTCCCGTTGCGCCGCAGTACCAGGCGACCGCAGACCAGTACGTCGATCAGGCCACCACCGTTGCACAGCAGGGCTTCGATACTGCGTCGAAGCTCGCCGAACAGTACGGAGTCAGTGCACAGTTCCAGCAGCTCGTTGCAGCCAACTCGCCGATCTTCAGCGCGATCGGCCGGTAGTCGATCGCGCGTTCGGCATGGCTGATTCGTCAGCGCTGATCGACGCGACATAGCTTCGCACCAACGCGAACGGCGCTGTCACTCATATGAGTGACGGCGCCGTTCGCGTTGGTTTTCGTCTTCAGATCTCTGTCACCGATGTAGCTGTTACCGGTCGTGCCCTCACCCTGTAGCTGCGAGTACCCGATAGTTCGGGTACTCGCAGCTTTCGTCAGCTGCCGCCGTTGTTATACGCGTCGATAGCTTGCTGAAGTGCGTCGAATGCAGTTCCCAATCGTCCGAGATCACCGCTCTGTTGAGCGGTGCGCACATCGTTGAGCGCACTGTTCAATCGCTGCACAGCAGCTTGACTCGGCTGGCCCTGAGCCGGTGGCGCAGTGGCGGGTGGCGGAGTCGCCCCAGCCGCCGCACCTGGCTCGACGGTGGGCTGAGGATTCTCGGGATCACCACCGGGTGCGGTTGCCGCAGTTCCAGTACCCGACCCGAAGACCTGGTCGAGCGCCTCCGACAACGTCGCTGCGTATCCGACGCGCACACCACCTCCCGAACCCGGTTCGCGGTAGCTCACCAAAACCCTGGTCAGCTGTGGGAACGTCGATGTGGAAGCAGTATTTCGCTCCGTGTACAACGGTTCCACGTACAGAATTCCGCCGTCGGCTATCGGCAGTGTCAACAGGTTTCCGTATTGGATCTTGTTGGACTGCTGCAACAACGTTTTGTCCGATGCAACTCGTGCATCCGACGTCATCGAGTTCTGTGCCTGCTGTGGACCCTGTGTCTGAGTGTCGGTCGGCAATTGGAGAATCGTGAACTTGCCGTAGTTCTCGGGATCGGAACGCACCGATATGTACGCCGACAGCAACTGCCGGTCGAATCCGACCATGGCACTGGTCAATCTGAACGAGGGCTTGCCGGTCTCGGGATCGCCGATCAGTACATAGTACGGAGGCTGATTGAGATCGGTACCGCCGTCGACGGTCGGGTCACTCGGAACAGACCAGAACGCGTTGTTGGTGAAGAACTCGTTCGGATCGTCGACGTGGTACTTGGCGAGCATCTCGCGCTGAACCTTGAACAGGTCCTCCGGATACCGGAAGTGGGACCGAAGGTCGTCAGGGATGGAAGATTCCGGCTGGACCGAGTCGGGGAAAACACCCATCCACGCGTTGAGCACCGGATCCTTGTCGTCCACCTGGTACAAGGTGACCGAGCCGTCGTAGGCATCCACCGTCGCCTTGACGGAGTTCCGAATGTAGGAAACTTCTTTCTTGGGGAGCGGCCGACCTGTCGTCGGCTCCACACTGTCCGCAGTGAGACCGTCCAACGACGCACGCTGCGCGTAAGGGTAGTTCTCCAGCGTGGTGTAACCGTCGACTATCCAGACGATCTTTCCGTCCACAACAGCTGGGTAGGAGTCGCTGTCCGTGGTCAGCCAAGGAGCGGCCTTCTGAACACGCTCGCGGGGATCACGATTGAACAGAATCTTGGAATCGTCGCCGATAGCGCCCGAGAACAGGATGTTGCGCTCGGCGTACTTGGCTGCGAAGGCCAACCTGTTGAACCAGTTACCGATTGGGACGCCGCCCGCACCGGAATAGGTGTAGCGAGAAGTATCGGTGTCGTATTCGCGATCTCCGCTCGAACCGCCGGTACCGACGATGGCGTAATCGGGATCGGCTTGTGCAATGACCTCGCCGTAGTAGATGCGGGGCTGATCCACTGGAATGACCTGATCGGTGCCCTGCGAAGCAATGTCACTGACGGTGTAGATCGGGTAGCCGCTGTTGCTGTTGGACCCCTCTGCAGTCGGATCCTGCACCGCTTTGTTTACGCGGTTGGCCGGCGCCGCCACGAAACCGTTTCCGTGCGTGTAGACCGTGTGCCGGTTGATCCAGTCCGTCTGGTTACCTGTAAGACTCTCGGGCGACAGCTCACGTGCAGCGACGATGTAATCCTGCAGCTGGCCGTCGATCTCATACCGATCGACATCCAGCGATGTCGGAAACCCGAAGAAGTTCTTCAGCTGTTGCTGCTGAGTGAAGGTGCGCGACAAAACATTCGGATCGAGCAGACGCGTGTTCGCAATAGTGGTGATGTCCGCCGGGCTTTCCCGCGGAGACTGCGAACCTTCGCCCGAATAATCCTGATACTCGACGTTGTCGTCCCCGATGCCATAGGCATCTCGGGTAGCCGCGATGTTCCTCTCGATGTACGCCCGCTCCTTGACTGCAGCGTTGGGACGAACCGAGAACTGCTCCATCAGCAGCGGGAACACAGCGCCGACGAGGACCGACGACAGCACCAGCAATGCCGTTGCGAGCGCTGGAACACGCAAATCGCGGAGGAAGATCGCCGCGAAGAAAGCTGCGGCACAGATCAATGCAATGGCCAACAGAATCAGTTTGGCCGGAAGTACCGCATTGATGTCGGTGAATCCCGGTCCGGTGAACGTCGGTTCCTTCCGACTACTGAACAGCAGTGAGTATCGGTCCAACCAGTACGCAATTGCCTTGAACAGCACGAACGAACCGGCAAGGACCGCCAACTGAATACGTGCGGACCGAGTGAGCGCGCCCTCGCGGCCGGCTAGACGAATGCCACCGAAGATGTACTGCGTCACCAAGTTCGCAAAGAACGCGATGAGGGTGGAGACGAACAACCAGTTCAGAATGAATCTGTAGAACGGAAGGTCGAACGAGTAGAAGCCGACGTCGAGACCGAACTGCGGATCGGCAACTCCGAAATCGCCGCCGTGCATGAACAACTGGACCGTGACCCAGTTGGTCTGCGCGATGAGACCGGAGATGAGACCGAAGATCAGGGGAATTCCGACGCCGAACAGACGGAGCCTGCTCATGACTGTCGTGCGGTACCGAGCAATCGGATCGTTCGGCCCGGCAACGGGAACGAAGACGGGACGATTCCGGTAGGCAAACCACATCGACAGAAATACGAGGCCACCGACGAGCAAGCCGACAGCCAGGAAGATCACCAAGCGAGTCAGCACTGTCGTGGTGAAGACCTGGCGGAAGCCGACTTCGTCGAACCACAGCCAGTTCGTGTAGGTATCGATAAGGCGTGGGCCGATCAGCAGCAACGCTGCGAGGACCAAGGCCAGGACAAGTAGAATTCGGCTCCGCCGCGACAGCGACGGTAGTCCGGAGGGGGCCCTCATGCCCACGTGCCACACTCCAACTTCGGGCGGTACAAATCTGTACCGCAGATGGCTTCGGCGGCACACATCGTGCGCCGCCATGTCCGATTTGAGAACCACTGTACGGAAGACGTCACCGACTCGCCCACACCCGTCGACTCTTTCGTAGCCCTGCGAGGTGCATTTTCTGCTCGGTGGGAGGATGAATACGTGAGCGATTTCAGTGACGACCTGTACGGCGACGGCATAGACCACGAAAACGACCCCGAAGAGCTCGGTGCCGCCCTGGCGCGATGCGCGCACGAAGTGGCAGATTTCGTCGACGCCGAAGGGTGGGGACAGCCACCGCAACTGTTCGCATTGGTCCCGACCTCGGTATTGGCTGCCGCGGAGCCTGGACTACTGGAGGAACTGGCCGACGGTTCGAAGCTCACTCCTATTCAGCAGCACTCGCTTCCCGACGACATCAAGGGCGGTTCGCCGGCACTGGACGAGTTTCTCGCCACAACCAGCTGGCCGGAGGGAGTCGTCGGATGCGCACTCGTCCAAGAGATCGTCGTGCTACCACCGGCAGCCGAATCAGCGCTCGACGAAGCACTCGTGCCGTTGCTCGCGAACAGTGACGCAGCAGACGAGGCAGCGCGGATCGCCGCTCGGACCCACCCCGATCGCAAGGACGGCCGACTCATCGCCGCGGTGATCAAGGACGGCCCCACGTTGACGCTGCTACAGATGCAGCCGGACGACGACGCCGATCCCTTCGCTCCGATCGAACTGCTCCTCTACGACAACCTCGCACCCAATGTCGTGCACGCGTTGTACTCGACATTCGACAACGTCGACGAGGACTGACGGGGTCGACGAGGACTGACGGGGTCGACGAGGACTGAACGGGTGGACTAGGCCTCACTCAGCAGGCAGGTGCGTCTCCCCCGTCGCCGATCGCCTGCAGTGACTCGATAGCGCCGTCGAGCGAGTCGACCCTGACCAGCCGGAGGCCATCGGGAACGTTCTGTTTCGCCTCGTCGCAGTTGCTCGACGGAACGAGGAATGTCGTCGCACCAGCTTCCCTCGCGGCGATCAGCTTGTACGGGATGCCGCCGATCGGTCCCACCGTCCCGGCTGCGTCGATCGTGCCGGTGCCTGCCACGAAGTCACCGTTGCTCAATTCGCCGGGGCTGAGCTTGTCGACCACCGCGAGACTGAACATCAGGCCGGCAGAGGGTCCGCCGACATCCGCCAGGTTGAACTTCACGGTGAACGGGACATCGGGTTTCTCGGCCGGTGTGACACCGAGATACCCCTTTTCCGGGTCGTCCGGTCGGGCCCCGAGCGTCACGGTTTCGGTTCGTTCGCCGTTTTCGTTCGACACCACGATCTCGACGACGGCACCGGGTGCTCGAGCACTGACGGCGTCACGAACCCCCGCAACGGTGTCGGCGGGAACGCCGTCGATCGAGATCAGGCCTTCACCTTCGGTCAGCTTCCCCGCTGCCGGCCCGTCGGCGGCGACCGATCCGACCGTGAGCACCACAGGCAAGCCCAGGTGGTGCAACGCGGCAAGTTCTGCGCTGGCCTCCGACTGCTCGAAATCCGCCTCGTTACTCTGCTGGACTTCTTCCTTCGTTTTGTCCGGTGGATACACCTCTTCGCGCGGCACCAGTCCCTGCCGTCCGCTCACCCAGTAGCCGAACGCCTCGAAGATGTTCAATTGATCACGCACCGCGACGGTGGTCATGTTCAGATGGCCGGTGGTGGGGTCTACGCCCACGCCGTCGATCTCGACTACGGGCACCCCGTCTGCATCACCGAGGGTGTTGTAGGTGGGCCCCGGACCGAGCGCAGCGAACGGAACGGTGACGACCGTCCCCGCGACACCGAGTACGACAACGGGCACAAGGGCGGCGACCAGAGTAGCGATCCTACGATTCACCCGACAAACAGTAGAACCGATCGAATGACGGCAGGTGCGAGACCCCTCCTTTCCGTATTCTCGGCGGGCGGGTGCGCGTGTTCGCCGACAGCGTGATCGCCCTTGATACCCTCGAGCGCTGCAGCCTTGTACCGTTGACCCATGAGCAATTTTGGTTTCGAGAGCTCCGACGAAGATCCGGACAAGAAGAAGGATCAGGGCGGAAACAGCACGCCCGGCGGCTTCGGATTCGGCAGTGAGGGTTTCGACCCCGCGGCCCTGGGCCAGATGCTTACCCAGTTCGGGCAGATGCTGAGCGGAATGGGCGCCCAAGGACAGGGAGGCGCGAATGCGGGGCCGGTGAACTACGACCTGGCTTTGCAGCTCGCTCGTCAGCAGATCGGCACGATCACTCCGGTGGCCGCGGGAAAGTCCGGGGCTGTCGCGGACGCCGCACACCTCGCCGAACTCTGGCTCGACGGCGCTACGACGCTGCCTGCCGGGGCGAGCAAGACCCTTGCGTGGACTCCTGGCGACTGGCTCGACAACACCATCGAAACCTGGAAGCGGTTGTGCGATCCAGTCGCAGAGCAGATCTCCGGAATGTGGACTTCCGGTCTTCCGAGTGAAGCTCAGCAGGCGGCCGGGCCGATGATGGGCATGCTGACTCAGATGGGTGGGATGGCGTTCGGGTCTCAGCTGGGTCAGGCTCTCGGCCAGCTCTCCAAAGAAGTACTGACCTCTACCGATATCGGCCTTCCGCTCGGACCGAGCGGGGTCGGAGCGTTACTGCCAGAGGCCATCGCAGCGTTCTCCGAAGGTCTGGAACAACCCGAACGCGAAGTTCTCGTGTTCTTGGCTGCCCGCGAAGCTGCACATCACCGGTTGTACAGCCATGTTCCGTGGTTGCGGCAGCGCGTGCTCGCCACGGTGGAAGAGTATGCCCGGGGCATTCGGATGGACTTCTCGGCAATCGAGGAGGCGGCGGCAGGCCTCGACCCCGCATCCCTCACCGATCCGTCGAAGATCGAAGAAATTCTGCAGCAAGGCGCGTTCGAGCCGCAGACGACGCCTGAGCAGAAGCACGCGCTCGAACGCCTCGAGACCATGCTGGCGCTCGTCGAGGGCTGGGTCGAGACCGTCGTAGGTGAAGCTCTCGGCGAGAGGCTTCCGGGCGCAGGTGCGCTCGGCGAGACCATTCGACGCCGTCGCGCATCGGGTGGACCGGCGGAACAAACCTTCGCAACGTTGGTCGGTCTCGAGTTGCGCCCCCGCAAGGTTCGCGAGGCGAGCGAGCTGTGGCGTCGACTCACCACCGCGGCAGGCATCGATGGACGCGATGGTGTGTGGTCTCACCCCGATCTGCTGCCCGTATCGGCAGATCTCGACGATCCCGCCGGATTCATCGACGGCGTCGTGGGCGGCGGATCGAGCACTTTCGACGACCCGATCGCGCAACTCGAAGCTACCGAGGCTCAGGAACGATCCGAACGGGAAAAGAAGGACGGCGACAAGTCCTCCTAGTAATACACGCTGGGGAAGAACGCTGCCGGAAACTGGGTGGATCGAAATTCTTCGATCCACCCAGTTTTTTGCTCTATTCGCTGTTCAGCCGCGTTGGCGGCCTGTGGATAACCGACGGTTCGCGACGCGGTGGGACCGTGCCGGAGTGTCATCGTTCGATTCATGAGCACATCAGCGATCCGTCGACCGAAGCTTCGTGTATCGGCGTTCGTACAACGGGACGGGACCGTTCGTGTCGGTTGGGATCCCGACCGGTCGTACATCCTCACTCCCCCATCAGGGGTCGAACCGAAGGTGCTGCTCGATATCCTCGGCCAGCTCGACGGCGCCCATTCTCGTGCTCACGTGGTGTGGTTCGGGTGCACAGTGGGGTTGACGGGCAACTCGATGTCCACTCTCCTCGCCGAACTCGACGAGGCCGGACTGCTGAGCGAGGGAGTCCTTCCGTCGACGGACGGAACTGCAAGCAGTGTGATGACCGTCCACATACTCGGACGAGGACCGCTGTCGGACGCCTTGGCCGCGGGGCTGACCCCTTCCTCGATCCTCGTCGTAGAGCGTTCGAGTGTCGCGCCTGCACAACTACTTCAAGTGGACGACGCCGGGTGGCCCTGTGACATTGTCGTTCTCGCCGACGATATGGCGCCCGATCCGCGCGTGATCACTTCGCTCGTGCGTTCACGCACCCCCCATCTTCAGGTCCGAATCCGCGACGGCAAGGGGATTGTGGGTCCGTTCGTCGACCCCGGTAATACCAGTTGCCTTCGGTGCGCGGAGTTGATTCGCTGCAGCTTGGATCCACAGTGGCCGCACGTGTCGGCGCAACTCCTCGGCCGTGTCGGTGAAGCCACCAAGCCCACCGTCCTGGCAACCGCTGCCGTCGCGCTCGCCCAGATCGAAGCATTCGTCGCCGGACATGACGCGGCGCTTGGGGACATGTCGCTGGAGCTCGATCTCGTGGCGCACACCATGGACTCGCGCCACTGGGTTCGGCACCCAGGATGCGACTGCGCCCTCGTATAGCAGTCACATGTGTGCTCTCACCTGCTAGGTGGGCAAGAAGTTCTTCGTTCAGCCATGATGGGTATGTGTCAGACATTCCTCGCCGCGGCTCAGCCCGAACTGCCAAGCTCGCACGAATTCCGATCGGTATCGCCGGGCGGGCCGCGGTGGGCTTCGGGAAGAAGCTTGCCGGCGGCAATCGCCAAGAAATCGACAGCGCACTAGCCGCCAAAGCAGCCGAGCAACTCTTCTCGGTGCTCGGCGAACTCAAGGGTGGCGCAATGAAGTTCGGGCAGGCACTCAGCGTGATGGAGGCCGCCGTCCCAGAGGAGTTCGCTGAGCCTTATCGCGAGGCGCTCACCAAGCTCCAGGCGGATGCACCGCCCCTACCAGCGGACAAAGTGCATCGGATGCTCGACCGGCAGCTCGGCACCACGTGGCGATCCCGATTTATTTCTTTCGACGACACTCCGGTGGCGTCGGCGAGCATCGGACAGGTTCACCGCGCGGTCTGGGCGGACGGTCGAGACGTCGCGGTCAAGGTTCAGTACCCAGGCGCAGACGACGCTTTGCGTGCGGACCTGAAGACGTTGTCGCGTTTTGCCAACACCTTCAGCGCCATCTTCACCGGCGCAGACGTCAAGCCCGTTCTCGAAGAATTGATAGCTCGGACCGAGGACGAACTCGATTACCGTATCGAGGCAACCAACCAGCGGGCTTTCGCGCAAGAATTCGACGGTGACCCACAATTCGCGGTACCCCGTGTCGTCGCCAGCGCGCCGAAGGTCCTGGTCAGCGAGTGGATGAGCGGTACACCGCTGGCCACCATCATCGCGGGCGGAACAGCACAGCAACGCAACGACGCGGGAGCTCTGCTGGCGTTGTTCGCTTTTGCGGCTCCGGCACGGGCAGGTCTACTACACGCCGATCCGCACCCTGGAAACTTCATGCTGCTGCCCGACGGCCGACTCGGCGTCATCGACTTCGGTGCGACCGCACCGATGCCGAACGGCTTGCCGCCGGTGCTGGGCAGGATGGTTCGGTTGGCGCGCGAGGAACGATTCGACGAGTTGGTCGAACTGTGTACCGACAATGGATTCGTCATTCCGGGGCGCACTGTGACCGCGACGGAAATATCGGACTATCTACGGCCGTTCACAGATCCGATTCGCACGGATACATTCCACTTCACGCGCGCATGGCTTCAGAAGGCAGCGGGTTCCGCAGCTGAATTCGACAGCGCGCAGCTCAAAACAGTTCGCGCACTGAATATGCCTGCCGAATACATCATGATCTTCCGAGTTCTCGGTGGCCTGGTCGGTATCTGTGCACAATTGGACGCATACGCGCCCTACATGTCGATCTTGACCGAATGGATGCCCGGCTTCACCGACGACGACGCTCAGTCGAGCGAAGGCTGATCGAACCGACGCACACGCCGGGCATCCTATACCGATCTCACGCAACCTCCCGTTGGTTGCTCCTGTCTTTCCGGGGCCGACCACGCGGACGTTTACGGGCAATGACGACACCCTGATCTAGTATCTCGCCGCCCCACACACCCCATGGTTCGGCGCGATCGAGTGCGGCACTCAAACACATGCGGCGGATGGGGCACTCGAGGCACAACTCCTTGGCTCGCTCCAGTTCATGTGGACTGTCCGCGAACCACAAGTCGGGATCGTCTGCCCGGCAGGGTACTTCGACTCCGAAGAGAATTCCATTATCAGTCGATATCGTTACATGCTGCGGTGACGCAGCGATACGTGCTGCGCTCGAATGTGACTCGGTCGAACTCTCGACCTCGTATCGGCATGTCGTCCGGGTTATGACGGTAGACACGTCAGTCTCCTCTACTTGTCGTACGGCGTATGTGCGGTTCTGCGACTTCTGTGCGAACCCTGGGCCGAACGTTCGAGTCAGGAGGGGGTCTTCTCGAACAAAAATGGCCACGGTCCGCGTGAGCGGGTCCGTGGCCTTCGGAGGCGATTCTCGAAGCGTTCCTATCGAGACTTTCCTCGATATCGACCTTCGATCACGGACGTACTGTGTGCTCGGCGATGAAAGGCTGCTGCCGCTGCGGGACGTACTGCTGCGCCTGCTACCTGGACTGGCCAGTGCGCAGTCATCGTGTCAATCCCTGCTGGGGTGGCACCGGCACCAATGGTTGCTCCGGCTGTGGCGAGGTAGGCAGAAACACGAGCCAGAGGCACGGACCGAACAGCGCGCGTCTCATCAGCAACGACAATGTGATTCTTCATTGTTTCTCCCACCTCCTCTTCGACCAATGGATAATTCGTTCACCAAGTGAATATTTACCGCTCGCGGTCTACCACGGGCGGTGGAAACAGACTAAACCCCACGCTTCGAACGGCACAAGCTATTTTCTACCTGCAGTTTTGCGGTAGCGACACCATTTACTTGGCCGAGGAGCGAACCACCGTCAGCACATCCTCACCGAACCGCTCGAGCTTCTTGGCACCGATGCCGGGGATGGCGACGAGACCGCGATCGTCCTGTGGAAGCTGTTCTGCGATCGCCGTCAAAGTCGTGTCGCTGAACACAACGTATGCGGGCACCTTCAACTCGCGGGACTTGTCCAGCCGCCACGACTTCAACGCGTCGAGAAGCTCGACATCGACATCCGACGGATGGCTTTCACATCTACCCAACATCGTTGCGGCGGAACCGATCAACGGCTTCCCACACAGGCGGCACTTGGGGCCGGACTTCTTCGTGGCAGGTGCTGCAATCCGAGACGCAGGTGAGTCCTCCGGAATCAATCCGTTGAGAAAGCGAGATCGCCGACGCGACTTCCGCCCGCCCTCGTTGCGGGCCAACGCCCACGACAGGTGAAGATGCTCCCTCGCGCGCGTGACACCGACGTAGAGGAGCCGCCGCTCTTCTTCGATGGCAGCATCATTGCTCGAACTCGGATCATTGCCCAGCGCGTGCGAGATGGGAAGCGTTCCGTCGGCAAGTCCGACGAGGAACACTGCATCCCATTCCAGACCTTTCGCTGCGTGCAGGGAGGCAAGGGTGACGCCTTGTACAACCGGTGGATGCCGCGCCTCGGCACGCGCTGCGAGTTCACCCAAGAGACGATCGAGGTCCAACTCGGGATCCTGCGCCAGCAGTTCCTCGGTCACCTGAACCAGACCGCCTAGCGACGCCCATTTCTCACGAGCCTGAGCACCTGCTGGTTCGGTTGCGGTCAGACCGAGCGGTGCGAGAACAGCGCGCACGAGTGCGGGCACACCCTTACCCGACTTGGACTCCATCGGGAGATCGTCTCGACCCGACGCCGTGCGCAAAGCAGAAATACCCTGGCGAACTTCCGGTCTGTTGAAGAATCCTTCGCCGCCTCGAACCTGATACGGGATCTTCATTTCCGTCAACGCCTGCTCGTGAACCTCCGACTGAGCGTTGATCCGATACAGCACCGCAATTTCCGAAGGTGCCACACCCGAAGAAATCAATCTCTTCACAGCGCGGGCGACTCCGTCGGCCTCGGCCGGCTCGTCGTCGTATTCGAAGAACTCTGGTTCCGGCCCTGACGGCCGCTGCCCGATCAACTGCAACCGGGTACCGGCGATGCGTCCTCGCGCTGCGCCGATGACTCGGTTGGCCAACGACACGACCTCGGGTGTCGAACGGTAGTCGCGCTCGAGTCGGACAACTGTGGCGTCGGGGAAGCGTCGGGAGAAGTCGAGGAGGTATCGCGGGGTTGCACCGGTGAAGGAATAAATAGTCTGATTCGCATCTCCGACGACGGTGAGATCATCGCGTTCTCCGAGCCAAGCATCGAGGACTCGCTGCTGAAGCGGCGTCACGTCCTGGTACTCGTCCACCACGAAGCATCGGTATCGCTCGCGAAATTCGTCAGCGACCGCGGAGTGCTCCTCGAGAGCAGCCGCAGTGTGCAACAGCAGGTCGTCGAAATCGAGCAACATGCCGTCGCCGCCATGAGTCTTGAGGTCCTCGTAGCCTGCGTAGACCGATGCGACCTTCGACGCATCCATGGGAACTTCTCGATGCAGGCGTGCCGCTACCGCGGGATAGTCCTCGGGCGCAACGAGCGAACCTTTGGCCCATTCGATTTCGCCCGCCAGGTCCCTGATCGAATCGGTGGACGTCGACACACCCGCACGATGGGCGGACTGACTCACCAGTGCGAACTTGCGATCGAGCAGTTGCCAGCCGGTGTCACCGACAACCTGCGGCCAGAAGTATTTGAGCTGCCTGAGCGCAGCAGCGTGAAAGGTTCGCGCTTGCACCGGCGGGCCTTCACCACCGACACCCAACTCGCGGAGGCGGCCACGCATCTCCCCTGCCGCGCGTGCGGTGAAGGTCACCGCAAGCACCTGGCCCGCCGAGACGTGCCCGGCCGAGACCAGGTGCGCAATCCGCCTGGTGATGGTCCGAGTCTTACCTGTTCCTGCACCTGCCAGAACACACACGGGACCACGTGGCGCCGACACGGCAGCAGACTGTTCGGGATCCAACCCGGCGATCATCGAGTCCACTGGCATGCCGACCATCATGTCAGGAGGCACCGACGGTTCTTGGAGCGCGGTTACGGACGCCGGCTGCCCGAGTGTTGCGATGGAACAATCACACACCGGACGGTGTTGAATATCCTCGTGACTACCCCCGAAACCCAGGCCGCTCTCACCGTCTACTCCACTACGTGGTGTGGCTACTGCCGCAGACTGAAGACCCAACTGGACGAAGCCGGTATCGAGTACAAAGAGATCGACATCGAGAAAGATCCGGCGTCGGCAGAGTTCGTGGGCAGTGTCAACGGAGGCAACCACATCGTCCCCACCGTGCTGTTCGCCGACGGCACCACTGCAACCAATCCCTCACTCGCGGCTGTGAAAAGCGCTTTGTCGATGTAAGGCGCCCGGGTCGAGACCGCTAATCGGCGGCGGCCCAGGCCTCGAGCATTCCGCGTGCGATGGAAATGGATCCGGGGAGTAGCAACCGTGAATCGGAATCGGCTGCCCAGTCCCCCAACTTCAGCGCCGCTCGCACTTCCTCACGGTCGAACCAATGAGCCTCCACAATTTCGCCGTCCAGAAATTGCAGGGGCACTTCCGGGTCGCCAACTGCCGAGAAGCCGATCATCACCGACCGGGGAAAAGGCCACGGCTGACTTCCCAGGTAGGTGATGTCGGACACGGTGATGCCGACCTCTTCGGAGATCTCACGGACGACACATGTTTCCAGGGACTCCCCCGCCTCGACGAATCCCGCCAGAATGGAGAACCTTCGCTCGGGCCACGTCGGTGCACGAGCGAGGAGGACCCGGTCGGCGCCGTCGTGAACCAGACAGATGACCGCGGGGTCCGTGCGAGGAAACTCCTCGTGACCGTCGGACGTGCTCGTCCTCGACCATCCTGCGGCCGACGGTGTGGTCGCCGCCCCGTCGATGGCGCTGAAACTCGCTCTGGCGTGCCAGTTGAGGATTGCGAGCGCGGTGGTGAGAATCGACAACTCGGTCTCGTCGAGACGCTCTCCAATTGTTCGTAGATCCCCCAACTCACCGGTCAGGGCGCCTACGCGCTGAGCCCAAAGATGGTGGCCGTCTCGAATTCCGAGAAAGACCGCATCCAAGGCAGGCTCGGCCGCAACCTCGGAGGTAGGTGTGTAGACGAGGCGCGATGCATCGATCCGGAACCGACCTCGGTGATCGATCTGCACTACTTTCGCGGTCGGCCAGCCCGCCCGCAGAGTTTCGGTATCTTTTCTCGACTCCTCGGCGCGATCGAGCGGCGACCGTGACAGAAGCGGGGGTTGAGCAAGTTCGAATCGTGGCACAACGACGACACTATCGTGGAGGCATCGGACCCTGCCGTAGGACTGGAGCGACTACGCCGAGCGACTACGCAGGTTCGCGTGCTCGACATCTCGCCGTCAGTCGCCGACGCGACGAATGTAGAGCAACCGGTCGGTCGCCTCGACTGCATCGACCTCGGGCGATCCGACACGGAAGAGCTTGCCGCTGCGGACAACCCCCAGAACGATGTCGGTCAGGTGGCGAGGAGAACCCCCGACCTCGTCGCGTTCGACTTCACGTTCGGCGATGGCGAAGCCCGCCTCGGGAGTCAGAAGATCCTCGATCATTTCCACGACGTTCGGCGTCGTCGTTGCGATTCCCAGCAGTCTGCCCGCAGTCTCGGAAGACACGACCACCGAGTCGGCACCTGATTGCCGCAGCAGGTGGGTGTTCTCTGCTTCCCTGATCGCCGCGACGATCTTCGCTTTGGGCGCGATCTCGCGCGCAGTCAGCGTCACCAGGACCGCGGTATCGTCCCGGTTGGTGGCGACGATGATCGCAGCCGCGTGCTGAGCACCGGTCAACCGCAGAACATCGGACTTGGTGGCCGAACCGTGCACGGTCACCAGCCCCATGCTCGACGCCGATTCCAGCACGGCTGGATCGGTATCGACCACCACGATCTCCGACGCAGGGACACCGTCACCCAGCATGGCGTCCACAGCAGTGCGGCCCTTGGTTCCGAAGCCGATGACCACGGTGTGATTGCGCACTTTGTGCCTCCAACGCTGGATTTTGAATGCCTGCCGGGAGCGCTCGGTGAGTACCGCGAGCGTCGTACCGACCAACAAGATGAGGAAGAAGATTCGTAGCGGCGTGAGGACGAGAATATTTACCAGTCGCGCCGACGGCGTGATCGGTGTGATGTCACCGTAGCCGGTCGTGGAGAGCGAGACGGTTGCGTAGTAGAGGGAGTCGAGGAACGAGAGTTCGTCGCCCTGCGCGTCTATGTATCCGTCACGATCGACCCATACGACCAACGCCGCGAAAAGCAACACTGCCAGTGCGACCAGAATGCGTCGGTAGATTGCGCGCCACGGACTGCTCTGTAGTTCGGGCACGCGAAGTACACCCACGAGTGCAAAGTCGGGTCTGTCGGTCAGCGTGTCCCCGGCGCTCAGACGCGCTCGTAGCCTACCTGCCACGTCGGCTACCTACGTCGATGTCATCCACGGCTGGCAGCGTAACCCTGTTCGAGTGCTTCGTAGTACCGCTGCGGAGAGTTTCCCTCGTACCAGTGTGGGACGGTATATGCATGAGCGAGCACAAAAGCCAGGCTGCAGCAGTCCGCCTCGCAGCGATATTGGGCGGCGCAGGTGTTCTCCACTTCGTTACGCCCCAGTACTTCGACATTCAGGTTCCTGCTGCATTACCGGGCAAAGCACGGACCTACACCCAGGTATCGGGGGTGGCCGAACTCGCCGTCGCCGCGACGCTCGCGGTGCCGCGGACCAGACGCCTCGGCGGTGCACTGGCCGCCGCGCTCTTCGTAGCCGTATTCCCCGCGAACATCGACCTTGCACGACGGTATGTCCAGAATCCGAAGACCTCCCCCGTGGTCAAGGCTGCGTTGATAGCCCGGCTCCCCCTTCAAATACCGTTGGTGACCCAAGCACTGGAGGCGCGCCGTAACGCATCCTAGATCGCGTCGAAAGCCTATGCCTCACTGCCCAATTCCACGTGCGCGGTTCCGTCTATGAGCGCGGCGAGCGTCTTGACATCCGGCAGGTCACTCGGGGCGACAGTACGGCCGCTGCGCACGTAGTGGAACGCCGCACGAACCTTGTCGAGCGGGACAGGGTCCGATTCGGGGCGCGCAGCGGACATCAATTCGGCCCAGGCAATTCGATAGGCCGCCAGCTGCATGACCACCGACTCCTCTTCGGTGGCTGTCGGTTCCTTTCCGGTCTTCCAATCGATGACCGTCCAGCCTCCGTCCGAATCGGCGAACACCGCATCGATGCGACCGCGCAGAACTGTGCCCGCGACAGATGTTTCGAAGGGAACCTCGACTTCGATCGGGCTCCGGAGCGCCCAATCGGACGCGAGAAACGCGTGCTGCAGAGTCTCCAGATCGATGTCGGCCGCCGCGCCGTTGTCCGCAGAGCCTGGAAGTTCGTCCAGGTCGAGCAATCGAGTTGCCCCGAAACGCCGTTCGATCCACGCGTGAAAGGCTGTCCCGCGCCGCGCGAGTGGGTTCGGCGGGAACGGTAGCGGTCGTCGGAGCCGTTCGGCCAACGCATCGGGATCTGCGGCGAGGTCGACCAATTGGCTCACCGAAAGATTCTCGGGCAACGCAACGGTCACTGCCGGGTGAAAGCGCTCCTCGCGTTCGGCCAGGAGGGCATCCACATCGGCAGCCCAATCCTCAGGATCTGTGAGGCTATCTGACTCCGCCTCATGCTGCGACGTTGATGCCGAAAGCGCCGCGATCACCGATCGCGCACCGTTCTCCACGGCAGGGCGACGTGCACCGAGTGGGTCGCGTGGCCAGATCGCTGAATGCGGTTCTGCGCTCAGCGGATTGGTGGTACCGCTTTCGGGTGCTGGAGCCCATCCGTCGATCACCGCAACCGGCTCGGATCCTGTGACGGCGGACTCGTCGACGAACTTCTTCAGCTCGTCCAGGAACGGGGACGGACCACGAGGCTTGGAACTGCTCTCGTCCCACTGGTGGCCGGAAACGAACAGCGCGCGCTCCGTTCGGGTAAGCGCAACGTAGAACAATCGTCGATCCTCGGCGAGACGGCGACGTGCCAGCGCGTCCTTGTGCCGACCGACAGCTTCCTGGAGATCCTTCCTGGTGTAAAGCTCACTCAGATCCAACACGGGCACACCGTCGGAACCCTCCGCATCGAGCGCTCTGTCTCCCCGGAGGGCAGGCGGCAGCTCGGCCATTGCGCCGAGCCAGGTCGACGACGCAGTCGACGACGGGAACACCCCTTTCGAGACATGAGGGACAGCAACGACTTCCCATTCCAACCCCTTCGCCGAGTGCACCGTGAGCACCTGCACGCGATGTGGAGACACCTCGACCTCGCCGGGAGCCAAACCGTTCTCGACTGTTTCCGCGGCCGAGAGGAACGAAAGAAACCCTGTAATCGTCGCCTTGGGGTTGTCTGCGTAATCAGCAACGACACCGGCGAACTCGTCGAGATGTTCCCGGCCGACGTCTCCACCGGTTGCGAACGGTGTGCGCGCCTGAGCCTCGGTCCCGATTCCCATCAGCCGTTCGATGTCTGCGACGAGCTCGGTCAACGGCTGACCGATACGGTCACGCAACGTGTGCAGCTCTGCTGCGAGTGCAGTGATACGTCGTCGGCCGACCTCCGAATAGTGCTCTGCCGGGCCTGGATCGGCGATTGCGTCCGCCAGACCCGCATCTTCGGAGTGCTCGCCGGGCAACGAGCTCCCGAGCGCAGCATCCAGTTCGGCGGCATCCTCGACGCGTCCTACTGCCCCATAGCCGGACCTGATGCCCAGTTCTCTGGCCCGGCGAGAAAGCGCACGAAGGTCCGCGGCACCGATTTGCCAGCGGGACCCGGTGAGAATTCGCATTGCTGCGCTCCCTGCCAACGGATCGGCCACGACCCTGAGCATCGCGATCACGTCGGCGACTTCGGGGATGTGGAGCAAGCCGCCGAGCCCCACGACCTCCACCGGGAGGCCTCGTTCACGCAGAACCTCGGCAATCGGTTCGGCGTCCGCGTTGCGCCGCACCAGTACCGCCGCTGTGGGGGGCGTGCGTCCGTTCTCTGCAGCGGCCCGATACTCCGCTGCTATCCGATCGCCCACCCACTCACGTTCACTGAGCACTGTGTCGGTGACCGTCAATCGAACATCACCAGGTGTGGCCCCCGGTCGGGCGCGAAGTGTCGCCACACTGACTCCTGTTTGCCGGAGCGGCGCCGTGACGAGGTTGGCCAGCTCGAGCGCCTCCGGTGGGTTGCGCCAACTGGTCGAGAGCTCGAGCCGCGGGGCAGGTGCACCTCCCACCAACGGAAAATCCGTCGCGAAACGCGGAAGGTTGGCCGCCGAAGCACCACGCCAACCGTAGATCGACTGCATCGGATCCCCCACTGCTGTCAAGGCAAGGGTGGAATCGGAACCTCCTCCGAACAGTGAAGACAGCAAGACTCTTTGAGCGTGCCCGGTGTCCTGGTATTCGTCGAGCAGCACCAAGCGGAATCGTTCCCGTTCGGATCGGCCTACCTCGGGATGCTCAGCAGCCACTCGTGCAGCCATGGACATCTGACTCCCGAAGTCGAGTGCCCCCTCACGTCGAAGTGTCTCGGCGAGACGGCTCACTAGGGGCAACAACGCAACTCGCTTATGTTGCGCATCGAGAATGTCGAGAAGTTCTTTAGTGGGTCCGCCGCGCTGACCAGCACCTGGCGCGAGAGTGTGCACGAGCTTGTCCAGATCGGTGTGCGCCTGTCGCAAATCATCGGGATCGACAAGGTGCTCGGCGAGTTGCCCCGACAGCGCCAACACGGTCTCGGTGATCGACGTCGGGTTGCGGTCGGTATCGAGGTCGCCGTCCCAGGTGCTGACGACGCGGTGGGCGAGTTGCCACAGTTCGGTTTCCGAGAGCAACGTGGCAGAAGGCTCGATCGGCAACAGGAGTCCGTGTTCGGTCAACAATCGTCCGGCGTACGAGTGATAGGTGCTGACCTCCGGTTCTCCGCTCACGATACGGTCGCGCAGCTGCAGACTGGGGTCGAGTGCACGCACGACATCCGATCCGGCCAGCCGCGCCAGGCGGGCTCGGATTCTCGACGTCAGTTGCTGGGCAGCCTTTCTGGTGAAGGTGAGCCCGAGGACGCTGTCCGGGTCCACGAAGCCGTTGGCCACCATCCACACCACTCGGGCCGCCATCGTTTCGGTCTTACCGGCGCCGGCTCCCGCGACCACGAGTGTCGGTCCGAACGCAGATGCGATGACAGCGGCTTGTTCAGGTGTCGGTGGATGCTTCTGACCGAGAGCGCTCGCCAGTTCGATCGGATCGATCCGAGCCGAACCGACGTCGATCGGAGCCCGATTCTTGGAACGAGCCATCATCGGTCGGTCACCTGTCTGCCGGTCTCGTGCGCTGGGCAACTCGATTTCACGGGGCAGTGTCGACACCCGTCGTTGACGAACGCGACGAACGTCGGCCCCTGTGTCGCGGACGCGGCCTCGTGCACGGCATTTCGCCATTCCTCGAGGACCTCCGGTGTCGGTGCCGGCTGGATTCGCTGCGTCGCCCCATCCTTGTTGTGGGATTTGGCCACGAACACCAATCGCGCTCCCCCGGGTTCTCCCGCAGGCTCACCTTCGATGGCACCCGCCGCGGCGGCGACCTGATACGTCGCGAGCTGACTATGTCTGCGGGCGTCTTCTTTCGACATCACGGTTTTGGCAGTCTTGACGTCGATGATCACGGGCCGTCCGTCGGCATCACGCTCGAGTCTGTCGATCCGTCCGCGAAGAGCAACCGACGGCTCTCCCTCGGACCGTGACTCCAGGATTCCCTCGACCTGGACTTCGACGCCTATTTCGGTGAGTTCGCCGCGAGTACCGCGAAGCCATGCCTCGAAGGTATTCAACATGGCTTCGGTTCTTTGGAGCTCATGGCGCGAATACCATTGTGAGCCCAAGTCCACGCCATCCCAGGCAGTTTCGAGTGCCTGCCGAACCTGTTCCGGTGGCATCTTGCCTGCCACAGCCTGCACGAGGGTATGCACCAGGGTGCCGGTGACGGCGTGCGAATTGGCACCGTCGTTTCCGCCGTGTCGATCGAGCATCCAACGCAGAGGGCACGTGGTGAGCTGCTCGACCGTGGAGGGTGAGAGCGGTACCGGCCCGTCTTCGATGGTCCACAGCGGAGAGTCGGTACTGACCCCGCCGATACCGAACCACTCTTTCGGGTCCGCCCCTTTGACACCCGCCCGTGCCAGCCGAGCAAGTTGCTGCGCAGCCCGCTCGTGTTTGGCTGGATCCTGTTCTGCGACAATCGGATCGCATACCGCGCTGCGTAATTCGGCGACGAGCATCGGCAGTGCCAGGATGCGACCGGACACGTATGCCGGCGGGGTGTGGGGCGCATCGAGGTCCGGCTCTCCCCGCCCCTGGAGCTCGTCGATGAACCGGGACCTCACCAGATCGGTGTCTCCGGTACTCGAATCCACGGCGGTCACCAGTAGCACCGACCGCGCGCGGGAGCAGGCGACGAGAAACAGCTTGCGTTCCGCTGCCAGCAGGGGTGCGGTCTTCGACAGCTTGTCATCGATGAGCTCGCCGGCATCGGCGATTCCGGCAGCGAGGTCGACCAGGGCCTCGGTACCGAGAAGACTTCCCCGCGAGCGCAGACCCGGCCACAAGCCTTCCTGAACGCCCGCGACAGCGACCAGTTCCCACTCCCGACCAGCTGCCGAGTGCGCACTCAGCACCGTGACGGCATCGGGTTGCACGGTCGAACGGATGGAGTTGGACGTCGAAATCTGCTGTCCGGAGATGTAATCGACGAACCCTGCGAGTCCCGCCTGGGGTAACCGGTCGACATACGAGGCGGCTGATTCGAACAACGCGACGACGGCATCGAGATCCCGATCGGCCTGCGCACCAGTGGATCCACCCCGCGTCGAACTGGCGGCCCAGCGCCTCTCCAACCCCGATGCCTGCCACGCTGCCCACAGCACGTCCTCGACTCCGCGACCTCGGCGCGCGGACGCTTTACGGACGACACCGAGTACCTTGCGCACCGGCGCGGATTCGACATCGGACAACGCTGCGACAAAGCGGGCACTGGGACGGGCCGACGCGTCGCGGTCGTCGGAGTCAGTCGGTTGTGCAGACTCAGGGGGTTGTGCAGCCTCGACGATCACGGAGCGCAGCAGTTCGGCGGAGTCGCGTTCGCCTCCAGAGGAAAGCTCGATACGGCGTATTCCGCGGCGCAACCGGCGCAGGCTCACCGGATCCGCACCGCCGATCGGGCCGGACAACAATGCCAAAGCGTCTTCGCCGTCGAAGGATTCGTCGACGATCGCACGCAGCACGAGCAGCAGACCGACCGCCCCGTGTTGCCGATGGACGGGAATTTCGGAGGCAGGGGTGACGATCGGTACACCCGCGGACTGCAACGCCCGTCGCAGTGGCGCAATCGTCCTGGGCACGGATCGCACTACGACGGCCATGTCCGACCAGGGCATTCCGTTGTCGAGATGCGCTCTTCGCATGGCGTCGGCGATCAGTGCCGCTTCCTTGGCCACTGACGGCAGGGTCTGCACGAGGGTGCGAGTTGCACCGTATCGTGGCTCTCCCACCGCTTCGGCACCTCGGTGTCTCCCTGTTCCGGAGAGCCTGCCCGCGATCGGTCCGGTGATCTCGCCAATCTCGCTGCTGCTGCGGAAGTTTCGATCGAGGACGATCCGTCGCTCCGAACCAGGCTCGGCGAGATCGGCGACGAACGACGGATCGGCACCGCGGAATGTGAACACGGACTGGTCCGGATCTCCGGCGATGACAGTGCTCTCGGTGTTGATGCCGATGAGCCGAACCAGCTGCGCCGCCTGGGGGTCCAGATGTTGGGCATCGTCCACCACGAGATGTCTGATCCGAGCGCGCTCCGACGCCAGTAACTCGGGGTCGGTGGCGAACGCCATGAGTGCGCTGCCGATGAGCTCGGCAGCATCGAGGCCAGGTGCCGTCGCTCCCGCTGCTTCTACCCCGACAGCACCGCGCAGCAACATCGACTGCTCGTACCTGGCTGCGAACTTTCCGACTGCGACCCACTCGGGGCGGGTGTGCCGACGCCCGAGCTTGACGAGATCTTCCGGGCCGAGGCCACGCTCGGCCGAGCGGAGCATCAGGTCACGAACCGCGGTGACGAATCCCGACATGCCGAGAGCAGGACGCACGCGCTCGGGCCAATCAGCGGCCCCGTCTTCGATGTCTCCCCGCAACATCTCTCGAACCACTGCGTCCTGCTCGGCGCCGGTGAGCAAGCGTGGTGGCGGATTGCCGTAGATGGCTGCCTGCAGGCGGAGAACGGCGAAGGCATACGAGTGAACGGTCCGAACCAGTGGCTCACGAGTTGCACGTGGTGCCCGCTCCCCGGCGAACAGTCCAGCAGTTATTTCTTCCCGGACCGTGGTGGCAGCGCGCTTCGATTGTGTCAAGACCAGTACCGACTCTGGGTCGCCTCGCTCGATCCGTGACACCGCGTAGTCGGCGACCAGCGCGGTCTTTCCCGTACCCGGGCCACCGAGGACTTGCCACGGGTTCCATCCGGGCGATCCGGTCGAAGCGGCTTGGGCCGCATTCTCATCGCTGACAAGAAGACGGACAGCGGGCCCGGTCCAGATCCGGCGAGGGGACTTCACCTTGGGCGCCCGAACGAGTGTGGTGGTACCGCCGCCGCTGATGGTCGGTACTCCGCTCGGATTCGCCGTAGTCATGGATTCGATTCGATCATGCGCCACCGACAGACCCTCACCGGCCGCGTGTTCGATGCTCGGTTTCTCGTCCACGTGATGTGGGTCGGGCCGCGATGCGGCATAGTGTCAGCAGTGCCAGAATTGAACTTTCACCAGTACGGCCCGGACACCGGACCCGAGGTCCTCGCAATCCATGGGATGACCGGCCACGGTGCTCGCTGGGGTGACCTTGCCGACAACTATCTTCCGCAGGTCCGGATGCTCGCGCCAGACCTGATCGGCCACGGCCGTTCGCCTTGGACGCCGCCGTGGGATATCGGTGCGCAGGTCGATGGGCTCAAGACGCTTCTCGACAACCATGCCCACGGTCCTGTTCTCGTCATCGGCCATTCGTACGGGTGTGCGTTGGCGGTCCACCTTGCCGTGAAGCACCCCGAGCTCGTCCGCGGGCTCGTTCTGCTCGATCCCGCGATCGAACTCGACCCCGTCGACCTGCTCGACGTGGCAGAGCTGACTGCGGTGCATTCCGACTACACGGACGCCGAGGAAGCAAAAGCCGAGAAGATCAACGGTGCATGGGCCGATGTACCGCAGGCGCTACTCGATCTCGAGGTCGAACAGCACCTCGAGACGATGGACAACGGCCGAGTCAAGTGGCGGATATCCACCGCAGCAATAGTCGCGTCCTGGGGCGAACTGGCCAGGCCGCTAGTGGTACCGCCGACGGATACACCGACCGTCGTCGTGCAGGCAAAGCGGGTGCAGCCGCCGTACGTCAGCAAGGAACTGAAGGCCGCATTCCGCGCGCAACTGGGCGAGAATCTCACTCTTGTCCAGTTGGATTGCAATCACATGGTGGCCCAGGCGAAACCCAAAGAGGTTGCCAAGTTGGTCCTCGAATTGCTGTAGATGGCTGCGATCACGGAGGAACACGTCGAGCGGGTACGCGAGATCGTTGCCTCGGTTCCGCCGGGAAGGGTTGTGACCTACGGCAATATCGCAGCGGCCGCAGGATTGTCGAGTCCTCGAACCGTCGGGTGGATCATGCGCACCGACTCGGCGGACCTGCCTTGGCACCGCGTCGTGCCCGCCGACGGAAGACCGGCCGCGCATCTGGCGACACGGCAACTCGCCGAACTACAGGGTGAGGGAGTCGAGATTCGCGACGGCCGTGTCGACCTGCGAACTGCCCGCTTCGATCTGGGGTAGAACAACTTCAGACGATGTGCTCGACGGCAGGCGCGTCGGCCCGCAGGCCGACATCTCCTGTTACCACCTTGGCCAGTACGTCCACCGCCGCAACGATTTCCGAAGCGGATCGGGTGAAGGGAATGCGCAGCCTGTCGTCGAAGGCATAGCCGGTTCCAAATCGGGTTCCCGAGACAAGAAGCAGATCGCGGGTGGCCGCACGACGAACCAGATCCTGCGAGGACAACCCCTGCGGCAGTCCGCACCACAGCGACAATCCCCCATCGGGAACGCGAAATGTCCAGTCGGGCAACTGGGTAGCCACCCGGGAGACGAGCAGATCTCTGCGCTCGCGTAACCCCGCAACACGCTCGGCCACAATATCGTCGAACACCGCGAACAATCGGACAGCGGTGGCTTGCTCGACCATGGAGACCGACAACTGGCGGCGGTTGTACACCCGAGCCATGCGGGAGATCAGCTGCTGATCCGATCTGACCCATCCGACCCGGAGCCCACCCCACACCGTCTTGCTCAACGAGCCTATCGAAATGGTTGCCGTACCTGGAACGGGAACTCCGAAGGGCTCTAGTGGATCCGAATGATCCAGTGTCAGATCGGCGGCGACTTCGTCCACGATGGTCAACACGCCGTGCCGAGCCAACGTCGCCGCCAGTCTGCGCCTGCCATCGGCTGTCATCCGGTTGCCCGACGGGTTGGAGAAGTCCGGCATGAAGTAGGCAAGTGTCGGGGCGTTCTGCCGCGCGGCACGGTCCACGTCGTCGACCAACGCGTCGGGGTTCCCCGCGTCGACCGCCACCGGGACGGGAAGAGCGCCGAAGCTCTCCAATAGTTCCGGTGCCCCCGGATATGTCGGGTGCTCTATCAAGACGCGGTTGCCGGGACTGACGAACGTATCCAGTACGAGATGCATTGCGTCGCCCGCACCCGAGACGACCAACACCTGATCCGGCGTGGTGGGCAGGCCACGACGGGAGTATCTGTCCGCGATCGCTCTGCGTAGATCGGAGGTGCCCGGTGGGGCGTAGCCGTGCCCTGCCATGGCCTTCGCCAGTGACGACACCGCATCGACGAGAGCGTCCGCAAGGAACGGCGAGGCCTCCGGCGCCGCATTGACGAAATCGAGGACGCTCGAACCCTCCGAGCCCATCATCGATACCCAGGAACTCCCGTCACTGGGGACCGCGACGAAGGTGCCTGCCCCGCGTATCGCTGCCGCCCAACCTTGCTCGCGTAATTCCCGGTACGCGGAGGTGACCGTCACACGGCTGACGCCGAGTTGGGCCGACATCACCCGCTCGGGCGGCAGTCTCTTGCCCGCCGGGACCGTGCCGTCGGCGATGATTCTCCGCAGCTGATCGGCCAACGAACGGTAGAGCGGCATCCCCTCGATCTTGACCGATCCCATCAGTCCCGCCAGCGTGCGCGCATCAACCTCGGATTGGGTATCGGCGGAATTGGAGGACGAGCCGACTCGGGATGACATCAGTCCAGTTTCACACACAGGCCCTAGTAAATCTCGCCTATCACAGTCCAATAATGAGTCATGTTGATAATAGGACTGCTTCTGATGATCCCTGTTGCCTCGTTGGCCTGGCTCCCCGTCATTGTGCGAAGTGGTGGCCGGTGCGGTCTCGACGGCCCACCCCGTAGTCATCGGCTACCCGAATCGACTTCGCGCACTAACCTGACAGAATGAACCTGGGACAATTCGATCCGCGTCCGACCGCGAAGTACGCACTTGCCACTGCGAGTGGATTCGTCGCGAGCGCCGGATTGGTCGTCGACGAGGTCTCCGGTACACGCGTCGTGGGTCATATCGAGCTCACCCCGGAACACTTCACCCCATGGGGTGTGGTGCACGGTGGGGTCTACACGACCGCAGTGGAGTCGGCTGCGAGTATCGGAGCCAGCGAAGCGGTCAAAGAACGAGGCGAGTTCGCCGTCGGGGTCCACAACGCAACCGACTTCCTTCGCGCCAGCAAGGGCGGCCGCGTCGATGTACTGGCGGAACCGTTGCAGCAAGGCAGAATTCAGCAACTGTGGCTCGTCACCATCACTGCATCCGACAGCGGGAAAGCAATTGCACGTGGCCAGGTTCGGTTGCAGAACGTCCCACTACCGGCGTGAACAGCGAGGATCCGAAATTCGACGCGATCGTCCTGGCCGGCGGACGCGGCTCGCGGATGGGTGGGGTCGACAAACCTGCGTTGACCGTCGGACGCCGAAGCATGATCGGGATCGCAGTGGAGGCCGTGCAGCGGGCCGATCTGATCGTGACGGTGGGACCGACGCGGCACGACCTGGATTCTCGTGTCCACCAGACACAGGAGTCGCCGGCCGGATCGGGGCCGGTCGCTGCGGTCGCAGCCGGTCTGAGCGCACTGCAGAAATCATCGTCAGATGTGGTGGTCATTCTTGCCGCCGACCTGCCGTTCGTCGACGCGAACAGCGTCGACGCCCTTCTCGCTGCGTCACTGATCAACTCGGCGAGTGCGATGTTCGCCAGTGACGAAACAGGCCGAACCCAATACCTTTTCGGTGCATGGGATCGCTCGAAGTTGGTCGCGACACTAGCCCGAGTAGACACACTTGTGAACCGATCCATGAGATCGATCGCCCCTGACGACCATGCAGTCCTCGACCTTTCCGGAGTATCCGCCGATTGCGACACCGTCGAGGATCTCTACCGGGCACGAGCACAACGCGCCGTCGCCGATTCCGTACCGCCGGCTCTCACCGTCGGCCAGGCCCGCAAGCGGATTCGGGAAAGAATCGCCCCTGGCGCGCCCCGACGAGTACCACCGTTGCAGGCGCTTGGCGCGGTACTGGCCTCACCGATGATCGCTACCCGTCCACTCCCCTACGTCGATATATCGGCGATGGATGGTTATGCGGTGTCCGGCAACGGCCCGTGGACTGTTCGAGGGGACATCGCCTATGCGGGAACCAGTGGACTTGCGGCCATTGCGCAGGGCCACGCTGTTCGAATCGCCACCGGCGCACACGTTCCCGCAGGCGCAACCTCGGTGGTCCGCGACGAATTCGTCGAGCTCGATTCTGCCGGACAGTTGCGACTGTCACCGAACGTCACGCAGCAGGACGACACGCGACGCCGCGGTGAGGATTGGCACACCGGTGCCGAGCTGGCGCCTGCCGGCACCTCCGTGTCGCCTGCAGTCATGTCGGTCGCCTTGAGCGCGGAGGTCGCCGAACTGACGGTCCGCGGCCCGGTTTGCGCGCAGATTGTGCTGAGCGGCAACGAGATACAAGCATCCGGGCCACTCGACGCGGGGCAGACCCGCGACGCGCTCGGACCAATTCTGCCCCTATTTCTTCACGGGTGCGGCATCACGGTCGTCGACACCGTGTACCTCCCCGATTCACCGACCGCGTTCGAGGATTTGTTGACCACGTCGACGGTAGCGGACATCACGATCGTCGTCGGAGCGACCGGAGCAGGTGCCGCGGATCAACTCCGCACGGCACTGGTCCACGCAGATGCCGACACTGTGGTCGGTCGAATCCTGTTGCGCCCGGGCGGCTCTCAGATTACCGCGGTACTGCCGAGCGGGCGAGTGGTGCTGGGGCTACCGGGTAATCCGTTGGCTGCCATCGGAACTCTGCTGCTCATCGCACCCACTGTGGTCGAAGCACTGACCGGACGTACTCCGAGCGCCCCTCGCCTCGGTTACCTGACCAATCCGGAAGCCATAGCTTCGCCGACGGCTCGGATCGTTCCGGTGATGCGCGACGGCACCGGATGGCGTGCGGACACCGCTGTTCGCACAGCACATTTGCTCCACCTGATCGATCACGACGCTTTGGCCGTGGTGCCGGCCGACGTCAGCTCGACCGAACCGGTGGAACTGCTGCCGATCGTGCGTTGAACTGCCGAGCACCTTCGTGGTATCGATCCACGACGAGGTCGACGATGGCGGGGTGCACACCCAGCGGTTCGGCGACGCCGTCGGCGCCTGCCTCGGCGAGTCGATTGTGAAAGAGGCCGCGCGCAAGTAGATACGAGGCCAGGAACACTCGGCCGTGTCCCTGTGCACGCAGGGCGGTGACTGTGTCTGGGACGACCCTGTTTGCGGGGGACGCGATGGCGATATGGGCCACGGCGACTTCGACGCGGGCGATCCGCGCGAGCATGTCAGCGGCACGTCGGTGCTCGAGTTGTGCCCGTGCATCGGACGAACCTGCTGCGGCGAGGACGACGGCGTCCCCTGGGCGCCATCCTGCGTCGCTCAGTCGTTCCAGCAGCACCCTGGCGAGCACCGGATCCGGTCCGAGTGCGCGAGTGACTTTCACGCTCCGGTGACCGCTGTCGGTGACCTCACGGGGTACGTCGGTGTGTACGTGGTAACCCGAGGCCAGAAATGCCGGGACCACGACGGCAGGACCATGGACCTCGCGAAGAAGCTCGGATGGAGAGGGTCCGAGTACATCGACGAAAGCAACCCTCGACGGGCCGACCTGTCCGCTCACGGCATCGGCCAATTCGGCGATCATCTCCACGCCGCGCGGATTTCTGGTCCCGTGGGCTACCAGGACGAGGGCAGGATCTGATTTCATCTAGTACTTGCTCCCTTCGCAGATGGGCATGGCGGACATGGAAGTTCGTTCGGGCATCTCGGGCTTTTCGCTGACCTCGGGTTCGTCGACCGCAAGCCGGTAGCCTCGTTTGACCACGGTGTGAATGGCCTTCGGTGCGCCGAGGGCAGAGCGGAGCCGAGTCATGGCCGTTTCGACGGCGTGAGTATCTCCCCCGCCGCCGGGTAGCGATGCGAGTAGATCTTCCCGGGATACCACTCGCCCAGGGCGCGTCGACAAAGTCTTGAGCAGTGCCATGCCCGCCGGGGATACCGAACGCACCTCGCCGTCGACCACGACACATTTACCGCGCACGCTCAGCATGTGGCCGCCCGCCCTCATGAGTTGGGCGCGTCGCGGTAGTTCCTCCGCAATATGACGCGCCAGCGCCCCGAGGCGAGCACGGGCCGGTTGCGTCGTCGCGACGTTCAGTTGTTCGAGAGGCGCGGCGGTGATGGGTCCTACACATACCGGCAGCACTCGGGTACGCATCGATTGCAGCAAAGGTTCGAGAACGCCGTTCTCGTGTGCTCGCATCAGCAGGGACGCCACTGCGGGCGCACTCGTGAAGCTGATGGCGTCGAGATCTCCGACGATGACTGCTTCGATCATGCGGTCCATCGGAACGCTGTCGTCCGGTGCGATCCAGCGGTACACCGGAACGGGCACCACTTCGGCTCCGGCGGAACGCAATGCCTTACAAAAGTCCGGAACCGGTTCCCACTCCGTTGTTGCGCCGTGGAGTTGCACCGCAATCCGTTTGCCTTCGACTCCCTCTGCGAGAAGATGTTCGAGCACTTCTGTCGAAGATTCCGATGCCGGTGACCACTCTTCGCGTAGGTCGGCTGCACGGATTGCCCCCTTGGCTTTCGGCCCACGAGCCAGCAGTCGCGACGACGCAAGTGCTGCTCCAAGGCTTTCGGCCTGCCCCCAACCGTCGGCTGCCTCGATCCAGCCTCGAAATCCGATTCCCGTCGTTGCGACGGTGATCGTCGGCGGATCGGCGATGATGCTGGCGGTGACGCGTTCCAGTTCGGCGTCGTCGGACAGCGGAATGATCCGGATGGCCGGTGCGTGCATTACCGAGGCCCCACGCCGAACGAGTAGCGTCGCGAACTCCTCGGCGCGCCGCGACGCGGTGATACCGACGGCGAATCCTGCCAGAGGTTCCCCGGTCTCGGCAGTCGAGCTCATGTCGATGCGCCACGCACGAAAATCACGCCGCCCGAGATCTTGGTCTCGAAAGATCCGAGCGAGATGTCGCTGACGTCGAGGCATCGCCCGTCGAGAAGAGAGAAGACCTGCTTGAGCAACGGCGAGGCCACGGTGGGTTCACCGCTCCGGTCGCCGACGAGACCCCTGGACATGACTGCTGCCCGGCCGAACGGATCGATGTTGCCGACCGCGAACACGCGCGCATCGGGCAAGGCGAACAACGCCACTTGGGTGCCTCCTCTCAGCAGAACGGCGACGCCTCGTCCAGGAACGAGCGCGTCGACAGTGCACGCGGCAGTCCACGAGCGCGCGGATTCGGTGCCCGATGTCGTGGGCAGCTGCTGGTTCCTGTTTCTGGTGGTGCTGGTTCGAGACTCGATGACAGTCATCACGTACCTCCTGGTGCTATTGCACGTTGCCCGTGTTTCTTGGTCGTTAAGTAGCGGTTACTCAGATGTGCACATCCGTTCGGATGTCGGCATCCCCATCAGCACCGGAACCTTGCGCTCACCCGACTCGTCGAACGCAATGGTCGGATCGATCGCCTCGGGCACATTCACGAACGAGACGAATCTGCCCAACTTCTCCTCGTCCTCGAGAACGCCTGCCCATTCGTCCTTGTAACCGGCCACATGGCGGTCCATATCGGCCTCGAGTTCGGCGCCGATCCCCAGGCTGTCTTCGCAGACGACGGCCTTCAGATGCTCGAGACCACCATCGAGCGCGTCGAGCCACGGCGCCGTCCGCTGCAAACGGTCCGCGGTCCGGACATAGAACATGAGGTACCGGTCGATGTAGCTGACGAGGGTGGCGTCGTCGAGATTCGATGCGAGCAACCGCGCATGCTTCGGCGATTGGCCACCATTACCGCCGACGTACAGATTCCAACCACCTTCGGTAGCGATGACGCCGACATCCTTACTCCGTGCCTCCGCACATTCGCGAGCACAACCGGAGACACCGAACTTGATCTTGTGGGGTGAGCGCAGACCTCGGTATCGATTCTCGAGGTCAACGGCCATCCCTACCGAATCCTGGACGCCGTAACGGCACCAACTCGATCCGACGCAGCTCTTCACCGTGCGCAACGACTTACCGTAAGCCTGGCCGGATTCCATGCCGGCGTCCACCAACCGCTTCCAGATCGCAGGTAGCTGCTCCACGCGGGCTCCGAACATGTCTATTCGCTGACCGCCGGTGACCTTGGTGTACAGACCGAAATCTCGTGCCACCTCACCGATGACGATGAGTTGTTCCGCCGTGCACTCCCCTCCCGGCATACGTGGAACAACGGAATACGTGCCGTTCTTCTGAATGTTGGCCAGGAAATGATCGTTGGTGTCCTGCAGAGATGCCTGCTCACCGTCGAGGATGTGGTCCGAGGACGTCGAGGCCAGGATCGAAGCTACGACCGGCTTGCAGATGTCGCATCCAATCCCCTTGCCGTACTTGACGATCAGCGAGGAGAACGTGCGGGTGTTCGTCGCCCGAACGATCTCGAACAGCTCGGCACGAGACTGACCGAAGTGCTCGCACAGCGCCTTCGACATCACCACACCCGATGCGGCAAGAAGCGCCTTGATCGACGGAAGGCATCCCCCACACGTCGTGCCGGCGTTCGTGCAACTCTTCACCGACGCAAGATCACCGGCCCCCTCCGCGATCGCGTTGCAGATCGCACCCTTGCTCACGCCGTTGCACGAACAGATCTCCGCATCATCCGGCAACGCACCGATCCCGACTTCCTCGGCAGCAGGAGAGATCAACGATGCTGGATCGCCGGGAAGTTCCCGTCCGACCAACGGGCGAAGCATCGAGTACGCGGCAGCATCCCCGACGAGGATTCCACCGAGCAAAGTCTTCGCATCGTCGGACACGACCAACTTGGCGTACGTCCCTTTCGGAGCGTCACTGAAGACAACCTCCAGCGCTCCCGGCGTGAGAGCCATGGCGTCGCCGAAGCTGGCGACGTCGACACCCATGAGCTTGAGCTTGGTGGACATATCGGCACCGGGGAATTCCGCTGCACCGCCGAGCAAGCGGTCGGTCACGACCTCTGCCGTCGAATAGCCAGGGGCGACGAGCCCGTAGGAAGTCCCTTCGACCGCGGCACATTCACCGATGGCATAGACATCGGGATCGACCGTGCGGCAACCGACGTCCACCAAAACTCCGCCGCGCTCACCCAGTTCGAGGCCGCAGTCCCGAGCAAGTCGATCCTGTGGCCGCACACCGGCCGAGAACACCAGCAACGCTGCATCGATGACACTGCCGTCGGACAACTCCACCGAAAGCCCTGCCCCATCGGCGTTCTCGGTGATCGACGAGGTGCCGACACCGGTGTGGACGGTCAGCCCGAGGTCGGTGACCAGACGTGCCAACAGCGCGCCACCACCCTCGTCGACCTGAAGCGGCATCAGTCGCGGAGCGAATTCGACGACATGGGGTGACATGCCCATCTTCTGCAGCGCGTTGGCTGCTTCGAGTCCGAGTAGACCTCCCCCCACCACGACACCCACCGCGCCTGGACCCGCGGCGTCCGCGCAGGTCCTGATCCGGTCCAGGTCGTCGAGCGTGCGGTAGACGAAGCACTCCGGGCGATCGTGCCCGTTAATCGGAGGAACGAAAGGGTAGGAACCGGTAGCGAATACGAGGGCGTCGTAGTCGACGGTCTCTCCGGTCGATGTCGTGACCGTCTTCGTTGCGCGGTCGATGTGCTCGGCTCGCACACCGATTCGCAGATCGACGGCTGTGTCGTCGAGATAGTCGTTGCCCGCCAGTGCGAGCTCCCGGTGATCCCAGGCGCCCACATAGGACGAAAGCCCCACTCTGTCGTAGGCGGGCAATGCCTCCTCGCAGAGCACTGTCACCTTCCAGTCGGACGCGGTGTCTCGCGCGCGGAGCGCCTCCACGAATCGGTGACCTACCATGCCGTGTCCTACAACCACCGCGTTCTTCACGTGAGTTGTCCTTTCGCAAATTTCGTGTCGAACAATGTTCGAGGAGAAAAGAAGTCAGACCGCGACGGAAGCGTTCGTCTTCTCGCCTTCGAGAACCCGCGGCTTACGCAGATAAACGGCCCACGTCACTGCACAGCACACGACATAGAAGACGAGAAACACCCAGAAGGCCGTGGTTGCGGACTTCGCCGCGCCCGAGTACGAAGCTCGCAGCACGAGGTTGATTCCCACACCACCCAAAGCCCCTATGGCACCGGCAATTCCGATGAGCGCACCGGACATCCTGCGCGACCAATGCTGCTGTTCCGCGATACTCATGCCCTGCAGTTCTACAGACTTGGCGGCGAAAATCGCAGGAATCATCTTGTAAACCGAACCGTTGCCGATGCCGGACAGAAGGAACAGGAGAATGAACCCGATCACGAAGAGGGTCATCATGGTTCCGGTGGCAGCACCTGCGGTGTTGTCGTCCCACGTGCCTGCGGCAACCAGGATCCCGGTGGAGAAGACCATCGCCACGAACGTGTACAGCGTGATCTTGCCACCGCCGATCTTGTCGGCGAGCTTGCCACCGAAAGGTCGTGAAATCGATCCGAGCAAAGGTCCGAGAAACGCAATCTGAGCTGCGTGCAACGACGCTTGTGCCTGCTGGGCTGCGGTAGCGGGTGCGCCGTCGGTGATGCCGGCAAGGAAATTGATCTGCAGAACCTGACCGAACGCGAAACTGAATCCGATGAACGAGCCGAACGTTCCGACGTAGAGGAACGCGATCCACCAGGAATCGGAGAACCTGAGAACGTCGATCATCGAGCTGCCGTTGGTCTTCTGATTCTCGAGGTTGTCCATGAAGAGTGCGGCACCGACGGCGGCGATCGCGATGAAGACGAGGTAAACGGCACACACGATTTCGGGAGCCGTGTTGCCGATCGTGGCGATGACCAACAGGCCGATGAGTTGGATGACAGGCACACCGATGTTTCCACCGCCGGCGTTCAGCCCGAGTGCCCACCCCTTTTCGCGCTGCGGATAGAAGGCGTTGATGTTGGTCATCGAGGACGCGAAGTTGCCACCACCGAGGCCGGCAAAGGCTGCGACGACGATGTAGGTGGTGTACGACGCCGGGTTGAGCATGAAGTACATGGTCAGCATCGTCGGGATCAGCAGGACGAGGGCGCTGAAGATCGTCCAGTTACGGCCGCCGAATTTGGCTGTCGCAAACGTGTACGGAATCCGAAGGATCGCTCCGACCAGCGTTGGCACCGCGACGAGAAAGAACTTGCCTGCCGCGTCGATGCCGTAGACCGACACCGGCATGAACAGAACCATCACGGACCAGATCGACCAGATGGAGAATCCGACATGCTCGGCGACGACGGACCAGATCAAATTCCGCTTCGCGATCGTCTTGCCACCGGCCTCCCATGCCTCGACGTCCTCGGAGTTCCAGTGGCTGATGCGGTGCTTGATCGACACCGGAACGCTTCCTCGCTCGGGCGTCGTTGTCGAAGCATCTTGGGCTGGTGGTGCCTCGGGAATGCTGGTCACGTGGGCCTCCTGATCGCGTGGGAGACCCAAAGGTAGAAAAACAGTGTTGCGGGGGCGCTGCCTGCGGTGACCTGTCGATTAACTTGCTCTCACGGGGCGAAACCTGTACCCGTGAGGTCGTCGGGGTTACGACGCCGCGGTCACCAGGTGTCTTCGAGCATGCGCGGGCGGCAGCACAGGTACCCGCCGACGAGCAGCACCGCAACACATCCTGTCAGGAGCAGCATCGGAACACCCCAGCCACCGGAGAGCGTGTGCAACAGTCCGAACGACAGCGGCCCGGTGGCCGATACGACGTATCCGAGGCCCTGGGTGAATCCCGAGAGAGCCGAGGATCCGGCATGGGTGCGGGTGCGGAGATTGATGAGTGTCAACGACATCGGGAATGTCATCGTGCCGAGTCCGATGAGGCATACCCAGATAACGGTTCCGACGGTCGGCGAGAAATACAGTCCGGCGAACCCGATGAGGTAGAAAACGGCAGCCGCGATGACCAACCCGTACGGGTTGCGCAGGCGCGCGCACAGCGACGGGGCGGCCAGCGAGGAAATCAGACCCATCCCGCCGAACGCTGCGACCGAGGCACCGGCGAAGGCCTCACTGATGCCCGAATCGGTGAGGATCGTCGGTAGCCAGGTCAGCATCGAGTAGGTGATGAACGAGGTCATCGCGAACATGCCGACCATTCCCCATGCCAGCGACGAGCGCCAGATTTTGCCTTCCGAATGCTCCTGCACGGCCACTGCGCTAGCCGCTTCCCTGCCATCACGCTCACGGCGTGAGAGAACGACACCGAGCCACGGCACTGCTGCCGCCACGCCCACGACGGCCCACATCCCGATCGAGAAGCGCCATCCATATGCCTCCGCGACGGGAACTGCCACCAGCGGCGGAACCATCGTGCTGATCTGCATGGCACAGATGTAAAGGGTGCTCACGACAGCCAGACGATCGGAGAAGTAGCGCTTCACCAGCGGTGGAAGAACGACGTTTCCGATTCCCATACCTGCCAGCGCGAGTGCCGACAAGGCGAGGAGCGAGCCGGTCCCCGGCGCGAATGCTCGTGTGGCCATACCGACGGTCGTCGCCAGCATCGCCACGAGGGCGGCGCGCTCGAGACCGATTCTCTTGACGATGAGGGGTGTCAGAAGGCCGAAAACGGCGAACATCGCCGGTGGAAGCATTCCGACCAGTCCGACGACCGTGGATCCGAAGTGGAGTTCATCGCCGATACGCCCGAACAGTGGGCTGATCGAGGTCACGGCGGCGCGCAATGTCAGCGCAGACAGAATGATGGCCGCGAAGACGAGTAGCCGTCCTCGGACCAGATGCCTAGCGTGGGTCCGGTCGTTCGACTCTGTTACTGCAGCGGGACTCACCACCGAATCATAGGATGACCGGATCATCTGACGCAAAGCCTTAAACTGGCCTACACATCGAGAAGAAAACGGGGAGTCACGCGTGCAGCAAGTTCAGCGTTCCAGCCTGATATCACAGGTCACTGCGCAGCTTCGCGAGGAGATCGTGGCCAAGCGTTGGCCGGTCGGTACGCGCATTCCGGCAGAACCCGAGCTGTGCGAGCTCACCGGTACCGGTCGAAACACTGTCCGCGAAGCCGTGCAGGCACTGGTCCACGCTGGAATGCTCGAGAGACGGCAGGGATCGGGAACGTATGTGATGACTGTGTCGGATCTGGGTGGCGCGCTGGGAAAATACTTTGCCGACGCGCAGGACCGTGATGTCACCGAGCTACGACGCACCCTCGAGGTCACCGCGGCTACGCTTGCCGCCGAGCGAGCCGACGGAGACGACATTCGCGCACTACGAGAGGCACTCACCGCACGAAACCTCGCCTGGACAACTCGGTCTCGCGAGGACGCGATCGCGATCGATGCGCAGTTTCATCGCGCGATCGTCGCCGCCTCCCACAACGCCATCTATCTGGAGTTCTACGATTCGCTACTGCCGGTGATCCGCCGGGCTATGGATCATCACGCTGCCGAGCACGACAACGACTATGTGGACGAACATGCCGCGCTGGTCGAGGCCGTAGCCGCAGGCGACCCTCTACGTGCAGGCGAGGCAGCACGTGTGTTCTTCCGTGAACTCGGGGCGGATCACTGAACTAGAGGATCAGCCGTACCAAATCGGCCGTTCGCGCGAGCCCGGGGAAAGCTTCGGGCGTCGAGCGCGGATGCAGCGCGTGCACCGCGAACCGAAAGATCAAGGCACGCAACAACATTTGTGGCCATTCGGGAAGATCGTCCCAGCGCCCGATCAAAGCATCGTCCGCTCCACCCCACGAAATGGCATCGACCACGGCCACCGCTGCGGCCCATGACGTCGGACGCCAATACGGGGTGATGTCGGTGAGACCAGGAGCTTCGCTGCCGTCGAACAGCACCGTGCCGAACAGATCGCCGTGCACCAACTGGTCTGCCGATTCGACAGGTCGGCGCAGACTCGCGAACTGCTTGATCAATTCGAGGCTCTGACGCCCGTCTTCGGAGGTCACTTCCGGAGCGCCCGCACCCCGCGCCGCCCGCAGGGGAACAGCCTCCCAAGCCGCCCGATCTGCCGCAACGAACACATCCACATCCGCCCACGGGGCAACGGGCGGCTGCACCAGAAAGCGAGGGCGCTCCAACTGGGCCGTTGCCGCATGAAGCCGCATCGACAATGACACGACCTCGTCGTGCCGCGGTTCCGGCGAACCCTCGATGAAGGTGTCAGCGCGCCAACTACTGACCACGTAACGCCCGTCGGTCGACCGGACGGGACGCGCAAGACGGACACCGTCGACGGCCAGGGTCTCGCGAACCTTCGCCGACCACGCAGCACGCGCGTGATCTGCGACAGGCGAAAGCACGACATCACCGAGTCGCCACCCACCGTCCCAGTCGGCACCGAGCGGCGTGGGCGGTACATCGCGCAACCCGAATGTGGAGATCACGTGCTGAGGGGGTTCCACTGAGCTCACAACTCTCACGCTACCGCCGACGAGCCGCACCGCTCCGCAGGCGCGCGTGGAGTACGACCGGCCGAACAGTGCCGACGTGCGACTAGTAGATCGGCAAGCTGGGATCGACCTGACCGGCCCAGGCAATAATGCCGCCTTGCAGATGAACTGCATCGGCGAAACCCGCCTGCTTCAGGACGGCAAGTGCCTCTGCCGACCGAATTCCCGTTTTGCAATGCAACACGATGCGTCGATCGTGGGGAAGCGACGCGAGCGCATCCCCGGAGATGATCCCGCCCTTCGGCACCAGGGTTGCCCCCGCGATATGCACGATGTCCCACTCCACCGGCTCGCGAACATCGATCAACGCGACATCGGCACCAGTCTCGAGCAACACCGCCAGCTCGTTCGGCGTGATGGTCGAACCTTCCGCCGCAGCCGCATCCTCGTCGGACACGACCCCGCAGAACGCGTCGTAGTCGATGAGTTCGGTGATCGGAATCCGATCCGGATCTTGCTGCAGACGGATAGTGCGGTAGCTCATGGCCAACGCGTCGTACACCAACAATCGCCCCAGCAAAGTGTCACCGATGCCGGTGATCAGCTTGATCGCCTCGGTCACCATGACCGACCCGATCGAAGCACACAGGACCCCGAGCACACCGCCCTCCGCACAGGAGGGAACCATCCCGGGCGGCGGAGCCTCCGGATACAGATCTCGAAGGTTCAGACCGACCCCGTCCGGCGCATCCTCCCAGAACACCGAGACCTGACCTTCGAAACGGTAGATCGACCCCCACACGTAGGGCTTACCGGCAAGAGCTGCGGCGTCGTTGACGAGGTAGCGCGTGGCGAAGTTGTCGGTTCCGTCGAGAACGAGATCGTACTGCTCGAAGAGAGGCACGGCATTCGAGCGATCCAGTCTCACATTGTGCAGCCGGACCTCGACGCCGGAGTTGATTTCGCGAATCGAATCGCGGGCGCTTTCCCCTTTCGGGCGTCCGACGTCGGAACTACCGTGGATGACCTGTCGCTGCAGGTTGGACAATTCGACGTCATCGAACTCGACGATCCCCAGCGTCCCCACACCTGCCGCCGCGAGATAGAGCAATGCAGGCGAGCCGAGCCCTCCTGCGCCGATCACCAACACTCGGGCGTTCCGCAACCGTCGCTGCCCCGTCATTCCTACGTCGGGGATGATCAGATGGCGACTGTATCGAGCCACCTCGTCGAGCGTGAGCTCTCCTGCCGGTTCGACCAGCGGGGGCAACTGCGTCATGAAAAATGCACTCCTCGACGGCACGCCGTCAGTGGCCGTATGCCACGTTCGGTCACTTCACGTTACCGAACTGCCCACTCGCCGCCGCTTCGGCGATCCACCACCCGCACCGGTCCGCGATCGCACGACGCGCGTTCAGCTACGAGGGTAAGGCCACGGATTGAACCGACAGGTCTTGCCGTCCATAGGCACGACGCCTTCTGGATCGAGGCGGGCGATGTCGTCGTTCGAGGTGCCGAAGGTTTGCTGCATCATGACCGGGGCCAGGCCTCCCTCGGTTTCGCACGGCTGATGTTGCTGATAGCCGATCGCGTGTCCGACCTCGTGATTGATCTGATATTGACGATACGAGCCGATATCACCTTGAAATGCGATGGCGCCACGCACCCATCGGGGCTCGTTGAGCACGACACGACCGATTCCAGGGTTGTAGCACGAGACCTCGAGCTGAATGTCATAACCACAGGCCTTACGGATGGACATCTGCGAGGTCAGCGAAATTCGAAAATCAGGATCACCGGATTCGACTCGGCGGAATGCGAACCGGGGGTCGTTCGTCCAACTCTTCGGGTTGCCCAGTGTCTGATCGACCAGTCTTCCGAACGACTCGTCGCCACCGAATCCTGCCGTATCGATACCGTCCTCGACTTCGACGGTGTAGGTGAAGGTGCGCTCGGTCCCTTGACCGACTTGGTTCGACGAACCAGGGACCAGGTGCCAGGTACCCGCACCATCGACAGCAAACGACCCGCCGTCCGGTAGCTCACCGGAGGGAATGGAGGCAGCGAAGTTGCCGTCGGCTTGCGGCGGAACCCCGATCACTCCGGAACCACTAGTGTCCGAGCTGAGCGCTCCGAATCCCGGATCCGCCGGCAGTGAGAGGTTTCCGGTCGCGGTGGTAGTGGGATCGCCGGTGCGCACCGCATCGACCACGACCAGGGTGGTCACCACCAGAAGCAGCGGAATTGCATAGGCGCGCCAACCATAGACGGATGCAAATTTTCCGAGCTTGCTCTGTTTTCTGACTTGGCGTTCCGGACGCGGTGTCCGCGGACGTCGTAATTCTTCTCGGCTCGTAGGGTCCCACTGGGCCCGCAGCGGCTGGTGTGAGCCTGCGCCGCCAACTTCACGCGGGAGATCATCCGGACCGCTTTCATACCGTCGAGCAGGGCCGTCATACCCTCGCGCTCGAGCGTCCTCCGTACGGCGATCGCCGTCGGTACGGCGGCCTTCTGCGGCCTCGAACCGACGTGACCGCTGATCGGGTGGGAGGTATGCACCCCCGCGCCTCGGCCCTCCTCGGTCAGTCACTCCGCCAGAATCTCACAGTCTGGCGCATACGCCGCTCGCCGCGCCGAAAATCATGCCTTCGAACAAACCCAATGCCCGATTCGGGCCTATTTATCAGGATGTCCGACTTGTTCAAGGATGTGACTCGAAAAACGAGGACGACCCGCAGTCCCTTCGGTCACAACTTCGGCAGGTATTGTTGCCCACGATCTGCGCTACTAGTACAAAACGCCTCCGGACACGGGCACCCACGGGCAACCGACACCGGCGCAGTGACCTATGCGGATGGGATCAAGCACTATGACAGAACTCGCGGATCGGATGTCCTCGGACCGTCCGACTCCTCCAGCCGGCCGCCGCAGCGCGCGCTTGCCGCGCGAGGCGCGACGCGCGCAACTCTTGGCTGCAGCGAGCGAGATTTTCGTGACCCGTGGATACCACGCGTCCGGAATGGATGAGATCGCCGAATGCGCCGGAGTGAGCAAGCCCGTGCTCTACCAACATTTCCCCGGCAAACTCGAGCTGTATCTCGCCGTACTGCAAAGTTATGTGGACACCCTGATCTCAGGGGTCAGGCAGGCGTTACGTTCGACGACCGACAACCGGCAGCGCGTCCGCGCTGCGGTGCTGGCGTTCTACGACTTCGTCGACACCGACACGCAGGGGTTTCGTCTGGTGTTCGAATCGGATCTCATGGGCGACCCCCAGGTGGCCGCCCGCGTCGAGCAGGCAACGGAAGCATGCGTCGACGCAGTGTTCGACCTCGTCGCCCACGACTCGGGCTTGGACCCGTACCGAGCGCGCGTACTTGCCGTCGGTCTCGTCGGTGCCAGCCAGTTCACTGCGAGGTACTGGCTCGAGGCCGACCGTCCGATTTCCAAAGAGGACGCCGTCGACACCACGGTGTCACTCGCTTGGGGCGGACTGTCCCATGTTCCGCTTCAGTCTCCCTAGAGTTCACGACAACGCGATAGGCCCCGTATCGATCTTCCGATACGGGGCCTATCGCGTTGTCGATCCAAAAATCTAGGTCGCGAATCCGACCTTGCGAGGATCGGCTGGGCCGATCTCCACGTACGCCACCTTCGCGGCCTGCACGAGGTACTTGCGGCCCTTCTCGTCGACGAGGGCCAGCACGCCGTCCTTGCCACTCAAAGCCTGAGCAACGAGCTTCTCGACCTCGTCCGGCGACTGTGCACTGTTCACCACGAGCTCACGAGAGCTTTCCGACACACCGATCTTGACCTCCACGGCCAACCTCCGAACTCATAGACAACTAAGGCTGCTTCATCCAGGCTAGTGCAGCCGACACCTCCGGAGCCCAACTCGCGCCTGTGCTGTCAGCGAACACCAGGTTCTCTGCTAGACGAGCCCGAGCACGCGCATCCGTTTCGAGTGCTGCTCCTGCATCCGATCGAACAACGCTGCGACACCGTTGAGATCGCCCGATACCGCGATCACCAAGTCGGTGAGGCTCTCGCGCTGCGCCAACACGTACTGCGCCTGGGTGATCGCTTCACCGAGTAGTCGCCGGCCCCACAACATCAAGCGCGCCTTGTCCTGAGAGCTTTCCTGTACCCGGACCGCGACCTCGTGAACCACGAATTCCGAATGACCGGTCTCGGCGAGAACCTCGCGGACGATCCGCGCGACGCTAGGATCGAGTGTGTGGGCGATCTCGCGGTAGAAGTCGGCCGCAATTCCGTCGCCGACGTAGGCTTTGACCAGAGCTTCCATCCACGTCGAGGGGTTCGTCGAAGCGTGGTATTCGTCGAGTGCGCGGACGAAAGGGTCCATCGCGGTATAGACGTCCACTCCTCGGTCCGACAGTGCCCCGACCACAGTTTCGAAGTGGTTCATTTCCGCCGCCGCCATACTTGCCAGCGCGACACGACCCTGCATCGACGGAGCCATCCGGGCGTCCTCGGCCAGCCGATAGAACGCGGAAATTTCGCCGTACGCCAGCACCGCGAAGAGATCCGATATTCCGGGGTGGTCGTATGCGACCAACGTCATCTCGGATGAACCTCCGGAATCGGACGGGTCCTCCGTGGGTGACGCCGAGGCAGACAGAGCAGCGGTCGATAGATCAGACGAATGAGCTCCCATGGAACACGATCGTAGTCGCGTCAGGATCGATGCTTCAGCGCAGACCGACGATGGGTGTCGGGTTGCGCGCGCAGTCGCGAAGGCATTGAAAATCACTCGATACACAGGATGGGAGTTCGGCAAGCTACCATGGTGATCAGATCACTGCACGGACCGATCGATACGGACCGACTCACGCGGAGATCAGTGACAATGTGTGCGCACCTGATCCGGGTCGCTACGACTGCTTCGCCCATCGTGTTCGGGCCCGAACACGATCGCGGCTGAGGCTCGACGCGACATCACATCGGATTGAGGGCATCGACTTCGGCCGGCAATAGGCCTGTGCCCTTCCTTGTGCGTACGTTCTCGATACGAGGAAGGCCAGACCCCTGAGCAAGATCATCATCGACCAAGAAGACGAGACCGGCGACACGACGTTGTCCGCCCAGCTCGACGACACGCACGTACCCCCGACCTTCGCCGAACTGGGCGTGCGCGAGGAGATCGTCCGATCCCTGAAGGACATCGGGATCGAGCGGACCTTCGCAATCCAGGAGCTGACCCTCCCACTGGCTCTCGCCGGCGACGACCTCATCGGTCAGGCCCGCACCGGAATGGGCAAGACCTTCGGGTTCGGCGTTCCTCTGCTGCAGCGCATCTCCACATCGGACTCCGGCACAACGGCTCTCGACGGCACCCCGCGGGCGCTCATCATCGTGCCTACCCGCGAACTGTGCGTGCAGGTCACCTCCGACCTCCAGAATGCTGCCAAACATCTCCGCTCGACGACTGGACCTGTCAAGGTGCTCTCGATCTACGGCGGTCGCCCCTACGAGGCACAGATCAGTGCCCTGCAGAACGGCGTCGACGTCGTCGTCGGCACCCCGGGACGTCTGTTGGACCTCGCCAAGCAGGGTCACCTGATTCTGGGCAAGATCGGCGTCCTGGTACTCGACGAGGCCGACGAGATGCTCGATCTCGGGTTCCTGCCGGACATCGAACGCATTCTCGGAATGGTCCCGGACAAAAGGCAGACGATGCTGTTCTCGGCGACGATGCCGGGACCGATCATCACCCTCGCCCGTACGTTCCTCACCCAGCCAACTCATATCCGCGCCGAAGAAGCCGAGTCGTCGGCAGTGCACGATCGCACCGCTCAGCACGTCTACCGAGCTCACGCACTCGACAAGGTCGAGATGGTGACCAAGGTGCTCCAAGCAAACGGCCGCGGCGCAACCATGATCTTCACCCGCACCAAGCGCACCGCCCAGAAAGTCGCAGACGAGCTCGCAGAACGCGGGTTCGCCGTCGGTTCGGTGCACGGTGACCTCGGGCAGGTCCAGCGCGAAAAAGCGTTGAAGAAGTTCCGCACCGGTGGAATCGACGTTCTCGTAGCCACCGATGTGGCCGCCCGAGGCATCGATATCGACGACGTCACGCACGTCATCAACTACCAGTGCCCAGAGGACGAGAAGACGTACGTTCACCGCATCGGCCGTACGGGCCGCGCAGGCCGTACCGGCATCGCTGTGACGTTGGTCGATTGGGACGACATCCCCCGGTGGCAGCTCATCGACAAAGCCCTCGATCTGGGGACACCCGACCCCGTCGAGACCTACTCGAGCAGCCCGCACCTGTTCGAAGAACTCGACATCCCTACCGGTGTCGGCAGCACAGTCCACAAGACCTCCGAGGCCAAGGCCCCCAAGGACTCGAACGGTAGCGCGTCGACCGATGAGACCTCGAAGGACAAGGGACCGGAAAGTACCGACGCCGATGCGGAGCCGCATGCTTCCAAGCCTCGCCGCTCCCGCTCTCGTTCGCGAACCAGAGCGGGTAAGCCCGCGGCCGGAGAGGCGGATTCCGTCGCTGACACCTCCGGCTCGGTAGCCACCGAATCGACCGGTGACACAGGGACAGAAACGACGGTTGCCCCACGTAGACGACGGCGTCGCCGCTCCTCCGCGTCGGCATCGTCCGGTGCGGCCGCGTCGGAGTAGTCTCTCAAGCTGTGCTTGCACCCGAACGTCGGCGCCGGTCGGATATCGCCGTCGCCTTAGCGATCGCAGTCGTGACCGTGCTCGTTCTCGGAGTTGTGTGGCTCCGAAGCGACGCGCACGGCACGACATCCGCCCCTGCGGAATCTCCTTTGCCCCAAGCGAATGTGGCAACGTCGATTCCAGACGCGCTGACCGAGACTTGGCGTGCGTCGAGTCCGGTCACGTCGGCACCGGTCACCACAGGCGGTGCCGTCGTCACGGGCGACGGTGGCACTGTCTCCGGTCGGGACCCGCTCGATGGCTCGATTGCATGGAGCTATATCCGAGATCGAGAGCTGTGTGCCGTTACGGATGCGTGGAATACGATCGTCGCGGTCTATCGGGACGCCAGGGGTTGCTCGCAGGTCACCGAACTCGACAGCTCCAGTGGTATGCGGAAAGCTCAACGTAGCAGTGACGCTGATGCGAATATCGTGCTGAGCGAGGACGGAACTTACGTCACCTCCCGCGGTGACACTCGAATGGAGCTATGGCGCTCGGACCTGGTCCGAACACTCGAATACGGTCGCGTCGACGCACCGGTCAACCCAAATGGTCAACCCAGATCTGGTTGCACCCTTCTGTCCTCCGCTTCCAACAGTTCTCGCGTCGCAGTTCTCGAGCAGTGCCCAGGCGAGTCCGGGGCGCGACTGACAACGATGAATCCAGCCCCGAAGGATGCCCAGCAGCCGGAGGAATACGGTTCTTCCGTCGTGGCGGCGTTGATAGGATCCGACGGCCCCATCGCCGGCGCATCGATTCTCGTCGCCTCGGGTGACCGTGTGGCAGTGGCAATTCCAGCACATTCCGCACAAACACCGAGAGTTGCAGTCTTCGACGGAAACGCACAGCCCTTGGCCGAGTTCGACCTTCCTGCCGCAGTCGTCGACAACTACCGCTCCCCCACAGCCGAAGCAGTAGTCAAGGCCGCATCGGTCTTCAGTTGGTGGACTGGGAGTGGAACTGTGGCGCTCGGATTGACTGATCTGGCCCCGATGTGGTCGATCGCCGGCGCACTCGGACCCGGCACGGTCATGGGCGGCCGGCTACTGGTTCCGGTACCCGGCGGAACAGCAGTGATCGACCCCGCCAAGGGGACCGTGGAACGGACCTTGGACGTCGACAGGGCCGGCTACACCGGCCCTGTGGGCATGTCGGTGATCGGCGATGTCGTCATCGAGCAGCGCGGGGACGACCTCGTTGCACTATCGGCACGCTGAAGCGGTGCTACCGAAACCGATCAGTCCGGTGTGTTCGGAGAATAAGTGGCCAATGCCGCCCCGTGCTGCCAATGTGCCAGGAGATTCGCTGCAAGTTCGCGATATGCCTGCGCGCCCTTGCTCTTTCGTCCCGACAGCACCGTCGACCCTGAAGCCGTAGCCTCCGCGAACCGGACAGTCCGCGGGATCGGTGGTGACAGAACCGGCAGATCGTATCGATCGGACACGTCGCCGAGCACATCCCTGCTGTGGGTGGTCCGCGCATCGAACAGAGTCGGCAAAGCACCCAGCAGAGTCAGATCAGGATTGGTGATCTGTTGGATCTCCGAGACGGTCCGAAGTAACTGTCCGACACCACGATGCGCGAGAGTTTCACATTGCAGTGGAACGAGCACCGATTGGGCTGCGGTAAGGCCGTTGAGGGTCAACACCCCCAGCGACGGAGGGCAGTCGATGATGACGACGTCGAAATTGTCGATCACCGGCGCCAGCGCCCGCTTGAGGGCATATTCTCGTCCCGGACGCATGAGAAGCAACGCTTCGGCACCGGCAAGATCGATCGTCGCGGGCAGCAGCATGATGCCCTCGTCAGTCTCGATAAGCACGTCGGAAACATCTTTGTCTCCGGTGAGGACTTCGTGCACGGACGAATCGAGTTTGTCGGGGTTGTGACCCAACGAAAACGTCAGGCACCCCTGCGGATCGAGATCGACCACGAGAACACGCTGGTCGAGCGCGTGAAGTGCAGCCGCCAGCGACGCAACCGTCGTCGTCTTTGCGACGCCACCCTTCTGGTTGGCCACTGCCAGTACTGTCGTCACACCTGCGATCCTTGCGCACAAAACACGCCAGAGCCAGGCAAACGCGAATGTGGGCGCGTCGAAACCGAATTCGATGCGCCCACATCGCGGGAATGAACCGTCCTTGGAACGAACTCAGTGCAGCATCACCGGGGTCTCGGTATCCACGTCCACGCGCGCCTCGATCTTCTTGCGCGGAAGGAAGTATGCCGGTACGAAAGTCAGCAAGATGAGGACGAGCGCCACCGTGAACGTCGTGCCGAAGGCGCTCGCGGAGATGTCGAGTGCATCGGCCGGAGACGTCGCTTGTGCAACGTTCTTGATCTGATTGGTCAGCACCACGGACATGACGGCCGTGCCGATGGACCCTGCTGTCTGCTGCACGATGTTCATCAATGTCGATCCACGCGCAACCTCGTGATGGGTGAGCGTCTGCAGCGCGGCAGTCATGATCGGCATCATCGTGGATCCGAGTCCCATGCCCATCACGAACAGTGCGCCCAACAGAAGGACATACGAGGTGTCCGGGCCGACCTGCGTGAAGACGGCCATCCCGGCAGAGATGAACACCATTCCGACGAGCACGACCTTCCCGGGTCCTATCCGGTCTGCAAGCGTCCCCGCGAGCGGCATGGTGAGCATTGCACCGATGCCTTGGGGTGCAAGAAGAAGGCCGGCAGCGAGTGTGGTCTCACCCCGAATCTGTAGGAAGTAGCTGGGGAAGAGCAATCCCGCGCCCATGAAGGCAACGGTGAACAGCGTCATCGTGACGACCGCGACGGTCAGCGATTTGTTGGCAAACAGGCGCAGGTCGATCAAGGGATGCTCGGTGCGCAGCGCGTGGAGCACGAACAGGCCGATCAGAGCCAGCCCCGCGATCGCCGACACCAACACCCGTGCCGACAGAATCGTGCCGGTCTCGGGGATGGACGACACCCCGAACAAGAAGAGGGCAAGACCCGGCGACAGCATCAACATGCCGAGGAAATCGAAGGACTCAGACGGCGTCGGCTTGTCCTTCGGAAAGATCGTGATCGCAGCGACGAGTGCGATCGCACCGATCGGAACGTTGATCAGAAAGATCCAGTGCCAGCTTGCTGTTTCGATCAACCAACCACCGAGAATCGGACCACTGATAGGACCGAGCAACATCGGGACTCCGAGGACTGCCATGACACGGCCGATACGCTCCGGCCCAGCTGCCCGAGTCATGATCGTCATGCCGAGCGGCATCAGCATGCCACCGCCGAGTCCTTGGAGCACTCGGAACGCGATCAGCGTGGTGATGTCCCACGCAAAGCTGCACAGCACCGAGCCGAGAACGAACAGAATCAATGCGGTGATGTAGAGGCGCTTGGTTCCGAATCGGTCTGCTGCCCAGCCCGTCAGAGGAATCACGGTGGCGAGCGCGAGTGTATAGCCCGTCATCGTCCATGCCACGGTGGCATACGTAGCGTCGAAGACTTCCATGAACGTCGGTAGCGCAACACTGACCACGGTGACGTCGAGTATCGACATGATCGCGCCCAAAACCACGACTCCAGCGACTTTCAGCACAGCCGAATCGAGTTTTCCCGAGGAAGCGGGAGTCGGCGGCGATATTCCTGGCTTCGTCATAGATCGAGAGTCCTTCGCGTAGGCGAGCGCTGTGGTGTATTCGCACCGGGCCGAATCGCGCAGCGTCACGCGAAAGCATCGTCGAATCTTGGTGCGAGTTCTGGCATATACGTCAGGCACGGCTCGAGACTGGAGTGGAGTGTGTGCTGACGAACAAAGCCTGATCAGTATTCCCTGTCGCCGCACTACGCTCAATCGGTTTTACCGGCGGATCCACCGTGTGGACTGTGAAACCCGACACGGCATCATTGCGGGTATGACCATCTCCAATTCCGGCACCACCGGCCGGGTCGTGCTCCTCCGGCACGGCGAAACCGAATGGGCCACCAGTGGCCGGCATACGGGAACCACGGACGTTCCCTTGACAGCAGTCGGCGAGCAGCAGGCCGTTGCTGCAGGCGAACTCGTCGAGGAACTCGAACTGCGCGACCCGCTGGTCCTGTCGAGCCCTCGCGGGCGGGCGCAGCGAACCTCACAGCTCGCCGGACTAACGGTCGACCGCGAGTGGGACGCGCTCTCCGAAGTCGACTACGGAGACTACGAGGGATTGACCTCGCCCGAAATTCGGTCAACCGTGCCGCACTGGACCGTATGGACGCACCCGTGCCCACACGGCGAGTCGATCGACGACTTCGGCTCGCGAGCCGATCTCGTCCTCTCGGTCGTGCTGCCGGTCTTGGACGAGCGAGACGTCGTCCTCGTCGGACATGGTCATTTCTCGCGGGCGTTGCTCACTCGATGGTTGGAACTGCCTGTCGCCGAGGGGAAACGGTTCGCAATGGCTCCTGCGGCGTACTCGGTGCTGGGCTTCGATCATTCGTATCGACAGCTCGTCGTCCACAACATCAATCCGTCGGTGCGAACCGGGAGAAAGAAGCCGTGAGCAGCATGATCCGACGGGCGAAAGAGGACGATGTCGAAGCCATCACCGGGCTCGTGTACGAACTGGCCGACTACGAGGAATCGCTCGAACACTGCACGGTGAAACCCGAGCAGATCGCTGCCGCTCTGTTCGGCCCAGCACCTTCGGTGTTCGCCCACGTCGCCGAGAGTGACGGCGAGATCGTGGGAGTAGCTCTGTGGTTCCTGAACTTCTCCACCTGGGATGGCGTCAATGGAATCTATCTCGAAGACCTCTACGTCAAACCCGCATTTCGCGGAGCGGGTCATGGCAGAGCACTACTCGCCGCACTGGCTACGGAGTGCATCGAGAAGGGGTACACCCGGTTGAGCTGGTGGGTGCTCGATTGGAACACCCCGTCGATCGGCTTCTACCGCTCACTCGGCGCAGTTGCTCAGGACGAGTGGACGACGTTCCGGATGACCGGCGATGCACTGGCTGCACTCGCGAACACGTCCAGCTCCAGCGCGTAGTCGGGCCGGCTTACCGAGTGCCGTCTACATTTCTTCGTCGACGTCCCCGTACTCGGCGGCCATCCATCTCGACGACGGTGGACTGAAGAGCAGCACCAAGATTGCCACCACGACAAGACCGAGTAACGCGCCGTACAGCGGCTGGTGGGAGTCGGTGAGCAGTGACCAGACAACAGGCAAGAGGAGAAACTGCACGACAAGAGCGATGGCCCGCGCCCAACGCTTACCCGCCACCAGCGCCCCACCCGCAGCTCCGACGGCCACCCCGACCACTGCGAACCATCCAGCGGTTCCGTAGCCGTTCGCGGCGGAATCCTCGACGCCACCGACAGCGCGCACAAGTAGAACTACGGCAACGACCAACGCGACAAGCCCTTGGAGGGCGACGAGCACCCCGGCGGACCGGAAGGTCGAAGGCGGCACCAGTGGCTGCGAAGGCGTTGACACCCGGCCAGCCTAGAACACCGCCGTCGGACCGCTAGGCTGATGCCCCGTGCGCGCGCTTCTGATCGTCAACCCCAATGCGACATCGACCACTCCTGCTGCCCGTGACCTGTTGGCGCATGCGCTGTCGAGCCGGGTCCGAGTCACGGTCGCCCACACCACGCACCGAGATCACGCGGCCGAACTGGCACGCGAAGCTCGGGAGGACGGTATGGGCCTGGTTATCGTCCACGGTGGTGACGGCACGGTGAACGAGGTCATCAACGGGCTTCTCGGTGTTCCGTTACCGACGTCGATGCGGTCGGTAACGATCGGGGCCATCCCGGCTTTGGCCGTGGTGCCTGGAGGCAGTGCCAATGTCTTCGCCCGCTCCCTGGGAATCGAACCCGACCCGGTGGCTGCCACGAATCAGCTCATCGAGCTTCTTGCGTCGCGGTCGAGACGGACGATCGGCCTCGCCCACTGCGACAACCGGTGGTTCACATTCAACGCAGGCCTCGGACTCGATGCCGACGTATGTCGCGCGATCGACGCGAGCCGCAAGGACGGACGCCCCGTTTCTGCCACTCACTACGTTCGGGCGGCCGTCCGTGAGTTCTTTCGGCACAAGCGTCACGAGCCGATGTTGACCGTCGAGGTGCCGGGCCGCGACCCGATCACCGGCGTGCATTACGCCTTCGTTTCCAATTCGAGTCCGTGGACCTATCTCAATGCCAGGCCGGTTCACACCAATCCCGGAACGACGTTCGATACCGGACTCGGCTTGTTCGCCATGCGGACGACCAAGGTGGTACCCAGCCTGCTGGTGTCGCGACAACTTCTATCTGCAGGCGCAGAACCCAAGTCTCGCAATCTCTTTCGCATTGACGACGTGCCTCGAATCAAGATTACTTCGACCGAACCGATCGGCCTGCAGATGGACGGCGATTACCTCGGGGAGCGCACCGAAGCCGAATTCTTCGCAACTCCGTCCGCACTGGAAGTCATAGCCCCGCCGTCCGAATGACCTCTGCGCCGACGGGCGGAGAAGGCAGCTTCACCCTCGTCAGGCAAGACTCGTCCGCCTGTTTTCTGACACGTTTACCACAGCAGCGACAACGGAGGATAGCCAGATCTCACTGTGAAGGGTACAAAGGAGCACAGGAGGCTTGAAGCAGCCTAACAGAGTGAGCTTGACCACGGTCACGCGGCAATCTATTGACTTCCCCTGAGTTCGTGAAAGCATTCACAAGCAACAGAGCGGAAACATTGGTTACGCACTCGCGAACATCAATGAAACGGAAAACGGTGCTTCGGCGCCCGGTAAGGAGCAGAGGATGGACTGGCGCCACAACGCTATTTGTCGCGACGAAGACCCGGAACTATTTTTCCCCGTGGGAAACAGTGGCCCGGCACTCGCACAAATCGCCGATGCCAAAGTCGTCTGCACGCGATGCCCTGTCACGGCTGAGTGCCTGTCATGGGCACTCGAGTCCGGCCAGGATGCGGGCGTGTGGGGCGGTATGAGCGAAGACGAGCGTCGCGCACTCAAGCGTCGTAATGCTCGCACGCGAGCACGTAGCTCCGTCTAACGTTCCCAGGAACAAGAGCAGGCAAAAACTCGGTCCGTATCGGACCGAGTTTTTTCTGCGCACTCGCTCCAATCAGATCCGCGGACCGCGTCTGCCCAAAGGCACGCGAAGCGAGGCATCGGTTCCGCCGCCTGTGGCGCGGTGCAGCCCCAACGACCCACCCAACTCTGCCGAGACGAGCGTCCGCACGATTTGCAGCCCAAGTCCCTCGGAGGTCTCCAAGGAGAAGCCAGGAGGCAGGCCTGGACCGTCGTCGTGGACCACGACGTCGAGCCACCGCGCCGATCGGTCGGCCGTGATGCGGACCACTCCATCGGCACTTTCCACGAAACCGTGCTCCATGGCGTTCTGGACGAGCTCTGCCAGCACCATGACCAATGGCGTTGCGCGTTCGGCGGAAAAGACCCCCAGCGCACCCTCCCGCACGACGCGAACGCGCGGATTGACTGTCGCAATGTCCAACATGATGGGCACCAACCGGTCGACTATTTCGTCGAGGTCGACTTCCTCGTCCACCGACATCGAGAGCATTTCGTGAACCAGTGCGATCGAGGTCACCCTGCGCACCGATTCCGACAGCGCGGTGCGCGCCTCTTCGTTCTCCAACCGTCTGGACTGCAGCCGTAACAGTGCAGCGACAGTCTGCAAGTTGTTCTTCACCCGATGATGAATCTCGCGGATGGTCGCATCTTTACTCAGCAGAGCACGATCGCGGCGTTTGACTTCGGTGACGTCGCGCACCAGCACTATTGCACCGACGAACTCACCGCGAGGTCGGAGCGGAAGGGTTCGAATCAGTACGGTCGCGCCGCGCGCATCGACTTCCATGCGATGACCCGCATCCCCCGAAGTGGAGGCCGCAATGTGGTCGGCCACCTCCTGGGAATCGAACGGGTCGGTGATCAAGGAACGCGTCACCGAGGCAAGATCTCGGCCCGAAAGCTCGGTCGCCAAACCCATCCGGTGATACGCCGACAGTGCGTTGGGGCTGGCATAGACAACCCGCCCATCGGTGTCGAGCCGAATGAAGCCGTCACCTGCACGCGGAGACGAGTTCACGTCGGTGCGTTCGGCCGGCGTCGGAAACGTTCCTTCACTGATCATCCGGCAGAGGTCGTCGGCACATTCTCGGTATGCGCTCTCCAGCGCGCTGGGTGGCCGCTGCTGGGCAGGGTTGATATCGCGAGTGAGGACGGCGATGACGTGGTCACCACACCTCACCGGCACGCTTTCGGTACCGGAAGCACCGCCGCGGACGATGTCGCGGGTGATCAACGAGTCGATCACGGTCGGGTGTTGCGACTCCGACACGATCGACCCCACCATGTCCTCGGTGAAGGCAGTGGAAGCCGTTGTCGGCCTGCACTGGGCAACGCAGAGCACTTCGGCATCGGGGCGATCGGCCGCGTTGCCGGTGCCGACCCACAGCAACAGATCGGCAAAGGACAGGTCGGCCAGAAGCTGCCACTCCCCGACCACTCGCTGCAAATGATCGACGGCATCCCCGGGAAGATCGGTGTGCTCGGCAAGAAGGTCACTGAGAGTCGACACGGTGAACGGCGACTGGGCTCAGGACACCACTGCGATGAGATCACCTTGTTTGATGACATCACCGACTTTCACGTCGATTTTGGTTACGGTGCCCGCAATTTCGGCCAGCACCGGAATCTCCATCTTCATCGATTCGAGAACCACGAGAGTGTCTCCGTGAGCGACTGTGTCCCCCTCAGCTACAACGATCTCGAAGACAGTCGACACCATCTCTGCCCGCACGTCTTCGGCCATGAATTTTCCTCTCGCTCAGTGATCCACACCACAAGCACCGTCAACTCATCAGGCACCCGTAGAAGGACAGCCAATCACACGTGAAAGACTGTAGTGAACATACGAGAGGAGCTACACATGGGTAAGCGTGGGCGTAAGAAGCGCAGTCGCAAGAACAACAAGGCAAATCACGGCAAGCGTCCGAACAGCTGACGCTCGGACCGAGAACCGAGAAAGGCCAGGGAGCTTGAAACGCTCCCTGGCCTTTTTCCGTTTTCTATCGAATCGACGTAGTCCTTGAAGCCTCAGTCGGATTCGGATTGCCGAATAAGGACCGTTCTGCGGATCTCGATGCTGAGGCGCTCGCGCAGACCACTCGGAGCTTGATCTCCACCACATTTACGGCTGATCAGGTTCTTGACCTTCTCCTCGATACCGTAGGCCGCGAAGCACGACCCGCACTCGTCTATGTGCTTCTGTAGACGCTGCCGACTGGCGTCGTCGCACTCGTCGTCGAGCATCAGCCATACATCGGCGATCACCGCCGAGCAGTCGAGATTGTCGAACTCGCTTTGCCCCGCATCGTCGGGAGTTGCCTCGGACGTCACTTCGACACCTCCTGCTCGTACGCATCGACCGCGCCGTTGCGGTTGAATCCACGCTCTCGGGCCACACCAGCGAGCAAGCCCCTCAGTTGCTTACGTCCACGATGCAAACGCGACATCACCGTTCCGATCGGCGTTCCCATGATCTCGGCGATCTCCTTGTAGGGAAAACCTTCCACGTCTGCGTAGTACACAGCCATTCGGAAGTCCTCGGGCAGAGATTGCAACGCGGCCTTGATGTCGTCGTCGGGAAGGGCGTCCAACGCTTCCACCTCGGCAGAACGCAAACCGATGGACGAGTGCTCGGCGGTGGCGGCCAACTGCCAATCCGTGATCTCGTCGGTCGGATATTGAGCCGGCTGGCGTTGCTTCTTGCGATAAGAGTTGATGTAGGTATTGGTCAAGATGCGATACAGCCACGCCTTGAGGTTCGTGCCCTCACGGAACGACCTGAACGCCGTGTACGCCTTGACGTACGTTTCTTGAACCAGATCCTCTGCATCGGCAGGGTTGCGGGTCATTCGCAGTGCTGCACCGTACAGCTGATCCAGCATCGGGAGCGCGTCACGTTCGAAACGCTCGGTCAGCTCGGTCGCCGATTCAGCTGTCGCCTGAGCTTTCGGCTCGACTTCCTCCACGCTGATCCCTTCGGTAGCCATGTTCGACCAGGTTACCGCGGGCGAGGGCAGCCCCAAAACGTAGATCGCTTCGTTACCGACAGGTGTACGCGAGGGGCGCTCTGTTGTCGAAACCGTCACAGCAGATCCCTTCCTTCCCAGCTAGAGATTCTTGCGTGTTCAACACCGACGCGGCGCCACGTGTTCCCTCGAGCCCAGTTCGACGACGACGTCGATAGGGTTGCGCGCATGCGCGCCGCCCCCACTCCTGCCGTCACGCTGCTGACCCAGGCGAAAGTGCATCACCGATTGCACAGTTACGAGCACGACCCGAACTCCTCCTCGTACGGGACCGAAGCCGCAGACATTCTGACCGCGCGACTCGGACTGGCGCGTGGGCAGATTTTCAAAACCCTGGTGGTCGAGTGCACCGACCGCACCCTTGCGATTGCAGTACTACCCGTCACCACGACGCTGTCCCTCAAAAGTGCAGCGGCTGCCCTCGGCACTCGCAAGGTGACCATGGCCGATCGGGCTCAGGCAGAGCGATCGACCGGGTACGTGCTCGGTGGGATTTCACCGCTGGGGCAACGGCGGGCGTTGGCCACCGTCGTCGACGACTCGGCACTATCGTGGGACCGGGTGCTGTGCAGTGGAGGTAGGCGCGGACTGGAAATCGAGCTCGATCCCAGCGAACTGGTTCGGCTCTGCAAGGCGGTCACTGCTCCCATCGCGACGGAGTGAACGTCGATGCGCAAAGATGAAGGCGTGAGCACCTGGACAGCGCCGTCGACCACAGAGCCCGTACATGCAACGGTGATCCTGCCCGGATCCAAGTCCATGACGAACCGGGCACTGATCATTTCCGCTCTTGCCACCGGGCCGTCCACGGTGTCGGGAACGTTGCGGAGCCGAGACACCGATCTGATGATCGCCGCTCTGCGTGATCTCGGGGTACGGATCGACATCGACGAAGACGATCCGACCGAGCTACACATCGTTCCCGGTACACTGCACGGTTGTTCGATCGAGTGTGGTCTCGCCGGAACCGTCATGCGGTTCGTTCCACCGCTCGCAACGCTCGCCTACGGTGCAGTCTTCTTCGACGGTGACGAGCAGGCCCGTTCGCGGCCTCTGGATACCATCCTGGGAGCCTTACGGTCGGTCGGCGCGCAGGTGGACGGTGACTCACTCCCGTTCAGCGTGACGGGCACTGGGCGCCTGAGTGGCGGCGTCGTCAGCATCGACGCATCCGGGTCCTCGCAGTTCGTGTCCGGTCTCATGCTGTCCGCTGCAGCATTCGACGACGGCATCACCATCCATCACATAGGCAAGCCGGTGCCGTCGATGCCACACATCGATATGACGGTGCACATGCTCAGGCAGGCCGGCGTGCGAGTGGACACCCCCCAGGACAGCGGCGACGCCGATACCTGGCGTGTCCACCCGGGGCCTGTTGCCCCGGTGCACTGGGTCATCGAACCGGATCTGTCGAACGCCACACCGTTTCTTGCCGCAGCTGCGGTCACCGGCGGTGAAGTGCGCGTGCCCCAGTGGCCGGTCGCAACGACGCAACCGGGCGATGCGATCCGCGAGATACTTCGGTCCATGGGCGCCGAGGTCGAACTCGACGACGGCACCCTCGTCGTGTCGGGACCGGACGTGCTGCACGGCATCGATATCGACCTACACGAGGTAGGCGAGCTCACCCCGACAGTGGCAGCACTGGCAGCGCTCGCCGATGGACCGTCCTGGCTTCGCGGGATCGCCCATCTACGCGGCCATGAAACCGATCGGCTGAAAGCACTCGCAACCGAAATCGGCAGGCTCGGCGGAAGAGCCGTCGAAACCGCCGACGGTCTCGAGATCACGCCGGTCCCCCTCACCGCCGGACTCTGGCAGGCATACGCCGATCACCGAATGGCAACGGCGGGCGCAATACTCGGACTGCGTGTACCCGGAGTGCAGGTAGACGACATCGGCACCACGGCGAAGACGTTGCCCGGGTTCGAGACCCTGTGGTCCGACATGCTCGCCGGTTCGCAGTCGCACCTCGAGACCGACGGGACCATGTCCTGACGCCGCGCCGGTACGACGAATCGGACGTACGCATACGTCCGGGAAAAAGCTCACGACCTCGGACCAAGACCCGGCCCGAACATGCCGATGCCGAATCGGCCATGGTCGTGGCGGTCGATAGAGGCAGGTGGGGATGCGTTCTGGGAGGTGACCCGAACCGGCCCGTCGTCACCATGCGTGCACGTGAACTGGGGCGAACTCCGATCGTCGTCGGAGACGACGTCGACATCGTTGGAGATCTGACCGGCAAGGTCGATACCCTCGCTCGTATCGTCCGCGTCGCCGAGCGTCGCACGGTGCTCCGCCGTACAGCCGATGACACCGATCCCTTCGAACGTGTCGTCGTCGCCAACGCCGAGCAACTACTCATCGTCGCTGCGCTGGCCGATCCGCCGCCGCGCACCGGCTTCGTCGAGCGCGCACTGGTCGCGGCCTACGTCGGCGGTCTGTCACCGATTCTGTGCCTGACCAAGAGCGACCTGGCGGATCCGACCGACTTCACCGCATCTTTCGCCGATTTGGACGTGCCTGTGGTTCTCGCCGGCCAAAGCGAGGATCTCACCGAGCTGACGGCAACGTTGCGGGGCAAACTGACCGCACTGATCGGACACTCGGGGGTCGGAAAGTCCACCCTCGTCAATCGACTCGTCCCCGACGCGCATCGCGCCGTCGGCGTCGTATCGGGCGTAGGCAAGGGACGGCACACGTCGACGCAGTCGGTTGCCTTGCCCTTGCCCAGCGGCGGATGGGTCGTCGACACCCCGGGAATCAGATCTTTCGGCCTCGCGCACATCTCACCGCACGACGTCGTGGCTGCCTTCTCCGACCTGGCCGACGCCATCGAGGAGTGCTCGCGAGGGTGCACTCATCTCGGACCTCCCGCCGATCCCGAGTGTGCGCTCGATGATTTGACCGGTGACGCCGCCCGTCGCGTCCGCGCCGTTCGCGGTCTTCTCGAGGCCGTACGCACGAACGACGCCTGGCAGTAGATCACCAGACGTCGTTCGTGGTATCGAACCGAAAGTATTACTTCACTTACCTTTTCGCCCGAACGGACCGCGGGACTTCCTGGCTTCACGAATCGCCGTTGCAAGGCCACGACGCTTCCCGGTCTCGGGATCGATGGTCAGCAGACCCGCAGGCTCATTGGCGAACTTGCGTTCGGATGCTGTCTCCGGTGCATCGTCCGCGGTAGCCCGAAGATACTTGTTCGGCAGCGAGAGCTTGGCGATTGTTCGCCACGACAACAGATACTGCTTGCCGATCGATCCGGTGGTGTACGGCAAGTCGTATTTCTCGGCGAGCTGCACAACGCGAACCTTGATCTCCCGCAAACGATTACTGGGAAGATCCGGGAACAGATGGTGTTCGATCTGATAGCAGAGGTTTCCGCTCATGAACTCCATGACGGGGCCCGCGTCGAAATTCGCACTGCCGAGCATCTGACGCAGGTACCACTGCCCCTGAGTCTCACCCTCCATGTCGGACTTGGTGAACTTCTCGGCGCCGTCGGGAAAGTGACCACAGAAGATGACGGTGTTCGTCCACACGTTGCGAATCATGTTCGCAAGGAGATTCGCCGTCATCGTCGACTTCCACGCGGGACCGGTCAGAGCCGGGTACACCACGTAGTCCTTGACGACCTGCCTGCCGACCTTCTCGAGAACCTCGCGGCGCTTCTGAACGAACTCCTCGCGCGGAATACGCCCCTTGGCAACCTTGCCCAGTTCGAGGTGCTGGGCTGCGACGCCGTACTCGAAGAACAGCTGCAGCAGCAGGTTGAACACCGGGTTACCGAGATTGAACGGCTTCCAGCGCTGATCGCGAGTCACCCGCAGCAGCCCGTAACCGACGTCGTCGTCCATACCGAGGATGTTGGTGTACTTGTGATGAATGTAGTTGTGGGTCTGCTTCCAATGCGCGGACGGTCCGGTGTTGTCCCACTCCCACGAGGTGGAGTGAATCTCCGGGTCGTTCATCCAATCCCATTGCCCGTGCATCACATTGTGCCCGAGCTCCATGTTCTCGATGATCTTTGCCGCGCCGAGCAGTCCCGCGCCGAGCAACCAGGCGGGACGCTTGCGGCTCGCGAAAAGGGTTGCACGACCACCGATCTCGAGGGCGCGCTGAAAGCGAATCGTATTGCGAATATATTTCGCGTCACGCTCGCCCCGCGAAGACTCGATATCTCGACGTATCGCGTCGAGTTCGACTCCGAGCGCTTCCACGTCGGCGTCGGTCAGATGTGCGTATTCTTTGATTTCCGAAATCGCCATAGGATACGGCCCTCCTGGCAGTCGTCGAGGTGCACTTCGTACACGTTCTTGCAACGACCGTACCGCAACTTACGGTTGCGTAGGTTACGCGCGCGTAGGTGTGAGTGAACTCACTACCCCTTTGCGCGACGCAGTGCCTTCGCCTGGCGCTTGGCTTCCTTTTTTGCGTTCCGAAGGGTGACCCGTGCTTCGGCGATAGCCGAACGAAGTCCTCGCCGCTCACCGGTCATCGGATCGATTCGGAGCGCATGGACGGCAGGATGCTCGCCCGTGCGGAAACGTCGCTCAGAGCTCGTCTCGGGCGCATTGTCGGAGGTAGCCCGCAACCAGGAGTCCGGAAGCGAAAGCTTGTGAATGGTACGAAGCGCCAACAGGTATTGCTTACCCAGCGAGCCCGTAGTGTACGGAAGGTCGTACTTCTCACAGAGCGCATGAACGCGTTCGGAGATTTCCGCGTACCGGTTGCTCGGAAGATCGGGAAACATGTGGTGCTCGATCTGATAGCACAGGTTGCCCGACATGAATGCCATGACTTTGCCCGCCTCGAAGTTTGCACTTCCCAGCATCTGCCGCATGTACCACTCGGCGCGAGTCTCGTTCTCGAACTGGCCGATGGTGAACTTCTCCGCACCATCGGGGAAATGTCCGCAGAAGATCACTACGTACGTCCACAGGTTGCGCACGAGATTCGCCGTCGCATTGGCAGTCAAAGTCGACTTCCACGCGGGGCCGGTCAGCGCGGGAAAGAGAACGAAATCCTTGCCTACCTGACGCGCGATCTTGCGGCCGAACTGTCGGTTGGACGCCGACTTCCAGAACGGCAGACTCGTCTCGCCGTCGAGGTCCTTCTTCGCATCGAGATCGTGCAGGGCGATGCCCCACTCGAAAGTCATGGCAAGGAGAACGTTGGCCAAGGGCTGAATCAGGTTGATCGGCTTCCATGGCTCGTCACGAGTCATACGGAGAATGCCGAAACCGATGTCGTCGTCCATTCCGACGATATTCGTGTACGTGTGATGCGAGTAGTTGTGCGCTCGCTTCCACTGCTCCGACGGCCCCGTCTGATCCCATTCCCACGAGACAGAATGAATCTCCGGATCGTTCATCCAATCCCATTGCCCGTGCATCACATTGTGCCCGAGCTCCATGTTCTCGATGATCTTTGCAACGCTGAGCATCGCTGTTCCGGCTAACCAAGCGGGTCGATACTTGCTGCCCAACAGAACAATTCGAGCTCCGAGCTCCAAACTGCGTTGCACCCTGATGGTCCGGCGGATATAGGCGGCATCCTTGGCGCCACGACTGTCCTCGATATCACGTCGTACCGCGTCGAGTTCGTGTCCGAAGGCTTCCATATCGGCTTCGGTCAGGTGAGCAAACTCCTTGATGTCCGAAATGGCCATCGTGGTCCTCCAGGGGTCCTGGGCCTAGCACTGATGGCTTAGCCCGAATGTCTGTCAGGCGACGGAGCGCCCAGTCGAATAATAACCGAAGATACTGAGAGGTAGATGTGCTGCCCCGCAGCGCACAGGTGTTTACAGGTCGAGAGTGCAGTCGCCGGCTGCGGCCGAGATGCACGTCTGAATTCGATCACCTTCACCGTGCTGTTTGCCTGAGCGGAGATCGATGACATGGCCTGCAGTCAGCGGAACCACGCAGGTCTGACAAATCCCCATCCGGCATCCAAAAGGCATCTGCACACCGACATTTTCGCCTGCCTCGAGCAGACTCGTCGCGCCGTCGACCTCAGTGGAACGATCCGACTTGGCGAACGTCACCGTTCCGCCCTTACCAGAAGTGTCAGCGCGCGAAATCTCGAATCTCTCGAGGTGAAGCTTGTCTTCCAACCCTTCGTGTTTCCACACTCGCTCGATCTCTTCGAGGAGAGAAGCGGGACCACACGCCCATGTCTCCCGGGCACGCCAGTCCGGGTACAGCTCGTCGAGCGAGGCGAGTGCGAACTTGCCATCGGACCGTGTCAGCTGAATATGCGAATGAAATTGTGGATGCGCCTCGGCAAGGGCAGAGAGTTCGTCCGCGAACATGACCTCGTCCTCGGTAGGTGCCGAGTGAATGTGCACGGTGTCCGACAATTCTCCATGGCGATCCAGCGCACGCAGCATCGAGATCACCGGCGTGATGCCACTACCGGCCGTAAGAAACAGAATCTTGTCCGGAGGTGGCGTCGGAAGCGCAAAATTTCCTTTCGGCGCGGCCAGTCGAACAATGGTGCCCTGTGGGACTCCACCGACCAGGTGACTGGAGAGGAAACCCTCGGGCATCGCCTTCACGGTGATCGAAATACGCTTTTCGTCCCAGTTCGGCGGTGACGTCAGCGAATACGACCGCCAATGCCACCTACCGCCGAGGTGGAGACCGATGCCGATGTACTGGCCAGGCTTGTAATCGAAATTGAAGCCCCACCCCGGTTGAATGACGAGCGTCACGGCGGTGGCGGTTTCCTGCTTCACTTCCACGACGCGTCCGCGCAGCTCTCTGGCCGACCACAACGGATTGGCGAGGTGCAGGTAATCGTCGGGAAGCAAAGGGGTCGTGATCCTGGTGAACGCTCCGCGCAGCATGTTCAGCTTGGGCCGCTTGGGCGCAGATACGTCCGCAGCAGGGGCTTCCAGCCACTTCTTGAGGTCCATCCGGTTGGTCATCCCCTCGCTCGAGGCAACGGTACGTTGCTGTAAGTTACGCTACCGTAGGTTGACGAAACGCAAAAGCGACGTGGGTTACACCGCCGTCACAGCAACGCGAGCAAGAACGGCAATTCCTGCGTCGCGTACCACGCCAGAATGTGGTCTTCGGCATCGCCGAGGACGAACTCTGCGTCGGGATCACCGACGTCGGCCGCGTCGACTACCGCGACAGCTTTTCCGACCGCTTCCTCCGCGCTCTCCAGATCGAGGTGAACCGACGCCACCTCGTCCATGCGCAGCGGGTTCTTCAACCGAACGACCGCGTCGTCGAGATCGGGACGAAGCGTCGGGTCCTCGACGTCCGCGGCAATGACCGCTCGTCGATGCACCACTCCCCCGTCCACTACCCCGGCATCGGTCTCGTCCTCGATGCCTGCGGCGATGAGCCGCAACGACGCCCTGGCGGCCTCGTTCATTGCGACCTCGGCCAACTCCTCGTCGTCACCCGAGGAATACGCCTCTCGTAGGGACGGCGTCACCGCGAATGCGGTCCTGCTCACCGGATGGAATTCACCGTCTGCCACCAGCGTCCTCAACATCGCAACCGTCGCCGGTATGTACACCCTCACAGTAGAACTCCTCACACTCTCGACTCGTTGCTGGCATCGATCAGCTCTTCGAGAGACTCGAGTAGCAGTGCTGTCACCACGTCGACGTCGGGCATCGCACCCCGGTCGGCGTTCAGCCCGAAGTACACGGAGCCGTCGTACGACGTCAGACCGATACTGAGGGCCTGATTCTCGAAGAGCGGGGACACCGGGTACATCTCCAGCATGCGCGCTCCACCCACATAGAGTGGAAACTGCGGTCCCGGAGCGTTGGTGATGATCAGGTTGAACAGTCGCTTCGAAAGTCGACTACCCGCTCGCGCGCCCATGGCATGCAAGCTGGCCGGAGCAAATCCCGAAATCCGCATCAGAGTTTGAGCCGTCACTCCGGGTGACTGTCGCGCATGAGCTTCGGTCGCATGAGAAATATGGGACAGCCGGACGACCGCATTGGGCTCCCCGACCGGCAGGTCCACGAGAAACGACGCCACTTCGCTGCGCGGCACCTCGGCTTCGGGCTCACCGGTCAGCCTGGCAGCGTGCTCGACGGGTCCTGCCCCTTCGTTCGAGACGTACACCGACATCGGCACCAACGCCCGAACCGTCGACGACTCGGTCACCGGTTCGCCGCGCGAGAGAAGCCAGTTGCGCAATGCACCCGTCACCACAGCGAGTACGACATCGTTGATCGAGCAACCGAATCGGGTGTGGATCTTTCGATAGTCGGACAGTTCTGTCTTCGCCACCGCAAACCGACGATTCCGAGATATCGGAGTATTGAGCGGGCTGGCGGGAGCAACCTGCGCCGCCGTGCGCACGGCGGAAAACACTTTGCCCGTCGCGGCAACGACCTCACTCGCCACGTCGGTGATCCCGCGGAACGCATCTCGGACGGCTTCGATGCCTTCACTTGGGCGAACGATCATCTCGGTGATGGCATCGAGGACGAGTGTCGTGTCCTTGGGCTCGCGTGCCGGCATCCACAGTTCCTCGGCCATGGCAGGGGGGCTCTTGCTCGCGTCGAGGATGACTTGACCGAGCTCGAGTGCCATCTCTCCGTCCACGAGAGCAGAATGCGATTTGGTGAAGATGGCGAATCTGTTTTTGGACAACCCCTCCACGAGGTACATCTCCCATAGTGGACGTGTTCGGTCCAGGGGTCGGGAGGTGAGCCGGGCAATCAAATCGTGAAGCTGATCATCGGAACCCGGTTTCGGTAACGCAGACCGACGAATGTGGTAGGTGATGTCGAAGTCCGGATCGTCGACCCATACCGGGCGCGCCAGCCCGAATGCGACCTCGCGAACCTTCTGCCGATAGCGGGGCACGAGAACCAGACGCTCCTCGACAAGCTCCAGCAAATTCTCATAACTGAAACCGCTGCGCGGTGTGCGGAAGGTAGCCAACGATCCCAAATGCATGGGCGTGCTGCTGGCCTCGAGAAAGTAGAAAGACGCATCCTGCGTAGTCAGCCTTGTCGCCATCGCGAATCCTGCTCCCCGTTTCCGTTCGCCGGTACCTGCTGGTTCTGCCCGACACTCGAATCGGCCATGTCGATCGAACTTGGATGAAGCAAAACGCTACAGCCTTTTCTACCTGCTGCGCGAAAGACACCAGTGGAACCGTACGGCCTCCGGTTCCGTCTCTTTCACTAGAGGATGCATATACCGCGACGTAAGGGATGCAAGAAAATGGACAACCTACCTGTGCCGAACCGTCATACATTCCTTTCGCACGCCCGCCCTTTCGAGCCGCCGACGGCCTCGGGAAGTGCCGCCGTACACGCCAGAAATCGTCTCGACCACCATCTCGCGCAAGTACACGCCGGCAGCCAGTCGGGCCGGCGACGTCGCCCCTTCCAGCGAAGTCTCGGCAACCACGCTCACGGGGGCACACCTGGATCGAATGTCGTAACCCCAGCCGAGCGTCAGGCTTCCGAAGACGCACAGCGCGGTGCAGAACACGCGTTGCGACTGATCCTGGAGATTCTCGACAGACGCCGAACAACGGCCAGGCTGGGCGCCTTGTTCACCCCCACTGTTGTCGAGTCGCTGAAAACCCTTGTGAATTCGCAGCCACCCGGCCAGAGTCTCGGCGCCGCGTCACTACGACGGGTGCACGTGAGTCGATGCGCGAAGAACTCCGCGGAGGTGTTCGGCACCTATGCCCGCGGACCGCGCATCTTTGCGGTGGCCGCCCGCCTCGAGTATCGAAAGACTGCGCGACACTCGGGCTGGACGGTCACCTCGGTCAGGATCCGTTGAGGTCTACCGGAACGATGGCAGGCCCTCAACGCTTCTTCTTGGACCTACCGGACTTGCTGGAGGTCTTCGACTGCTCGCGGGCTGCCTCGCGTCGCTCTCGGCGCGTCCCCTCAGGGGTGATCGGGGTTCCTTCGGTCGCTGACCCGCGTTGACCGGATCCGCCACCCGAACGCCGTACCTCGGTACCGCCGTCTTCGTCCGGACCGGAGAACGTCAACCTCCCGCTGGGGCGCTCGTCGAGGCCCTTCGCGCGTAGGGCGCTCGGTGCCGCACCTTGCGCCGGCTGTGCGAGGTGGTCCTGTGTCGGCAGCGGATTCTGAATCGGTGTCTTCTGGGCAGCCGTCGACTTCTGCATCGACGCACCGGCAGTACCGATCGGAGACGCCAGACCCGGCGCGACGGCCAAGCCTGCCCCTACCGCAGGACCTGCGGGGGCGGGGGTCGCCTCGACCTGCAGGTTGAACAAGAACCCGACGGATTCCTCTTTCAACCCCTCCAGCATTCCCTGGAACATGTCGTACCCCTCGCGCTGGTACTCCACCAGAGGATCGCGCTGCGCCATCGCGCGCAGGCCGATGCCTTCCTTGAGGTAGTCCATCTCGTAGAGGTGCTCACGCCACTTTCGATCGAGCACCGAGAGCAGCACCCGACGCTCCAGCTCACGCATTCCGTTCTCGCCCGCGATCTCCTCGATGTTCTTCTCACGCGTCGCGTACGCGGCCCGAGCGTCGGCGAGCAATGCCTCGAGAAGTTCCTCGCGGCTCAGATCGCCCTTTTCGCCGAACTCGTTCTCCTGCGAGAGCTCCTTGTAGTCCAGACCAACCGGATACAAGGTCTTCAATGCCGTCCACAACTGCTCGAGATCCCAATCCTCGACGTACCCGTCAGCAGTAGCCCCGGTGACGTAGGCGGTGATCACATCGGTGATCATCCCCTCGACCTGGCCTTCCATGTCAGCGCCCTCGAGGATGCGGCGCCGCTCCTCGTAGATGACGGTGCGCTGCTGGTTCATGACCTCGTCGTACTTGAGAACGTTCTTGCGGATCTCGAAGTTCTGCTGCTCGACCTGCGTCTGCGCACTCTTGATGGCCTTGGAGACCATTTTGGCCTCGATCGGCACGTCATCGGGCAGGTTCAGACGAGTCATGATCGATTCGAGTGCGCCACCGTTGAATCGACGCATCAACTCGTCACCGAGTGACAGATAGAAGCGGGACTCCCCTGGGTCACCCTGACGACCGGAACGACCACGAAGCTGGTTGTCGATCCGGCGCGAGTCGTGCCGCTCGGTACCGAGGACGTACAGTCCGCCGGCATCGCGTACCGTCGCCGCGTCGGCTTTCACCTGGGCCTTCACGGTCTCCAGGGCAAGCTCCCACGCATCTTGATATGCGTCGGGCGTCTCCACTGGGTCCAGACCCTGCTTACGCAGCTGCAGATCGGTGATGATGTCCGGGTTACCACCCAGAACGACGTCGGTGCCACGTCCTGCCATGTTGGTCGCCACGGTGACCGCACCGAGCATGCCGGCCTCGGCCACGATGGTGGCTTCCTGCTCGTGGAACTTAGCGTTGAGGACGCTGTGCACTACGCCTTGCTTGGTGAACTGCTTGGACAAGTATTCCGAGCGTTCGACACTCGTCGTTCCGATCAGAACCGGCTGTCCTTTGGAATGTCGTGCGACGACGTCGGCCACCACCGCATCGAACTTCGCCTCTTCGGTCTTGTAGATGAGGTCGCCGTTGTCGACGCGAACCATCGGCCGGTTGGTCGGGATCGGAATTACTCCCAACCCGTAGATCTGATGAAGCTCAGCCGCTTCGGTCTGGGCAGTACCGGTCATGCCGGACAGAGTGTCGTACAGCCGGAAATAGTTCTGCAGCGTGATCGTGGCGAGAGTCTGATTCTCGGCCTTGATCTCGACCTTTTCCTTCGCCTCGATGGCCTGGTGCATGCCCTCGTTGTATCGACGCCCCACCAGGATGCGACCGGTGAACTCATCGACGATGATGACCTCGCCGTCGCGGACGATGTAGTCCTTGTCCTTGGTGTAGAGCTCTTTCGCCTTGATCGCGTTGTTGAGGTAGTTCACCAGCGGCGAATTCGCGGCTTCGTACAGATTGTCGATGCCGAGCTGGTCCTCGACGAATTCGACGCCCGCCTCGTGGACACCGATGGTCCGCTTACGGATGTCGACCTCGTAGTGCACGTCGATCTTCATCATCGGCACGATTCGGGCGAACTCCCCGTACCACTTGGACGAAGCGTCAGCCGGACCCGAGATGATCAGCGGCGTGCGCGCCTCGTCGATGAGGATCGAATCGACCTCGTCGACGACCGCGAAGTTATGACCCCGCTGCACCAGATCGTCGAGGGAGTGCGTCATGTTGTCGCGGAGGTAGTCGAAGCCGAATTCGTTGTTCGTTCCGTAGGTGATGTCGGCCGAATAGGCCGCACGTCGCTCGGTAGGAGTCATTCCCGAGAGAATGACGTCGACCTCGAGGCCGAGGAAGCGGTGGACTCGGCCCATCCACTCCGAATCTCGCCTGGCCAGGTAGTCGTTGACCGTCACCACGTGCACTCCGTTACCGGAGATCGCATTGAGATATGCAGGCAGAACACAGGTGAGGGTTTTGCCCTCGCCTGTCTTCATCTCGGCGATGTTCCCGAAATGCAGAGCTGCTCCGCCCATCACCTGGACGTCGAAATGGCGCTGCGACAGCACTCTGGACGACGCTTCTCTGGCGACGGCGAAAGCCTCGGGCAGCAGCTCGTCCAGCGATTCACCGGACGCGAATCGATTCTTGAACTCTGCGGTCTTGCCATGCAGTTCGGCGTCGGACAGCCGCTCGACGTCCGGAGACAGGGTGGACACATGGTCTGCGATGTTCTTGAGCCGCTTGACCATGCGACCTTCACCAACACGGAGCAGCTTGGAAAACGACAGCGAAGGCACGGGCTTTCTCGTCCTCGATCCTCGGTTACGGATATCGGCTAACAAGATATCGACTGGTCATATACGTCGTAGCGGGGCGTTACGGCAGCGCCGGTTGCGCTGCACTCACAAGAAAGTCTCATGCCAGCAGCGGACCGACGCGTCCATGGTAGGCGCTGATGCTGAGTGCTTTGTAGGCCCACCACACGTCGGTGGACCCGACCTGGGGTCGAACCCCAGGTCGGGCCCACTGACGTAACTCGAAATGCACGTCGGACCTAGTGCGTAGGCCAGATCAGGTGAGTCTGATCAGGCCGTAGTCGAATGCGTGCCGTCGATACACGACGGACGGGCGGTCGGAGACGCTGTCATGGAAGAGGTAGAAGTCGTGACCGACCAATTCCATCTCGTAGAGAGCGTCGTCCACGCTCATCGGTGCAGCGGAGTGAACTTTGGTTCGGACGATCTGTCCGGGCCCCGTAGCCTCGTCCTCGAACGAATCCAGCTTGATATCCGGGTTCAGTGCCAGACTGTCGTCCTCAGCCAACTCCGCCGTAGCCTCGGCGACCGATACCGGAGTCTTGTCACCGTAATGGACCTTGCGGCGATCCTTGGTCCGACGAAGACGCGCTTCCAGTTTCGATGTGACGGACTCGAGCGCCGCATAGAAGCTGTCGGCAGTAGCTTCTGCTCGAACAACCGGGCCTTTGCCCTTTGCGGTGATTTCCACGCGCTGACATGCTTTGGCTTGTCGACGGTTGCGCTCGTGCTGCAGTTCGACGTCGAAAAGGTAGATGGAAGGGTCGAAGCGCTCGAGTCGGGCCAGTTTTTCGGAGACGTACACCCGGAAGTGGTCTGGGATCTCGACGTTGCGGCCCTTGACCACAACGTCGGCACTGGTCTTGGTGGACTCGTCCGAAGGCTTCTCGTCGAAGAAAACAGAAGCTTGTGAAGGGGTCGTCACTCGTACCTCCCGATATAGGCTGCACCGCTTTTCGCAGTGCGGCAAATGTTCATGCCGAATGGGGAACCAACCGGCATCACGTGCGGCTGCATCACCTCCACTACGAGACCCCGAAAAACATATCGAGGTCATGTCCGCGACGTTAGTCTGTCATCCGCTCGTGTGCCACTCTTCACTCGAAATTGGTACGTCTGCGTGTCCGGAGCGCACTGCCGAGGCCCCCTACCGAACTGCTGCAACTACCAACACCCCATCGACACGCACTCCCGAATTCTTTAGGACACTTACTGATTCGGTCGCCGTCGCACCGGTGGTGAGTACGTCGTCGACGAGAAGGACAGTTCTCTCACGCGGAATTCCCACGCGCGCAGCGACATCGCCGACTTCGGTGCGTCCGCGATGTCGACGACCTGCAGATGTTGCGCTGCGCGAGAGTGCCAACTCGATGCGACCCGCCACATTCGCCTGCCGCTCGGACGCACTGAGCCCGACCGAATCTCGCACGCCCCTGCGCATCCGTAATACCGACGGTATCCGCACGACTTCTTGCCCTAGCTCGGCCGCGGTCGCTCTGACACAACGCTCTACATGATCGCCACCTCGCACTCGCGCCGCACGCGCTCGAGTGGGCGCAGGCACGAGCACCAGACGAGAAAGCTCGGGCGGATCGATCTCACCGAGTATTCGAAGTTGCCCGACCGCGTGGGCAAGGGCCCGTCCGAGCGGGACCGCCACATCGTGCCGGTTCCGTTCCTTCAGCTCGAGAACCGCGCTTCGGCGGGCCCCGGAGTACGGCCCGAGCGCCCAGCACGGCACTCCTGGGTCGGAACGAGGCGATACCCGCTCGACGGCGGAACACACCGTGTCCTCGCACCGAGGACACCACAGGGTTCCCACAGCACCGCAGCCCCCACACTCTCGAGGAAGTGCCAGGTCGAGCAACGTCCGAACAGTTGCGTTCATACGGCGAATCACAGCATCCGGGTACGACACTTTTTTCCTGCCGGATACAGCGCTCAGCCTGGCAGGATCGGTGTCGCTTTCACTCCTGCCAGTCCGGCTACTTCACGCCAGTAGCGGTCACCGGCAGGATCACCATTGTTCAGCTGAAATACTGCTCGCGAATCCGCGACGTACTCGTTCGTCGGCGACGCGTCGACAGAGAGCACCGGAGTTGTCAGGTTCCGGCTCGGAAGCGCGTCGAGGCGCGAACCGTCGGTTGTAACCTGCACTACCGGCACATCGGTCGCGATACGCACGATGACGATGGCATCACCGGTGCTCCAGTCCAACGCCAGAGCGTCGCTGCCGAGACCGTTCGCCACCGCCTTGGGAGACATCAGGGAGTACGAGCCGTTCGCCTTGCGCACCACCGACGCGACATACACCAACCCGTCGACGATCATGGCCGCCCGGACACCGTCGCGTGATAGCCGTAGGTCGGTGATCCTCACACCGAGCGCAGTGACGGCGGTGGCATCCACCGGAACCACCGACACCTGCCCCGTCGCTGGATCCCGTGCTGCGCGAATCACATTCGTACCGTCGATGACAGCCCAGGCCGCGTTGTTGTCGGCACCCCAGGAAGGTCTGGTGATCGACTGTCCCTCCGCCACCGGGAAGGCACCACTGTCGTACCCGCCGATCATCAATGTCGAGGACGGCTCGGGCACCGGGCGGCCGGTGTCTGCGACACCGGCCACCAGCGTTCCGTCGTTCGACAGCGCGACGCTACGCAGGTTGTTGACGGTGCCGAAATATCCTGGAACGGGAACGGCACCGTAATCCTCGACCGACATCAGTTGCCCGGCGACCAACGCGTGTAGGCCCACTGCAGTCTCGGATGTCCCCAACGGATCGAGAGAACCGACATCTGCGGTCGTCCACCCGTCCTGCTTGTCGTCGTCGAGAGGTTGTCCGTCGGCGAGCAGGACGTACGGACCGGATATATCCGCCGATGCCAACGTCCAGATCACCTGGGCAGCAAGTAGCTCACGATTCTTCGTATCCATCGACTGCAGTCCGCCGAAATCGATTTTCACTCCGCCCGGACCGACGCCGACCTGTGTTGTTCGACCATCGGCCTTGGTAATCGGCCCACGAACGCCGACATCGTTCGACAATTCGTTCGACACCGCAGGCGCCAACGTCTGTTTCGGCCCGTCGATCAGCAATTGCACGAGCTGGTTGGCCAGTTGATCAGGAGAACCGGTGAGCCACCGCACATCGGGAACCAACGCCGCACCGAGCGGATCGACGAAGAACAACGACTGGCGTTGGTAGGCATTGAAGAACTGCGAGCGATCGATCAAGACGCCAGGAGGAAGCTCGTCGATGCGCCACTCCCCGTCGACCTTGACCATCCGAATCGTCGAGTCCACCGAGCCTGCACCGGCCTGATAGTCACCACCCGACGCGAGGACACCCACGGTATTCGATCGAATCGTGTACTCCGATTCGTCCGAAGTGCGAGGGCCGGACAACAGGTCGATTCTGTCCGCTACGACGGTTTTGGCCCCGTCGTCCCAGGTACTGGAGGCATCGCGTGTCAGATATTGCCGTGCAGCTTGATGGCGGTTCGCCGAATTCGCGCTCGCCACGAGGAAGTCGCGGACGAGCAGATCGGGCTCACGTCCTTCCGCCGGCGGTGGCGGTGTAGTCGACGCCGCTCCTCCCGTGATCGAACCGATTGCCTGTGGGGTCGACGATTCGGGCAGGCTCGCGCATCCTGCGAGCGACAGGAGGACGACCAGCACAGCAGCAACGGTCGCCGAACAACGCCGGATCACGATGACTCCGAAGGGTTCGAAGGGGCCGTCGACTCGCTGGCCACTGCAGGCGTCAACTCCGAGTGCTCCGCATCCGGCGTCGGCGGCGTATCGGTCCGCGAGGTCGACGAGGGTAGCGGCTGGCCCTGTGAGTAACGCCGAGTACTCGGCTTCAGGGGCAATGGACTTCCGATCACTTTGTGTCCTCGCACGAGTGGCAACGTCAACCGGAAGCATGCGCCTTCACCCACAGCCCCCCAAGCCTCGAGCTTCCCGTCGTGCAACCGTGCATCCTCGACGCTGATGGCAAGTCCGAGACCGGTCCCGCCCGATCTGCGCACGCGAGAGGGATCCGAACGCCAGAAGCGATTGAAAACGAGCTTCTCCTCACCGGGACGTAGCCCCACTCCCTGATCTCGGACGACAAATGCCGCAGCGTCCGCATTGGCTCGGAGCCGCAGGAGAACAGGCTTCCCTTCGCCGTGATCGAGAGCATTGGCCAGCAGGTTTCGCAGTATTCGCTCGACACGACGCGGGTCGACTTCTGCGATGACGGCAGTATCGGGCATATCCACTATCACCTCGGTGCCAGTCTCTCGTGCCAAGTGCCGCACCGTGGACACTGCCGCTCGCGCGCACATCCGTAGATCGAGTTGTTCCGCGGCCAGTTCGGCGACACCCGCGTCGTGGCGGCTGATCTCGAGCAAATCACCGAGTAGCGTCTCGAACCTGTCCAGCTCGTTTACCAACAACTCAGAGGATCTCCTCAAGGCCGGATCGAGATCTGCACTGCCATCGTGGATCAGATCAGCGGCCATGCGCACCGTCGTCAGCGGGGTTCGAAGCTCGTGGCTCACATCGGAAGTGAAACGCCGCTGCAGATTTCCGAACTCTTCGAGCTGAGTGATCTGTTTGGACAGGCTTTCCGCCATCTCGTTGAACGACATGGCAAGCCGCGCCATGTCGTCCTCGCCGCGCACCGGCATGCGCTCCTTGAGTCGTCCATCGGCGAATCGAACAGCGATACGTGAGGCCGAGCGAATCGGTAGCACCACTTGCCTGGCGACGAGCATCGATATCGCTGCAAGTAGGACCAAGAGCACGACCGCACCGATGAGGAGCGTTCCGCGGACGAGTGAGAGTGTTCGGTCCTCACTCCCGAGTGGAAACACCAGATACAGCTCGAGCCCGGCGATATCGGATCCGGTGGGTGAACCCATGATCAATGCAGGCCCGGAGTATCCACCCTCGTTATCGGAGACCGTTGCGTACTGATAGCTGATCAACCCCTGCTTCACGAACTCACGCAAACTCGCGGGAATGTGATCGACGGGACCGACGGAGGCGTCGCTGCGGACACCGTCGCCTTCGACGATCAGCACCGGGTCGAAGGTGCCCGCGGACCCGGAAGCCTGTCCGGCATCGACGTCGCGGCTGGTCAATTGTGCACGCGCGCGCTCGAGACGGGTGCTCAGCCCGCTCGAGTCGTCGGCTCCGGCCAGCGACCCTTCGACAGTGGTACGTGAACGATCGAGTTCCTCGGTGGCGGCGGTGATCTTCGCCTCCAGCAGACGATCGGTGATCTGACTGGTCAGAACGACCCCGAGGATGGTGATGACGACCAGCGACAACGTCAGAGTCGAGACCACCACGCGCAGCTGAAGCGAACGGCGCCAGGCATGACCGAGCGCAGTACTGAGCGAACGCAACCAGCGCAACAGCGGCGAGAACGTTCCGTTGATTCGCCGCCGAGAGTGGGACAATCGGATCACGGCGGTCCGGCTTTGTAGCCGACCCCTCTCACGGTCAGAACGACTTCTGGGTTCTCGGCGTCCTTCTCGACCTTCGCACGCAGGCGCTGAACGTGAACATTGACCAGACGTGTGTCAGCGGCATGGCGGTAGCCCCACACCTGTTCCAGAAGCACCTCACGAGTGAATACCTGCCGCGGTTTACGAGCAAGCGCCACCAGAAGATCGAACTCGAGCGGGGTCAAGGACACGAGCTCGTCCCCCCTGCTCACCTTGTGGGCGGGGACGTCGATCACGATGTCGGCAATGGACAACAATTCGGCCGGCTCGTCCTCGGTGCGACGCAATCGCGCCCGAACACGAGCGACCAGTTCCTTCGGCTTGAACGGCTTCATGATGTAGTCGTCCGCGCCGGACTCGAGGCCGAGAACGACGTCGACAGTGTCGGTTTTTGCCGTCAACATCACGATCGGCACTCCCGAATCCGCACGTAGAACTCGGCACACGTCGATGCCGTTCATTCCTGGAAGCATCAAATCCAGCAACACCAGATCGGGTCGGTTCTCGCGAACCGCGGCCAGAGCTTGAGTGCCGTCACCGACGACGAAAGGCTCGAAACCCTCGCCACGAAGGACGATGGTGAGCATTTCGGCCAGAGCCGAATCGTCGTCGACTACAAGAATCCGGGGCTTCATGTTCCTATGGTGTCACTTTCATGCCGTCAGATGTCTCATTGACCAGGTGCGCGGCGAGTTGGGTCGGATCGACGTCGCCGTCGATCACCTCCCACGGTGACACCCAGTTCGCGGCGGCCAACCCGCCATAGGCCGCCGAAGTCCTGCTTTGAAGCGAGGAGTCACGCTCGTAGGAATCTCGGACGCGAGTCGAATCCTCTTCCTCACGTGCCGCAGCACGTTCGGCAGCGAGCTCGACGGGGACGTCCAACAGGATCTGCACATCAGGAATCGGCACCCCGAATCGCTCGAATTCGAGAGCTCGAATCCATTCGACCCCAGCGCCGTCGGCCTGCTCTTCGAGCCGTGCGGCAGTGTATGCGGCATTCGAGGCAACATATCGATCCAACAGAACGATATCGTTGTGCGAGAGCAGCTTTCGGATCACCTCTGCCGCATCCCGTCGATCCAGGGCGAACAGCAAAGCCATCGCGTGCACACTCTCAGCGGTATCACCGTGCTCACCGCGCAACGCCTCGGCAGCGAGATCGGCATGAATCGACAATCCGTACCGTGGGAACCCGACGCGAGCGACCTCGCGGCCCTCGCGCTCCCACGCCGAGACGAGCCGACGGGCCAGGGTGTTCTTGCCCGCCCCGTCGACTCCCTCGATCACCAGCAATTTTCCCACTGCTACCGCGTCCGGATCAGTAGCGGTAATGCTCGGGCTTGTACGGGCCCTCGACATCGACATTGATGTATTCGGCCTGCTCCTTGGTGAGCTTGGTGATCGTGCCACCGAGTGCCTCTACGTGGATGCGAGCAACCTTCTCGTCGAGGTGCTTCGGCAGGCGGTACACCTCGTTGTCGTACTCGCTCGGCTTGGTCCACAGTTCGATCTGCGCGATGACCTGGTTGGAGAAACTGTTGCTCATCACGAACGACGGATGACCCGTGGCATTGCCCAGGTTCAGCAGTCTGCCTTCCGACAGAACGATGATCGAATGGCCATCGGCGAACTGGAACTCGTCGACCTGCGGCTTGATGTTGATCCGCGTGACGTCCTTCGCGCGCTCGAGACCGGCCATGTCGATCTCGTTGTCGAAGTGGCCGATGTTACCCAGAATCGTCTGGTGCTTCATCCGCTGCATGTGCGCGAACGTGATGATGCCGAGGTTGCCCGTCGAGGTGATCACGATGTCCGCCTTCTCGATGAACTCCTCGACGGTTCGCACGTCGAACCCGTCCATGAGTGCCTGGAGCGCATTGATCGGATCGGCTTCGGTGACCGTGACGCGAGCACCCTGGCCCTTCAATGCTTCGGCGCAGCCCTTACCGACGTCGCCGTAGCCACAGACCAGAACCGCTTTACCACCGATGAGAACGTCGGTACCACGGTTGATTCCGTCGATCAACGAGTGACGAGTGCCATACTTGTTGTCGAACTTGCTCTTGGTGACCGAGTCGTTGACGTTGATCGCCGGGAAGGTCAATTCACCGGCCGCAGCGAACTGGTAGAGCCGCAGTACTCCGGTGGTCGTCTCTTCCGTGACGCCCTTGACCGACGCTGCGATCTCGCTCCACTTGGTCTTCGACTCTTCGAGCGAACGGCGCAACAGGCCGAGGAACACCTGGTACTCGTCCGAATCATGGTCTTCGTCGGTGGGGGGAACGACGCCGGCCTTCTCGAACTGAGCGCCACGAAGCACGAGCATCGTCGCGTCGCCGCCGTCGTCGAGAATCATGTTGGGGGGCTGCGGGGTCCCGTCAGCGGCTGCCGGCCACGTCAGCATCTGCTCAGCGGCCCACCAGTAGTCCTCGAGGGTCTCGCCCTTCCATGCGAAGACCGGAACACCCTTGGGCTCTTCGACACTCCCGTACGGTCCGACCACGACGGCCGCGGCCGCATGATCCTGGGTGGAGAAGATGTTGCACGACGCCCAGCGAACCTCGGCGCCGAGGGCGACCAGGGTTTCGATCAGCACGGCAGTCTGCACGGTCATGTGGAGCGATCCCGATACTCGAGCGCCCTTGAGAGGCAACACGTCGGAATATTCGCGACGGAGTGCGATCAGACCGGGCATTTCGTGCTCGGCGAGGCGGATCTCCTTACGGCCGAACTCCGCCAGCGACAGGTCTGCGACCTTGAAGTCGATTCCACCGAGGTTGTCCGCGGTGAGTGCCGATCCTGTGGCCGAACGATCATCCGGCGTTACTGAGGTGGTCATCTTGCCTCTCCTGATTGCGTGAAGTTCTCATTCAGGCTATCGGGTCTGCGCGCCGGGGGTTCGCGCTACCTGCTTTTGGTCATCCGGGCCGTTGCGCATCCGGGCACTGTGTATGTCCGAAGAATCGTTTCGCGCTTACGGGGAAGGATGTTTGCTCTGCTCACGTCACCGTCGTAGTGCGCAATCACTCGCGGGTCCATGACCCGACGCCACAGCGGTGGGAACGCCGCCATCATCACCATCGTTGCGTATCCGGCCGGCAACTGTGGTGCCTCGTCGCAGGTACGAAGAACCTGATAGCGCTTGGACGGATTGGCGTGATGATCACTGTGCCGCTGCAGGTGATAGAGAAAGATATTCGTGCACAATCGGTCACTGTTCCAGCTGTGCCGTGGTGAGCACCTGACGTAACGCCCCCGAGCGTTCTTTTCCCGAAGCAATCCGTAGTGCTCGACATAATTGACTGTTTCCAACAACAAGAAACCGACGACCGCCTGCAGCACGAGGTACGGCAGAATTGCAGGCCCGAATATCAGTGCCAGCAGCGAAAACAGCACCGCACTCATCAACCATGAATGCAGAAGATTGTTTCGGATACTCCAGGGTCGGATGCTCTCGCGAGCCAACCTCTGCGTTTCCAGATGCCACGCCGATATCAACCCAAGGACCACACTGCGAGGCAGGAAGGTCCACAGATTCTCCCCGAGCCGTGAACTGGCTGGATCATCGGGCGTTGCCACTCTGACGTGATGTCCCCGGTTGTGCTCGACGAAAAAATGCCCGTAGAAGGTCTGCGTCAAGGCAACTTTGGCAAGCCAACGTTCGTGTTGTTCGACCCGGTGGCCCAACTCGTGTGCCGCATTGATCCCAGTTCCGGCGACGAGGCCGACCGTGACGGCCAGACCGATCCTGTCGATGATCGTCAAATCTCCGAAAGCCCACATCCAGCACGCGACCAGCAAGGTGAAGAACTGAATGGGCAGGAACGCATAGGTGCACCATCGATAGAACTTGTCTTCCTGCATCGACGAGACGTCTGTATCGGACGGATTGTCGCCGTCCTCACCTGCCACCTTGTCGAGGACCGGGATGATCACGAAGAAGACCATCAAACCGCTCCACCAAAATATCGGCATACCGGTCCACAGGACCAGTTGCGAAGGCAGCAAAGCCGAAGCGGGTGCGAGGAGACCGAGCAACCAGAGGTACCGCTTGTAGCCTCGCCGGCTTTTTGCGATGGCAGGATGCGCACCGGAGACCTCGTCCACAACCGCACAGTTACGACCGACCTGGCTCAACCCACACCCCCTGAAGCTCGACCCGAAGTTGGTTCGAGGAGCCTATAACATACCTACTGCCCCGTAAAGTGGCTATTCGAGCGCGCTGGCGCGCTATTTCGAGTCGCGTTCGTTGGCCGCTGCGCGCGCACGGATCGTCTTGTCTGCGTTCTTCCGGCTGTAGGCGAAGTAGATTACGACGCCGATTGCCATCCAGACGACGAACCTGATCCACGTCTCGACCGAGAGATTGACCATCAGCCACACGCACGAGGCCACCGCCAGAATCGGAATCAGCGGCATCAGTGGAACCTTGAATCCGCGAGGAAGGTCCGGACGCGTCCGCCGGAGCACAACCACGCCGATCGACACGAGGACGAAAGCGAACAGTGTGCCGATGTTCACCATCTCTTCGAGGGTGCCGATCGGAAAGAATGCGGCGAGAACCGACACCACGCCGCCGACGAGAAGCGTGATTCGTACCGGGGTGCCCCTCGAGCCCGTATGTGCCAATGAATGTGGGACGAGACCGTCACGCGACATGGCGAACAGCACTCGAGTCTGCCCGAGCATCAAGACCATGACTACCGTCGTCAGTCCGGCCAGTGCGCCGAACGAAATGACGTTCTTTGCCCAATCGAGGCCGTTGAGTGCGAATGCCGTCGCGAGCGTGGAGTCGTCACCAGCGAGTTCGGTGTAGTTCACCATCCCGGTCAGCACGAGCGTCACGGCGACGTAGAGGACCGTCACGATGGCAAGAGACCCGAGAATTCCACGAGGCAAAGCCTTCTGTGGATTCTTGGTTTCCTCCGCAGTCGTGGCGACCACGTCGAACCCGATGAAGGCGAAGAAGACGAGGCTGGCAGCGGCCAGCAACCCGTACCACCCGAAGGTGCTACTCCCCGCGCCCGTGACGAAGGACAACAGCGACTGGTGAATGCCCTCTTCGGCGGAGCCACCCTGGGATGGAGGAATGTAGGGAGAGTAGTTCTCCGATTTGATGTAGAACGCGCCGACAACGACCACGAGCAACACGACAGCGACCTTGATCGCGGTGACCACCAACGACACCCGAGACGACAACTTGGTACCGCTGACAAGTAGGACCGTGATGATGAGGACGATCACCAACGCACCCCAGTCGAAATCGAGCGAACCGATCTTCACGATCGGCGATGCCGACCCGATGACCTCACCGAGATACAGCGACCACCCCTTCGCTACCACCGATGACGCCAGCGCGAACTCGAGGATCAGGTCCCACCCGATGATCCATGCGACGAACTCGCCGAAGGTCGCGTACGAAAAGGTGTATGCACTTCCCGCCACCGGGACGGTCGAGGCGAACTCTGCATAGCAGAGCGCGGCCAGCCCACACGCGACTGCAGCTAGAAGAAATGCCAACGACACCGAGGGACCGGCAACGTTTCCTGCTGTGCGCGCGGTGAGCGTGAAGATTCCGGCCCCGATGACGACAGCCACGCCGAACACGGTGAGGTCCCACGAAGTGAGATCCTTCCGAAGTTTGGTGTCCGGCTCGTCGGTGTCCTTCATGGACTGCTCTACGGACTTGGTCCTGAACAGGCCTGTCGTTCGCAGAGCCTTCTTCGGCCGATCTTCGGTCATCGCGTGTGTTCCACCTGTCGAGATCGGGTCACTGACGGTATTCGGCTTGCGAGTTGTTCACACGCCACTTGGAGCCTCTGCTCTGACACCCTAGGGAATGGAGCTCTTGCACGGAGGGTTCCAGCATCGGGCGAAACGCTACCCGACGGTCGCGAAGAATATCTCGGCGTCTCCCCATCGCGCCGCGGCGGTGAACGCTGGATCCGCCGCAGATATCCACACAGCCGAACCTTGCTCGAGCACCAACTCGCGGTCACCGTCGTCCACCACGACCCGCCCCTTGGTACACAGCAGTATCGACGGCCCGTCGCTGTCCGACTTCACCGAAGAACCGTTCGACAACGCGGCGCGGCTCAACGCGAATTCCGGCGCTGGTGTCTCGTAACAGGCGACGGTGTCTCTCATGTCAGGCTCCGCTTCGAGGATCTTCACCTCCGATGGCTGGAAATCCAGAATCCGGAGAAGTTCCGGTACATCCACGTGCTTGGTTGTCAGGCCACCGCGCAATACGTTGTCGGAGTTCGCCATGATCTCCACACCCGCACCGGCCAGGTAGGCATGGAGGTTTCCCGCATCGAGAAAAATGCCTTGGCCGGGGGTCAACGTAATTCTGTTGAGCAGCAACGCCGCCAGCACTCCCGCATCACCCGGATAGGACTCTCCGAGTTCGAGAAGTGTTCTTGCCTCCGCGACGAATTCGCCGCCGTCGGACTGCGCCCGAGTCGAGAGATACTCGATGCACCCGTCGGCGACCAGCGGCAACAATGCATCGAGGGCAGGTCCGGGCAAGGTGATCCAGGAAGTGAACACTGTCCGCAAGCCGGCATCGTCCGGCTGGTCGGCCAGAAGTGATCGATACCCGGACAGAGCGTCCACGTTCAGCGCGTCGATGAACTCGACTGTTCGGCGCGGACACCTGAATCCGGCAAGTGCGTGAAACTCGGTCAACGCAACGATCAGCTCAGGTTTGTGGCTCGCATCGCGGTAGTTCCGCAAGGACGAATCGATCGGTATCCGTGCTGACTCTTCGCGCGCAAATCCCTCGGCAGCTTGAGTCGCGCTCGGATGGGCCTGCAGCGACAAAGGTTCGTCGGCGGCAAGCAATTTGAGCAGAAACGGGAGCCTCCCCAGGTAGGTCGCGGACGTATCGGCCCCAAGCTCGAGAGCCGGGTTCTCATCGATGACGCTGAGCAGCGACCGCGTCGAGGTACCGTCGTCGATCATTGCTGGATCTGCGGGGTGCGCCCCCAACCAGATTTCGGCTTCCGGATGTTCGGACGGAACCGGCCTGCCTTGCAAAGCTGCAAGAGCAGTCCTCGATCCCCACGCATACGACCTGACTGCACCGAGCAGTGGTTGCACTATTTCCCGCCCATCAAATGTAGATACGCGGCGGCCATTTCCAGCCGCGTCGCCAATACTGCCGTTGCCCCTAGCTCACCGGCCGCGTGCGAGGTGCTTCCTGCACCGTCCCGACCTTCGCGCCGGTAACCTCCGGCGCCGTCCACAGATTCCGATGCCGATCCGAAATCGATGCTCCCCCGATCGAACTCGGGTAATCCCGCCGTGATCACGACCGAGTCCGGTAGCGCAGCCGTCCGACGCTCGGCCGACGCGGCGAAAGAATCCGATGCCAAGACGACTACTCGAATCGCTTGTTCGGGCCGGGGGCCGTCGAACTCTTCGTCGTGGAAGAAAGCATCGTATTCGGCGGGTGCTGCGCCGCTCGGTCGACCGGAGGACACGACGGCGGCGATGACATCGGAAAGTTCACTCGCCCCGGCCACGACGCCCGCAGCCCGCAGCAAAACCTCACTACCGTGTCGGGCCAATTCGACGTCGACGGCTCCCGCACCGGACAGCACAACCCTGCTGCCCGAGATCTGAGCAGCAAGCGACTTCGCCGGGTTGTGAAAAACCTCGTGCGAGGGATGATTTCGAGCCGCCTCGGCATCGAGAAGATCTGCAACTTCGGACAAGTCGGGCAGCAAGGACCGATAGGCGCCGTCGGACACAGCGGCGAGAATTGCCGTCCCAGCAGCCAGGTAACGCATCAACGTGTTGTGCTCGCGCACAGCGACCCTCGGTGGAAGGAACACTGCGCGGCCTGCCGCCGCAGAGCGCAGCGGTCCCTCGTCCGGGGTGACGAGAACAGTCTCGGCGCCACGGCGAACGGCTGCGGATATCGATTCTGCGAGCCGTGGATCACCGGCATCGTCGCCGGAGACCACAACTACGTCGAGCGGACCGACCCACAGTGGCGTCGTCGCGGCGTGCACAAGCGGAAAGCCGATGCGTGCACCGAAGGCGGCGATGAGCATGGACGCGGCCCGACCCGCGCGGCCTTCACCCGCGACGAAAACAACGCTGCGAGGGCGAAGATCGCTCAGCCGTTCGGATACGGACTCCTCGACGGCTGCATACGTCGCACGGACCTGCGCGCCTGCCAATGCGGCGCTGCGCAGGGCGCCGTCGGTATCGGCGGCGGCGAGTGCGGCTGTGTCATCCAAATTCAGCAGAGACGACGGAGCTGTCATGGCTATCTGCACCGTCCTTTCCTTACCGACGTCCACTCACCGACCGAGTGAATTCGTGAGTGCGAGCGTCTCCTAGCCCACTATTCCAGTTGTCCTCGCACTATGCCCAATATCTCGGAGGTCAAAGCATCGACATCTTCACTGGTGCGGGCTTCGACGTTGAGGCGCAACAGCGGTTCGGTATTCGACGCCCGGAGATTGAACCAGGCACCGTCCGCGAGATCGATGGTGACACCGTCCAACCGGTCGACCGATACCGTACGGTCCGCGAAGGCGTCGAGCACCGCCTTCGTGCGCTCGACGGCATCCTCGACCGTCGAGTTGATCTCCCCTGACGCAGAGTACGACTCGTAGGACTTCATCAACTCCGAGAGCGGTCGATCTGTAGCGCCGAGAGCTGCCAGGACATGCAGCGCCGCGAGCATTCCGGAGTCCGCACCCCAGAAATCGCGGAAGTAGTAGTGGGCGGAGTGCTCACCACCGAACACAGCACCGGTCTCTGCCATCTGCTGCTTGATGAACGAATGGCCGACCCTTGTTCGCACGGGTTTGCCACCGAGTCTGGTCACCAACTCTGGAACTGCATGGGAGGTGATCAGGTTGTAGATCACCGACGCGCCGGGTTCTTTGGCGAGCTCGCGCTCGGCTACGAGCCCGGTCACTGCCGAAGGAGAGACCGGATTTCCGAGTTCGTCGACGACGAAGCATCGATCCGCGTCGCCGTCGAAGGCCAATCCGATATCGGCACCGGTCTCGCGTACGAACTTCTGTAGGTCGACGAGATTCTTCGGGTCGAGCGGGTTCGCCTCGTGGTTGGGGAAGGTTCCGTCGAGCTCGAAGTAGAGCGGGTAGATGGTGACCGGCAGTGAATCGAATACAGCAGGCACAGTGTGCCCACCCATTCCGTTTCCGGCGTCGACCGCGATCTTGACACCGGATACCTGTGACAGATCGACGAGGTCACGCACAAAAGTGGCGTACTCGACCAGAACATCACGGTCCGAGGTGGTTCCCGGTGTCCCATCGTATTCCGGAACACCGTCGACCAGCTCTGCTTTGATAGTGCCGAGACCGGTGTCCTGTCCTACCGGCTTCGCTCCCGCGCGGCACAGCTTGATGCCGTTGTACTCGGCAGGATTGTGGCTCGCGGTGAACATGGCACCAGGGCAATCCAGAACGCCCGATGCGAAGTAGAGCTGATCGGTCGAGGCAAGTCCAATGTGGACGACATCGAGGCCCTGTGAGGTGACTCCGTCTGCGAATGCCCTCGACAACTCCGGCGACGATGCGCGCATATCGTGGCCGACCACGACCTGGGTGACGGATTTCTCTCGGACCAGTCGCGCGAACGATGCGCCGACGTCTCGCACGAAGCCTGCGTCGATCTGCTCGCCCACCACCCCTCGTACGTCATAGGCCTTGATGACTGCATTGACGGACTCGGCAGTTCGTGCCACGAACGACTCCTCGTGAATTTCGGTGGGGTGAGCGGTAGAGGCGAGCCACTGCGGCCCAGCCCTTGCACTTCGGACATCGACTTCTCGAGTCGAATCTGTCACAACTCGATGCGTCGAGCGCGAGAAAACCGACCAGTTGTGACCGAACCCATGCGACCGATCGAACGAAACAATCGCCGAGTACAACGGCGGAACATCCAACGGAACAAAAGGCTGAACTTCCGGGTCGGACGCGGGGTTTGACCAGAATTCAGGACGTGGGATCGGGAAGCACCCGTAGGTGACCCCGTCGGCCGGTCCGTGCCGGCGCCGAAGTCCGACGATCTCCAACTACGTCAGCGCGAATGTCCCGTTCTCGAGCTCGGTCCGTCGACTCGGTGTCCTCGCGTCGGACACGATCGCCGCGGCCTGCTTCGCGAACGGCTTCGGCCAGGGCCGTCAGGTCGTCCTCGTCGGGCGTCGTCGTGGTGAAGCCACCCTCGTAGCGAACCATTTCCCAGCCCTTGGGCGCAGTGGTGGTCACAGCGTGTACCTCACACAGGTCCCATGAGTGGGGTTCGGCGACAGTAGCAAGTGGTCCCACGACGGCAGTCGAGTCCGAATAGACATACGTGAGCGTCGCGACGGCCGAACGGCTACACCCGGGCCTGCAGCATCCACGCAGTGATCTCACGAGCAAGAGACTATCCCTCGACTCCGACTGCACGCCGCCCGACACACCGCGAAGGGGCGGGCGATAACCTTGGGCATGGCTCGAACTGGCTCCGGACGACAACCGACCTCCCGATCTGCGGACCGTCGCGGCCGCGGAGTTCGCGGCCCGGTGCTCCCCTCGAATGTTCCGGGGCACCGATCGCGAGCCGACAAATTCGACCGCGTGGTGCTGGAGGCATTCGCTCGCATCGACCACAAGTGGCACGAGCGGTTGGAGAGGCTGGACATCGCAGTCGACGAAGTACCAAAAATCAGGGCAATAGATCCCGAATCGGTCACGTGGCCACCCGAGGTGGTAGCAGAGGGGCCCGTTCCGTTGTCCAGACTGGTGCCGGCGGGCATCGACAAGCGCGGCGAATCGACACGCGCACGGATCGTGTTGTTCAGGCGCCCATTGGAGCGACGCGCCAAGCACCCGGAGGATCTGGAAGATCTTCTCTACGAAGTGCTCGTCGAACAGGTTGCGACCTACTTGGGGGTCGACCCCGACACCGTCGACCCGGGCATGGAAGAAGGACGTTAGTCGAAGGACTCGGCCAGTAGCTAGATCTAGCCGATACCCCGCTTGAGCCGACGCCGCTCCCGCTCCGACAGTCCTCCCCAGATTCCGAAACGCTCGTCCTTGGCAAGCGCGTACTCCAGGCATTCGCCCTTCACATCGCAACCGAGGCAGATGCGTTTTGCTTCACGAGTCGATCCACCCTTCTCGGGAAAAAATGCTTCAGGATCGGTCTGCGCACAGAGCGCACGCTCTTGCCACTGATCTTCGATCTCCTCGAACATCCGATCGAATCCTGCCACCATACTCGAGAACGGCGTCTCCGGAACACGAACTGGCAGAGCGGTTCCCTCCCCCAGCGCGTCGTCTTCGTCTGTGAAGTCCTCGGTATCGCGATCGACACCGACGGCGCTGGAATCCATTGAACCTGAATGGGTATCGTCTAGATCGTCTGCATCTTCAGCCCCGGGAACCACCGAATCGCGGCCGACTGCCACGTCCGCTGTAGCCACATCGGCACCAAACGTATCCGAGCGGCCACCCACCACCTTTGCCGCAAAAGTCTTGTCATTCATACGATTCCCGCAGTCGCCTCGTGCCGCGCGTGCTCGGGAATCGGTCTGCGACGCGTAGCTGACTACGCTGAGGTGAGCCTGGGGTTCGCCCCGATGTTCACGTGCCTCGTACTGGTCGTACATCGCTTCAGCCTCCTCACCATTCGATAGCACAGAAATTTCCGGTCGATTCCGAATACCTTGCCCCGCGCCGATATTCGTACCCATACCCCAACCATCGACTTCTAACACACGCTTCTGCATACTTGATGTAAGATGGGAACGAGTGTTCGAATCAAGGGTCACTCCAAGCGAACTCACCTGATGCTCGGGGAATGACATAAATGTGATTAGACATGCCGGAGTAGGTTGCGGTCAAGCCGATACGGGATATTGCAATACCATCTCCAGCCCGGAATCAGCCCTCTCCCCGAATAATGGCCTGTCGTCGGCGTGTCGCGCCCCGAAAAACGCACCGAAACCGGGACTGTGTCCGGATTTCACCGCGTCGGCGCCGCTGAGGAGGCGGGCGCCGACCGATCGATTCGACCGAGAGCCTAGGCTCTGAATCTGTGAAAGTGACTGTCTTGGTCGGTGGAGTCGGCGGAGCCCGGTTCCTCCAGGGCCTCAAAACACTGCTCGGGGACGACGACGAGATTACGGCGATCGTCAATGTCGGAGACGACGTGTGGATGCATGGTTTGCGCATCTGCCCCGACCTCGACACCTGCATGTACACCCTCGGCGACGGAATCGATACCGAGCGTGGCTGGGGACGCATCGCGGAGACTTGGCACGCGCGTGACGAACTCGCCGCGTACGGGGCCGACCCGGATTGGTTCGGACTCGGAGACAGAGACATTGCCACACATCTCATCCGGAGTCGGATGCTCAGGACCGGATATCCGCTCTCGGCGGTGACCGAGGCACTGTGCAATCGATGGAAGCCAGGCGTGCGACTCCTACCGGTGACCGACGACCGGAGCGAGACCCACGTCGTCGTCACCGACCCGGACGAAAAGGACGGGGACACTCAGCGAGCAATCCACTTTCAAGAGTGGTGGGTTCGCTACCGAGCGCAGATTCCGACACACAGCTTCGCCAATATCGGTGCCGAGCAAGCAAGTCCGGCGCCCGGGGTCCTCGATGCCCTCGCCGGCGCCGACGCCGTGATTCTGGCTCCATCCAATCCGGTGGTAAGCGTCGGAGCGATTCTCGCTGTCCCCGGAATCCGCAGTGCGCTACGTACGACGTCGGCCAAGGTTGTCGGCCTGTCGCCGGTGGTGGACGGAAAGCCGTTGCGCGGGATGGCAGACGAATGTCTGAGCGTCATCGGTGTCGAGACGTCCGCCGAGGCCGTCGGACGTCACTACGGCGCACGATCGGACACCGGAATCCTCGACGCATGGTTGATCCACTCGACCGATCAGGCCACCATCCCCGGCGTTGACGTACACAGCGTGCCGTTACTGATGACCGACCCCGAAACGACCGCCCTGATGGCCGCAGCGGCACTTCGTTCGGCTGGACTCGAGCTGTGACCGGGCCGATTCCGACCGACCATGCTCCTGGCGGCAGCATCGAGATCATCCCGGTGACCGGGTTACCGGAGTTTCGGCCGGGCGACGATGTTGCGTCCTCGATAGCCGCGTGCGCACCGTGGATTCGCAACGACGACATATTGGTGGTCACCAGCAAGATCGTGTCCAAGGCCGAAGGTCGACTGGTCGACGCACCACTGGATCCAGAAGAACGAGATGCCGCGCGAAGACTGCTGGTCGAGCAGGAAGCAGTTCGGATCGTTGCTCGCAAAGGCCGAACACTGATCACCGAGAATCGTCTCGGCATCGTGCAGGCCGCCTCTGGAATCGATGGATCCAACGTCGATCGGGCCGAATTGGCTCTTCTCCCGCGAGATCCTGATGCAAGCGCTACCGCCATACGAGCAGCACTGGCGTCTTCGCTCGGTGTCGACGTAGGAGTCGTCATCACCGACACCATGGGTCGTGCGTGGCGTATCGGCCAAATCGATGCCGCGATCGGCTCGGCCGGTCTCGCCGTGATCCATGGCTATGCCGGCGCCGAGGACGCCCAAGGTAACGAGTTGATCGTGACCGAAGTCGCTGTCGCCGACGAGATCGCTGCTGCAGGCGATTTGGTGAAGGGAAAGCTCGGTGCCGTTCCGGTTGCCGTCGTGCGTGGCCTGAAGCCGGTCGACAACGGCACCGGCGCAAGAGATTTAGTGCGCAGCGGTGAAGAAGACCTTTTCTGGCTCGGTACCACCGAGTCGATCGACAGGGGGCGCCGGGAGGCTCTTCTCGTTCGCCGCTCGGTTCGGTCCTTCACCGGCGAATCGGTGGATCCCGAGGAGATACGCGGCGCCGTCGCCGAAGCACTGACTGCTCCCGCGCCGCATCACACCCATCCGGTTCGATTCGTGTGGGTTCGCACCCCGGCTGTACGCACCCAGCTGTTGAACAAGATGAAGGACCAGTGGCGTGAGGACCTCCGCTCGGACGGGTACACCGACGAGCAGATAGAGCGCAGAACTTCGCGCGGCGACATCTTGTTCGATGCGCCCGAAATCGTGATCCCCTTCTGCGTACCCGATGGGGCACACACGTACTCCGACGAGCGCCGAAACCGAGCCGAAGAGACGATGTTCACCGTTGCCGTCGGCGCCGCGGTGCAAGGTCTACTCGTGGCGCTGGCAGTGCGAGGACTCGGTAGCTGTTGGATCGGCTCGACAATTTTCGCTGCAGACTTGGTGCGCACCGAGTTGGACATGCCTTCCGACTGGAAAGCCCTGGGCGCCATCGCAATCGGTCACCCCGACAGCCCTGCCGAGGTACGGAAGCCACACCCATTGGGTAACGAACTGCTGGAGATGTGAGATGAGTTCGGGGACGCTTCGACATTCCGCCACCACGGTGCTGGAGCAGTGGCGGACGAGCCAGTGGCACGAAGATTCGCTCCGCCACACGATGCTCGCCTTCATCGACAGCAATGCCGACGCGTGCCTGCGAGCCAACGAAGCAGGGCACCTCACCGCATCCTCGCTGGTTCTCGACGCGGAGGGCCGCAATGTCCTTCTCACCCTGCACCCGCGGGTAGGCCGTTGGATCCAGCTGGGCGGCCATTGCGAGGAATCCGACGACACGGTGGTCGATGCCGCGTTGCGTGAAGCTCGGGAAGAGTCCGGGATCGAAGATCTCGACATCGACACCGCACTGTTGTCCGCGCACACGCACCCGATCACATGCTCGCTCGGCAAGCCCACCCGGCACCTCGATTTACGGTTCCTGGTGCGCGCCCCCGTCGGGGCCGAGGCCGTCCGAAGTGCGGAATCCACGGACCTGCGCTGGTGGCCCGTCGACGCACTTCCCGACACCGCCGAGAAGGACACGATCACCCATCTCGTCGAACTCGCGCTACTGCGCTAGCGGCATCAGACGTCAGTGGAGAACCTGACTCCACCGTCGGGCAACTTGACCCCTGGCCACACTCTGGCGCCACGAAGCAGTTCACAGCGGGCACCGATGTCGGCTCCGTCCCCGATGATGGCGTCACGGATCAGTGCGCGCGGTCCGATACGTACACCGAATCCCAGGATCGAACGCTCCACGACTGCACCGGCTTCGACGACAGCACCGTCGAACACGACCGCACCGTCGAGACGTGCGCCTGCACCGATCTCGGCGCCACGGCCGATGACAGTGCCACCGATCAGTAGCGCACCCGGAGCAACGCCCGCGCTGGGATGGACGAGGGATTCGCCTCGCGTGCCCTTCAACGCCGGCGATGGAGCGATGCCTCGCACGAGATCCGCCGAGCCCTGAACGAAGTCTTCCGGGGTTCCCATGTCACGCCAGTAGGCACTGTCCACGTGGCCGAAGACGCGTCGGCCGTCGGCGAGAAGGGCTGGGAACACCTCCCGCTCGACCGATACCGGACGATCATGCGGAATGGTCTCGATGATCTCACGCTTGAATACGTAGCAACCAGCGTTGATCTGGTCCGTCGGCGGATCCTGAGCCTTCTCGAGGAACGCTGTCACTCGCCCGTCGGCATCGGTGGGTACACAACCGAAGGCACGAGGATCACCGACGCGCACGAGATGCAGCGTCACATCGGCCTCGGTCCGCTCATGGGTGTCCAGGACGGCGGTCAAGTCTGTTCCGCCGAGGACGTCTCCGTTGAACACGACGACGTTGTCTGCCCGCAACCTCGGTAGAACGTTGCGAATACCGCCTCCGGTGCCCATGGGCTCGGTCTCGGTGACGTACTCGAGTTCGATACCGAGCGACGAGCCATCACCGAAGTAGTCCTCGAATACCTCGGCTTTGAACGATGTACCCAAAACCACGTGATCGATTCCTGCGGCCTTGATACGGGCGAGCAGATGCGTCAGGAAAGGCAACCCGGCAGTCGGCAACATGGGCTTCGGGGCCGACAGTGTGAGTGGCCGCAGGCGAGTTCCTTTGCCGCCCACAAGGATTACGGCATCTGTATTGGAGCGGGTTTCAGCTGACATGGTCGGCCTCTCTAATCTCGTCGATCTGTCGCTGTCGAAGTGCCGCAGCCACAACCACCTTCGAGCGCACCGCCAGGCCCGCTCGCAGAACCCATCGTATGGGAGCCTGCCACGGATGGGGGTGCCGGTCTGCCTGAAACCTGTATGCACTCGTGTGATGCGCCGGCAGCATCAACTCTGGATGTCGTCCTGCCGCATGGCCTTTGGTGTGGGTGATTTCCACGTCGGGCACGTAGACATTCAGCCATCCGGCGGTTCCGAGTCGATCTCCCAAGTCGACGTCCTCCATATACATGAAGTAACGGGAGTCGAACCCGTTGACGGAATCGAAAGCGGCACGACGAAGCAAAAGGCAAGATCCGGACAACCAGCCGACAGCACGTTCGGTCACCGCCTCGTTGTCCTGCCGATAACGTTGCGTCCACGGATTGCCCGGCCAGATTTTGCCGAGGACAGCATGTCCGACACCTGAGGTGAGGTCCGGAACTGCGCGAGCAGACGGGTACCTGGTGCCGTCGGGTTCGCGGATGAGAGGCCCGAGCGCACCCGCGCGAGGCCATCGCTCCGCCGCGGCAAGCAAACCGTCGAGAGATCCAGGATGCCACCGCACATCGGGATTGGCGACGACAACGAACTCGATGTCGTCGTCGAGTTCGGCTACCGCGCGGTTGACGGCCCCGCCGTAGCCGAGATTGGCTCCGGTTCGAAACAACCTCACATGCGGGTAGCGCGCGTCCGCGGCCTCGACGCTTCCATCGGTCGACCCATTGTCGGCCATGATGACGAGCGGCACCTCCTCTGTTGCCGAAGCGAGGGAGGAGAGGAATTGATCCAGATACTTCCCGGGGGAATAGGTCACCGTGACGACGGCCAGCTTGGAACTCACGCGGGCCAGACTAACCGGCGAAGCCGGTATTGCCTCACCTCGCGCCGGCACGTACCTCACCCAACGCATCGGAGAGTGCTGCGCGCCACGGCCGCAGGGGGGTCAGGCCGGCAGCTGTCCAAGCATCAGCAGACAACACCGAGTACGACGGCCGGGGGGCGGGGCGCACGAACTCGGCACTCGAGCAAGCCAACACGCGTTCCGGGTCTGCCCCCGCGCCGGCGAAAACAGCACGTGCCAGTTCGTACCAGCTTGCTGTACCGGTATTCGTCAGATGAAGAATCGGTCGCCCGCTCGACGGCGAAGCAGCGAGTTCGAGCAATCCGGACGCGAGATCACGGGAATAGGTCGGTGATCCGATCTGATCGTTCACCACCGACACGGTGTCTCGCTCACGTTCGAGGCGCAGCATCGTCGAGACGAAGTCCGACCCGGTTCCGGTGTAGACCCAGGCCGTACGTACCACCGTCGCCGAGGGCAACACGCGTAGGACAGCCTCCTCACCGGCTAGCTTTGTGCGTCCGTAGGCGCTGCGCGGGGCCGTCGGGGATTGAGGGAGGTACGGAGAAGTCGCGGTGCCGTCGAACACATAGTCGGTCGAGACGTGCACCAGGCGCGCGCCGACGCGTGCACATGCAATCGCCAGGTTCTCCGGACCGTCTGCGTTGACCTTCGACGCTGTTGCTTCGTCCGATTCGGCAGCATCGACCGCGGTGTAGGCGGCGCAGTTGATCACCACCATGCCCGGTTCGACGGCGTCGGCAACTGCCCTCGCGTCGGTGATGTCCAGCTCTGCGCTGGTCACACCGATCGTCGTGTCGCTGCTCGCACTGCTGCTGTTGTTCGAAAGGTGCAGTATCTGCCGGCCGAGCTGTCCGCCCGCTCCGGTCACAAGAGTTTTCGCCACAGTTGCAAAGTGTGGCACGCCGCCCGTGCTTGAGCGAGACGGTGACACTTCACAAGTAACCTGACTGGTCGGGGCGAGAAATGCGTAGAACAAGAGTGGAGAGGTCAACAGGTGCAACGAGAGTCTGACGGATCGCGAGGCGAGCGGCGGTCCTCAGCGCGGCGTCGCGACCCTGGGCGGCGCCCTGCTCGGGGGCGCACTCGGCCGCCGTACCCCAGCGACCGCCCCAGCGAGGACGAGAATGCGGTCGGCAGACCTGAAAACGGAATGCCGACCGAGAGGCCAGGCGTTCCTCGGATGGTCATCGCGGCAATGTCCGTTCTCGTGCTGGTCGTGACAGGTTTCGCTTGGCGAAGCGTCGACGACCTTCGCTCGAACATCGCTACGGCAGGGCGCCTCGGTCTGGGTGGTGGCTCCGACGGCGCCGTGGACATCCTCATGGTCGGCACCGACAGCCGCACCGACGCGCACGGCAATGCGCTGACGCAAAACGAGCTCGATTCACTGCGCGCCGGTGACGAGGTGGCATCGAACACCGACACGATCGTGCTCATTCGCGTACCGAACGACGGTTCTTCGGCAACCGCAATCTCGATACCCCGGGATGCGTACGTCGAGGTTCCGGGAATCGGAAAGTCCAAGATCAACGCGGCCTACGGCGCAACGAAGGAGAACAAGCGCCTCGAACTCGTCGAAAAGGGTGTGTCCGATACGGACGCGGACTCACAGTCGACCGAGGCCGGACGTGAGGCGCTCATCGAGTCGGTGGCCGATCTGACGGGGGTCACCGTGGATCACTACGCCGAGGTGGGTCTGCTCGGTTTCGTACTGCTGACCGATGCTGTCGGTGGCGTGAACGTATGCCTCAATGCCCCTGTGGACGAGCCGCTGTCCGGAGCGAACTTTCCCGGCGGGGAGCAGACACTCTCCGGTGCGGACGCGTTGAGTTTCGTCCGGCAGCGACACGATCTTCCGCGTGGCGACCTGGACCGAATCGTGCGTCAGCAGGTATTCATGGCATCACTGGTGCGGAGTGTGCTGAGTGCGAAAACGTTGAGCAACCCCAGCAAGTTGAGTCAGCTCAGCTCCGCGGTCCAACGTTCAGTTGTTCTCGATTCCGATTGGGACATAATACAATTCGCGACCCGCTTGCAGGATCTGGCCGGCGGCAAGGTCAAATTCGAGACCATCCCAGCCGTCGACATCAACGGTGTGACCGACTACGGCGAATCGATTGTCGAGGTCGATCCCGATGCAGTGAAGACCTACGTCGAGGGGCTTCTCGACGGATCTGCCGACGAGCAGGACTCTGCACCGACGACCGACGCTCCCACCGTCGATCCGTCGTCGGTGACGGTAGATGTTGCGAACGACAGCGGAATCGACGGACTCGCCAACGGTGTGGCAGCGTCGCTCGGATCACTCGGATACACGAGCGGCTCGGTCGGAAACTACGAGGGATCCTCGGTCTCCACCACGACGATTCAAGCGGCAGATCCGGACAGTGATGCAGCGAGATCGGTGGCAACTGCTCTCGGCGGGCTCGAAGTGGCCTCCGACGACACACTGCCGCGCGACACCGTTCGGGTGGTACTGGCCTCGGACTACTCCGGCCCCGGCGCAGACGGCAGCACCACATCCCCGACCACCTCATCCCCGACCACCGAGGAGACGCTCGCGAGCAGTGCAGGCGAATCGCCTGCGCCGCCGATCGACGCAGGGTCGGCGGGCCCTGCCTGCGTCAACTGAGCTCCGCTAGGGTTGCGCCTGTGGCCTCAACGTTGACGCAGGAACTGCTCGATCCGATACTCGCGACCGACCCCGCCGGTCCACGGGTGACGTATTACGACGACGAGACGGGTGAACGGGTCGAGGTATCGACGATCACGCTCGCCAATTGGGCTGCGAAGACCGCCAACCTGTTGTGCGACGAGTTCGGTCTCGCACCGGGTGCCAAGGTCAGTGTTCTACTACCCGCCCACTGGCAGAGCGCGGCCGTCCTGCTCGGTGCGTGGTGGGCAGGTGCAGAGGTCGTCCTCACCGCAGACGACACGGCAGAGCTCGCACTCGTGCACGGTTCTCGAATCGACGATGCCGGCGACATACCAGAAATACTTGCCCTCTCGCTCGACGCGTTCGGCAAACCGGTTCCCGATCTTCCTATCGGAGTGACCGACTACGCAACCTCGGTACGCGTGCACGGAGACCAATTTCGGCCGACTGGCGCTGGCGCTGCTCTCGACGGACGATCGGTCGAGGAAGTTTTGGCGGAGGCACGCACCCGCGCTCAGGCACATTCGTTGCAGACCGGAGACCGCGTGCTCTCGTCTTTGCCGTGGGGTACGACCGAGGAATTGATCGATGGACTGTTGTCGGTTTTGGTTTCAGGCAGCTCGCTCGTGCAAGTGAACAACCCGGACCCGACGAAGACCGACCGCCGCACCACTACCGAAAAGGTCACCAAGACACTCGGTTAGGACCTGCTCACATATCCACCGTCGTCGAGGCCTGCTTCGATCTCGAAACGATTCCTCGCGCCCGGATTCCGTAGTTCCTCCACCAGATAGCGAACCGCGAACAGTGGCCCGTATCGAGCCCACTGATCTGCGTGCACCGCCTCGTGGCGCAGAACACTGCGCGAGATGTTGGCGCGGGTGAGGTAAGCGGCACCGATGGTCGTGCCTCCGCGACCGAACCCACCGCGCATTCCCCGACAGACGAAAAGCCGATGCTCGCCATCGAAGGCGATCTCGGCCCGCCACAACGTCGCGTAGACGAGCGCAAGGTAGGTGACGACGGATACCGCGCGCCCCCGAGTGCGAGTGTCCGGCCGCTGGATCGACAATGCGGACACCGGCGCGAAACGCATTACCCGAGGAGTTTGGCGCGCAGCGCCGCGTCCTTGTCGAGCACCATTGCCTCGAGGTCTTGTTGGAACTTCTCGATTCGCGACCGCAGCTCGGGGTCCGACGCGCCCAGAATGCGAGCCGCGAGGAGTCCTGCGTTGCGTGCGCCACCGATCGACACCGTGGCAACCGGTATCCCAGCGGGCATCTGCACGATCGACAGCAGTGAATCCATACCGTCCAAGTACTTCAAGGGAACAGGTACACCGATGACCGGCAGCGGCGTAGCCGAAGCGACCATACCTGGCAGATGAGCTGCTCCACCGGCTCCGGCGATGATCACGCTGAGCCCCCGCTCGGCCGCGCTCGTCGCATAGTCGAGCATGCGCTTGGGTGTGCGGTGCGCCGAGACGACACCGACCTCGAAGCGAATCCCGAATTCGGCCAATGCGTCCGCCGCGGCCTCCATCGTCGGCCAGTCGGAATCGCTGCCCATGATGAGGCCGACCTGAGGGCCCAGTGGTTCGGTCATTGGTGCGGGTCCCATCCGTCGGTCCATTCTGCGTGCGACATCCAATGTGCCGCGCGTTCTGCTTTCTCCCGGACAGCGGCCACGTACGCCTTGTCCGATGCTTGCCCGTTCGGTGCTCCGAGTACGTTGACATGGCCGATCTTGCGGGCTTCGCGCTCGCTCTTGCCATAGAGGTGCACCTTGGCGTCCGGCATCCGCGCGAAGAGGTGATGAAGCCGTTCGTCCATCGTCATCGTCGGCGCCTGCGGTGCTCCGAGAATGTTGGCCATGACCGTGACCGGCGCCAACGGCGTCGTATCACCCAGTGGGTAGTCGAGTACCGCACGAACATGCTGCTCGAACTGCGAAGTTCGGCATCCGTCCATGCTCCAATGCCCGGAGTTGTGTGGGCGCATCGCGAGTTCGTTGACGAGAATGGCGCCGTCGACGGTCTCGAACAGCTCGACTGCCATTGCGCCGACGACTCCGAGTTCGGCGGCAAGCCCCAACGCCATTCTTTCGGCGTCGATCGCCACATCGTCGTCGAGCGAGCCTGCCGGTGCGATGACCACCGCGCATTGCCCGTCGCGCTGAACCGTTTCGACTACGGGCCACGCCGCGCCCTGTCCGAACGGGGACCGACCGACCATGGCGGAAAGCTCGCGCCGCAGTTCGACCTTCTCCTCGACCATCAGTGCGACACCGAGATCGAGTTGACGCGCCACGATGCCCTCTGCCTCGTCGGCATCCTTCGGCATCCACACACCGCGTCCGTCGTATCCACCACGGATGGATTTGACTACCACCGGCCACCCGTGGGCGTCTCCGAAAGCTGTGACATCTCCCACCCAGGTGACCTCGGCAAATTTCGGGATCGGAATCCCGAGCTCACCCAATTTCCGACGCATCTTCAGCTTGTCCTGTGCGTAGATGAGCGCCGACGGCGGTGGCTGTACGTTGACGCCTTCCGCGACGAGGACTTCGAGATGTTCGGTCGGTACCTGCTCATGGTCGAACGTGACGACGTTGGATCCCGTGGCGACCGTGCGGAGGGCGTTCAGGTCGTCGTGGTGTCCGAGTACGACATCGGCGCTGACCTGCGCGGCCGGCTCATCGGCGCCTGCGGAGAGGACTCGTAGGGTTTGGCCGAGCGCAATTGCGGCCTGATGCGTCATTCGCGCCAACTGGCCCCCGCCGATCATCGCCACTACCGGCATTCCGGTGGACGAACTACGGGGGGTGGTGGGGCGCGGAGATAGACCTGTCACGGCTTCATATCGTGTCATGCGGGGCAGATTCCACAGCCAGCAGACCCCCTTTAGTCAGGAATGAATTCGAGGCTCCTGTCCAATTTCTTTATTGAGAAGTCCCATTTCCTTCACTGAGAAATCCCACTTCCTTCACTGAGAAGTCGCTGATGATCTGCGCGCCGGTTAGTCGATTGGGCACCTCGTTTCGTAGACTCCTTCGTTGTGCCCTCGATCGACAGTTTGATTCATCGCCTTCCCGGTCCGCTACGGGTGCTGGCGATTCGTCACACCGAGCTGATCAAATTTGCAATCGTCGGTGGGACCACGATGGTGTTCGACCTGGTGATCTTCTATTCGCTGAGTCTGACCATCCTCGAGCCCAAGCCTGTCGTCGCGAAGATCATCTCGGGCGTGATGGCCACCATCTTGAGCTACATCCTGAACAGAGAGTGGGCCTTCAAGAATCGTGGTGGCCGCGAGCGCCATCACGAGGCTCTGCTGTTCTTCACGATCAGCGGGATCGGTGTCATTCTGGCGGCTGCCCCGCTGTGGGTGGCGAACAACTTGTTCGACATCCGCGAAGGGCACAACAGCCTGACGATGGTGTTGATTCTCGACTTCATCCTCAACTACATCATCGGCAATCTTCTACAGATGGCATTCCGGTTCTGGGCGCTGCGAAAGTTCGCGTTCCCCGACGAGAATGCGCGAGGCGCTGCGGCGGGATCGACCGATTACGATCCGACGCCCGCGGAAACTGCCGAGGAGCAACTCGGCCACAGCTGACCTACTGCTGTGCGCTCAGCGTGGTTCTCGAGCCCGTGGAGACGGGGCACTGGCTTCTTCGCGTGACGCAGGCAGAAACACCGAGAACATAGCCGGCTTGCGTCGCTGCAGTTCCAGCCTTCCACCGTCCGCCTCGACGAGTGCTCGTGCGAGAGCGAGACCCACGCCGGTCGATCCGGCGCCGGAGAACCCGCGATCGAAGATATGCGGGGCCAACTCGTTGCTGACGCCGCTGCCCTCGTCCGAGACCTCGATACACACCAGCGGCTCGCGCCGTCGCTCGGCCGTGTCCAGTGCCGGAATCAGCCGCACTGCCACGGTGCATTTCCCGCCGCCGTGCGAGAGGGCGTTGTCCACCAGGACCGCGACCGCCTCGCGCAATCTCGAACCCGTCACCGATGCCTTGAGTCCCGGTCCACCTTCGAGTTCCAGTGTTCGGCCGGCATCCTCGAAGTTTCGCTGCCACTCCCCAATGACTCCGCTGAGTTCCGCGACGACAGCTACATCCTCGGCACCTGCTGCTCCGTCGCTACGAGACGAGCGCACCAACTCGTCGATCGCGAGGGTCAAGCGGTCCACCTGTGCCATCGCTTCATCGGCTTCGGCGACTACATCGGGATCTGGATGCGTCGATAGTTCGTCGAGCCGAAGCCGGACGGCCGTCAGCCGACTGCGCAGCTGGTGCGATACGTCGGCGACCAGCGCATGCTCGCGTTGCAGTCTGCCCGCGATCTCGACTGTCGCCGAGTCGAGGACTTCCGAGACCCGGTCGAGCTCGGCAATTCCGTGCCGTCGTGGATCGGGACGAAAGTCTCCTTCGGCGAGTCGCTGTGCCCGTCGTGCGACGTCGCGCAGCGGATCGGCCAGACGATTGGCGGTCAATACGGCCACTGCGGTTCCGATGAGAATCGATGCCAACACCACGAGGGCCACTGCACCGACAGCTTGTTTCTGCAAGGTTCGCATATCGTGCGACGGCACTTCGAGCCGTAGCGATCCTGCAGTTCCCAACGACAGCGATTCCACCAACGGGGCTGGCACGAAGCTCTCACCGATGTCCACCCTCGACGCGGCATCCTGTGGTGTCGGAAACACCACGACGAGGCGTCCACCTTCTGGGACGGCCAACCTGAGCGAGCCGATGTCTAGGACACCCTCCACGATGCCTCGGTCCCCTTCTTGCGACAGGATTTCCGATGCCATCCGATCGAGTCGACGTTGAAGGTCGTCGCGAGTGAAATCCTCCACCCATAGCCAGGCGGTGTACACAAGGGGCAGACCGAGCAGTAGAGCGGTCAGCAGGACGACTGCCAGGATGGATTGCAGTATGCGACGGCGCATCGATCAGTCGCTGTTGATCCGGAACCCGACTCCGCGCACGGTCGCGATGCGGCGCTCGGCAACCGATCCCTCGTCACCGATCTTCCGGCGCAGCCATGACATGTGCATGTCGAGTGTCTTGGAGCCGCGGAGTTCCGCGTCGCCCCATACTTCCCGGAGAATCGTCTCGCGGGAGACGACTTGCCCAGCATGGTCGAGGAGCACTTTGAGCAGCTCGTATTCCTTGTTCGCCAATGCGATTTCGGTTCCGTTCACCATCACTCGCCTGGCTGCAGGCTCGAGCCTGATCCCGCCGACCTCGATCGGGGTGTCCTCACCGGGACCGCGCCGCCGAAGCAAGGCCCTCACACGGGCCATGAGTTCAGCGAGTCGAAACGGCTTACCTACGTAGTCGTCGGCGCCGGCGTCGAGCCCGACCACGAAGTCCACCTCGTCCGTCCGCGCCGTCAACATCAGAACGGCAAGTTCGGAGCTGTTGGCGCGGACCTGCCGACAGACTTCGAGGCCGTCCATCCCCGGTAGACCGAGGTCGAGAATCAGCAGGTCGTAGTTCCCGTCGAGGGCACGCTGGAGGGCAGCTGGACCGGTCTGCTCGACCGTCACCGTGTACCCCTCACGCCCGAGCGCTCGCGAGAGGGGGGCAGCAATTGCTTCGTCGTCTTCTGCAAGCAGCACTTCGGTCACCCGCGCAACCCTACGGTTCGTTTCTGTGAGAACGCTTCGATTACCAGCGTTTCCCCGCGCGCCATCCTCTTTTCGCCGAGTCCGAGGACTCCTCGTACGAGACTTCTCCGTCGTCGAACCGTGGACGGTCGTCCCGGCGAATCTCCAGCGCGTCGAATACCTGCTGGTAGAGAAGCGAGTGAACCCGCTGGACGCGTGGAATGTCGTCGAACTCCAACGGGTCGTCCGACGCCGAAGCAATGATGAGGGTTCCGGTACCGAGCATGCGGTCGATCAGTCCGTGCCGAAACTGGACATTGGAAATACGGCCCATCGGGATATCGATTCCCGAGTGGGTGATGACGCCCTGCCGGATGAGCACTCGGCGGTCGGTGACGATGAAGTGCGTGCATTTCCAGCCGATGAGGGGGGCAATGCACCGCCAGGCGACGACGATCGCCCACAGGACTGCAGTGACAATCGATGCGACGGTGGCACTCGAACCGTCGAGCTTTACCGAGAACAGGCCGATCACGAAACCTGCGACAGCGGTGACGAGGATGAATGTCAACGCAGGTAGCACCAGCATCTTCCAATGCGGGTGATGATGCAGAAGCAGTTCTTCCTCGTCTGCCAACGCATCTTCCGGATACCCCATGCGACTCACTCCTCGGCCGGATCCTTACTCGTACGAGGCGATCCTGCCACGAGAGCTGCGTCCTCATCACCATCCGATTCCGCGGCGCCACCGACATCTTCCTCACTGCCGGAATCAGCGACCTCAGGATCAGCGGCCTCGAGATCGGCGGGGTCCGGTGCCGAGTCGGGGGCACGGCCGTCACCACTGGACATCAGGATATCCAGCCACCTGGTTGCTGGATCGATGTCCACCAACAACGCTTTGGCCATCAAGGTCAACGGAATGGCGAGGACTGCTCCGAGCGGACCGAGAACCCAGGACCAGAACACGAGCGAGAGAAATGTCAGCGTGACCGACAGTCCCACAGCGTCACCGACGAACTTCGGCTGAATGATCGACTGGATGACGACGTTGACGACGCTGTAGACGACGATCACCGCGATCATCAGAGTGGGCCCGCCCTGCAACAGCGCCAACAGAGCGGGCGGAATCAGTCCAAGGACGAATCCGATGTTGGGAATGTAATTCGTGATGAACGACAACAGCCCCCACAACACTGGAAGTGGGATACCCATCGCCCACAGTGCACCTGCGTCGATGACGGCAACGATCAAGCCGAAGATCGTCGAGACGATCAGATACGTACGAGTGCCCGTGGAGAAGGACACGAATGCGCCCGCGATATCGGGCCGGGTACCGACCAACGTCGATATCCGAGTGGTGAACGAACTGCCGTCGACCGCCATGAACAACAGCAGCACCAGGACGAAAAGCAAGTTGGAGAAAATACCCAGCACGTCCACGAGAAGACTGTCGATCACCCCGAACACCGTGCCCGCATCGATTTTCGACATCAAACCTTGAATCTGGTCTTGCCCAATTCCGTTGTTCGCCAGAAGTGTCCGAACGCTGTCGACCAGACTGTCGAACTCGTCGGCGTAGGTCGGCATCAGCGTCGCAAGCCGGGCGGTCGATACGACGAGTGCCAATACCAACACGAGAAGAATGGAGTACACGAGAACAATCGCGATGATCGTTGCGATCCATGCCGGAAAACCCCTGCGTCGCAGCCACTCTGGAAACGGATGTACCGCGACGGTCAGCATCAAGGCAAGAAACGTCGGCCCCACCACGCCGGAGAACGCACGCGTTCCGGCGACGCAGACGACGAGTGAGGCAAGCCCCAGCAACACGATCACCCCGCGCGGGAGCGACCACGACTCCGACACACTCGACGGCGTCGCATCCGATGCATGTCGCGGTTCCATGAGTGCCCCTCCGCAGTTGTTCATCTGCTCAGAACCATCCCATCGCATCTGTCGAAACCACATCATCCGTCACGGATGACGTGGCTTCACCGACTACTCAGAATCCACCGCGCGTAGGTGCGTGACATCCCCGGCCGCTACCGCGACCGAGTGCCCGGACTCATCGTCGCGAACGACGATGCGGCCGTGAACATCGACGTCGGTCGCCTCCCCCACCAACACTCGATCCCCAGGCATCTCGACGCGAACTCTCCGGCCCACCGTGTCGCACCGCTCGCGGTATCGCTGAGCGAGATGCTCGGTGTTCCAACCGGAGTTCTTCCAGGAATCGACCTCGGCACCGATTCCACGCAAGATTGCGCGCAGAATGGTGTCACGATCGGCCACGACCGCACTCTCGAGCACCAGCGATGTGGCCGTCGGGACAGGTAGTTCCTCAGTCGTCATCGATACGTTCAGCCCGATTCCGACCACCACGACCGGATGCGGACCGTAGGTGGCAACTTCGGCGAGAATGCCAGCGACCTTTCGCCCCTCGATCAAGACGTCGTTCGGCCATTTCAGGGCAGCGTCGACGGCCGCCACCGTTCGCAGCGCGTCGACTACGGCGACTCCGGTCAGGAGCGGTAGCCACCCGAGGACGGCCGGATCGATTCCTGGAAATTTCATCAGCACCGACAAGAGGATCTGTGATCGAGGCGCGCCGGAGAACGGCCGTGAATGACGGCCACGCCCGCTGTCCTGGTGCTCGGCTACAAGCGCGGTGCGATCGGCGAGCCCGTCGGCGCGCGCAATGAGGTCGGCGTTGGTCGAACCTGTTTGCTCGACCACGTCGAGCCTCGACCAGGACGCTTGCGGTCCATCGACAAGAGCTCGACGAAGAGCCGCGACATCGAGCGGGGGGCGGTCGAGATTGGTCCACATGACCCAAGAGCATATGGCCCTACCGAACGCGCCTGGTCGATGTACCGGCCAGTAGACTTGTTTGTCGACTGTGCTTGTCGCACCTCGGTCGGGACACCCATCACAGTCGTGGTTAAAGTGATCCCCCATGACCAGTGTTCAGGACGCAACTGCACAGGGTTCGGCCGCCAAGCCCGATATCCACACCACAGCGGGAAAACTCGCCGATCTCAGAAGTCGCCGGGAAGCCGCGATGCTCCCCAGTGGTGAAGCTGCAGTGGAGAAGGTGCACGCGAAAGGCAAGTTGACCGCCCGAGAGCGCATCACCGCGCTACTCGACGAAGGTTCGTTCGTCGAACTGGACGCGCTCGCTCGTCACCGGTCCGTCAACTTCGGAATGGCCGACAACCGCCCCTTCGGCGACGGCGTAGTCACCGGCTACGGCACCATCGACGGGCGCGACATCTGCGTTTTCTCCCAGGATGCCACCGTCTTCGGCGGTTCCCTCGGTGAGATCTACGGCGAGAAGATCGTCAAGGTCATGGATCTTGCGATCAAGACCGGCCGTCCGCTGGTCGGCATCAACGAAGGCGCAGGCGCTCGCATCCAGGAGGGCGTCGTCTCACTGGGCCTCTACGGCGAAATCTTCCACCGCAACGTCCAGGCCTCCGGAGTCATCCCGCAGATCTCGCTGATCATGGGGCCTGCCGCCGGCGGACACGTCTACTCCCCCGCACTGACCGATTTCGTCGTCATGGTCGACGGCACCTCGCAGATGTTCGTCACCGGCCCCGATGTCATCAAGACCGTCACCGGCGAGAACGTCACCATGGAAGAACTCGGTGGCGCGCACACCCACATGGAGAAGTCCGGTGTCGCGCACTACGTCGCGTCCGGCGAGCAGGACGCGTTGGACTACGTCCGAGATCTGCTGTCGTACCTACCGAGCAACAACCGCGCCGACGCACCCCGCCTGGCGCCGTCGGATCCGATCGTCGGTGGCATCGAGGAAAGCCTCACGGCAGAGGACCTCGAACTGGATACTCTGATCCCGGATTCACCGAACACCCCGTACGACATGCACGAGGTCATCCGCCGGATCCTCGATGACGACGAGTTCCTCGAAGTCCAGGAAGGCCGCGCTCGCAATATCATCGTCGGCTTCGGACGTGTCGACGGTCGCTCGGTGGGCATCGTGGCGAACCAGCCCACCCAGTTCGCCGGCACTCTCGACATCGACGCCTCCGAGAAGGCAGCTCGCTTCGTACGAACCTGCGACTGCTTCAACGTCCCGATCATCACCCTCGTCGACGTTCCAGGCTTCCTGCCCGGAACCGAACAGGAATTCAACGGCATCATTCGTCGTGGCGCGAAGTTGCTCTACGCCTACGGTGAGGCGACGGTCGGCAAGATCACCGTCATCACGCGAAAGGCCTACGGCGGCGCATACGACGTCATGGGCTCCAAGCACATGGGTGCCGACGTCAACCTCGCGTGGCCCACGGCTCAGATCGCGGTCATGGGTGCATCGGGTGCCGTCGGATTCGTCTACCGCAAGCAACTCCTCGAGGCCGCGAAAAACGGCGAGGACGTCGACGCGTTGCGGTTGAAGTTGCAGCAGGAGTACGAGGACACCCTCGTCAACCCGTACATTGCGGCCGAGCGCGGCTATCTCGACGCCGTCATCCCGCCGAGCCATACGCGTGGCCAGATTGTCGCTGCGTTGCGGCTTCTCGAGCGCAAAATGGTGACGTTGCCGCCCAAGAAGCACGGGAACATTCCACTATGAGCGCACCGGCAAAGGAATCGGACATCACCGAAGCTACGGATCTGATCGAGTCTGCAGGCCTGGAAGACGCATCTGCGGTCGCTGAAGTCCACGCTGCGATTCGAGTGGTGAAGGGCAATCCGTCCGACCAGGACATCGCGGCACTTGTCGTGGTCCTCACCGCGGCGGCGGGTTCGAATGCCTCGACCATTGACTCACGTCCGCCGGAGCTGTGGGGTTCTCATGCCTCCAAGCATCGGACGTTCGCGCCGTATTCGCCGTACTCGTACGGCGCCTCGCAGCGCTACTAGAGTGCCTCGCTTCGTTCTCGCCTCGGCGTCGCCTGCACGGCTCGAAGTTCTCCGCAAGGCGGGGATCGACCCGGTCGTGCGGGTGTCCGGGGTGGACGAGGACGCGCTCACCGCTGCGCTCGGACCCGATCCGGCACCCGAGGATGTGGTCGTAGCGTTGGCACTTGCCAAGGCAGAGGCGGTACTCGCCGAGTTCGACGACGCAGTGGTGGTCGGGTGCGATTCGATGTTGTCGATCGGCGACGAGCTACAGGGCAAGCCTCACAGCGTCGATGTGGCGCGGCGTAGGTGGGCCGCGATGGCAGGAAGATCAGGTGATCTTCTGACCGGCCACGCTGTCGTTCGAGTCGTGAACGGGAGGTCGGTCACGGTCGCGGCCGGGTGCAGTTCGACGAAGATCCACTTCAGTGAACCGTCCCCTGCCGACCTCGAGGCGTATCTCGCATCGGGAGAGCCGTTATCGGTGGCCGGCGCCTTCACGCTGGACGGCCTCGGTGGCTGGTTCGTCGACCGCATCGAGGGGGATCCGTCCAGCGTCATCGGGATCGGTCTACCGCTCGTCCGTCGACTTCTGGCCGATGTCGGCACGTCGTTGTCCGAGCTGTGGGCCGATTCAGGGAATCAATAGAGCTGTGACGTCTCGGGCCCACTCGGCAGCCTGCACCTTGGGCTTGACGTTCGAGGAGCTGTCGTGCCGGGCGTGCTCGCCGACCTGTTGAGCGCCTAGTTCCACCAGCTTGTCGGCAATGATCTCGCCGCCGCGGTTGAATGTGTCCTCGTACACGCGGTCGCCCAGTCCGAACATAGCGAATCTGAGTCCGGAGAGGTCCGGGCCTTCCTCGACGAGCGCGTCGTAGAAGGGGCCTGCTCCAGTCGGCAGTTCGCCTTCGCCGTAGGTGGAGCAGACGATGACGTGAAAGTCGTCGGTATCGATATCGGATAGCTCGTATTCGAGCATGTCACGGACGTCGACGTCATGATCGGTCATCACCTCGGCGATCTTGTCCGCAACCTCCTCGGCTGTGCCGGTCTCCGAACCGAACAACACGACTACTGCCATGTCCACTCCCCTTCTCGAAACTTTTCCTTTGCAGGCCACCGAAAGAATCGGTAAGTGAGAATAGCCTCACCAGCAGTGCGGGTCGGATCCCACCTGCTCTCTGCGGGGACGACAGGTGTCCGCGGGCGGCTCTGCACTCCGAGCGCAGCTCCCTCGGTTCACCGAGCGCCTAGGATCGACAGAGTCAGATCGATTCGATCACTCCTAGGAGCGAAGAAGAAGTGCCCGTAGCAGCAGACCCCACGCCCACGTTTTCCGACTATGCGCACCCAGATCGACTGGTGTCCACTCAATGGCTGTCCGCACACCTCGGCACTCCCGGCCTCAGGGTCGTCGAATCGGATGAGGATGTGCTCCTCTACGACGTCGGCCACATTCCGGGTGCGGTGAAGATCGATTGGCATGTCGATCTCAACGACCCGGTCACGCGGGATTACATCGATGGAGATCGGTTCGCGGCACTGCTCGGCCGCAAGGGTATCTCTCGCGACGACACCATCGTGATCTACGGCGACAAGAGCAATTGGTGGGCCGCCTACGCACTGTGGGTATTCACCTTGTTCGGACACCAGGATGTCCGGCTGCTCGACGGTGGCCGAGACGCGTGGCTGGCCGAGAACCGCGAAACAACCCTCGACGTCCCCGAGTATCCGGCCACCGAATACCCGGTGGTGGAGCGAAACGACGCACCGATACGAGCATTCGCTGCGGACGTCCTCACGAGCCTGGGCACGATCCCGCTCATCGACGTGCGTTCACCGGCGGAATACACCGGAGAACGCACCCATATGCCCGACTATCCGGAGGAAGGGGCACTGCGCGGCGGCCACATACCTACCGCGGTCAGCATCCCCTGGGCCAAGGCTGCAGCCCCCGACGGTCGCTTCCGTACCAGGGCAGAGCTCGACGAGATCTACGCCGACTACGTCGCTAGTGAGAAGGTGATCGCGTACTGCCGAATCGGCGAGCGATCGAGCCACACCTGGTTCGTGTTGACTCATCTTCTCGGTCACGAATCGGTCCGGAACTACGACGGCTCGTGGACCGAATGGGGTAACGCTGTTCGGGTACCGATTGCACGCGGCGAGGAGCCTGGCTCCGCACCTGTGAAGGCCTGATCATGGCCGAGTTGCCGGAGTCGCTCTCCGAGATCGTCGAGGATTTCGCCGCGGTCGAGGGTCAGGACAAGCTTCAGTTGCTCCTCGAGTTCAGCCGTGAGCTTCCCGGGTTGCCCGAGCACTTGGAACAGGCAGCCATGGAGCCGGTGCCCGAATGCCAGTCACCGCTGTTTCTGTCCGTGGACAGCGCGGATCGAAATGCGGTCAAGCTGTATTTCAGTGCGCCGCCGGAAGCACCGACGACGAGAGGTTTCGCGTCGATACTCCACCAAGGTCTCGACGGACATTCAGCGCAGGACATTCTCGCTGTGCCGGATGATTTCTACCTTGCGCTCGGTCTCGGAGACGCCGTGAGTCCGCTGCGACTGCGCGGAATGTCTGCGATGCTCACGCGCATCAAGCGCCATGTGAGATGAAGCCAAGAAGGGACGGCCTTGATCCGCTGGTCGAGGCCGTCTTGATCGATACACTTTCGGGTCGGTACACTCACTGTCGGACACGGTGAACGCGATTCGGTAGGTCTTCGGTGCGCTCATCGTGGTTGTTTGTCTATCCCGCGTGAGAGTTGGTTGCTGTCGAATGGAGTTCACCGAGTTGGCGGACTACGCCATACCCGCAGGCACCATCACGGAGTGGATTCCCAGTGTCGGCCCCCACGCGAGCACCCCGGTCCTGGCCGGGTGGCAGCCGGACGACCGCCCTACGTCGTATGTGCACGAGGCGCACCTGCGCGACAGCCTGAAGAGTCCCCGTCAGGGTCGGGAGAGTTGGTTGGGCGCGGCGTTCGATATCGACGGCCCGCTCGACAAGCCTGCGTTCCGGCGTGCCGTGCTCGCGTGGATCGATCGCCACGAGTCGATGCGTTCGCACGCAGCCATCGATGTCGAAGGCGGGGAGCTGAGCCGAGTCACCGCCGCTGAAGGCACCGTCGACGTCTGGCAGGTCGAGCAGGAGCGCTGCGAGCTCTCCAGCGAGGTGTTGGACCATCTGCAGTACTTGTTCGACGAGTACACCTCCCCTCTCGCCTGGCCCGCCTATGCGTTCGTGACAGTAGAACCACTGGAAACGCGGGACACCGGAAAGGTGACCGTCTTCTTCGCCGCCGATCACTCCATCATCGACGGCCTGTCCACCGTTCTGGTTGCCCACGAGATATCCGCGCTGTACGCCGAGGCAGTCGACGGCACAACCGCCGCACTGTTCGAGGCTGGTAGCTACTTGGACTTCGGGGTGTCCGAGCGCCGGATGCATGCCGAACTCGAGCACACGCACGATGCCGTGGTGACCTGGCGCCGCTTCCTCGACGCCGGAGACGGTCAGCTACCGGCTTTCCCTCTCGACATCGGCACCCAGGGCAGCGGTGACGCTCCCCAGGGCGGGCTGACCGACTGGATCCTCGACGCCGCACGGGCCGATTCCTTTTCTGTTGCGTGCCGCAAGACCGGCAACAGTATGTTCGCCGGACTGCTGGCCGCGTTGGCAGTGGCCGGGGCGGAACTGACCGGCCGGACCGAGTTCCGGACCATCACACCGGTACACACTCGGGATCAACCGCACTGGGCGTCCTCACTCGGATGGTTCGTCGGATTGTGCCCGCTCTCGTTCGATATCGCGGATGTGGAATCGTTCGGCGCCATCGTTGCGCGGGCTACTCAGCAGGTCGCGGCAACCAAGCCGGTAGCCCGGGTCCCACTCGACCGAGTCTTCCGCGCGCTGGGAGCCTCTGCGAAGCCGCGCTTCGTGGTGTCGTTCATGGATGTGCGTTTCGCGCCGATGGCAGATCGGTGGGACGACTGGAATGCCCGGGCACTGCGCAGCAAGCAGTACGAACACGACGTCTATATCTGGATCAACCGCACACCGCGCGGGGTGAACATCTCGGCGCGCTACCCCAACAACGACATCGCAACCGCGCACGTTCACCGCTACGTCGGCGTGCTCCGGCGAATCCTCGACGAGGTGGTCGACACAGGGACGGCGTCGCTGACCTCCATGGTGAGCAGCCGCCCGGCATTGGACAGCGCATCTTTCGCTCCGACACCTACCAATCAGTAGGGACCTCCGGCTTTTTTGGGTCTGTTCCCTGTAACCACCATCCAGTTTCGGATGCGCCGGCGACTGTGCTTACACTCCGAATAGACGCCCGTAACCGAGCGGCGGAAAAACGCCGCGCACGGAACACTCGAAACCACAGGAGGCTCAGTGCCCAGCCACGCCAGCGCGCATATCACCAAGGTGCTTGTCGCCAACCGCGGCGAGATTGCAGTTCGGGTGATACGAGCAGCAGCGGATGCCGGCCTGACCAGTGTCGCGGTATACGCCGAACCCGACGCCGATGCTCCGTTCGTGCGCCTTGCCGATGAAGCCTTCGCTCTCGGTGGACAGACATCTGCCGAGTCGTACCTGGTGATCGACAAGATCCTCGACGCCGCCCGCAAGTCCGGCGCCGACGCCATTCACCCCGGCTACGGATTCCTGTCCGAAAACGCAGAATTCGCCCAGGCCGTCATCGACGCCGGGTTGATCTGGATCGGACCGTCGCCGCAGTCGATTCGCGATCTCGGCGACAAGGTCACGGCCCGCCACATCGCCGCCCGTGCCAAAGCGCCTTCGGTGCCCGGCACCTCCGAGCCGGTCAAAGACGCAGCCGAGATCCTCGCCTTCGTCGACGACCACGGTCTACCTATCGCCATCAAGGCTGCCTTCGGCGGCGGCGGACGCGGCATGAAGGTTGCCCGCACCCGTGAAGAGATCCCCGAGTTGTTCGACTCCGCCACCCGCGAAGCGATCTCCGCCTTCGGTCGCGGAGAGTGCTTCGTCGAGCGCTACCTGGACAAGCCGCGCCACGTCGAGGCACAGGTCATCGCCGACCAGCACGGCAACGTCGTCGTCGCCGGCACCCGAGACTGCAGTCTGCAGCGCCGTTTCCAGAAGCTCGTCGAGGAAGCGCCTGCACCGTTCCTCACCGATGCCCAGCGCGCCGAAATCCATTCCTCCGCGAAAGCAATCTGCCGCGAAGCCGGTTACTACGGCGCAGGTACCGTCGAATACCTCGTCGGCCAGGACGGACTCGTCTCGTTCCTCGAGGTCAACACCCGCCTGCAGGTCGAGCATCCCGTCACCGAGGAGACCTCCGGCATCGACCTGGTGCTGCAACAGTTCCGCATCGCCAACGGCGAAGAACTCTCCATCACCGAAGACCCCACGCCACGCGGACACTCGTTCGAGTTCCGCATCAACGGTGAGGACGCCGGCCGCGGCTTCCTACCGGCCCCCGGACCGGTCACCACCTTCGTCGCTCCCTCGGGCCCCGGCGTACGCGTCGACTCCGGTGTCGAATCCGGCTCCGTGATCGGCGGCCAGTTCGACTCCATGCTCGCCAAGCTCATCGTTACCGGTGCCACCCGCGAAGAAGCCCTCGCACGCTCACGTCGCGCGCTGGCCGAGTTCAAGGTCGAGGGCCTGGCGACAGTCATCCCGTTCCATGCTGCCGTGGTCTCCGATCCCGCGTTCATCGGGGACGGCACGAAGTTCGACGTCCACACCCGTTGGATCGAGACCGAGTGGGACAACCAGGTCGAACCGTTCACCGCCGGTGAGCCTGCCGACGAGGACGAGGCACTCCCCCGCCAGTCCGTCGTTCTCGAGGTCGGTGGCCGTCGCGTCGAGGTCTCGCTCCCCGGCCAGTTCTCACTGGGCGGCGGCGGCGCCGCGACCGACGGTGCGATCCGTCGTAAGCCGAAGGCTCGCAAGCGCGGTGGCTCGGGCGCAGGCGCAGCATCCGGCGATGCTGTCACCGCTCCGATGCAAGGCACTGTCGTCAAGGTTGCCGTCGAAGAGGGCCAGGAAGTCGCCGAGGGCGATCTCATCGCGGTCCTCGAGGCGATGAAGATGGAGAACCCGGTCAACGCTCACAAGGCCGGGATCGTCACCGGCCTGTCAGTGCAGCCGGGATCGGCCATCACTCAAGGCACAGTCCTCGCCGAACTGAAGTAACACGATTCACACCGACGTCCGGGTTAGTCTGTTCTCATGGCAGACAACCCGGACGTTCGTGTCGGTACGGCCGAGCGTGAACAGGCGCATTCCGCTCTGAGCCGGCATTTCAGCGATGGGCGACTCACCCTTCCCGAATTCGACGAGCGGAGCGCCGTGGTTGCGTCTGCCAACACGCGAAGGCAGCTGGACTCGGTGTTCACCGACCTTCCTTCGCCATCCTTGGATCCGACCGCCTCAGCGCCGTTGGACCTGAGAAAGTCGACTTCTCCAGCAAACACGGACGAGCACGACGGCGTCGACGGGTGGGACTGGCGTAAGACAGTGATGGCCGTGACCCCGATCATTGCGCTGATCCTGTTCTTCGTCGTCCCCGTCTCCCCCAGTTGGTTGTTCTTCCTGCTCATCCCACTTGTCGGTGCACTCGTTGCCGGTGGAAATCGGTCCAGGCGGCGCAATCGGTGACTGCGATCGATCCCCCGCGAGCACTGTTGTTCGATGTGTTCGGCACCGTGGTGGATTGGCGTACGAGCATTGCCCGCGAGGTCGCTGCGGTCACAGCAGCCCAGGTAGATTCACTCGCTTTCGCCGATCGGTGGCGCAGTCTCTATCAGCCGGCGATGGAACAGGTACGGTCCGGCGCGCGCCCCTTCACCAGACTCGATGTTCTGCACTTGGAGAGTCTTCGTATAGTCCTCTCCGAGTTCGATGTTCGAATTCCCGAACCCTCGATTGTCGCGCTGAATCTCGCGTGGCACCGCTTGGCCCCGTGGCCGGATTCGGTAGCGGGCATCGGCCGCCTGAAGTCCAAGTTCGTCGTTGCACCGCTGTCCAACGGAAATATTTCGCTTCTGTTGGACATGGCGAAGAACGCCGGTATTCCCTGGGATGTAATCCTCGGCGCAGAGCCGGCGCGCGCGTACAAGCCGTTGCCCGACGCGTATCTCCGCACCGCTGACATCCTCGGCCTACGTCCCGAGCAGTGCATGATGGTCGCGGCTCACAACAGTGATCTGATGGCAGCCGGAGACTGCGGATTTCGAACAGCTTTCGTTTCTCGACCGCGAGAATACGGGCCCGCGCAGACGGAAGACAGTGTTCCGCAGTCGGACTGGACGTACAGCGTGCACTCGATCACCGAACTCGCCACGGCTCTGCACTGCTGAGGTACGTCCGCGACAACTAGTCCATTCGACGCGGCCCTATTCTGCAGCCTCGATACGACTTCCGACCGCATGGACGACAACGATCTGCGGATTCCACGGCACCAGGGCGTCGATCGATTTTTCGAGTTCGTCGATGGGCGGAAGATCCTGAGGGCCCAGCACTTCGATCACCGCGGTGTCGGCCTGCCAGGTGACGGATCCGACCTGAGCATCCGGAACGGATGCGAGCCATTGCTCTGCCGCGTCATGAATCTGACGCACCCAGAGTGAGGTAAGCGAGTTGATCACCATGGGAATGGCCACGACGACGAGGGCTGATGCCAACAGGAGAAATACGCGACCATGTCGCGGCGACTCTGTGGTGCGGCTTTCTTTTGCGTAACCGGCGACTACCAGTACCAGGGTGGAGGTGATCACCATGGCAACCACATTCGAGGCGAACAACACCAGAGCACCGAGCGCAAGCGAGGGTGCCCCGGATCCGAGGCAGACACCGACGACGGCAAGTGGCGGGACCAATGAAATTGCGATGGCCACGCCGGGAAGCACATCACCGACGTCACGGCGAGTGATGGCAATGGATCCGGCGAAGCCAGTGGCAATCGCAGCCATGAGGTCGGCCAGTGTCGGGGAGGTGCGTCCGAGAACCTGAGAGTTGGTCAGCACGTTGGTCGGGTTGAGCAACACCTGCGCGAACAGGTATCCGAATGCCACGACCAACAACAGCCCCAACAGCACATGTAAAGCACTTCTGAACACCAGCGATCCACGACCGGTGGCAATGCCGAGGCCGGCACCGAGAATCGGAGTCGACAATGGCGCTACGATCATCGCCCCGATGACGGTGGCCGTCGAGTCAGAAACCACTCCCGCGACAGCGATTATTCCGGAAAGGGTAAGCATGATCCAGAATGCCGACCGCTTTGCACCACTGTCCCCGGCAGCGAGATCCAACCGCTCGTCCAGTTCGTCGAGACTTCGACGCTGGCTGTCCGGGACCAAAAATGCAAGCATCTCCCAGCCTTTCGAAAAACCGAAGTCAGCGATCGCGATTACACGGTAGCCCGCTTTCGGTGAGTGCGTACCGAAAACCGAGCACACCGAACCTGCCTGGTCGGTGACAGAGAACTGGTCTGGTGCACGCCTCCACTCACTGCGCGTCGAGATCCACCCCGCACGATCGGGTTCCTTCGCGCGGGGCGAACACCCAACGCCGGTGGCCACTTTCGGACGCACCGAAAGTGGAGTCCCACATTTATTCTGGGTCGTCGAGCTCAACGAGAGCATCCTGACTTGCTGGTCATCTTTTCGTTCCCACGGACCTCACAAAGCCCCAGTTCGAGACCGAGTGTGGGACACTCACGAAGGACAAGCCGGTACACAGCCCCACCTGCTGCACGCGGTTCGCGAACACGCATCTGCGCATCGGTTGGGATGGACACAGCTTTCCGGCGGTCAGTTCTCTCCAAGAGAAGGGCTAAAGATGCTACACACAGACATACCAAGCCAGGCAGAGATCATCGACCTAGCTTCCACCGAGGGAAGAACTTGCGTGTCGATCTATACACCGACCGCAGACACGGTACGAGACCATGATCGCGTGCAGCGCGAATTTGCCGGCCAGGTGCGCTCGGCATTGGCGCAGATCGAAGACTCCGACGAGCGAGCAACTATCGAGCAGTCATTCGAGGCGCTCACCGAATGGTCGGAGTTCTGGCGATACCAATCTCGCACCCTTGTTGTGCATGCAACCACCGAACGCATCCGTAGTTATCGCTTGCCCAACCGCCTTTCGGCCGTGACATTCGCCGGCGACCGCTTTTACCTCAAGCCTATGCTCCGAACCACATCGTTCCCGCAGACGGCGTTCGTCCTGGCATTGGCCGAGGGTGGCGTGCGGCTGGTCGACATCTCCGCTGACCAACCTCCTGCGGAGGTAAGCGTGCCCGGCCTGCCGACGGACCTCGAGTCCGAGCTCGGCAAGCCCGAGCGCAGCGGTTACGGTCCCGGTGGAAGGCCCCACAACCCGGACAGTCGTATGACCCGTATTCGGCAATTCACCCGCATCGTCGACCAGGCTCTGCGCACCACTTTGATCGGTCGCGGCATTCCATTGATCCTCGCTGCGGCCGACCCCATCGCATCGATCTACCGCGGCACCGCCACCTACCCGGGGCTGCTGCCACAGGGCATCGATGGTAATCCCCAGGCGCTCAGCGACGGTGCTTTGGCCGACGCTGCCCGCACCGTGCTGGACAATCACTACCGCGACCAACTGTTCGATTTGCGTCGACTCTTCGACGAGCGCAAGTCGCAAGGCCGCGGATCGACCGATGTTGCGGACGTTGCAAAGGCTGCCACATACGGTGCGATCGGCACGGTAATGGTCGACATCGAGAGCATCGTTCCGGGCACCGTCGATCCAGATACCGGTGACGTGCACTTCACGGACGCCGACGACGCACAGGTCTACGGTGTGGTGGACGAGATAACCCGGCGCGCATTATTGTCCGGCGCGACGGTGACCGCCGTTCGAAGCGAAGACATGCCCGACGGCGCACAGATTGCGGCGATCCTGCGGTACAAGAGCTGATCTGAGCTTCCCGCCCGTTCGCGGGCGGGAACTCTTCACCCGGCGTCGACCGGACCCTCGTTCGCTTCTACTTGCGCGCCATAATGTATGCCTGCGGTTGAAGCTCAGACCCCTTCGGCGCACGGACTAATCGAATGTCCACCCGAAACCTCCTCTTGCGCAACAGATTCACGATTTTCTCAGGAGACAGACGGTAGACGTCGTACGCGACGACATGACCGTATGCCTGTTCCAGTCGCACTCGCTCGTCGCCGACCTGAGACGAGAGTAGAAGCAAACCTCCCGGGGCAAGGACCCGCCAGAACTCCGCGAGAACTACGGTCAGGAGCTTCGGCGGGGTATGGATTATCGAATACCATGCGAGAACCCCCTCGACACTTCCGTCGGCGAGGTCCACATCGAGTATAGATCCGACGTCGAATTGCAGTGCAGGATAGTCCCTTCGGGCGATGTCGATCATCGTCGGAGACACATCGATCCCGACTGTAGTCAGCCCGCGACTGTGGAGGTACTCGGAAATCCGGCCGGGTCCACACCCGGCGTCGAGGACGCGCGCGCCTCCCCCTTCGCTCACCATGTCCGCGAATGTGTCCAACAATCGCCGATCGAGTGGCTTGTGCGAGAGTTCATCTCGCAGTAGTTCGGCGTAACTGTGCGCTACGGCATCGTAGGCCGTCCTGGTCGTATCCAGATGATCGAGATCCATGCCGTCCCTCTTGCAACAGAATTCGCTATGCCGACACTCCCCTAGCGATAGTCGTGATCGATGCCCGTCGCCCATCGAGAACACTCGACGGTGACGACGTCCAATCTACTGCGTAGAAACGCCCGTGCACCCGCGTCTCCACTCGAGGTGGCAATCACTTCGTCCCAATGCTCACGACCGAACACCACGGGGTGTCCGGGAGTGCCGCCGAATACCGCACGAGCCAGATGCGACGGCGACACTCGGGCCGAATCGAGCACGGCGCGAACAACCTCGGGACCCACATCGGGAGTGTCGACGACATGGACGACCGCGTACGAGAAGCCCTCGGCCGCAAATAGTCCAGCCTTCAGCGAGGCACTCATCCCGACGGGCCAATCGTCAGCGTGCACAGCGATCGCCCCGTCCGGCACCGCGCTGTCTGCGGCACCGAGCACCACGATCACCTTCTCGCATCCACCGTCGTGTAGGGCGCGCACGGCGATGTCGAGCCACCTGCCTTCGTCGGCGAGTACTTTCGGTGATCCGTAGCGGGTGCCGGCACCTGCAGCCAACAACACCCCGATCGCATCGCCCGTCAATTGTTTCTCCTTCGAGAGCTTCGATGTCCGCTGCACGCTGATCGTGTATCTGTCTTACCCACTCGACTAGCCCATCACCGCTCTCGCCCACTCGACCAGGGGGACGAGTTCACGCCAGGTATCGCGTACGTGCACCATCGCGTCGGACGTCTCGAGCCAGTCCGGTGATCCGAAGTGTTTCGACACCGTCAAGGATTTGTGTCTGAGCAGGCCGATTCGAGGATGGTCGAGCTCGTATCCACGCGGCTTGGTCTTGAGCTGGTCACCACCGATCTCGAACCCCGCCGCGGTCAACGTCGTCACCAGTTTTTCGAGTTCGACCCCGCGCACGTCGTTGTCCACAGCTTCTCGATAGCGTGCGATGCCGTCGGTGGTCGAGCCGTAGAACCCGCCTGCGACGAAGAGCCCGGCCGGATCGATCTGTACGTAGAAGCCGAGGCTTTGCCCGCGCGCGACGAACCCACCCTGATGCGTCTTGTACGGCGTCTTGTCCTTGGAGAATCGCACGTCTCGATACGGGCGGAATACTTTCCCTTCACCGAACTCCGCTTCCAGCTCTGCGAGCAACGCGGTCATGGGCGCTTTGACCGACTCGTCATAGACGGATTTATGAGCAGCCCACCACGTCTTGCTGTTGTCCGCTTCGAGGTCCTCGTAGAAGTCCAGCGCAGCAAAAGGAATACCGGTGAAAGCCATATTCGTCATCCTAGGAGGAAAGCCAGCGGAGTCGTCATGACCGGGGATCACTCGAAGGCTGGGGAGCACTGGACGGCCGACTCACGATGACCCGCCAGTTCTTCGTCGATCGCCAATAAAGGTATGCGATCAGACCGAGCGGAATCGGAAGCAGCCACGTAGCCATCCGGAACAACACCACGGCCGCAACCAGATCTCCTTGTTGAGCCGTGGTCATGCCGACGCCGAGAACTGCGATCAGAACGGCCTCTACGACGCCGAGACCGCCAGGGGTCGGTGCAAGTAGCACTGCCAACGACATTGCGCCGAAGGCGACCACGATCCGATCCCAGCCCACTTCGTCACTGCTCGTACCCATCAGCCGAAGAGCCACGCCGAGCGCGAGTGCCCCGAGCAATTGCGAGAGCAACATCGTCGCAGTCAACGACCGCCAACAGGTACGTACCCGGGCAAGGAGATGCTCACGGAAGTCGGCTACGACCTCCTCCATGTCTCGTGGAGCGATCCGCTCGAACCGTCCTGCCAACACGTTTCGGCCGCGTGTGAGCGTTCGGCCGACGCGACGAGCAAATGCATCGTTGGTGATCACGAGCGCGACGAGTAGGCAGATCGCGGTGACGACCACGCATGTGCCTGCGGCAATCCAGACCTCCGACCCCGATGCGGTCCCGAAGAATACGAGAAACACTAGAGCGACCGACATCAGCACGTACCGCGACAGATTGGTCCAGATGCCGATCGTGATGATCGACGTCGAACTGTCCGCCAGCGTGAAACCCCAGGATCGGTACATTCCGAACGTCAAACCCGTTGCGACCGTGCCGCCTTCAGGAACAGTGTTGGTGAGTGCAAGCGATGCCGTCCGTGCGACACCGGCCTGCGCGATGGTCAGGCCGGGCAACGTATAAATCATCGGCCACAACATCGACGCCAGATAGAGCAGCCCGAAAACGCTCACGACGAGAACGTCGCCCACCGAAATCGAACTCAGCGCATCCGATACCGCACCCGAATTCCCGACCGTGCGGTAGAGCAGCCACATGACGAGCCCGACCACCCCGTACGACAGGACGGCAGAAGCGACCTTACGGACAGGGCCGGGCGTCATCGGTCGTAGAAGGTCTGCAGAATGATCGTGCTACGAGTCCGAACATTCGCCGTTGCCCGAATCTCCTGCAGTAAGCCCTCGAGGCTGCGCGGCGATTCCACTCGAACGAGAAGAACGTAGCTCTCTTCCCCCGCCACCGAATGGCACGATTCGATGGCGGTGATGTGGCGAAGGCGCGCGGGTGCGTCGTCGGGCTGCGCGGGGTCGATGGGTGTAATGGCAACGAACGCAGACAGCGGACGTCCCAGCGCATCCGGATCCACCTGTGCGGTGTACCCGCGGATGACTCGACGGGCCTCGAGGCGTCGGACACGAGACTGCACAGCGGACACCGAGAGGGTGGCCTTCTCGGCCAACGTGGCCAGAGTCGCACGGCCGTCGGCGACCAGTTCGTCGATGATCAACCGGTCTATCCGGTCGAGGTTTTCGCTCACCTGCGCAATCTAGCCCAGTGCGACCCGACTCGACCCACTGGACAGCACAGAATGCCGCTGAAACTTGACGAAATGTATCCGAGTCAGGCGAACAGAGGCGGCAGCGCGAATATCATCACGGTGGACCAGACCACGTGGGTGAGGATCGGCGCCAGGATGCCACCGGATGCGCGTCGTTGCAGGGCGAGAACGAAACCGAGCGTGATTGCAGCGAACGCAAGCATCGGATTCCCGCTCGCCAGGGTGACCACCGTGTAGATGACGGTCGAAATCAACACCGGCTTTCGACGACCGATCGCCGCGAACAGGGCACCTCGAAAGAAGATCTCCTCGGCGACCCCGTTGAGCAGGGTGATGAACACGATCAGTGCCAGGGATCCGAACCGCGCATGCGCCAGCACATTCTCGGTGAAGTCTGCCAGTGGTGGGATCTGTCGCACGATCAATGCGCCGACGACGAAGACGGCACTCGCAGCAAGCCCGGTGAGAATTGGGGTGATGATCGGTCGTCGCATCGAACCGTTGATCCGAATTCGTCCCAGATGCAGTGGACCCGAGGCGAATCCCCCTACGATCCACGCCGCCGCCAACCCGAGGGTCAGCGCATAGAACACACTGTCACCGGGTTCGACTGCCAGCGAAAGACCCAGCAGCGTCGCTCCGACCACGAGTGTGATCACCACCACGATCCGGCGTCGCAGGAATGCCTTGTCGGATTCCTCGTGGTCCCGGTCGACCTTTTCCACAAGGGCCGCCTTCACAACGTCGACCACACTCGTCTGCCACGTCGCCATCAAGCATCCCTGTTTTTGTCGTCGAGAAGACGTCGTATTGCCGATCTCGTCCGGCCGGAAACACTGTCCACCACATCGAGGTTCGTGCGCACCACCGCTGCGACGGGCCAGGAGTACAACAACGAACGCGCGCCGAGGGACTCGAACAGGTCCCACGTAGGTTTCGACGAGGCCGCCACGCCGTAGCGGCGGATCACCGACGCGTCGCCTCCGCTCCACGCTGCGTCGGTGACGGAAAGCCGTAATGGATCCTTGAGCTCACTCACTCCGGGCGGGGTGCCGACGCCGCCCTGCACACTGCGACGCATCGCATCCGCGATCGTGGTTCTACCGCCTTCGGGTTCACCGACGACATCGACGATCCGATCCTCCGACGTCGTCATGGTGTTGTGCAGTGACCCGACCAGGTCCTCGGCGAGCGCATCTGGAATGGGGATGATCTTGCCGATGACACGCCCGGCCAGCCCAGTAGGAACGCCTGGGGTGCGCAGCCCGACGCGGGTCAGTCCTGCCGCTTCCACGTACGCGAACAACAAATCTTGGTACGGCACCGTGTCCGGGCCGCCGATGTCGTACGAGCCGGGCGGAACAGTGGAGCGAGCCGCCAGGAGATAGAACAGGACGTCGTCGACGGCGATGGGCTGCACCGGGTGGCTCAGCCAGCTCGGCAGCGGCAATACCGGGAGCCTGTCGGCGAGATAGCGCAGCATCTCGTAGGAGGTAGAGCCGGCACCGATCACGATCGCTGCGCGAAGCCATACGACCTCGACGCCGTCGACCGAGAGGGCCTCCCCGACGTCTGCTCGGCTCGCCAGATGCTCCGACAACTCTTCGCCCTCCGGCACGAACCCGCCCAGGTAGACGATCCGGCGCACACCGGCGGCGGCAGCCGCTTCGGCGAACTGCCGGGCCGAGGTCAAATCTTGGCTACGGTAGTCGGCTTGCCCGATCGCGTGGACCAGGTAATACACCACCTCGACGTCGCCCGCTTGCTCGAAACCCTCACGAAGCGAGAGTGGGTCACCCGCGTCGAGCGCGCAGGTGTCGACGTCGTGCCACCAGTCGAATCTCGTCAGCGTCTCGGGTTTCCTCGAGGCAGCACAGACGTTGTCACCCGCATTCAGCAAGGATGCGACCAACCTCGACCCTATGTATCCACTCGCGCCGGTAACGAGAACTCTCATGACTCGAGGCTAACGACATCGGATCGGCGCTGCCGCAGCAGCGGGGCCCGGCGACCTACCTGTGGCATTGTCGAGTGATGGCACTGATGCTGGCCGGCGTTCGGCTTCCTGTCCCCTTCGGGGGTCTGACTGCGGCAAAATTCGGTCGAGACGTGGCGCTGTCGAGCGCGCGTTGGGCCCGCGATACCGCCAACTTCGCGTGGGAGCTTCCCGGTCGCGTCGAGACGTTGCTCGACGAGGTAACGACGCTCATGGCTCGAATCGACGAGGTTGTCACCGCCGCACAGCTCGTCGTCATCGAGGCCGCGGTCACTACTCGCTCGGCCGAAGGCGTCGTCGATACGGCGTCGAAGACATCGGCGACCGCGTTCGAGTTGGTCGAGCTGTTCGAGCCGATGGCGCAACAGGCGGCACCGTTCGCGCAAAAGTTCGTCTACCACCTGTCCGAGCAAGAAGTCGACGCCACCATCGCGATGGTCGACCAACTTCCCGAAATCGTCGAGCATATGAAATCCGTCCTTCCGATCTTGGCCACACTCGACACGGTGTCGCCCGAGATTCACGAATTGCTCAACGTGACAAAGGATGTCCGACGCGCCGTCATCGGGATCCCAGGGTTCAAATTCTTACGCAAGAGGGGCGAGGAGAAATTGGCAGAGGAAGCCGAGGACGAAGGCCACTGATTCCTCCTCGGCTCGCCACCGAAGCGGCTCACCAAGCGGGGGTCGATTCAGCCGTGTTCGGCGACGAGACGATCGAACTCGGCCCGGTCGACCAACTGCGGTTCACCGATAGCGAGGGCCTCGGCGTACTTGTTGGCGAGGCGGTAGTCGCGACCCAGGGGTCCCCGTTCACCGTCCTCGTCGTCGGCCTGCGCACTCGCACCGGGCGGGACCTCGCTCTGCAGGCCGTTGGTACGCTCGCCGATTTTTGCGTCGAGCTTGGCGGAAATGATCTGCATCGTTTCTTGGTCGTCGGTCATCAACCTCCCGTACCCGCCCTCGATCGTCTTCACACCTGTTCGCTCGCATCCACAGCTCAGCCGATGGTTGCTTGTCGGTGGCTGGGGGCATCATGGGCAGGTGGTCAGAAAAACTTCTCCTCAGCCCGGGACGCCCAAGGCCGAGACCCCGCGGTCGGGCAACTCTGCTCTGGCGAAGTTTTCCGCTCCCACCCAGGAGTGGTTCGCCGGCGCATTTCACAGTCCGACTGCAGCCCAGGCCGGAGCGTGGGAGGCGATCTCGAGCGGTCGCCACACCCTCGTCGTCGCCCCCACCGGATCCGGCAAGACGCTCTCCGCGTTCCTTTGGTCGATCGATCAGCTCGCCGGGCGAGCGCCGCAGACCGACCGCACCACGAAGGTTCTCTACATCTCGCCGCTCAAAGCACTGGCGGTCGACGTCGAGCGCAACCTCCGGGCTCCGCTGGTCGGTATCACTCAGACGGCGAAGCGCCTCGGGCTCGAACCACCCGACATCTCCGTAGGCGTTCGGTCGGGCGACACGAGCCCTGCGGATCGACGCAGTCTGATCAAGACCCCGCCCGACATCTTGATCACCACGCCGGAATCTCTCTTCCTGATGCTCACCTCGGCGGCCCGGGAGTCGCTGGTCGGAGTCGACACCGTCATCGTCGACGAGGTCCACGCGGTCGCTGGAACCAAACGCGGGTCTCACTTGGCGCTGTCTCTCGAGCGCCTCGATCTGATGCTTCCGAAGCCCGCTCAACGTATCGGGCTCTCGGCGACGGTCCGCCCGCACGAAGAAGTCGGACGATTCCTCACCGGTATCGCGCCCATCGAGATCGTTGCGCCGCCGTCGCCGAAGATGTTCGACCTCACGGTTCAGGTACCGGTGGAGGACATGACCGAACTCGGCGTCACCGAACCCGCGGACGGTTCTGCGTCAGCGGCGCCGCAGCAGGGGTCCATCTGGCCGCACGTCGAGGAGAAGATCGTCGACCTCATCCTCGAACACAAGTCGAGCATCGTATTCGCCAACTCACGACGTCTCGCGGAGAAGCTGACCGCTCGACTCAACGAGGTGTACGCCGAGCGGATGGGTGACGCCGTCGACACCACGCACAAGCCACCCTCTCAGATGGGCACACCCACCGAGGTCAACCACGGCGCCGACGCTTTGTTGGCCCGTGCCCACCACGGAAGCGTCAGCAAGGATCAACGAGCACTCATCGAGGACGATCTCAAATCCGGCCGGCTTCGTTGCGTCGTTGCCACCAGCAGCCTCGAGCTCGGAATCGATATGGGTGCAGTGGATCTGGTGGTTCAGGTCGAGGCCCCACCCTCGGTGGCCAGCGGGTTGCAACGAGTGGGTCGTGCAGGCCACCAGGTCGGTGAGATCTCCAAGGGAGTGCTCTTCCCGAAGCACCGAACCGACTTGATCCACTGCGCTGTGACGGTCGAGCGTATGAAGACAGGCCAGATCGAGTCACTCTCCGTCCCCGCCAATCCGCTCGATATCCTGGCCCAGCACACAGTCGCGGCGTGCGCGCTGGAAGCAATCGATGCGCAGGACTGGTTCGACGCAGTCCGGCGCACCGGCAGCTTCGCGACTCTGCCTCGCTCCGCATACGAGTCGACACTGGATCTGCTCTCGGGCCGCTACCCATCGGACGAATTCGCCGAACTACGACCGAGATTGGTCTGGGACCGCGATGCCGGCACCCTTACCGGCCGTCCGGGCGCACAGCGACTGGCCGTGACCTCGGGAGGATCGATCCCGGATCGTGGATTGTTCACGGTATACATGGTCGGCGAAAAAGCTTCTCGGGTAGGCGAACTCGACGAAGAGATGGTGTACGAGTCACGCGTCGGTGATGTCTTCGCCCTCGGCGCCACCAGCTGGCGGATCGAGGAAATCACCCACGATCGAGTCCTGGTGAGCCCTGCATACGGTCAACCTGGGCGACTGCCGTTCTGGCACGGCGACGGGCTCGGTCGCCCCGCGGAACTGGGCAGAGCGTTGGGTGAATTCCTCCGCAGCACTGCTGAACGAGAAGGGTTGTCCGAGCGGCTGACCGGAAGCGGCCTCGATGTCAACGCGGTCAGCAACCTGATCGCACTTCTCGACGAACAAAAGGATGCGACGGGCCAGCTCCCGACCGACCGAACGATGATCGTCGAACGATTCCGTGACGAGCTGGGTGACTGGCGACTCGTTCTGCACTCGACGTACGGCCAGCAGGTGCATGCGCCGTGGGCACTTGCGATCGGCGCCCGTCTCATCGAGAGATATGGCATCGATGCTGCCCCGACCGCGTCCGATGACGGGATCATCGTGCGACTCCCGGACACCGAGGACCGACCTCCCGGTGCCGACTTGTTCGTGTTCGAACGTGACGAAATTGCCGACATCGTCACCGAGCAGGTCGGCGGTTCGGCACTTTTTGCATCGAGATTCCGCGAATGTGCCGCTCGCGCACTACTTCTACCCCGCCGCAACCCCGGAAAGCGTGCACCGTTGTGGCAGCAGAGACAACGGTCTGCCCAACTTCTCGACGTCGCGCGCAAGTATCCGACATTCCCGATTCTGCTCGAGACAGTGCGCGAATGTCTACAGGACGTCTACGACTTGCCTGCGCTGGAAGAGATTCTCGCCCAGATCGGCCGACGGCAGATCCGCATCGTCGAGATAGAGACGGCGTCGCCGTCGCCCTTCGCGAATTCTCTGCTGTTCAACTACGTGGGCGCGTTCATGTACGAGGGCGACAGTCCCTTGGCGGAACGTCGCGCGCAAGCCTTGTCGCTGGATTCGACACTGCTCGCCGAACTCCTGGGGCGCGTCGAGCTGCGTGAGCTCTTGGATCTGTCCGTGATCGAGACGACCGAACTCGAACTGCAGCGACTCGCAGAAGACCGAGCTGCCAAGGACATCGAGGGTGTCGCGGATCTACTCCGAATGCTGGGACCGCTGACCGTCGAGGAGGTGGCCGAGCGCACGCGAGGAAACGAGTCTCTCCGGTGGCTGATCGAGCTCGGGGGCGCAAAGCGCGCGATGGAGGTGAGCTTCGCAGGTCGGACGTGGTGGACTGCCATCGAAGACGCGGGCCGGTTGCGCGACGCCCTCGGTGTTCCACTGCCCATCGGCACACCGGCAGCCTTCATCGAACCGGTGGAAGACCCGCTGACCGACCTCGTGAGCCGGTATGCGCGTACCCACGGTCCGTTCTCGGTCACCGATCTCGCGGCCAGGTTCGGGATCGGGACGGCGGTCGCTCGCGGTGTTCTCACCACGCTCGGTGCCGACAAGAGAGTCGTCGAGGGAGAGTTCCGACCCGATACGACGGGCAGCGAATGGTGCGACAACGAGGTCTTACGCCGTCTGCGCAGACGGTCGCTCGCTGCGGCGCGTCACGAAGTCGAGCCGGTCGGCACCGCAACCCTCGGCCGATTCCTCCCCGCATGGCAACACGTAGGAAGTCGGCAACTCAACGGAATCGACGGTGTTGCGACAGTTGTCGAGCAGCTCGCCGGCGTACCGATCCCCGCGTCGGCCTGGGAGCCACTCATTTTCGCTTCGCGAGTCCGCGACTACTCCCCCGCGATGCTCGACGAATTGACCTCTACCGGCGAGGTTCTCTGGTCCGGCCACGGATCCATCACCTCGAAGGACGGCTGGGTCTGTCTACACATGGCCGAGACCGCCCCGTTGACTCTCGCTCCGCCCGCCGAATCGGATCTTTCCGAACTACAACTGCGCGTGTTGGACGCGGTCGCAGCTGGAGGCGCATATTTCTTCCGGCAGCTGTCGGACACGGTAGGCAGTACCGACGACGACAGTCTGCACGCCGCTCTGTGGGAGCTCGTATGGGCGGGCCGGCTCAGCAATGACACCTTTGCACCCTTACGCGCGCTCCTCAACGCGACGACCCGCTCGGCGCCGAGCCACCGAGCTCCGAGGAAGACGCCGCGGTTGCGGTCGTACCGTCGATTCGAGCGGCCCACGCTGCCTACCCGGACCGGGCCTCCCACAGCAGGAGGGCGCTGGTCCAGACTCCCAGAGCTCGAACCGGATCCCACGGTGCGAGCACATGCGACCGCCGACATGCTGCTCGAACGCTACGGCGTGGTCACGCGAGGTGCGGTGATGAACGAAGGAGTGCCCGGCGGATTCGCCACGATGTACAAGGTGCTCAGTACTTTCGAGGATTCCGGCCGCAGCCGACGCGGGTACTTCGTCGATTCGCTCGGTGGCGCGCAGTTCTCCACTTCCGATGTCGTCGATCGATTGCGCACGTACGACGAACGAGAAAAGACCGGCGCAATGGTCCTGGCAGCCTGCGACCCGGCCAACCCCTACGGTGCCGCGCTCACCTGGCCGAAGCCCGACGAAAAAGATGATTCGCCTCGACATCGGCCAGGACGGAAGGCGGGTGCACTCGTCGTACTCCATGAGGGCAACCTTGCTCTGTACGTCGAACGGGGTGGCAAGACCGTGTTGACATTCTCCGACGACGAAGCCGTTATCGAAGCGTCGGCCCGCGCGCTCGCCGCGACTGTGAAAAGGGGCGGAGTCGAGAAGCTGTTGGTGGAACGAGTGGATGGTCACGATATCCACGGAACGGCATTTGCCAAGACCTTGACCGAGGCGGGCTTCTCCGCAACCCCCAGGGGCTTGCGTCTGCGTGGGCAGCTTCATGCCTGAGGGAGATACCGTCTATCGGGCGGCGAACAAGTTGAGGGACGCGCTCGTCGGACGCGTACTGACGGGTTGCGATATTCGTGTACCTCGCTACGCGACAGTCGATTTCACGGGTCGGACAGTGGACTCGGTGGAAGCACGTGGCAAGCATCTCCTCATTCGGGTCGACGGATATACGATCCACAGCCATCTGAAGATGGAAGGAACCTGGCAGGTCTATGCACCCGGTGAAAGGTGGCGCAAGCCTGCGTTCCAAGCTCGCGCGATTCTGACGAACGAGAGTGCTTCCGCGGTGGGGTTCGAACTCGGTGTACTGGACGTGGTGGAGGACGAAGACGAGGTCGTCGGATACCTCGGGCCCGATCTACTCGGATCGAACTGGGATTCGGCTCTCGCGATCGCCAATCTGGGCGCCGACCCCGCCCGGCCTATCGGAACCGCGTTGCTCGATCAACGGATTCTGGCAGGCCTGGGCAACGTGTATCGCAACGAGATCTGTTTTCTTCGAGGTATGGATCCGCGAACCCCAGTCGGTTCTGCAGGCGATCTACGCAAGATCGTCGACCTGTCGTTTCGCACGATCATGGCCAACAAGGATCGACATCAGCGAATCACTACCGGTGATCGACGTCCGGGGCGCCAATTCTGGGTCTACGGGCGGGAGAACAAGCCGTGTAGGCGATGTGGCACATCCATCCAGTTCGGATTGCTCGGCGACAACCCGCTGGAGGAACGCCAGATATATTTTTGTTCGTATTGCCAGCCCCCGCCCAGCTGATTCACAGATCGGCCCAGTTGATTCACAGCCCCGGCCGCCACGATTCTAGGGTCGACACGACTACCCTGAGCTCGGTCTCCTTTATCTGTCGGTGACAGAATTATCCGTTCGCCGGCCGGTAGTGACTACTGTCAATCGACATGGCACCGAATCTACGAAATCTCCTGCACAGACCGCTGCTGTCACGTAGCAGCCCACTGAGTCCTGGCAATGCCGCCAGTCGAATCAGCGCTTACGTATACGGCAATGTCTTGATACTGGTTGCTCTCATTCCGATGACGTCACCGGACGAGCACAGCTTTCAAGGTGTGGCAATCGTTCTCGGTACAGCGATATCGACGTTCGTAGCGCACGCATTCGCCGAGGGTGTCGGTGAAACCGTGCGAACCGGGGCCAATTTGTCGAGAGTCGCCCGAATCGAACAGCTCCGAGATTCCGTTCCGGTTTTGAGCGCGGCGGTACTTCCTGCTGTCCTCTTGGCCATCGGATGGGCCGGATTGCTGGATCCAGGGATCGGTCAGATCGTGGCCGAAATAACGGTCATCGCCAGGATTGCGTCCACGAACTTCATCGTCGGTCGTCTCCGAGGAGAGAAGCCCACCCGTGGAACATTTTTGGGCTCCATCGTGCTCGCGCTGGTTGCCACCGCCGTGGTCGCGCTCAAGTTGGTTCTGACTCATTGACCGGGAAAGCAGCACGCTACTTGCTCGGCTGCACCGGTTCCAGGATTTCTTGACGGGCCTCCGATGCGACGACGCGTAGTGCGTCGGCGGACTCGTCGTCGGGTGGCCTCTGTGACCTTCTCCAGATGGACCCCATCTTCGATCGGGGCAGCTGCCCCGTAAGACACGGGACTTAGCCGATCATGAAGTCCGAGAACAGCTTGTCTCTGAAGTGCCGGAGGGTTCATCCAGAACGTGTCGGCTGCACACAGTCCCATTCACGCATTTCGAGGATAGAACTGCTCCGATAGGTACACCAAGAAAATGGGTCCCTTCACATGCCCGAGGAGTCCTTATGATGGACCGGGACCGGCGGAGTCGAAGCCACATTGCCTAGAGGGAGCGCTGAAAATGGCAAGTGCAACACAGGCCGAAGAGTGGATGCGCGGTTACATTACCGACAGTCTCTCCCGCGCCGATATCGCAGCGTTCGTCGACGATGTCGCTCAATCCATGGGGTCCGATGTCCCCGAGCTATCTACGGACGCAGATGTTCGGAGGGACCTGTTGTTGGCTGTTCGCAGCCAGTTTCAAAACATTCTTGCCGTTCGGCAGTCCAACGGCACTGCACTGTGGTCTGCACCGGTAGCTGCGGAAGCTCATTCTCTCGCCCGCACCATCGCGCGCCGGGGACTCGAATTGCGAGTTCTATCCCATCTTTACCACGCCGGTCACCGGGCGGTGTGGCGGTTTGTGGCAGATTTCGTCACCAATGCCGACGTACCCGAGGAGTTCAAGGTCGAACTCGTCGTGATGATGTGGAAGCAGACGAGCGAAATCATGAATTCGATGCTCGATGAACTTGCCGCCACGTATACGTCCGAACGAGAAAGGCTGCTCAGCGGGACATTTTCGATGCGAGTGAACACGGTCCGCGAGATTCTGGACGGCAAGTTGAATGACGCCGAGGTCGCATCCGTACAACTGAGCTACCCGGTCCACCGCGTGAACACTGCCTTGGTGTTATGGACCAACGATCACGCCATCTCGATCGACTCGCGAATTTTCGAGCCACTTGCGTCGCGGCTGGCACGGTCAGCATCGGCAACCGAGATCCTCTGCATCCCGTCCGGGGCGCGGGGGTTGTGGGTTTGGATGGTGGCCGGACGTGACGAAGAACCGACGATCGACTCCACACTTGTGCCGTCCGGGGTGCGCGTCGCGGTGGGCAGACCTGGGAAGGGTATCGATGGGTTCCGGCGAGCTCACAGGGAGGCCCTGGCGGCGCAAGAGATCGCCATGCGGGCCAAGCAGAGCATACCCGTCACCAGCTATCGAGACATCGAGCTCGTCTCGATGCTCGTATCTCGACCAGACGCGATGAACACACTTATCGAACGCGAATTGCCCGGACTCTTGGGGGGCGACGAGCTGTCCGTGCGACTCCGGAAGACACTTCACGCGGTATTGTCATCCCCTGGAAATCTCGAGGCTGCCGCTAGCCAACTCGCCGTGCACAAAAACACTGTACGATACCGCGTCCAACAGATCGAGGAGCGCGTCGGCCAGCGGATCACCTCCCGCTCGCTACACCTGAAACTCGCACTCGATTGCTTCGACACCTTCGGCGAGAACGCAGTCGCATATGTACCCTCCGAACAAAAAGATCCGGAAACCTTGGTCATGTGAGCCAAGCCGCAGCACCCGCGTGACTGGAAGGCTGACTGCTATCAGCCCCAATGAGGAGTGCGAAGTGCCCACACCGAATATTGCCGAAGGTTTCGACCCCACTGACCCAGACATCTACGCCACTCATATTCCGCACGCGGAGTTCGCTGAGCTACGCAAGACAGCACCTGTCTGGTGGTGTCCACAACCACCCACCGTCGGCGGATTTCACGACGACGGGTACTGGGTTGTTACTCGGCATGAGGACGTCAGGGAGGTCTCGCGCAACGACGTATATTCCACGTGGGAAAACACCGCGATCGTCCGGTTCGACGACGACATCCCTCGCGAGGCCATCGAACTACAGCGCCACATTCTACTGTTCAAAGACGCCCCCGAGCACACCAAGCTGCGAAAGATCATTGCTCGCGGCTTCACCCCACGCGCAGTGGCCAGCCTCGAGAACGCCCTGTCTGAGCGTGCGTCGACGATTGTCGAAGAAGCCCTGACCCTAGGGGCAGGCAATTTTGTCACCCAGGTGGCGACCGAGCTGCCGCTTCAGGCGATCGCGGAGCTCGTCGGCATCCCGCAACAAGATCGTGGCAAGGTCTTCGACTGGTCCAACCAGATGACCGGATACGACGACCCGGAATTCGAGGGTGACCCCCAGGTCGCCTCGATGGAGCTCCTCGGGTACGCCTACCAAATGGCAGAAGAGCGTAAGAAGTGTCCCGCCGATGACATCCTCACCCAGCTGCTGAATGCCGAAATCGACGGTGATGAACTGCTCCCCGAAGAATTCGGCTTCTTCGTCATCCTGCTCGCTGTCGCGGGCAACGAGACCACCCGAAACGCCATCACGCACGGAATGATCGGCTTCCTGGAGAACCCCGATCAGTGGGAGCTCTACAAGAACGAGCGACCAAGCACCGCGGTCGACGAGATTATTCGCTGGGCGACCCCCATTACCGCGTTTCAGCGGACAGCGCTTGTTGACACCACGCTTGGTGGTCAGAAGATCAGCAAGGGCGACCGAGTTGCGATGTTCTATGCGTCGGCGAACTTCGACGAGGAGGTCTTCGACGATCCGAACAATTTCGATATCATGCGGGACCCGAACCGGCACTTGAGTTTCGGTGGAACCGGGGCGCACTTCTGCGTCGGCGCAAATTTGGCGCGTCTCGAGATCGATCTGATCTTCAACGCGATCGCTGACCACATGCCCGACATCACCAAGCTGGGCGATCCGAAGCGACTTCGATCTGGTTGGCTCAATGGCATCAAGGAGTTCGAGGTCGACTACGGAGGTCGCTGCCCGGTCGAACACTGAGCTCCAGTCGCGCACCGTTGGCAGCAGGCGCGAGCCTGCTGCTCTACTTGCTCGGTTGCACCGGCTCCAAGATTTCTTGTCGGGCCTCGGGGGCAACGACGCGTAGTGCATCGGCGGACTCGTCGTCGGGTTGCATCTGTGACTTGATCTCCGCCTCGACACGTGCGGTGTACGTCGCGACCTCGCGATCGACCGCCGCGGAGTCCCATCCGAGAATGGGCGCAGCCAAAGCCGCGACCTGTCCCGCGCAATGGACTCCACGATGGGAGTACTCGATCGATATGCGCGTTCGGCGAGCGAGGATGTCCTCCAAGTGGAGCGCACCTTCGGCAGCAGCGGCGTACACGACCTCGACCTGGAGGTAGCTGGGCGCGTCGGTGATCGGCTGCAAGAGTTCGGGCGTGTCCTTCGCCATGTCGAGCACCTCGTCGATCAACGAGCCGTACCGATCGAGAAGGTGGGTCACCCGGTAGGGATGCAGGCCGTACATCTTCGCGAGATGATGCGTCTGGTTGACCAGGGCGAAGTAGCCGTCGGCACCGACGAGCGGAACTTTCTCCGTGATCGACGACGCGACCCTGGCAGGGATGTCCTCGGCGGCAAGATCGACGGCGTCCTCGGCCATCACGCGGTAGGTGGTGTATTTGCCGCCCGCGATCGCCACGAGGCCGGGAGCGACGCGAGCGACGGCGTGTTCCCGGGACAGCTTCGACGTCTCGTCGCTTTCACCTGCCAGCAGTGGACGCAGGCCTGCGTAGACACCATCGATGTCCTCGTGCGTCAGTGGTGTCACCAGCACTGTGTTGACCTCGCCGAGGATGTAGTCGATATCGGCTTTCGTGGCAGCAGGATGCGCCAGGTCGAGCTTCCAGTCGGTATCGGTGGTGCCGATGATCCAATGTGCACCCCACGGAATGATGAACAGCACCGACTTCTCGGTGCGCAGAATGATCGCGGCCTCGCTGGCGATGCGGTCACGCGGCACCACGATATGTACGCCCTTCGAGGCGCGTACACGAAACCGTCCTCGTTGCGAGGACAACGCCTGGATTTCATCGGTCCACACGCCGGTTGCGTTGATTACCACGCTTCCGCGTATCTCGGTGGTGGCTCCGTTTTCCGAATCACGCACGCGCACACCGGAAACTCGATCGGCCTCACGCAGAAATCCAACGACCTGCGTCGACGTGCGAACGACGGCCCCGTAATGTGCCGCGGTGCGAGCAACACTCATCGTGTGGCGTGCGTCGTCGACGACGGTGTCGTAGTAGCGGATTCCGCCGATGAGGGATTTGCGCTTGAGGCCCGGTGTCATCCGCAACGCACCCGATCGGGTGAGGTGCTTCTGCGCCGGAACGGACTTCGCGCCACCCATCCTGTCGTACAGAAAGATTCCCGCAGCGATGTAGGGACGTTCCCAGACGCGGTGCGTCAGCGGAAAAAGGAACTTCAGCGGCTTGACGAGGTGCGGCGCCAACGTCGACAGCGACAGCTCTCGCTCGTGCAGAGCTTCACGTACCAGACCGAACTCGAGCTGCTCGAGGTATCGCAGTCCACCGTGGAACATCTTCGAGGACCGACTCGAGGTTCCCGATGCGAAGTCACGAGCTTCGACGAGAGCAACCTTCAAACCACGGGTCGCAGCGTCCAGCGCAGCACCTGCTCCGACGACGCCACCACCGATGATGATGACGTCGAAGTACTCGGATCCGAGCCGCTCCCAGGCATCGACACGCGCCTGAGGCCCCAGCAAAGTGGTGTTCGATCGATTGCTCACGAGCTCGCTCCCCACATAGACCATTTCCCTGACCGCCCCTGCAGGCTACCGTTCGGGTTCGATACCCGCGTCACCTCCGAGTCGAACAAAGGAACGTAGTGACCTCCGACACCAGCACCGATGTGACCTCTGGCACCTTCATCGCCTCGATCGATCAGGGCACGACGTCTTCTCGCTGCATCATTTTCGGCCACGACGGCAAGCCGGTCGGCTCGGCGCAGAAGGAGCATCGTCAGATCTTCCCGCGCGCCGGTTGGGTCGAACACGACGCCGAGGAGATCTGGGTCAACGTTCGCGAAGTGGTCGGTGCCGCACTCGGGAATGCCGACGTCAAAGCGCAGGACATCGCTGCTGTCGGTATTACCAACCAGCGCGAAACGACACTGGTCTGGGATCGAGCCACCGGCAAACCGGTCTACAACGCGATCGTGTGGCAGGACACTCGTACCGACGAATTGTGTCGAGAGCTGGCCGGCGACCAAGGCTCCGACCGTTATCAGCAGATCACCGGCCTGCCGTTGTCCACCTATTTCGCAGGGCCGAAGATTCGTTGGATTCTCGACAACGTCGACGGCGTTCGTGAACGTGCCGAAGCCGGCGAACTCTGCTTCGGAACGATGGATTCCTGGGTGTTGTGGAACCTCACCGGCGGAGCCGACGGCGGCAAGCACATCACCGACGTGACCAACGCCTCTCGCACGCTGTTGATGGATCTCGAAACACTGTCCTGGCGGGAGGACATCTGCGCCGACTTCGCAATTCCGATGTCGATGCTGCCCGAGATCCGCACGTCCTCCGAGGTGTATGCCGAGGTTCGTCCTCGGGGTGTGCTCGCCGGCGTCCCGATCTCGGGAATTCTGGGCGACCAACAGGCCGCAACATTCGGGCAGGCATGCTTGTCCCCGGGCGAGGCCAAGAATACGTACGGCACCGGGAACTTCCTGCTGCTCAACACCGGAACGACGCCGGTGCACAGTAAGCATGGACTGCTCACCACCGTCTGTTACAAGCTCGGTGACAAAGACGCTGTCTACGCTCTCGAGGGCTCGGTGGCCGTCACCGGCTCCCTCGTGCAGTGGCTGCGCGACAACCTCGGCATCATCGAGCGCACCGCCGATATCGAACGCCTCGCCGGAACGGTCGAGGACAACGGCGGTGTGTACTTCGTTCCCGCGTTTTCCGGTCTGTTCGCGCCTCGGTGGCGGCCCGATGCGCGCGGAGTCATCTCAGGTCTGACGCGTTTTGCCAACAAGGGCCACATCGCCCGAGCAGCGTTGGAGGCTACGGCATTTCAAACACGAGAAGTCATCGACGCGATGTACGCAGATTCCGAGGTCACGCTGACGACTTTGAAGGTGGACGGCGGAATGGTCGTAAACGAGCTCCTCATGCAGTTCCAGTCCGACGTTCTCGGCGTCCCTGTGGTCCGGCCGGTCGTCAACGAAACGACTGCTCTGGGCGCCGCCTACGCGGCGGGCCTGGCCGTTGGCTACTGGAGTGGCGAGGACGAGATCGTGGCGAACTGGGCCGCCGACAAGACCTGGGAGCCCGATTTGGCATCCGATGCTCGAGAGGCGATGTACGACAAGTGGAATCGCGCTGTGGAACGCACCTACGACAGCGTATGAGCGACCGACAGCCGTCGCACGGCCTCGCGGAGAACGTCCGAAGACGAACTCGCGAAACATAATCGAGCCGCGCCTGAATACTGGGGAGAGTCCGCGAAGGCACGCCCGGGGACGAAGGCGACGCCGTGATCGAGCGCGCGCGACAGCAAGGCCGTGGTGTCGGTGCTGTCCTGGAACTCCACCCACAGGAACATTCCCCCGCTCGCGGGTGATAGCACCATTCGGTCACCGAAAGTGCCTTTCAATGCATCTTCGAGGGCCTGCGCGCGGGCACTGTACTGCGAGCGCAAGACCTCGAGGTGGCGCTCGAGCCAGGCAGCGTCGTCGAGCATGTCGGCGGCCATCTGTTGGGTCATAGACGATCCGCACAGGTCGGCGCCCTGCTTGAGCAGTTCGACGGCCTGACACACAACCACCGGTGCGGTCAGCCAGCCGACCCGAAGCGCCGGAGCGATGATCTTCGACGCACTGGAGAGCCGAACCACGCGGTCGGAGTAGGCGGCTATGGACTTCGGGGGTTGGACGCCGAACCACAACTCGCCGTAAGGGTCGTCCTCGAGGATCCAGAACCCGTAGCGATCGGCGAGCGCGGCGAGCTGTTTGCGACCGAAATCCGACATCGTCACGCCGCGTGGATTGTGAAAGTTGCTCACAGTGTGGACGAGTGTGGGCCGAAGGCCGGCCTCCAACCTGCGGGCCAGTTCGTCGGTGTCCATTCCCGCATCACCGATCGGTATTGCGTGGATATCGGCCCCTGCTATCGAGAAGACCTGCAGCGCACCGGCATAAGCGGGCTCATCGACGACGACCACGGCGCCGGGATCGAGCAATGCTTGAGTGAGGAGGGTGAGCGCTTGCTGCGAACCGTGCGTGACTACGACCTCGCCGGAAGTGACTTCTCTTCCGACCGAGCGTGATTCACGGGTTGCGATGATCTCACGGAGTGGGCGCCAACCGGAGGTTTCGCCGTACTGCACCGAGGACGGTGTCATCAGCACTGCCTCCGCTGCTTGCCGAATGCGGTGCGCGGGAATCAGCTCCGTCGCCGGAAGACCGCCTGCAAGACTGATCACGTCCTCTCGCGCAGTCAGAGCGAGCAGGTCTCGAATCGCAGAACTCTTCAGTGAATCGAGACGACGGGCAAGCGACGGCAGAGCGCAAGTCATTGATTTCCCCAGGGATCGAGTACGGATTGCGAAGTACCCGAGGATCCGCTGGGGCATGAAGCGAGCCGGGTGGTGGTCGGCTCACTTCACTGTGCCACTCCAGCTCGAGGAATGACACTTAATTCTCACATCATGAGACTTTGGTGCTGACAGTGCGCATCAGTCCAAATCGTCGTGGCGCATCAGTTGCCGTGCCGCCTCGGTGATGGACCCCGTCAACGATGGGTAGATCGAGAACGTCGCTGCCAAATCGTTGACCGACAGGTTGTTCTGCACCGCCATGGCGATGGGCAGAATCAGCTCGGACGCCGTCGGAGCGACAACCACCCCGCCGATCACGACGCCGGTCGCCGGTCGGCAGAAGATCTTCACGAAACCGCGCTTGAGGCCCGACATCTTTGCTCGCGGGTTGGTGGCAAGGGGCAACATGACGGTACGTGCCGGCACGTCACCGTTGTCGATGGCCGACTGACTCACCCCGACCGACGCGATCTCGGGACGCGTGAACACCGCTGAGGCAACAGTTTTCAGCTTGATCGGGGTGACGCCTTCGCCGAGAGCGTGGTACATCGCGATACGTCCCTGCATCGCAGCGACGGAAGCGAGGGGTAGCAGACCGGTGCAGTCACCCGCAGCATAGATGCCCGAAACAGAGGACCGCGATACTCGATCGACACGCAGATAGCCGCCACGATCCAGTTCGATTCCTACCTTCTCGAGCCCGAGCCCGGAGGTGTTGGGGATGGAACCGACAGTCATCAGCGCGTGAGAACCTTCGACGGTCCGTCCGTCGGCGAGGCGGACGATCACGCCACTCTCGGTCCGCTGGACGGATTCTGCTCGCGCATGCTTGACGAGAGTGACGCCTCTTTCGTTGAACGCGTCCTCGAGCACGAGCGCGGCATCCTCGTCCTCGTGCGGCAGCACACGGTCGCGGCTGGAGACTGCTGTCACCTTGACGCCCATCTCGGTGTAGGCCGAGACGAACTCGGCGCCGGTCACACCGGACCCGACCACGATCAGATGCTCGGGAAGCGCCTCGAGGTCGTAGAGCTGACGCCAGTTCAAGATGCGGTCACCGTCGGGCTCCGCGCCCGGGAGGATCCGTGGGCTCGCGCCGGTTGCCACCAGAACGACATCCGCATCGAGAACACGTTCCGAACCGTCCGCCGAGGTCGCTCGAATCTGGTGCGCGGCCATACCGACATGCGAGTCGATCATTTCGGCGCGACCGGAAATCAGTTCGACGCCGACCGAGCGCACCCGCGCTGCAATGTCGGAGGACTGCGCCTGCGCGAGCGCTTTGACGCGCTCGTGGATCTGTGGCAGTGCGACCGTCGCCTGCGATGGATCCATCGCGATACCCAGATCGTTCGCGCGTCGCATCTCGGTCCTGATACCTGTCGAGGCGATGAAGGTCTTCGAGGGTACGCAGTCCCACAGAACGCAGGCCCCTCCGATGCCGTCCGAATCGACCAAGGTCACAGTCCCCCCGTGCTGCGCTGCCACCAGTGCTGCCTCATACCCTGCGGGTCCGCCACCGATGATCACGATCCGGGTCATTTGTCCTCTTCCACGTTTGTCACAAAATATGCACAGTTATGGGTCAACGCTATTCCAGTCGACGTCTACGTGCATCGCTAAGGATTAGTTAACATCTGTATCACCTGCTGAAACATGCCGCTCGGGCCTTCCGCCGCCCCGCCGATTCACCGGACGGTTTAGGCTGGCCGACGTGCCAATCTATGCCGCCTACGGGTCGAACATGCATCCGGAGCAAATGCTTCAGCGCTGCCCCCATTCCCCGTCGTCGGGAACTGGCTGGCTACACGGCTGGCGATTGACCTTCGGCGGCGGTGACATCGGGTGGGAAGGTGCACTGGCAACGGTCGCGCAGGACGCCGATTCGAAGGTGTTCGTGGTGCTGTACGACGTCTCGGAAGAGGACGAGGAGAGCCTCGACCGCTGGGAGGGCTCCGAACTCGGAATACATCGCAAGGTCCGGCTGCGCATCGACACCGTGGACGGCCCCGTGCTGGCCTGGCTGTACGTACTCGACGCCTACGAGGGCGGTCTACCGTCCGCGCGTTATCTGGGCGTCATGGCCGAGGCAGCAGAAATCGCCGGTGCTCCCGCGGAGTACGTCCGTGGACTGCGCACACGGAACAGTCGCAACGTCGGGCCCGGCACTTCCAGCTGAACTTCAGTTCGGTTCGAGTGCGAGACCGGTCATCACCTTCACACCGACGGCGAGCGCTCGCTCGTCGAGATCGAATGTGGCCTGGTGGATATCGAGCTGCGGACCGGTACCGGACCACACGCCGAGCCGAGCCATCGCTCCCGGAATGTCTTCGAGGTACCACGAGAAGTCCTCGCCACCACCGGACTGAGCGGTATCGGCCAACGCTGCCGGTCCGACGCGTCGAATAGCGTTCTCGAACGTCCGTGTCACCGCGGGGTCGTTGACCACGGGCGGCACCCCACGCTTGTAGAGCAGCTCGTAACGCACCCCTGTCGGCGCCAGAAGCCCGGCCACGATTTCCCCGACCATGGGTTCGAGCAGAGCCCACGTCTCGTGATCACCGGTGCGTACAGTGCCGGTGAGCATGCCGCTCTGCGGAATGGCGTTGGGCGCCTGACCTGCCACGACTGCGCCCCACACCATCACTGTGCTCGTCCGCGGATCGATTCGGCGGCTGAGCATCCCCGGCAGGCCCGTGATGACCGTGCCGAGTGCGTAGACGAGGTCGGTGGTCAGGTGAGGTCGCGAAGTATGGCCACCGGGTGAATCCAGACGGAGCTCGACGGTGTCGGCCGCCGACGTGATGGCACCCACCCGCACACCGACCTTGCCTACCTCGAGCCGAGGATCGCAATGCAGTGCGAAGATCTTCGATACACCCTCTAGCGCACCGGCCGCCACGACATCCAAAGCTCCACCCGGCATGACCTCTTCGGCCGGCTGAAAGATCAACCGAACACCGAACGGCAGATCGGGCAGCGACGCCAGAGCCAACGCGGTTCCGAGCAGCACGGTCGTGTGCGCGTCGTGGCCGCATGCGTGGGAGACCCCGGGAACGGTCGAGCCGTATGTTGCCCCGGTGAATTCTTGCAACGGGAGCGCATCCATGTCCGCTCGCAAACCCACCCGTGGTCCGCTCGGTCCGATGTCACAGGTCAAACCTGTTCCACCGGGGAGGAGCTTCGGTGACAGCCCGGCGGCCTCCAAGTGGCCGACGACGAAAGCAGTTGTCGCGTATTCCTGACGCGCCAACTCCGGATGCGCGTGAATATGGCGTCGCCACAACGACAATTCGGCGGTGTGGTCGAGAATCCAGGCGTCGACCGCTGCATGCAGATCGATCATCGAGCCGTCGTCCGTGCTTCGACGCCTTCGAGCAACCGGCTCCGTGTGTCTGCATCGAGGGCCGTACGAACCACCGTTCGTGCAAGCAGTCGGGCGCCGTCGAGTACGGCGGTGTCCGCCGACTCGGTGATGCACGCTGCGGCGAACTCCGGTTGGTGCGTGACTGCGCCGCCCGAGTCGAGACCGATCACCGGGTGGATCCCGGGCAGAACCTTCGTCACATTTCCCATATCGGTGCTGCCCAGAGGGCGAAATCCTTCCAAATCGGGTGCCAGGGGTGTGCGGCCGATCGACTCGACCTCATCTCGATAGGTGGCGGTAAGCCACGGATCGGGTGTCAGCTCGGTGTAGATCGGCGATACGGTGCGAATCTGGTGAGTGCAACCGGTAGCGATCGCGCCCGCCTGGAAACACGCATGCGCCTTGGACGTCAAGGCAGCCAACGATTCCGAGGTGTTCGCCCGCAGGTAGTAGGCAAGTTCGGCATGTCCGGGCACGATGTTGGGCGCAAGACCACCCTCGGTCACTATCCCGTGCAACTGCTGCCCCGGCGCGAGGTGCTGACGCAGCAGGCCGATGGCAACTTGACTGATGGTGACCGCATCACCGGCATTGATTCCCCATTCGGGAGCTGCAGATGCGTGTGCGGCGCGCCCGGTGAACGATACGGCTATGTCGGACAACGCGAGTGACGTTGCACCCACGATATCGATCGGCCCGGGGTGAACCATCAGCGCCGCGCCCACACCGTCGAAGACCCCACGTTCGAGCATCAGAACTTTTCCCCCACCACTTTCCTCGGCAGGAGTTCCGAGTACTCGAATGGTGATGCCGAGCCGGTCGGCGAGCGGAGCCAACGCAATTGCCGCGCCGACTGCGGCTGCGGCGATGATGTTGTGGCCGCAGGCGTGGCCGATCTCCGGCAAGGCGTCGTATTCAGCGCAGAGGGCGATGACCAACTCGCCACTGCCGTAGGTCGCGGTGAACGCGGTCGGCAGGTCAGCGACGCCAGTGTCGACGGCGAAGCCATGATCGCGAAGAAGGTCGCAGACCTTTGCTGCACTGCGGTGCTCTTCGAACGCGAGTTCAGGCTCGGAGTGAATCGAGTGCGACAACGCAAGCAGTTCGAGTGCAGCACGCTGCACTCCAGCATCGGTCTCGACGATCACCGGCTCAGTCTGTCACTAGTGCTCTCCGCAGCTGAATTCAGCGCGGCGGATTACTTGCCGAAGGCGAAATTACTCTCGTCGGTCGGGGTGTTCAGCGCGGCAAGAAGATCGCCGTGGATAGCGCGCTTGATTCCCGCGAGGTTGTCACCGCGCGTGCTCGTCAACGCCGTGGCCCGCTCGACAGCAGAGGACAATACGGCGTCCTCGGCGACAGCGACGTCGGCGATGCCGGCTGCGACGGCGTCTGCTCCGCCGAAGCGTCTACCCGTGGTCATTGCCTCGACGGCCGTCTGCTTGGGGAGCCTGCTGGTGATCAGGGACGACATGCCTACGGTGAACGGCATGTTCAGGTTCACCTCGGGCAGGCAGTAGAAGCCGCGATCGACGCGGACGACCCGGAAGTCGTGAGCCGTCGCGAACATGGCACCCGCGCCGAATGCGTGGCCTTGGACAGCTGCAACCGTTGCCATCGGGAATGTGAGCAGCCGGGTGTAGAGCGTGTGCACCCGGTCCAGGTAGCCGGTGATCTTGTCGAGGTTGGCGAAAAGCCAGTCGGTGTCGAGACCGTTGGTGAAGAATTTTCTGGTCGCGGTGGTGACGAGTGCGCCGGGCCCCGATATCGATTCGACCTCGTCGAGAAGAGCGTGCGTGCTGTCGATCCAGTCCGGATGGAACCGGTTCTCCGGGTTCTGAGCTGAGTCCTGAGCACCGAGGTACAGGATGTGCACGTCACCGTCATGTTCGAGATAAGGCATGGAGGGATACTACCCGGCGGTAACTTCAGCCGGTGAAGGTCTGCCCGACCGAGCTCGATCCCGAGCCCCAACTGAAGGCAACGCATGGCCTACTGCGGAAACGGTCGCACATCTCCTAGGGTTGCTCACCGTGGGAACAACGAACATCGACGCAGCAGATCCGACCCTCGACCCTCAGGGCGCCGCGGCGCGCGCTGCAGCAGCGATCGCGAAGGCCACCGGCGTCCCATCTCATGCGGTGGCGATAGTGCTGGGATCCGGCTGGCAGGCCGCAGCGGATCGTTTCGGTTCCCCGACTGCGACCATTGCCATGGCCGACCTTCCTGGCTTCACTCCCCCCTCCGCATCCGGACACTCCGGGACCGTCACCTCGGTGACCGTCGACGGCACACATACGCTGCTGCTGCAGGGCCGCACCCACGCATACGAAGGGCACGACTTGGCTAGGGTCGTGCATCCAGTACGGACGGCCATCGCGGCCGGAGCTACCACGGTCGTTCTCACCAATGCCGCGGGTGGAATCCGAGATGGAATGAAGGTCGGCCAACCGGTTCTCATTTCCGACCATCTCAATCTCACGGCACGCTCGCCGTTGACGGGTGCCGAGTTCGTGGACCTGGTCGACGCCTACTCGCCGGAACTTCGCGTACTGGCGAGCCGCATCGACCCCTCACTGGAAGAGGGTGTGTACGCGGGGCTGCCAGGGCCGCATTACGAAACGCCCGCCGAGATTCGAATGTTGCGCACCATGGGTGCCGATCTGGTGGGTATGTCCACCGTCCACGAGACGATCGCAGCGCGGGCCCTCGGAGCGAGGGTTCTCGGGCTTTCTCTCGTCACCAACCTTGCCGCAGGAATGACCGGTGACCACCTCGACCACAAAGAGGTGCTCGCGGCCGGGAAGACAGCGGCTTCGCGCATGGGTGAATTTCTGCATCGGCTGGTGTCGACGCTGTGACGGCCGAATTGGCGCATCAGGTCGCGGAGTGGATTGCAGGTGATCCCGACCCGTCGACGCGTGCGGAACTGGCATCCCTTCCGGAAGACGAATTACGCGAGAGATTTCGCGCTCCGTTGAGCTTCGGCACGGCGGGTCTGCGCGGCGAGGTCCGAGCCGGCCCCAACGGGATGAATGTCGCCGTCGTGGTGCGCACCTCGATGGGGATTGCCGCGTGGCTGCAGAAGGCAGGGCTGGGCGGATCGACCGTCGTCGTGGGCCGTGACGCACGGCACGGATCGGATGCCTTTGCCACTGCAACCGCAGAAACCTTTGCTGCACAGGACTTTTCCGTAGTTTTACTACCTCGACCACTCCCTACGCCGGTGCTCGCGTTCGCGGTTCGCTCGCTCGATGCCGACCTAGGTGTCCAGATCACCGCCTCGCACAATCCTGCCGCCGACAACGGTTACAAGGTCTACCTCCGCGGTGGTGCACAGATCATCCCGCCGGTCGACAAGGAAATCGAGGCCGAGATCGCCGCCGTCGGTTCCGCGGTGGACGTGCCTCGCACCTTCGTCTCACCGGGTGGATCGAGCGTCACCGCACAATATCTGGACCGACTTCCCGCGCTGGTCCGTTCACAGAAGCGGAACATCCGGATTGCCCTGACGCCCCTGCACGGCGTCGGCGGCGACGTCGCGCTCACTGCACTACGCGGCCTCGGATTCCGAGACGTCCATGTTGTGGCCGATCAATTCGAGCCCGATCCCGAGTTTCCGACCGTCGACTTTCCCAACCCGGAAGAGCCCGGTGCAGCGGAGAAACTGTTGGCCCTTGCCGCCGAGGTGGAGGCAGATCTTGCGATTGCACTCGATCCCGACGCAGATCGATGCGCGATAGGCGTGCCGGGGCCGTCGGGGTGGCGAATGCTCAGCGGAGACGAAACCGGAGCACTGCTGGCCAACCACATACTCCACACCGCGCCCCCGGACTCGTTGGTCGCGAACACCATCGTTTCGTCTCGGCTTCTCTCTGTCCTCGCTCCTGCTCGTGGCGCGCGCTACGCGCGCACGCTGACCGGATTCAAGTGGCTGGTTCGCGCCGGCCAAGGTCTGGTCTATGCCTACGAGGAAGCGATCGGCCACTGCGTCGACCCGTCGTTCGTCAACGACAAAGACGGGATCTCGGCAGCTGTCGTCCTCGCGGACCTCGTCGCCCTGCTCGCTGCCGAGAACCGCACACTGGGCGATGTCCTCGACGACCTGGCGCTCGAATTCGGTGTTCACGCAGGAGCACAGGTCTCCACCCGAGTCGATGATCTCGCCGACATCGCAACCATGATGGAACGACTCCGTGCCAAGCCACCTACCGAACTGGCGGGCACCTCCATCACGGTCACCGACCTACTCGCCGACGACGGCCCCCTGCAGACCGATGCCGTCGAATTGGCAGGAGATGGCATCCGCGTCATCGTGCGTCCTTCGGGAACCGAACCGAAGGTCAAGGCGTACCTCGAGGCCGTTCTCCCGGTCCGCGACCGCGCAGACCTGCCGACCGTGCGCGCCGAAGCCGACGCTGTACTCGCCACTTTGCGAAAATTCGCGACCAGCCTGTTTCAGAAGAGTGCGGACTGAACCGCGGGCAACGTGGATTCGTAATCTCCGAACCGAACCCGGCGGCCCTTCAGTTCATGCAGGTCCACCACATAGGAAGCGCCGTCGACGTCCACCACCGCAGCTTGTCCGATGCATGCGCGCACCGTGAACCCGTGCGAGCCGCTCATGAGATCGCTCGGGTAACAGACGCGGTTGCCTGTGGCGAGCTCACGGAATCCGGCTACCTGCCATGATTCGTCCACCGTGCGATAGGTGTCCTCACCGATCGGCGGCGCAAGGGAGTCCCGCACTCGATCGGCCAGAGCTGCCGTCGCAGCGTCGAGACGGGCGGTGTCGACGGGCAGTGCGAGCGCGGCGGCTTTTACCGAGGATCGCACGGACTGCCGCACCTGTAGTTGCTCGGTCACCCGATCTTCGAGTACCCGAACTACCTTTCCGTCCGCGGCCCACGCGACATAGCGCGCGCATATGGCCCCTTGCTCGGCAAGCCTGCCCCATTTGCGGGTGTCGGCCGCAGTGCCGACCTTGTGCACCCCGTTCGCAAAGGTCGCGATGTACAGCCAATGTGGTTGCATCACATGGGCTTCGAGCTCACGGGAGACGAAACCTCCGCGATGGATCGTGTGCACGAAACGAAACGAGTCCTTCGACTCGCACCCTTCGCACTGCGAACCTGTCTCGACCGGCAACTGCTCGGGGCACGGAACGTACTCCGAGGGCGCGCCTTGACGGAATGCGATCCGTCCCGTGCACCACCGCTGCGGCCCCAGCGCCTCGAACCCGACACGACCGCCGCGCAGTTCCACGTAATCGACCTCACGCGAAAGGACATCCACGACGCGTAATCGCGGGTCGCCATCACTGGCCGGCCAGGTGACGCCGAGGACGAGTGACGTGCTCAGCGTGGGCCGAACTGGCGGTCGCCCGCATCACCGAGACCCGGGACGATGAAGGCCTCGTCGTTGAGTCGCTCGTCGATACTGGCGGTGACGAGCCGAACCGGTAGGCCCGAGTTCTCGAGTGCAGTGACCCCCTCGGGGGCGACCACCACGCAAATCGCAGTGACATCTGCGGCGCCTCGCTCGACCAACAACTCGATGGTGCGCACCATCGACCCACCGGTGGCGAGCATCGGATCTAGAACATAGACCGGGGTGCTCGACAGATCCTCGGGCAGCGACTCCATGTACGGCACCGGCTCATGGGTCTTCTCGTCGCGCGCCATTCCGACGAAACCTACGCGGGACTGAGGAATCAGGCCGCTCGCCTTCTCGACCATGCCGAGCCCGGCACGCAAGACCGGCACGAGCAGCGGCGGCTGCGACAGACGGGTGCCCTGCGTGAGAGCGACCGGTGTCTTCACCTCGAACGTGGTGATCGCGGCGTCCCTGGTGGCCTCGTACACCAACATGTGGGTGAGCTGGCGCAGCGCCGACCGAAAAGTTGCGTTGTCGCTGCGCTCGTCGCGCATCGTCGTCAGTAGGGCAGCAGCCAAGGGATGTTCGACGACATGTGTATCCATGACAAGAAGGATAAGTGCGGGAACCGATCGGGCCTCACTTGCGTCAAAACCTGTGTAGATCCATTTCGTACGCAGAACAGTCCCGAGGGGAACACCGATGGCAGAAGTATCGGCAACAGCGGCTGGAATACTCGCGTATTCCGCGACGGCCGGGACGATGGCCGCACAAGTGACGAGCGCCGCCGCAGCGGCCACAGCATGCGGGCCCACCGTCCTGACGCCGGTGTTCGGGGCAATCGGCACCGAGTTCCTCACCGCATTCACCGGCACCCACACTGCCCACACGGCCGCGTTGGCACGTTTGGCCGAAGTGCTGGGCAGCATCGGTAGCGCGGCCGCTGGTTCGGCTGCCGGTTACCAGGCAACCGACGCGGCGGCAGCCGGGCACCTACTGTGATCGACGTTCTGACTCGCCCGATCATCGACCTCCTCGGCGCCTTCGGATCTGGTGAGATTCCCACCGGTGGACCCGCCGACGTCATTCGTTCTTCCTCTTCCGCATTGGATGCGGTCGAGCGGATCGGGGTGAACGCTGTGGCCGAGCTGGCAGGCTCGTGGAGCGGGCCCGCAGCAGTAGCGGCAATCGAGCTGGCCGGGTCCGCCCACACGAGCGCCGTCGCACTTGCCGATCACGGCAACGAGATCGCTACGGTCGTGGATCGAGCGTGTGAAAAGGTCCAGACCGGAATCGTCGAAATGAACGGCATAGTGCAGTCGTTCGTGTCCATAGCCCTCGCTGCAGCCCCGGCGCTCGTCACCCCTGCCGGACAGTCGATGGTAATCGCGGCAGCCATCGAGCACTTGGAACGTGCCCTTGCCGTCGTGGCGCGGGTTCGAGCCGAGCTTGCAGTGCATGCGGCCGAGGTCGGGCAATATCTCGCGCCGCCCTCGGTACCTGCCCCTGCAGGCACCGAAGCTTCGACAGGGCCTGCGGCAGCTCCACCGGTCAGGCCTGCACCGACAGCACCCGCAAATTCCGATCCCGCAGGCCAGTTCGTGCGCAACTTCGCTCAATCGGTGTCCGCTCCCCCGTCGTCGATGAACCCGTCGTCGATGAACCCGTCGTCGATGACCCCGGACGGCGCGTCGAACCTGCTTTCCTCACCCAACGCGACGACGTCACCCACCGCAACGATGCCGAATCAAGGGCCGGCGATGTACAGCGGCGCAACGCCGCGAGAGCCTACCGACGTCGGCGCGAAGGGCACGGGCGTCGAGGTAGCGCTTCCCGACGGAAGCGTCGTCACGGCTCCGAACGAACAGGCAGCAGGCGCGGTCCGAAACGCACTGAGCCAACAAGGCACGCCGTACGTGTGGGGCGGCACCGAACCGGGCCGCGGCCTCGACTGCAGCGGCCTCACTCAGTGGGCCTATGCGGAGCAGGGCGTCGAACTGCCCCGCCTGGCGCAGGAGCAAGGAATCGGCACCCCGGTCGCCCAGGACGAGGTCATGCCGGGGGATCTTGCAATCTGGGACGGCCATGTCGCCATGGTGATCGGTAATGGACAATTCGTCGAAGCTGGAGATCCCGTGCAGGTCAGCGATATCCGAACTACCAACAGCGGTATGGGCTTCAAGGGCTTCTACAGGCCGACCGAATGATCGAGATCTCGGCTACTGCTGCCACGCGTTCGGACTCGGTTCGCGTCCGAGCCACCGAAAGTGGAATCCCGACCGAAATTCACGCCGATCAGCGCGAATTACAATACGGTGGAACAGAATTGGCCCGAACGATACTGCAGTTATGCACGCGTGCAACCGAACTCGCGCAAGCAGAGCGCCGGGCCCTTCTCGAAAACGACGGTATGGAGGCCCACATTCTCGATCGCCTCGGGCTGCCGAAGGCATCGACGGTAGCCGCCGAAGATAATCGGCGACTGGATGTAGAACCTGCACCTACGAGCTGGCTGAGGTCGGTATGACCGAGAAAGCCGTCGAAGCACTCGTGGCCCGAGCCGACCTCGCCCTGGACACCATGCACCTCGCCTCGGACGGGCTCGCACGCCTGCGTATCACCAGGCATTCGGTAGATGGACTGGTCGGTGTGACGGTCGACAGCACCGGGGCGATGGTGGGCCTGGAATTGGCAGAGGATCTCTCTCGCCAGTCCGCACGAAAACTCACCGAGACCATCACCGAAGTCGCCGCGGCGGCTGCTCGCGACGCACTCGACCAGCGTCGGCGGATCCTCGAACAGATGCGAAGCTCGCTATCGGCGACCTGAGATAGGCTTCCGGCCATGGCTGGCGACATCATCCCGATCGAACTCCGACTCACCCGCGGCGACTTCGTCACCCTCTGGGCTCCGGAGTGGCACGAAGGAGACGATGAGTGGGAGGCATTCCTCGGACACGACGAAGACCTCTACGGATTCGAGGCCGTCGCGCACCTCGCTGCGTTCATCAGAAACGACAGCGACAACGACCTCGTCGATCACCCCTCGTGGACCGTGGTCTCGGCTCTCGCAGCCAATGAACTCGAACCCGACGATCTTCACCGTTTCGACCTCGTCGGTGTTCCCGAACTGGTCGCCGAGGATCCCGACTCCGATGTCCTCGGCGAGCTCGCGGCAACGTTCGAAATGGTCCAGACCCTCGGTGATGTCTGTGAACTGAACACGGTCACCGCATTTTTCGCCGGCAACCCACATCTGGGATCAGTGGGAATGGGCGTGGAGGCATACCTGGGCAAGGACGGTCAGGACCTCTGGGATCGGATCGGCACCTCGATCGCGAAGAGTTGGGGTGCGGTGATCGACGCCATCGACTCGGTCGTGACGACACCCGATGTCGACAGCGCGGCCGTCGACGTGGCCGAAGCGGAACTGCTCGCGGCCGCGGAGAACATCGTCGACGTAGACGATGTATCGAACGACGAAGAATCCGATGACGACGATGACGATGACGATGAGACCGACGACGAAACTCCGGATCCCATCGCTGACGCAGCCGCAGAGGAGAGCTTCTGGACCACTGTCGGCATCGACCCGATCCGGATCATCACCTCGGACGAAACGCTGTACACCCTGCGCTGCTACATCGACGACGATCCCATCTTCCTCGGCCGCGCCGGCGCCATCACCGTCTTCGGATCCGAACGCGCACTGGCTCGCTACCTCGCTGACGACCATGACCACGAACTGGCAAAGGTGAGTACATACGCCGAAGTACAGATCGCCGCCGTGGACGGATCGCTCCGTATCGAGGTGACCGACGAGAACGTGTACGTCCTTCCCGGACTGGCGGACGATCTGGCCGACGGGCCCACGGCCGTCGACGCGGATCAGCTCGATCTCGCCGTGGAGTTGTTCACCGACGCAGCCGACTTCGCGGAGGACGATTCCGTCGAAACGGCGCTGGCGAGATCCACCCCGTTGGGCTGGTTCGTGTCCTACACGCTCGAGCCCGATCCGAACAGGCTCGCGCCCAGTGCCCCGTTCCATGTCGAGTCGGAGGCGTGGCGTGAACTCGAGCGCGAGTTCGAGGGGCGCCTACGCAAGGAGTGAGGTTCCGCTAGCCGATCAAGACTGCGTAACCGGGCTTGACGATGTCGTCGATGATCTCGAGACGCTCGTCGAACGGAATGAATGCCGACTTCATGGCATTGATGGTGAAGCGCTCGAGATCGGTCCAGCCGTAGCCGAACGTGGTGACGAGCTTGTGCATTTCACGGCTCATCGAGGTGTCGCTCATGAGCCGATTGTCGGTGTTCACCGTGACACGGAACCGCAGTCTGGCAAGCAGGTCGAACGGATGCTTCTGCAGGCTTTCCACGGCTCCGGTCTGCACGTTCGAACTCGGACACAATTCGAGTGGCATCCGCGTATCCCGAACGTAGGCGGCGAGTAGCCCGAGTGACGCCGTGCCGTCGGGCGCGACGGTGATGTCGTCGGTTATCCGGACACCGTGACCGAGCCGATCCGTGCCGCAGAATGCGACAGCCTCTTGAATGGACGGCAGACCGAAGGCCTCGCCGGCATGAATTGTGAAGTGCGCGTTGGCTGCTCGCATATACTCGAACGCGGCAAGGTGGCGACTCGGAGGGAACCCTGCCTCGGCACCGGCGATGTCGAAGCCGACGACGCCGCGGTCACGGAACCGTACGGCCAGTTCGGCGATCTCCCGCGAGCGCGCGGCATGCCGCATGGCGGTGAGCAGACACCCCACCCGAATTCGCTTGCCTTTCACTTGCGCTGCAGATTCTCCGGCACGAAAGCCCGCGAGGACGTGTTCGACGACTTCGTCCAGCGAGAGCCCCCGCTCGAGATGTTGTTCGGGTGCGAATCGAACCTCGGCATAGACGACCGAGTCCTCGGCCAGATCCTCGGCGCATTCCTGGGCTACCCGCGAAAGACCCTCGGGTGTCTGCATCACCGCAACGGTGTGGGCAAAAGTCTCCAGATACCGCTCGAGGGAACCACTGTCGGCGGCATTGCGAAACCACTCCCCCAGCGCCGCGCCGTCGGTCGCGGGAAGATCGTCGTATCCGCACTGATCGGCGAGTTCGAGAACCGTCTGCGGGCGCAATCCACCATCGAGATGATCGTGCAGCAGCGCTTTCGGAGCGGTCTTGATGGAATTGGAGTCGAGCGGCATCGCGCCGCCGGAAGGTGTCGAAAAAATCTCGGCGGTGCTCATACCGTGAACGGTAGCCCGCCTAGGCCGAGCTGTCCTGGGCTCGACCTACCGTCCGACGCGATCGAGCACGATCGGCGATATGCCGGGCGCGGAGTCACCGATGCTCCAGGCCGCATCGATAGCCTCGGTCGCATAGTCGAACTTCTCCGGCGTGTCGGTATAGAGCGTGGCGAGCTGCTGGCCGGCGACAACTCGATCCCCCGGCTTGGCATGCAGGCGTACCCCCGCACCGGCCTGAACGGGCTCGCCCTGGCGCTCACGTCCGGCACCCAATCTCCAGGCCGCGACGCCCACCGCCATGGCGTCGAGTTCGGTGATGAAACCGTCCTGCTCGGCCGTGACGGTCCGAGATTCCTTCGCTACTGGAAGGGGCGCATCCGGATCGCCACCCTGGGCGGCCACCATCGCTCGCCACCGATCCATCGCGGAGCCGTCGGCAAGCTTGTCCGCGGGGTCGATTCCCTCGATGCCGGCCACGGTCAGCATGGTTCGAGCCAGCGTGATCGTCAGCTCGACGATGTCCGCGGGCCCGCCGCCGCTCAGCACCTCGAGCGATTCCTCGACTTCGAGAGCATTGCCCGCAGTCATCCCCAGCGGGGCATCCATCGCGGTGAGAAGTGCGACCGTGCGCACCCCGGCATCGGAGCCGAGAGCAACCATGGCCGTAGCGAGTTCACGAGCATCGTCGATGTTCTTCATGAAGGCCCCTGCCCCGACCTTGACGTCGAGCACCAGCCCGCTGGTTCCCTCGGCGATCTTCTTGCTCATGATCGAGCTGGCGATCAGGGGAATGGATTCGACAGTTCCGGTGACGTCGCGCAGTGCGTAGAGCCTCTTGTCCGCGGGTGCCAGGTCTGCGCCCGCTGCGCACACCACCGCGCCCACAGCCGAATCGGACAGAATCGAGTGGATTTCCTCTGCGCTCAGGTCGGCGCGCCACCCGGCGATGGACTCGAGCTTGTCGAGTGTGCCGCCGGTATGTCCGAGTCCCCGACCGGACAGCTGCGGCACCGCCGCTCCACATGCGGCGACGAGCGGAGCCAACGGCAGGGTGATCTTGTCGCCGACGCCTCCGGTCGAGTGCTTGTCGACGGTCGGTCGAGCGATATCGGAGAAGTCCATCCTGCCGCCCGAGTCGATCATCGCGGCCGTCCAGTCGCTCAGCTCTCTCCGGTCGAGACCGCGCCAGACAATCGCCATCGCGAGTGCGGACATCTGCTCGTCGGCGACGGTGCCGCGAGTGAACCCGTCGATGACCCAGTCGATCTGCCGCTTGGTCAGTATGTGCCCGTCGCGCTTGGCGGCGATGATCGATACGGCGTCAGACATGCTCGCTCTCCCGTCCGGCTGCGAGATCATCGGGGCCGAATGCGGAGGGCAGTAGATCGCCCAGCGGCACAGGGCCGGCGTCGGTGTCGACGATCAACTGCGCGCCACCGAACTCGAACAGAAGTTGCCTACATCGGCCGCACGGCATCAGCTTTGCGCCGCGACTGTCACAGCAGGTGAAGGCGATCAGACGTCCGCCGCCGGTGGAATGCAAGTTCGAGACCAGCCCGCACTCTGCGCACAGGCCCAAACCATATGAGACATTCTCCACATTGCATCCCGTCACGATTCGGTCATCGTCTACGAGCGCGGCCGCACCCACGGGGTAGTTCGAATACGGTGCATAGGCCTGCCTCATTACTCGATGAGCTTTGTCTCGCAACGTTTTCCAGTCAATTTCCGGCATACCTGCAATCAAATCACGAACACCCATCGTGCGCAGCCTCGCTACTGAACCGATCATGTAAAATTGGGAAGGCATACCTAACAAAGATTTTGGGGTCGGTACGAACCTCGAGTCGAATTAGTTCCGTGTTTCCAAGGGGATTACAGTTCGAAGACGGAGGCTCTTCCCTAACCGTTGAGCCGGAGTAAGACAAATCGAGCCGGCCACAGTCCGGGGCCCAGGCTCGATGCGTCCATCAATGACGTTGGAGGCATTGCACTCGATGAGTAGCACGACGGAAGCCGCTCCGGCCAAGGAGCGAAAGCGGTCGCTGTACCGCGGTGATCCGGGAATGTGGTCCTGGGTCCTACACCGAATCACGGGCGTGTTGACGTTCTTCTTCTTGTTCGTCCACGTCTTGGACACGGCAATGGTTCGTGTCAACCCCGAAACGTACGACGCGATCATCGACACCTACAAGACGCCACTCGTGGGGTTGATGGAGCTCGGTCTCGTCGCTGCGGTGCTCTATCACGCACTCAACGGCATCCGCGTCATGCTGGTGGACTTCTGGTCCAAGGGACCGAGGTACCAGAAGTTGATGTTGTGGGTTATCGCCGCGGTATGGATCGTGGTCATGGTTCCGGGGGCAGGCAGAATCTTCTACAACATGTTCACAGCGAGCGGGCACTGATGGCAATGACACACGGACCCGAGGCCAAGTCCCTCGGCAAGATCTACGACCGTCCGGCAAGTCTGGACAACCCACGTTCCCCGCGCCGTAAGTCGAGGAGCAACTTCGAGCTCTACGCGTGGCTGTTCATGCGCTTCTCAGGGTTGGCGCTCGTCGTCCTCGTCCTGGGCCACATGTTCATCATGCTGATGCTCGACGAGGGTGTGCACCGCATCAACTTCGCATTCGTAGCGGGCCGCTGGTCGAGCCCGTTCTGGCAGTTCTGGGACCTCTCCATGCTCTGGCTTGCTCAGTTGCATGGCGGCAACGGTCTGCGGACGATCATCGCGGACTATTCACGCAAGGATTCGACGCGATTCTGGCTGACGACACTGCTCGTGCTGTCCATGATTCTCATCATGGGACTGGGTACGTACGTCATCTTCACCTTCGATCCGAACATTTCGGCGAGCTAAGGGAACTGAAGCATTCATGCAGGAATATCGTTATGACGTGCTCATCGTCGGCGCCGGTGGCGCAGGCATGCGAGCGGCCATCGAGGCCGGGCCCCGCGCCCGCACCGCAGTTCTGACCAAGCTCTACCCCACTCGTTCGCATACCGGCGCAGCTCAGGGCGGAATGTGCGCGGCGCTGGCCAATGTCGAGGAAGACAACTGGGAGTGGCACACGTTCGACACCGTCAAGGGTGGCGACTATCTCGCCGACCAGGACGCCGTGGAGATCATGGCCAAGGAAGCGATCGACGCCGTTCTCGACCTCGAGAAGATGGGCCTGCCGTTCAACCGCACGCCCGAGGGCAAGATCGACCAGCGTCGCTTCGGTGGCCACACCCGTGACCATGGCAAGGCGCCCGTTCGTCGCGCGTGTTACGCCGCCGACCGCACCGGGCACATGATCCTGCAGACGCTCTACCAGAACTGCGTCAAGCACGACGTCGAGTTCTTCAACGAGTTCTACGCGCTCGATCTGTGCCTCACCGAGACCGAAGACGGCCCGGTAGCTACCGGCATCATCGCGTACGAACTGGCGACCGGTGAGCTGCACATCTTCCACGCCAAGTCGATCATCTTCGCAACCGGCGGCTCGGGACGTATGTACAAGACGACGTCGAACGCCCACACCCTCACCGGTGACGGCATGGGCATCGTCTTCCGTAAGGGCCTCCCGCTCGAAGACATGGAGTTCCACCAGTTCCATCCGACAGGCCTTGCCGGTCTTGGGATCCTGATCTCCGAAGCCGTTCGTGGTGAGGGAGGCATCCTTCGTAACGAATCCGGCGAGCGCTTCATGGAGCGCTATGCCCCGACCATCAAGGATCTCGCCCCCCGCGACATCGTTGCGCGGTCGATGGTTCTCGAAGTTCTCGAAGGGCGTGGCGGCGGTCCCAACAAGGACTACGTCTACATCGATGTCACGCACATCCCAGAAGAAGTTCTGGACGAGAAGCTCCCCGACATCATGGAGTTCTCCCGCACCTATCTCGGTGTGGATCCGGTCAAGGAGCCCGTGCCGGTCTACCCGACGTGCCACTACGTCATGGGCGGTATCCCCACCAAGATCAACGGTGAGGTGCTGCGCAACAACGACGACATCGTGCACGGCCTGTACGCGGCCGGCGAGTGTGCATGTGTTTCGGTACACGGCGCCAACCGCCTCGGCACCAACTCGCTTCTGGACATCAACGTCTTCGGTCGTCGCGCCGGAATCGCCGCAGCGCTGCACGCCAACTCGGTCGACTTCACGCCTCTTCCCGAAGAGCCGGCGAAGATGGTCCAAGATTGGCTCGCACTCGTGTTGTCCGATCACGGTCACGAGCGTGCGGCCGATATCCGGACCGAACTGCAGCAGTCGATGGACAACAACGCCTCGGTATTCCGTACCGAGGAGCGACTCGAGACTGCACTGAAGGATGTTCGCGCCCTCAAGGAGCGTTACAACCACATCACAGTGCAGGACAAGGGAGCTCGGTACAACAGTGACCTCCTCGAGGCAGTCGAACTCGGCTTCCTGCTCGAAATGGCGGAGGTCACCGTCGTTGGTGCACTCAACCGCAAGGAGTCACGTGGCGGACACGCTCGTGAGGACTACCCGGACCGCAACGACGCGGAATACATGAAGCACACCATGGCCTACAAGCAAGGCGAAGGTCTGCTGACCGACATCCGTCTGGACTACAAGCCGGTAGTGCAGACCCGCTACGAGCCGATGGAGCGGAAGTACTGATATGAGCGCCCCCACTCTCGACAAGGCAGACCAGTCCTCGCAGCCGCCCGTTCCCAACGGCGCGGTCATGGTGACTCTCAAGATCGCCCGCTTCAATCCGGAGAGCGGCGACGGACAGCGCTGGGACAGCTTTCAGGTCCCGACGTTGCCGACCGACCGCCTGCTGAACCTGTTGATGTACGTCAAGGGTTACCTCGACGGCACGCTGACCTTCCGCCGCTCCTGCGCCCACGGTGTGTGCGGTAGTGACGCGATGCGCATCAACGGAGTCAACCGTCTCGCCTGCAAGGTGCTGATGCGCGACATGCTTCCGAAGGATTCGTCGAAGTCGCTGACCATCACGATCGAGCCCATCAAGGGTCTTCCGGTCGAGAAGGATCTGATCGTCGACATGGAGCCGTTCTTCGACGCGTTCCGTGCCGTCAAGCCGTTCTTGATGACCACGGGCAACGAGCCGACGCGTGAGCGGATCCAGTCCGCCGCCGACCGCGCTCGGTTCGACGACACCACCAAGTGCATCCTGTGCGCTTGCTGCACGACCTCGTGCCCCGTGTTCTGGAGCGACGGCAGCTACTTCGGACCCGCCGCCATCGTCAACGCGCACCGGTTCATCTTCGACAGCCGCGACGAAGGTGCATCCGAGCGTCTGGACATCCTCAACGATGTCGAAGGCGTGTGGCGTTGCCGCACCACCTTCAACTGCACCGATGCCTGCCCTCGCGGCATTCAGGTGACAAAGGCGATCCAGGAAGTCAAGCGGGCTCTGCTCTTCGCTCGCTAGTTCGTGCAACCGCGTGAAAGGCGCATTCATACGATTCGATCGTATGAATGCGCCTTTCACGCGTCAGGTGGCGTTGCACCCCGTATTACACCGATAGTCGCCTCTCGGTCACTGCACGCGATTATCGTGCGGCACCGCACCGAACGCACCCGAGATCTTCGATACGTGTTTTGGGAACACCGCGCGGACTGCACTCACGTGCCGAAGGGGGCGAGCCACAACTTCTTGACGATGCGGCTCACCTCGGGTTGCGTGACGGCCAAATTTTTCGCGATGACCCTATCGGCCTCCACTGGCGGAGCCTGTGCTGAGCAACCCGAGCAGGTCGAGGAGAGGACGGATGGGACAGGGGTTGATGTCGGTGGAGGTGCAACCGATCGTCGACGACCCAAGGCCTGCGACTGGATGCGGCACTGATCGGTGGGTCGGCGCAGATTCGCCGATCGGAGCGCATACGGTGGTTCGCGATGAGAACGATCCTCCGGGTGACCGCTGCCCTCGCCACGACCGCTGCCCTGTTCACCGCGGGCAGCCCTGCCCTCGCGCAGCCTGCCGCCGAGCCTCCGGCCGTCACGCCTCCACCGTTCACGACGCCGAACACCGACGACTGCCCGTTCGCCACGTCGCCGCCTCCGGCAATCGACCTCTCCGAGGTGCCGTCGCCAGGCGAGACGGTTCCTGCGCCGCGACCCGTCCCCGCCGACCCGGTCGGTGGCTCACAACTGAGCCGATGTGGAACCATTACCCCGGACGACGCTCCTCCGCTTCCCGCTGATATTTCCGCAACCGGGTGGGTGCTCTCGGATCTCGATTCCGGCGACGTCATCGCCGCGAAGGACCCGCACGGCCGCTATCGGCCCGCGAGCACCATCAAGATCCTGTTGGCACTGGTGGCGTTGGAAGAACTCGATCTCGACAAAGTCGTCGTCGCGACGGCAGAGGATGCCAGTGCCGAAGGTAGCGCAGTCGGCATCGGAAAAGACGGCGTCTACAGCAACTTCCAGTTGATGCAGGGTCTCGTGATGGCATCGGGCAACGACGCAGCCCACGCTCTGGCGACCCAGCTGGGTGGTGACGCCGCGGCGGTGAACAAGATGAACGCTCTCGCCGAGTCGCTGGGTGCGCTGGACACGCACACTGCAACCCCGTCCGGCCTCGACGCTCCGGGGATGTCCAGTTCTGCCTACGACCTCGCCTTGTTCTTCCGTGCCGCACTGGAAAATCCGACCTTCGCTGCGCTCATCTCGACCGAGAATGTTCAATTCCCAGGATTCCCCAAGGACCCCAGCATCCCGGATGATCAAGACCGCCCGGGCTTCATCCTGTCCAACGACAATCAGCTTCTCTACAACTACGAAGGCGCTCTCGGTGGCAAGACCGGCTATACCGACGACGCCCGGCAAACTTTCGTCGGCGGTGCACAGAAGGACGGGAGACGGTTGGCGGTGACGATCATGATGGGCGACGTCCTGCCCATCCGGCCTTGGGAGCAAGCAGCGCGCCTGCTGGACTACGGATTCGCGCTCCCCCCAGGAACGAGTGTCGGCACTCTCGTGGAGCCCGATTCGGTCGGCGACGTCACGAGCACTCGAACCACCGCCCCCGTCCCTGCGCTTGCTGCTCCCCCTGCGCACGCTGGGTCGATCACCCGTGCGTCCGCTCTGGAAGCGAGCGGGGACACGGCAGTCCGGGTCGGCATCGGTGCGATCGGGCTACTCGTGGTGATCGGGCTGATGCTGGGTGCGCGTCAACTCAACCGACGCAGGTGATGTCGGCCGTCATTTACGACGGCCGAGCAATCCCGTAAGACCTACCGCAGCGAGTGCTCCCGCACCGACGAGGGCAATGCCGCCTTTGAGTGACGGGCCGTCGTTGACCTCGACGCGGGTGGTGATGATCGCTGGGTCCGGCGGCGGTACGAATGCCATGGACATACTTTCAGTCGTGGTCGCCGAGAATGCTGTCGCGAACAACACGAACCGTGAAGTTGTGAAGACGAATACGAGTAAACCGATGATGGGACCGAACACCACGCCTGCAGGCCCACTGGTAACCGACGCCAGATAGATCACCGCAATCTGCTTGAAAATCTCGAAACCGACGGCAGCCAGCAGACCGCCCACCAAGGCACTACGAAATGGCACTGGCTCGCGTGGCAGGCGCGAGATCACCCAGGTGAAAAGGCCCCACGTCGCAACGAGCGCCAACAACACCGAAAAGACCCGTAAGAAGATTCCGACACCCGGCACACTGTCGAGCTTGAAGAACTCGAGCAGGCTCCGCATCACCGACCCGCCATTGAGCGCAGACAAGCCGAGCGAAAGGACGATAGCCAGGCCGAGACCGAAGAGCGCCGCCAGATCCTTCAATTTGGTCGAGACGAAACCGCCCTGCTCGCGCTGACTCTCCCACATCGCAGTCAGCGCGGCCCGAAGCTTCGCAACCCAACCCAGCCCCGCGTACAAAGCGCCCAAGAGACCGATGATGCCGACGCTCGCGCGCGACTCGATGGCCGACTCGATCAGCGAATTGATGGTCTCGCCCAAGCTGCCGGGAATGCTCTCGGTCACCTGAGTACTGATGCTGTTCAGCCACTCCGGATGTCCCACGAGGACGAATCCGGCCACCGCGAACGCGACCATCAGCAGCGGGAACAATGCAAGCACACTGAAGTAGGTCATTCCGGCGGCATAGTAGTCGCCGTTCTGGGCTTGGTATCGCTGCGCGGCCCTGACCGTATGGTCGAGCCACGGCCACTTGTCCCGGCGTTCCTGCAGTATCGCTGTGAAGTCGGGAACGACAATCACCCTCTCGCTGTCTCTGACCTCGTCGGTGCTCCCGAAGCTGTTACGAGCGCGGAGTCAGGAACCCCACTCGGTCGTACACCTGAGCCAATGTCCGTGAAGCTACCTCCCTGGCCCGATCCGCGCCGTCTGCGAGAATTCGGTCCAACTCGGCAATATCGGACATATACCCATCGACCCGGGCCTTAAGCGGCGTGACGAACTCGGTGAGCACTTCTGCCGTATCCGACTTCAGGTCGCCATAGCCCTTGCCCTGGTAACTCTCCACGAGGTCGTCCACGGATCGACCTCCCAACGCCGACTGAATGACCAGCAAATTGCTGACGCCGGCCTTCTTCTCCGGGTCGAATGCGATCTCGCGCTCGTTGTCGGTGACTGCCGAACGAATCTTCTTCGCCGACACAGCCGGGTCGTCGAGCATGTTGACGATGCCCGCAGGATTGGAACCGGACTTGCTCATCTTGGCCGTCGGTTCCTGCAAGTCGAAGATCTTGGCCGTGCCCTTGATGATGTGAGCATCCGGCACCACGAAGGTCTTCTTGAACCGGGTGTTGAAACGCTGTGCCAAGTCTCTCGTCAGTTCGAGGTGTTGACGCTGATCCTCCCCTACCGGAACGAGATTGGGCCGGTAGAGCAGAACGTCGGCTGCCATGAGAACCGGATACGTGAACAACCCGACAGTCGTCTGATCACGTCCCTGCTTGATGGACTTGTCCTTGAACTGAGTCATGCGGCCGGCTTCACCGAAACCGGTGATGCAATTGAGGACCCATGCGAGCTGAGCGTGCTCGGGCACCTGGCTCTGCACGAACAAGGTGGATCGTTTCGGATCGATCCCCACTGCCAACAGTTGCGCAGCAGCAATCCGAGTCCGCTGACGTAACGCCTTCGGGTCCTGCGGAACGGTGATGGCGTGCAGATCCGGAATGAAGTAAAAAGCGTCGTAATCGTCTTGGAGCGCCACCCACTGACGTACTGCCCCCAGATAGTTGCCGAGGTGGAACGAATCGGCAGTCGGCTGGATTCCGGACAGGACGCGCTGTCGCGGACCTTGCGGTGTATCGGTGGTGGCGGGGGCAGACATGGTCACGATCTTTTCATGTGGTGACAACCGAATTACGCGCAGGTTCTAGCGGTAGCGAACGGTGACCGGGGCGTGGTCGGACCAACGCTGGTCGTATGCCTCGGCGCGTTCGGTGACGGCGTCCTTGGTGCGCTCGGCCAGCGACGGCGTCGCCAACTGATAGTCGATCCGCCAACCCGCGTCGTTGTCGAAGGCCTTGCCGCGATACGACCACCAGCTGTACGGGCCCTCGACCTCAGGGTTGAGCTCGCGCACGACGTCGGTCCACGGGGACGTCGGAGCAAGAAGTGCGGCCACCCACTCGCGCTCCTCGGGCAGAAATCCGGACTTCTTCCGGTTCGTCTTCCACGCTTTGATATCGAGTTCGGTGGGCGCGATGTTCCAGTCTCCACACACGAGGACATCACGGTCCTCCGCGATCGCGGACGTGGCCGTCCTCGCGAGATATTTCGCGAAGACCGCCATGAAACGTTCCTTTTCATCCTGGCGCTCGGTGCCGACCTCACCGGACGGCAGGTACAGACTGGCCACCGTCACATCGGAGAAGTCCGCTTCGATGTAGCGGCCGGACTCCGCAAACTCCTCTGCACCAATCCCGACGCGAACGGCGTCGGGAGCGGTACGCGAGAGGATGGCCACACCGTTACGGCCTTTCATCGACGGCTCTGCCGACGCCAGATGCCAGCCGCTGTCCAATGCTGGTGCCAGCGCCTTGGTCAACTCGCCGTCGTTCGCACGGGTCTCCTGCAGGCAGATCACGTCGGCTTCGGTCGCCTCCAACCATGGCAGCATTCCTTTACGCGTGGCAGCACGGATTCCGTTGACATTGACTGTGGAGACGGTGATAGGCACGTGGGGCACCGTATCCGAGCCCTGTGACACTCGAAGTCACCGCCACCATCCCTTCACATAGCGACGGCAAGTTGCAGGAAGGCTGCTGCAGCGACGACGAGCGGTCCCCGCACAAGTTGACGAATCATGTCCACCGGAATCTGGCCGGACGGCGTCTCGAGGATCAAGCCGCCGTAATCCAGTGGCGGCCGACTCGTCGATCTGTAGAGGGCCAGCAGCGCAACCACCGGGATGACCGTCACCGCGATCACGGAAGCGTGCCAGAGAATCGGTAAGCACACCACGAAAAGGATCGAGACTGCCGCCGCCGGCGTCGCCAGGTGCGCCATCCTGATCCCGGCGTCGCTACCTCCGAACACCGCTCGAAACGTGTTCGACGCATTCATATCTCGCAACCCTCGCCCGAACCGGCCGGCGACCGTCACCGCGCACAAGAGCACCACGACGGGAATCGCCGCCGCGCTGACCGTCGCACCGGACACATACGGCAGAACGCACATGTAACCGAGCAGGCGAACCGCCCCACGATCGCGATGGACACGTCGAAAGTCTGCTTCGATCAGCGCTTTTGCGCCGTTCCAGCGAAAACGGCGTGAGGGTGCCGAGCCCATCAGTCGCCACGTCCTGGATGCCAACTCGGCGGACAGTATCGAACCGTCGATCATGGTCGTCGATGCACGCAGGGCGGTGAGCAGGTCCGATCCGGCGCTCAGGGAGACAGCGTCCAAGTGGCGCAAGCGGTATGCCCCGAGTGCTACTCCGACCCCCGATGCGACGATCGCGCCGACAGCGAGAGCGAGCGCAACGTGCGGCGAAACTCGCGGGGTCGAAAGGAACACCCCCGCACAACAGATCGCTCCGATCGAAGCAATCATTGAAATTGCCACTCGATAGAGCGTGGCGGCATGCCCGTCCTGCTGTCGAACGACACCGAATCCGACTGATCCCGCGCCGAGCGCCGCACCGAGAAGGCCACACCACCACCATGGAACCGGGGTTGTGGTGAACAGCGTCGACATTCGCACCAGAACAAGCCCGCCGATCGCACCGAATGTGGTGGACATCGCGAATCGGGGTGCCAACAGCGCTCCGCGAGAGACCGGAGACGAGTAGAGCCAATGCCTGTTCGTAGAACCGATCGCGAGTGGACCGAGTTCCGAGATTGCCTTCATCAGAGCGGCGAAGGCGATCATCGTGATACCGAACCCGACCTCGACCTCGACTTTCGCCGCACCACCAGGTAGAGCATTGGAGAAGGACATGGCTCCCGATTCGTGCCCGATCAGCCACCAGAGCAACCCGGCACCGACGAAGATCGGTAGCCCCCACACCGTCAGGTGATCACCTAGGTCGATCGGCTGACGTTCCCGGCGCCACCCGCGGACCCGGCGCCGAATCGAAGGCGCGGAAGGATACGTTCGCGCGAGTTCTATCGTGGCCACACGTCACCGTCCAGAGTTGTATCAGCAACAGAGGAAACGAGTTCGCGGTCGTGTGAGGCCATCACGACGATGCATCCCGACTGCTTCTCCCGGACGAGCGCGGCCGCGAGCCATTTCCTGCCTGCTGTGTCGAGGCGTTGCTCGGGCTCGTCCAGCACGAGCATCTTTCGCGGGCGCACGAACACCGAACCCAGTGCAAGCCGGCGCCTCTGGCCACTGGACAAGGTGCCGGGCAGCTGATCGGCGGCGCGTCCGAGCCCCACTCCCTCCAGAACCTCCGTCGCGATCTCGTACGAGTTCGGTGCGCCGTGGGCGGCCGCGACGAGCTGAAGATGCTCGCTCACCGTCAGGTGTGGAAACGTGCCAGGGTCGTCGAGAACGGACGCGACCCGAGATCGAAAAACCGGTGAGGACTCGTCGACCTCCGTCGCGAAGAGCGAAATCGTGCCTTCGTCGAGCCTGTCTGCTCCTGATATGCATCGCAGCAGGGTCGTCTTCCCCGAACCGTTGGACCCGACGATCGCGCACGCGCAACCTTCGTCGACTCTGAAATTGATGCCGCCGAACACGGTCAGCGAACCGAAACGCCTGGTGGCGTTGGTAATGACAAGCATATGAATTCTCCCGTGGATTCCTCGCAAGTGCACAAAAGCTAAGGAGTGGGAGAACTCGACGACTCAGAGTGCCCCCACCACGGAACCGGGTGCTCGCGGCATAGGCCGACCTGGCTCGTCGGGCCGATACTGTCTACGGAAGGACCCGCGAAGTCGACGTTGCTCGTGGTCGGGGCCGTGATCGGTCCGTGGAAGCAGAAGAATGAGACCGCGCCGACCCGAGATGACCACGACTGTGACGACGACGGCTGCGAGCACGAGTCCGAATGCGGCAGCGAACACCGAATCTTGGAACGTGGCAAGTACCACGAGTAGAACGAGGTAGGTCGCAACGAGGTGGAGGAACTTCACTCGGCTCCCCTTCCTCGTTCAGTCGTGAAGCAGTGATGCATCGCAGAAGCGAGTCTCGACCATACTTGCTCAACGGCGTCTCCGGAAGCCCAACTGTCAGCTCGTGAAACTACACTCGAACACATGCACAGGATCTTCACCTCGAGCTTCGCGTCCGTGTATCCGCTGTATGTGAAGAAGTTGGAACGCAAGGGCCGCAACAAAGCCGAACTCGATGAGGTGATCGAGTGGCTCACCGGATTCGACGAAGCCGCATTGAACGCGCATCTGGCCGCCGAAACGACGTTCGAGGACTTCTTCGCCGACGCGGAGATGAACCCTGATACGTCGCTGATCACCGGCAAGGTGTGCGGGGTGCGCGTCGAAGAAGTCGAAGATCCATTGATGCAGAAGATCCGTTTCCTCGACAAGTTGGTCGACGAGTTGGCCAAGGGCCGTGCGATGGAGAAGGTCCTACGGGCATAGCTCGACGCTTCGGGATGTCACCGAACTGCATGGCTTGCGCACTGTCGTCGCGGCTGTTCGGTCAGTATGCGACGGGCTTGGGCGTCGGCCAGATTCCATTCGTTCCAACTCGACTCCGCTGCGACAGCTCTGCCGATCGCGCAACTGCGATACGGCTCTTCGAGTCGGTCGAGTTCTTCGGTGGCGTCGGCGGACAGACGTGAAAGATATGTCGTGTCGATCTTTCCTGTCTGCTCGAAGCGATCCACGTTCTGCCGAGCAATGTAGGCGTCGGGGTTGATCACTGCCAACGCGAGGACGGTCAGAACTGCACTTCCCACAACCGCGCGGGGTAGCCATCGGCCGGACATCGACACTCCGGTGGCCATCAGGAGGACGAACACCGATCCGAGCCACAATTCCACCGCGGTGACGAACACCCTCAATGTCGTATATCCGTATTGCTGTTCGTACAGAGACATACGATGAAGTGCCGATCCGACGATCACGAGCGACAGTGCGCAGAGCACGCCCAGCAGCAGACGCAGTGCGAGGCGGTCGGATCCGGACACGCGGGACGCCTTTCGGATCGTGACCGCGAGCACCAGCAAAGTCAGGACCGTCACCGCGAGAAGCTGCCAGAACCCCTGGCGTGCATATTCGGCGTTGGTCAATCCGTCGGTCGTCCTGACGTGTGCTTGGCCACCGAACAGGGTTCGAAGTTGAACGAAGACGAACATCGCGAACAGAACGATCAACGTTCCCAGCGGAACAGTCCACTCCCACAGCCGGAGTGACCCCGCGCTCGGCCGGGCCAGAGCATCGAATCGGGGCGGATTTGCTACGACGTACGACACCGCGAGTGTCCCCGCGGCAACCAGCGCGAAGAGGAGAATCCGGGCGAATCCACTGTCGACTCGCACCGTCGGTGTCGCGCTCGACAGGACTTCGGCAAACTGCGGGTCGGCTCCGGCGAAAAGACCTGCGAAGACGAGGAACAGCACTGCCGTCGTGGCTGCGACGCGAAATACTCGACCAGGTGCAAGTCCCCCCATGTCGATTCTGCGCGATCCGCGGGTGCACCAACGCACTACGCGGGCCGGTACCAGCGCGGGAATGAGTGCACCGAGAGCGACACCTGTCCACGTCCACGAGCGGGAGAGCACCACCCCGGCGACGAGAACGGCCATTACGACGGCGAGCGTCACGAGCCACTCCGCAGCACGGAATGCGGCGATCGAACTCAGGGCAACGACTCCCACAGCACCGACCATCTGCCACCGCGTCGGTGCACCCTTCGATGCACGTAATGCCGCAAAGATGATCGCCACGGCAGTGATGGGGTAGCCGATCCCGCGATCACCGAGAACTACCGCACCGATGCACCCGACGACCAGCGCACCGATCAAGACGTTGCGCGGCGCTGCCGCGTAACGGCGCGGCGGCCAGACTCGACGCGGCCACAGGGACCAGTTCTGCTTTCTCACAACGGTTTCGGGTTTGTCTACGACGATCACGAAAAGACCTCTTTCTGTTGCGGGCATGACAGAGCTCCACGGCACTGTCAAGCCGCGGTGGTGGTGAGCTGAATTTCGCTTCAGTTACAAGGAATGGATACCCGGATGTGACATCCAGGACTACGATCGAGCACTTCGATTGTGCCGCCGTGCAATTCGGTCGCCCAGCGGGCGATCGTCAGACCCAGCCCGGTGCCACCATCGGTGGAACCGCCGCGAGTGAACCGGTCGAACACCCTCGAGCGCTCTTCGGGTGCGATACCCGGGCCGTCGTCGACCACGTCGAACAGAAGATCGCCACCGACCTGCCGAACCGAGAGTGCAACGTCTGCTCCGGACGACGCGTGCCGAACGGCATTGTCCACCAAGTTGTTCACGACCTGGGTCAGTCGAGCTTTGTCGGCAACGATCGACAGGGTCGGCGGCACCACGTCGAGATGCACACGGGGTTGCCCCTTAGTCGTGTCCGACAGGAAGTCGTACACGAGAAAGAGTTCCTCGTGGAGGGTGAGTACGCCTGCTTCCAACCTCGACAGATCGAGTAGCTCGGTCACGAGGTCACCGAGCTTTTCCGTCTGCCGCAGCGCAACGGACAAGGTTGCCGGGTCGGGTTCACTGACTCCGTCGACCAGGTTCTCCAGTACCGCTCGCAACGCTGAGATAGGGGTCTTCAGCTCGTGCGAGACGTTACCGATCAGCTCTCGCCGATACTTCTCGGCTGCTTCGAGATCTGTCGACATCGTGTTGAAGGCTGCAGCGAGCTGCCCGATCTCGTCTCGAGAGGTAGCACGTACCCGTCTCGAATAGTCTCCTCGCGCCATCGCCCCCGCAGCCACGGTCATTTCTCGCAACGGCGAGGTCATCCCGTGTGCCACAACCTGTGTCGCCACCAACGAGATGACAAGTGCGGCCAGTAACGCATAACGAAACTGCCACCCGGCCCCGAACCAGAACGTGATGCTTGCCGCTGCCAGCACCAACCCCACGATCAAGGACACCTTCAACTTGAACGAACCCAGCGGATCGAGCGGGCGCGGCAACCTACGCGTCATCGACACGAAGGCGTCGGTCACGGAGGTCATCGTGGCACCTCCAGCGCGTACCCGACGCCGTGCACAGTTCTGATGAGGTCGCCACCGAGCTTGCGTCGCAAGGCCTTCACGTGACTGTCGACGGTACGGCTACTCGCCGAGTCCTCCCATCCCCACAACGCCGCCAGCAGCGTGTCACGGCCGACGGCGGTCCGGGGGCGAGAGGCAAGGTACGTCAGAATATCGAATTCGGTTCGTGTCAGATGAATTTCGCCGTCGGCGCCCGACACTCGGCGTGCATCGTGATCGATCCGAATGGCACCGATCCGCGTGGGAGCAGATTCATCGACCATCACGCGTTCCGAACGCCGGACGAGCGCATGAACGCGGGCAACCAGCTCGCGCATGCTGAAGGGCTTCGACAAGTAGTCGTCCGCACCGACACCCAAGCCGACCAACATGTCTGTCTCGTCGGACTTCGCGGTGAGCATCAGGACCGGCACCGAACGCTGTGCCTGAATTCGCCGACACACCTCGAGCCCGTCGAAGCCCGGCAGCATCACATCGAGCACCACCACATCGGGCCGAGTTCTCCCGCACACCTCTACTGCGGTGGGACCGTCAGCGGCCGTCACGACGTCGAAGCCCTCACCACGCAGGCGCGCGGCAAGAGCGTCGGAGATAGTCGGTTCGTCGTCGACGACCAGGACTGTGCGGTTCATGTCCCTGACCCTAGAGGTCGGCCATGGAGGGGAACGACGGGAAATGTGGAGGTTCGGTGAAGATCGCACCGCACAGTCACAACCCGCCCGGCGGGGTCTCGGCTAGAGCGCGGCTTTCGCGTCGGACTTCTTCTGCATCATGACCGCGGCAGTCAGCACGAGCATGCCACCGAGGGCCAACACACCGCCGACAGCCGCAGGAGCGGTGTATCCGAAGCCGGCAGCGATCACCGCACCACCGACGGCTGCTCCGATCGCGTTGGCAAGGTTGAACGCGGCATGGTTGAGCGAGGCGGCAAGAGTCTGTGCATCGGCTGCGACGTCCATGAGTCGGGTCTGCAAACCAGGCACCATCGACGAACCGGATGCTCCGATCAGAAACACGAACAGCAAGGCCGTGTACGGGTTCTGCGCCGCGAACACGAAACCGAACAAACTGAGGGCGATCGCGGTCATCGAGATGTACATCCCCCGAATCAGCATGCGGTCCGCGATATGGCCACCCGCATAGTTGCCGGCGACCATACCGAGCCCATAAATCATCAGCGCAACGGGAACGAAAGCCTTCGACAGGCCCGAGACGTCGGTGAGAGTGGTCGCAATGTAGGTGTACACGGCGAACATCCCGCCGAAGCCGACGACGGCGATGATCAGTGTCATCCACACTTGCGGACGCCCCAAGGCACCGAGCTCGGTTATCGCCCGCGTGGTGGGCATTCCGTCCAGGCGAGGCATCCACGCAACGATCGCGGCGACGGTCAGGGCACCGATGACCGTCACGATGCCGAAGGCACTGCGCCATCCGAAGGACTGCCCGACCCACGTGGCCACCGGCACTCCGACGACGTTGGCGATCGACAGACCCATCATGACCATGGCGACCGCTTTGGCACGTTTGCCCGGTTCCGCCAGGTGTGCGGCGACCAACGCCGCGACACCGAAATGGGCACCGTGAGGAAGGCCTGCAACGAAACGCGACGCCATCAACTCGTAGAAACTCGGCGCGAAGACCGTGCCGAGGTTGCCGAGGGCGAATGCGACCATCAAGGCGAGCAGCAACACCCGGCGAGGTACCCGTGCTGCCAGTATTGCGATGACGGGAGCGCCGATGACCACTCCGAGTGCATAGGCCGAGATGAGATGTCCGGCGCTCGGCTCGGACACGTCCATCGCGGTCGCCATTTCGGGCAATAGACCCATGGACACGAACTCGGTGGTGCCGATACCGAAGCCGCCGATGGACAGGGCAAGCATCGCGAACCTTCGCCGCGTGGACAACGTTCTTCGACCGCCATTCGGACCGTTCGACACCCGCTCACGCACAGCGGTGACATTCTTGGCGAACGCCGAATCGGTGACACTCACAGCAGAACAACCTTTTCATCGAGATGGGAACACGATCTCTGTCGAACATGAAGAAAGGGACGACCCTGGTAGGGAACGTCCCCTTCTTCGATTCTCGTCCCGCGCCACCTGATTTCCGAGTCCACGCCCGGTGATTGTCCTCACCCGAGCAGGTGCTCAGCTGTTTCATGCAACTACTTCAGCGCCCTCTGCAGGTTTTCGTCGAGTGCTCCGAGAAATTCTTCGGTGGAGAGGTAGCCCTGATCTCCTCCGACGAGTGCGGCCAGATCCTTCGTCATCTGGCCACCTTCGACGGTCTTGACGACAATGTCTTCCAAGGACTGAGCGAAGCCGGTGACGTCGGGAGTGCTGTCGAGCTTGCCGCGGTGTTCGAGACCTCGAGTCCACGCGAAGATCGATGCAATCGGGTTGGTCGAGGTCGGTTTCCCTTGCTGGTGCTGACGGAAATGGCGCGTCACCGTGCCGTGTGCAGCCTCTGCTTCACAGGTCCTACCGTCCGGCGTGAGCAGAACCGACGTCATGAGGCCGAGCGAACCGAAGCCCTGCGCAACGGTGTCCGACTGGACGTCGCCGTCGTAATTCTTGCAGGCCCATACGTATCCGCCCTCCCATTTCATGGACGACGCGACCATGTCGTCGATGAGGCGATGCTCGTACGTCAGTCCGGCGGCGTCGAACTCCGCCTTGAATTCCTTTTCGTAGATGTCCTGGAAGGTGTCCTTGAATTGGCCGTCGTAGGCCTTGAGGATCGTGTTCTTGGTCGACAAGTACACCGGGTAATTCTGCTGCAAACCGTAATTCAGCGACGCACGGGCGAAGTCGATGATCGACTGATTGAAGTTGTACTGACCTTGCACGACGCCGCCGAGGCTCTCCTCGGTGAACCTGACCAGCTCGTGCTGGATCGGCTCACTGCCGTCCTCGGGCATGTAGGTGATGGTCACGGTGCCAGGTCCCGGGACCTTGAAGTCGATGGCGCGGTACTGATCGCCGAAGGCGTGGCGGCCGATGATGATCGGCTTGGTCCAGCCCGGAACCAGTCGCGGAACGTTGGAGATGATGATCGGTGCCCGGAAGATGGTGCCACCGAGAATATTGCGAATGGTCCCGTTCGGCGAACGCCACATCTTCTTCAGGCCGAATTCCTCGACGCGAGCCTCGTCCGGAGTGATCGTCGCGCATTTGACCCCGACGCCGTGCTTCTTGATTGCGTTCGCGGCATCGACGGTGACCTGGTCATCCGTCTTGTCCCTGGATTCGATTCCCAAGTCGTAGTACTCGAGATCGACATCGAGGTACGGATGGATGAGCTTGTCCTTGATGAACTGCCAGATGATGCGTGTCATCTCATCGCCGTCGAGTTCGACGACCTTGCCTTCGACCTTGATCTTGGACATGTGGGGTTCGCGTCCTCCTGGGAAGTATGCCGTTTTCGTCTTCCGAAGCTGCCAGTGTTGCCGCAGAACCGACGTTGTGAGTCGATCGGCGGTCCCACCCGTATTACGCCTTTTCACTGCTGGGCCGAGTGCGTGTACTCGACTTCGAACGTATACGCCTCGCGCGCTGTGCGTGAGCGTGCGAGGAAACAAGACAAGCGTACTGCTTGGCCGCTCAGGCATGGCCGGAGACCCTTTCGTCGTATCTCCGACCGGCGACCACTGTGGGCCCTGGTGACAGCCCGATCGACACTGACGACGGTGTCGCTATTCCACGTGTCGGAGGACACGCTAGGATTCTGCGAAGGTCATGAGTGCCAGCGTCAAAGCCCCGGCTTGCTGGCCGGCAACCCTCCAACCGCGGTGGGGTGCCCCGGGTGAGAAGACCTGGTTAGTCGACTGCGTTCGTGCAGTCGGAGAACAAGCGCGGGTTCGCCAGGGGCGAACCCAACAACCGAGCACAACCATGCTCGGTTGCTAGCCCCTAGGAGGTTCACGATGTGTTGTCGCTTCGATACGCCCCGCCCGGCTCGCTACGCCGAGCCCCAGCCGAATCGCACTCTTGAATCGAAAACGGAGTAGTCAACCACCATGAGCGAGAACACACCCGACGTCGTAGATGCCGCCGGCTCACCCATCGAAGATCCCGCCGCGTCGTGGAGCTTCGAAACCAAGCAGATTCACGTAGGCCAGAACGCTGACGGCGTCACACGCGCACGCGCGCTACCGATCTACCAGACGACGTCGTACACCTTCGACAGCACCGACCACGCTGCCGCGCTCTTCGGACTGACCGAGCCCGGCAACATCTACACCCGCATCATGAACCCCACGCAGGATGCCGTGGAGCAGCGCATCGCAGCGCTGGAGGGTGGCGTCGCGGCGCTGCTCTTGGCCTCCGGACAAGCCGCCGAGACTCTTGCAATTCTGAACATCGCCGAAGCAGGCGATCACATAGTCTCGAGCCCGCGCTTGTACGGCGGCACGTACAACCTCTTCCACTACACGTTGCGGAAACTGGGTATCACCGTCAGCTTCGTCTCCGACCCGGACGACCTCGAACAGTGGCGATCCGCGATCACACCGAAGACGAAGGCGTTCTACGGCGAAACGATCTCGAACCCGAAGAACGACATCTTCGACATTCCCGGAGTGTCGAAGATCGCGCACGAGAACGGCCTTCCGCTCATCGTCGACAACACCGTCGCGACGCCGTATCTCATCCAGCCGCTGAAGCACGGCGCCGACATCGTCGTCCATTCGGCCACCAAGTACCTCGGTGGCCACGGCACAGCAATCGCAGGCGTCATCGTCGACGGTGGCACTTTCGACTGGACCCAAGGGCGCCACGCCAACTTCACCACTCCTGACCCGAGCTATCACGGCGTGGTGTTCGCGGACCTCGGTGCACCGGCCTTTGCCCTCAAGGCTCGGGTCCAACTGCTTCGCGACATCGGGGCCGCAGTCGCACCGTTCAACGCATTCTTGATCAGCCAGGGACTCGAGACGCTGAGCCTTCGGATGGAACGCCACGTCGAGAACGCGCAGAAGGTAGCAGCCTTCGTCGAGGCTCGCAGCGAGGTCGTCAGCGTCAATTACGCAGGTCTGAAGTCCTCCCCGTGGTTCGAACGTGGCCAGGAATTGGCACCGAAGGGGCAGGGTGCCATCGTCGCTTTCGAACTGAAGGGCGGCATCGACGCGGGCAAGAAGTTCGTCGACGCACTGAGCCTGCACAGCCATGTAGCTAACATCGGTGATGTGCGCTCACTCGTAATTCATCCCGCATCGACAACTCACTCACAGCTGTCACCCGAGGAGCAGACCGCGGCGGGTGTCACTCCAGGACTCGTGCGCCTCGCGGTGGGCATCGAAGGGATCGACGACATCGTCGCTGATCTCGCGCGCGGATTCGCTGCGGCGGCGTCTTGACCATCAGCTCAGTGCACGACGTCCGTTCGGCCGCAGGGTTTCCTGCGCCGGACGGACGGCTCGGCAGTATCGACATCGGTCGGCTGGACCTCGAGAACGGTGCGTCCCTGCCGCAGGTGACCATCGCCGTTCAACGTTGGGGTGAGCTGTCCCCGAACCGCGACAACGTGGTGCTCGTCGAGCATGCGTTGACCGGGGACTCACATGTGTCCGGACCTGCCGGAGGCGCTCATGCCTTGCCCGGGTGGTGGAACGGGATGGTCGGGCCCGGCGCTCCGATCGACACGGACGAATGGTGTGTCATCGCCTCCAACGTGCTCGGTGGTTGCGGTGGAACGACAGGACCGTCGTCACTGAACCCGAGCGGAGTCCCATACGGCAGTACCTTTCCGGAGATCTCGATCCGCGATCAGGTGTCCGCCGAGATAGCACTCGCCGATGTACTCGGCATCGAAAGATGTGCGGCCGTGGTCGGCGGCTCCATGGGAGGCATGCGCACTCTCGAATGGATAGTCGGATACCCGGACCGCGTCGCGTCAGCTCTGGTGCTTGCGGTCGGAGGTCGTGCAACTGCCGACCAAATCGGTACGCAGACAACTCAGATCGAGGCGATCAAGGCCGATCCCGACTGGCAGGGCGGCAACTATCACGGAACCGGCCGGGCCCCACGGGTCGGACTGGGCATAGCGCGCCGAATCGCACACCTGACGTACCGAACCGAGAGCGAGCTCGACCTCAGGTTCGCCAACTCCGGCCAAGGCGAAGAAGATCCATGGCAGGGCGGACGGTACTCGGTAGAGAGTTACCTACAGCATCAGGCGAGCAAGCTGGTCGACCGTTTCGACGCGAGCACCTACGTATTGTTGACCGAAGCCATGAACAGGCACGACATCGGACGTGGGCGAGGTGGATTCGACGCTGCCTTGGCCATGGCTACCGTCCCGACGATCGTCGGCGGCGTCGACTCCGATCGGCTCTATCCCTTGCGGTTACAGAAGGAACTCGCCCGCGGCCTACCGGAATGCCGCGGTCTCGAGGTCATTCAGTCACGTGATGGCCACGACGGATTTCTGACCGAAGCCAGCGCTGTATCCGCACTACTCGGCGAGACGATGAAGCATGCGCGCGTCTCGAAGGGTCGCACCAGCTGAGTATTCGACCGGACGAATACTCAGTCGGTGCCGAGCGGATCGATCGACGCCGACAGCAACACGATAGCTCCCCCGACCAGGGCCATAGCCGAGACGTCGAAGGTTCTGCTTCGGACCTGCAGTAGGCCGACGTTCTTCTCCGGCATGCACAACCGGAAGCCTGCGGCCACTATTGTCGCCACGCCGAATACGAAGGCGCCGCGGCGCCACCGATCCGCAAGAACGAGTACGAGCGCCGCCGCAATGATCACGAGCACGATGACGAGCGGCAGGTTCTTGCGAATCTGGGACCACATCGAAGGTCAGACCGCTTCTGGGGTGGTTGCGAGAGCCTGCTCGGCTCGCTCGACCACGTTCGAGAGTAGGAACGCTCTCGTCAACGGCCCGACTCCACCCGGGTTGGGTGAGAGAAAACCGGCGACTTCGGCCACCTCGGGCGCAACGTCCCCGCGCAGTCCCTCATCCGTTCGAGTAACCCCGACGTCGAGCACTGCGGCACCGGGCTTGATCATGTCCGCGGTGACGATTCCGGGGACACCCGCAGCAGCAATGACGATGTCGGCGCGGCGAACCTCCGCGGCCAGGTCTTTGGTCCCGGTGTGGCACAGGGTAACGGTGGAGTTCTCGCTCTTGCGAGTGAGCAGCAGACCGATAGGACGGCCAACTGTCACCCCTCGACCGATGACGACAGCATGGGCCCCGTCGAGCGCTACGTCGTAGCGACGGAGGAGGTGGACGATCCCACGTGGGGTACAAGGCAACGCCGCTTGCTTACCGAGGACGAGTCGGCCGAGATTGATCGGGTGCAGTCCATCGGCATCCTTGGATGGATCGATTCGTTCGAGTGCAGCGTTCTCGTCCAGATGCTTCGGAAGTGGAAGCTGCACGATGTAACCGGTGCACTCGGGATTGGCATTGAGCTCGTCGATCACGGCGTCGAGCTCCGCCTGCGAGATGTCGGCAGGCAGATCACGCCGAATCGAGGTGATACCGACCTTGGCGCAGTCATTGTGCTTGCCGCGAACGTACGCCGCCGAGCCGGGATCATCGCCCACCAGCACCGTGCCGAGCCCGGGAACGATCCCGTGTTCTCGTAGCTTTGTCACTCGCTGAGTGAGATCGACGAAGATCTCGTCTCGGGTTGCTTTGCCGTCCAGAATCGTCGCAGTCACGATAGCTATTGTTCCAGGTGCCGGCAGGTGGAGCGGACGCCGGTCCGCAAGTAGTCAGCCCTCGACCGAAAGCCCGTGCGCCTGGGCGTATGCGACCGCCTGTGTCAGCTCGATCCGGGCACCGGTCACCGTCGCAGACATCCAGAGGTGTGCGTCGATCCGGGCACCACGAAGATCGGCCTCCTGCATCTTGGCGCCTACGGTTCTTGCGCCACTGAGATCCACCGAACGCAATATCGCCTTGCGCAGGTCGGTGTTCACCAAGTTCGCCTCGACCATGCGGCAGTTGGTCAAGTCCATCCCGCGCATGTCGGCTCCCCCCATTCCTACCAACGTGAAGTCGACCTCGTCGAAAGTCGACGGGCGCATCCGACAATCGACGAACGTCGAGCCGATCATGGTCGAATGACGGAAGACGCTGTGTTGCAGGTTGGTCCGCGCGAAGGTGCAGGAGCGAAAAGCCGCGTTGACATGGACCGACTCGGTCAGATCCGTGCCGGTGAAGTCACATTCCGTGAAGACCACCGCGGTAGTCTTCACGCCGCTGAGGTCGGCGTCTCGAAAGTTGCACGCCACGTACTCACGGTCGTCCCATTGCTGTTGGTCGAGTCTCGCGTCGGAGTAGTCCTCGCCGATAATCTGTTTCTCGTGCACCTCTGCCATTGTTCCCGGTACCGCTGATGGCAGAGTGAGCCGGGTGTTTCGCCTCATGTTCTTTCAGCCGCGTATCCCTCAGAACACCGGGAACGCGATCCGACTCGTCGCCGGCACCGGATGTGAACTGCACCTGGTCGGTCCGCTGGGCTTCGATATGTCCGAGCCCAAGCTCAAGCGCGCCGGCCTGGACTACCACGATCTGGCCTCGGTGACCGTCCACGAGAACCTGCCTGCCGCCTGGGAGGCCTTGGCGCCGGAACGGGTGTTCGCCTTTACCGCGCATGCGAGCAAGTTTCACGCGGACGTGTCCTATCTACCGGGTGATGTCTTGTTGTTCGGTCCCGAACCGACCGGTCTCCCCGAGGAAGTGCTCGGCGATCCGCTGGTCACCGAGCATCTGCGTATTCCGATGATCGAGGGTCGACGATCGCTCAACCTAGCCAACGCGGCCGCCGTCGTCATGTACGAGGCATGGCGCCAACACGGATTCGCTGGGAGTGTGTGACGGCGGACGATCCTGACGATGACGTAGCCGAGCTGAGCACCCACTGTGAGAGTTCCCAACCACAAAACGGCCCGCCCGAGCGCCACGAGCGCGTCTCTCCCGGTGTCGACAAGCGAATTCCATCCGGCGACGATTCCGTACCAGAAATTGTCCGGCCCCGGTGACGGTGTGAGGTCCTCGGCAGATTCAGCCGCGAGCAGATCCGCGGTGGTGACCGCTCCCGCGATCAAGGCCATCAGGCGACCGAGCGAGGCCCGCGAAGACGAGCCGAACCGTTACACGGAGTAGGGATAATTCACTGATGACCGCAGCGCAGAACCGGGGTACGGTGTGCCGCACCGACCCATTTCGTTTCCTTGAAGGAGCCCCTGTTGTTCTCCGCTTTTTCTTCGCTCGTCCGCTCGGCATCGTTCACCTCGACATCACAGGGCCTTTCACGGTCGGCTAGTCGATTGTCCCGCACCGCAGCAGTTTTCGCTGTTTCCAGCGGTTTCGTCGCCGCCGGATTTGCCGGAGCCGGCGTGGCAAATGCAGCTCCGGTGACGTGCGTATCCCCTCCGTCTGCCAATCAGATTCTCGTCGACGGGACTGCCAGCTGCGGCGCAACGTCCGCAGAAGGATCGCGCGCGACCGCCACAGCAGCAGACAGTGGAACGGCCGTCAGTGTCGCCGAAACCGGCGGCACCTCGACCACATACGCGACGGGATTCGGAACGGCCCTCGGCGCGTCACGCGCAGGCGGCACGTCCTACGCGGGCGCAATCGGCGGCGGCATCGCACATTCATGGGCAGACGCAGGTTCGACCACCATCGCGATCGCCGGTTGGGGCTCCGGCGCAACTGCCGAAGCTGCAGGCGTCGACTGCGTCGGGCCACTGTCTCTCGCGTTGAACCTCGCTTCCGGACAGTTCTGCATCCTCGGAAGTTGACCCTTCGCGCGCGCCTCGTGCACACGCGCGAGGCGCGCTTGGGCCGGACTTGATCTACGACAAAAGGTAGTAACTCCCCCTCCAGCGGTTTATGATTATGGTCACTTCCATCGTCAGGAGGATCAGTGACCGCTGTTGAGCCCAAGCCCACTGCCACGCTGGAAGCGGTGAGGCCTTTCCCGCCGCGGATGGGACCGAAAGGTTCTTTCATTCACAAGGCGGTGACGACGACAGATCCCAAGATGTTGGGGATCATGTACATCGCGACTTCCATCTCGTTCTTCCTCATCGGCGGCTTGATGGCGTTGCTCATTCGTGCCGAGCTCGCGGTACCGGGCTTGCAATTCCTCTCGACGGAGCAGTACAACCAGCTGTTCACCATGCACGGCACGATCATGCTGTTGCTGTACGCGACGCCGATCGTGTTCGGCTTCGCCAACTACATTCTGCCGCTGCAGATCGGTGCCCCGGACGTGGCGTTCCCGCGCTTGAACGCTTTCTCGTATTGGCTCTACCTGTTCGGCGCGATAATCGCTACATCCGGTTTCATCACCCCTGGTGGCGCTGCTGACTTCGGTTGGACCGCATACACCCCGCTTTCGAGTGCGGTGTACTCGCCGGGTGTCGGTGCAGATCTGTGGATCTTCGGTCTCGCCGTGGCTGGTTTGGGCACCATCTTGGGCGCCGTCAACATGATCACGACGGTCATCTGCTTGCGAGCGCCAGGTATGACGATGTTCCGGATGCCCATTTTCACATGGAACATCCTGGTCACCAGCATTCTGATTCTTCTTGTCTTCCCGTTGTTGACGGCGGCACTGTTGGGGGTAGCGGCCGATCGACATCTCGGTGCGCATCTGTTCGACCCGGCGACCGGTGGAGTGTTGTTGTGGCAGCACTTGTTCTGGTTCTTCGGCCACCCCGAGGTGTACATCATCGCGTTGCCGTTCTTCGGCATCATTTCCGAGGTGATTCCGGTCTTTGCGCGTAAGCCGATGTTCGGATACACCACCTTGATCTACGCAACGATTGCCATCGGTGCACTCTCGGTGGCGGTGTGGGCCCACCACATGTACGCCACGGGTGCGGTGCTGTTGCCGTTCTTCTCGTTCATGACGTTCTTGATCGCGATTCCGACCGGTGTGAAGATCTTCAACTGGATCGGCACTTTGTGGCGAGGTCAGGTGACACTGGAAACCCCGATGCTGTTCGCATTCGGCTTCTTGATCACGTTCCTCTTCGGCGGTCTCTCCGGTGTCCTGCTCGCCAGCCCGCCGATCGACTTCCACGTCACCGACACCTATTTCCTGGTGGCGCACTTCCACTACGTGGTCTTCGGCACGGTGGTGTTCGCAACGTTCTCGGGCATCTACTTCTGGTTCCCGAAGATGACCGGCCGGATGATGGACGAAAGATTGGGCAAGTGGCACTTCTGGCTGACATTCCTCGGCTTCCACGGCACTTTCCTGGTCCAGCACTGGCTCGGTGCCGAGGGCATGCCGCGTCGCTACGCCGACTATCTCTCCTCCGATGGATTCACCACGCTGAACATCATCTCTACGATCAGCGCGTTCGTGCTCGGTGCTTCGACACTGCCGTTCGTGTGGAACGTCTTCAAGTCGTATCGGTACGGCGAGGTGGTCACTGTGGACGATCCTTGGGGCTACGGCAACTCGCTGGAATGGGCCACATCATGCCCACCGCCGCGGCACAACTTCACAGAACTTCCGCGAATCCGTTCCGAGCGTCCGGCGTTCGAACTCCACTACCCACACATGGTGGAGCGCATGCGTGCCGAGGCTCATGTCGGCCCGGGCAGTCATGGCGGACAGACCACCGAAGTTCTCGAAAAGGCCCGCCGCGCACCTATCGCAACGGGAGAAGACGAGCATTCTGGGGACTGACCTCTGCGGCGAGTTGCTCTCAGACAGTTCTCAGCACCGGAAGTAATACTTCAGCGATGTCGTCTTCACTGCCTGCGGCATCGCCTACGCGGCGACGGGTCCTCGGGGTCGGCAATTGAACTTCTCGCTCCACAGCCGGATCCGGGTCCTCATCATCAGTCTGGCAGCTCTTGCGGTTGCCGTGAGCGCACTGGCCATCTACCTGGTCACCGAACAAGCATTGCGTTCCCAGGTAGCCGATCGAGTGTCTCGAAATGCCGACGCGCTCATTGCAAGTGCCACGTCCGGAGTTCCTTCGACCTTCTTCGGGTTCGGAGTCGGCACGACCGACGGGCCCGCGATCAAAGTTGCGTTGGTGACCTCGGACGGCGAACTCGTAACCTTCACCGCAGAATCTCGACCGTTCACCAACCCAGACGGCACTCTCGATGCCACCGAACAGGCGGTCGCAACCGGTTCGACCGATCAATCGCTCCGCGAGGTGCGCGGGTACATGCTGTCGGCCAAACGGACCGTATCGGGCGAAACGGTCATGGTGGCCGAGTCGTTGCAGTCCAACGCGCCGTTGCTCGGCAAGTTGACGCTTGCGCTCGTCGCGATCGGAACTCTTCTCATCGTTTTGGCCGGGATCGCCGGAACAGCAGTAGCTCGGACCGGACTGCGTCCGGTCAAACGATTGCGCAATGCCACCGAACGGGTAGCGCGCACCGGTGATTTGCAACCGATCGCCGTCACCGGAGACGACGAACTTGCGTCACTGGCGACGAGCTTCAATGACATGCTTGCTGCCCTTGCCCAATCCGGCGCGCGTCAAAACCGTCTGATCACCGACGCGGCAGAGGAACTGATGGGCCCGCTGCATACGCTTCGGGGAAAGATCGATGTCCTGATGGCTCTCGACGGACACGATGGACCGGCGCTATCCCCTGCCGAGCAGGACGAGCTTCGTGCCGGAGTCATGTCGGACATGGATGTCATCATCCGATTGGTACACGACCTGGTAGACCAGGCGCGCGACGTCCCCGAGTCAGCGAGCGCGTGATCGTACGCGAGGCTCGAGCCGATGCAGTTCGACGTCGTGCAGAATCCCGTCGCTGATCTCGGCTGTCATATAGGTGCAGAACGGCTGCCTGCGTCTGTCGGTCGGTGAGCCAGGGTTGAGCAGCCGCACACCGGTGTCCGTCACGGTGTCCCACGGAATGTGGCTGTGTCCGAACACCAGAACATCGATGCTCGGGTACTTCTCTGCCATCCGCTGTTCGCGTCCGGCTGAGCTGCCCGTCTCATGAACGACGGCAATCCGAACCCCGTCCAATGTGACTCGTGCGCATTCGGGCATCCGGGCACGGAGGTCGTCACCATCGTTGTTGCCCCAGCACGCGATCAACCTTTTCGACCTGGCAGAAATCTGCTCGAACACACCCGCATCGACCCAGTCGCCGGCGTGAATCACCACATCGGCGTCGTCGATGGCCGTCCACACTTGCTCGGGCAACACCCGAGCCCGAGTGGGGACATGGGTGTCTGCGAGAAGAAGCAGTTTCACATCTCACCGAATGCAGGTGCGGTCATCGCGTCAGATTATCCTGCCCGGTCTCTAACGAAAGTCCCGAGATTTCGACATCACCCGTAGGTCCATGAGTTGCAGATGATCGGCCACCACCGTCGCTGCGCCTTCTGCGTTCTGGACCTTCCCGCGGATGAGCAATGCCGGAGCCGTCAGCGCCAGCTTGCGGTACTTGGCCCACAATCCCACCGAGCACACCACGTTGACCATCCCCGTTTCGTCTTCGAGATTGACGAACGTGACCCCTGCAGCCGTAGCCGGTCGCTGCCGATGCGTCACGGCGCCACCGACCAGGACCCGGTCCCCGTCGGGAACCTGCAGTAGTCGATTCGCCGGGACTACCCCCAGTGCGTCGAGCTGCTCACGAAAGAACTGAGTCGGGTACGCATCGGGTGAGACTCCAGTAGCCCAGACGTCCGCCGAGGCCATATCGAGATCGCTCATCCCAGGCAATACCGGCGCACGAGTGGATGCCCCGAGTCCGGGAAGGAGATGCGGCCTCTCCCCTGCTGCTGCGCCTGCCGCCCAGAGCGCTTCGCGGCGGGTGATTCCGAAGCATCCCAACGCGCCTGCGGTAGCAAGTGATTCGGCTTGCGTAGTGGACAATTCGACTCGTCCTGTGAGATCGAGGAACGATACGAACGGACCGGCTGCTGTGCGTGCGTCGACGATGCGTTCGGCAAGATCCTGCCCGATGTACTTCACGTCAGCGAGTCCCATCCGAATCTCGAGACCCTCGGCAGTGAGATCCGCGTACCACGAGCTGGCATTGACGTCCGGGCCGTGCACACGCACTCCATGCCGTCGAGCGTCCGCCACCAGAGACTGCGGGGAGTAGAACCCCATCGGTTGCGCACGCAACAGACCTGCGCAGAACGCGGCGGGATGATGAAGCTTGAACCACGACGAATAGAAGACCAGCGAGGCGAAGCTCTGTGAATGGCTTTCGGGGAAACCGAAATTGGCGAATGCAGAAAGCTTCTCGTAGATTCGATCGGCCGCGTCACCGGTGATGCCGTGCAAGTCTCGCATTCCCTCGTAGAAGCGATCACGTAACAGGTTCATCTTCTCCGGCGAACGCTTCGACCCCATCGCACGACGAAGTTGATCGGCGTCGGCAGCGCTGAATCCAGCCACATCGATGGCCATCTGCATCAATTGCTCTTGAAAGAGTGGCACTCCGAGGGTGCGGTCGAGAGCCTTCTTCAACGACGGGTGATCGAATGTGACGGGTTCGAGTCCGTTGCGGCGCTTGATGTACGGATGAACGGATCCACCCTGGATCGGACCCGGCCGAATGAGTGCGACCTCTACGACCAGGTCGTAGAACTCACTCGGCTTCAACCGCGGCAACGTCGCCATCTGGGCCCGCGACTCCACTTGGAACACACCGATCGAATCGGCCCGCTGCAGCATGTCGTAGACGGCTTTCTCACTCAAATCGATATCGGCGAGGTCGATGCGTTGCCCTTTGTGCTCGACGAGAAGATCGATCATGTAGTGCAACGCTGACAACATACCGAGACCGAGCATATCGAATTTCACCAAACCTACTGCAGCACAATCATCTTTGTCCCACTGCAATACACTACGATTGGCCATCGTCGCCCACTCGACAGGACAGACATCGGCAATAGGGCGATCGCAGATCACCATTCCGCCCGAGTGGATACCCAGATGCCTTGGGAAGCCCTCGATCTGCTGGGCAAGCTCTAGAACAGACTTCGGAATGCCACTGTCTGCCTGATCTCCGACGCCAGACCACCGGGTGACCTGTTTGCTCCAGGCATCCTGCTGACCCTGCGAGAACCCGAGAGCACGTGCCATGTCACGTACCGAGGACTTACCTCGGTACGTGATCACGTTCGCCACCTGCGCCGCGTACGCACGCCCGTACTTCTCGTACACGTGCTGAATGGCTTCCTCGCGCCGGTCGGACTCGATGTCGACATCGATATCCGGAGGGCCGTCTCGTTCCGGAGCAAGGAAACGCTCGAAAAGAAGTTTGTTCGCCACCGGATCGACGTTCGTGATTCCGATGGCGTAACAGACAGCCGAGTTCGCTGCCGAACCTCTTCCCTGACAGAGAATGTCGTGTGTCTTACAGAAGTCCACGATGTCGTGCACGACGAGGAAGTACCCCGGAAAATTCAACCGCTCGATGATGTCGAGTTCGTAATCGAGCTGCGCGTAGGCGGCCGGGTGGGTACTGGGTGTGCCGTATCTGCGAGCAGCACCGTCGAGGGTAAGGGCACGTAGATAGCTGGCTTCGGTGTGGCCGGCAGGCACGTCGAACGGCGGTAGTTGTGGGGCGATCAGATGCAGATCGAAAGCACACTCTCGACCCAGTTCGGCGGCACCACGAACCGCACCGGGATGATGCTCGAACAACCGAGCCATCTCGGCACCGGATCGCAGATACGTACCTCCCGTGGGCGCCAACCACCCCGCGGCGTCGTCCAGACTGCTGCGTGCACGTACCGCTGCCATCGCCATGGCCAAACGCCCGCTCCGCGGAGTCGCATAGTGCGCCGCAGTCGTAGCAACGATCGGAAGAGCGAATCTCCGCGCCAATTCGGCGAGCGCATCGTTGCGCTCGTCGTCTTCCGGTATGCCGTGATGAGTCAGTTCCACGGTGACTCGGTCGGCACCGAATCTCTCGATCAGATCCGCCAGAGCCGCACCGGCTGCCTCGACGCCACCGGCGTCCAACGCCCGTCGAACATGCCCTTTTCGACATCCGGTGAGAATCTGCCAATGCCCACCCGCAGCCTCGGACAGGGCGTCGAAATCGTAACGGGGCTTTCCTTTGACTCCCCCGGCAAGGTGAGCTGCGGCAATTTCACGCGACAGCCGTCGGTATCCCTCTTGCCCACGTGCGAGAACCAGCAGATGAGTACCCTCCGGATCCAACTCACCTGTCCTCGACGTCGTCGTGTCCAACGACAACTCGGCGCCGAAAATGGTCTTGATCCCCAGCTCCTTTGCTGCCTCGGCGAAGCGCACGACACCGTAGAAGCCATCGTGGTCGGTGATGGCGACGGCTTCGAGCCCGAGCCGTACTGCTTCTTCGACCATCTCCTCCGGTTGGCTGGCACCGTCCAGAAAGCTGAAAGCCGAATGTGCGTGTAGCTCCGCGTATGCCGTGGTCGTCGCCGCAGGTTTCGATATCGTCTTCTCGTACGCCGCACGCTTGCGCGACCACGCTGGACTGTCACCACCGTCCCCGACGATGTCCACGACCTTCGGATGCGAGGGGCGGCCGGACAACACCCGTTCCATTTCCGACCACGTCGGCGGACCGTCGTTCCATCCCATACTGACACCTCACTTTCATTCGAACATATGTTCCATTAGACCCTTTGGCTACGACACAAATCAATCTGTCTCGAGAGGCAGTTAGGCTCGCCGTGACATACAGCAGCCGAAAGAGCCGGAGAAGAATGTGAATCGTTGGGCCTCGTTCGTCGTCTCCCATAAGCGTTGGGTGCTCTCCATCGCTGTGGTGGTCGTAGCCCTGAGCGGCATATGGGGACTCGGCGTCTTCGGCAAGCTCAGCGAGGGCGGTTTCATCGACCCAGGTAGTGAAGCTGCGGAGGTATCGGAACTCGTCGCAGGATTGGGGCAGCAAACCCCCGATATCGTCGCCATCTACACCGCGCCCGAAGGCAAGACCATCGACGACATCGCCCCGGACGTCACCTCGGTACTCGACGGCTTCCAGAAAAAGTACGCAGTCGCGAACGTCACCTCCTACTGGACAGCCGATACCGGGACGAAGCAATTTCTGGTCTCGAAAGATGGAACCAAGGCACTCGCGACGGTCACCCTCGGCCCCGACTCCGGCATCACCTTCGCCACGTTCGGAGAGATCCCACCGCAGCTCGAGGTACCGGGCGTCACCTCCCAGTTCGCCGGTGGTTCCGTGGTCGGAGTTTCCTTCAGCCAGACGCTCCAGGAAGATCTGGTTCGCTCGGAAGCCATCGCCATCCCCATCACGCTCGTTCTGCTGATCGTGATCTTCGGAGGCGTCGTCGCGGCCGCTGTCCCGGTCTTCGTCGGCATCCTGAGCGTCCTGAGCGCGTTGGCAATCCTGCGTGCCCTCACCTCGGTCACGGAAGTCAGCTCGTTCTCCATCAACGTCGCGTCACTTCTGGGCCTCGGTCTCGCCATCGACTACGGGCTGTTCATCGTCAGTCGATATCGAGAAGAAATGCGCGACGGTGCGACCCCGACCGATGCAGCGATTCGAACAGTTCTGACGGCAGGCCGAACGATCGTCTTCTCGGGCTTGCTGCTGATCTGCGCCTTTGCCGGCATGCTCGTCTTCCCACAACCGGTTATCAAGTCGCTCGGTTTCGGGGCCATGGCCGCTGTAGCGAGCGCCGCGATCCTGTCGTTGACTGCAGTGCCCGCGTTGCTGGCGATTCTCGGACCACGCATCAATTCTCTGACGTGGAGCAAAACCGCATCGGATCGAGGTGAGGCGCGCGCCCAGAAATTCTGGGGCGGCGTCGTGACCCGAGTGATGCGCAAGCCAGGCATCGTAGCGGCAGTGATCATCGCCGGACTTCTCGTACTGTCGGCGCCGATACTGAAGGTCGCACTCGGCGAGGTCGACTACACCGCGCTCCCCAAGGACGATCCCGCTCGCGTCGCCGTCGAGACCCTCGGCACCGAGTTCCAATCCTCGGGTGAGAGCGCAACGGTCGTACTCCGGGGCCTCGATGGAGCCAAACCCCAGGGCTCACCGATAGCCGACATCACCCGTCGAGCTGAATCCGTCGACGGCATCGCTCGGGTCTCGTTCATCGGATCCACAGACGATGTCGTCGCGCTGGAAGCAATCTTCAGTGAACCGAGCGACGGTCGCACCGAAGCCGATGCAGCCGGTGCTGCAGTGGCGGGGCTGCGCGCGATGACGCCACCGGAGGGCACCGAACTGCTCGTCGGTGGCGCACGGGCACTCGTCGACGACGGCAATGCGGCGATCGCCGCGTGGCTTCCGGTCATGATTGCGATCATGGTCGTCTCGACGCTCATCCTGCTCTTCCTCGCATTCGGATCGATCGTGTTGCCGATCAAGGCCGTCCTCATGGCGGGACTCAGCCTGGGGGCGACATTCGGAGTGCTCACCTGGGTGTTCCAGGAAGGACATGGCGCCGATCTCCTAGGGGTGACGCCCGCGCCGCTGGAGGCGACCTTCGTGGTCCTCATCCTCGCCGTGGTCTTCGGCCTGTCGACCGACTACGAAGTGTTCTTGATGTCGCGCATGGTCGAGGCGCGCGCAGGCGGGGCTTCGACGGAGGAAGCGGTCGTCATCGGCGCCCAGCGCACCGGAAGAATCGTGACAGCGGCCGCGCTCATACTCATCATCGTCACCGGCGCGTTCACCATTTCCGAATTGTCGATCATGCGGTTCCTGGGATTCGGCATGATTCTCGCGCTCATCGTCGATGCCACGATCATCCGCATGCTGCTCGTCCCATCGCTGGTGAAATTGATGGGTGAGGCGAACTGGTGGGCTCCAGCGTGGATGAAGAAGGTGCACGAGAAGGTAGGTATCGGTCACTGAGCGCCGCCGGTCACCCTGGTGGGCTCTACCGACCTGGCCCAACAACTTACTTCAGAGTAAGTTGTCGTCCATGTCGAACTACATTGTCACCGGCGGTACGGGTTTCCTCGGGCAGAATCTGATCCCACTACTGCTCGAGCGCGACCCAGCGGCCGAGATTCACGTGTTGGTTCGCCAGAAGTCGATCGGGAAGCTCGAACGCCAGGTCGACATGCTCGCCGACAAGACCCGGATTCATCCGTTGATCGGCGATCTCACCGAACCCGATCTCGGATTGCGCACTGTCCCGGATGGCATCGACCATATCGTTCACCTGGGCGCCATCTACGACATGACCGCCGGTGACGAACAAGCATCGACCAACGTCGAGGGCACCCGTGCAGTGGTGGCACTTGCCGAGCGGACCGGTGCCCGGTTGCACCACATCTCCTCGATCGCCGTTGCCGGAGATTACGCGGGCACATTCACCGAAGACGACTTCGACAAAGGACAGGGCTTCCCAACCCCGTACCACCGCACCAAGTTCCAATCCGAGAAGATCGTGCGCGAATCCTCGGTCGACTGGCGCGTCTATCGACCCTCGGTAGTGCTGGGGCACTCCGAAACCGGGGCGATCGACAAGATCGACGGCCCATACTTCTTCTTCCCCCTCTTCGCCGCGTTGGCCACACTGCCTACTGCGCTTCCCATCACGGTTCCGAAGATCGGGGCCACCAATCTGGTGCCGGTGGACTACGTCGCCGCTGCGATTGTGGAGTTGATCCACCGAGGCGAGGACGATCAGCGAGTGTTCCACCTGGTCAACACGCAAGCACAGTCGATGCACGAGGTGTATCGCGCATTCTCCGAGGCCGCAGGTTCGAAAGCGAAGGTCATCGACATTCCCGGCGCCGTTGCTGCCGCCGTCGTAGCACCGAAGACCGACATCGTCCGCACCGGCCGCAACACTCTCCTGGACAGATTCGGCATACCGCCGGTAGTGCTCGAACATCTCACCTTGCCGACGACCTTCGACTCGGCAGCGACCCGGAAAGCACTATCGGGCAGCGGAATCACCCCACCACCGCTGGCGACCTACGCAGACCGCCTGTGGCAGCACTGGCGCGCGCACCTGGACCCGAACCGCGCACGGCGCGACGATCCTCGCGGCCCTCTCTTCGGACGACACGTCATCATCACCGGCGGATCCTCCGGCATCGGAAAAGCGAGTGCCGAAGCTGCAGCACGCAAAGGTGCCACCGTCATTCTGCTTGCCCGCGGTACCGAACAACTCGACTCCGTCGTGGCGAACATCCGCGCACACGGTGGCGATGCCTTCGGGTACACCTGCGACATCACGGACACCGAGTCGGTCGAGCAGACCGTGAAAACTATTCTGAGCGAACATGATCACGTGGACATGCTGGTCAACAACGCCGGCCGGTCCATCCGTCGATCGTTGTACCGCTCCACCGATCGACTGCACGACTTCGAGCGCACCATGGCCGTCAACTACTTCGGTGCTGTTCGCCTCGTCCTGGCACTGCTTCCGCACATGCGTGAACGTCGCTTCGGTCACATCGTCAACGTCAGCAGCGAAGCAGTGCTCGCTCACGCTCCCCGATTCTCCGGCTATGTAGCCAGCAAGGCCGCACTCGACGGTTTCGCCGACGTCGCCGCAGCCGAGACTCTTTCCGACGGAATAACATTCACCACGATCCACATGCCGCTGGTGGCCACCCCGATGATCACCCCGACAGGCCCCAGCAATGCCGGCCCGGTGGTGTCACCGGAGAAGGCCGGGGCGATGGTGATTCGGGCGCTCATCCGGAGGCCGAAGCGCATCGACACCCCACTGGGCACTCTCGGTCAGGTCGGCAGCATCTTCACGCCGAATATCAAGGACCGCACGATGCATCAGTTCTACCGTCGCTTCCCGGAGTCCGCTGCGTCCAAGGGCGAGGTTGCACCTACACAGCCCGCACTCGTTCCACCGGCGTCGCCACCACACGACCCGTCGCGTCCGGGAGCACGAGTTGCCAAGTTGGCGCGTCGAATCGGCCGGTTGGTGCCGGGCATCTACTGGTGACGCCTGGCTCTACCCACACCTGCGATTGCTCGACCGAACCCCCCGACGAGGTACGCGAGAGTTCCCAGTGCGAGCACCCACTTGGTAACGCTGACCGCCGTCGTGGCGCGAACCACCGAATCGGTGATCTGTTCGCGGTGATCGAGCAGATACAGACCCGCGATGTTCTCGACGTAGTCACCCGCCGCGGACAGAATCGGAGCTACGGCCAGCACCTTCGCCGTGGCCGGTGCCAGCTCGGTGAGTTCGCCCAGACGCGAAGCCCCGGCACGCAAAGCCATCGCGTAGATCACCGGATGAACGAAATCGGGGTAGTAGTGACTCCGAAATCGAGCGGTGGCGGCTGCATCCATGCTGTCGAGAATCTGCCGGTATCGGAGTGCCGACCACGATGTCTGAATCTGTAGAACCCGAGGGCCTGCCGGCCCCAACAGACGCACGATATTGGCTTGAGAGACAGCGAACATCATCGTCCAAGCGATGAGTGGACGATCCTGCGCCGAAAGTGCCATCTGCAAATACTAGAGCTTGGGAATCAGATTCGATCACGCATCAGGAATGGGAGCACGACGCTTTCGAATGACTGGTAGTCGTCACGATGGATGCTGTGACCGGTATCGAATGCCACAACCCGACACGAGCGGATCTCACCGGAGAGCATGGCGAGCCTTTCCTGATCGACCATCCCGCCCAGGCCACCGCGGAGCACGAGGGTCGAGGCAGTGATGTCCGGCAGCCGAGACCACCACTGAGCATTGGGTCGGCGAAACTGAGCAAGAGCAGGTTTGGTCATCGACCGATCGAATGCGAAGACAGCGCGTGGATGCCTGATGATGCTCGAGCCTGCGTGCCAGAGTTCGGTGATGGTGGGCAGACGGCCGGTGAGCGACGGTGGCGCATCTCCCGGCCGAATCGGAATAGGCATCTCCTCGACTACGAGGGACCGAACCGATGCGGGGCGCTGCTGCGCCACCACCGACACTGCATATGCGCCCAACGAATGCCCGACCAGATCTACCTGCGACAGCCCGAGATGGTCGAGCACCGCCGCCACGTCGCCTCCGAAAGCGTCGAACGAGTAGTCGTCGGCGTGTGCACTGCGTCCGTGTCCGCGCAGATCGACCGTGACTACCCGACGACCCACGTCGGTGAGTGCGCCGGCGAAACGGTCCCAGGTGCTGCTGTCACCGCCCATGCCGTGCACCAACACGGTAGGAACAGGATCGGCTCCACCGAAATCTCGGTAGGCGATGTCGACGCCGGCCACATCGAGTAATTCCACGTCGATACTCACAGTCCCGAGAGTAGCCGCGCTCACTTCCACCTCATTCGTAGATGCCTTCGACTCGCCAAACACTTCTCTCGTACACCAACAGCAGAGCGCGGTTCTCCTCGAGAAGCACCTGCACACGCGCACCTCGCGCACCCACGACCGGATCCCACCAACGCTCGTCGAGGGACCACGGGCCGGCCCACCCGTGCAGGGTCCACTTCTTTCTACCCCACCGAAGCCCCACGGGTGCCGTGTCGAAACCACCTCGATCGGTGACGTGTACACCGTTGCCGCCGTCGTTTTCCAGAGCGACCTCCGGGCGTGTCTGCATCACTGCCGCAGGAGCCGGATGTGGCAACCTGCCCGGCCACGGGGCAGCGGGGTCCAGCAGAGGGACCAGCTCATCACCGAGCGAACGAAGCGTCACTTGCTCCACCGGCCCACGTCCGCCGCTGAGTACCCCGACCTTGACCGCATCACCACCGAGGAGACCTTGCACTCGTACCAGCGCCCGCCTAGCACGCTCGTCCTCGTCACCGACACTTCCCCACAAGCCCAACTGCAGCTCACCTGCCGCAACGACCTCTACCGGTTCGAGCCTCAGAAGAATGATTCCTGCCGTGGGCCGACTCTCGCTGCGCCCGGTGAGCCACCCGTCCAATTGCCACCGCACCCGATCTGCTGTTCCCTCCGGAGTCAGCGGCTCGGCGCACCGCCAGATACGTGAGAGATTCTCACCGTTTCCGGTGGAAGCATGAACGAGGAGGCGGGTGCATGCCACGGCCGCCGCGGCAAGCGTGCGGTGCAGCTTCTCGGCCATACCTCGGCCGGCGAACGCAGCGGCGTCGACGCGATCGATGGGCGGGTCGCAGCGGTGTTCCACGTTCAGATCGGGTGGCAGCGCACGCGCCGACGGTGGACGCTCCGGCTCACCTCGCGCACTGCGGTGAGCGAGAACCGCATCGGACCCGAACCGGGATGCCACCTCCCCTGGCATGAGCGCCGCGAAATCGCCGATAGTTCGTAAACCCAAGCGACGCAACAGGTCTATCAGCTCTCCACGGTCCGCGGCGGCAAGACTCGGCTCCGCTGCCAGCTCGGCAACCGGGAGTGGAGAGAGAAAATGCGCAGCACCGCCCCGCGGGACGACTGCCGCATGACGAGCTGCAATGACGGCCGTCGTCAACTCGTCGGCGATTCCGATCTGGCATTCCACCCCCGCACCCGAAGCCTGATCGATCAATCTTTCGGCAGCCTTGTGCTCCGATCCGAAGTATCGACTCACCCCACGCGCACTCAGTATCAACAACCCCGGACGCAACACCTCCACACCTGGCGCGACAGCATCGATGGCCGCTGCGACCGGTTCGAACAAGCGCCCATCCCTATCCGAATCTGCCGTCGCCACATACACATCCGGACATCGCGCCTGCGCTTCACGACGACGTAAGCCTCGGCGGACCCCTGCCGCTCGTGCCGGTGCCGAGCATGCAATCACCCGATTGGCCGAGGTGACCACCACAGGATGAGTCGCCGGCAGATCGGCCACCGCCGCAGCTGCGACAGCAGGCCAATCCGGACACCACAGCGCTACGACGCGGCTCATGCCAGAACCGCAAGATCCGTCTCGGCACTTACGTTGCCTGTCGTACTGTCGACCTGCGCTGCGACCGACCATTCGATACGGCCGCGCTCGAGACGAAGATCGAAACACGTACTACGCGGCCGCATCGCTTTGCCCTGCGCACGTACCTCCAACTGCAGATTCCGTAAACGCCCACGCCCCGAGCGAACTCCGGTGCCGAATCCGTTGTAGCTGCGTACCTCCGCATCCAGACGTAACTCCACGCCGTCCCAGTGGCCGTCGGTAACCAGAAGCGCCGCCCCTTTGCTGCGCGCCCGTGCGACAACTGCACGCGCACGCGAGGGAGGCACCGAACGACCGCCGAGACCGAGCACGACGAGATCGAGCCCGTCCAACAGAATTGCCGCTACCTCGACCGGGTCCTCCCCCGGATCGGGTACGACGGCCAATCTCCGTAGTTCTGCGCCCATCTCGACAGCGGCGAGCAAACCGAACCGCGGTTGCCCCACCACTGCGACATGCCCACCCGACGCGGTGACCGCAGCCACCAAGCCGAGCAGCAGCGAACCTGCACCCGATACCGCTGCGACGGACCCGCGAGCCAAGCCTCCGTACGGGAGCATGGCGGCCAGTGCGGGAGGGACCGCCAGTACCGCTTTGCTTCGCACAGGATCAACCGCCCGCGGGACAGATGATGCCGGCTCGACACGGGGCCGGATGACGGGTTCGATGGGCTGCCGGACGGAGCGGGTCTCACCACGTGCCGGAACCGATGCCATGCGTCGCCTCAGATGCTCGACGCGTTCGGACAACGTCATCTCCGACAAGGACGCTTCGGACTGTGACACCTCGAATGAGGAGTCAGTAGTACTCATGGAAGCACCGGCAGAAAAAGTCATGCGCACTCCCCGAAAATTGGCGAAAAAAGTACACTCGAACCAGCTCTCGGGGCAGCGGGGAAGTCTTACCCTTCGAACACATTTTCGAATTCCTATCCAGTAAAGCCGCTGCGGCGATCCACGTCAAGACGGAAACGAAAGCCCAGGTGGAGGGTCGCCAACGGACTACCGACAGCGCTGTCGGCACGGACGTCGATAGTCAACTAACCTGTGATCGTGACCGAGAAGCAGCGCACCGTCAGGGTCGTCGGACCCGACTTCCTACTCGCAGGCAGGTACCGACTCGCGTACAAGCTGGGTGGGGGCGGAATGGGCGCGGTCTGGCTCGCTCAGGACACGCTGCTCGACCGGAAAGTGGCCGTCAAACAGGTCACGTCCACTGCTCGCCTCAGCGAGCGCGCCGCACGCGAAGTGCGCAATCGAGCCATGCGTGAAGGCAGAATCGCAGCGCGACTGTCGAGCTTGCACGCCATCTCCATGCACGACGTCGCGATCGAAGATGGCGAGCCCTGGCTCGTGATGGAATACATGCCGTCGAGGAGCCTCGCGCAGGCACTCAACACCGCCGAAACACTGCCACCGTACGAAGTTGCGCAGATCGGCGCTCAGGTCGCCGACGCACTCACCGAAGCGCATGAGGCCGGTATCGTCCATCGCGACATCAAGCCGGGCAACATCCTGATCGCCGACCGCGGACGCACCCTCGGTGTCGTCAAGATCAGCGACTTCGGTATCTCGCGCGCCAAAGGTGATGTCGAAGAGTCGGATTCGAGTGTCATCACCGGAACTCCGGCCTATTTCGCTCCAGAAGTGGCCCGGGGACAGGATCCCACCGAAGCAAGTGACGTCTTCTCTCTCGGGGCGACGCTCTATACCGCGATCGAAGGCAAGCCGCCGTTCGACATCGACCAGGACTCCATTGCACTGCTGCATCGTGTGGCCAAGGGACAGATAATTCCACCCACTCGATGCGGTGACCTGACCGAGCCACTACTGCACATGCTCGAACCCGATCCTGCTCGCAGACCGACCATGGCTCAGGCACGCGACGAGATCATCCGACATGCGATCAGCGGCCGGGCAAACATCGCCGGGCTACGTGGAGTCCCGGTGACCTCGGCCGGCGGGGTCGTTCCGGCCTGGGCTCATCGCTCCACCCCGGTATCGGAATCGCGGCGCCCTTCGCGAGAATTCGGAAACACGATCGCCGGCCTGCCTGCCGTTCGTTTCAGCGATCAAACCGATGCTCAGACACCGACGCCGTACGCTCCACCACCATTCGATCCGCCGCGGAAGAAGAACCCACTCGAGGTGGTACTCGATCGCATCGACGACATAGTCGACGACCGGATCGACGTCCCGCCCGAGGCCGTCCTTGCTGCGTTGATCGTCACCGTGGGACTCGTGATCATACTGATCATCGCCCTACTCTGAAAAAATGATCAATCGATACGTCGCTTGTGAGCCCACCTGGTCAACGCGTTGCGATTGGACTGCTGGGTCTTACGCAGCACGTTCGAGGCATGGGTCTCGACGGTCTTCACCGAGATGAACAGGTCCTCGGCGATCTCACGGTAGGTATAACCACGCGCCAGCAGACGCAGAACCTCGAGCTCACGAGGGGTGAGTGAATCGAGTTCGGGATCGAGTGGCGGTTCCGGGGCATTCGACTTCCCAGTGAACGAGTCGAGCACGAAGCCTGCAAGACGCGGGGAGAACACGGCATCTCCACCGGCAACGCGTCGTACGCCGTCGGCGAGTTCGGACCCCGAGATCGTTTTCGTGACGTACCCCCGCGCACCTGCACGGATGACGGCGATCACGTCTTCGGCCGCGTCGGAGACCGACAACGCCAGACAGACGGGACCAGCGGTGATGCGTCCGAGAACGGCGACGCCGCCGCCATCCGGCATGTGGACGTCGAGCAGCACGACATCGGGCTTCGTCGACTCGATACCGGCGACCGCGTCGGCCACCCCGCCCGCTTCACCGACGACCTCGATGTCACTTTCCCGACCCAGCTCGGTGCGAACTCCGGAACGAAACACTGCATGATCGTCGACGAGAAAGACACGAAAGGTGTCGGTCACCTGGGCTGCTCCTGCGGTGTCGGTTGGCGTATCGGCTCGGTCCGGCCGTTCTTCGAAGAGTTTGTCGATGAGTGCTCGCGGGGCATGAGAATGCGGACTTCGGTTCCCTTCCCCACATTCGAGCGTATCGAGACTTCACCGCCGCGTCGCTCGATTCTTCCCCGAATCGATTTGGCCAGTCCCTGACGGTCCATCGTTACGAGGTTCTCGTCGAATCCGCTGCCGCGATCACGAACGAACACGGTAACCCGCTCGGGCTCGGTCTCGGCGAACAAATCGATGTTGACTTCGCCCGAATGCTTCGCCGCATTGACCAGCGCCTCGCGAGTCGCGCCGAGCAGCGCAGTGAAATGCTCTCGGGGCAAACCGGAATCGGAATCTTCGAGCGCCAGCTGCACATCGCCGACCGTAATGGGACGCACCGTGACACCGTACTGGTCCTCGACCTCACCCGAGATCGTCTTCAATGCCTCGGCGAGGCTCGTGTGGTCGGCGTCGCGATCTTCGAACAACCACTTGCGCAGTTCGCGCTCCTGCCCGCGTGCCAATCGCATGACTTCCTGCGGATGATCCGACTGTTTCTGTATCAGCGCCAGTGTCTGCAACACCGAGTCGTGCAGGTGAGAGGCGATTTCCTCGCGTTCGTCGTTGCGAATGCGAGCAGACCTTTCGGCGTTCAGCGCCCGCCACATCCGCAGCCAGACCGGAACCGTCAGCAGCGCGGCACCGACCAGAGTGACGATCACTGCCAGCAACGACGAACGCACCGAGGCCAGGTCGACGCGAGCCAATACGACGACACCGAGTCCGAGGACGATCAGCGTTGCACCGCCGACCACACGTGCCCAACTGAGTACCGTCGGCTTCTTCGGCATACCGAGAATAGAACGCGGTCCCTCGGAATCGAATTCGCGCCAGACCAACGCCGCGCCGACGACGACGACCACTATCGGGGCGAGGACCGCCGCAGCAGTTCCGTCGAGCAGCCACGCCAATCCGGCGGCCAACCCGAGCCCAATGGCGGCTAGTCCGAAAGCTCGCTGTCGTTCGTCGCTACTCGGACGATCCACGTCCGTTCCGACCGGGCTGAAAATCCACAGGAGGCCGTACGCGAGGATTCCCGCCCCCGCCATGATCGCCAGCAGTGCAAATGCAACGCGGACTTTGAACACGTCCACCCCGAGATGGTCTGCCACACCACCTGCGACTCCGCCCACAATGCGTCCACCGCCACGCCGATGGAACTTGGCGGGCTCGTAGCTTCCGACGGAAGCGGGCGGGTCGACAGGGTGCACGATTCGATCCTGGCACGAATCGACCATCCCGCGCATCAGGGTCTCCCCTGATCTCTAGGCAGTAGCAGCGCTCCATTCCGGTGCCCGCTCGGTTGTTGCCTCCGCCAGCGCTGCCTTCACGCCGTCTGTATCGAAGTCCTTTCCATACACGGGAGTACCTGGATGCTGACGCCACGAATCCGCTAGCGCGCCGCCGTCGACGGGGTCGAAGCCCAACTGCTCGACGACGTCGAACACCACATCCTTGCCGGGTCCGTCGGCACCGGCGATAGGGAGCGCGATCCGACCTGCTGCACTCTTCGGCTGCCCCTTCTCCAGGAGGTGCTTCCAGTAGATTCCGTTGAACACCTTGACGACATCGGCACCGCGGGAGCCGAGATGCTCTGCTACCCAGACGCTTTCCGGCTTGCCGTTCTCGATGTCGGCGATAAGGCCGTCACGTTGCTGAGGGTAGTAGTTGTTGGTCTCGATGATCGGGGCACCATCTTTGGCGGCGTCGACGATGCCGGCGGCCAGGTCGGGAACGTTTTTCTGTGGGATGCTCACGATCACCAGATCGGCATCGAGAGCCGCTTCCGAACTCCACACTGCTTGTGCGCCGGTCTCGGCTGCCAGCTCGGACAAAGTCTCAGGAGACCTCGAGTTCGATACCCGAACCTCGTGCCCGAGCGCGCTGAGCCGCCGTGTCAATGTGCCACCGATGGATCCTGCGCCGATGATTCCGATCTTCACTTCGGGAACTCCTTCGTTATGCGAATGACTTTCTGTCAAGCACAACCTCCATCGAAGGCCGATTCATTCCTACCCCGGCGTCAATATCAGGGCTATCCCTGATGTGCTCGACACAGCAACCCGCCACGATGGTCTACATGAGCAACGCAACCGTCTCCGAGCAGCTCCAACAGATGTGGCGCACCCGCCCCTACCGATTGCCGCAGCGAGGCCACATCGCGGGTGTCGCGGCCGGCATCGGATACCGCTACGGCGTCGACCCTGTTCTCGTTCGAGTCGCGCTCGTCGTCGGGACGATCTTCGGCGGCGCCGGAATCGTTCTGTATCTCGCCGCATGGTTGCTGTTGAGCAAACCGGGTGATTCCGCCTCTGCGGCACAATCACTGGTCGGCAGGGGCACCAGTACGAAAACGATCGTTCTGGTAGTTGCGCTGGTCATCGCCGTCACGACGATCGGTCCCGCCGGATTCGGTCTCGACGGTTCAGGTCTGGTCAGTACGCTCGCTCTCCTCGGCGGCCTGTGGCTTCTGCACCAGCGTCGTCCCGAGCCGCCGGAGTTTCTCCCGGACGGCTCCACCGCTTATCCCCTAGGCGGAGCCTCGTCCTACGCACAGTCGAGCTTTCCGATCTCCTTCGACACGCCGTACAACGCCTCTTCCCAGCCCAACTCCTGGGGAGCAGCGCAGCATCGTCCTCCGCAGTACGACGCCGGTCGAGGCGGATACACCCCTTACACGACGCTCCCCAAGAGTTATGTCCCTACTCCACCGCCGGCGACGGGCGTCGATCTCACCAAATCCACTCCCCCGCAGGGTCTTTCCGAGCCACCGTCACCACCCTCTTGGGATCCACTCGGAGTCGCTCCGTTCGCCTGGGACCTACCCGAACCCTCAGCACCACGTACGCCGGAGATGATCGAGAAGAAGAAGCACTCTCGGTGGACATCGAGCTTCATCGGACTCGCGTTGCTGGCTGCGGCTCTTACCGGAGCCATTGCCGCAAGCAGTGAATCGATGTGGCTCACCCCGGCGCGGGTCGGCGCAGTCGCCCTCGCGGTGGTCGCGACCGGCTTGATTCTGGGCGCGTTCCTGCGAAAGGGTTACGGACTCCTGGTCGTGACCGGCCCGTTGGTGGCATTCGTGGTGTTCGCGTCGATAATCGGACCCATCTCCTTCGACAGCCAGTACGCGGGTCAACAGGAGTATCGACCGACGACGATGGCAGATCTGCAATCCGAATACACAGTGCAGGGTGGCGATCTCCAACTCGATCTGCGAGGTCTGGACCTCACCGAGGACCGAACGATCTCTGTCGACGTCACGGCAGGAAACGCGAAAATCTTCGTCCCCGACGGGATGAACATCCGAACCGACTGCACGTCCGTGGCGTCCAGCACGAAGTGCGGCCCCACCGGTGTGCAGCAAGGCAATTCGCCCGACAACACGTCGATCCTGACCATAGAAGGATCAGCGCGGGCCGGCAATCTGGAGGTACTCCGTGGCTGAGTCCTGGCAGTACGGCGACAGCGACGACGACACCACTCTGGAGAATCGCGCTCGAACACGGCCGTCCGCTCTGCTTTTCCTCGTCGGACTCGCGGCAGCAATCGTCAGCGTCTGCGCACTGATCGGCCCGAGCGCGCTCGTCACGCTCGGCACCGTGCAGTTCCGCTGGGTATTCGTGGTGGCGGCGATCGCGGTAGGGACGGTACTACTACTTGCCCCTGGACGAAAAGGTAAGCAGTAGCACCATTCTCACTCCCACTCGATGGTGCCCGGCGGCTTGCTCGTCACATCGAGAACGACTCGGTTGACCTCCGGTACCTCGTTGGTCACCCGGGTCGAGATCGTTTCCAGAACCTCGTACGGCAACCGCGTCCAGTCGGCAGTCATTGCGTCTTCGCTGGACACCGGCCGAAGAACGATCGGATGACCGTAGGTGCGACCATCCCCTTGAACGCCGACGCTGCGCACATCCGCGAGCAGCACGACCGGGCACTGCCATATCTGGCTGTCGAGATCTGCCATCGTCAGTTCCTCACGCACGATGGAATCGGCGTGGCGGAGCGTGGCGAGGCGGTCACGGGTGATTTCGCCGACGATGCGGATGGCCAGTCCCGGGCCGGGGAACGGCTGGCGTGCGACGAGATCCTCCGGCAGGCCCAACTCACGCCCCACGGCTCTGACCTCGTCCTTGAACAGCGCGCGAAGCGGTTCGACAAGGGTGAACTGCAGATCGTCGGGCAAACCGCCGACATTGTGATGGCTCTTGATATTCGCGGTTCCGGAACCGCCACCGGACTCGACGACGTCGGGGTACAAGGTTCCCTGCACGAGAAAGTCGACGCCGCTCCCCTGCTCGGCGTTCTCCCCGAGGACCTCGGACACTGCGCCTTCGAAGCTGCGAATGAACTCCCGGCCGATGATCTTGCGCTTTTCCTCCGGGTCGGACACGCCCTCGAGCGCACCCAGGAACGTATCCACGGCATCGACGGTGACGAGCTTGGCGCCGGTGGCAGCAACGAAGTCTTGCTGAACCTGCTCGCGCTCGCCTTCGCGCAGCAGACCGTGATCGACGAACACACAGGTCAGTCGATCGCCGATTGCGCGCTGCACCAGCGCTGCTGCCACTGCAGAGTCGACGCCTCCCGACAATCCACAGATAGCGCGACCACTGTCACCGACCTGCTCCTGGACTCGTTCGACGAGCGCGTCGGCGATATTGGCTGCCGTCCAATCCGGCTTGATTCCCGCTGTCTCGTAGAGGAATCGACGAAGGACCTGCTGGCCGTGCGGCGAGTGCATCACCTCGGGGTGATACTGCACCCCGGCAAGACGCCTCTGCGTGTTTTCGAACGCAGCTACGGGCGCACCGGCACTGGTTGCGGTGACAGTGAATCCGTCGGGCGCCTCGGTGACCGCGTCACCGTGGCTCATCCAGACCGGCTGCGTCGCAGGCAGGCCGTCGTGGAGGACTCCGCCGTCGACGGAGAGTTGAGTGCGTCCGTACTCCCTGGTCCCGGTGTGCGAAACCGTGCCGCCGAGAGCTTGCGCCATGGCCTGGAATCCGTAGCAGATACCGAAGACGGGCACGTCGAGATCGAAGACCTTGGCGTCGAGCGCCGGTGCATCTTCTGCGTACACGCTCGACGGGCCACCGGACAGCACCAGGGCAATCGGATTCCTGGCGGCGATCTCTTCCACGGTTGCCGTATGTGAGATCACTTCCGAGTACACGTGCGCCTCACGGACTCGACGCGCGATGAGCTGCGCGTATTGAGCACCGAAGTCGACGACGAGTACGGGGCGGGGCTGGGCTGGATCAGGCTGCGGCGTGGCGGTCACCCGATCAGCTTAGTGGGCACACCCGGGATAGCGACGCAGCACTCGGCCTGGACGAGCCGGCGAAGGATCACGCACCTTCCGACATGGCAGTCTTCGATGATCGAATCTCCACGATCGGCAGGCGCAACGCCGCTGGCGCCGACACGGGGACAACCGGGCTGACAGGCGAGATGGGGTCGAGCCGTCGGTACGGCTCCCCCTGACGTGGACGTAGATCCTGCTCGCCCTTGTTCGGCCACAACGCAGCGGACCGCTCCGCTTGCGCGGTGATGGTGAGTGACGGGTTGACTCCGAGATTGGCCGAGACGGCCGAGCCGTCGACGACGCTCATCGTCGGGTAGCCGTACACACGCTGGTACGGGTCGATGACTCCGTGCTCGGCATCCGAGGCGATCGCGCAGCCGCCGAGGAAGTGGGCGGTGAGTGGGATGTTGAACAGCTCGCCCCACGTTCCGCCTGCCACGCCGCCGATCTTCTTCGCTACCCGACGCGTCGCATCGTTGCCCTCGGGTATCCACGTCGGATTCGGCTCGCCGTGGCCCTGTCTGCTCGAAACCTTGCGTCCGAACAGACCACGCTTGGTGAACGTGGTGATCGAGTTGTCGAGGTTCTGCATCACCAACGCGATGATGGTGCGCTCGCTCCAGTTCTTGACGCTGACGATTCGCACGAAATCGAGGGGATGTGCGATCGCAGTGAAGAGGAATTTCAGCCACCGCGGGATACGTCCTCCCCCGTCGGTCATCAGGGTCTGCAGCAAGCCCATCGCGTTGGAACCCTTGCCATAACGCACGGGCTCGATGTGCGTGTTCGGCGACGGGTGGAACGACGACGTGATGGCCACGCCGCGTGTCAGATCCATTGCCGGATCGACCTTCAACTTGGCTGCGCCGACGATGGATTCGGAGTTGGTACGTGTCAGCTCACCAAGCGTGCTCGACAGCAATGGCAAAGCACCGTCGTCCTTCATTCGATGCAACAGATTCTGGGTACCCCAGGTCCCTGCGGCCATTACGACGTGGGCGGCGGTGTACGTCTTGGCGGCCTTGCGTACCCACGCCCCGGTCCGCTCGGTGGCGACGTCCCACGTGCCGTCCGGAAGCGACCGAAGACCACTCACGGTTGTCATGGGGATGATGTCGGCTCCGGCACGTTCCGCGAGCGCGAGGTAGTTCTTCAGGAGTGTGTTCTTTGCCCCGTGTCTGCACCCGGTCATGCACTCCCCGCACTCGATGCAGCCGGTGCGCTCGGGCCCCACGCCACCGAAGTAGGGATCGGCGACCTTCTTGCCCGCCTCGTCTCCGAAGAACACACCGACCGGAGTCTGAATGAAGGTCTCGCCTACGCCCATGTCCTCGGCGACGGACTTCATGACTTCGTCCGCAGGAGTCATGTGTGGGTTGCGGACGACCCCGAGCATGCGAGTGGCCTGGTCGTAGAACGGGATGAGCTCACTGTTCCAGTCGGTGATGTGAGCCCACTGCTTGTCATTGAAGAACGACTCCGGCGGCTGGTAGAGCGTGTTGGCGTAGTTGAGCGAACCACCCCCGACACCCGCGCCCGCGAGGATCAGGCAGTCACGCAGCAAGTGAACTCGCTGAATGCCGTAGCACCCGAGCTTGGGTGCCCACAGAAAGCGCTTGAGGTCCCAGCTGGTTTTCGCGAAGTCCTTGTCCTCGTACCGGCGACCGGCTTCGAGAATCCCTACGCTGTAGCCCTTCTCCACGAGCCGCAACGCGGTGACGCTGCCACCGAAACCGGATCCGACGATCACAACATCGTAATCGGTCTTTCGCATCTTTCGACCTCCACCTCGTACGTACCGCAACCAGCCTCGCCTGCCGACCCGCCACACCTGGATGTGATCGAGACCACATGATAGGTGACAGAAAGCGCGACCTGACCACAGGGCTGTGACAGTTGACACTCGACACCTTAGCTGTAACTGCAGTTAGCACCATCTTCGGGGCCGAACCACCCCGAGAATGCACAAAAAAGGCGCGCACCCCGACGACCAGGGTGCGCGCCTTTCGGTAGAGACGAAGCTCAGCCTCTGACGTTCAGGCCCACCTTCTGAAACTCCTTCAAATCGGAATAGCCCGACTTTGCCATCGAACGACGCAGTCCACCAACAAGATTGATCGAACCGTACGGCTCACTCGAGGGCCCGTGAAGCACCTGATCGAGGCTCGGGCGCTCCCCTGCCGCAACCGGCAACAGCGCACCGCGAGGCATGGACGGATGCGCAGCCGCCGACGGCCAGTACCAACCCCTACCGGGAGCCTCCGCTGCGGCAGCGAGTGGAGCCCCGAGCACCGCAGCGTCCGCACCACACGCGATGGCCTTCGCCAACCCACCCGAAGTGGTGATGCCGCCGTCGGCGATCACGTGGACATAGCGTCCACCGGTTTCGTCGAGATAATCCCGCCGTGCAGCAGCGGCGTCTGCGATCGCAGTCGCCATCGGCACTCCGATGCCCAGGACCTCACCCGTCGTCGTGCCACCCTCCACAGAGCCGTACCCGACGATGACGCCTGCCGCACCGGTCCGCATCAGATGCAGCGCAGTGCGATGATCACTGACGCCACCCGCGATCACGGGAACGTCGAGATCTGCGATGAACGTCTTGAGGTTCAATGGTTCGTCGTCACTGCGCGCGACATGCTCGGCAGAGATGATCGTGCCCTGAATCACCAGAAGATCGATGCCGGCAGCAACCAATGCAGGAGTCAAGCTTCTCGCGCGCTGGGGACTCACCCGAACTGCCACCGTCACCCCCGAGGCACGAACCTGCGCGATGGCAGCTGCGAGTAGTTCCGGCTGCAGTGGAGCCGCATGCAGCTTCTGCAGAAACGCTACCGGCGCATCGGCGTCGAAATCGCTTCCGGCGATAGCAACCAGCTCGTCGATCTTCGCTTGTACGTCGGAATGCCGCGCCCACAGACCTTCGCCGTTGATGACACCGAGCCCACCCTGTTTACCGAGTTCGATCGCGAATTCGGGTGACACCAAAGCGTCGGTGGGGTGAGCCAACACCGGAATGTCGAAGCGGTATGCGTCGAGCTGCCAGGCCGTCGAGACCTCCTTCGACGACCGTGTACGCCGGGACGGCACGATGTCGACGTCCTCGAGCTGGTAGGTACGCCGGGCTTCTCTGCCCATGCCGATTTCAACGAGGTCGCGCACGGGTGCGCCCCTTTCTGGTGAGTTACAGGTGAATGCTTCAGCACGCCGGATCGGCGCGGCGCATCACCGAGTGGTGTAGTTGGGAGCTTCCGCAGTCATCGTGATGTCGTGCGGGTGGCTTTCCTTCAGGCCCGCAGCGGTGATCTGCACGAACTGCGCGTTCTGCAATTCCTCGATGGAGTTGGACCCGGTGTAACCCATGGCTGCACGCAAACCACCGGTGAGCTGATGAATTACCTGAGACAACGGCCCTCGGAACGGCACGCGTCCCTCGATACCCTCCGGAACCAGCTTGTCCTCGGCGAGCACATCGTCCTGGAAGTAGCGATCCTTGGAGAACGACTTGGCAGCACCGCGGCCCTGCATTGCCCCGAGCGAACCCATTCCACGGTAGCTCTTGAACTGCTTGCCGTTGACCAGAATCAGTTCACCTGGAGACTCGGCGGTGCCCGCCAGAAGCGATCCGAGCATCGCGGTCGACGCGCCTGCCGCAAGGGCCTTGGCGATGTCGCCGGAAAACTGAAGCCCGCCATCGGCGATAACAGGAACGCCGTGCGGTTTGCAGACTGCGACGGCTTCGAGGATCGCCGTGATCTGAGGTGCGCCCACGCCCGCAACGACGCGAGTGGTGCAGATCGACCCGGGTCCGACCCCGACCTTCACCGCATCCGCACCGGCTTCGACCAAGGCAAGTGCGCCCGCGCGAGTGGCAATGTTGCCGCCGACGATCTGAACGCGCTCGCCGACCTCGGCTTTGAGCTTGCTGACCATCTCGAGGACCTGAGAGTTGTGTCCGTGTGCGGTGTCGACTATCAGTACGTCCACACCCGCATCGGAGAGCGCCATCGAGCGTGCCCATGCATCCTGACCGACGCCCACCGCGGCACCGACGAGCAATCGACCGTCGCGATCCTTGGTGGCGAACGGATGCTGTTCCGTCTTGACGAAATCCTTGACCGTGATCAAGCCGGTGAGCGCACCCTGGCCGTCGACGATCGGCAGCTTCTCGATCTTGTGACGCCGAAGGAGCCCGAGGGCTGCGTCCGCCGTCACGCCCTCGCGGGCGGTGATGAGTGGCGCTTTGGTCATGACCTCGTCGACTCGGCGATTCTGGTCGACCTCGAAACGCATGTCGCGGTTGGTGATGATGCCGACCAGCGCACCGGTTTCGTCGGTTACCGGCAGGCCGGAGATGCGGAACCGCGCACACATCGCGTCTACTTCGGCGAGAGTGTCGGTGGGCTTGCATGTCACCGGATCGGTGACCATGCCTGCCTCCGACCGCTTGACGGTCTCCACCTGTGCGGCTTGGTCCAGCAGGGACAAGTTGCGGTGCAGCACTCCCATGCCACCTGCGCGCGCCATCGCGATTGCCATGCGCGCCTCGGTGACCGTATCCATCGCCGAGCTGACGAGGGGAACTCGAAGTCTGATGTCACGGGTTATCTGGCTCGACGTATCCACTGCGCTCGGAATCAGATCCGACGCGGCGGGTAGCAGTAGGACGTCGTCGAAGGTGAGACCGAGCATGGCGACCTTGTTGGGATCGTCGCCACCGGTACGGACATGGGCTCCTGGACTACTCATGTGGATCTGGCCCTCCCTAGAGCCTGGGTGCGCATCGGGCCGCGTCGGGGAGACGCGATATGCGATACGCGTGTGGAAAAAGAACGGATGGAGTACATGATGCGTGCGCGCGCTCGGCCGCGGCGCCTTGTTCCATGGTATCGGCTCCCTGCAGCCAGCGTGAACGCGCACTGTGAAGCCGCCCCGAACGCACTGTGAGGCTCGCCGGAATCGGCAAAAGCAGTCGAATCGAGCATGTTTGTCGGCAACTCGAGTGTCAACGGCTGGCGCATACCCACCAGTCCTGCGTACCGTGGAGGCGTGCGCGATCAATTGCCTCCAGGTTTACCTCCGGATCCGTTCGCCGGTGACCCCGCCGACCCATCGGCCGCCCTCGACGCTATCGAGCCGGGACAGCCGTTGGATCCTCAGGAGCGGCTAGCCGTCGAGGAGGATCTGGCTGATCTGGCCGTCTACGAAGCGCTGCTCGGCCACCGCGGTATTCGCGGCCTCGTCGTGTGCTGCGAAGACTGCCAGCAAGACCACTACCACGACTGGGACATGCTTCGAGCGAACCTGCTCCAACTGCTGGTCGACGGTACGGTTCGCCCCCACGAGCCCGCATACGACCCGGTACCGGACGCGTATGTGACGTGGGACTACTGCCGCGGCTTCGCAGATGCCTCGATGAACGATGCTCTGCACAGCGATGGGTTCGACAGCTGACCTACACCGAAATCTGATCGACTTCCACAACTACCAAGACAGGCCCGACACGAGAACTTCGTGTCGGGCCTGTCTTGTCGTGTCCGTCGTCTGTGCTGAGGTGTCTGCGCTTGGACCTAGCTGCCGTCGAGTGTCTCGACGCGCTGCTGCGAGGTGCCTCCCCCGCCGTTCGACCCACTGGCAGCTGCCGTGGTGGGACTCGGTTCCTTCACGATCGTCGGCGAAGGTGGTGCGGTTTCGGTGAACGGCGGCGCCGAAGTTGTCGGCGGTCCTGTCGGAGTAGAAACCGGTGGGGGCGGTGGGGGGACGTCGACCGGTGACGTCAGCACCGGAGGAAGCGGCAACTCCTGCGTCGGCACCTGCATCGGAGGGATGTCGGAAGGAACGTTCTCCGGCAGCGGAACGATCGAATCGGTCGCGGGTGGCGCAAACGGCGGGAGAGTGGGGAGCGTCGGGATCAATGCTTGCAGTTGATCCATCAGACGATGCAGCCACATCTCGAGATCTGATCTCTGGGCTCGGTCGGTGACCGAATCCGTCGTCGAAGTCGCACCGTCGAGCAAGGTGCGCGCGCCCTGGACATCACCGGCGGCAATCAACTGCTCTGCCTGCTCCAACTTGGATGTCGTATCGATCTGCGCCACTGTCGAATCCGCCTGCTGAGCGAACACTACCGACTTGACGCTCCACAGCGGATCACCCGGCGCGGAGTTGTACGAGAAAACCACCAACCCGCCCATCACGACGGCGATTGCTGCGGCAGCACCCGCGATCGGACGTAGAAAACTGGACCGACCCCGACGGGAGTTTCTCCGAGACAGATCCGCGGCAGCGATCTCCTGTTCGACGGCGACAACGACGTCGTCGACACTTGGGCCGCTGGGCAGCGCAGGCGAGATGACCTCGGCTCTCCAACCGGCCAAAAGCAACGCGAGGCGGTACTCGTCTGCATTGTCCGTCGAGACCGGACCGTCATTTCTCAGAGCCTCGATGAACTGGTCGTCACGACGCACTGCAGCGATGTCGACGGGACTCGCATCGGTGTATGGGTCATTTCCGGGCGATGGGGACGACGACCCGTCGGGTCGACCGATACGGGGAATGCCATCACGGCCGTTGTTCCTAGCCATACATTTCACCCGCTTTCACAACTTCGTTCTTCAACTTCGCGAGGGCTCGATGTTGAGCCACGCGGACAGCGCCTGCAGTACTCCCGACTGCTGCCGCAGTTTCCTCTGCCGACAATCCGACGACAAGGCGAAGCACGAGAATCTCGCGATGCTTCGCCGGGAGGGTTCCCAGCAGTGCAGTCATCTGTCGGCTCGACTCGGATTCCAAAGCTCGCTGCTCGGGTCCGTGTTCGGTGGAGACGACATCTGGTACTTCGGCGGCTGGGTCCGATTTGTTACGTGATGCGCTTCGGTGTGCATCTGCAACCTTGTGAGCGGCAATGCCGTAGACGAAGGCCATGAAGGGCCTGCCCTGATCCTGATAGCGAGGCAAGGCGGTCATGACTGCCAAGCAGACCTCCTGCGCAACATCGTCTGCCGAAAGTTGACCACGCTCGGCGGACCCCACTCGAGCGCGGCAATACCGCACGACCAGTGGACGAATGATTTCCAACACCCGGGAGAGCGCAGCTCTTTCGCCCTGCGCAGCAGCAACGACGAAGGAGTCCAACTCCTCACCCGTGTTGTTCATCGCTCAAGGATTCCCCGCGTTACAGTGACGCCGCCCGGATCGACTGGCGCTCCCACCCGCAGGTGGAACCTAGTAAGGATAGCGACCCTCCCCGTTCATAATCGAACCGCTCGGTCCGCGTTGTCACACAGCGATAACGTCACCACCGCGTAGGCCGAGAAGTGCAGCACTCTCGGCGACGACCTTCTCTGCTGCGCCACCTTCGCCGATGCCGTGCGCCAGCATGGCACTCGCCCAACGCAAAGGGAGAAGTCCTAGCTCCGAGCAGGCATCGAGCACCGAATAGGCGAGCGCGCGAGCACCGTCGAGGTCCCCCACCGAGCTGTATGCGGCAGCGACGATCAGATCGGTCTTCACTCGGTGCCGTAACGAAACGATATCGGTCGCGCGTTCGCGTGCATCGAGCGCGTGTCGCACCGCCGCGGGTCCGTCGCCCGAGAACATCGCCAGCTCCGCCATGACCCACCGAAGTCTCAGCTGCGGTCGCCACAGATCCCAGCTCGGGTACTGCGCGAGCGTCCTACCGCATCTGTCGAGAAATGCCGAGGACAAGGCGAATCGCCCCGAACCCAGGGCGTCGGCGGCCAGCCCGGTGAGCGCATCACATCGCGCCTCGACCAGCAAGGGGCATTCGACTCCGCCGGTCACGCCCACCAGAGCAATGGCGAGTCCGTCGAATCGCTCTGCAGTTCGGTGATCACCGATCTGTCTCGACCACGACGCGCGTGTCGATCCGGCAAGCGAGAGCACCGTGTGCCCCGCCGGGAGTGCGTTCTCGAGCGTGTCCAGTTCGGCGCGACCCAGCGCATACCTCCCCTGTCCCCCCAGCGCAATCGCTCGAAGCCACGTCGAAGTCGGGTCGTGCGCCGACGGGAGCGGCCACAGACCGGGATTCGCCCCGAACGCGGCCGACTGCAGGACATCGACCGCCGTCGGGACACGTTCTGTATCGGCCAGGTGCACCGAGCAAGAGTACCTTCGGGAAACAACATGGGCCGAAGGTTGGATCCCACCGAGCAGAGTGAATGCGTCATTTTTCGGGATAGCTCGACCATTTCCTTGTTTCGCAAACCGAATTCGAACTATTCCGCGACTTGTTTCACAGAATTAACATTTCTTCCGTCGACGAATGTATGAGTAATGCCAACCGTTTGTGAACGGAAGGTTAAACCGTTTCGGTGTGCCACAGGCAAGCACCTAGTGCCGAAGCGAACGTGGTGGATATGTACGAGACCAACTCATTCGCTACCTACGTTTCGAACTCGACCGTCCCCCGAATCGTCCACAGGCGCGGATTCGTGAGAGCCCCTCACGTTCACCTAGCGCAACCTCAGCCGCTCTACCAGCAAGGATGCCGGAATTAGCAGGTCAGTTCCCTCTGCTGGTCCCGTGGTGGTTCACCAGTGTGCATGACCTTCCATCGCACGGCGAGGGTGTGGACACTCCCCTGTCGGCGCTGCGGCCACGGCCACTTCTTCGACCGTACCGCCATGCACGAGATTGTTCCGAAGTAAATAACCAACAAGTAAAAGTTTCGTGATTGCCTATGCACATGGACACGATGAGAAACTATTGACTCGTTTTCCTCGACTCACATAACGTTGTGGATGTTCCGACAAGGTCGGTGAACGCGTACCGACCCGAACTTCAATCATGCTCAGTTCTACTCGCGGGCCTTGTAAAGAAAGTTCATGTCTACACCGACGCCAGCCCCGCTTGCCGATCTTCCCCCACTCGCCGACTTCACAACGACGCGAGCCTGCCACCCTAGGAGTAGTCATGCCACAGCCGAACCACCTCCCTGGGCCCAATGCCGACATCTGGGACTGGCAGATGCACGGCCTGTGCCGTGGAGTCGACTCGTCGATGTTCTTCCACCCGGACGGGGAGCGAGGACGCGCTCGCGCTCAGCGAGAGATGCGCGCCAAAGAAATGTGCCGCAGTTGCCCTGTACTCGCACAGTGTCGTACACATGCGCTCAGCGTTTCCGAACCATACGGAATCTGGGGCGGAATGTCGGAGAACGAGCGGGACATCCACGTCCGCCACCACCGCCGTCGAATCGCGGTGTAGTCGAAGAACTCGCGACAAACGCGATGGACCCCCTCCGTTTCGGAGGGGGTCCATCGCGTTTATTCGTACAGTGTGTCGATCAGTGGTTGTGCCCGTGCCCGCCTGCGGGCTCCTCGTAGTCGACCGGCTTCTCGACGATCGCGCTTTCGGTCGTCAGAATCATCCGTGCGACCGAGGCCGCATTGACGACGGCCGAGCGCGTCACCTTGACCGGGTCCACCACGCCGTCGGCGAGTAGATCTCCGTAGGTCAGAGTCGCGGCGTTGAAGCCGTGACCCTTGGGGAGCTCGGCGACCTTGCTGATCACGACGGAACCGTCGACACCAGCGTTGGCTGCAATCCAGAACAGCGGCGCATTCAGGGCCGTGCGCATGACTGCGACACCGGTAGCCTCGTCGCCCGTCAGCCCGAGATTGTCCACGAGCGCAAGAGCAGCCTGCGTCAGTGCCGATCCTCCACCGGGAACGATGCCTTCTTCGACCGCAGCCTTGGCTGCATTGACCGCGTCGTCGACGCGGAACTTGCGTTCCTTGAGCTCGGTCTCGGTTGCTGCGCCCACCTTGATGACCGCAATGCCACCGGACAGCTTCGCGAGGCGCTCCTCGAGCTTCTCCCGATCCCAGTCCGAGTCGGTGTTCTCGATCTCGCGACGCAACTGTCCGACACGCGCATCGATGTCGACCTGAGTGCCTGCTCCGTCGACGATCGTGGTGTCGTCCTTGGTGACGACGACGCGACGCGCCTGACCGAGAAGCTCGAGTCCTGCCTCCTTGAGACTGAGGCCGACGTCGGCTGTGATGACCTGCGCTGCCGTCACCACTGCCAAGTCGTCGAGGAACGCCTTGCGACGATCACCGAAGAACGGTGCCTTGACGGCAACGGCCTTGATGGTCTTGCGGATGGAGTTCACCACGAGTGTCGAGAGAACTTCGCCCTCGATGTCCTCGGCGATGATCAATAGTGGCTTGCCACTCTCGGCGACCTTCTCCAGCAACGGAAGGAAGTCGGGAAGGGAGGTGATCTTCTCGCGGAAGAGCAGAATGTACGCGTCCTCGAGAACAGCCTGCTGTACGTCGAGGTCGGTCACGAAGTACGGCGACAGGTAGCCCTTGTCGAACTGGACACCTTCGGTGACCGTCAGTTCGGTGCTCAGAGTCGAGGACTCTTCCACCGTCACCACGCCGTCGGAGCCGACACGGGTGAGTGCCTCGCCGACCAGTTCGCCGATCTCGGGATCGCGTGAGGACACTGTTGCAACCTGGGCGATGGCCTCTTTGCCCTCGACCGGAGTGGCGGCAGCGCGGAGCGCCTCGGCAACCTTGTCGGCAGCCTTGGCGATTCCCGATCCGAGTGCAATCGGGTTCGCGCCGGCGGCGATGTTCTTGAGCCCGCCGCGAACGAGTGCCTGTGCAAGCACGGTGGCGGTCGTGGTTCCGTCGCCTGCGACGTCGTTGGTCTTGGTCGCGACGCTCTTGACGAGCTGGGCACCCAGGTTCTCGAACGGGTCCTCGAGGTCGATCTCACGGGCGATCGAGACGCCGTCATTGGTGACCGTTGGGCCACCGAAAGCCTTGGCCAGCACAACGTGCCGTCCACGGGGTCCGAGCGTCACCTTGACCGCGTCGGCGAGTTTGTCGACTCCACGCTCGAGGGCGCGGCGAGCTTCCTCGTTGAATCGGATTTGCTTTGCCATGTTTTCGGTGTTTCTCCTTCGAGTCGGGACTCGATCGAACGCACTCCGCCCCGGGACCGAAGTGAATCGGGTTCCGGGGCGGGGTGCGTATATGACTTACTTGGCGATGACAGCCAGCACGTCGCGTGCCGACAGAATCAGGTACTCCTCGCCGGCGTACTTGATCTCGGTGCCGCCGTACTTGCTGTAGATGACGGTGTCGCCTTCTTTGACGTCGACCGGGATCCGGTTGCCCTTTTCGGTGACACGGCCTTCGCCGACTGCGACGACGGTGCCTTCCTGAGGCTTCTCCTTGGCTGTGTCGGGGATGACCAGACCGGAGGCGGTCGTCGTCTCGGCCTCATTGGCCTGGACGAGGATCTTGTCCTCGAGCGGCTTGATTTTCACGCTCGCCACGTTGAGCCCTCCATTGTTATGGGGTACGCGTCCGGGGTCGGATCCCCGGACAGCTGTGTTGGGTCGTGCATCTTCTACGTTCGTAGCTCTGCGCTCGTTCCCGTCGTCGCGGGTGCCGGAAACTCACTCAGTGCCAACTAGCACTCTATACACGCGAGTGCCAGCACTCAAGGTCTGGGCTGTCCGACGTCTAAGACTCGCCCCAGCCGGGCACACCGATCAACCGGCGTTTCGCGCTTGCCCTCGCCTGATCGCGGCCAAGAGGAGTCGGCCACCGAGCGCGATGATCACCAAATTCCCCACGATCTGTAGCGAAACGACGGCGCGCGCAGAATCGGTGGATGCGGCAATATCACCGAACCCCACGGTGGAAAACACGGACAGAGTGAAATAGAGGCTGCCCATCCGGGACACCGGCTCGGTGAAATTGTCGGACGCCGCTTCGGCCATCAAGTAGTAAACGGTAGAGAAGCCGATCAGATATACCGGGACGATCGCCGCAGTTGCTTCGATCGCTTGAATTGTCGGATAGTCGGCCTTCAATACCTTCATGACCTGCCAGGCGAATACGACGCCCACCCCGATCAGCACGACGGCCAGGATGGTGAGGGAACCGACGTCGGCGACGTCGTTCATCGGGGCGACGAAGTAGAAGGCAGTCAAAAGGACTGCGGTGACGATGGGTCGAAACAGTGCGCGGCACAGAAGTACCCGACGTTCCTTCTCGCCCAGCCGAGAATAGGGCGTAGAACCAGCCACATTCGCCCCTCGAGAGAATTGACAGAAACGCAGACCTCCTTGTCATAGCGGTATCACGGCGCGGAAGTTCACGTTCTTCCGAAAAATTCTGTAACGTTCGGATAACGAGACGATATAGTTCCGATAGTGAACTTCTGACGCAGCACCGGGCTGCCGTGACACGGAGCCGCAACAGCGTCCGAACATGTAGTCGATTTCGAACAGGGTGGGAGGTGCGCGATGAAGGTTGGAATAGGGGTTTCTACCGGAACCGAGGTCGTGTGCGCTGCCCTGGTCGTGGTGGACGAGGATGGTTCGCACACCGTCGAATACCGCACCGTGTCCGCCGACAGTGAAGCCAACACCGACATCGGTCAGCTGGTTACATCGGCAATAGAGTTGATGACGACCCTGGCTCCTGCACCCACCGGGCAAGGCACACATTCGACTGGACGGCGCGAGCCGGACTCCATCGCGGTGTCGTATCGCACTCCAGAGCAGTCTTCATCGATTCGTTCGGCATGCAGCAATTCACACCGTGCGCTCTCGTTGGTTCCCGAGTCTGCGGCTTCCCACGCGTTCCTTGTCGAGTCCGGGCTCATTGCGCGCTATGGCACCGTCTCGGTTGTCGACTTGGGCGCCTCGGGCTCGACCGTGACGATCATCGACGCCCAATCCGGTGTCGTCCATGCCTACGAACACAACGCCGACTTCGGTGGTGACGCGGTCAACAGTCTCGTCAAAGATTTTGTACACGGTAAATCCGAACGCGAAACTAGAGCGCGAGAGGTCGCCCGCAGCAATGATTCTGCGCGGTACCGCACGGTGAAAGAACACCTGTCGACATACGATTCGGCATCCATCAGCCACGACGGGGTGACGACCACAGTGGCTCGGACGGAATTCGACGCGCTGATCCGCCCGTCGGTGACAAAGGTGGTGCGCCGTGTCACGCAGGCGGCCGATCGGACGGGCCGTGCACCCGAAGCGGTGGTACTCATCGGCGGCGGCGCACACATACCGCTGGCGCGGACCGTCTTCGAGTCCGAACTCGGGCTTCCGGTTCTTACCGTCGACGAACCCGATGCCGCCCTTGCTACAGGTGCCGCTCACGTGGCCCTGACCACTGCTCAGGGGCTTTATCCCACGGTCGGCGCCACTGCCGGATCGCCCGCTCGATCGGTCGGCCGCTACTCCGGGGCGTTGGTCGGAGCGCTCCTGGTCGCCGGAATCGTCCTCGTCTACGGAGTTCAGGCCTTGACCCCCTCCGATGACACCGGCTACTCCCCCGCAGGCACCGAAGTTCCATCCGAGCAGCACAGCGATCAGAGCAACACCTCGATCGCAGACATCACCACCAACGCGGCCGATCCGCGGGCCACGACAACCTCCACCGACGTCTCGACAGGGAACCCGACTTCGGCCCCGACTTCGGCATCGACCACATACGAGCGTGGCAACGTCACCGACATGGCGCCGACGCCCACCAGTTGGCCGGCGGCATCGACTCCCACGCCGACGCTGCACCCGGCGCCGGATCTTCCGTTGATTCCGTTTCCCGCTCTGCCGAATTGGGACGAGATCGTTCCGTTTCCCGACAGCACCACTACCGTGCCGCCCTCGCCGACTCCGAGCATTCCGGAATCGACACTGCCTGAGTCGCCTCCTCCCGAGTCAACGCGTCCTGAGGCCACTCCGTCCGAAACGACCCCGACGGGACGACCCTCGGTGACGTCGAGCGAATCCGTTGCGGTCCTCCCGCCTGGCACACCGGACGTTGTCCGCACGGCGGACGCCGGCGGGACACCCGCTCCTCCGCCGTCACCGGAGCTGACGCCCCCACCGACCGTGTGGTCGCCGCCCGCTGCTGTTCCAGCGAACCCGGCTTCGCCCTCGGAGGAACCCGCAGGCAGCGTGACAGAACCACCGGCGCAACCGGCCCCGGGTCCAGTGACGGCGAATCAGCCGGTCACGACCAACTAGGCGCGGCCCGATATCAGGCTGGTGGACACTGGGAGCCCCGGGTCGGTCGCCGCTCGCAGGTCGGATGCCTCGGCCCCACCCGCTATCAGGTGCGCGCCCAGCGTGGCGATCATGACTCCATTGTCGGTGCACAACCGAGGCTTCGGAATTCTCAAGGTCAATCCCGCTGCGCTGCACCTAGTTTCGACCAACGAGCGGATTCTCGAGTTTGCGGTGGCTCCGCCCCCCAACACGAGTGTGTTCACATCGACATCCTGAGCTGCGCGCACCGCCTTCATGGTCAGCACATCGGCCACGGACTCCTGAAAAGACGCAGCGATGTCGGCGACGGGAATGCTGTCTCCTGCGCGCCGACGTGCCTCGACGAATCTGGCAACCGCCGTTTTCACCCCGGAGAACGAGAAGTCGTACCGCGCGTCGCGTGGTCCCGTCATGCCTCGAGGAAACGCAATAGCGTGCGGATCACCTTCTCGTGCAGCATCATCGAGCGCTGGGCCGCCCGGGTAACCCAAACCGAGCAACCTGGCAACCTTGTCGAACGCTTCGCCCGCTGCGTCGTCGACAGTGGTGCCCAACTCTACGATCGGAGCACCGAGGTCGTCCACGTGCAGCAAGTGCGTATGCCCGCCGGAGACCAGTAACGCGACGCACGGCGGCATCGGCCCATGCTCGAGGGTATCGACCGCCACATGGCCACCCAAGTGGTTGACGGCGTAGAACGGCACACCCCATGCGGCCGCATACGCTTTGGCTGCGGCGACGCCGACGAGCAGGGCGCCCGCCAATCCGGGGCCGATCGTCACGGCCACTGCGTCGGGCCGATCGATGTCGGCAGTCGCGAGCGCACGCCGCATCGTCGGAACCATCGCCTCGAGATGCGCGCGTGACGCTACCTCTGGGACAACACCGCCGTATCGTGCGTGCTCGTCGACACTGGACGCGACCTCGTCGGCGAGCAGTTCGCACACACCGGAATCACGCCACCGGACGACACCCACACCTGTTTCGTCACAAGAACTTTCGATACCCAACACGATCACGAGAGCGTGCCTCCATTCCCGACTTCGCGCCGCATCGTGTACGCGTCCGCACCGCTCGGCTGGTAGTACTTCCGCCGAGTCCCGACCACCACGAACCCGGTACGGGTGTAGAGCTCGATAGCCGGTTCGTTGTCGGTACGCACTTCGAGGAACACCGGTCCACCGTGGCTGTCGGCTACCGCGAGCAAATCGGCCAACAATGCCCCACCGATGCCGCGGCGGTGCGCGAGAGGATCGACTCCGATGGTGTGTACTTCCGACTCCGCCGACTCCCCCTTGCCCAGCAAGGCGACCCCGGCGTAACCCACCAGCGTGCCACCCTCGCGCGCGGCAACGTAATGATTGTGCGGCGCAGCAAGTTCCGACAGAAAAGCCTGCGCGGTCCATGGGCCGTCCCCGGGAAACAACACGCTCTCGAGTTCGGCGCAACGCTCTGCATCGGCTCTGAGCAGTGGCGACAGAATTACGGTCAAGGTGTCACCGCCTTCGCTGCCGCGCGCTCCTCGAGAGTTTTCGCGTCCGGCCGGCGAAGGTAGAGCGGCACGATCGGTGCCGGCGCGGATCCGGATGCCAGGCGCTCGAGAGCCGCCAGTACCAACCCCTGCGGCGACGGCGACTCCACTTCTCGGACAGGAACTTCGAACAGCGCGACATGAGCCGGAGACCCAGCAGCCGCGCTCGCCCCGGCAACATCGAGCAGAGCAGGAGCAACGACTTCCGGGCCTGCACAGCGGACCGCATGTCGGTACCGCGCCCAATACACCTCGCGGCGCCTGGCATCGGTGACGACCACCAGATCGAGCTCGTCGGGAAGTTCGGCGGCAATCGCGTCGAGACTGCAGACACCGTGGATCGGGATGCCCAGTGCGTCGGCAAATGCGGAGGCCGTTGCCATTCCGACGCGAAGACCGGTGAACGGGCCGGGACCGACACCGACGACTACGGCCTGCAGATCCTGTGGTGTCAGTGAGGCGTCGGCCAGACATCGGAGAATGTTGGGCGTGAGGACTTCGGCGTGAAGTCGAGGGTCGACCACGATTTGCTGGGACAGGGTATGCGGCTGCCCGTCGGTGACGCGAACCACACCGGCGGTGACTGCGGGCGTGGAGGTATCGACAGCGAGAACGAGCACGGTTTCTCAGAGTACCCGCATGTCACTGCGGGCCTGCCGCGGCACCGTCAGTCCTGCACCGAATGTTGGACTCGGTTCACTTCGACGGACCTGTCATCGGTGTCGAGGTCGCGTCGAATGCGGACCGACACGTGAGAATCGGTGAGCTTCTCGACCAGTCCCTCTCCCCATTCGACGACGACCACAGCAGCTTCCAGATCGGTGTCGAGGTCCAGCGCATCCAGTTCGTCGAGAGCAGACTGCCCTGTCATTCCCAGCCGGTACGCGTCCACGTGAATCAAGGACACGGGCGCAGCACCGTTCGGCCGAATCCCGGCCCGGTGTTCGCGGGCAATGACGAACGTCGGCGAGCTGACCCTGCCCTGCACCCCGAGCCCGGACGCAATGCCACGCGTCATGGCGGTCTTCCCCGCACCCAGCGGTCCATCGAGGATCACGAGGTCGCCGGCGACAAGGGTTTGGGCCAGCCGGTATCCGAAGTCCTCCGTGTCGGCGGCCGTCGGCAAGATCAGTGAGCGCCCATCGAAATGCAACGTGGACGGCGACGTGGACTCAGCCAATGCCCCGCCATCCGCTTCGTCGACGTGCCCGCACAGCGGTCGCACGGGTGAGCAGGCGCACGAGGGCGGCGTTGACTTTGTCCGGAAACTCGAGCTGCACGAGATGACCGGCTTGAGGCACCCGAACCACCTCTGCTTCGGGCAGTGCTTCAGCCATCGCCAACGTGCTCGCGAGCGGGATTATCCAGTCTTCGTCGCCACACATGACGGTCACCGGAATGCGCGTGAGGTGCGACAGCGCATCCTTCTCGTTGTGCAGCTCGAGGGTTTTCAGAAAGTTGACGATCGTGACTACCGAGGTGTCGTCGATCATCGATTGTGAGAAAGCAACCAAGCGCGGACTCACCCGCGTTCCGTACGACGCCGCACGAAGCACCGGCGAGATCAGCGCTCGCACAGTTCCGCGTCCGAGCTGGACCACGCCTGGCGAGGTGCGGACTGCAAGGCGAAACGCGTCGATGACGGGGTTGTTCAGGCTTTTACCCAAGCCGGTTTCGGCCAGCCCGGCGGCCGTCGTCGATAGCAAGGCAACGCCGACCACCCTGTCCTTGATCAGATCCGGACGCTGACGCGTCAAGGACAGAATCGTCATTCCACCCATCGAGTGGCCGATGAGGACGAGATGGCCGCGCGGTGCGACTGCACGAATGACTGCGTCGAGATCGGATCCGAGCTGCTCGATGGTGCAGCTTTCGGGCGTCGGTTCGCCGGACTTGCCATGGCCGCGCTGATCGTAGAAGACCATTCGGACGGACGAGCCCCACTCTTGCTCCAACGCCTGGCGCTGAAAGTGCCACGAGGACATACGGAGGCAGTACCCGTGTACGAACACCGCGGTGATGGGTGCGTCGGTGGGCCCGACTTCGCGAACCGCTAGTGGAACTCCATCGTCGGCGATGACGATGGATCCGCGATCGGCGTCCATCAGCTCGAGGTTCTCACCGGCAAGAGGATCCTTGTTCGAACGCAGCATCGTTTCGCGCAGGGCTATCCCGACGCTGTTGACTATGCCTAGATGTCCGAGCAGATTCATCTGGCTACCTCACCCAATGTCTTCGCCGGCAGTACCGCACCGAGACCCCGGTACGACCTGCGTACACGGCCGCGAATTCCGGTGACTATCTCGTAGTGGATGGTGCCCAACCGATCCGCCCAGTCCTGTGCACGCGGCCCCCCGCCGTCACCCGATCCGAACAGGATCGCCGAATCGCCTTCGGTGACACCTGCCCCGCTCGGCCCGAGATCCACCACACATTGGTCCATGCATACCCGCCCTACCGAGGGAAACAGTCGCGAACCGATCTGCACGTCGAAACGCCCGCTCAGGTTACGTACGACCCCGTCGGCGTATCCCATCGGGATGAGCGCAACCGTGGTGTCCTTCTCAGCGGTCCAGGTGTGCCCGTAGGACACTCCGTCACCGGCCCGGACCTTCTTCACCAACGCGACCGGCGCCGACACCGTCATTGCGGGCCGCAGGCCGAAATCACCGAGTTCCGGTATCGGCGACAAGCCGTACATCGCAATACCAGGCCGGACCATGTCGAAACGGAGATCGGGACGAGTAACAGTGGCCGCCGAATTGGACAGATGTACCCGCTCGGGCTGCAGACCGGCTGCACGCACGCGCGCCAGAGCGGTACGCAAGTTCTCCGCTTGGCGATCGTTGGCAGGATGCTGCGGACTGTCCGCGCACGCCAGATGAGAGAAGATTCCGCGTAAGTGGACGGACTCCTCGGCGACGGCCCTACCCAGTGCCTCGATCACCTCGTCCCACTGTTCGACGGGAATGCCGTTTCGGTTCAAGCCGGTGTCGAGCTTCAACGTCACGACTGCGGGGACGTTCGCTAAGCGAGCATCGGCTACTACTGCCGACAGTTGGGCGGCCGAGGACACACCGATTCCGACCCCAGCCGAGATCGCCGGAGCGAAGTCGGTGCCGTGTCGGTGCAGCCAGGCAAGAATCGGGGCAGTGATGCCGGCCCTGCGTAGGGTGAGCGCTTCGTCGAGTGTCGTAACACCGAGCTCTTCGACTCCCGAGTTCAGGGCCACTGTTGCAACCGCCAGCGCACCGTGGTTGTAGCCATCCGCCTTCACGACGGCCATCATCGAGGCGTCACCAGCGTATTCACGGAGAACAGCGACGTTGTGAGCGATCGCGTCGAGATCGATGGTGGCAGTCGCACCGGTACCGGAGTTAGGGTCCTCTGCGCTGACTGCTGCCACATCGACTACCGGTCCGAGTTCACTGTCCACAACGTTCGATGATGCCACTCGCAACACATCGCTCCCTACTCGGTGCACCGAGGTCCTCGTTCGACTTCCCGACGATCGTGACCGAAAACACCTTGAACGTCTGACCGACACCTCACACTGTGACGGAACGCAGAATCCTGATGGCCTCGGGGAGCGCGGACAGGAGAGGTCCGGCCGAAATCGGTGCCGCGAACTCGCCCCTGGACCCATGCGCGGCCGTCGCGGCCGCCAACGAGTGCGCCCGGGCCCCACACGCTGCAGCAACGGACGCATCGAGGCCGGTGGCCAGCAGCGCCCCCAGCACTCCGGACAGAACATCTCCCGATCCTGCCGTCGACGCCGCGGATCCGCCCGCATCGTTGACGAGGACCCGGCCATCCGGGTCGCCGACCACCGTCGCTCGGCCCTTGAGTAGTACGGTCACGCCCCAACTCGACGCCAGATCACGTACCGCGGACACCTTGTCGGCGCCGGGCACCCGGCCGGTCAACCGCTCGAATTCACCGGCGTGCGGTGTGAGCAAAGTCGGTGCCGAGCGCGACCGAACCAGCTCTGGTTCCGACGCCAGAACGGTCAGGGCATCTGCGTCGACTACCACGGGCAGATCGGAGGCGAGGATGTCGGACAACCACTCCCTCGATCTTTCCCCGGTGTCGAACCCTGGACCTACGACCCATGCCTGCACTCGTCCAGCACTCGACGGATCGGCCGAGACGATGACCTCGGGATAGTGGGATACAACCTCAGCTTCCGCGCTCCCCACGTACCGCACCATGCCCGACGTCGCGGCCACCGCCGCTCCGGTGCACAACAATGCAGCCCCCGGATATCGCTTACTGCCCGCGGCGATCCCTACGACACCCTGCGAATACTTGTCGTCCTCGGCTGTAGGGATCGGCCAGAGGGCGCCGACGTCGGCAGGCTCGAACGCACGAATGTACGGATCGGGCAAGGTCAACCCGATCTCCACGAGTTCGACTCTGCCGCAATGCGGCACCGCAAGCACATGCACGGGTTTGCGCGCACCGAAGGTCACGGTCACCGCAGCTCGAACGGCTGGACCGTCCACACCGCCCGTCGTCGGATCGACACCGCTGGGAATGTCTGCGGAAACGATCGGAGCGTCGAGCGCGGAAACGATGGCGGCCGCATCGGGTCGAAGCGGCCCCGTGCCGGAGATGCCGACGATGGCATCGATGACCAGGTCGGGATTATCCGGTGTGTCCACGACCTTGCCGCCGGCGCGTCGAAATGCCGCAAGGCCTTCCGGGTGCGTGCGGTCCGGTTTCAGCAGGACCGCACTGACAGCTACCCCCCGGGTACGCAGGATGGCGCCGGCCCACAGTCCGTCGCCGCCGTTGTCACCGGACCCGACGAGAATGCTCACCCGTCGACCGACGACCCCGCCTGTCCGGCCCACCAACTCGCGCGCCACTACCGTTGCCAGACCGTAGGCTGCACGGCGCATCAGAACCCCCGGCGGCAACGCCTCGAGGAGCGGTCGCTCCGCGTCGCGAACCTGATCAGGCGTGAAGTAGTGCCGCATAAACAGTCTCCCGTCGGACGTTCACCTACGTTGCTGCTACTCGACAGTGACGGACTTCGCCAGGTTCCTCGGCTTGTCGACATCGTATCCCCTGGTCTGGGCCACTTCGGCGGCAAAGACCTGCAACGGCACAGTCGACAGCAGTGGCTGCAGAAGAGTCGGAGCCACCGGGATCTCGATCAGATGGTCGGCAAAGGGACGGACAGTGTCGTCACCCTCCTCCGCGATCACTACTGTTCGAGCACCACGCGCCTGGATCTCACGAATGTTGCTGAGCATCTTCGAGTGAAGGACCGCGCGCCCCTTCGGCGAGGGCATGACCACGATCACGGGCAACCCGTCCTCGATCAGCGCAATGGGGCCATGTTTGAGTTCACCTGCAGCGAAGCCCTCGGCGTGCATGTACGCCAGTTCCTTGAGCTTGAGGGCGCCTTCGAGTGCCACCGGGTATCCGACGTGGCGACCGAGGAACAGAATCGTCGGCGACATAGCCAATTCTCGTGCAAGTTCACGCACCGGTTCCACCGAATCGAGTACTTTCTGCACGAGTTCGGGCATCGTTTCGAGGTCTGCGAACTCCCGTGCGACCTCGTCGGGGTACTTCGTTCCGCGAGCCTGCGCAAGAGCAAGCCCGACGAGGTAGTTGGCAGTGATCTGAGCGAGGAAAGCCTTGGTCGACGCGACGCCGATCTCTGGACCCGTTCGCGTGTACAGGACTGCATCGGCCTCGCGCGGAATCTGGGAGCCGTTGGTGTTGCACACGGCGAGAACTCGCGCACCCTGATCTTTCGCATGGCGTACGGCCTCGAGCGTGTCCGCGGTTTCGCCGGACTGCGAAATCGCGACCACGAGAGTGGATCGATCGAGAACCGGATCTCGGTAACGAAACTCGCTGGCAAGTTCGACCTCGACCGGAAGTCGCGTCCAGTGCTCGATGGCGTACTTCGCAAGCAACCCGGAATGATAGGAACTTCCGCACGCTACGACGAAGATCTTGTCGACCTCGCGTAGCTCCTGATCCGACAACCGCTGCTCGTCCAAGACGATCCGCTGATTCTCGAAGTGCCCGAGCAAGGTGTCCGCGATGGCAGCGGGCTGCTCCTGGATCTCCTTGAGCATGAAGTAGTCGTAGCCGCCTTTTTCGGCGGCAGCCAGATCCCAATCGATATGGAAAGGGCGTCCCGACGCTACGTTGCCGTCGAAGTCGGTGATCTCGTATCCACCGGCAGTGATGACGACTACCTGATCCTGGCCGAGTTCGACAGCCTCGCGCGTGTGCTCGATGAATGCAGCCACATCCGAACCCACGAACATCTCGCCGACACCTACTCCGACGACCAGCGGCGTCGACCGACGCGCGGCGACAATGGTGTCGGCGTGATCGGAATGGGTGAACACGAGCGTGAACGCGCCCTCGAGTCTGCGCAACACCGCTTTCGCGCTGGCGACGAAATCGCCCTTCGTCGGTCCCTCCTCGTACGCACACGAAACGAGGTGGACTGCCACCTCGGTATCGGTGTCACTGGAAAACTCGATGCCCCGGGCTTCGAGTTCGGCGCGGAGTGGTCCGAAGTTTTCGATGATCCCGTTGTGCACGACCGCGACCGCCCCCGACACGTCGCGGTGCGGATGTGCATTTCGATCGGTCGGACGCCCGTGAGTTGCCCACCGGGTGTGACCCATGCCCGTCGACCCGACGAACCTCTCGGTGCCGACTTCTTCCAGTTCGGCCTCCAGATTCGCCAGCCGACCCGCCTTGCGTTCGACGGCGGTGTTCCCGGCACCGTCGAGTATCGCAATCCCCGCTGAGTCGTATCCCCTGTATTCCATACGCCGAAGCGCCTCGACCACTACACCCAGAGCTTGGCGGTGGCCGACGTATCCCACGATTCCGCACATGGTGCTTGAGGGTACTCGGAGACAGACGGAGATCCTCGCGGGAGAACGCGAGAACCCCTACTCGGCCCCTTACCCCCGCCGATCACACCCGATCCGATAGCGTCTACACCCGTGGCGACACCCAAGAAGCTCGCAGCAGAACTCAGCAAGCGCGGTCCGCACGAAGTGCTCCGCGGCGACCTCGCCCTCGCCGGCCAACCCGGCGTCGTCTACACCCCTGCGGAGGGCTACAACCTGCCCGGAGTCGCTTTCGGGCACGGCTGGCTGTTGCGCAGCGACCATTACACGAACACCCTGAAGCACCTGGCATCATGGGGCATCGTCGCCGCGGCGCCCGACACCGAACGCGGGCCGTTTCCGTCACACCGCGGTCTCGCCGCCGACCTCGGCACAGTGCTCGACATCATGACCGGAGTGCGGTTGGGAACCGGAAACATCAGTGTGCACCCCGACAAACTCGCCGTCGCCGGCCACGGCATGGGAGCGAGCGTTGCAGTTCTCGCAGCCGCATCACGCTCGGACATCAAAGCCGTAGCCGCGCTCTTTCCGGCACCGACGGTGCCGAGCGCGGAAGACGCAGCGCAATCCTTGTCGGTGCCCGGGTTGGTGCTGGGAGATGCAGCCATGACCGATTCGCTGAACGACAACACACTCGCGCTCGCCGGCGCATGGGGAGGACCCTCCACATTTCGACGCATCGACAAAGCGTCGTCCGACGGCATGGTCGAAGGAAGACGGCTGCTCAGCCCCCTCGGCTTCGGCGGTACCGAGAGGTCGACAGTCGAGGTCGTCCGCGCGCTACTGACTGCATTCTTGTTGTTCCACCTCTCCGGCGACAAGAAGTACGAAGAACTCGCCGGTGCAGCGGAATTGAAGAACACGCGAGTAATCGATCCTCACGCACCGATCGCGGAGCAGCCGAAGCCGAGCGCAATCTCGGCAGTGCGTGCAGTGATCGGTCGCTGACCCTCTTCACCTCAGCCAGCTCGAAGGCGGGTCGTCCTCGGCCCAGGTTGCCTGCACTGCTGCCTGCACCCGCGTATCCAGGTTCGCCGGCAACAGATACGACCGGTACGCGTTCACGGATCGATCTTCCTCGACGTTCTTGTTCGAAACTCCACTCGGCTCGGGACGCGGGCCGTGGTCGTCGATTGCGGCCGGTGACGGCCCGACGCCGGACGTAGTGTGCGCAATCGTGTCGAGTCGATCCGACACCCGATCCAGTGCGGCACGGTGCTCGGCGCGCACGCGCTGGATTTCACTCCTCCACGTGCCCCCACCGCCGGTCACAGCGGCCCGGCTTCGGCAAGGTGTGCACCCGAGTCCAACGATGGCCCCTCTGCGTCCTGCTCCGCCGCTGAAGGTGGCGGACCCTCTGCCGGTGAAGGTGGCGACGGAGTTCGTATCGGGGGCTCCATCGGGGCGGCTTCGCCCTCTGCACTCCCCTCGTCCGGCGTGCACACCCCAGGTTCGAAATCTTCAGGTTCTGAGTCTTCGGGGACGGAATCGTCGGTTACGGAGCCTTGCGTTACTGAGTCTTCGGACGCACCGAGGTCCGCCGCGACGGGTGCAGGCTCCGGCTCCGGCTCGGGCCCTTCCTCCGGTTCCACCTCCGGCTGCTCTACGTTCGATTCACCGGCAGGTCGTTCGGGATCTCGCTGTTCAGGAGCCGAGCCGGAAGCGACGGGCGGAGGGTCGAGGGACTCGACGATCACGGGTAGCCCGAGCGGACCCATCCGAAGTTCGAATCGACGTACGCTGCCGTCCGGGCTGCCGAGTTCCAACGACACCGTTCCATTCTGTGCCACCGCGATCTTCGCGTTGTGCCCATCCAGTTCGGCCTCGAGGTGCCCTCGTTCTGGTGACACTCCACCCGAGTCCGGTTCCACCGGACCAGCAGTCAGCGGAGGAGTATCAGCGTTCACTGGTTCCCCATCAGCGTTCGGCGACTCCACGGAAGCTGGTGAATTTCGTTCTCGTACAGAGTCATTCGAGCTGAACTCCTCCTCTTCATCGTTCGGCGGGGTCGGTGTCTCACCGGATTCGGAATCGAGAATGCGATTTATGGCCGATCGAATATCGGCAGTGAGCGGTTCCATTGCACGTTGCACCGCCGACTCGATTGCTGCCGCCGAGTCGGGTGAGCCAGCTGAACCGGAGGGGCCAGTGCGACTTCCGGTGTCGATGTCCGGGCTCCGCTGCGGCTGCGGCACCGGCATGCTGCTGGTCGCGGGGGCTGTTGTCGGCACAGCCTGATTCGGTATTGCGGACCGCGGCAGTTCCGACAGCGGCTGTACGGGCAGTGGCTGTACGGGCAGCGGCCGTGTCGACTGAGGCACCGTGCCCGGGACAGAATTCGGTAGACCGCCGGGCGCAGTTCGACACCGCGTGTCGGGTCTATCCACAGCCGAGTCGTCGATATCGGTGGACGGAAATTCGGAATCTTCGATGGCCTCGGCTGTCTTTGCCACGACTGCCAGAAGGTCTCGTACACCGGTGTCCGTAGCCGCGCAGATTTCCACGAAGGCGAGGCAGGTCTCGATGACCGCGGGCCGAAAAATATCGTTCAGCCACGCATCGCAGACTCTCCGAACCTTGCTCAGTCCGACACTGTCGAGGGGTGTTCGCGTGTCGACCACCTCCGCGACCTCCGGCAGTGCAGCCTCGACCGCAACCAGAAAGGCATTCGCGACCGGTCCGATACTTTGGACGGAATCAGGGTCCAGGCCTGCGAAGTACGCGATGGCATCGATCGACTCGATCGGTTTGCCGCCGACTCGAGAGAAGTCGATCGATGCCACGACGGCGGCCTTGTCCCGCACGATTTCGCCGATGACATCTGCCGCGGTGTGCATGGATTGGTAGAGCTGATCGATCGAGTCCACACGCGACAGCGCGCGCTGCAGGTCCGATTCCATGTCCGACATCGCCGCCTCACCTGCCGGGCCCGACCACGAACGGGCCAGTACCGCGCACAGACGCCGCTGTTCCTCGATCTGCGAGCGTGCAACCTCGAGCACTCTGCCCAAGGCGTCGGCATCGGCAGTCAAAGCCGCGATATTCAACCCGCGTTGCTCGTCGTAGCGTGCGCACATTTCGGCGTACGTCCACTCCAGAGAACCATCGATGCGATGCAGCGTCGGGAGGTGACGTTCGAAATACAGCAAGCCACGGGTGCCGCCGTCGAGAAGGCTCTCGACCGAGATCACAGACTCCACGCCCGGCATCGTCGGTGATGTCATCGGGTCGATTCGATTCGGGGATCGTGCAGGGAAGTCGACAGCTCATCGTCGACAAATCGATATCCGTCGACGATGGTATGGAGCCGGTCGGCGTTGTCCTCGGACGCCTCACTCCAGCGTCGTAGCGATGACCCCACAAGACCGCCGGCCGCTGCAATGCGCACACCGAGGTCGCCGTAGTTCCGGCCGGCGACCGCCGGACCGAAAGTGAGCCCGCTCGCAATCTCGGCAGCCGACACGATTGCCTGGGCGGAGTCGCCGAAAGCTCCGGCTACAGCACCGACTGCCTCCGCATCGATATCCAACTCGTCACACATCTCGCACACCACGCTTCCACGTCCGTCGGGCGAAATACCCCTGTCATGTTCGACGCAGCCCGCATGGGATCGGTTCCCTCCGGTACCGGTAACGTCCCAGCTATACAGCTCGGGTTACAGATAACACGCTCACACCTGCGAGGAGTCTCATGCATATCGGAACCACGCTCAACTACTCAGGCGGATTCAAAGAAACCGTGGCCGAGGTAGAAGAACTCGAGAAGTCGGGCCTCGATATCATCTTCGTTCCCGAGGCATACTCGTTCGACGCCGTCAGCCAGCTCGGCTTTCTGGCCGCGAAGACGTCGACGATCAAGATCGCGTCGGGAATCTTCCAGATCTACACCCGCACACCATCGTTGACCGCGATGACTGCAGCCGGCCTCGACTACGTCTCCGATGGTCGCTTCGTTCTCGGCCTCGGTGCGTCCGGCCCGCAGGTCGTCGAGGGTTTCCACGGCGTCAAGTACGACGCGCCAATCGCCCGGACCCGCGAGGTCATCGAGATCTGCCGTCAGGTGTGGCGTCGCGAAAAGGTCGTCCACCAGGGCAAGCACTACCAGATCCCCTTGCCCGCAGACCAGGGCACCGGCCTGGGCAAGCCGCTCAAATTGATCAACCATCCTGTGCGCGAGAAGATCCCGGTAGTCATCGCTGCACTCGGACCCAAGAACGTCGAGCTCACCGCAGAAATAGCCGAGGGCTGGCAGCCGATCTTCTACTTCCCGGAGAAAGCGGACCAGGTGTGGGGAGACGCGCTGAGCGCAGGCAAGGCCAAGCGCGACCCGTCTCTGGGCGACCTGGAGGTCTTCGCAAGCCCCACTCTCGCCATCGGCGAGGACGCTGAGAAGTACCTTCCGTGGGTCAAGCCCCACCTCGCCCTCTACATCGGCGGAATGGGTGCCAAGGGAAAGAACTTCTACAACGACCTCGCTCGACGGTACGGCTACGAAGCCGAGGCCGAGAAGATTCAGGACCTGTATCTAGCAGGCAAGAAGGAAGAAGCAACGGCTGCAGTGCCCGACGAGCTCGTGCGCGCCATCAACCTGATCGGCCCGGAAAGCTACGTGAAGGAACGCGTCGCGGCATTCGCCGAGGCCGGTGTCACCACGCTGAACGTCCAACCCCTGGCTGAAAACACCGCAGGACGTGTCGCGCAGTTGACGGCGCTTCGCGCTCTGACGGACTGAGTCGATCGAGTAACACTGAGCTCGGGGACGGTCCGAGTCAGACCTGCCCGACCCGATTCGCCAATTCCTCGGCGAGTCGACGGGCGAGGTCCGGCTCGGCCGCCTCCACCATCACCCGCACCAACTGCTCGGTGCCGCTGGGCCGCAACAACACTCGACCAGTATCCCCCAACATCCGCTCTACCTCGGCCACACCTTCGAGCACCGAAGGCGCCGTCGCCACAGCTGCCTTGTCCGACACCTTCACATTGATGAGCACCTGCGGAAGTGTGGTCATTGCCGAGGCCAGATCGGCCAAAGAACGACCGGTCTCGGCCATTCTGCCCATAATTCGCAGCGCGGTGAGGGTTCCATCACCGGTGGTCCCGAACCCGGGAATGACAACGTGGCCACTTTGCTCGCCCCCCAAGGCGTAGCCCCCAGCCCTCAGATCCTCGAGAACATACCGGTCTCCGACTGCTGTGGTGCGCATGTCGATATCAGCGGCGCGCATCGCGATGTGCAAACCGAGATTGCTCATGACGGTGGCGACCAGCGTATTTTCGGTGAGCTCGCCGGATTCCTTCATTCCGATAGCCAGTATCGCCATGATTGCGTCGCCATCGACAATGCGTCCGGAGGCGTCGACGGCGAGGCATCGGTCGGCGTCGCCGTCGTGAGCGATGCCCAGGTCCGCTCCATGGGACACCACGGCCGTCTGCAAATCTTCCATATGCGTGGATCCGCAGCCGTCGTTGATATCGAGGCCGTCCGGGTCCGCGTTGATCGCGATCACCCTCGCTCCCGCTGCCCTGTACACCGAGGGTGCGACGGCGGACGCAGCACCGTTCGCACAATCGACGACAACGGTGACGCCGTCGAGCCGAATCGACAGCGCCGAGCCGAGATGCGCCGCATATTCCTCGGCAGCACCCGTCATCACTCGGACGCGGCCGATACCCGAACCAGTAGGTGCCGGCATGGCACCGCCTCCGGCTACGAGGGTCTCGATTCGATCTTCGACGTCATCGTCGAGCTTGTGACCCCCTGCCGCGAAAATCTTGATTCCGTTGTCCGGCATCGGATTATGAGACGCGGAGATCATGACACCCAGTTGCGCACCGCGCGCCGATGTCAGATATGCAACGGCGGGTGTCGGGAGGACCCCGACGTCGAGCACGTCGACTCCCGACGCGGTCAGGCCTGCGGTCACCGCAGCTGCGAGCATCTCGCCACTCGCTCGCGGATCGCGACCCACCACCGCGACGGGGCGTTCTGTCGGTGAAGCCTGCGTCAATACGGTTGCGGCAGCCCTGGCCACCTTCACCGCCAACTCCGGAGTCAACAAGCCGTTGGCCAGCCCCCGCACACCATCGGTACCGAACAGTCGAGTCATCTGGAGTTCGTCCCCCTTCGCCAGAAAAAAATTGATCTTCAAACGCCGCGAGGGCAGGCATCCGAGAATTCTGGACGCCTGCCCTCGCGGGTAGAACTGGAAAGAACGTCAGCGCTTGGAGTACTGCGACGCCTTACGTGCCTTCTTCAGACCGTACTTCTTGCGCTCCACCGAACGCGCATCACGCGTGAGGAAGCCGGCAGCCTTGAGCGGCGGACGGTCTTCCGGGGTGAGCTCGATGAGGGCGCGCGCGATAGCCAGACGCAAGGCGCCTGCCTGTCCGGACGGGCCGCCACCGTGAAGCAGGGCGACGATATCGAAGGACTCTGCCCGATCGACGAGGACCAACGGAGCCTTGATCAGCTGCTGGTGCACCTTGTTCGGGAAGTAGTCTTCGAGGCTACGGCCGTTGAGCTTGAACCCACCGCTGCCCGAGGAGAACCGCACGCGAGCGACGGCTTCCTTACGGCGACCGACTGTCTGGATCGGGCGATCGAACAGGATCGGTGCAGGCGCTGCAGCAGCGGCTTCGATCTCGTCGACAACCTCAGGCTCTTCGACGGCCACGAACTCGTCCGCGGCGATCTCGACGACCTCTTCGGTGTTCTCCTGCGACGTCACGTCATTTCCCTCCGGCGCCGTCACTGGGACACCTGCTTGATCTCGAACGGAACGGGCTGCTGAGCTGTGTGCGGGTGGTTCGGTCCCGCGTAGACCTTCAGCTTGCCCGCGATGGCACTGCCGAGCTTGTTCTTGGGGATCATGCCGATGACGGCTTTTTCCACGAGGCGATCAGGGGTCCTGTCGAGAACCTCACCGACCGTGCGCGACTTCAAACCGCCCGGGTGGCCGGAGTGGTGGTAGAGGAACTTGCCATCGCGCTTGTTACCGCTGATGGCAACCTTCTCTGCGTTGATGATGACGACGAAGTCGCCACCGTCGACGTTGGCTGCATAGGTGGGCTTGTGCTTGCCACGGAGCAAGTTTGCTGCCTGGACGGCGAGCCGACCGAGTACAACGTCCGTAGCGTCGATCACATGCCAAGTCCGGGTGGTGTCCCCGGCCTTCGGGCTGTATGTAGACACAAAAATTCCTGTCTTCATGATGTCGCTGCTGGCCAAGACGTGTGTATCCCCTCGGCGGCCAGTTGAGACCCGAGAGCAAGTGATCGCCGCACAAAGAGCGCAACGATCTCATCCACGCCATCGTGGGACAATACCGGTTGGACCTGCAGCAGGTCAAAACGCCTTCACCGAAGTCGCACGCAGACTATGCAGCGCCGAGCCGCGGGGAGCGCTTCCAAGCGGGGATCGGCGATAGCTGACCCGCACCGCTCGCACACTCCGTAAGAAGCTGACGCGACGCGTTCCCGAGCTGCATCGAGCTCACGAACTTCGTCCTCTGCATCGCGCGCCAGCCCGATCACCTTTGCTCGCTCGAAGGCGATGGTCGATCCTTCCGGGTCGTGCTCGTCGTCATCGGTGGTCCACTCGGAGCCTGCCACGATCACCTCGAACTGTGCACGCAAGGACTCCAGCCGACTCTGCGCTGCACTCCGCGCATCGGCTATGAGCCTGTGCGCTTCGATGGGGTCCACGCTTTCACCTCACAGGTGCGACGACATAGAAGCAACCCGAGCCGAGTGCCGATCAGCACTCGGGTTGCTGGTCCTGTGGACACGGCACGGCCCCGGCATCGAGCGCAATGCCGGGGCACATGGCCACACGACTACCTCACGAGAAACGGGACCGGTTCATCGCTTCCTGTTCCATCATCTTCTGGTTGCCGGAGTTGACCGCGCCGATCAGGCTCTGCAGGACCGTGGTGAGCTCGGTCTGCGCCGAGTTCCATTCCCCTTGCTTGACCTGGTAAGCGTCGGCATCGGCACCCTGCCACGTCGCAACGAGAGGTTGAATCGACGACTTGATCTCGTCGAGTTTGTCGTTGAGCGACTGCCATTTGTTGGTCATACCGCCGGCCAGATCGGTGATCGAGCCGAAGTTGTATCTGATTTCGCCGTCCATAGTCAGTTCCTCGTTTCCGTTCGGTGGGGCAAGTGGTGGACTCTCATGAGATGTGTTCGAGTGCTTCGCAACCGCGAAGCACGCTCGAACATCACAGGTTCAGCGTGCCTGCGACCGCATTGATCGACGAGACGTTGTCCTGCTCGGACTGGTCGTACTCGATACCACTGGTCTTGATCGACTGACTGATGCCCGCGAGCGCATTCTCGAGTTTGAATGCGCTCGAATCCCAATTGGTCATGACCTGACCGAACGAGGTCGACGCCTTGCCCTTCCAGATTCCCGATGCCGCAAGGTCGACATCCGAGCGAAGCAGCCTCAGCAGCCCTCCGATCTGGTCGCGCAGGCCGTCGACCTTTGCGGCCACGGCGATCATGGTTTCGATATTGGCTTCTGCCATGTCAACTCCTCGATGTCTTCGGTTCCGAGTGCTCGGTCGAGTGCTCGGACTGGGCAGCGGTTCGCCTACGGCGCAAGTGCGATTCCCCCCTACATCTGATTGGACGCACGCGCGATGCCCTTCGGTTCCATGGATGTGGAAATTTCTGGACGAATTGTTCGCAGTTCACTCGGGTGCGACCGTCACAGTGGAGACGACCCCGGCGCATTCGGCATCGAGCAGGTGCTGTTCACCACGCCGACTCTGGCAACCGATGCTGATCTGTAGATCGCCCTCGACGAAGATCTGCCAGTTCACCGTCGAGTCGATATCGGGAGATTCCTTGTACGACAACGCTACTCGGCCGCCGATGTCCCTCGCCCGTATAAGATCGCCGACCACGCCATCGGAAGCACGGGCAGCCACCATCGCAGACAGATCGTCGGCTACCTCGTCGAACGATGCACCCGAACGAAGAACGGTGGTAGTGACCACGATTCTGCGATCGGGCAGATCCGACGGCACGAGAATCGACCGCTCGGCTTCCTCCCGGTGCGACCATCCGTCCGGAATCCGAAGCTCGACGCGGCCGTAGGTGTATTTTCTCGACGGTCCGTCTTCGACTCCTCTCGGGGCCGAGGTAGCGGGTGCGGCAATGCTCGGCGCCGGTGGGGATGAGGTGACAGGACCAGGCACCGACGCGGACGGGATTATCACCGATGCCGAATCCGCGCGCGAGGGATCAGCGAGCCGATCCGGTTCTCCACGCATCGAGACGAGGGCCACCAACACCGCCGAGCTCATCGCGACCACGACCGCCACCAGGACCGCCTGCTGCACCTTCCGACGACGATGGGCACCAGATACCGCGCCGGTATCGACCTCGTCCAGCCAGGCTGCCGCACGGACAGGCATGGGCGTCGTCCTCGCCCAGCGATCCTCCGTCTCGTCTTCGAAGCTGCCCGAAGAACCAGCTTCATCCGCTGGAATCGACAGCCCTGCGCGAGCCGCCATGGACCGAACGATGTCCACGCCGCGCATTCGGTGGATGCGATACGGCGATTCGGCGAGTACTTTTGCGTCACCGCCAGCCGTAGTGTCCAGTACGAATACATCCACCCCCTCCCGATGGCGTTGCGTAGCAACGAATGACGAGACCCGGTCGTTAATCGAACGTTCTGCCCCTCGATCACCACCCACGTCGCGCGTGCCCTGCACATCCCATCTGCATGTCCTGGTGTATCCGCCTCGGCCGTCGGCGGTGACCGCACACACCACCGAATTGAGTTCGGCCAATTCGACGACGATGGCGTACGAAGGCGCTCGCTGACCGAGGGAGTGTGTTGCCGCGCTTGCAGCATCGACCACGATCACCTCACGCGCCAAAGGCATGGCGGCAGCGCGAACGGCGCCCACAGCGACGGGCCCCCAGTGCGACGGGCATGCAATTTCGAGGACGTCGACGATCGGTGGTGCACCGGCCGCAGCGAGCGATGCACCGAGGACACCGTGCACCACCACTGCCGTGGGTAGAACGGTCGAATCGACAAGGCACTCGGCGTCCTCGACGAAGCTGATGGGGTACGCGTGCGCCACCTCCGGTGGGGTATCACGCCCGAGTTCGGTTACCAGGTACTCGGGCGTTCCGTCACGCATCGTTACCGTAGGTCGAAACTCGAACTCGGCGGAACCGAGACTCGACACCGTCAATACCGACACCGGACCGTCCCCGAAACTTACTGCAGCGTAGCTGCTTTCGCTGATCACCGCGCTGTCCACGCTAGCTGAACAAGCGACTGGCCTCGCCTGTCGACCAGCGTGCCACGCCCGGGCGGCATGGCGCTCGGTTTGACCGAACCGATCAGATTTCCCTCGTCTCGACTGCCGCTCATGACCAGACCAGGCGACACGAGATCACGCATACGTGAAATGACGGGGTCGTACAACGCCCGCGATGCCCCGCCCGATCTCCGCGAGAGCACCACGTGCAATCCGATGTCGCGGGCGTGTGGCAGATACTCGACGAGAACGGTCAACGGGTTTCCCGTCGACGTGGCCACCAGGTCGTAGTCGTCGACGATCACGAATATCTCCGGTCCACTCCACCAGGTGCGCTCACGAAGTTGCTGTTGGGTGACGTCGGGCCCAGGCATCCGATCGGCGAGTTTGGCGGCGAGCTCGGTCATCATCGTCATCAGAACAGCTTGCGAGGCTGCATATCCCGCGAGATGGTCGGTGTCGACGGTGCCGAGCATCGTGCGACGGTAGTCGGCGAGGATCAACTTTACCTGCGACGGCGTGTTGGCCTCGACGAGAGAAGTGCAGATCGACTCGAGCAACGCCGTCTTCCCGCACTCGGTGTCACCGAATACCAGGAAGTGCGCCTGCTCGGCGAAATCGAGTGTCACCGGATCGAGTTCTGCCTCGTCGATTCCGATGGGAACCCGCAATTCCGGCACCGATCCGCGTGAGCGTGGCCAGCGGCCGACAAGCAGATCGACAAGCTCGCCTCGCGGCAGACTCTCGGGAAGCATCCGCACAGGTGGCGCCGAAAGACCGACATAGGCCTGCGCAACTGCAGCCACCGCATGCTGAATTCCGACACCGAGATCGACGGTCGACGGCGCGCCGTCGACACGCGGCAATCCTACGAGGAGGTGCAACCCCTCCTTCGTGATTCCGCGACCGGGCCTGCTGTCCGGAACCCGCGCGGCCTTCACTCTCCCGAACTCGGAATCGGACGCGTCACCCAACTTCAATTCGATCCTCGTTCCGACAAGATCCTTTGTTGCAGGACGAATCTCGGCCCATCGCGACGCGGTGAGGATGAGGTGAACTCCATACGACAACCCCTGCGCTGTCAGCGCGGCAAGCTGAGGCTCGAGGGCTTCGAAATCGGATCGAATACTGCCCCAGCCATCTACGACCAGGAAGACGTCTCCGAAACCATCCTCGTCGTCGATCAGTTGCTCGGCGCGACGACGACGAAATTCGACGATCGAGTCGATACCCCGTTGTTGGAATATTCTCTCGCGTCGTCCGATCACTGCCGCGACTTCGGCGACCGTCCGCCGCACCCGGTCGACGTCGAGCCTGCTCGCTACGGATCCGACGTGGGGAAGAGCGGCGAGTCCGCCGAGCGTTCCTCCGCCGAAATCGAGGCAGTAGAACTGCACCTGCGCAGGCGTGTGGGTCAGCGCAAACGACATGATCAGTGTTCGCAGCGCCGTCGACTTCCCGGACTGTGGCCCTCCGACGATCGCGAGGTGGCCTTGGGCCGCTGACAAGTCGACCACCAGTAGATCGCGCCGTTGATCGAATGGGCGGTCCACTATGCCGATCGGTGCCCGTAGCGATGGGATCGCTGCAACCGGCGCCGACAGGACCGAATCGGGAATCATTCGATCGAGCGTGGGCGGCAGATCGAGCGGAGGCAGCCAGACCTCGTGTGCCGCACGACCGCTGCCCTGCAGTCGTTCGACCACGACGTCGAGCACCGTCCGGCTGTCGGGCCTGGCTTCTTCCTCTGGTAGGTGCTCGTCGTACCGGCCGCCGATATCGTCGACTGACGGTTCGACCACATCCATCTGCACCGGATAAGCGCTGAAGATCCGCGGTCGAGCGGTCGCCGAACTATGGCTGCTCCCCCGTACTGCATCGCGAGGGCGGACGTAGGGCCCGGACACGTATGCCGCCGCGAAGCGGACGATCTCGGCAGAATCGCATTTGAGATACCCGGCGCCGGGTTGTGCCGGTAGATGATACGCATCCGGAACTCCGAGAACCGAGCGAGACTCGTTGGCGGAGAAGGTTTTCAAGCCGATCCGATACGACAGGTGGCTGTCCAAACCGCGCAGCTTCCCTTCCTCCAGACGCTGACTCGCCAGTAAGAGGTGCATGTGCAGTGACCGCCCCAACCGCCCGACGGCGACGAAGAGGTCTGCGAACTCGGGCTGTTGGCTCAGCAACTCCGAGAACTCGTCGACGACGATGAACAACGCAGGCAAGGGCGCGAGCGCGGCACCGGCAGCCCTTGCCTTCTCGTAGTCGGACACATTGGCGTAGTTGCCCGAATCCCGGAGTAACTCCTGACGGCGATTCATCTCGCCCGCAATGGCGTCCTTCATCCGATCGACCAGCGACAGGTCTTCGGAGAGGTTGGTGATCACCGCAGCAACGTGTGGCGCTCCTTCGAGCCCGGCGAACGTCGCACCACCTTTGAAATCGACGAGTACCAGATTGAGCTGGTCCGGGTCGTGTGTGGCAATGAGACCCAGGACGAGTGTTCTGAGAAACTCCGACTTTCCCGAACCGGTTGCGCCGATGCACAATCCGTGCGGGCCCATACCATTCTCGGCCGACTCCTTCAGGTCGATCTCCACCGAGCTTCCGTCGGGTGCAATTCCGATGGGTACACGAAGGCGATCACGGCCACGACGGGTTACCCACGCGCGACTCGGGTCGAGGAGACCGACGTCGGCGATTCCGACAAGAAAGTTCCAGCTCGAGATCGACTCTGCGTCCTCTCCCCCGGAGTCGATACCGACATCGACTGCGGTTCGATACGGAGACAGCCTTCGAGCCACGGTTTCCGCCTGTGCGACGCTCATCGCGTCCGAGACGCCGAATACCTCGACGCGTGAGCCGCTGACAGCGCCGATCGAACCGTTCTCGGAGAACAGACGAATGCCTCGGCTGGCAGCAAGCCCGGTGCAGAAGTCGGACAGATCGACGATCGTCACCGAATCGAGCCCTGTTCGCGAAAGATCGGTCCCACTGTTGTCGAGTAAGCCACCGTCGACGATGATCACCAGTTGCGGGACTCCCGCGGCCGGCGAGCCACCACGGGCGAATCTGTTTCTCAGTGAGAGGTGTTCGCCGAGCGAGGATTCGAGTTCGAGAAACGATCCATAGATCATTCGCGCAGTGCCGACACCGTCCCTGGAAACTTCGTGCTGAGTGTGGGGAAGCCATTTGGTCCAGTCCCAGAACGCAACCGTGTCGGGCCCGCAGACCACTGCGAGCCGCAACTGGTCGGGATCGTGGAACATACAGAGCGCCGCCACCATCGAACGCACCATGGCCCGCGAGGAATCACGATCGCCGGACACGGAAATTGCAGCGAATCCGCGAAGCGACACCGCGGTGGGGAGACTACCCACAACGGAATGTGCCCGCACGAACCGCCTCAGTGACACCGCAGAGACTGGTTCGAGTTCTTCGACGGGTCCGGTCTCCGGGGGAACGAGGCGCGTCGCCAGACGCTGGTCTCCCCGACCTATCCGAACATGACAGAAGTCCGGATCGGAGGTGCGGCGCTCCCACATCCGCGGGGTGCCCGCATACGACCACAGAATCGCCGGGTCAGGGTGCGACCACTCGAGCGCCTCACGCTGGCTGGTCGCGGTTGTCGCCACATCCCTGCGCAGTTGGTCGAGGTAGCGCAGATAGTCCTTGCGGTCTTCGTTCGACTCCGCCGTTCTGGCGCCACCACCTCGACCACCACCGGCAACCATGCCCAGCATCGACACCAGCATCATCGCCGGAAACATCAGCATCATCGGGTTGGCTGCCATGCCGGAGGTGAACATCAACGCGACCATGCCGACCATTGCTGCCACCATGACCAGGGGCATCAGCTTCATCAGCAAGTTTCCCGGGACCACCCGAGGTATCTCCGGTGGCGTCTGAAGCGTCACCTCGCCGCCAGGAGTGCGTGGAACTTCACGCCGTGCACCACGAACGAACCGAACAGTATTCACGCCTCGATGCCCCCACCGGTCGGTATCCCCATTACCGCGCACACTTCACGTTTCCCCAACGAGCAGTATGTTTCGCGAAAGGCTAACTCATTCGGTGCTTCACTGCCACCGACCACCCGCTGCTTACCGAGGCGGAATAGGACTACCTCTCGCACGGTTGATTACCGCAGGAAGTGAGTACTCACACTCTTACCGGTGTGTCACTTCGCACTCGAGCTCCTCCGCGAAAGGCAGGCGTACACCGTGTCCGTTCCACTCTCGATTCTCGATTTGGCCTTCATCGGCGAAGGCGAGAGCGTCAAAGACAGTTTCGACGCCAGCGTGGAGCTCGCGCAGCGAGCCGAAGAATGGGGCTACCAACGCATTTGGTATGCCGAGCACCACAACATGACCACGATCGCCTCGTCGGCGACCAGTGTTCTGATCGGACACGTGGCTGCGAACACCAGCCGTATTCGATTGGGATCCGGCGGCGTGATGCTGCCCAACCACGCCCCGCTGACCATCGCAGAACAGTTCGGCACGCTGGCCACTCTGCACCCTGACCGAATCGATCTCGGTCTCGGACGTGCACCGGGCAGCGACCAAGCCACCATGCGCGCGATGCGCCGCGACCCGTCGTCGGCCGAGCGCTTCCCACAAGATGTGCAAGAGCTGCAGGCATACCTGTCGGACGAATCGTTGATTCCAGGAGTGCGCGCCACCCCAGGAGCGGGAACGCACGTGCCCCTCTACATTCTCGGTTCTTCGCTTTTCGGCGCCCAGCTCGCTGCCGCACTCGGACTCCCGTTCGCGTTTGCCTCGCACTTCGCACCCGACGCACTCGAGCAGGCCGTCGCAATCTATCGACGTGATTTCAAGCCGTCGGCGCAGCTGGAAGCACCACACGTGATCGCCGGCGTCAACGTCATCGCCGCCGATACCGACGAGGACGCTCAGCGACAATTCCTCGCCACCAAGCGAAGCCGAGTGAGTCTCCTCCTCGGCCGCGGACGCAAGTTCACCGACGAAGAAGCCGATATGCTGCTCGATTCGCCCCAGGGACGCCAGATCAACCAAATGACGACGTACTCCGCCGTCGGCACGCCCGAGGTGGTTCGTGAGTACTTGGACGGGTTCGCGCGTCACGCGAACGCCGACGAGCTGATCGTTGCTTCCGGCGTCGTGGATCGACAGTCGTGGCTGCGCTCGTTCGAGCTCCTCGCCGATGTCAGCGAACTGGCCCCCGTCTGATCTCGGCCCCGACCGAGCTTCGTTCGCGGTAGCTGATACACCCTCGACGACTCCGGGACGGTACAGTCTCTCGCTGCCGGCATTCGTGCGGAATGCGGCGGTGATTTGCCGTAATCAATTCCGGGGGGAACTTGATGACAGGGAACCTTGTCGAGTCCGTCGACCACACCGGTCTTCGCGTCACGGGTGGGGAGCGTCGCCGCTCGGTCGGCACGTCCGCGCCGATAGCGGCCATGGAGCTGTGCCGACTGACGATTCTTGCCCGGTCGGTGCAAGTGGATATGGCGCTTCCCACCGATGTGCCGATCGCGCTGATGATCCCGGGGATCGTCGATCTGGCGGGGAACCGAGCAGCGCGCGGCGAGGCTGCAGACACCGAGAGCCGTCGGCCGGCGGCATGGGTTCTTTCCAGAGTCGGTCAACCGCCGCTGGAGGCAACTCAGACGCTGAGCGACGCAGTAGTCCGCGACGGTGAACTTCTCGTCCTCGGCGATGCCGAATCTCCAGCCCCGCCACCGCTGTTCGACGACTTGATGCATGCCGTTGCGATGTCGGGAGCTACCGAGAGTCGACTGTGGACGCCCCGGACTGCCCGGTCGGTCGGGTTCGGTATCGCCGCTGTCGCACTTCTGATTGCCTGTTTCGGTCTTCTTCGAGAGCCGTTGTCTCGAGGTCCCGGGTATACCCCGGATATCTTCCTTGCTATCGCAGCTGCATTTGTCGGACTGATGTTCTTGGTCGCCGGCTCGATAGTCGGACGTGCCTACTCGGACGAGCGCACCGGAATTTTCTTGTCGGGATGCGCTCTGCCACTGGTGTTCTCCTCGGGTGTGCTTTTCGTCCCAGGTGCGCTGGGCGGTGCGCATCTGATGCTCGGCTCCGCGGTCGCGGGAGCAGTCGCTGTCCTTGCCCTCCGCCTCGGTGGACATGGCGGGGCATTGTTCACCGGTATTGCTGCGCTTTCAGGCATTGCTGTAGCAGCTTCTGCAGTGATGCTGTTCGGCTCTCTTTCACCGTCCGCAGTCGGTGCCGGCGCCACCGCGGTGGCGTTGTTGGGGCTGGCCGCTGCGCCGCGGATGTCGATGATGCAGGCGCGAATGCCACTGCCCCCGGTGCCGACCGCTGGTGCATCGCTCGACGGAGAGGGCGAGACGGATTCGAATTCCTTTCAAGATCTGGAGGACGTCTCACGCACTGCGCGTAGCTACCTCACCGGTTTCGTCTGCGCTTGTTCGGCTGCCGCGACCGTCGGTGCGTTCTGTGCAGCATTTTCCGGCCACCCGATTTCCGAGATCTATTGGCCGGGAGTCGTCCTGGCGTTGCTGACTGCGCTAGTACTCGTCCTTCGCGGTCGCACGTTCGCCGAACTCGACCATGCAGTCCCGGTTGTTGCTGCCGGTTCGATCATCGTTCTCGCCGTGTCGACGACATGGGTGTTTGCCATTCCCGATCGACCGATCATCCCCTTCGCGGCTGCCATCGGTGTCACCGTCATCGCACTCGTCTTCGGATCGTTCGTTCCCCAACGCGAATACTCACCAGTGCTCCGACGCGCCGGAGAACTCGTCGAGTACGCGGCGATCGCTGCGATCGTTCCCATCGTCTGCTGGGTCTGCGGCCTGTACGCGGCGATGCGCGGGCTGTGAAAGCCCTGACGCGACGGACGATGGGTGCGATCGGCGTCGCGGTCGTCGTGGCTGCATCCTTTCTCGGCGGCGGAGCGGCATCCGCGGACAGGCCGTTCGTCGACCCCGCGCTGCTCCCCGAACCGGCTCCACCTGCGCCACCGGAGCCAACCGAACAACGAAATCTCTGTGTGCCCGCTTCGCCCACCCCGGACGGCCCCGCCGTACCCGATGCACAGGGTGTACTCGATTTCCGTGCCGTGTGGCCGATCACGCGTGGTGCCGGTCAAATAGTCGCTGTCATCGATACCGGGGTCTCACCACACCCCCGACTACCCGGCCTCCGGCCGGGAGGAGATTATGTATTTACCGGCGACGGGTTGTCGGACTGTGATGCGCACGGAACTTTGGTAGCGGGACTCATCGCTGCACAGAGTGTCCCCGGCAGCGGTTTCGCCGGTGGAGCTCCCGACGCCCAAATTCTGTCGATACGTCAGTCCAGCAACGCATTTCAACGTGAGAGAACTGCAGGGGACGAGGAGGCGGAGACACCAGCTGACAACGCATCCGGATACGGCAACGTCATGACGATGGCGCAGGCCGTGCGCACCGCCGCAGATTCCGGCGCTTCCGTCATCAACATCTCCGAGGTCGCGTGCGTTCCGAGCGGTAGGGGGATCGCCGACGGGCCCCTCGGCGCGGCGATCGACTATGCCGCTCGCATCCGCAACGTGGTTGTCGTCGCGGCCGCCGGCAACACCGGCGGTAGCGGTGAAGCCCAATGTCGCAGTCAGAACCCTCCACCCGATCCAGCCGATCCCGATGCCGAGCAATGGGATCGAATCGCGACCATCGCCACCCCTGCGTGGTTCGACGAGCAGGTGTTGACCGTCGGATCGGTAGACCCGGACGGACGACCCTCAGCCTTCACCCTCGGTGGCCCCTGGGTGGACGTTGCAGCGCCTGGTACCTCGATGACCTCACTGTCCCCGACGGGCGGCGGTTTGACCAACGGCACAGTCGACGGGCAGGGCAATACTGTGCCGATCCAGGGCACCAGCTTCGCCGCTCCCCTTGTCTCCGCAGTAGCGGCGCTGATTCGGGCTCACCGGCCCGAGCTGACCGCGATGCAAGTGATCGAACGTATCGAGGCCACAGCGCACAAGCCCGCGGATGGCTGGAATCCACTGATCGGTCACGGAATCGTCGATCCACTCGCAGCCGTAACCGCACAAGTGGAAGGAATCGCATCAGCAGCCGCGGTGGACCCGGTGTCGATGCCGGCGCCCGTCGTACCCGACCCACCGGATCTTCGGCCACGGACGATTGCTACGACGGGATCCATCCTCGTAGGGGTCGTACTCCTACTGGGGTTGGGAATTGCGATGCCGCTTCGGCGCCGAAACCTCAGTGGTCACCCTGTCGGGAGGCGCGCCGCATCGGGATCGGGTCCAACACCGTCGTGAGCAGTCAGTGCCGCGGCACGACTCAATGTGGGCCCAGTGCCCAATAATCGAACGATCTGCCACGGCGCAGGGGCAGGAACACCAAGACCCAACGCATCGACGGCATCAGCGTCGGGCACGCCGAACCGAACTCCGGTATCGGCAACGAAGAACGACGCGTCCTGTCGCAAGCTCGTCGGTTCGATGCCGGTGGTCTGCACGAAACCACCGCTGCCAGGCTCGAGGTAGACCTCATCGGCAGCCGCTCCTCCCCCGTCTGCCTGCGCAAGACGCACCGGACGCGCCGAGCCGACGATAGGAAGAGTGCGCCCAGCCGACATGACCAACTGTGCAGTAGGACCACCGTCGGGGGCAGCCTGAGGAATCCACGTCGAACATCCGACCGGCTCGGCGGCCGTATTCACGATCTTCGGGGCCACCCGCGGATACATCTCGACCGGCAACCCTGTCACCGTCGGCGCCGAAGGCAACACGTCGGGGTTGAGGGAATCGATCTCGGGGCTGCCCTGTGAATCGGCAAACTTGATCAGCTGCGCCGTCGACTCCGTGATCGCCTGGATACCGTTTTCCAACACGACGTAATACCGAACGTCGACACCCGACACCTTCACGACCGAACCGATCGTCTTCCCCGCAATCGGGTAGGCCGGAATCTCGCCTGCACGCGCGATCGCCGGTGGGACGATCGCCGGCACCACAGGAACAGCATTCGCAAGTCCGTCACTGACACTCGACGGCCGCACGCCCTCGATCCCGAGTGCACGCACGACCGAGCGATCGCCCAGATCGATCAGTGCACGGACGCCGTCGTACACCAGGTACGTTCCGTCCGTCGTGCTCCAGAGGAAGGCTTCGCCGTCCTCGAGTGGACCGATTCTGTCGTCGTAGCGCGGGTCCCCCACCACTACGGTCGTACCGGCGACGGCACCCGTGGAGTCGAGCGTGTCGCACACGGTCCATGACTCCGGTGAGCCGGACTCCTCATGCGGCAGGCTCGACGGCGCTCCGGGTATCCCCACCAGCGAACCCCGATCGAGTTTGGCCAACTCGGATTCCTTGACGATGACAGGGCTGTCCGGGCTACCGACGATCAACCGCGCCGAGGCCAGATTCAGAACCGGATGAAACGCTTCCTCCACTCGGACGAACATCGCACCCGAGTCCTTCCCCACCGCGATCGTCGCGTCGCCGATCTTGTCCTGGGGCCGAAGCAATGCCAATGCGGCGCATCCGGCAAGACCCAGACACGCCACTACGAGGCCTACCGCCAACGCCCTCGATTGTGAGCGCATCGGATCGTGCAGCATCCGCACATCGCGACGCACCAAGGCGTGTTCCATCCGTCGGACGAGAAATCGATACCCGCCGACCTGCCACTTGGTTGTAGGCGTTGCCGCCACGAGACCCCCCTGCTGCGCTGCGGGCTCGATCCCCATACGAGCCCTTCCCGCGCGAAAGACTACAGCCCCCAGGCGAAGAGAAGCTCCTCCACGCCCGTGGCACCTGAAGAGGGCAGCGCGCGGGAAGAACCGGTACAGTCTCGGACACGAGTCGACGAGCTGCTCTGCTGCTCGACTACGTGGCCTTCGGGGGGAGGAAAAGTTAATTTTGTCTGCGCCAACACGTTCTCGCGGCAGATCTGGGTCGGGTGACAACCGTCAGATGTCCGCGCGTTCCTCGTTGTACTTCGTTTCACTGCGGATTCCCAGGATCGGCAGATTGGTCGGACTCGAGACAGTCCTTGCTGTCGGCGTGGCGATCGCGGTCGCGTTCGACGCCTCGCTTGCCGTCATCGTGTCGGTCGCCGCACCCGCAACGGCAGTTCCATTTCTGGTGATCGCCGGGCGGCCGGTCCTCGACTGGGCCACCACGGGGTCTCGTTACGCATCCCGTACGACATCGAATCCCGGTGTTACACGCGACTACTCGGAAGACGATGGTCGAGCAGCCGGAATCCACTGGCGCGGCGGAACCGTATCGTGTGTTCTCGAACTACACCCTCCCAGTGCGGCGATGACAAGGCTCGGCCGTGCGGAAGCATCCACCGATACCGGACTCGATCTCTCTGCACTGGCCGAGTGTCTTTCTCAGCACGATATTTCCGTGAGCAGCATCGACATCGTCGCTCACGGTATGCGAACAGCGTCGGGTACACCGGCAACCGACGTCTACGAACGATTGATCGGGCCGCTTCCAGCAGTCGCGACACGCACGGTGTGGGTCACCGTCACTCTGGAGATCTCGCACAATCGTGCTGCGATCGACGCGCGCGGAGGCGGCCTATTGGGGGCATCGCGTGCTGTGTGGGTCGCATCCGAACGGGTCGCCCGCGCCCTCGAGGCGAAGGGAATCAGTTCGCGGATGCTGGTGCGCAGCGAGATTCAGTCCACCGCTTCCCATATGTGTCGGGGTGTCGCCGCCAACCGTCTGACCGAGAACTGGGGATCCGCACCACTTCCCGGTGTGATCGACACCGGATTCGGGTTCGACTGTCGCAAAATCGACACCGCTGTCCTCACCGAGTTGTGGGCAATTCCGTCGCTGTCGACAACGATCGCGTTTCGCCTGACCCCGGGTTCGAACTCCAGCCGTGTGCGCATCAGTGGCGCATGCCGTTTCGTGAACCGTGGGGCCACTCCCCGACCCCATATCCCCGGTGCGGTGTCGATGAACGGGCGCCACCGTGAAGCATTGATTGCGTCCCTCCCACTCGCAATCTTCGCTCGTGGCCATGCAGAGCCTATCCGAGACCTTCCTTACGGCATCGTCGAGCGCCTGAACCTTCCGACCTCCGGGTGCGGCCAGCTTCTCGGGTCGGACACTGCAGGCCATGGCGTCGCAGCGCGGGTACATGGAAGAGGCATCGACACCGTGCTGGTGGCAGGTGAACTGTATTTGGCTCAGCAACTCGTATTTCGCGCACTGTCCACCGGCGCACGTGTTCTGATCAGATCCGATCGACCACATGCATGGGGCCCACTCGTCGACTCGATTGCGACACCGGACAGGCTACTCATCGACGGCGGCCCACCCCGAGGCACCGGAGGATTCGACGTACTCGTGCAGGATTTCGCCGACGCCGTCGTGGTGCCCGCGCGCTCGCGACCCGACGGCACCACGGTGATGACCGTGACCGAACGTCCACCTCGCGAACCGATGTCGGATCCAGACCTCTCCATCGTCCAACCCGGCGCCGCAGGTGACCGCATCATGGTTCGCGCAGGTCGAAACGAGACCGAGTTGATGCTCGTGACGATTTCCCAGGAAACCGCGTTCATCGGCAGGCCCCGCAGCGTGCGACGCCCTGCCGATCTCACTCAACCCGGATACGGAAACGCTCTCGACTGAACTTTCGATGCCGTTGCCCACCAATGCAATTGGCTCAACATACGGCCGGCAGCGTCGACCGCAGCACTGTCGTCGGTATGACCGCTCTCATCGAACGCGGTGCGTATCCGGTGAAAGCCGACACTGTCGCGGACCGCCACCATGTGCAACTCTGCCGCTACCTGACGCAGTTGCTCCGTTGCGCGCAGTCCTCCACCGAGTCCGCCGTACGACACGAATCCGATCGGCTTGCCCCTCCACTGATATTTCACAGTATCGAGTGCCGTCTTGAGCGCCCCAGGATATCCATGGTTGTATTCGGGCGTAACCACCACCACCGCGTCGGCCTCTCCGATCGCTGCTGCGAACGCCTCCCCTGCAGGAGACGGCGACAAGTCCGCGGGGAGCGCAGCATCCATCAGGTCGATCTTCGTAGCCACGACGTCGTTGCGCTCGGTAACGGTCCGCAAGAACCAATCAGCAACGACGGGCCCGACGCGTCCTGGTCGGACACTGGCTAGAACGACGGCAAGTCCGATCGGGTCCATGGTCACTGTGAAAGCCTAGTAGCCCCGGTTCCACCATCGACCGACCGATCGGCTAACAGCACCCGCCCGGCTGGATGATCGCCGAACGCACTTCGCGCGTCGCCCGGTTCCGCGCTACGAGGTCACCCTCGGCCGGATAGTCGACAGCCATCAGCGACAGTCCGTGCGCGGGCGCAACTGTTATTTCACTCGACCGCGATCGCGTGATCAGTAGCGCTTCGATCCACTCCGGAGTCCGACGACCTTCACCCACTGCTTGCATCGCGCCCACGAGACTGCGAACCATGGACCAGCAGAACGCGTCGGCGCTGACATAGGCACTGACGCGGTCTCCAGTGCGTTCCCAGTCGAATCGTTGGAGTTCGCGGACGGTGGTCGCGCCATCCCTGCGCTTACAGAATGCCGCGAAATCGTGCAGGCCCAGCAACCTCGACGATGCATCGCGGATCGCATCGAGGTCGATCTCTCGCGCCCATCCCACCACGCCTCGCACTTCGAGTGGGTCGACTCCGTAGCGAGCGGTACTGAACCTGTATTCGTAGTGTCGGCGAAGCGCCGAAAAGCGCGCATCGAAATCTTCCGACACGACCGAGATCGCCTTCACCCGAACATCGGTGGGCAAGAACCTCGCCATCCGGCGTACCAAACGCTCCGGCTCGTCGATACCACCGACGACATCGAAGTGTGCAACTTGCCCGAAAGCGTGCACACCGGCATCGGTTCGGCCTGCGACCGTCAGCTCGATGCGCTGCCTCAGCACGGTCGAAAATGCATCCTCCAGCACTCCGCATACCGTCCTGATGCCGGGCTGTCGTGCCCAGCCGGAGAAATCCGTGCCGTCGTAAGCGATGTCCAAGCGAAGTCGGGTGGCGGACCGCAAAGAAGCGGACCCGCCACCCTCGGAAGGAATGGCGGGTCCGCTTCGGTCGTGCATGAAACTCAAGAGGACTAGTCCTTCTTGGCTTCGGTTTCAGTCGACACAGCCTCGGCATCGGCGGCGTCCGACGCGTGAGCGTCGTTGTCCTCGATGCCATCGACTACAGCTTCGGCGTTTTCGACCTCGGCCTCGGTCGCGTCGGCCTCGACAGCCTCGACGACGTTGTCCGCGGCAGGTGCCTCGGCAGCTGGAGCAGCCTGCGAAGCCTTCACGCGACGAGCGCGATCTGCTTCGTTGGACACCGTCTGCTCGTTGACGAGCTCGATGATGGCCATCGGCGAGTTGTCACCCTTGCGGGGAACGGTCTTGATGATGCGCGTGTAGCCACCGTCGCGATCGGCGAAAAACGGCCCGATCTCGGCGAAGAGCTTATGTACGACATCTTTGTTGTTGATGATCTTGAGAACCTCACGACGATGAGCGAGATCGCCATGCTTCGCATGGGTCACGAGCTTCTCGGCGTGGGGACGAAGGCGCTTGGCCTTCGACTCGGTGGTGGTGATGCGGCCGTGCTCGAAGAGTGCCGTCGCGAGGTTGGCCAAAATGGCCTTCTGGTGCGACGCCGACCCGCCGAGACGGCGGCCCTTGGTGGGCTTGGGCATGTTGAATCTCCTAGTAAGAGCTCCAGCGAGCTGGTTACAGCTGTTCTGTCTCGGCGTAGTCCTGCTCGGCGCCTTCGCTTTCAGCGAAGGATCCGGCGTCGGTGTCGCTCCACGTACCCGTGGTGGCGTCGTATCCGGGCACGGTCGTCGGATCGAAGGACGCGGGGCTGTCCTTGAGTGAAAGACCAAGCGAATGCAGCTTGACCTTCACCTCGTCGATGGACTTCTGTCCGAAGTTACGAATGTCCAGCAGATCGGACTCGGTACGACCAACCAGCTCGCCGACGGTGTGAACACCCTCGCGCTTGAGGCAGTTGTAGGAACGGACTGTGAGGTCCAGATCCTCGATAGGGAGTCCGAAGGAAGCAATGTGATCGGCCTCGGCGGGCGAGGGTCCGATCTCGATTCCTTCTGCTTCGACGTTCAGCTCACGGGCGAGGCCGAAGAGCTCAACCAGGGTCTTGCCCGCCGAAGCGAGCGCGTCCCGCGCGGTGATGGAGTTCTTGGTCTCCACGTCGAGAACGAGCCGATCGAAGTCGGTGCGCTGTTCGACGCGAGTGGCCTCCACCTTGTACGTGACCTTGAGCACGGGCGAGTAGATCGAGTCGACCGGGATACGGCCGATTTCGGCGCCTGATGCCTTGTTCTGGACGGCAGGGACATAGCCGCGACCGCGCTCGACTACGAGCTCGATCTCCAGCTTGCCTTTGTCGTTCAAAGTCGCGATATGCAGATCCGGATTGTTCACCGTGACGCCGGCCGGAGGAACGATGTCGCCTGCGGTGACAGCGCCTGGGCCCTGTTTGCGGACGTACATGGTGACCGGCTCGTCCTCTTCGGAGCTCACGACGAGGCCCTTGAGGTTCAGGATTATGTCGGTGACATCTTCCTTTACTCCCGGAACAGTAGTGAACTCGTGGAGGACGCCGTCGATACGGATGCTGGTGACAGCAGCGCCGGGGATCGACGACAGCAGGGTACGGCGGAGCGAGTTGCCGAGTGTGTAACCGAAGCCAGGCTCGAGCGGCTCGATGACGAATTTCGAGCGATTGTCGGCGATGACCTCTTCGGTCAGCGTCGGGCGCTGTGAAATGAGCATTGTGTGTTCCTCCTGTACGGACGTCCGCTATTTGACGTCCAGGTATGGAGACGCATACGCATGTGAGCTTGTCGAAAGCTCACATGCGTGGTGCGTCTTACTTCGAGTAGAACTCGACGATGAGCTGCTCCTGGAGCGGCACATCGATCTGTGCGCGCTCCGGCACCCGGTGAACGAGGATGCGAAGACGGTTCGGAACTACCTGCAACCATGCGGCCACCGGACGATCCCCGTAGCTTTCACGAGCGATCTGGATCGGCAGTGTCTGCGCGGACTTCTCGCGGACATCGATGATGTCGTACTGCGAGACGCGGTAGCTGGGGATGTCCACTCGCTTGTTGTTCACAAGGAAGTGACCGTGGGTGACCAGCTGGCGTGCTTGACGGCGCGTGCGTGCCAGACCAGCGCGGTACACGACGTTGTCGAGACGCGTCTCCAGGATTGTCAACAAGTTCTCACCGGTCTTGCCGGGGCGACGGTTGGCTTCCTTGTAGTAGAGACGGAACTGCTTCTCCATCACGCCGTAGGTGAAGCGAGCCTTCTGCTTCTCCTGCAGCTGGAGCAGGTACTCGCTCTCCTTGATCCGCGCGCGGCCGTGCTGGCCGGGCGGGTAGGGACGACGCTCGAATGCCTGGTCGCCTCCAACAAGGTCAACGCGCAGACGACGAGACTTGCGGGTGATAGGACCGGTATAACGTGCCATTTTCTAAACCTTTCCTTCCCGCTAGACCCGACGCCGCTTCGGCGGACGGCAACCGTTGTGCGGCTGGGGGGTGACATCGGAGATGGTGCCGACCTCCAGGCCTGCGGCCTGAAGCGAACGAATAGCGGTCTCACGGCCGGAGCCGGGACCCTTGACGAACACGTCGACCTTCTTGACACCGTGTTCCTGCGCCTTGCGAGCAGCACTCTCGGCTGCAAGCTGGGCCGCGAACGGAGTCGACTTACGCGAGCCCTTGAAGCCCACGTGGCCCGAGGACGCCCAGGAGATGACGTTGCCTGCGGGGTCGGTGATCGAGACGATCGTGTTGTTGAACGTGCTCTTGATGTGAGCAGATCCGTGCGGGACGTTCTTCTTGTCCCTGCGACGCGTCTTCTGTGTCTTCTTAGGACCTGTACCGCGTGCTTTAGGGGGCATTACTTCGCCTTCTTCTTGCCGGCAATGGTGCGCTTGGGGCCCTTGCGGGTGCGCGCATTGGTCTTGGTGCGCTGTCCTCGGACGGGCAGACCACGACGGTGGCGAAGGCCCTGGTAGCAGCCGATTTCGATCTTGCGACGGATGTCGGCCTGAACCTCGCGGCGCAGGTCGCCCTCGACCTTGAGGGACTCCTCGATGTACTCGCGGAGCTTGCCCAGATCTTCATCGGACAGGTCCTTGCTGCGCAGGTCGGGATTGACCCCTGTCGCAACCAGGATTTCCTTGGAACGGGTACGGCCAACGCCGTAAATGTATGTCAGTGCGATCTCCATGCGCTTTTCGCGCGGAAGATCCACACCTGCGAGACGTGCCATGTGGCAATCCTTTTCGTGTCCGGAGGTCTGCTCCCAGTCCGTCCCCTGTGCCTCTGTACTGCCGAAAACAGATCCTTCTCGAAGCAACCGTCTTCTAAAACTCAGTGGGGCCCCGGCCTCCGTGCCGGGGGTATGCCGCGACGCGTATGTCGCGGTTGGTGCTGGGAGGTCATCTTCTAGCTATGTGCCAAGCAGAAAGCGAAATGCTCGGTGGTTATCCCTGACGCTGCTTGTGACGCAGGTTGTCGCAGATCACCATGACTCGCCCGTTACGGCGGATCACCTTGCATTTTTCGCAGATCTTCTTGACGCTCGGCTGAACCTTCACGTCGTTGATCTCCTGTGTGTAGCTCGTACGCGCCGGACCGTTCGCGAGGAGCGAATCCGACACGTCCGAGCATGGTTCTCTTCGACCGGACCTGGCCGAAGAAGCTCTTACTTGTAGCGGTAAACGATGCGCCCACGCGTGAGGTCATATGGAGAGAGCTCCACTACGACGCGATCCTCGGGAAGGATACGGATGTAGTGCTGCCGCATCTTCCCACTGATGTGAGCGAGTACCTTGTGGCCGTTTTCGAGCTCGATGCGAAACATCGCATTGGGCAAGGGTTCGACAACTCGGCCCTCTACCTCGATGGCGCCGTCTTTCTTTGCCATATCCTCCGCGATCCTGGCTTTGTACACCTGGTTGATTGCATATGTGATTCGTTTACCGTGATGCTCACGCCGCCGCTCAGCCGAGGCTGGCAACTTCAACTTTCAGAACCGGCAACATCGATTACACGAGCAGCAATTTCTATTGTCTGAGCTGGCAGTATCGGCCGGTCGACCGCTAGCGAACTTACGTAGGCATGCGAGCAACCGGCGCGCATGGCGCACCGTCGACCTATGTTACCGGCAAACCCTCACCAGGCCAAATGAGGTCATCCGTAAGTGAGCGAAAGAAGCGGAAATTCATCCGAGATGGCCTTGATAGGCTGCACCCAAGCGCCACGGAATCGAGACGCCCGCCACCAGAAGATCAGGTCGGTGAAGCCAAACGGAACCACTGCTACGCGGCGGCCGAAGCAATTCAGGGGCGCAGAGTCAGGATCCGGGGGCCGTCGTCCGTGACCGCAACGGTGTGCTCCCAATGCGCCGCTCGCGAGCCGTCAGTTGTCACCACTGTCCAATCATCGGACAGGATCTCGGTCTCGTAGGTACCTAGGGTGAGCATCGGCTCGATTGCCAACGTCGATCCCACAACCAGTTCAGGCCCCTTACCCGGAGCGCCCTCGTTCGCCAGGAACGGGTCCATATGCATTTCACGGCCTATGCCGTGACCGCCGTAACCGTCGACAATTCCGTAAGCGCGACCGTGAACCTTTTCCGCCGCGCGTGTTCCGTTCTCGATAGCGTGCGAAATGTCGGTGAGCCGATTGCCTGGGAGCATCGCCGCGATTCCAGCCTCCATCGACAGACGCGTCGCTTCGCTGAGCAACTCGTCGGCCTCGATGAGGTCTCCGATTCCGAACGTCCACGCCGAGTCGCCGTGCCAACCGTCGAGAACTGCACCGCAGTCGATCGAGATCAGATCTCCGACAACGAGGATGTCCTCGGCCGACGGGATACCGTGCACGACTCGGTCGTTGACGGACGAGCAGATACTTCCGGTGAACCCGTGATACCCCAGGAAGGAAGGGACCGCACCGGCGTCACGAATGACAGCCTCGGCAACCCTGTCCAATTCGAGGGTCGACACACCGGGCTTGGCCGCATCTCGCACGGCAACCAACGCTGAACCGACGATCGCGCCTGCTGCAGCCATCGCATCCAACTCGCCCGCGCTGCGGAACGGCACTACCTTACGTTTACGACCGAAAGCCATCAGTTGTCGAGATCCTCGATCGCCTTCAACGCACGTGCGCTGACTTCTTCGACCTCACCGATTGCATCGACGGTGAGGATCCGGTCCTTGTAGTAGTCGAGCAGCGGCGCCGTCTCATCGCGGTAGACCTTCAGCCGGTTACGGATGACGTCCTCTTTGTCGTCGGCGCGCCCACGGGAGAGCATGCGAGCAACCACGACGTCTTCGTCGACGACGAACGACAACACACCATCCAGCTCTGCACCCATATCGGCAAGGATAGTGACGAGCGACTCTGCTTGACCCACCGAGCGCGGAAATCCGTCGAGAAGAAAGCCGTTGACGGCGTCCGGTTCGGCCAAGCGACTACGAACCATATCGACGGTCAGCTCGCTCGGTACGAGGTCTCCGGCGTCGAGGTATTTCTTCGCCTCGATCCCGAGGGCGGTCTTCTCGCCGATGTTCGCGCGAAAGAGATCGCCGGTCGAGATGTGAGGTACACCCAGCTTCTCGGACAGGATCTCGGCTTGGGTGCCCTTGCCGGCACCGGGAGGACCAAGAAGAACAAGTCTCACTTGAGGAACCCTTCGTAGTTGCGCTGCATCAGCTGACTTTCGATCTGCTTCACGGTATCGAGGCCGACGCTGACCATGATCAGCACAGCAGTGCCACCGAACGGCAGGTTCTGTGCGCCGCCGGAGCTCCCGATGTCGAGGAACAGGTTGGGCAGCACGGCAATGGTGCCCAGGTAGATAGCGCCCGGCAAGGTGATGCGGCTGAGCACATAGTTCAGGTAATCGGCGGTCGGCTTACCCGGCCGAATACCCGGGATGAAACCACCGAACTTCTTCATCTCATCCGCACGTTCCTCTGGATTGAACGTGATCGCGACGTAGAAGTAAGTGAAGAAGACGATGAGTCCGAAGTAGATGGCAATGTAGACCGGATTCGCCGGGTTGACCAGGTACTCGTTGATGATTCGCTGCCACCAACTCGGGTCCGTCGCCGTGCTGGCGGAGGTGAGCTGTGCGATCAGGTTGGGCAGGTACAGCAGCGAGGACGCGAAGATCACCGGGATGACACCGGCCTGGTTGACCTTCAGCGGAAGATACGTCGACGATCCGCCGTACATCTTCCGGCCGACCATCCGCTTGGCGTACTGCACCGGAATTCGACGCTGCCCCTGCTCGACGAACACAACGCCGGCGATGATGAGGAGTGCAGCAACGCACACCAGACCGAATACGAGGCCGCCGCGGCTATCCAGGATGGACTTGCCTTCGGACGGGATGCGCGAGGCGATTCCTGCGAAGATCAGCAGCGACATGCCGTTTCCGACTCCGCGCTCGGTGATGACCTCGCCGAACCACATCACCACTGCAGCACCTGCGGTCATGACGAGGACGATGATGATCAGACCGAAAATGCTCTTGTCGGCAATGATGTCCTGCTGACAGCCCTGGAGTAGTTGGCCTCGGGACGCGAGAGCCACCAGACCGGTCGCCTGCAGGATCGCCAAAGCGATCGACAGATAACGCGTGTACTGGGTCATCTTCGCCTGGCCCGACTGGCCCTCCTTGCGGAGTTCCTCGAACTTGGGGATGACGACGGTCAACAACTGCACGATGATGCTCGCCGTGATGTACGGCATGATGCCGATCGCAAACACGGACAGCTGTAGCAGCGCGCCACCGGAGAACAGGTTGATCAGCGAGTAGATACCGGCTTGATCGCCGCCTGATACCTCATCGATGCACGCCTTGACGTTGGCGTAATCCACGCCTGGGGATGGGAGCGTAGCGCCGAAGCGATACAGGGCAACCAACCCGAGGGTGAAAAGGATCTTCCGTCTCAGGTCAGGAGTCCTGAGGGCCGACACGAAGGCGGAAAGCAAAGATCCTCCTGGCACGACTGCGTTGGTGGTAGGTGTCTGCGGAGCCGTTACCGGCCTCGGCGACACTCGACCATGGACTGCGAACAATATGTATCGTCCGCATGGAAAAGCACTTTCGTGAACTCTAGAACTCTAACAGTGTGCAGCAGTCGACCTGTCGGTCAGTCGCCGCCCTACCCGGCCGCCCGATGTAGAGATACCGGTGAGGCAGCGATGGCCGCAGCGTTGGCCCGTTAAGGCTTGTCGCTGCGGCCATCGACACACGATGAGCTCACTCGACCAAAGTCGAATGTGGCTAAACCTCGGTTACAGAACCGCCGGCTGCGGCGATCTTTTCCTTGGCCGAACCAGTGAACTTGTTGGCGGAGATATCGACCTTGACCGATATCTTGCCGTCGCCGAGCACCTTGACGGGCTCGTTCTTACGGACTGCACCCTTGGCGATCAAGTCAGCGAGGCTGACCTGGCCACCTTCGGGGAAGAGCCGCTCGATGTCGCGAAGGTTCACAACCTGAAACACGACGCGGTTGGGGTTGGTGAACCCCTTGAGCTTCGGAAGCCGCATCTGGAGAGGCATCTGCCCACCCTCGAAGCGTGCCGGCACGTTCTTGCGAGCGCCGGTTCCCTTGGTACCGCGACCTGCGGTCTTACCGCGCTTGCCGCCTTCACCACGGCCGACGCGAATCTTCGTCGACTTGGATCCGGGCGCTGGGCGCAGATGATGGAGTTTGATGGTCATGGTTAGACCTCCTCAACTGTTACGAGGTGGCGCACCTTGTTGACCAGACCGCGATTTTGCGAGTTGTCCTCGCGGAGGACCGTCTGGCGAATGCCTTTGAGTCCGAGAGTCCGCAAGGTGTCACGCTGTGTTGCGCGCTGGCCGATGGTGCTTCTGATCTGGGTGACCTTGAGCTGAGCCATTACTTGACCGCTCCTGCCTGTGCACGTGCACGCAGCATTCCGGCGGGTGCAACCTCTTCGAGGGTCAGACCGCGGCGAGCCGCGACTTCCTCGGGACGCTGCAGACCCTTGAGTGCTGCGACGGTGGCATGCACGACGTTGATGGCGTTGTCGCTACCGAGCGACTTCGACAGCACGTCGCGGATCCCAGCGCACTCCAGCACGGCGCGGACAGCACCACCGGCGATGACGCCGGTACCGGGGCTGGCCGGACGCAACATGACAACGCCTGCTGCCGCTTCACCCTGGATCGGGTGCGTGATGGTGCCAGCGATCATCGGAACGCGGAAGAAACTCTTACGAGCTTCCTCGACACCCTTCTGGATTGCTGCAGGAACTTCCTTGGCCTTGCCGTAGCCGACGCCGACCAAACCGTTGCCGTCTCCGACGATGACGAGGGCGGTGAAGCTGAAGCGACGACCACCCTTGACCACCTTGGAGACGCGGTTGATGGCAACCACGCGCTCGATGAAGTTCGACTTGTCGGCAGCGTTTCCGCCACGCGAGTTGTCGCGACGGTCACGACCACCGCGATTGTCACCGCGCTGGCTGTTGTCACCGCCGGCTGCGTTCGGGCCACTGTTCTGTCCGGCGGGGCCGCTTCCGCCGTCACGCCGTTGACGTCCCGGCATCAGGCTGTCCTTCCGTTTTCGGTCATTGTCATCATCAGAACGTCAACCCGCCTTCGCGAGCTGCGTCTGCCAGAGCCGCGATGCGGCCGCTGTAGCTGTTTCCGCCGCGGTCGAATACGACAGCGTCGATTCCAGCAGCCTTCGCACGGCTGGCGATGAGCTCGCCCACCTTGGCGCTGACGGCCTTCTTGTCGCCATCGAGTGCACGCACGTCGGCTTCGATGCTCGAGGCGCTCGCGAGCGTGCGGCCCGCAAGATCGTCGACCAGCTGGACGTGAATGTGACGCGAAGAACGGTTGACGACCAAGCGAGGACGCTCGGGCGTTCCGGAGATCTTCTTCCGAAGGCGGAAATGACGGCGTGCCTTCGACAGGCGACGCTTCGTCGACACGTCCGTGCCGCGCGGAGTGCGCTTCACGACGGCCGCTTTGTCTGCTGTTTGCTGGCTCATATCACTTACCCGTCTTCCCGACCTTGCGGCGGATAACTTCACCCTCGTAGCGGATGCCCTTACCCTTGTACGGGTCGGGGCGCCGCAGACGACGGACGTTGGCCGCGATCTGGCCGACCTTCTGCTTATCGATGCCGATGATGGTGAATCGCGTAGGCGACTCGACCGTGAACGTGATGCCTTCAGGTGCTTCGATCAGCACTGGGTGGCTGTAACCGAGCGCGAACTCGAGGTCCTTGCCCTTCACCACAACGCGGTAGCCGACGCCGTGGATCTCCATCTTGGTGGTGTAACCGTTGGTGACACCGGTGATGAGGTTTGCGACCAGCGTGCGCGAAAGGCCATGCAGCGAGCGACTACGACGATCGTCGTCCGGACGGGTGACAGCGAGAGTGCCATCTTCCGACCGAGCAATCTGAATGGGTTCGGCGATCGTCAACTCGAGGGCACCCTTGGGGCCCTTGACTGCGATGTTCTGCCCGTCGATCGTGATGTCAACGCCCGCGGGGACCGTGACCGGCAATTTTCCAATACGTGACATGGTGGTGGCCTCCCCTACCAGACGTAGGCGAGGACTTCTCCGCCCACACCCTGCTTGGCCGCCTGACGCTCCGTAAGCAAGCCTGTGGACGTGGAGATGATCGCCACGCCCAGGCCGCCGAGAACCTTGGGCAGATTGGTGGATTTTGCGTATACGCGAAGACCGGGCTTCGAGATACGACGGATGCCTGCGAGGCTGCGCTCGCGGCTGGGTCCGTATTTGAGGTCGACGATGAGGGTCTTGCCCACCTCGGCGTCCTCGGTGCGGAAATCTGCGATGTAGCCCTCGCGCTTGAGGATGTCGGCGATATTCGCCTTCAACTTCGAGTGGGGAAGCTTCACCTCGTCGTGGTACGCCGAATTGGCGTTGCGCAGACGGGTCAAGAAGTCTGCAATTGGATCGGTCATCGTCATGGTGTGACCTGTGCACCTTTCTCGTAGCGGTTCCCATGCAGCACGCGCGAGCTGGTGCCCCGTACAGGGCCTGACTCGTCACATCGTGGGCCTACAGCGAAGTGAACATGTCCTGACCGACTGTTGCCGGTCAGGGGTTGCGCTCCTGGCAATGCATCACTGCACTGCCAGGTGTTACGAGCTTCCGTGTAGGAGAACTCGAGGTTTGCGTTCGCTATTGCAAGAACTCGCGTGCAGGCACGACGAAGCCCGGGCAACCGCTCTAGTGTAGGGAACCGGGCGTCATTCTCAAAATCGGTCGTGGTACAGGACTCGAGGACACCAGCCGAGATCGATACGGAAGGGACAGTGAGTTCGCCGGATCCATGCGGCGTCATCGCCGGAGTCGGAGGTGTCAGTGCGATCGTTGCCGGATTCACATACAACAAAACGAGCGTGGGTCCCAGTTCAGGGACCCACGCTCGTCAACGTGATGTGATGAGGCCCGAGGGCCTCAGATCACCAGGAGCTCTTGCGAACGCCGGGAAGTTCTCCAGCGTGTGCCATCTCGCGAACACAGATTCGGCACAGGCCGAACTTGCGGAATACTGCGCGGGGACGGCCGCAGCGGTTGCAACGTGTGTAACCTTGCACCGCGAACTTCGGCTTCTTGTTGGCCTTGTTGACCAATGCCTTCTTCGCCATGGACTCAGTTCTCCTTGAACGGGAAGCCGAGGTGCTTGAGCAACGCACGGCCTTCTTCGTTGTTGGTTGCGGTGGTCACCACGGTGATGTCCATGCCGCGCGGACGATCGATCTGGTCCACGTCGATCTCATGGAACATCGACTGCTCGTTGAGGCCGAACGTGTAGTTTCCGTTGCCGTCGAACTGCGTGCCGGAGAGGCCGCGGAAGTCCCTGATTCGGGGAAGGGCAATGGAGGTCAGCCGGTCCAGGAATTCCCACATGCGGTCGCCACGAAGTGTGACGCGGGCGCCGATGGGCATACCTTCGCGGAGCTTGAACTGAGCGATGGACTTGCGAGCCTTGCGGATCTCCGGCTTCTGACCGGTGATCGCTGCGAGGTCGGCAACTGCACCGTTGATCAGCTTGGCGTCACGGGCGGCGTCGCCGACACCCATGTTGACGACGACCTTGACCACACCGGGGATCTGCATGACGTTCTCGTATGCAAACTCGGTGTTCAGGGCGTCTTTGATCTCGGCGCGGTAGCGCGCCTTGAGGCGAGGCTGTACGCCCGCGGTGTTCTCAGTGGTAGTCATCTCAGATGTCCTTCCCGTTTTTCCGGGAAATCCGAACGCGCTTGCCGGTCTCCTCGTCGGTCCGGTAACCCACACGCGTCGGGTTTCCGTCCGAATCGACTACTGCAACGTTCGATACATGGATCGGGGCTTCCTGCGTGACGATGCCGCCCGAAGACGCGCCACGCTGATTGGAAGAGACCGCAGTGTGCTTCTTGATGCGGTTGACGCCCTCGACGAGAACCTTGTCATTGTCCGGGTAGGACTGAATGACCTTGCCCTTCGCACCCTTGTCTTTGCCTGCGATCACGAGAACGGTGTCGCCCTTGTGCACCTTCATTTACAGCACCTCCGGGGCGAGCGAAACGATCTTCATGAACTTCTTTTCGCGCAGCTCGCGGCCGACTGGGCCGAAGATGCGGGTTCCACGAGGATCGTTGTCCGGCTTGATCAGCACGGCTGCGTTCTCGTCGAAACGGATGTACGAGCCATCCGGACGGCGACGCTCCTTGACGGTGCGGACGATGACGGCCTTGACGATCTCGCCCTTTTTGATGTTTCCACCGGGAATGGCATCTTTCACCGTAGCTACGATGATGTCGCCGATTCCGGCGTAGCGACGTGACGAGCCACCGAGAACGCGGATGCAAAGGATTTCCTTCGCGCCCGTGTTGTCAGCGACGCGTACTCGCGACTCCTGCTGAATCACTAACTTCTCCTAGACCTGGATTTGCTTACGCGGCGGATTTCCGTCCCGACGCGCGCGGTCGGCTACCAGGGCGGCAGTGGCACGAAGACACACCGCTGCCTCAGGCAACCGGTCAAGTGTAGGGGAAACGGCCGAAAGAGTCCAAATCGGCGAGTCCGAAAAAGGCAACTCGTTGCGCGAAGTGAAACGGACCACCGGTATGGTTTTGCGATGTGTATGCGCATCGCAGGAGCGAATCGGTGACTGCGGCATGACGACTGGGCACGTCGACACTTGGGGTCTCCCCCTCGATCGAGCTGTCTGCCTCGTGGGCGCACCCGGAGATGCGATCGCCGTCGCACTCGAGTATCTGCCGGACACGGCTCCCGCCTTGATTCGAGTTCATGTCGAGCCGAGGGATCGCCAGTCCGCTGTGATCGAGCAGGTGCTCTCGGCCTTGACTGTGATCGCGATCGAACTGTTTCCCGCATGGTTACCCGACGCATCGTCGATCACCGGTCGCAGCTCGCTGGATTTCGCAGCGGTTCGGATCCACGCACGTCATCTGGCCGCGAACAGCGATCACTACGGCCCGTTCCTGGCGGATCTCGCCGAGCGATCCCTCGGCAACAATGCAATGGGACGTCCGTTCTGCGACGCCGAGGTGGCGGAAGGCCTGGCCGGCATCCTCGGGGCCAGTTGGCAACGTGCACAGGTCGCGCTTCTGCTGGATTCGAACGAGCAGTCATCGACGCAGCAACATGCCCTCGCAGCTGCGTCGGAGTGGTTGGCCGCCCGCGGGTTCGCCGTGTGGCTCGTCGACAATCCACTGCCCGCCGTCGACCGCCTGTCCAGCGTGTTCGTGACGTTGCCACGGGAACTGCTCGACGTGGACGACACCGGCCAGCGCTCTCGAACGAGGCCCACGGTCGAGTATTGGGCCGTCACTGGAAGGCCTCACCCGGGTAGTGACGTCGAGAAACGCGTCGACCGCGAGCTTTCCAAGCATTCGTGGGCCACGAATCGGCGACTCAATCACCCTTTCCAGTACAACGACATCGCGCAGAAGTACTTCCTCGACATCGTGTGGCTCGAAGACTTGTTCGCCGTCGAGTTGGACGGTCACGAACATCGGTCCGCCTGGAGTAGGGCAAAGGACGACAAGCGTGACGAAATTCTTCGTGGCGTGGGCTTCGAGATTCTGCGTATTCCCAACGAGCGCGTGCATGCAGACGTATGGCAGGTTGTCGACGAGATACAGGCTGCGCTATACCGACACCGCATCATCCGTGACTCCGATCCGAACACACTTACTGCCACGAAAGAAGGATCACTCCAGTGACAACCGAGCTGACATTCGTCGAACGAACCACGCTGCTCGTACTGATGGCGGAATCTCGGCCACTGAAGCTCACGGAGTTGAGGACCCTGGGCTCCGAACTGAGCGCCAAGTCGCGGGACAAGCTGCTCGGGGCCGAACTGATCGGGGTCGAGAAGGTCGGCCGCGGAATTGTTGTCGACCTCACGGACAAGGGATGGGCCCGCGGAAGCCAGGAGTTCGGGGCTCCCGCCCCGTCTCAGGCCAGCCGCAGCGGCGGCAAGACTTTGTACACCCTGCTGCGCGCGATGCGCCGATACTTCGATCGCGTCGGGATCGAACCCAATGACGTGTTCTTACCCGCAACAGCGGACACAGCACAGAAGGGCACGGACCCTGAAAACCTGGTTCGCGACAGTTATCACCGCCTTGCCAGTGAACCGCGTGCATGGGTGTCGCTGACGCGACTTCGCGAAGCCCTGCGAACCATGGATCGATCGGTGCTGGACGCGGCGCTGAGTTCGCTCTACCGCGCTCAGGAGATCAACCTGATCCCCGAAGCCAACCAGGCGACCTTGACCGATGACGACCGCACAGCAGCACTCCATATCGGCGGCCAGTCACGACACATGATGAAGATCGACCGCTGATGACGATGGACGCCGAGCAGTACGCAGCACTCTCCTCCATTCAACTGACCTGGGCCCCCACCCCCGACGACGTCTGGCGTACCAACGAACTTCACGTCGATGGAATGAACGAGAACTCACTGAGCAGCGTCATGCGCTCGTTCGACGAAGCTGACAAGCGCTCGACCTCGAAACCGCTGGGCGTGGTGATTCAGGGAGCCGCCGGGTCGGGAAAGACTCACATGTTGGGCCAGGTTCGTGACAAGGTTCAAAGCGCCGGCGGTTACTTCTTCCTGATCGAATTGCTCGACGAGAAAGTTTTCTGGGACTCGGTCCTCCACGGAATACTCACCGACATCGAAAGACCGACACCAGGTTTCGACAGCCAACTCGAGAAGCTCCTCTGGGATCTCGGAACCGACGTCGGACTCGGCCGCATGGAATGCCGGGCTCTGCAGGGCGAGCGCACCGTCAGCCCCGATTTGATATCGCAGTTCATCGATCGACTGCGTCGCAAGTACCCGGACCTCAAACAAGCACGTCACACACTGCGGGCACTGGTGTTGGCAGCGAGCGCTGACTTCGACCTGCAGGATCTGGGCGACGCGTTCCTGCGGTCGAACGATGCACTCGACCACGAGCAGCGGACGTACTGGGGTCTCCCCAACGCCGTGCTGACCTCACAACAAGTGGCCGTCGATATTTCGTGGCTGCTTTCGCTGAGTGCGCCCACAGTCGTTGCTGTCGATCAGATCGACACCCTCATAGCGCAGTCACGCATGCAGAGTGATCCGAAAGGAGTATTCACAGCAGAGCAGGGCACCCAGCTCGACAATATCGCTCACGGCCTGATGGGGTTGCGGCAGAACCTCGTTCGTACCGTTGCTGTCATTTCACTGCTACCCAGTGCGTGGACTTTCATTGCCGACAACACGGTCGAGTCGGTGAAAGACCGCTTCCACGTAGCCGAGTCGCTGCATCAGATTCCAACGAGAGAGATCGGCGTCGAGATCGTCGCCAAACGCTTCGCCGCTCGATACGAACAGGCTGGATTCACTCCTCCACATCCGACGTGGCCCATCGCGCCCGAAGCATTCGACGATGTGAATCTCTACAATCCGCGCACACTGCTGCGCAGCGTGGACGATCACATCCAAATTTGCCTACGCAACAACGACATCACCGAACTTACGACTCTGAACCCACCCGTCCCGGTAGTGGTAATTCCACCCGCTCCCCCAGGCGATTTCGTAAAACTCGATGCCCGATTCGCGGAGTTGCTTGCCGTGGCCGATTTCTCTGCACTCGACGCCGACGACGAGGACGACACGGTGCCCTCACTGCTCGGTGCTGGACTCGATGCCTGGATCACCGAAACCGGCACCGTCGAGCACAAATTCACCCGCGACGCCGAACCCGGGCGCAAACCGTCCCTACACGGACGGATACGACGCGTCCTGGACGACGTCACGGACGACCAAGAGCACTGGGGATTCCGCGCGATTGCTGCCAAGAATCCGATCTCCGTCCAGAACAGGATCCAAAAGGCCTGTACTGCTGCTGGATTGACACAGGGAACCGAGAAGCGACGACTGGTGATCCTCCGGTCTGCGCCCTGGCCGAGTGGGCCCAAGACCGCAAAGACGGTGCAAGCCTTCGAGGATGCGGGCGGGATCGTCGTCTCCTTCACCGAAAGCGATGTCCTCGCGCTGTCCGCGTTGAAAGCCCTCGCCGCCGAGAAGGACGAGAACCTGCAGGCGTGGCTGGTTGCCAGGCAACCGGCCCACGAGATCGCTCTGTTCCGCGACGTACTTCCGAAGACGCCGGTGCTCGACGAAGCAGCGGGAGCGAATACCGTCGTTCACCAACCTGCTACCGACCCCGGCCTGTTTCCTGCCCACGAAGTACGACCGGCCGAGCAGTCGCCTGCACCGGCGCCGCCACCACCGATCTCGGACACGGCAATTCCGTTGGGAACACCGACAGATGGCGGTCCCGAGGTCAGCGTCGAACTGGAGACACTGCGCAAGCACACCGCCATTTTCGCCGGTTCCGGGTCCGGCAAAACGGTTCTCATCCGTCGCCTTCTCGAGGAGTGCGCGCTCAAAGGCGTCTCGGCAATCGTGCTCGATCCCAACAACGACCTGTCGAGGCTGGGCGTCGAGTGGCCCAGCGGTAGTCGCAACTGGACGGGCGACGACGAAGCCAAGGCCTCGGACTATTTCTCCAACAGTGAGGTAGTCGTGTGGACTCCTCGTCGTAGTGCCGGTCGAGCACTGAGCTTTCAGCCTTTGCCGAATTTCGCGGAGGTCATCGACGATCCCGATGAATTCGATTCCGCTGTGGAGAGCGCCTTGTCCTCGTTGGCTCCGCAGGCAATGGCATTGGGAGGGACGGCCAAGAGTCGACAGATGATGGCCGTGCTTCGCCAAGCGCTGGTCGACTTCGGCCATCGTTCGCAGGGAAGTCTGGACGATTTCATCGACCTCCTCGAGAATTTTCCGGACGGCGCCAGCACCCTCAAGAACGGTGTGAAAATCGCTGCCGACCTGGCAGAGAACTTGAAGGCGTCCACGACTACCGATCCCCTGTTCGGCGGTGCGGGATCATCGGCAGATCCAGGGATGTTGCTCACTCCCCGCGCAGGTAAGAGCGCACGAATCTCGGTCATCAACATGTCGGGGCTGACGACGGCATCGCAAAAGGAGAACTTCGTCAATCAGCTTCAGATGGCACTGTTCGCATGGATCAAGAAGAACCCGGCCGGCGATCTGCCGCTCGGGGGGTTGTTCGTGCTCGACGAGGCTCAGAACTTCGCCCCATCGGACCGAATGACGATCTGCCTCCACAGCACTCTCGCGCTGGTGTCGCAGGCCAGAAAATACGGATTGGGGATGGTCTTCGCGACACAGGCACCGAAGGGTCTCAACAACAAGATCCCAGGAAACTGTGGCACGCAGTTCTACGGTCGACTCAACGCACCGGTACAAATCGAGGCTGCCAAGGAAGTTGCGCGGGTCAAAGGCGGATCAATTCCCGACATCGGCAAGCTCCCCGCCGGCGAGTTCTACGCAGCGGTCGAGGAGTCCTCGTTCGTACGCACCAAAACCAGGCTCTGCCTGTCGTATCACCCGAAGAGTCCACCGACCGAAGAAGAGGTCATCCAATTGGCGCGAGGATGAGGTAACCGGACTGGTTGCGCTGGAGACGTCCGCCCACGAAGACAACAGCGCCGCTGTGCGCGGCCTGTCGTGAATCCAGTGTGCTTGTCTGAACACAGCAAAGCCCCCCGTCCGCGATAGCGAACGGGGGCTTTGCTGTTTACTGCCGCTTACTTGGCCTTTTCGAGAACCTCTACCAGACGCCAGTGCTTCGTGGCGGACAGCGGACGGGTCTCCATGAGCTGAACGCGGTCGCCTACACCGGCGACACCGTTCTCGTCATGAGCCTTGACCTTCGTGGTGCGACGGATGATCTTGCTGTAGAGAGGGTGCTTGACCCTGTCTTCGAGCTCGACCACGATCGTCTTCTCCATCTTGTCGGAGACGACATAGCCGATCCGAATCTTGCGGTTGTTGCGTGTTTCAGTCACTGTCTTTTCCTCGCTCATGCCGCGTCACCTGCAGTGTCCTCGGCAGGACCGGTGGCCAGACCGAGCTCGCGCTCACGCAGCACCGTGTAGATACGAGCAATCTCGTGGCGTACTACGCGCAGGCGACGGTTGTTGTCCAACTGTCCGGTCGCCATCTGGAAGCGAAGGTTGAAGAGTTCTTCCTTCGACTCGCGCAGCTTGTTGACCAATTCTTCACCGGTGAGCTCACGGAGCTCTGCGGCTGGGGTTCCGGTAGCCATCAGAACTGCTCCTCCCGGGTGATAATGCGTGCCTTGATAGGCAGCTTGTGGATGGCGCGAGTAAGTGCCTCACGCGCAACGGTGTCGTCCGGGTATGAGAGCTCGAAGAGCACGCGGCCCGGCTTGACGTTCGCAATCCACCACTCGGGTGAACCCTTACCGGAACCCATGCGGGTCTCGGCAGGCTTCTTGGTGAGGGGCCGGTCCGGGAAGATGTTGATCCAGACCTTGCCACCACGCTTGATGTGGCGAGTGATAGCGATACGAGCAGCCTCGATCTGACGGTTCGTGATGTAGGCGGGCTCGAGAGCCTGAATGCCGTAGTCACCGAACGTCACAGCGGTTCCGCCCTTGGCGGCACCCGAACGTCGCGGGTGGTGCTGCTTGCGGTGTTTGACCCGCCGTGGGATCAACATCGTCAGCCCTCCTGTTTCGGCTCGGACGAGGCCGGAGCCTCGGCGGATGCTGCGCGACCGGCCTCAGTGCTGGTCGCGGTGGTGCCCGAGGCACCGGAGCGACGCGGACGTGACGGACGTTCGCGACGCGGGCGCTCGGGTCCGCCGGCAGCTGGAGCCGCAGCAGCGAGCTCGCGCTTGCCACCGACGATGTCGCCCTTGTAGATCCAGACCTTCACGCCGATACGGCCGAAGGTGGTCTTGGCCTCGTACAGCCCGTAGTCGATATCCGCACGAAGAGTGTGCAGCGGCACACGGCCTTCGCGGTAGAACTCCGACCGGGACATCTCGGCGCCGCCGAGACGGCCGGAGCACTGGACGCGGATGCCCTTGACGTTCGGCTGACGCATGGCCGACTGGATGGCCTTACGCATTGCACGACGGAAAGCGACGCGGTTGCTCAGCTGCTCGGCAACACCCTGTGCCACGAGCTGTGCCTCGGACTCGGCGTTCTTGACTTCGAGGATGTTGAGCTGAACCTGCTTGCCGGTCAGCTTCTCGAGAGCTCCGCGGATGCGGTCCGCCTCGGCGCCACGACGGCCGATGACGATTCCCGGACGTGCCGTGTGGATGTCCACGCGGACACGATCACGGGTGCGCTCGATTTCGACCTTCGCGATACCCGCGCGCTCCATGCCGGTGGCAAGAAGCTTGCGGATGGCGACGTCTTCCTTGACGTACTCCGAGTACTGCTTGTCTGCGTACCAACGCGACTTCCAGTCAGTGGTGATACCCAAGCGGAAGCCGTGCGGGTTGATTTTCTGACCCACTACTGAGCCCCTTCCTTGGACGCCTGGCCCTTACGACGGTTACGACTCGTTCCGCCGGTCTTGGGCAGGCTCTCGACGATCACCGTGATGTGACTCGTGCGCTTGCGGATCCGGAATGCCCGGCCCTGAGCGCGCGGCTGGAATCGCTTGAGGGTTGCACCCTCGTCCACGAATGCAGTCGCCACGATCAGCGTGCTGGGATCGAGATCGAGGTTGTTCTCTGCGTTTGCCGCTGCTGAAGCGATCACCTTGGCGACCGGCTCGCTGGCTGCCTGTGGCGCGAACTTCAGGATGTTGAGCGCGTCCTCGACGGAGCGCCCGCGAACCATGTCCACGACACGACGAGCCTTCATCGGCGTCACGCGAACATGCTTCGCGATTGCCTTTGCGGTCGGGTTGGCAGTCGGATTGGCGGTTTCGGTCTTACTCATCGCCTCTTCGCCTTCCGGTCGTCCTTGATATGACCCTTGAACGTGCGGGTCGGTGCGAACTCTCCGAGCTTGTGTCCGACCATCGAGTCGGATACGAACACCGGCACGTGCTTGCGGCCGTCGTGCACCGCGAACGTGTGTCCGATGAAGTCGGGGAGAATTGTCGAGCGACGGGACCAGGTCTTGATGACCTGCTTGGTTCCCTTATCGTTCTGGACGTCAACCTTCGCGAGGAGGTGATCGTCTACGAACGGGCCTTTCTTCAGGCTGCGTGGCATTCTGAACTCCCTCCTAGCGCTTGTTCTTGCCGGTACGGCGACGACGGACGATGAGCTTGTCGCTCGCCTTCTTCCTACTGCGGGTACGGCCTTCGGCCTGTCCCCACGGGCTGACCGGGTGGCGGCCACCGGAGGTCTTACCCTCACCACCACCGTGCGGGTGGTCGACCGGGTTCATGACGACACCACGGACGGAGGGGCGCTTGCCCTTCCAACGCATGCGGCCGGCCTTGCCCCAGTTGATGTTCGACTGCTCGGCGTTGCCGACCTCGCCGACAGTTGCGCGGCAGCGCACGTCGACGCGACGGATTTCACCGGAAGGCATACGCAACGTGGCGTAGGCGCCTTCCTTACCGAGGAGCTGAATGCTCGAGCCGGCAGAGCGTGCCATCTTCGCGCCGCCGCCCGGACGAAGCTCGACCGCGTGAATGGTCGTACCCGTCGGGATGTTGCGCAAAGGCAGGTTGTTGCCCGGCTTGATGTCGGCGTTGGCGCCCGATTCGATCGGAGACCCCTGGGCGATGCCCTTGGGTGCAACGATGTAGCGCTTCTCGCCGTCTGCGAAGTGCAGCAATGCGATGTTGGCTGTGCGGTTCGGGTCGTACTCGATGTGAGCGACCTTGGCCGGCACGCCATCTTTGTCGTTGCGACGGAAATCGATCAGACGGTACGCGCGCTTGTGTCCGCCACCCTTGTGCCGGGTGGTGATACGACCGTGTGCGTTACGTCCACCGCGACCGTGCAGGGGGCGAACCAGCGACTTCTCGGGCGTGCTGCGAGTGATCTCCGCGAAATCGGAGACGCTCGAACCACGACGGCCCGGAGTGGTCGGCTTGTACTTACGGATTGCCATGAGTCTTCTCGTCCTCTATATCCGAAGAGTCCCAGTCGCTTACGCGACCGGACCTCCGAAGATCTCGATGGGCTTGCTGTCGGCGGAGAGCGTTACGAGCGCGCGCTTGGTATCCTTGCGCTTGCCGTAACCGAATCGGGTCCGCTTTCGCTTGCCCTGACGGTTCATCGTATTGACGCTGGTCACGGTGACGTCGAAAATCTTCTCGACGGCGATCTTGATCTGCGTCTTGTTCGAGTCCGGGTGCACCAGGAAGGTGTACGTTCCTTCTTCGATCAGCCCATAGGACTTCTCGGAGATGACCGGCGCCAGCAAGATGTCGCGGGGATCGGCGATGGTGGTCACTTGCTATCCTCCTCGTTCTTCGCAGGACCTGCGATGAACGTATTCAGCGCTTCCACGCTGAAGATGACGTCATCAGCTTCGAGCACGTCGTACGTGTTGAGCTGGTCGGGTGCGATGGGATGCACTCCGTCCAGGTTCTGGACGCTCTTCCACGCTGCAGTGTCTTCGCGGCCGACGACGAGCAGGACCTTTTTACGGTCCGACAGCTCGGCGAGGAACGTCATGGCACCCTTTGTGGAAGGAACCTGCCCGGCAACCAGTTCGGTGATGACGTGAATGCGCTCGCTGCGAGCCCGATCGGAAAGGGCACCGCGCAGAGCGGCAGCCTTCATCTTCTTGGGTGTGCGCTGGCTGTAGTCACGCGGCTTCGGTCCGTGGACCGTGCCACCGCCGACGAACTGAGGTGCACGCGTCGAGCCCTGACGGGCGCGACCGGTTCCCTTCTGACGGTATGGCTTCTTGCCGCCACCGCGAACCTCGCCACGAGTTTTCGTGGAGTGGGTTCCCTGACGAGCTGCTGCGAGCTGCGCAACGACGACCTGATGCAGGAGCGCGATGTTGGCAGGCGCGTCGAAGATCGCGGCAGGCAGATCAACGGTTCCGTTGGTCTTGCCGCCGAGCTCCTTGACGTTCAGCGTCAGGTTGGTTTCGGTCTTCTTGTCGAGGCTGGTCATGCCCGTGCACCACCCTTCAATGCAGACTTGACGATCACGACGTTGCCGCGACGGCCCGGGATTGCTCCCTTGATCAGCAGAAGCCCGTTCTCGCTGTCCACCTTGTGGACCGAGAGGTTCTGCGTGGTTACGCGATCGCCGCCCATACGTCCGGACATACGCATTCCCTTGAATACGCGACCCGGAGTGGCGCAGCCACCGATAGATCCTGGGCGACGGTGCACAGCCTGTGTACCGTGGCTTGCTCCCTGACCCTTGAAGCCGTGACGCTTCATGGTTCCGGCGAAGCCCTTGCCCTTGCTGGTGCCGGTGACGTCGACGTATGCGCCGTCCTCGAACACTGCAGCGGTGAGCTCCTGGCCTACCGCGAACTTGGAGGCGTCGGCGACGCGGAACTCCACGACGTGACGACGAGGCGTAACGCCTGCCTTTTCGAACTGGCCGGTGATCGGCTTGTTGACCTTGCGCGGGTCGATCGCACCGAATGCGACCTGGACGGCGCTGTAACCGTCGCGTTCCATGGTGCGGATCTGGGTGACCACGTTGGGGCCTGCCTTGATCACGGTCACTGGAACGACGCGATTGTTCTCGTCGAAGACCTGGGTCATTCCAAGCTTGGTGCCCAGAATTCCTGTTGCAGGCCGATTCTTGTTATCAGTCATCGTTGTCTCCGCGCTCACTGGATGTTGACATCGACACTGGCAGGCAAATCGATGCGCATGAGCGCGTCGACCGTCTTCGGCGTCGGGTCGAGGATGTCAATGAGCCGCTTGTGAGTGCGCATCTCGAAGTGTTCGCGCGAATCCTTGTACTTGTGGGGCGAACGGATGACGCAGTACACGTTCTTTTCGGTCGGCAACGGCACCGGTCCGACGACGCGGGCACCCGTACGGGTGACCGTCTCGACGATCTTGCGTGCTGACGCATCGATCGCCTCATGGTCGTAGGCCTTGAGCCTGATGCGGATCTTTTGTCCCGCCACGCTTAGTGTCCTTTTCTTGCCGCTTGTCGTAGAACCGGCCGTTCGGCCTGCTCCACCTCGTATGCACAGTCCCCGAGTCCGGCCGACTCGGGAGCCGTCGAACTCGAACTGCCTTCGTGCTCACACGACGAACCGAACGTTGGCGATCAGGCGTTACCCGATCCGTTGCCGCTGTTCATCTGTCATGGTTCTCCGGTCCACGCGGTCGGGCGTGTCGCATTTCTACTCACACTTCGACCGTTGCTTCATTGCTCCAACCCGAAGGTTTTCGCTTTCGAAGCTGCAGAACCGGACGCACTCACTCGGAGTGCTGGTTCTTCGTAATGCTTGATCCAACTGCTTGGAACTACTCACCCAGGTGCGGCCGCGAAAGACCGCGTCCCGTGTCCAGGCAACCCGACCAGTATGCCGCAGACATGGCGCGAGCACAAATCAGGCCTCGTGCACACTCACGATCAACTTCCCAGTCGAACTTACCCAGCAGTAAGGTAGGTCCATGGATGCGACGCTACCCACCACCGGACTCACCTATCGCGCCTGGTCAAGGCTCCCTCGGAATACCGTGGGATCGGCTGTGTTCTCGCTCGCGATGTGTGTACGCGTGCCATATTTCGGCTCGGTTCTCCCCCGCGTGCGCTCGATGGCACCGGGCAAATGCACCGTGACGGCTCCGAAATGGTGGGGAATCCGAAACCACCTCGGGACCTTCCACGCCATCGCCGCATGCAATCTCGCCGAAGCTGCCATGGGAATGCTCGCCGAGGCGACCGTACCGACAACCCATCGCTGGATACCCAAAGCGATGAACGTCCGCTATCTGGCAAAAGCCACCACGTCGTTGACTGCTGTCGCAGAGTTGGCCGAACTTCCCGACTTCGACGCGGTCGAGGATTCCGTCGACGACGGTTTCGATCTCGTCGTACCCGTCTCCATCACCGATGCCCACGGCCTCGAAGTGGTGCACGCCGACATCACGGTCTGGATCTCCCGCAACCGTTGAGCGATGCCGGGCGCTGGAAGAGGCGATACTGCTCCTATGAAGAGGTTCGACGCGGTGGTCATCGGCGGCAGCGGTGAGGTGGGTCGATTGATCGCCTCCCTACTGGCCGCTGATGGCGACACGGTGCTCGCTCTCGACCCGGTCGTCCCGACCGTTTCGAGGCCCGGCATCGAGCACCTCTTCGGCGACATCGTCGACACCGACGCCGAAGTGCGCGCGGTGCTGCGAGCCACCCCGCTGGTCGTACTCGCGGTGCCCGAATCGGTGGCTTTCGAGACCGAACTGGGCTTCCTCGACGCGCGCTCACTGCTGGTGGAGACTCTGTCGGTCAAGTCCGGATTCGCCCGGAAGGTCGCCGATGCCGACCCTCCCGGTGCGATTCTGGGCATCAACCCCATGTTCGCTCCGTCTCTCGGGATGGACGGCCGCCCAGTGGCCGCTGTGGTTCACCGCGGCGGAGGCGCTGCCGAGAACTTCCTCGGCCGAATCTCCGGCTGGGGCGGTCGAGTCGTGCAGGTCGATGCGGACCAGCACGATCGACTGGCCGCGGCGACGCAAGCGCTGACCCACGCCACTGTGCTGGCCTTCGGTTCGGCCCTGGCGAAGCTCGAAGTGGACCCGAGATCGATCGATTCTCTCGCTCCACCGCCTGCATCCACGCTGTTGGCTCTCGTCGATCGCGTCGCCAGCGGTGAGCCCGCGGTGTACTGGGATGTCCAGGCCGGCAACCCCTACGCCGAGCGCGCGAGAGCTGCGCTCGCCGAATCACTCCAAGAATTGAACGAGATCGTGACCTCCGAATCCGAGACCGACTTCACCTCCTTCATGGGAAAGGCCGGCGCCGCCGTCCCGAACCACGCTGCGTACCGGGCCCTGTGTGCCCGCCTTTTCGGTATCGTTCGTGGTACCGCACGCGAGGGGGATCGATCATGATCGAGAAGCCGTCACTACCGGACTTCGACGCGGACGACGTCGTCGAGAGTGCCGTCGTGTCACGATTGGCAGGCAACTGGAGCAAACGTGCCACTGTCAAGAAGAGCGAGCCCGACCTGGACGATCTTTTCGACACCTCAAAGCATGACTACCCCGAAGCCTTGATCCCGTTCGCCGATCACGACGTCTACCGCACTCTTTCGGACACGACCCGGGCAAAGTTGCGAGCGTGGGGCTGGATCGCCTTCAACAAGAACGTCATGGACGTGGAACAGCATGTAGTACACCCAGGCTTTGCCCTACTCGCTCAGGATGCGTTCGACATCGGTATGGGCGACGTCCTGGCTGTTGCCGTCACGCAGGCCATGGTCGACGAGCAGTACCACACCCTTATGCACCTGAATGCGAGCGCGCTGACGCGTCGCAAGAGGGGCTGGGCCCTGCCGGAGCGGACCCTGCCACTCAGCGGCACAGTCCGCAGAAGGCACGCCACTCAGGCGAGAGCCGTCGATTCCAACGAGGCTGCGCTCAATTCACTGGCATTCATGACGGTGGCGGAGATATCGATTACGTCCTACCTGAATCTGATCGAAGACAACGCACTCATCCAACCGGTGAATCGTGCCACTGTCGCTCTACACAATCGAGACGAGTACTGCCATGCGTCGATCGCCGACGAGATGGCCGCGATTGTGTTCGAATCCTTGAATTCGGGAGATCGTCGGATGTTTCTCGACGGTCTTGCCGACGGAATGGACGCATTTTCCAGCACCGATTTCTCGACTTGGTCTGCGATTCTCCACCAAGAAGGCATCGTCGGCGGGGATCTTATGCTGCGCGAAGTCGAGACGGACGGCAGTCGCAAGCAATTGGTTCAGGACTACGGCGGAATTCGATCATTGTGCAGGAAACTCGACGTAGAAGACGAAATCGGTATCGATTGGGCTTAGACACAAAATTGCGTTGGAGCAACCGGCAGGTAACGTTTCGACGGGGTGCACCCGATGAGTGACGTGAAGGATGCCCCTCACAATTTGCTCCACTGCCCTTCTGCCCGCTCCAGAACCGACCGCACGGAGTATCGATGCCCTTATCCGAGGACGTAGCTGTACTTGTGGAGGACGTCCACAAATCGTTCGGTGACGTTCATGCTCTCCGCGGGATCAGTTTCTCGGCGCCCAAAGGGACGGTTCTCGGAATCCTCGGCCCGAACGGCGCCGGTAAGACCACCGTTGTCAAGGTCCTCTCGACACTGCTCAGCCCGGACACGGGAAGAGCTCTGGTCGCTGGACACGACGTCGTCACCGATGCCGCATCGGTGCGTCGGTCGATCATGATGACCGGCCAGTATGCGGCGCTCGACGACACCTTGTCAGGCCGAGAGAACATCGAATTGTTCGGCCGTCTGATGGGTTTGGACAAGAAGGCGTCGAAGACGCGGGCACTCGCACTTCTGGAAGAGTTCGATCTGGCCGACACCGGCAAGCGACCCGTCCGGGGCTATTCCGGTGGCATGCGTCGGCGAATCGACATCGCGTGCGGTCTCGTTGTCCGTCCCCAGGTGGTGTTTCTGGACGAGCCGACTACCGGACTCGATCCCCGGAGCCGCCAGGGCGTCTGGTCGCTCGTGGAAGCGCTGAAAGCACAGGGAATCACAGTCCTGCTCACCACTCAATATCTCGAGGAAGCCGATGTATTGAGCGACAACATCATCGTCATCGACAAGGGCACCGTCATCGCTGAGGGAACCTCGGACGAGTTGAAAGCTCGAACCGGTGGCAGTTACTGCGAAGTGGTCCCCCTCGACCCGTCGCAGTTGCAGCATGTCGCCCACGTGCTCGGCGAACTCCTTCCTCCCGCTAATCGCGTCGACCTCGGTCCGGAAGCGGTGCAACTCTCGGTCCCTGCCCCGGACGGTGCTGCAACTTTGTCCGAAATCTTGCGACGCATCGACACCGCTGGAATTGCCCTCGCCGACATCGCACTTCGCCGTCCCTCGCTCGATGATGTCTTCCTCACTCTGACCGGCCACTCACATTCGAGTGATGAAGAGGTTCCGGTTTCGACCGAGGTCGGGCCGCCTACGCCCCCAACTACACGGACCGGGTCCGAAGTCGAGTACCGATGACGGCGACGAGCGCACGCACGCGTGTATCCGGTTCGGACCTTGTCAGCGGTTCTTCGATGTCCACTACCTCGGTCCGACGACAGGGCCGCCCGTCCGGCTTCGTTCAATGGCAGGTCCTGACGGCTCGGTCGGTATGGACAATGGTGCGTCACGGCGAGCTCGTGGTGGCGGTCATTGCACCGCTCATCTTCACCGTCGGCTTCTACCTGCCACTCAAGTTCGTCATGCAACTTCAGGGTATCGATTACGCCCAGTTCTTGATGCCGATCATCGTGCTCCAGGCGATGGCGTTCACAGCGATCTCAGCGTCGCAACGTGCTTCGTCCGAATCGTTGAGTGGGCTCAATATGCGATTGCAGACCATGCCAGTAGTAGGCGCAGTCCCGCTGGTGTCACGGATCTCGTCCGGAGTCGTCCGATCAGTGGTGTCGCTGACGGCTGCCCTCTCATTCGGTTACGTCATCGGCTTCCGGTTCAGCGCGGGGTTGGGACAGGCCGTCCTGTTCTGCACGTTCGCGTTGGCGATCAGCACGATGCTCTCGATCGGCGCAGACGCGATCGGCACTCTGTCGAAGAGTCCGGAATCGACCAGCCAAATGCTCACGCTTCCCCAGTTGATCCTCGGGATGGCTTCGTGCGGCTTCGTTCCCGAATCGGGGTTTCCCGAATGGATCCGACCCTGGGTGCGGAATCAGCCGATCTCCCAATTTTCGTTCTCGATGCGCGACATGGCCGAGGGCGGCGTCAGTTTCCACGTACTGTTTCCATCGCTCATTTGGATTTTTGGATTGCTAGCGGTATTCATTCCCCTGGCCATGTGGGCTAGTTCGAGGCGCTCATGACTGCCTCATCCATCGCGCCCGGTAGCACCCCTCCGGTAAGCCGATTGACGTTCCCGGAGCCGACCCTCGACTATGCCGAGAATTCTGCCCGCGCACTATGGGCGCACAGTCTGATTCAGTGCAAGCGGCTTCTCATCCGATGGACTCGCGATCCGTCGACGATGATTCAGGCACTGCTCTACCCTGCCTTGACGCTCCTCATGTTCCGGATCGTGCTCGGCAACTCGATCTCCGCCGCGACGGGCTCACCGAGCGTGTACGGGACAGTTCCTATGATCGCGCTGGTCGGTGCGATGTTCGGATCGATCGTCAGTGCCGTCGGCTTGAAGGGCGAGAAGACGAGCGGTTTGCTCAGTCGGTTCGCGACTACGCCCACCCACCGAGCATCCGGTCTGGTCGGACGCATGATGGCCGAAGCCATTCGAGTGTTCGCGACGACGATCGTCATCGTCGCGGTGGGCATGGTCCTCGGTTTCCGCTTCAATCAGGGAATTCCGTCTGCCATCGCGCTCTTACTGCTACCCATTGCGTTCGGGATCGGCTTCGCGGTCATGGTGACATTCCTCGCCACCGTCGCTGGTCAAACTCCTCTCGTGGAGGTCGTCTCTATTGGCTGCACGCTGCTGATGTTCTTCAATTCCGGGTTCGTTCCAGTCGCTGCGTACCCACCGTGGCTCCAGCCCGTCGTAGCAGCTCAGCCCATGTCGTGCGCGGTCGACGCGATGCGCGGCCTATCCCTCGGCGGGCCAGTGTTGGTCCCGGTGCTGCAGACGCTCGCGTGGGCGGTCGGCATGGTGGCGGTATTCCTGTACCCCGCAATCCGAGGCTACAAGCGTGCGGCCGAGACTGGATAGCAGGTAAAAGTTCACTTATCTACGCTTTCAGGTTGTTTTACCTGCACCCGGCGCTGTTATCGTGAGAGATCAACCGGAGACGAACCTCGCCTCTGGTTTTTGCTTTGAGCCGCCACTTCCGAGTAGTCGAACCGAACGAAGGGTCGTTGTACGTGCCGAAACACAGAGGCAGGGTCGCCATAGCTCTCGCGTCCGCGGCGTTGATCTCACTGGGCAGTACAGCAGTTGCGACTCCGTTGGCCGCCGCAGAGGAGTCGGTTTCCCCGCTGCCACTCGAGTTCTCCGACATGGGACCGGCCCCGGCAGGTGCGAACGACTGGTCGTGCGTCCCATCCGAAGCACACCCCCGTCCGGTGGTACTCGTACATGGCACCGGTGTGGATATGGCCACGACGTGGCAAACCATGGCGCCTGCATTAGCCGGCGAAGGCTACTGCGTGTACGCACTCGACTACGGCGCCGTGCAGACGCTACTCGACCCGAACCAAGTGATCTGGGGCCTCGGAGATATACCGGCGTCGGCAGCGCGTTTGGCTACGTTCATCGACGCGGTACTTGCTCGAACGGGCGCGCCGAAGGTAGACATCGTCGGTCATTCGCAGGGCGGAACAGTTGCCCGCCAGTATCTGAAGTTCAACGGTGGCGTCGACGATGTCAATTCTTCCAACAGCAAGGTTGAGAACCTGGTGACGCTGGGTGGCACCAATCATGGCACCAACTTCGGCGGTATCGAGCAGATGTACCTGATCCTCGCCGCTGCTGGACTGGATCAGACGATCATCTCGGAAGTACTTTTCGGCCTGACCGGACTCGGCACTGCCGGTCGTCAGCAATTGATCGGCTCACCCACCCTGCAACGACTCAATGCAGGCGGCGAAGTCGAACCGGGAGTGCGGTACACGGTAGTGGGCACCAAGTTCGACAAAGTCGTCACACCTCCGGAAAGAACTTTCCTCGATCCGAGAGGTTCAGCCGAGGTCCGGAATATGTGGGTTCAGGACGGCTGTGAGTCCAACACAGTTCCGCATCAGGGCTTGACTTTCGATGATCGCGTCACCTATATCGTCCAATCCGCGCTCGATCCGACCTTCTCGACCAAGAACGCCGCCCCATGTTCCTGACTGGACAGTAGCGATACATTTCCCGCCGACATGAAAAGGCCCCATCCGTAGATTTCTCGGATGGGGCCTTCCTTATTCTGTGGGTCTCTGCTGTCAGACCCCGAGCGATCGTGCGAGTACGGGCCACGAGTTCTTCAGATCGTCCTGCCAGTAGCCCCACGAGTGGCTCCCGGAATCACGGAAGTTGAACGTGGCTGGGATGCCGAGTTCGCCCAACCGGTTGGCCATGTTGTGGGTGCAGTAGTTCGTGGCAGCTTCGATGACTCCACCGACGATGACCTGGTTCGCCAGGGTGCCCGGCTTCCCGTTGATCTCGGGACCGTTCAAGTTGTCGTATTGCCCGGGCAATCCGTTGCCATTGGAGATGTAAAGTTCGAGGCCGCGAAGGCCTTCAGCGTGTACATAAGGATCGTTGTCGGCCCACATCGGATCGGTGGGCGGCCCCCACATGTTCAGTGTGTCGCCTCCACCCCACGTTTCGGTGGTGAGCTTGACGAACTGCTGGCCGATCGGATCGCTGGTCTGAGCGCAACCACTGTATGCGGCTACACCCTTGTAGAGCCCCGGCGCATTGATCGCCAACTGCATAACCGAGGTGCCCGACGAAGACACACCGGCAATCGAATTCACGCCGTTCGTGCCGAGACCTGCATCGATCAGCGGGGGTAGTTCTTCGGTGAGGAACGTAGTCCACTTGTTGACGCCGAGAACTGGGTCGGCCTGCTTCCAGTCGGTGTAGTAGCTCCATTTGCCACCGACTGGCGAGACCACGTTGACGTTCTTGTCTGCGAAGAAGTCGATCGCATCCGTGCGGTAGCGCCAGGTTGCGCTGTCTTCACCGCCGCCCGCTCCATTGAGGAGGTAGAGAGTGGGGCGAGGAACGCTTGTGTCGGCCGGTCGCCATACGTCGAGCGGCACTTCCTTGTCCATCGCAGCGGAATAGACATAGACAATCAAATGCTGATCGTCCATGACCTTGGTGTGGGTTATCTTCGAGCCGTTGGGTGCGCTCGGGTAGGCGAAGAGGTCTCCGTTGTCGGTGACTGGATCGGCCGAAGCCGTGAAACCACTTGCGGCAAGCGGCAGCAGAGCCATTGCCGCGGCTGCCACTGCTAACTTGGCACCCCTCGCCGAGGGACGTGAATTGACTCTCCGCATAAATCGATTACCTAACTTGTTGGACATACCCTTGTGTGGGAATGCTGTCGGTCGTGCAACCTGCTGACGCGCAGGAACTACATCGATCCCCCCCGCGCACTGCACTAGCCGCAGAGTTTATCGTGTCTGTCTCATCACCCGTTACGCCCGTCACTCGTATTCAGGTACTCGTTCAGGATTGGCCCGACCAGCGCGAGGGCCTCCGCACCGGTCATATCCTCGTGAGCCGCATCGACAACAACCTCCCTGACCTCGACTACATGATCGGTCCATTGTGCGGCCGCCTCGACATCCTCGGGATGCGTTCTACCCGCAGTGAAGTAGAGCAGCGGCACATCGAGACGTGCAGGCTTGTAGTCGTTTATCTGGCCAGGAGACGCGACTGCACTCTTGTAGACCGAATGCACCTGTCCCACAGTTAGTCCTACCGGACCTTGAACGATGGCAGCGGCGGCCCGAGTAGCCTGTTCGGTGGACAGTACGGTCGGTGTCGACTCATCTTCCTCGATCACGCCCACCGGAACGAGTAAGGACTTCAACTCCGCCTCGAACTCGCTTCGTTCGATGTGCAACACCGAATCCATCATCGTCAACGTCACCGTGTCCCCTGCTTCGCGTAACTGCGCTGCCATCGCATGCGCGATGACACCGCCGAGCGACCATCCAAGAAGGTGATAAGGCCCCGTCGGACGCACACGACGGACTTCGACGACGTATCGGGCCGCGTACTCGTGAATCGAAGTCGGTACCTCCTCCGACATCGAGAGTCCCGGAGATTGAAGTCCGTAGATGGGGCGGTCTTCATCCAGGAAGGACATCAGCCCCGCATACGGCCATGCGAATCCGAGCATCGGATGAACACAGAATACAGGCGCAACATCTCCGTGGTCGCGAATCGGAAGAAGAATGTCGAGTGCGTCGCCGGCAGAACGTGTTGCCTCGCTATCGAATTCATCGATCCGCCTGGCCAAGTCCTCGACTGTCCGATCAGTGAAGAACCACTGCACTCGAACATCGGACGTAGCTACCCTACGAAGCCGAGCGACCGCTTGCGTTGCGATGAGTGAGTTGCCGCCCAACTCGAAGAAGTCGTCATCGAGCCCCACCCGATCGACATCGAGCACATCCTCGAACACACCCGCCACCACCCGCTCCGACTCCGACACCGGCGCCCGGAACTCCCGCACCACACCCGCAGGCTCCGGCAAAGCAGCACGATCCAACTTACCCACCGGAGTCAACGGCAACTCATCGAGAACAACCACCTGCGAAGGCACCATGTGCCGCGGCAACCGCTCCTTCACCCACCCCCGAATCTCCAACACATCCAGATCCGAACCCACAGCAGGCAACACATACGACACCAACACCGTCGCACCCGCCACACCCTGCTCCCCCGAAAGCGCCACCGTCACCGCGAACTCGACCCCCGGATACGAGGTCACCACAGCATCGATCTCACCCAACTCGATCCGGAAACCACGCACCTTCACCTGAAAATCACTGCGCCCCACGTACTCGATCGAGATGGGCTCACCGCGGTCGTCGCCGATCCACCTCACCATGTCGCCGGTGCGATACATCCGGGAACCATCGACACCGAAGGGATTCGCTACGAATCGCTCCGAAGTGAGGCCGTATCGGCGGTGGTAACCGCGCGCCAATTGCATTCCAGCCAAATACAATTCACCGGAGACGCCAATCGGAACCGGCTGGAGTCCACCGTCCAACACCAGGGCGGACATCCCGCGGATCGGCGCACCGATCGACACCACGTCCCCCGCCACCAACGCACCCGAAATATTCGACATGATCGTCGTCTCCGTCGGACCATACCCATTGAAAAACTCACGCACTTCCCCACCGACACCACGCTCCACCGCCCACCGACCCAACAACTCAGGCGACCACGCCTCACCACCGACCACCACAACCCGAAGATCGACCAACCCCACCGGATCCACCGACGCCAACGCAGCCGGAGTCACGAACGCATGCGACACCCGCTCCGAAACCAACAACTCCCACAACTCCACCCCACCGAACACCGACGCCTCCGCCACCACCATCGTCGACGACGCACCCACCGCCAACAACAACTCCAACATCGACGCATCGAAACTCGGCGACGCAAAATGCAACGTCCGCGACTCCCCCGTCAACCCATACCGATCACGCTGCTCCACCGCAAAATTCGCCAACCCCGCCTGCGTCACCACCACACCCTTCGGCACCCCCGTAGACCCCGACGTATACACCACATACGCCGCCGACTCCGCCCGCAAACGCCCGACCCGATCCACCGCCGACACCGGATCACCCGACACCGACGCCAACAACGCCACCACAGCCGGATCATCCAACACGATCCACTCCACACCCAACGGCAACAACCCCACGAACTCACGCACCGTCACACCGACCCGCACCCCCGAATCCACCACCATCCGCTCCAACCGCTCCACCGGATACCCAGGATCGAACGGCACCACAGCACCACCGGACTTCGCCACACCCCACACCGACACCACCGAATCCACCGACCTCGGCAACGCCACACCGACAAACCCATCCACCTCCACACCCGCACCCACCAACACCCGAGCCAACCGCGAAGACAACGAATCCAACACCCGATACGACACCTCAGCAGAACCACACACCAACGCCGACGAATCCGGACTCCGCTCCACCGCCGACGCCAACAAATCCGGCAGCAGAATCGGTGACACACCCGGCCCACTCGACATGGTCGTCAAGCGGGCTCGTTCGGATGTCTCCAGAATATCGATCGAACCGATCTTCGTGTCGACCTCCTCCATTCGCTCCATGACCCGCGAGAATCGTTGCGCCAGAGCCTTCACGGACTCTTCGTCGATCACGTCGCGTCGATATTTGAATCGCACCTGCATCTGCGTGTCCACAGTCGTCACCAGTGTCAACGGGTAATGACTTCCATCGGAAGTGTGTACCCCTCGTAAGCGGAGCCCATCGATGGAGCCGCTCTCGGCAATTGCCTCGCGGTCGATCGGGTACGACTCGAATACGACCAGCGTGTCGAACTTGGCGCCGTCACCTGCAGCCTCCACGATCTCGGTCAGACCTGTGTAGTGATGATCGAGCAGGTCCGCCTGCTCGGCCTGCAACGTCGACAAATGCTGCATTACAGTGTTTTTGGGATCGACCGATACCCTTACCGGGACGGTGTTGATGAACAAGCCGACCATCGTTTCGACTCCGGGCAGCTCCGCGGGTCGGCCCGACACGGTCGCGCCGAACACGACGTCACGACGAGCAAGCAAGCGGCTGGAGACAAGTCCCCAAGATGCTTGAACCATAGTATTCAACGTGACACCGATTTCGGACGCAGCACACGACAATCGCGTCGTGCTCTCCTCCGAGAGGGTCAACGCATACTCGCCCATACCGACGCCGTCGCCTTCACTTGCACCGGCAAACAACAGAGTCGGTTCCGAGACTCCGACAAGTGCCTGCTTCCAGGCTTCGACAGACGCCGCACGATCACGCTGAACCAGCCATGAGAGGTAGTTTCGGTATGGCCTGGCTCGCGGAAGGTGTTCGGACTCGGCGCCCATGGCGTAAAGAACGATCAACTCCTGCATGAGTAGTGGCATAGACCAACCATCCAGCAGTACATGATGATTGGTCACAACAAGCGTTGCGGTGGTGCCCTCCGGCTCACTGTGGCGGCGTATCAGAGTGAATCGCAGTAGCGGCGGGGCGGCCAGGTCGAAACGTCGGAGCTTGTCATCCGCCATGATGCGGTCCGCACGCGCGGCTACCGCGTCCAGCGGCTCGGCGGTGAGGTCGATCTCTGTCCATTCCGGAGCGAGCCCGTCGACGACGATCTGAACCGGGGTCCCTGATTCGTCGTCGACGAAAGCGGTTCGCAGGTTCGGATGTCGCTCGAGTAGGGTCCGTGCGGCCGAATGAAGGCGCTCGGCGTCGACGTGTCCACCTAGATCCAGCGAGATCTGGACCGTGTAGGCGTCTGCACTGATGCTGTCGTCGAGCCCCCCGAGGAAGTACATCCCGGCCTGCAGCGGGGTCAACGGCCAGACGTCGGTGACCGTTCTGTACCCCGCCTCCCAGCGCGCAATGTCTGCACTCGAAGTTCGGACGAGGTCGAAGTCGGATGGGGTATGTCCACCGACGGCGTCCGACCTGGAGTAGTCGTCGAGCAATCCGAGTGCGCCGACCCATAAATCAGTGAGGTGTCGAACATCGTCGGCAGCGAGCAATCCGGAGGGGAAGGCGATCGATCCACTGAGACGATCCCCGATCACGACCGAGTTGATGTCCAGCGTCGCCATCGCGGGCATAGTCGGCTCCGGATCCCCCGCGAGATCGCCGAGGTCACCGGCCGGGAGCCACCCGATTCCATTGAACTCGGTCGGTACGGTTTCCTGTCCGACCCGTCCCAGATAGTTGAAGACGATCTGGCCCACACTCTGGGATGCCAATCGCGCGGCCGACTCGGGATTCAGATATCGAAGTTGACCGAAACCGATTCCGCGATCGGGTACTGCGCGCAAAGCCTCCTTGACGAGCTTGATAGCTCTGCCGAGGTGTGGTCCACCGGCCAATGCATCGTCGAGGTCGATCTCGTCGAGATCGAATCGCACGGGATAGATGCTCGTGAACCATCCCACGGTGCGCGAGAGATCGGCGCCGGGCACAGCTTCTTCTTCACGGCCATGTCCCTCGAACCGAATCAGCGCAGATCGATCCTCTGCTCCACCGCGCTCCCGCCGCCACTGATTCAAAGCCACCATGAACGTGGCGAGCAGCCCGTCGTTCACGCTTCCGTGGAACAGTCTGGGGATTGTCGTGAGCACTGCATCGGTGACGCTGGCCGGTACCTCGAATTCGACCCGGTCGACGCTCGAGGCGACATCCACAGTGGAATCGAACGGCCGGGATCCGAGCATTGCATCAGGTCCGGACAGTACCGATTCCCAGTAGTCGAGTTCGTTCCGACGCTTGTCCGATGCCGCCGCGTCACGTAGCCCATGTGCCCAACGACGGAATGATGTTCCGACCGGCTCCAAGGCTGGGGCCTGACCACTAGACACTGCGATCCACGCCTTTACCAGGTCGGGGACGAAAATTCGCCAAGAGACTCCGTCGACCACGAGGTGATGTGCGACGACCACGAGCCGACCCGTTCTGGAAGCTCGGCATTCGACGGATACCGGATCGAGCCACACGAACTGCAGTACGGCACCGTTCCACGGATCCAGCCTGTCCATGGCCCGATTCGTCTCGATCAGCGCCAATTCTCGTAGGTCGTCCGGACCCACTGCCTCATCGACTTCGACCCGGTGGAGCAAGGTGGCCGCGTCGACTGAGCCACGTTCTGCGACGTAATGGACCGATCCGAGCTCAGCAGTCGCGACCAGTGAGGATCGCAGGACGTCATGATGATCGACGACGGCCTGAATCGTGGCTGTCACCCCATCTGTGTCTATGCCCAACGGGAGCTCGAGGACTAGATTTTGGGTGTATCGACCTAGGTCTGTGCCGCGCTCGAGCATCTGCGCCACCATCGGAGTGGCCGGGATCGGACCGACTCCACCGCCCGGCATCTCGTCGAGAACCCCGGGTGAGTCCACCCCGTCCACGGCCGTGGCGTTCTCCGCGATCGCAGCTACTGTCTTGTGTTCGAATATGTTTCGGGCGGTTATCGACAGTCCACGACTCTTCACCCGTGACACGACTTGAATCGACATGATGCTGTCGCCACCGAGTGCGAAGAACGAGTCGTCGACTCCCACTCGCTCGACGCCGAGAACATCCGCGAAGACTTCACCGACGATTCGCTCGGCATCGGTCCGAGGCGCCTGAAAGTCGTTGCGGCGCACCATCGGAGCCGGCAAAGCACGACGATCGAGCTTGCCGTTGACAGTCAACGGAATCGACTCGAGTATCACGAATGCAGCAGGCACCATGTATTCGGGCACTGCGGCGGAGACCTGACTACGCAGATCTTCGTCGTCGATCACCACTCCGTTCCCGGGCACTACGTACGCCACCAGTCGAGTGGTGCCCGGAATGTCCTCGCGTGCCACGACCGCGACCTGTGCGACTCGATCCAGTTCGAGAATCACCGATTCGATTTCGCCGAGTTCGATCCGAAAGCCACGAATCTTCACTTGGTCGTCGGCACGGCCGACGAACTCCAGTTCGCCGGCACCGTTCCATCTGGCAACATCGCCAGATCGGTACAGGCGCACTCCACTGGCGGAGAACGGGTCTGCGATGAAACGTGTCGCCGTGAGCGAGTGCCTTCCGAGATAGCCCCGCGCCACCTGATCGCCACCGATGTACAACTCGCCTGCGACCCCGGGTGGAACCGGGGCAAGACGGGTGTCGAGGATGTGGATTCGCAATCCTGGAATAGCACCGCCGACAACGGAACCCGATGCCGACGCGACCAGTGCCGAGTCCAGTTCACGGTGCGAGACGTGAACTGTCGTCTCGGTGATGCCGTACATGTTCACCAGGCGCGGCGCGCGATCACCGTAGCGGTCGAACCATGGTGTCAGACGACGGAGTTCCAGGGGCTCGCCGCCGAATACGATGTAGCGCAAAGCGGAGAGTGCCGTCCCGCCTTCCATACGGTCGATCTCCGCCAATTGGTGGAATGCCGAGGGTGTCTGATTCAGAACCGTCACGTTTTCCCGGATGAGCATCTGGCGGAAGAGATCCGGAGAGCGCGAGGTGAAGTAGTCGACCACGACGAGAGTTCCACCGTGTAGCAATGGACCCCACAGTTCCCACACCGAGAAGTCGAAGGCGTATGAGTGAAACAGCGTCCAGGTGTCGGCGGAATCGAAAGAGAACAAGCTATCTGTTCCATCGAGCAGCCGACCGACGGCGTCATGTGGTACAGCAACGCCCTTCGGCAGGCCAGTCGATCCGGACGTGTAGATCACGTACGCCACGTCCGAAGGCCGAAGCGTTGCGGTGCGGTCGTGGTCACCGACCGCTGTGCCCGACATCGCATTCAGATCCAGCGTGTCCACATCGAGAACAGAAGCTGAACCTCCGAGCCGCGCCTCGCGACCGGACCAGGTGAGAACAACAGCCGGCGCGGAGTCTTCGAGGACGTAATCGATTCTCTCCTGTGGGTACGAAGGGTCGATCGGGACGTAACCTGCGCCCGAGGCAATGACGGCGAGAACGGCGACTACGAGATCGACCGACCGAGGCATGACGACCGCTACGAGAGTTTCCGGGCCGACCCCGTGAGCGATCAGAAGTCGGGCCAGCCGATTTGCTCGCATTGCGAGTTCCTCATAGCTCAGCCGCTCGTCCTCGTACACGAGTGCCTGAGCCATCGGAGCTGCCGCTACCTGATCGTCGAATCGAGCGGCCAGGGTCCGGTGCTCGGGCTGGGGAATCGGCGCGACCGAGGAACCGGACCACTGCCGCAGCACCAGATCTCGTTCTCCTGGACCGAACACATCGACGTCTCCGACTGCACTCTTCGGCTGAGCGAGGATGCCGCTCAGCAGACGCAGAAACCGATCTGCGAAGGAGACGACGGTCTGATGGTCGAACAAGTCCACGGCATAGGCGAACTGCACAGTCATCCCCTGTGGGGAGCCGCCCGCGCCACCTGACTCGAGCACCGTTACCTGAAGATCGAATTTGGCGATCTCGAAATCGAGATCGACAGGAGTGACCGCTAGTTGGGGTAGCTCGAATGTTCGACGCTCCATGTTCTGGAACGCCAACATCACTTGGAAAAGCGGATGACGCGCCTGCGAGCGCTCCGGGGCCACCACGTCGACCACACGCTCGAACGGTATGTCTGCGTGGGCGAACGCTTCGAGGTCGACCTCGCGAGTCGCAGCGAGCAGCGTCGGAAAGTCCGCTCCGAGATCGAGCTCGGTACGAAGCACCAGGGTGTTGACGAACATGCCGATCACATCGTCGAGAGACGCGTCGCCCCGGCCTGCAACCGGTGTTCCGATTGCGATGTCGTCGGTTCCCGACAATCGTGCGAGAAGGACAGCGAGAATCGTGTGCACTGCCATGAAGCGCGACGAATTATTCTCTCGCGCAAGCACATCGAGAGCTTCGATCCTCCTACCGTCGAGGGTGATGGTCACGGTCCGACCGGTATTGCTTGCCACTGTCGGGCGTGGACGATCCTTCGGCAGTTCTATTTCGGTCGCGATGCCGGAAAGCTTTTCGGCCCAGTACGACAATTGGACTTCGGCGAGGGACCCGGGGTCTGTCTCTTTCCCCAATGACGCACGCTGCCACAGCGCATAGTCGGCATACTGAACCGCGAGCGGTGCCCAGTTCGGTGACTCACCTGATGCTCGCGCAACGTAAGCAGACATCACGTCGCGGGCGAGTGGCCCCATCGAGTATCCATCGGAACTGATGTGGTGAACCACCACAGCGAGTACATGATCGTCTTCACCGACCACGAAGAGTTCTGCACGGAGCGGTATCTCGATCGACACGTCGAAACCTCGTCCGAAGAGCCCGATCAAGCGGTCGCCGAGGTCGGATTCCGACACGGTCTCCGGCGTGAACCCGACGGTCGCGTCTGCACCCGAAAGAATGTTCTGGTGGGGCTGTCCGTCGATCGACGGATAGACAGTGCGCAGCGACTCATGACGATCGACCACATCTTCGAGGGCCGTGCACAACGCCATCACATCGAGATCGCCTCGTAGCCGAATGGCAACCGGCAAATTGTAGGCGGCGGAGGAGGAGTCGAGCTGATTGAGAAACCACATGCGTTGCTGCGCAAGCGACAATGGGATGCGTTCGGGCCGTACCTGTCGGGTGAGCTGGGCGCGTGCGCCGCTACCGACGGAACTTTCCAAGCGTGCAGCCAGTGTCTCCACCCCCGACGCCTCGAACAACGATCGCACCGGCACACGGGAGTCGAGAGCCTCCCCGAGTCTGGCAACTACCCGGGTAGCGATCAGTGAGTTGCCACCGAGGCTGAAGAAGTCATCATCGAGCCCGACACGATCGATACGGAGTACTTCCGCGAATGTCGAGGCGACGATCTCTTCGACCGGCGTGGTCGGCGCCCGAAACTCCCGAGTTTCGAAGGTGGGCTCGGGAAGCGCCTTCCGGTCGAGCTTCCCACTCGAGTTCAGCGGGAACGCATCCAGAACGACAACTGCCGCAGGGACCATGTAGGTGGGGAGAAGTCGGCCGAGATCGGTCCGGACCGAGGCGACGTCCACCGACGTACCTGGTCTCGGAACGACGTATGCGACGAGATGATCGCTCGAGGCCACGGTGACGACGAGTACGACGGCTTGGTTGATGGTGGGGTGCGCGAGCAGTGCCGTTTCGATTTCGCCGAGTTCTATTCGCTGTCCGCGAAATTTCACCTGAAAGTCGGTGCGTCCGATGTATTCCAGAATACCCGGCTCACCATTCTTGCTCAGGCGCCACCGAGCGAGGTCCCCCGTCCGATACATACGCGTACCCGGAGTCCCGGTCGGGTCTGCGACGAATCGGTCGAATGTCAGATCGGGTCGACCCAGGTATCCGCGGGCCAGTTGAACGCCGGAGAGATACAGTTCGCCTGCCGTGCCCGCCGGAACGATCCGCAGCTGCGAGTCGAGAACGACTGCCGCCGTGTTCCACTCGGGCCTGCCGATAGGAACGGTGCCGCTGTCCGAAGCGGTCGACTCCCAATACGTCACCGACACTGCAGCCTCGGTCGGACCGTACAAGTTATGTAGACCGGCCGAGGAGATCGCACGGAATGCGTTCGCGGTTTCAAGCGGGAATGCCTCGCCGATGACGAAGACGTGCCTGAGGCTCCTGCAGGAAAGTCCCGAGGCATGTGCCGTGAACGTTGTCAGCATGGAAGGCACGAAGTCGGTGAGCGTGACGGAATGCTCCGCGATGGTATCTGCGATGTATGCGGGGTCGCGGTGTCCGTCCGGGGTCGCGAGCACGAGCGACGCACCTACCTGGAGAGGGAGGAAGAATCCCCATAGCGACACGTCGAATGTGGTTGCGGTCTTCTGCAGGTATACATCCGCCGCGGTGAGGTCGTATTCCGTTCGCATCCATGCCATTTGGTTGACGACGGCGCGATGTGAGACGGCAACGCCCTTGGGCTTGCCGGTCGATCCCGAGGTGAAAATGACATAAGCAGTGTTGTCGGGCGTCAACGTAGCGACGCGGTCCGAGTCGGTGACAGTCGCGCTGCGCTCTCCGGAAACCGTGTCGACTTCGGTGACGTCGAGGATCGCGACATCGCCGAAGAGTTCACGATCGTGGTCGCCGGACACGAGCACACAGGCGGGACCGGCTGCCTCCACGATGTACCGAACGCGACTTTCGGGGTGGTCCGGATCGACCGGAACGAACGCTGCCCCGGCGCGCAGTACAGCGTAGATACCGACGACCAGATCCAGCGATCGCCGGATCGCGACAGCCACGCGTGCCTCGGGTCCGATTCCGCGAGCGATCAGCGCTCGTGCCAGCGAATCGACACGACTGTCGAACTCCTGGTAGGTCAGGGATCGATCTTCGAAGATCACAGCAATCTGGTCTGGGTGGCTGACTACCCGATCGTCGAATTTCGACAGCAAGTTCGACTCGCCCGTAAGTGCGTGGTGGGTGTCGTTCCAGTCGCGCAGCAACATCTGGCGTTCGGCGTCGCCGAGGAGATCGAGTTCACCGACCAGATCGACTGGATCGGCCGCGATGGCATCCAGAATTCGACAGTACCGACGAGCAAGAGACTGTACCGTCTTCTCGTCGAACAGTGCTGTTGCGTAAGTGATCTGGGCAGCGATAGGACCGCCGTCGCCGTGCCTGGTATCGGCACCGGCGAGAGTGAACTGCAGATCGAACTTCGCCAAAGCGCCGTCCATGGGCACCGGCGTGACCGCGAGGGACGGAAGTTCCAGACCTTGTTGCGTCATGTTCTGCAGGAAGATCGCGACCTGGAAGATCGGATGTCGGGAAGGCGAGCGCTCAGGGTCGAGCACCTCCACGAGCCGTTCGAAAGGAACCGCGTCGTGGCCGAATGCTTGCAGATCCGACTCCTGCACCCGCCCCAATAGATCCACGAATGGCTCGGTCGGGTCCAATCGAGTTCGCAGCGGAAGGGTGTTGACGAACATTCCGACGAGATCGTCGAGTTGCTCGTCCCCGCGACCCGCGATCGGCGCTCCGATGACGACGTCGTCGACGTTGGACAACCGAGCAAGCAGAACAGCCAGCGCCGCATGGGCGACCATGAAAAACGTGGCGTTCTTGGACTTGGCGAGTTCGAGGAGTGCTCTGTGCGTGGTGCCGGAAATTTCGAAATCCACGGTGCCGCCCGCACTGGATTGCACCGACGGGCGTGGTCGGTCGGTCGGTAGGTCCAGCTGTGACGGGATTCCCTCCAGCTCGGACTTCCAGAACGATTCCTGTACGGCGATCTGCGACGTCGGATCGTCGGAGGACCCGAGGACTTCGTGCTGCCACAGCGTGTAGTCCGTGTACTGAACACGCAGGGGCGTCCACGCCGGTTCGATGCCTGCAGCACGAGAGACGTACGCCGTCATCAGGTCTCGCGTCAGCGGAGCCAACGACGCACCGTCGGCGGTGATGTGATGGGTGACTAGCGCAAGCACGTAATCCCCGTCGCCGATCGCCAGCAGCTGCGCACGCAGGGGAACTTCGGTGGTGAGGTCGAACGGAGCCAGGGTCATGGCCTGCAGCACACCGACAGTCTCGGAGTCGGCCACAGGAACAGGTACGAGCCGGGGAGCGACATCCACGGCGTCGAGGACGACCTGATGGCCGTCACCGTTCTTCTCTGGGTAGTACGTTCGCAGTGTCTCGTGTCGGTTCACGACATCGAACACCGCCTGTGACAGGGCCGCCGTGTTCAGCTCGCCCGTCAGTCTCACTGCGAGGGGGAGGTTGTTGATCGCCGATTCCGGCTCCAACCGATTCATGAACCACATTCGCCGTTGTGCGAGCGAGAGAGGGATCGGCTCCGGACGTGAGCGTGCGGTCAAGGGTGTTCGGTGTCCGACATTGTTCTGCGCATCGACCGACTCGGCGAAGCGAACTACCGACGAATAGTCGAACAGCGAGCGAACCGAGATTGTGGTGTCGAGGGCCGCACCGATACGCGCGACAACTTGGGTCGCGATCAGCGAGTTTCCACCGAGCTCGAAAAAGTCGTCGTCCAGACCGACCCGGGGTAGGTCCAGCAACTCGGAGAACACGCCGGCCACGACGCGTTGTGTCGGACTCTCGGGTGCTCGGAACTCGCGTGCGAGGAGAACCGGGTCCGGCAATGCAGCTCGGTCCAGCTTGCCCACCGGTGTCAGCGGAAGCTCGTCGATCAACACGATCGTCGTCGGAACCATATGCCGCGGAAGTGTGTCTGCGACGAACTGCGTCAGGTCCGCCGTACTCAACGCCACTCCCTCGACCGCGAGGACGTAGGACACGAGCATGGCCGAACCCGCACCGCCGCCGGACTCTGCGCCTGCGCCTGCTGCACCGCCGACGCCCTCGCGTGCCACGGTTACCGCGAAATCGACTCCGCTGTGTGCCGTCAGTGCAGAATCGATCTCGCCGAGTTCGATACGGAATCCGCGGATCTTGACTTGAAAATCACTGCGTCCGGAGTATTCGAGGACCTTGGAAGAGTGACGCCATCTGACGATGTCTCCGGTGCGATACATCCGCGAACCATCGTTTGCGAACGGGTTTGCGACGAATCGGTCGGCGGTGAGCGCCTCCTTGCCGTGGTAACCGCGGGCGAGGGCTGCACCCCACAGATACAGCTCCCCCTTGGAACCTGCGATCGCCGGTCGTAACCGGTCGTCGAGAACAGCCGCCGACATTCCACGGATGGGGCCGCCGATCGATACCGTCGCGCCTGGGTCCAATGCACTACTGCACGTAGCCATGATTGTGGCCTCGGTCGGACCGTAGCCGTTGAAGAACCTTCGCCGGCCGGCCGGCCGATCCACGGCCCATTTGCTCACGAGCTCCGGCGGACACGCCTCACCCGCCGAGAGAACCATCTCGAGATCGACCAAGCCTGCAGGATCGACCGACGCCAGTGCAGCGGGCGTGATGACCGCGTGAGTGACTCGTTCCTCTCGCAACAGCTCGGCAAGCTCCATTCCTCCGTACACCGAAGGAGGTGCGACAACCATCGTCGACGACGCCGTCACTGCCATGAGCAGTTCGAAGACCGAAGCGTCGAAGCTGGGTGAGGCGAAGTGCAGGGTTCGCGACGAGCTCGTGAGTGAGTACAGTTCGCGCAACTCGACGGCGAGATCGCTCAGGCCCGCATGGGTGACGACCACACCTTTGGGCACTCCAGTCGAGCCCGAGGTGTAGATCATGTAGCAGCCATGCGTCGCGTGCAGTGGCCGCACGCGGTCGGCTGCCATTACCGGCGAGTCGTCGTTGCCGCCCAACTCGGCGACGGAAGCCGGGTCGTCGAGGACGAGCCAATCCACCGTCTTTGGCAGAGCATCGACGAATTCCGACACGGTCACACCGAAGCGAGCGCCCGAATCGGTGAGCATGTGATCGATGCGATCGGCAGGATAGTTGGGATCCACCGGCAGGAAGGTGGCGCCCGATTTGGCGATACCCCACACGGATCGAACGGACGAAGCCGACCTCTTCATCGCGACTGCAACGACGTCGTCGGCGCCGAGGCCGCGCCCGATCAGGGCCCGTGCCAGCCGGCTCGACCACGCGTCCACCTCGGCATACGAGAGGTCTGTGCCTTCGAAAGACAGTGCCGAAGCCGACGGATCGGACTCGACCGCAGCAAGTAAAATGTCGGGCAGAAGTGGGATGCGCGGGCGTCGCACGCGCGGAGTTCGCCGAGGTCGTGCCGTCGAGCGGGATGTTCCTGGAGAGGTAGTGCTGGCCGAGCTGTTCTGGCCGTCGCCACTCATCGAAGCTCGACTTCGACGGGCACGGAAACAGACAACTCAGACTTGAACAAGACTCACCCTTTGATCTCGATCCGAGGTCGAACCGAGTACTCGAAAAGACCGAGTTCCTGCAGTCGCCCCGTACAGGTTTACAACGACAAATTGTCGTCCATGTATACCCCATCGCTCACGACAGGCAGACGTTACCGAGGGCCGTACCGGGCGCGAGGACCGTTATGGTCGGGTAAATCATTCACTCGGATGATTCGCCGAGGTACGTGCCGTCACCGCGAGGTCGTGGATAACGTCACCTGTCGGATCAGCGACCGCCGAGGATCCACTTGTTCAGAATCGGTCCGATCAATCCCAACGATGCGGGCGAGGCCATCTTCCAGTGGGTCGTCTCCACTGGATAGTTGACCGTACGTTCGGCGTCGACAGCCGACTTCCAGGTAGACGCGCCGGACTCGCCCGAGGGGTCGTCGAGTTCGGCGGTGAAGTACAGCAGCTCCCCATCGAACCTGCTCGGCCGATATTCCTCCAGGAGTTCGGCGGAGCGCCGAATCCCGCCGAAAATGATCTCGATCCGATCTCTGGTCAGCGAGTCGAAGGGCGGCGGCAGGGTCGCAACCAGATCCACCGCGTCCTGTACGTCGAAATCGGCGACATCGCGGTCTGTTTCCCCACCGAACTCACCGACGAGATCGACCATTGTCGGTATCGCCGTCGTACGACCTTCGGCCGTACCGAGGGTCGCATCCATCACGGCGAGCGTCTCGACGCTCTCCCCCAGAGTACGAAGCCGAACCGCAACTGCGTGCGCAATTACACCACCCATCGACCATCCGAGTAGGTGGTAGGGCCCGACCGGCTGAACGGCGCGAATCTCGTGCACGTACAGCTCGGCCCAGGCTTCGATCGAGATCGGGAGTGCAGCACCGGACAGCGCGGGAGATTGAAGACCGTAGACAGGTCGATCGGCATCGAGATGCGGCGCCAGTCCTGCGAACGCCCACGCGGTGCCCGTGATCGGGTGGAAGCAGAAGAGCGCTTGGTCCGCGCTTCCCTCGCGGAGCGTGACGAGAACGTCGAGTGGTCCGCCGGGAACGCGCCCGGCACTCGACGTCGACGGTTCGCGGTCGAGGCGTGCGGCCAGCTCTGCGGGTGTCGAACTTCCGAAAACCCAGGGAAGAGGTACATCGCGACCGACCGCCGAACTCAGCACGCCCACCATTCGGACGGCGACCATCGAGTTGCCACCGAGTTCGAAGAAGTCGTCGTCCACGCCGACGTCCTCGGTGCCCAGAGTATCGGCGAACACCCGTGCGACCAGAGCTTCGGTCTCACTGCTCGGCGCCTTGTAGTGCACCTTGTCGAATACGGGATCGGGAAGGGCTCGACGATCCACCTTGCCGCTCGGATTCAACGGAAGTCGATCGAGAACGACAAAGGCTGCGGGCTTCATGTACGACGGCAACTCCTCGGCTGCCAGCGCCTGCAGCGAGTCTCGATCGATCGATCGATCTGCAGCCGGAACGACGTAGGCAACCAGCCGGTGACCCGAATTTCCGTCCTCACGCGCGACGACGGCTGCGTCGTTCACGTCAGAGTGGGTGCGAAGAACCGACTCGATCTCGCCCAACTCGATGCGGTAGCCGTGCACTTTCACCTGCTCGTCCGATCGACCGAGGTACTCCAGCTCACCATCGCGATTCCATCGGGCGAGATCACCGGTTCGGTACATTCGAGACCCGTTCGTTCCGAACGGATCGGCGACGAAACGCTCGGAGGTCAGTGCCGTTCGTGAGGTGTAGCCGCGCGCCAACTGGACGCCGGTGAGATACAGATCTCCGCCGACTCCTGCCGGAACGAGGTTCATTCGAGAATCCAAGACGAGAGTGCCGGTGTTCCACACAGGAAGGCCGATGGGCACGCCGCCGACATCTTCCGGCACCACCTCGTGACAGGTCACCGATACCGCAGCTTCGGTCGGCCCGTAGAGATTGACCAGCTTCCCCGAGTTGCCTCGGCGGAACCACTGAGCGAGGCCTGCGGCGAGTTCCTCGCCGATCGCGTAAACACGCTCGATAGATGTGGGCAGTACCCCTTCGGCTTGCATCAGAAGGGTGTTCAGCATCGCCGGCACCACACCGAGGGTCGTCACATTCTCCGAACGCATCAAGGCGAGAAGATAAGCAGGATCCGGATGTGATCGGGGCGCAGCGATGACCACTGTGCTGCCTGCGGCGAGTGCGCCCCAGTATTCCCAGACGGACAGATCGAACGTCACCGCGGTGTGCATCAACACGACATCGCCAGGGCCGGTTTGGAAGCTGGCACGCAGCCACTGCAGCTGATTGACGATCGCTCGGTGGGAGACTGCCACTCCCTTGGGCTTTCCGGTCGAACCCGAGGTGAAAATGACGTAAGCCGTGTTGTCCGGTCGCACCGGCGCGGCGCGCTCGGAGTCTCCGATGGGGCCACCGGAGTACTTGGAGGAGTCGATCTCGTCCACCGACACCGTCGGCGCCGTGCTCTGCCAGTCCCCGCTGTCACCAGGACCGGTGACGACAAGCGCAGGAGCGACGGTATCGACGATGTAGGCATTGCGATCGGCCGGATGCTCACCGTCGAGAGGAACGTAGGCGGCACCGGTCTTGACTACCGCGTACATCACCACCAACAGGTCGACGCCTCGCGGGATCGACAGTGCCACAACGGACTCCGGTCCGATTCCACGTTCGATCAGGTATCGAGCCGTCGCGTTGACCCGCGAATCGAACTGCCGGAAAGTCATTCGTTGTCCTTCGGCAACAACAGCTTCGGCGTCCGGGGTTTCGGCCACCCACGCCTCGAACATCGAAATCAACGTCGATTCAGCGACCGGATGCGCCGTCCGGTCGGCGGAGAAGACCATCGATCGATGTTCGGGCTCGGTCATCAGTTCGATGTCGCCGATCAGCACCATGGGATTTGCGGCTACGGCGTCGAGCACGCGTACATATCGATCGAGCATCGATAGCGCCGTACTCTCGTCGAAAAGATCTGTTGCATATGCCAGTTCGATACCGAACGCAGAATCGCCACTGCGTTCCGAACTTTCGGTGATAGTGAAGTGCACATCGGACTTGGCAACGTTCGATTCGAATTCGACCGGCCGAACGGTCAGATCCGGAAGCTCGAGCGACTCCTGTGCGATGTTCTGAAACGAGAAGCCGACCTGGAAGAGTGGGCTGTATTCGGAGGATCGTGGCGGATTGATCGCTTCGACGACCCGCTCGAAGGGCACATCGGAATGCGCGAATGCCGCGAGATCCACTTCCCGTACGTCGGCGAGCGCCTCGAGGAAGCTGGAACTCGCGTCGACCCGGGTCCGGAGCACGAGGGTATTGACGAACATGCCGATGAGTCCGTCCAGCGCCTGATCGACGCGACCTGCAATGGGAGTACCGACTACGACGTCGCCGGAGCTGCTCATCCGGCTCAGGAATGCGGCCAAAGCAGTGTGGACGACCATGAACAGTGAGGCCTCGTGCGCATGCGCGAGACTCACGAGAGTTCGGTGTACCTCGTCGGTAAGGGTCGTACGCACTGCCGCGCCGGCGAACGATTGATGTTCCGGTCGGCGCCGATCGGTAGGCAGGTCCATCACAGGAGCGACTCCGCGTAGGTGCTCCTGCCAGTATGCGATCTGCGTGCTGAGCATCGAGTCGGGATCGGACTCGTCTCCGAGCACTTCGCGCTGCCACAGAGCAAAGTCGGCGTAGTGCACCGGCAACGGCGACCACTGCGGAGCATGTCCGGCCGCACGGGCCGAATATGCCAGCATGACGTCCCGCACGAGCACGGGGAGGGAGGATCCGTCCGCACTGATGTGATGTACGACGATCACGAGCACGTACTCGCCATTGCTATCCCCGCTCGTCTGGTCGACGGCGTACAGCCTGACGAACACCGGTGGCGTCTCGGTGACGTCGAACTGTCTCGTCACTGCCTCGCGCACACGGGAAGGGACGTCCTCGGGTTGCACTGCCACTGGCGTCAGGTCGGGAACGGCACTCCCCGCAGGCAGAACCGACTGCGAAGGACCGAGCGGTTCGTTCGGATACAAGGTCCGAAGTACCTCGTGCCGGTCGACGACATCTGCAACGGCGGCCTGAAGTGCCGCGACATCGAGAGCCCCCGACAGCCGCACCGCGATCGGGATGTTGTCCACCACCGACGAGGTGTCGAACTGATTGAGGAACCAATACCTTTGCTGCGCAAGGGAGAGTGGAATTCGAGCAGGGCGTTCGGACATCGTCAGCGGTTGCCGCTGGACGATCTCCGAAGCATCTTCCACCGATACAGCGAGTGATCCCACGCTCGAGCTCTCGAACAGAGTTCGGACCGACACCGCGCGCCCGAGCGCCGAACTCAATCGCGACGCAACCTGCGTTGCGATGAGTGAGTTGCCGCCCAACTCGAAGAAGTCATCATCGAGCCCCACCCGATCGACATCGAGCACATCCTCGAACACACCCGCCACCACCCGCTCCGACTCCGACACCGGCGCCCGGAACTCCCGCACCACACCCGCAGGCTCCGGCAAAGCAGCACGATCCAACTTACCCACCGGAGTCAACGGCAACTCATCGAGAACAACCACCTGCGAAGGCACCATGTGCCGCGGCAACCGCTCCTTCACCCACCCCCGAATCTCCAACACATCCAGATCCGAACCCACAGCAGGCAACACATACGACACCAACACCGTCGCACCCGCCACACCCTGCTCCCCCGAACGCGCCACCGTCACCGCGAACTCGACCCCCGGATACGAGGTCACCACAGCATCGATCTCACCCAACTCGATCCGGAAACCACGCACCTTCACCTGAAAATCACTGCGCCCCACATACTCGATATCGTGCGAATCGGGCAGGCGGCGAACGACATCGCCCGTGCGATACATCCTTGTGCCGTCCTCGACAAGAGGATTGGCGACGAATCGTCCTGCCGTGAGCCCCATGCGACTGTGGTAGCCACGCGCGACACCGGGGCCCCAGAGGTACAACTCACCCTTCGCGCCGCCGAGCACGGGACGCAACCGATCATCGAGCACGGCCGCGGACATCCCACGGATCGGCGCACCGATCGACACCACGTCCCCCGCCACCAACGCACCCGAAATATTCGACATGATCGTCGTCTCCGTCGGACCATACCCATTGAAAAACTCACGCACTTCCCCACCGACACCACGCTCCACCGCCCACCGACCCAACAACTCAGGCGACCACGCCTCACCACCGACCACCACAACCCGAAGATCGACCAACCCCACCGGATCCACCGACGCCAACGCAGCCGGAGTCACGAACGCATGCGACACCCGCTCCGAAACCAACAACTCCCACAACTCCACCCCACCGAACACCGACGCCTCCGCCACCACCATCGTCGACGACGCACCCACCGCCAACAACAACTCCAACATCGACGCATCGAAACTCGGCGACGCAAAATGCAACGTCCGCGACTCCCCCGTCAACCCATACCGATCACGCTGCTCCACCGCAAAATTCGCCAACCCCGCCTGCGTCACCACCACACCCTTCGGAACCCCAGTAGACCCCGACGTATACACCACATACGCCGCCGACTCCGCCCGCAAACGCCCGACCCGATCCACCGCCGACACCGGATCACCCGACACCGACGCCAACAACGCCACCACCGCCGGATCATCCAACACGATCCACTCCACACCCAACGGCAACAACCCCACGAACTCACGCACCGTCACACCGACCCGCACCCCCGAATCCACCACCATCCGCTCCAACCGCTCCACCGGATACCCAGGATCGAACGGCACCACAGCACCACCGGACTTCGCCACACCCCACACCGACACCACCGAATCCACCGACCTCGGCAACGCCACACCGACAAACCCATCCACCTCCACACCCGCACCCACCAACACCCGAGCCAACCGCGAAGACAACGAATCCAACACCCGATACGACACCTCAGCAGAACCACACACCAACGCCGACGAATCCGGACTCCGCTCCACCGCCGACGCCAACAAATCCGGCAGAAGAGCAACGCGCGCCCGACGAGTGCGAGGCTTACGCCTGTCCTTGTTGCGCCCGCTGGATCGACCTGATCTCGCCGGCCCTGCGGCCGACGGATCCAGGGTGACGTCGGATTCGATGTCGTCCGAGTTCGGGTTTTTCGCATTCATCGGTGGGCAGTACCTCGCAATCGGTCGGGATACGGACTGACTCAACGTCGAGATTGTGTCGTGATTGCGCTGTTATAGCGGTAAATTACGCAACAATCAAAATGAAAAGTCTGTTTTACAAGTCCAGAATCTACTCCGAAGGTTACCAAGCGCCGACCGATCTGCACTCACTCACGCCGTGCACGAACAGGGCCACCTGACCCTGACAAGCCCTGAGATGCGCTCTGAGCGCGCACGGCGGACCGTATTATTTTCGGTTACCGGAGCCACTGACTATGTCGACGCCTTTTATTACTGAATTGCACTAGTTTCTCGGCCGAAATACAACCGAGATAGAAGTGAACACACAGAAAACATGCAGGAAGCAAGTAACGTGCAGGTTTTCCTCGAGTGTTCACACGCGGCCACGGTCCACTCGTGCACGACGGCTGGACCGTCAGCCGAAGATGGTCCAGCCTGCAGCGGAGTCCGACGCCGGAAGCTTTGTATCGACCGGGTACTCGGTCAGAACGACGGACACGAGGTCTTCCGCCTCGATTCCCGCTTCCAAGGCCGCATTCTGGGCACCAGAGACGAACGCATGGGTCACCCAATGCTCGCCGATCACGGCCTCGGGATCCTCGGGCTCACCAGGCGCCGACACGACCATCGCCGAGCCTGCTGACGCTGCGAGCGCGAACTCCAGTAGAGACCATCTGGTGCCGAACCTCGCCGTCCCGTACGTACGCGACTCGAAACTCACCCCGAGGACTCCCCGTAGCGAGTCTGCGATCGCGACGACATCACCGTGGGAGAGAGTTGGGCCGTGGGAGAGAGGTGGGTCGACCCCATCGAAGAAGGCAAACGGATCCTCGGGGCGAAGAAGTCGCACTCGTTCCGAATACGCCACCGGACGCGAGGAACGCTCGGCAAGGGTCTTGATCACCGAGTCATCGCTCAGGACGATCCACTCGCCGACCGAATCCTCGACCGCCTCTACCGTCGCCGCGATGCCCAGGACCGCGCTGCTCGATGTGGGACCGGCTACTGCACCACCGGTTTTGGCGACAGCCCAGAGCGTGACAATCTGCTCGACCGACCGCTCGATGGCGACTACGACCGCGTCCCCAGGTCCTACACCCCGCGAGATCAGCTCACGTGCCAGCCGCGACGACTGTTCGTCCACCTCGCCGAAGGTGATGTCGACGTCGCCGATCGAGATGGCAGGCGCGTCGGGGTCTTCGTCGACCACAGTGCGCAACACCTGGGCGAGGGTTGTCCCTTCCACACCAACGGTTGCCGCGATGTCGACCGACGGTGCGGCCGTCAGAACGTGCCCTTGGTCGGCCTCTGTATCGGATTGGATGTCTATGTCACCGACGATCACCTCGGTGCTGCCGGCGATCGCGTCGAGCACCAGGGTGAAACGCTCTCCGAAGCGCGAAATCGAGTCCTCGTCGAACAGATCCGTTGCATAGGTGAACACGACCCGTAACCGATCGCCGACGCGTTCGACCGTGACCTGAAGATCGAACTTGGCCGCCAGTTCGGCGCCGTCGAGAACCGAGATGGACAAACCTGGAAGTTCGAGTGTGGCTTGCTCCTGATTCTGTAGCGACAGAACCACCTGAAAGATCGGGTGTCGGGCGACCGAGCGGGTCGGGGACACTGCGTCGACTACCCGCTCGAAGGGGACGTCCGCATTGGCGAAAGCGCCGAGGTCGACGCTCCGAACTCGGTCGAGAAGGTCGTCGAATCGATCCGCGGGATCCACGTCCACCCGCAGGGCGAGCGTGTTGACGAACATTCCGACCAGGCCATCGAGTGCGGCGTCACCGCGGCCGGCGACTGCAGTGCCGATCACGATGTCGCGTCCGCCGCTCATCCGAGCCAACAGGACTGCAAGCGCGCTGTGGACGACCATGAACAACGATGCGTTGTTGGCGCGCGCGATCCGGTTCAGCGAATCTGTCAACTCCGGAGTCAGCGACGTAGCCCAGGATCGACCGCGCATCGACTGTTGAGGCGGACGCGGCCGGTCTGTGGACAGATCCAGCTCGTCCGGGACACCGACCAGCTGTTCCGTCCAAAAACGGAGTTGACCGGCTGCGATCGAGTCGGCCTGCTCTGCGTCACCCAGTACGTCGTGCTGCCACAGCGCATAGTCCGCGTACTGCACGGTCAGCGGAGCCCAGGCAGGGGCCGAACCGGAGATCCGTGCGACGTACGCCGTCATCACATCTCGTGCGAGAGGTGCCATGGACACCCCGTCTGCCGAGATGTGATGAACCGATACTGCAAGCACATGATCGGTTTCGGTGAGCGCGAACAGTTCGGCCCTGACCGGTATGTCGGTGGACACGTCGAAGCCGCGCGAGATGGTGCCGCGAACCCGATCGATCAGTTCGGTTTCGCTCGCGCATGCAATCGGCGCTAGGTCGAGTCCGACATCGGCGACTTCGAGTATCTGCTGGAATGGGCCGTCCGCGTCGGTCGGATAACTCGTTCGCAGGCTCTCGTGCCTGTCGATCACATCGCGGATGGCACTGTCGAGTGCCTCGAGATCGAGTACACCGGCCAGTCGAATCGCCAAGGGAATGTTGTACACCGACGAGCCTGGATCGAGGCGGTTGAGGAACCACATCCGTTGCTGGGCAAGCGAAAGCGGAATGCGCTCGGGACGTTCGGCAGCAACCAGCGTCCTTCGGCCACCTACACCGAGATGACGACTGGCGCACGACGCGAGAGCTGCCACAGTCGGAGCTTCGAACAGCTCTCGAACGGACACATCACTGCCGAGTGCCGCGTTCAGCCTGGCTATGACGCGGGTTGCATCGAGAGAATTGCCGCCGAGCTCGAAGAAGGAGTCGTCCGCCCCCACCACGTCCTGGGACAGAACTGTTGCGAATACTTCGGCGACTGCCTTTTCGGCAGGGGTGCTCGGTGCACGGAAGGGTGACCCCGACGCGTACACCGGCACCGGCAGTGCCCGATGGTCCAGTTTGCCATTGACCGTCAACGGCAATTCGTCCAGGATTTCGATCAGATCCGGCACCATGTAGGCGGTCAAGAATTGTGCTGCATCAGAACGCAATCGGTTGACGTCGATGGACGCTCCGGCCGAGGGCACGACGTACGCGACGAGAGACTCACCCTCACGGTCTTCGGTGTCGGCGCCCTGACGCAGATCTCGGCGAACCATCGCCACCGCCTGGGCGACGTCGGAATTTCGGAGCAACGCCGATTCGATTTCACCGAGTTCGATGCGGAACCCGCGCAGCTGAACCTGGGTATCAGTGCGTCCGGCATATTCGAGCTGTCCACCAGCATTCCAGCGGCCTCGGTCGCCGGTCCGGTACATCACCGTTCCACTCGGTCCGAGCGGGTCGGCCACGAACCGAGTCGAGGTGAGTGCCGACTTGCCGAGGTAACCGCGAGCAAGTTGTCCGCCGCTCACGTAAAGCTCGCCTGCCACGCCAATGGGCGCGAGACCCAGCCGCGAATCGAGAACACGAACCGTCAACCCTGGCAACGCGTCGCCGATCACACTTGCTCTTGCCCTGTGCGCTGTTTCCCGCGAGAGAGCGAGGAAGGACACGTGCACGGTGGTCTCGGTGATGCCGTACATGTTGACCAGTTGTGGACCGTTCGGATGACGGGAATACCAACGCTCCAACGAGCTCAGATCGAGCGCTTCACCACCGAACACTATGTAGCGCAGGGAAAGTACCGGCGCATGGTCCCCCGCCGAACGTTCCGCCTCGGCCAGCTGAGCGAACGCCGACGGTGTCTGATTCAGCACGGTGACGCTTTCGCGCGCGAGCAGTTCGAGGAACTTCTCGGGCGAGCGAGAGGTGTAGTAATCCACTGTCACCAGCCGGCCACCGGACAGCAACGGTCCCCAGATCTCCCAGACGGAGAAGTCGAATGCGTAGGAATGGAACATGGTCCATACGTCGTCGCTGCTGAACTCGAACCGCTGCGCCGCGGCCGCGAACAGCGTTGTGACGTTTCGGTGGGTGACGGCAACACCCTTCGGGAGTCCAGTCGAACCGGATGTGTAGATGACATACGCGACGTTGTCGGCGGAAGCGCTTCTCGGCAGCTCGGAACCGGAGAGTGCGGATCCGTCGAGCTCGGTGACCGAAGCGGAATCGACGTCGACCATGGGACAGTCGAACGCGCCGATCGAGGAGAGTTCCGTCTGTGACGTGATCACGGCACCGGGGACTGCATCCCCGAGGATGTACGAGATGCGATCTGCCGGATTGCTCGTGTCGATCGGGAGGTATCCCGCACCGGCTTTGAGAACCCCGAGAATCGCCGCGATCAGATCGACCGACCGCGGCAGCGCGACCGCTACCAAGCTTTCCGGTTCCACACCGGTCGCCGACAACGCCCGTGCAATCCGATTCGCTTTGCCATCCAGCTCCGCATAGGTGAGAGTGACATCGCCACTGGTGACGGCCGGCGCCCCCGGGTTAGCGCGTACGGCCGCTTCGAAACGCTCCACGAGCGTTGCATCGCCGCCATCGACGAGTTCGGTGCCCTCGGCGCTCAGCGCCACGCGCTCTGCCTCGTCCACGATCTCGATATCACCGATCACTACATCGGCATCGGCGACGACGGCGCTGACTATCGCGGTCAGCCTTCGAGCAAAACCGACCGCGGTTGCTTCATCGAACACCTCACGCGCATAGGTCAATTCGACGGCCAGCGGGCCTTCGCCACCAGCGTCCGACGCCAACTCGGTTACCGCCAACTGCAGATCGAACTTGGCTATCGCGACATCGAGGTCCACGCCCGTCACCGTCAGGCCCGGCAGGGTGAACCGAGACGGTTCCATGTTCTGGTAGGTCAACATGACCTGAAAGATCGGGTGGCGTGCAGCACTTCGTTCTGGATCCAGAATCTCCACCAACCGCTCGAACGGCAGATCGGCATGAGCAAACGCCTCGAGATCCACCCCGCGTGCGGAGTCCAGCAGGTCACGGAAACGGAGGTTCTGGGACGTATCGGTACGAAGCACGAGCGTATTGACGAACATGCCGATAAGGTTGTCGAGGGCCTCGTCACCACGACCCGCTACCGGGGTGCCCACGGCGATATCGGTGGAGTCAGAAAGCCGTGACAGCAGCACGGCGAGTGCCGCGTGAACAACCATGAACACGCTGGCGCCCGACGCCGTCGCCAAAGACCGCATCTGTCGATGCGTATCGGCATCGATTGTGAACGTATGTGTGGCACCGAGATTCGACGCGACCGCAGGCCGGGGGCGATCGAACGGCAGCGATAGCTCGGCCGGAAGGTCCGCCAACGCCTTCGTCCAGTACTCGATCTGATCGGAAATGACCGAATCCGACTCGAGTTCGGATCCGAGGATGTCGCGCTGCCACAGGGTGTAGTCCGCGTACTGAACGGGTAACGGCGCGAAATCGGGCACCGTGTTCTGTGTTCGCGCGTGATATGCCGTCATCACGTCGCGAGTGAGGGGCCCCATCGAAACTCCGTCGCCGGAGATGTGATGTACCACGAACACCAGAATGTGCTCCTCGGCCGAGACCTGGAGAAGCCGCACCCGAAGTGGCACTTGGGTTGTGACATCGAATCCACCCGATACCGTATCCATCACGGCAGCGACGACATGGTCCGGATCGACGATGATCGGAGTGAGCTCGGCGAGAACGTCGTCCACGGAACCGATGCTTTGAAATCCGACGCCGTCATGGTCCGGGTACGACGTTCGAAGAGATTCGTGTCGTTCGATCAAGTCACGGATGGAATGGAACAACGCACTCGTATCGAGCCGGCCGGACAACCGAATCGCAACCGGGATGTTGTTCACCGCAGACGCAGTATCGAACCTGTTCAGGAACCACATCCGCTGCTGGGCGAGCGAGAGCGGAATTCGGTCGGGCCGACTGCGTGGAGCCAGAGCAGCATGCGCGTCACCGAGTGATCGTGACTCGATCTCACGAGCGAGGTCTCCGACAGCTGGATTTCCGAAGAGCAGCGGAACCGGGACTTTGACGTCCAGGGCCGCGCCGAGACGCGCAACCAACCGGGTTGCAACGAGAGAGTTTCCACCCAGATCGAGGAACGAGTCCGTTCTGCCGACGCGTTCGACTCCGAGCACCTCGGCGAAGATTGCGGCGACGGTTTTCTCCAACTCGGTCACCGGCTCCACGAATTCCTTGCCGGCAAAGACCGGCTCCGGCAATGCCGCCCGGTCGAGCTTGCCGACCGGAGTGAGCGGAACCGAATCCAGCTCGATGATCTGGGCCGGAATCATGTGTGCGGGCAGCGTGTGGCCAAGATGTTCGACAAGCTCGTCGACGTCGAAGTCCACACCTGCAGCGGGTTGTACGTACGACACCAATGCTGTTTCACCGGAAGGAAGTTCGCGACCGACGGTAGCAGCGAACTGCACATGCGGATGAGTGGCGAGCGTGCTGTCGACTTCACCCAACTCGATCCTGAAGCCACGAATCTTGACCTGAAAGTCGCTACGGCCGAGGTAGTGAACAATGCCGTCGGAGTCACGTCGGACGACATCTCCGGTGCGATACAGGCGGGTGCCGGTTCCCGAGGCATTCTGCCCGGTTGCCGTCGCTTCTGGGAACGGATTGGCGACGAATCGTTCGGAAGTCAGCGCTGATCGCTTGTTGTATCCCTCGGCGAGCTGCGCACCCGCTAGGTAGAGCTCGCCACTGACTCCTGCCGGAACTGGACGGAGCCGGTTGTCGAGCACGAATGCACCGACACCTGGGATCGGTGTGCCGATGACCGGTGCTTCGCCCACCACGAGAGGCGCCGTACTCGTTGCCAGGATGGTCGCTTCGGTAGGTCCATACCCGTTGAAGAACAGACGCTGCTGCAATCCTGGACCGCGTTCGGCACCGACCCATCTCGTCACCAATTCACCGGTGAAGGTGTCACCGGCCACGACGACCGCTTCGAGGTCGGGAAGGCCGTTCGGATCTACCGACCCCAACGCTCCCGGGGTGATGAGCACGTGAGTGACCTGCTTCTCACGAAGCAGATCGGCCAACTCCTCGCCGCCCCCGACCGACGCGGGAGCCACCACGAGCGTCGCGCCGGACGTGAACGCGAGCAGCAATTCGAGGACCGACACGTCGAAACTGGGCGAACAGACGTGCAACATTCGAGAGTCGGACGAGAGACCATAGTGCGGTCGCTCCGCTGCCACGAGCGGTCCGAGACCGGAATGGGTGACAACGACGCCCTTGGGCAGCCCTGTCGATCCGGACGTGTAGATGATGTAAGCCGCATGCGACTCGAGCAGTGGTCGAACCCGATCCGCATAGGAGATCGGGTGCGCTGGGTAACTCTCGACGGCCGCTGCAAGGCTCGGCTCGTCCAGCAAGAGCCAGTCGACTCCGCTGGGAAGGCCTGCTGCGAACGATTCGAGAGTGAGACCGAGTACGACTCCCGAATCGGACACCATGTGCTGTGTCCGATCGGGAGGATAATTCGGATCCACCGGCACGAATGCCGCTCCGCTCTTGGCGACTGCCCATACCGCAAGGACGGATTCGACCGACCTCGGAAGAGCCAGCGCGACTCGGTCGCCGGGACCGACCCCTCGTTCGATGAGCACTCTGGCCAGCTTCGACGACCGTTCGTCGAGCTCGCGGTAGCTGAGCGAGATTCCCGAGGACATCAGCGCAATCGAATCGCCCGCTGTTTCTACGGCGCTCGTCAGCAGCTGCGGAAGTAGCTCTGTCCGGACGCCATGGCGACGGTTCGGACGTTCTCCTCGTGACCGGCGACCGCTTCCACGGGTAGCACCGTCGACCCGACTGCGGGATTCACTCGCACTCATGTCGTCGAGCCCTGTGTTCGATCTGGCCGGGTACGGAACGTCATGTATGCGGATCACCTTCGTTGTCGAAAAATTCGATGGTCTCGGCTCGGACTCTCCCCGAGTCGCCGAAAAGACATGGCTGAACAGACAGCCCAGTGTCGAACGGCCGTCCCGGGGTGGAACGCGCAGAGCAAGTTTAGCGAGCCCGGCTCAGCTCACCACCACATGATCGATTCGAGCCGACCGTGACCGGGTTCGCACGCCTCGGACATCTATCCCTTTTCAGGCGTAATCCGTTACCTCGCCAGCCCACAGGGCAGGTCGAGGGTCACATGTGAGTCACAGTCCGCCCGTCCGTCCATATCTCGACTGCATCACCCGTCGCGGGCCCATCTGTGACGATCACGACTACCAGGTCGTCGAGATCCTCCGGACCTGACTGCTCGAGTACCTCGATCGGCACGAACGCGTGTGTCGCCCACGAGTCGAACAACAGGTCGGCCACCGAGTGGACGTCGATGTTCGGCTCGCCCATGATGAGAGCGCCACCTCTCGAGGTCACCGCAAAGGCCTCGAAGACGGACGCGTCGGAATCGAACGATCCGTAGTGGTAGCTACGGGTGTCGTATCCAAGCTCGAATCGATCGGCGTAATCCGCGATGCGAAGCATCAATTCCGACTGAGTGAGCGAACCCGAAGCCAGAGTGAGAGCTTTGCGATCTCCGGACAGAGACTGCAATCGGTCCGAGTACGAGACCGGATGCCGCGGTCGGGACGCTGTTTCTCGGGCGAATTCGGCGTCGTCGACAACGAGCCAGGTCGGACCCGTCGGTGCCGTATCGCGGTACTGCTCGACTGTGACACCGAAGGTGCCTTCGGGGACCGAACTGTGCGATCCGGGCTGCGAAGGAATCACCGCAGCACCGGTCTTTGCCACTGCCCACAATGCCTCGATCGCCGTCGTCGAACGAGGAAGATGTACGACAACCGACATTCCGGGTCCGACGCCTCGATCGATCAACGATCGAGCAAGTGTGGACGAGGCGACATCGAGTGCTCGGTAGCTGATCTCATCTTCGCCGGAGACCATCGCGGGTGCCTCCGGGTCGTCCTCGACGATCTCCGCGAGGACCTGAGGAAGCACCTGCATATCCGAACCCACGGATCGACGCGCACCCTGTGTGCCGGAATCCAGGTCGGTCGAGGCCATGACGACCTGCTCTCGTTCGTTCGCATCCAGAAGGTCGATCGTCCCCACTCGTGCAGTGGGCTCGTCGATCAACGCGTCCAGAATCCGAAGGAACCACCGACTCAGATCGGTGACGTACCGACCGTCGAGGACCGTGTCCAGGTACTTGAACGTCAGCTCGAGTCTTGCTTCGACGACCGTCAGAACCGTCAACGGGTAATGCGTGGCGTCGTCGACGCCTACACCGGTGATCTGAAGGCCATCGACCGAACTTGCCGCGGCGATCGCGTCGCGGTCGATGGGGTAGGACTCGAACACGAGGAGCGTGTCGAACAATCTGTCCACACCGATGCGCTGCTGAATCTCGGTCAGACCCACGTAGTGGTGATCGAGCAGATCCGCCTGCTGTCCTTGCAACTGCACCAGAGTCTCTGCCCGCGAGTGCCCGTCTCCGACATCCACACGAACCGGCAACGTATTGATGAAGAGTCCGACCATCGACTCGACGCCTGCTAGGTCGGCCGGCCGGCCCGACACGGTAGCCCCGAAAACCACATCCGCGCGTCCGGTGAGACGCCCCAGAAGGATCCCCCACGCCGCTTGCACGACAGTGTTGACCGTCACACCCAGCTTCGAGGCCATCGAGGACAGCACGGCAGTGCGATCCTCGGTCAGCGAGACCTCGATCTTGCCGATCCCCGGTACCGCCCCCGACGGGCGTGCGCTTTCGGTGAGCAGCGTCGGTTCCGACACCCCGTGGAAGGCGGCCGCCCATCGATCGAGCGAATCCTCTCGGTCACGGCCGTCGAGCCAGGACAGGAAGTTCCGGAACGGTCGTACTCGGGGCAGCACCGACGTGTCGGCACGGACTGCGTACAGCATCAACAGATCCTGCATGAGCAACGGCATGGACCACCCGTCGAGCAGGATGTGGTGACTGGTGATGCCCAGGTGCCATGCATCCGCGGCGACCTTGATCAGCGTGAACCTGATGAGCGGTGGCGCGGACATATCGAAGCGCTCCGCCTGAGCGGCAACAAGTATCCGCTTCGCCTCCGCGCGTCGAGAGTCCTCGGCAACATCCATCAGATCGATCTCGTGGAAGGGCAGTTCCAGAGCGCCGAGAACCACCTGGACCGGGCTGCCGTCACTGTCGGCGACGAACGCGGCTCGGAGATTGCTGTGGCGATCGAGCAACGCCTGCCCGGAAGCCCGCAAACGATCGGTATCGACGACACCGGACAGGTCCAGTACAGCCTGCATCGTGTAGACGTCCACCGTCGATTCGGTCATCATCGCGTGGAACAACAGCCCGGACTGCAGCGGAGTCAGAGGCCACACGTCTTCGACGCCTCGGTAGGCAGACTCCCACGAATCGATCTCGTCCTGAGTGGATTCGATCAACGTCAGATCCGATGGCGTCAGGCCACCCGCCTCTGAGGTTCGGCTGTGATCGGACAGAGCTTCCATCGCCTCGATCCACAGATCAGCCAACTCTGAAACGTCCGCACGGTCCACAAGCCCGTTCGGGAAGGCGAACGTAGCACCCAATCTCGGACCATCCGGGCCGTCGGTGACGATGGCGTTGATATCGATGGTCGAGTTGGCAGGCATGTCCTCGTCCATCGAGGCAGTCAAAGATCCGAGGGCGCCCGTCGGAGCCCATCCGAAGTCCGCCAGCTCAGCCGGAATCTCGGACGAAGAAATCCGACCCAGGTAATTGAAGCTGATCTGACCGGACGGGACCGATTCCAGTTCTGCGGAGGTCTCGTCGTCGAGATACTTCAGCAGTCCGTACCCCATCCCGCGATCGGGCACACGGTGAATTTGCTCCTTGACCGTTTTGACAGCCGCACCGACGGTGGCACCACCGGCAAACGCGTCGTCGATGTCGATTCCGTCCAGATCGAGCGCCAAGGGATAAGCACTGGTGAACCAACCGATGGTCCGCGACAGATCGGCACCAGGGACGACCGCTTCCTCGCGGCCATGCCCTTCGAGTGCGAACAGCGCACTCGTGGTGGAGATTCCACGATTTCGACGCCACCGTGCCACTGCCAATGCCAGGGTTGCCAGCAACCCATCGTTGACGCCACCTCGATAGAGGCGCGGCACGCGAGTCAGTAGCGCATCGGTCGTGTCGGCCGAAATCTCAACTTCGACACGCTCGACGGTACCTGCGACATCGACCGTCGGATCGAACGGCCTGCGACCCACCAGAGGATCGTCGAAGTTCGCCAAGGACTTCCAGATCACCAGTTCCTCACGGCGCGACGGAGCTGCGGCTGCCTGGATCAGCCCATGCGACCACCGGCGCATCGAGGTGCCCACGGCTGGTAGCGATACCTGCTGCCCCGCAGCGAGTTGCGACCACGCGACCGCGAGGTCAGGGAGCAGGATGCGCCACGTGACACCGTCGACCACGAAGTGATGGGCCACGATGAGCAGCACACCGCGTCGACTTTCCTCGACGGTATCGGTGTCGCCTGCGGTGGGCGTTCCGGTGCTGAAGTCGAACCAGACGAACTGGATCATCGCACCCGTGGCCGGATTCAGACGCCCCATTGCGGCAGACAGTCTGTCGGAGGCCAGAGCCTCGAGATCAGCACCCGAGATCGAAGTGTCCACGCGAACCCTGTCGATGGCCGCGCCCACATCCACGCTGCCCTGTTCCCGAACGGCCATTTCACCGTTCGCGTATATCGCCCTGAACATGTCGTGGTGATCGACGATCGCAGTCAGGGTGGCAGTGAGAAGAGCCAGATCGATTTCTGCAGGCAGACCGACCGCCACCGACTGGGAGAACCGATCCAAGCGCCCACCAGCTTCGGTCACCTTGCGCATGATCGGAGTCAGTGGCATCGAGCCGATGCCGCCGCCCGGCAGTTCGGACAGGACCGTGGCACGGTCCGAATCATCGAGTCGGACCGCCACTTCGGCGAGACCGGCAACCGACTTACGTTCGAACACATCACGCGGAGTGAAGGAGATACCTCGAGCCTTGGCCCGCGAGACGAGCTGGATCGAGACGATGCTGTCGCCCCCGAGCGCGAAGAAGGACTCGTCGACTCCTACCCTCGGCATACGCAATACATCGGCGAAGACCTCGGCGATGATCTCCTCGATATCGGTTTCGGCAGCCCGGTACACCTGCTCCTCGAACACCGGTTCGGGAAGGGCGCGGCGGTCGAGTTTGCCGACCGGGGTCAATGGGACCTCGTCCAGAATCACGATCGACGACGGCACCATGTGCGACGGCAACGTCCGCCGCACGAACTCGGTTACCGCAACCGGATCCACCGAGGCACCGACTGCAGGCATCACGTAGGACACGAGAACCGTTGCACCAGAGGGCAGATCCTTGCCGAGGGTAGCCGAGAAAGCCACCGACGGGTGAGCGGCAAGCGCAGCGTCGACCTCTCCCAGTTCGACGCGGAAACCACGAATCTTGACCTGGAAGTCCGAGCGCCCGACGAATTCGAGTTCCCGAACCTCCGGTCCGGTCCATCTGACGAGGTCGCCGGTGCGGTACATCCTCGCAGCCGTACTCGAATACGGGTCGGCGACGAATCTGCTTGCAGTGAGGGAACCCCGCTGGTGGTAACCACGAGCGAGACCTTCGCCCGCAAGATAGAGCTCACCTGCCACTCCAACCGGGACGGGCCGCAGTCGCCTGTCCAGGACCAGCGCCGATGTACCCCGAACCGGTGCACCGATGGTGATCGGTCGTCCCGGTTCGAGCTCGGCGAACGTAGAGATGATCGTCGTCTCCGTCGGGCCGTAGCCGTTGAAGTACCAGCGCCCCGGCGCCCAGCGCGCAAGCAGTTCGGAGGTGGTCACGTCGCCACCGACGGAGAGAACCCTAAGGCTGTCCATGCCCTCGGGATCCATCGTGCCCAATACCGCAGGCGTGATGATCGAGTGAGTCACTTTCTCCGAGAGGAAGATCTCGGCCAGATCAGGGCCGCCGATGACGTCCGAAGGAACGATCACCAGCCGAGCACCAGCAGCGAACGTGACCATCCATTCGAGGACGGAAGGGTCGAAGCTGGGTGAACAGATGTGCAGGAATCGACTCTCCGGGCTCACACCGTACAAGTCGATCGCCGAATCGAGTACCCCACGCAAACTCGCGTGGGTGACCACCACACCCTTCGGCAGACCCGTCGAACCCGACGTGTAGATCACGTAGGCGGGGTGATCGGTCGTCAAAGTCGCGGTGCGGTCGCTATCGGTTACCGGATCGCTGGATTGCGCAGCTATCTCTTCGCGGAGTTCGCCGCCGTCGAGCAACATCCAACTCCCGGCAGGCAACGCATCGACGTGCGCCGACGCTGTGATGCGTACGACGGCCGCCGAATCGGACAGCATGTGTTCGATTCGCTCCGACGGGTAGTTCGGATCGACGGGCAGGTGAGCGCCGCCGGCCTTGGCAACCGCCCAGACGCTCACGAGCATCTCGTACGATCGCGAGAACGCCAGCGCAGCTACGGTATCCGGTCCGACTCCGCGACCGATCAACACACGGGCCAACTGCGAGGACGTCTCGTCCAATTCGCGATACGTCACCGACCGACCCGAAATGCGGACTGCCACGGCCTCGGGGTCGAGAGCGACTCCCCGCGTCAATATCTCCTGCAATGTCGACGCCGAGGCTACTTCGCCGCCATGCGCATGAGTCAGAGCGTCGGCTTCACCAGCGCCCAGGAGTTCCAAATCACCGACCGGCTTCGACAGGTCCGCCACCGCATCGTTGAGCAACCGGACAAATCTCACCGCGAAGTCGGACACCGTCGACTCGTCGAACATGTCTGCGGCGTAGGAGAACTCGGCCGATATGCCATCGAGTTCGCCACCGGAGAGGACGTGCTCGCGCAGTGTGAGCGACAGATCGAACTTCGCAATGTTGGCCTCGAACGGAACGCCACTGACATGCAAATTCGGTAACCGAAGATCGGTCGAGGGCAGATTCTCGAACGAGAGCGCTACCTGGAACAACGGATGACGGGTGGTCGACCGTTCCGGGTTGAGCACCTCCACGAGCCGCTCGAACGGAATGTCCGCATGCGCGAAAGCCTGCAGATCCGCCTCTTTTGCCCGGGTGAGGATTTCACCGAACGAGCGCTCCGACTCGACATGCGTACGCAAAACCAGGGTGTTGACGAACATGCCCACCATGTCGTCCAGTTCGGACTGGCCCCGGCCTGCGATAGGCGCACCGATAGCGATGTCATCGGTGCCGGACATGCGGGCGAGGAACACCGCCATCGCAGTGTGCACGACCATGAACAGGGTGCTTCCCGTCGCTCGTGCTACGTCGAGCAACGCACGATGTAGCTCGGCATCGATTCGGAACGGAGCTTTCCCACCCTCATAGGTGCGAGTCGATGGGCGAGGTCGGTCGGTCGGAAGGTTCAGCTCGTCCGGCAAACCGGCCAAAGCGCTCTTCCAGTACGACACCTGCTGGGCAGCAATCGAATCCGGATCGTCCTCACTACCGAGGACCTCACGCTGCCACAACGCGTAATCGGCGTACTGCACCGGCAACGGAGCCCAACCAGGAGCCTCACCGACAGAACGCGCCGCATACGCCACCATCACATCACGCGTCAACGGACCCATCGACCAACCGTCGGCCGAAATATGGTGCGCGACCAGGACGAGCACGTATTCGTCCGTGCCTACCTGGAACAGCTCGCCTCGCATCGGCAATTCGCTGGTAACATCGAATCCGGCTGAAATGACCTGCTCGACACGCCGAGAAATATCGGCCGGATCCACCTGTTGCGGTACGAGTGTCGGTGCCGCAGCCGAGACAGTGAGAATCACCTGCGCCGCAATACCATCGGTTTCCGGATACACGGTACGCAACGACTCGTGGCGAGCGAGTACATCTCGCACCGCCGCATTGAGGGCATCGATGTCGAGTGCTCCCGACAACCGCACTGCGACCGGGATGTTGTTGACCGCGGATTCGGTGTCGAATCGGTTCAGGAACCACATCCGCTGCTGCGCCAACGACAACGGCACCACACCCGGACGCTCCCGCGCCACCAACGCAACCCGATCCCCCGA
>NZ_JBEPPH010000004.1:0-565396 GCF_040547235.1 Rhodococcus sp. UYP9
CGCCCGGTCCCATTCCGAACCCGGAAGCTAAGCCCTCCAGCGCCGATGGTACTGCACTCGACAGGGTGTGGGAGAGTAGGACACCGCCGAACACAGTTTGCAGGAAAGCCCACAACCGTATGGTTGGGGGCTTTCCTGCGTTTATTGCTCTTGGTGTGCTGGTGGCTGCTGTGTCGATAGCGTCGGCGGGTCCACATCCCACATTCGTGTTCGACTGTCGCTTCGGTGGCGCACCGACGTTATCTGATCGTATGAATGGTCCATCGACGCGGTCAGGGGGGCGCATCATCGGCATTCCTGTCGTCATCGACACCGTCGACGGCACTGCTTCGATGGCGCACCGACGCTATCTGATCGTATGAATGGACCATTGAAGCAATCAGGGGGGGTGGCGCAGCAAGACTCACCCTCACACCTCCTTACGAGCCCCGATCCGACTCGGCCGGTTGCTTCGGGCTGGCGAGGACGGTGTGAACTGATCGTCCGCGCAATGTGACGCTGTCGCCGAGGTCCCAGAGCGACGCTTCTGCCTGCGTGGCGTTGTCGACCGTTGCCTTCGATGCGAGGATGGCACCAGGAGCGTTCTTGGCGAGTTCGGACAATCTGGCAGCTTCGTTGACCGGGTCACCGATGACGGTGTATTCGAAGCGCGACTTCGCTCCCACGTTGCCGGCCACGGCACGGCCGGATGCAACGCCCACTGCTGCACTGCATTCGGGGACTTCGTCGAGCAATCGGGTACTGATTTTTCGGGCCGCCGCTAGCGCGGAACCGCAATGGTCTGACATTTCGCCGGGCGCACCGAAGATCGCGAGGGCGGCGTCGCCCTCGAATTTGTTGATGAAGCCACCGTGGTCGTCGACCTCGTCGACGACGACCGCGAAGAAGCGGTTGAGAAGGTCGACGACCTCTCTCGGGGGACTGGATGCGGCAAGCTCCGTCGAACCGACCAGGTCGATGAAGAACACCGCGATGTCGCGTTCTTCGCCGCCCAGTTCCGAGGTCTTGCTGAGAGCAGCCTCTGCGACTTCCTGTCCGACGTGGCGGCCGAAGAGGTCGCGGATCTTCTCACGCTCGCGGATTCCGTCTGCCATTCTGTTGAAGCCGCTTTGTAGCTCACCCAATTCGGTTCCGTCGTATACAGCCAGATGGACGTCGAGGTTTCCGCGTTCGACTTCTGCCATCCCGGATCTGACGTTGCTGATGGGTGCGGTCGTGGCAAATCCTCCGAGAAGTGTCAGAAAGAACCCGAAGATGAGCGTGATTCCGCCCAGCGCCAGAATCGCGACTGCCAATTGACCCGATGCGGTGTAGTACGGCCGGATGAAACTGAAGATCGCGATGATCATCAGACCCGCTACTGGCACTCCGGTTCCGAGGATCCAGGAGAGGATAGATCGGCCCATCACTCCGGCGATCCGAATCCGACGTGGATCGCCTGCCTCGAGTGCGCGGGCGGCAGCGGGGCGCAACGCGAATTCGCTCAACAGATAGCTGAAAGCGCAGACAACTGTTCCGCCTGCACCGATAGTGAATGCCACCTTGGGAATCGATTGAGGATCGATGATGCCGTCGATTGTGGTGATCAGAATCAGGCCGACGGTCCACAGAAGGATCTGCACTCGGGTCAACTGCCAAGGCATCGACAACGTGTTGACCTGTTCTCGGCGTGTCGGCGGACGGTCCTCGACTGCCCACCGGAGTGCTCGGAGTGCTCTCGTCGTTCCCCATAGCACCCCGACGACGAAGGACAGTAAGACGTATACCGGAACGACTATGAAGTTGACCCACCAATATTTCTCGACGAGAACATCCGGCCCGGGAACGACGACACTGACCAAAGTGACGACGATGACGGCGCCGATCAGATTTGCCCCGAGCAGGAACGTAGTCAGCAGCAGTTGCACACGTATACGACGGCGACGGGGTGATTCGGATATGTCGCCGAGTAGGCGGGATCCGAGAGGCGCGACGGATCGTCTCGGTTGCGGCATGGTGGTCATAGACTAGCGGGCGCTCTGGCTTAGGGTGGGCGAGTGCGTCTCGTAATTGCTCGTTGCCAAGTGGACTATGTCGGCCGCCTCACTGCCCATCTTCCCCCTGCACGTCGGCTTCTTCTGGTGAAGTCCGACGGCTCGGTGAGTGTGCATGCGGACGATCGCGCGTACAAGCCGTTGAACTGGATGAGCCCGCCGTGTTGGATGGCCGAGACGACCGTGGGCGAGACGATCAAGTGGGTCGTGACGAACAAGGCCGGCGAGGAACTTCGAATCACGATCGACGATGTCGAGCTCGACTCGAGTCATGAGCTTGGTATCGATCCCGGCTTGGTGAAGGACGGGGTCGAGTCCCACCTTCAGGAGTTGCTCGCCGAGCATGTCGAGACACTCGGTACCGGTTACACGCTTGTGCGTCGCGAATACATGACGGCCATTGGGCCGGTGGATCTTCTTTGCCGCAATGCCGACGGAGGAACGGTGGCCGTGGAGATCAAGCGGCGTGGCGAAATCGACGGGGTCGAGCAGTTGACACGCTATCTCGAACTGCTGAATCGGGATCCGGTGCTATCGCCGGTGAGTGGAGTGTTCGCGGCACAAGTGATCAAGCCACAAGCCAAAACATTGGCCGTCGACCGCGGAATCCGATGCGTGACGCTCGACTACGACGTGCTGCGAGGGACCGAAAGCACCGAGTTCCGCCTGTTCTGATTCATGTGCCGTCGCAGTCGCTCGAACGTTTCTCTTACACTCGTACTGTGCCTCGACGGAACCACGACCGCAAAGCGGTCCGCAAGAAAGCAGCAGGATCTCCGGATTCGCTTCTCGGCGGCGCCCGGGTAGAGGGCGGACCGGCGGGATGGTCCGATGAGGAATTCACTTTTCGGACGGTGCCCGGAAACAGAGCCACGAAGACGTATCGCTGTCCAGGCTGTGATCACGAGGTGCGGCCGGGTGTCGCGCACGTGGTCGCGTGGCCGTCGGACGATCTGGGAGGCCCGGAGGACCGACGGCATTGGCACACAGGGTGTTGGTCCGGCCGCGGCACGAGGGGCCTGACCAGGCGCTGGTCGTAGCCAGCGCCCGGTGACTCAAGATGACGTGGAGGCCTTTTCCTTCCCGAGATCGACCGCGTCGTCCTTGGCCTTCGTGGAAGCGGTGGGCTCGGCTGCGTCGAGCAGTTCGCTCTCTCGGTTGACCGACGCCAGCATTGCGGGCACGGAGTCGAGTTGGCCACGAATACCGAGCAGCTGAGCGAGCACACGGCTGCGCAGTACTCGTAGTTCCTCGGCCAGTTCCTTCGAGTGCGCGATCCGTCGTTCGGCCTGTTCGGTCGCGGCCTGCAGTCGGCGGGTCGATTCTTTCGTGGCCTCTTCGATGCGGTGTGCAGCGTCGGCCTTGCTCGATGCTTCTAGGTCTTCGAGAGCCGCGAGGATCTTGGTGCGGCGGTCGGCCATCGTGATCTCGAAATCCTCTTGAACCTTGGCGCGCTTGGCCTCGGACTCGGCGGCGAGCTGATCGCGCTCGGACTGCGCTGCCTCCACCACGCGTGCTGCCTCGGTACGCGCCTGAGCCATCGTCTGCTCGTGCTCGGTTTCCAGCGCAGAACGACGCTCCTCCAACTCCGCGACGAGTGATTCGTGACGGCCGCGCAGACGCGCGCTTTCTTGCTCGGCGACCGAGACCATCTCCTCGGACTCGGCGTGCGCCTTGGCCCGAACTTCGGAGGCCTCGTCGGATGCGAGTCTGAGCATCCGCGAGATCCGGTCACTCATTCCCTCTGCAGTAGTAGGAGGCACCGACAGTCGGTCGATGTCCTTGCGCAGTTCGTCGATCTCGTCACGAGCATCATCGAGTTGTTTGGCCAGGTCGCGGGCTTGGGCTGCAGCGGCATCGCGATCCGCGGTAGTCAGCCGAAGCTCGGCGTCGAACCGTTCGAAGTAGTTGGTGACTTCGTCGCGATCGAATCCTTTTCGTACGAGAGAGAAAGGAAGTTGCACCCCGGTGCGATCTTGCTCGTTTGCCATGGCGGTCAACTTACCTTTGCCAGGTTTTCAGGGCCATACGGTGGGTCAATGAACTGATATCTCGGATGGTTCCACCAATTCGATGAGTACGCCACCGGCATCTTTGGGGTGAATGAAATTGATCCGTGAATCTGCGGTGCCGCGACGAGGTGCGTCGTAGAGCAGCCGAACTCCACGACTGCGTAGTTCGTCGGAGATTTCCTCGATGCTGCTGACCCGGTATGCCAGTTGCTGCAGGCCGGGTCCGCTACGGCCGATGAACTTGGCGATGGTCGACTCCTCGTTCAGCGGTGCGAGCAATTGAAGTGCGGCCGACGCCGAAGTGGCACCGGGAAAGGACAGCATGGCTTCGCGGACGCCCTGCTCCGCGTTGACTTCTTCGTGTGTTGCCACCATTCCGAGATGTTCGGTGTACCAGGCAATGGCGACGTCGAGGTCCGGCACAGCGACGCCGACGTGGTCGATAGCCGTCACCAGGTCGGATCGGAGTGGGGCACCCGTGGGAGACTGCGTGGTGGAGGTCATGCAGTCGACGTTAGCGTCAGCTGGATCGAATCGCTCACTGGGGCTGTTGTAGAGATCGACGACTCACTTTTCGCGCAATTGGTTGGAGGAACATTGTGACCACTTCTGTCATCATCGCCGGGGCTCGCACACCGGTAGGCAAGCTGTCCGGGGCGTTGAAGGATATGTCCGGTTCGGACCTCGGCGGTATCGCGATCAAGGGTGCGCTCGAGAAGGCCGGTGTCGCCCCGGAACTCGTCGAGTACGTCATCATGGGCCAGGTTCTCACCGCAGGTGCAGGTCAGATCCCTGCTCGCCAGGCCGCTGCTGCCGCCGGTATTCCGATGGACGTGCCTGCACTGACCATCAACAAGGTGTGCCTTTCCGGGGTCGACGCGATCGCCCTCGCTGATCAGCTGATCCGGGCAGGCGAGTTCGAGGTCGTCGTTGCCGGCGGTCAGGAGTCGATGACCCAGGCGCCGCACATGCTCGAAAAGTCTCGCGCGGGCTACAAGTACGGCGACGTGACGATGCGCGATCATCTGGCCTACGACGGCCTGTACGACGTCTTCACCGATCAGGCGATGGGTGGACTCACCGAATCACGCAACGAAGGCCCCACTGCCAGCACTCGTGAGGAACAGGACGCGTTCGCGGCCGCATCTCATCAGCGGGCGGCGGCGGCATGGAAGAACGGGATCTTCGACGACGAGGTCGTTCCGGTCAGCATCCCGCAGCGCAAGGGCGACCCGATCGTGGTGTCCCAGGACGAAGGCATCCGCGCCGATACGACCACCGATACCCTCGCCAAGCTTCGGCCGGCGTTCAGCAAGACCGGCACGATCACCGCGGGCAATGCCTCGACCATCAACGACGGTGCTGCAGCTGTGATCGTCATGAGCCGCGACAAGGCAGAGAGTCTCGGGCTGACGTGGATTGCCGAGATCGGTGCGCACGGTGTCGTCGCAGGCCCGGATTCCTCGCTGCAGAGCCAGCCCGCTCGGGCTATCGCCAAGGCGTGCGCCAAGGAAGGGATCGATCCTAAGGATCTCGATCTGATCGAGATCAACGAGGCTTTCGCTGCAGTAGGTATCGCCTCCACCCGTGAACTCGGCATCGACGAGGCCAAGGTCAACGTCAACGGTGGGGCAATCGCTATCGGTCACCCCCTGGGAATGTCCGGTGCACGTATCGCGCTGCATCTCGCCCTCGAGCTCGGACGACGCGGCGGAGGAATCGGCGCGGCAGCATTGTGCGGTGGCGGCGGACAGGGCGATGCGCTGATCGTTCGAGTACCGAAGTCCTGACGTTCGGTCTGGTCTCATTTCGCGCTCGCTGCTTCTGCTCGGGCGTCGAAGTGAGACCAGACCCACTACGCTCTGTCGTAGTCGATCGGGCACAATGGGGCGCATGCTGACCTTCTTCGATCTGAGCACCACGGCCAAGCGATTCCGATTCTTCGCAGTCCTCGAGGCGTTTACCTGGCTGGGTCTCTTGGTTGGAATGGCCTTCAAGTGGCTGCCTGCAGACGGCAACGAGATCGGTGTCAAAATTTTCGGACCGATACACGGCGCGGTGTTCGTGATCTACGTCCTGATCTCGATCCTGACAGCAGTCAAACTCCGCTGGGATATCAAGACCAGCGTGCTCGCCCTTCTTGCCAGCATTCCGCCGTTCGGTACCGTCGTCTTCGAGATCTGGGCCATGCGAACAGGCCGTCTCGCCGAGCTGAGCTCCTCCGAACCTGCTCTCGCGAAGGGCGCAGGCACGCCCTCGTAGTTCCCGCGAGTACCAGCAGTAGTGAGTCTTCACCGTTAGTGACAAACTGTAGGGCGTGACTCGTCCCGGTTCTCACTCTTCAGCCCGTCCGCCAACTGCCGTCCCGGCATCCATCGCAGGGGCCGTCGACCTCTCCGCTCTGAAGGATCGTCCGGCGCCGCCGCCTGCCGCTGGAAGCGACGACTCTTCAGCAGGATTGGCTCCCATCGTCGATGTGACGACTGCCAACTTCGAGGCGGAGGTCCTGCAGCGGTCCTCGCAGGTCCCGGTGATCGTAGATCTCGGATCGGCTCGGTCGCCACAATCTGCTGCGCTGACTCGGCAACTGGGCCAGCTGGCGCTCGAGGCGGGCGGTGCTTGGGTGCATGCGCGGGTGGATGTCGACAGCAACCCTCAGATTGCGCAAGCCTTCGGCGTCAAGGCCATTCCGACGGTCATCGCGGTAGCAGCTGGACAGCCCCTTGCTGATTTCGAGGGCTCGCAGCCCGATGAACAGCTGCGCAAATGGCTCGAGGCTGTCGAGCAGGCGACGGCGGGCAAACTCACCGGCCCGCCCAACGCGCGCGGCGACGCGGGCGAGGATGAACCCGAGCCGGAGGATCCGCGTTTCGTCGCTGCCGAGGAGGCAATAGACGAGGGGGACTTCGTCGCTGCCGAAGCTGCATATCAGGCGATCATCGACGCCGAGCCGTCGAACACGGAGGCGCTTGCTGCGCTTCGGCAGGTGCGCTTTCTCGCACGAGTCCAACACGTCGATGTCGACGCCGTGGAACGCGCAGATTCGGCGCCGTCCGACGTGACGGCTCAGATCGAAGCTGCTGACGTCGAGCTGTCTCAGCAGAAACCCGAAGCTGCGTTCGCACGGCTCATTGCCGGCATCAAGAAGACCGCAGGTGACGAGCGCACGCAACTGCGGACGCGCTTACTCGAACTCTTCGAGTTGTTCGATGCTGCGGACCCGATCGTGGTGGCTGCCCGTCGAAAGTTGGCTTCTGCGCTGTATTGATTTTCGGCTATGTGCTGGTCAGCGGTAGCGGGTGTTGCACTGCTCGCGTCCGCCCAGCACACCCGACCGGAATGCGTCGACGCGAGAGAATCCGCTGGGAAGCGTCACTCCGTCGATATCGCTGGCAGTCAATCCGTCGCTCAGTAGGCCCGACACGGCCTCGTCGAGGTCGCCAGGGGAGAGCCACACTTCCAACTCCGAAGTGCTGGTTCGGTTCTCGGCGCTCAGGCCTGCGGTGATGACACCGGCCAGGCAGGCCGATCGCAACGCAGTCTGTGGGTTGTCGAGCGGTTGGCCTGCCTCGTTCTGGACGGCAAGCGTGTATCGCGAAGCGAACAGCACATACGCGCTGTAGTCGCCGGATACGTTGAGGGGAATGACGTCTCCGCGCCGTGGACGTTCGGCGGTGCCGAGCTCGGCGAGGGCGTCGACGTCCACGCCGATGGTGTTGGTCGAGGCGCAGTACGACACCGGCTCGGTCGAGGTGCCGTCCGGACAATCGGTGTCCGACCCGGCATAGGTGACGGTGGGTGGGTTCTGCAGTGTCAGCAGGCTTTCGAACGACCTGACGAATGCCTCCAGCGTCTCCACGGTGACCGGAAGCTCGCCGTCGTCGGCGGCGTTGCTGAACTGCTGGGGGAGATCCGCTCGGCGCGATTCGATCTCGGCTTCGTCGATCTCGGTACAGGCCGCCGCTCCGTCGGTGAATCCGATCTGTACTGCGGTGACACGTTCGAAGGCGGTGCCGTGGACCGAATCCGGATCGTTGGGATCGACGTCGCGGACTGCGACGGTTGCGGCGAGTACGCCGTTGAGGCCGTCGGAGGTGTTGATGGTGAAATGTGTCGAATCCCCTTCGGCGACATGCCGAACGAAGGCACCGGCGAAGCAGTCGGCCTGCTGCTCGGCAACGATCGTTGGGGTGTCCTCGCCGATCAGACCGGACTGATACTGCACGGCATGGCCGTATTCGTGTGCGATGACCATGACGACCGACATCGGACCGAAGGCGTCGATCAATGCGGGCAGCAGAATCGTTCGATCCCAGCCGATGGTGTCGTCGCGAGAGCAGTACGCAGCGTTGGGAATTCCGCCGGTCCTGTCCCCGCAGAACCTGATGCCTTCGTCCTCGTCTTCGCCTGCGTCCCAGGAGATGAGTGCCGACACAGGGGCGAAGGTGCCCTTGAACAGTTCCGGGTAGGTCTGTGCCCAATACCGCTGGATGTCGTCGATGGCGTCAGTGGCGAGAATGTCGGAATCCGTGCCCTCGGCATTGCGCACCTCGAGCGTCGAGTGCGGTGCTCCCGGACGCGGCCCGCTCGGCCCATCCGTGACCGGTAACCCAGCCACGGTGAAAGGGTTGTCGTAGATCGACACTGCCCGGCCTTCGACCGAGGAACCACATCCACTCACTACCATCATGGTGATCACGGCGGTCATCCACAGTGTGTGTCGGGTACGACCGCCACTCATTCAACGCTCCAGTTTTATCCAAATCGCGCCGTGGGCGGGAAGCGCCACCTGTGCGGAAGACGGTCGACCGTGCCACGAGTGCGATGTTGCGGTTACTTCTCCGAGATTGCCGACCCCCGAACCGCCGTAGGATTCTGCGTCCGTATTGAGGATCTCGATCCAGCGACCAGGCTCCGGTAGTCCGACACGATAGTCGCCATGTACGACTCCCGAGAAGTTGAAGATACACGCGACAACAGATCCGTCCGCGCCGTAGCGCAAGAAGCTGAGCACGTTGTTCTCGGTGTCGTTGGCATCGATCCACGAATACCCGCTGGGGGACGTGTCCAGAGTCCAGAGAGCAGAGTTCGCCCGGTAGACGGAGTTGAGGTCACTGACCAAGTTCAGTACCCCGCGGTGCAGACCGTCGTCGTTATGGTCGTCGAGTTGGTACCAGTCGAGCCCGCGCTCCTCGGACCACTCACGGGTCTGACCGAACTCCTGACCCATGAAGAGCAACTGCTTGCCGGGGTGTGCCCACATGTACGCAAGCAGACCGCGCATCCCAGCAGCTTTGGTGAAGTTGTCCCCGGGCATGCGTGACCACAACGTGCCTTTGCCGTGGACGACTTCGTCGTGACTGATCGGCAAGAGGTAATTCTCACTCCACGCGTACACCAACGAGAACGTGATCTCGTGATGGTGAAAGCTGCGGTGAATCGGATCGCGCCCGAGGAAGTCGAGCGTGTCGTGCATCCAGCCCATGTTCCACTTCATGTTGAAGCCGAGGCCACCGACACTGGTCGGACGGGTGACGCCGGGCCACGCAGTGGACTCTTCGGCGACGGTGACGACGCCCCGGTGCTTCTTGTGCACTGTCGCGTTCATTTCCTGCAGAAACGACACCGCTTCGAGGTTCTCGCGGCCGCCGTAGATGTTCGGCGTCCAACCACCCTCGGGACGGGAGTAGTCGAGGTAGATCATGGATGCGACGGCGTCGACGCGTAATCCGTCGATGTGGAACTCGTCGAGCCAGTACAGCGCGTTGGCGACCAGGAAGTTCCGTACCTCGCGACGACCGAAGTCGAAGACCAGCGTGCCCCAGTCGAGTTGCTCGCCGCGTTGAGGATCCCCGTGCTCGTAGAGCGGGCCGCCGTCGAAACGGGCCAATGCCCACTCGTCCTTCGGGAAGTGAGCGGGCACCCAATCGACGAGGACGCCGATGCCTGCCTCGTGCAGGTGATCGACGAAGAAGCGGAAATCGTCGGGGCTGCCGAACCGTGAGGTCGGGGCGTAGTAGGACGTCACCTGGTAGCCCCACGACCCACCGAACGGGTGCTCGGCGACCGGCAACAACTCGACGTGGGTGAATCCGGTTTCGAGCATGTACTCGGCCAGCTGCACAGCCAATTGGCGATAGTCGAGGCCAGGACGCCAGGAGGCCAAGTGCACTTCGTAGACGCTCATCGGCGCCCGAGTCGGCTCGATCTCCGCGCGTGCTGCGAGCCAGTCGTCGTCGGACCACTCGAACGTGGAGCCGGCGACGATCGATCCGGTGGCAGGTGGAACCTCGGTAGCGAATGCCATCGGATCGGCCTTGTCACGCACAACGCCATCGGACCCGTGGACGCGATACTTGTAGATGGTTCCAGGTCCGACATCGGGAACGAACAGCTCCCAGACACCGGTGGATCCGAGCGCACGCATAGGCCAACTCTGGCCCGACCACCCGTCGAAACTTCCGACTACGGTCACGCCCGCGGCAGCCGGCGCCCACACTGCGAACGAGGTGCCGCTGACGTCGCCGTCCGGGGTGGTGTAGTTCTGCTCGTGGGCACCGAGGATGTCCCACAGTCGCTCGTGCCTACCCTCGCCGAACAGGTGGAGGTCCAGTTCTCCCAGCGTGGGGAGGAACCGGTAACCGTCGGCGGACTCGGCGGTGTATCCGCCGGGCCAGGTGACGACGAGTCGGTAGTCCATCGAATCGGTGAACGGTACGACGACGCTGAACACGCCGTGCGCAACATGAGTCAACGGATAGTCGACGCCGCCGATGCGCGCGACAACCGACTCCGCGTTCGGCTTGAGCGCGCGAATGGCCGTTCCGCCGGGCACTGGGTGAGCGCCGAGCACCGAGTGCGGATCGTAATGTCTGCCTTGGGCGAGCAAATCGAGATCATTGCTGCTCGGTGAGGCAATATCGGTTGTCGTCGGGTTGTCGGTCACGATTTTCCCACTCACTTCCGGTTGCCGCGGTATGCCAGTTCGAGCCGTGCCGGATACGGAATCGGCGGTAGCGCCAATATGTGCGCCACTGACTTCCACGGTTCCAATCTGACGAAATTGGTCTGTCCCCAATTGAATTGCTGGCCACTGACTTCGTCGGTGACGGTGAGGCTGTCATGCCAGTCGTGTCCGAGCTCAGGCATGTCCAACCAGATGGTGCCTTCTTCCGGTCCGAACGGATCGAGGTTGATCACCACGAGTACCGAGTCGCCGGTGACCGGATCGAACTTCGAATAGGCGATCAGCGCGTCGTTGTCGACATGGTGAAAATGGATGTTGCGCAACTGTTGTAGAGCCGGGTGCGCCCGCCTGATCGAATTCAGCGTCGCCAGCCACGGCTCCAATGATTCGCCTCGGGCCAGTGCGCCTTCGAAGTCTCGGGGACGGAGTTGGTACTTTTCCGAATCGAGATACTCCTCGCTGCCCGGACGCACGGCTTGGTGCTCGAACAATTCGTAACCCGAGTACACACCCCACGTGGGCGACAGGGTTGCCGCCAGCGCAGCACGAAGTGCGAACATTCCGGGTCCGCCGGTCTGGAGGCTTTCGTGAAGGATGTCCGGAGTGTTGACGAACAGATTCGGCCGCGCATCGTCTGCGCGTCGGGCATGCTCCTCGGCGAACTCGGTGAGCTCCCACTTGGCAACCCGCCACGTGAAGTACGTGTAGGACTGAGTGAAGCCACGCTTGGCCAACCCGTACATCCGCGCAGGCCTGGTGAAAGCCTCGGCGAGGAACAGCACCTCCGGATGAGACTTCTTGATCTCGGCGATGAGCCATTCCCAGAAATCTGGTGGCTTGGTATGTGGGTTGTCCACTCGGAAGATCTTGACTCCCAGCGCAATCCAATGTCGAGTGACGCGCAGAACCTCGTTGTAGATGCCGCGGCGATCGTTGTCGAAGTTGACCGGATAGATGTCCTGGTACTTCTTGGGGGGATTTTCGGCGTAGGCGATCGTGCCGTCGGGAAGGACCGTGAACCACTCCGGATGGGTCGCTGCCCACGGGTGGTCCGGGGCTGCCTGAAGCGCCAAATCGAGTGCGACCTCGAGATCGAGTGCATTGGCAGTTTCGACGAACGCCCGAAAGTCGTCTTCGGTCCCGAGTTCGGGATGGATTGCGTCGTGTCCGCCGTCTTTGGAACCGATGGCCCACGGTGAACCGACGTCGTGTGGCGCCGGGGTCAGCGTGTTGTTCGGTCCCTTCCGATTGATCTCACCGATCGGGTGGATCGGTGGAAGGTAGACGATATCGAATCCCATGCCGGCAATGCGGGGGAGTTGTTCGATGGATGTGGCGAACGTGCCATGACGGGGTGTGCCATCTTCGTTCCATCCACCTGTCGACCGGGGAAAGAACTCGTACCAGGCGCCGTTGAGCGCGCGGTTGCGATCCACCCAAACATTGATGGCGGGGGAACGCGTCACCAGCTCGCGCAGCGGGTACTCGTGCAGAAGATCTGCCACTGCCGGTGTGAACGCCGACGCGACGCGAGCCGGAAGCTGACGGGCGGTGTCGCGCAGCGCAGTGACGACGTCGACGAGAAGCGCTCGTTCCTCGCTGGGCACACCCTTGGCGGCGCGCTCGAATACACGTGCACCGATTTCCAAGTCGTTGGCCAGCTCGGTGGCGCTCTGACCCACGCCCAGTTTGGCTTCGAGTGCATGCTTCCACGTCGAGACGGGATCGCTCCACGCCTCGATTCGGCAGATCCAGTAACCGGGGGTGCTCGGAGTGAAGAGTGCGTCGAACGTATCGGGTTCACTACCCGGGGTCATGGTGATACGCAGTGGGGTCCGAACTCCGGGGCCACGAACTGCGAGCGTTGCGGCAACCGCGTCGTGACCCTCTCGCCACACATCCGCCGAAACCGGAAATGCTTCGCCTACCACCGCTTTCGCGGGGTATTTTCCGGTGCTCGTGTCTGGAAGGACATTGTCGATACCGAGTCGACCTGTCACTTCACACTCCGTTCTTCGCTCCGTTCGGCCGGTCGCATCGGGTGCGACGGCCGAGTAACTGATGGTCGGCGTGCTCTCGTGAACAACCGTAGTGCAGACAGCGGCGCTGTGCCTGTGTCAGCGGCCTCCGTCGGCGATTTTCGGCTGTCCGTCGGTCGTTCCCCACCGGTAGCGCCGGTGAGTCCGGCCATGCACGGACAACGTGGGTAGTGTTCGTTTCGTGAAAGCCTTGCGTCGGTTCACTGTCCGAGCCCACCTGCCCGAGCGTCTGAATGCCCTAGCGGAGCTTTCGACAAACCTCCGCTGGTCGTGGCACCCACCTACTCAACAACTCTTCGAGGAAATCGACCCAGCGCTCTGGGTCGAACTCGATCGCGATCCCATCGCTCTGCTCGGAGCGGTCGCGCCGAAGCGCCTGGAAGAACTTGCAGACGATCCGACTTTCGTCGACCGCCTTGCGGTAGTGTCCGGCGATCTGTCGGACTACCTGACTCGTCCACTCTGGTTCCAGAAGAAGCAGCGCACCGATTCTTCGCTGCCCACCGGCATCGGTTACTTCTCGATGGAGTTCGGTGTCAGCGAGGTCCTGCCCAACTACTCGGGCGGACTCGGCATCCTTGCGGGCGACCATCTCAAAGCCGCGTCCGACTTGGGCCTGCCGTTGATCGGAGTCGGCCTTCTCTACCGATCCGGATACTTCCGGCAGTCACTGACCGCCGACGGATGGCAGTCCGAGCGCTACCCATCGCTCGATCCGCAGGGCCTGCCCCTGCGTCTGCTCACCGACTCGTCCAATGCGCCGGTCCTCATTCACGTGTCGATGCCGGGAGAGCGGGTCCTGCGAGCCCGGGTATGGATCGCGCAGGTGGGACGCGTCCCCTTGCTGTTGTTGGACTCCGATATCGCGGACAACGATCCGGAACTTCGAGGTGTGACCGACCGCCTGTACGGCGGAGACCAGGATCATCGCATCAAGCAGGAGATCCTGGCCGGAATCGGCGGGGTACGTGCCATTCGTGCTTACACGCACGCGCACGGTTTGCCGGACCCCGAGGTGTTCCACATGAACGAGGGGCACGCAGGGTTCCTCGGTGCCGAACGCATCCGCGAACTCGTCACCGGCAAGGGATTGGACTTCGACTCCGCCCTCGCATCGGTGCGAGCGGGAACCGTGTTCACCACCCACACGCCGGTGCCTGCGGGCATCGACCGGTTTCCGGCCGATCTGGTCCGGCACTACTTCGGCAGCGACGCCTCCGCCGACTCGGCCTTGCTGCCAGGTTTGCCGATGGACCGCATTCTGGCGCTGGGCGGTGAGCCCGACCGGTCGGTGTTCAACATGGCGCATATGGGCCTTCGTCTGGGCCAACGTGCCAACGGTGTCTCGAAGCTGCACGGGATCGTCAGCCGGGGCATGTTCAACGATCTGTGGCGTGGATTCGACGTATCGGAGGTACCGATCGGTTCGGTCACCAATGGTGTTCACGCGCCTACCTGGGCCGCGCGCGAGTGGATGGAACTGGCGAACGACACCGTCGGTGCCGATGCGCTGGAGGAAGCACGCGGCTGGGAACAGTTGCAGAACGTCCCGTCCGAAAAGCTGTGGTCGACGCGAAACGATCTTCGGGGTCAACTCGTCGACGAAGTTCGCCGTCGGGTGCATCGATCGTGTGTGGAGCGAGGCTCGACCGAGGCTGAACTTGGTTGGACCTCAGGGGTTTTCGATCCGAACGTACTGACGGTCGGATTCGCGAGACGAGTGCCGACGTACAAGCGTCTGACGTTGATGCTGCGCGAACCGGAACGACTGAAGAGGCTTCTCCTCGACCCGGACCGTCCAGTGCAATTGGTCGTTGCCGGAAAGTCCCATCCTGCGGACGACGGTGGCAAGGCTCTCATCCAGCAGATAGTTCGGTTCGCCGATGCCGCAGATGTTCGCCATCGCATCGTGTTCCTACCGGACTACGACATGTCGATGGCTCGATACCTCTACTGGGGCTGCGACGTCTGGCTCAACAACCCCCTTCGCCCACTCGAAGCCTGCGGAACCTCAGGCATGAAGTCCGCGTTGAACGGTGGTCTCAACCTGTCCATCCGCGACGGATGGTGGGACGAGATGTACGACGGCGAGAACGGCTGGGCCATACCGACTGCCGACGGCGTGACGGACGAGAGCCGCCGCGACGACCTCGAAGCCTCGGCGCTCTACGAGTTGCTGGAGCAGTCGGTGTTGCCCAAATTCTACGACCGCACCGACGGTGTGCCGACTCGCTGGATCGAGATGGTTCGCCACACCCTCGAGCATCTGGGGCCGAAGGTGCTGGCGTCGAGGATGGTTCGTGACTACACGCTCGGTTACTACGCACCGGCCGCGACCGCGGCGCGCACAGTCGACCGCGACGAGTACACAGGCGCGAAGGACGTCGCAGCGTATCGCCGACGGGTCGAGGACGCGTGGCATTCCGTCGAGGTCGTCCAGGTCGACAGCGAAGGCCTGCCCGACACCCCGGTCATCGGCGCGAAGCTCACCTTGCGGGCGTACGTCCGACTCGGAGGTCTTTCGCCGTCGGACGTCGTCGTTCAGGCTGTGCTCGGCCGGGTTACCGACGACGAGGATCTGATCGACACCCGAACTGTGGTCATGACGCATTCAGGAACGGACTCGCTCGGGGAGGTCTTCGAGACCGACACCGCTCTGCCGGTCAGCGGGGCAGTCGGTTACACCGTACGAGTGCTGCCGCACCATCCGTTGTTGGCCGGTGACGCCGAATTGGGTTTGGTGAAATCGCCGAATCCGTAACCCGTTCCGCGAAGTTGGCTACCTTCCGGAAAGGCGGGTGAGGGCTTTGCGCACTACCTCAGGGTCGGACGTCTCCCAGAACGGGGGAAGCGAGGCCCTGAGGTAGCCGCCGTAGCGAGCCGTCGCAAGTCGGGGGTCGAGCATGGCGACGACGCCTCTGTCGTCGACGCTGCGCAGCAACCGGCCGACGCCCTGTGCGAGCAGAAGCGCGGCATGATTGGCGGCGACCGAGAGGAAGCCGTTGCCGCCACGGGACTCCACTGCCTGTTGCCGAGCCACCAGGAGCGGGTCGTCCGGTCTGGGGAACGGGATCCGATCCAGGATCACCAGGCTGAGCGATGGACCGGGAACGTCCACTCCTTGCCACAGTGACAGGGTGCCGAAGAGCGAGGTTGCCTCGTCCTCGGCGAACTTGGTGACCAACGCGCCCGTGGAGTCGTCACCCTGGCACAGGATCGGTGTGTCCAGCCGCTCGCGCATCGCTTCGGCGGCAGTCTTCGCCGCGCGCATCGAGGAGAACAGACCCAGTGTCCGGCCACCGGCAGCACTGACCAATGCCTCTATCTCGTCCAAGTACTCGGTGGACAGTCCGTCACGGCCGGGAGGCGAAAGATGTTTGGCCACATACAGAATGCCGGCCTTCGCGTGATCGAACGGGGATCCGACGTCGAGCGAATTCCAATGAATCGACGCGGTGTCCGACGGCGGCTGTACGCCCGACGCCATGGCCGTGTCGCTGCGTGCAGAATTCTCGGCCGGAAGACCCCAATTGATGGCGAGACCGTCGAACGAGCCACCGACAGTCAGCGTCGCCGAAGTCAACACCACGGTCGACTCGGCGAAGAGTCGGCTGCGCAGTAGACCCCCGACCGACAGTGGCGCTATTCGGACGGTGCGTTTGACGTTCCCACGGAAGTCGTCGACTGCATGCCAGACGACGTCCTTACGTTTGGCCGGGTCCGGTTCGTCGAAGGCGGTGAGCACTCGTACCGCGCTGTCGTGGACTTCGTCGATGGCCACGAGGGCCGCATTGCGCGCGGCGGCGGCTTCCGGGTCCGAGGCTGCCATGCTCTGCTTCTGCGGACCGATCGCGGTACGAACGGCCCAGGCGGAGTCTCGAACGGAGGCCAGTGCAGGTCCCACCCCGTCCGGGAGGGCCGACCATCGGCCGGGTGGGAGGCTGTCGAGAATGGCAGCCCAGTTGTCCGCCGCGCCGTCGAGTGCGTCGACGATCTCCTCTTCGATCAGCTTGCCGCACCGGCGAGCAGCAGCGGTGACCGTGGCGGCAGACAGTTCCGAAGTTGCAACGCCGGTGACTCGATCGACGAGTTCGTGCGCTTCGTCGATGACCACCACGTCGTGCTCGGGAAGAATCTGGATTCCGGTGATGGCATCGATGGCCAGCAGTGCGTGGTTGGTGACCACTACGTCCACCTGGGACGCTTCGGTGCGTGCGCGCTCGGCGAAGCAGTCCTCGCCGACGGGGCATCGAGACTTGCCGAGGCATTCACGTGCGGTGACGCTGACCTGCCGCCATGCCTGATCGCTGACGCCGGGGACGACGTCGTCACGGTCGCCGGTATCGGTGTCGGAAGACCACTGCGTGAGCCGGACGACCTCACGGCCGAGGCGTGAGATGGCGAACGCGTCGAAGAGTTCGGCGTCGGGCTTCTCCTCGGATGCTCCGGTGTGAATCTTGTTCATGCACAGATAGTTGTTGCGGCCCTTGAGTATTGCGAACTTCGGCCGCCTACCGATCGCATCCTTCAGTGCATCCGCCAGTCGTGGGAGGTCACGGTCCACGAGCTGACGTTGCAACGCGATGGTTGCCGTCGAGACGACGACGGTGCGCCCGGACTCGACAGCATGTCTGATGCTCGGTACGAGGTACGCCAGCGATTTACCGGTCCCGGTCCCAGCCTGTACGGCCAGGTGCTCCCCGGTGTCGATCGAGTGCGCGACGGCCGATGCCATCGTGAGCTGATTGCTGCGTTCCTTACCTCCCAGCGAGTGCACCGCGACCTTCAGTAGGGCGGGAACTGTGGGGAGCTCGGACTTCGACGACACCGCAGAAGACTACTGCCACTCACCGACCGGATGGCCATCGACACCGTCCGGCCACCGCCGCGGGCGACGGTTCAGGCGGGGGCTGCGATGAACCGCGTCGACAGTGCAGGTTCGCCCTGCGAAAGTTTGAGTCCTTCCCAGGGGAGACTGACGAGACGCTGTGCGAGCAGTTCTCGTGCAGCGCCCAGTCCCGGTAGCGACGGTTCTTGCACACCGCCGCGTACCAGGGGCTTACACAATTCGATGGCGTCGAGTCCGTCGTCGATCACCGGCGTGCTGCCCACTGGATACACGATTTCTTCGACCGCAGTTCCAGTGGCGCGTGTAGTTCGGATCGCGGCCTTGGCGCCCCCGCGGGACTCCTTGTGGCTGCTGCGTTTGGCGACGGGACGGCCGTCGACCGTGACCAACTTGTAGACCATGCCCGCGGTCGGCGCCCCCGATCCGGTCACCAGCGAGGTTCCGACGCCGTAGCTGTCCACCGGTTCGGCACGTAATGCGGCGATTGCATACTCGTCGAGGTCACCCGATACGACGATCTTCGTTTCCGTGGCACCGAGGTCGTCGAGTTGACGACGGACCTGCCGGGCGAGCACTCCGAGGTCACCGGAATCGATGCGTACTCCGCCCAGGCCGGTACCGGCGACCTCGACGGCATTGGCGACACCGGCAGTGATGTCGTAGGTGTCGACGAGCAGCGTCGTGCCGACCCCCTGACTGCGAACCTGCGCGGCGAAGGCGGCTTTCTCGTTCGGACCATCGGCGTCGGTGTAGAGGAGGGTGAAGGCGTGCGCCGAAGTTCCGGCTCCGGGGACACCGTGGCGTCGTACTGCTTCGAGGTTCGACGTCGCGGTGAATCCGGCGATGTAGGCGGCGCGAGAGGCCGCGACTGCGGCTTCTTCATGCGTGCGACGCGAACCCATCTCGATGAGTGGGCGCGTACCCGCAGAATTCGCCATGCGTGCGGCCGCCGACGCTATTGCGCTGTCGTGGTTGAGAATCGAGAGGGTAAGAGTTTCCAGAACGACGCATTCGGCGAAGGTTCCGTGTACCGACAGCACCGGCGAGCCGGGAAAATACAGCTCGCCCTCCAGGTAGCCGTCCACGTCCCCGCCGAAAGAATAATTCTCCAACCACTCGAGGGTCTTGGTCGGGAGGAAGGCGGCGAGCGCCTCGATCTCGGCAGGCCCGAAGCGGAATCGCGTCAGTGCCTCGAGGAACCTGGCGGTACCGGCGACGACGCCGTAACGCCGGCCGTTCGGCAGCCGCCGCGCGAAGACCTCGAAACTGCACGGTATGTGCGCAGAACCGTCGGCGAGCGCGGCCGAGAGCATGGTGAATTCGTACTGGTCCGTCATCAGCGCGGAACTGCGTTCATGGTCGCAAAAGTCCGGCTTGGAGATCGAGGCGTCGGTCACAGAGACAACAGTACGAGGCGTAGGGGCGAAGGTGTGTACTACGGCTCTCTCGTCGTACCCTGAGAGGTATGGCTTCATCGACGGCACGACCGACCGTGGGCAGAGCGGTCGCGGTACCGAACTCGTCGATTTCACCGTCGGCGGCATCCCCCCAAGCGGTACCAGCGGAAACAGAAGTGGTGGCACGGGACGAGGCACACGATGTGCCCTGGGTGACCATCGTCTGGGACGACCCGGTCAACCTCATGCACTACGTCACCTTCATTTTTCAGAAGCTGTTCGGATACAGCAAAGCGAAAGCCACCGACCTGATGATGCAGGTTCATTCGGAAGGCAAGGCAGTCGTCTCCAGCGGTGAGCGCGATGCGATGGAGAACGACGTCCGCAAACTGCACGCGGCCGGTTTGTGGGCCACCATGCAACAGGACAAGTAGGGCAACAGGACAAGTAGGGCAACAGGACAAGTAGGGGCAACAGGACAAATAGAGGCAGCAAGCAACATCCGGGCTTCGAGACAGCAGGCCGGCATCCAAGGACGGGGCAGAAGAGCGCAGTGCGCATGTGGAGCAGAAAGAACTCACTCAGCGGGGTCAAGATCCGCTCGGATATGGACGCCAGGGAAGCAACTGTGCTCAGGTCGCTCGTGGAGTCGGTAGTCGGTCTTCTCCGCGATCGAGAAGCCGATGCCCCGACGGACGAGCTGGCGGCGATGACGGGTCTACGAACCGGCCACAGTAGTCCACCCGAAGATGCAGCGCTCGCGCGGCTGCTGCCGGACTTCCATCGCCCGGATTCGAACTCCGACACCGCAAACCTCAACGGTGCGCTTCGCGGATTGCACGAGCCGGAGATCATCGACGACAAGCTCGCTGCAAGCCGAGTCATGCTCGACACGATTCCTACGAACGGCGGAAAAGTCGTCCTGACCCCCGCGCAGGCAGAGTCCTGGCTGATGGGTCTCAACGACGTAAGGTTGGCGCTCGGAACTACACTGGGTATCGACGCAGACACCCCTGAGGTTCTCGACGAGGGGGATCCACGAGCTCCCCATCTGGACGTGTACCACTGGCTGACCTGGATGCAGGATTCGCTCGTCCAGGTCCTCATTCCGTAGGAGTACCTGTTGGGGACGGGTCCGAAGGATGCACTGACCGACGTGTCAGGCCTACTGGTGGGCCATCACCATGAAATCGATCCGGCTGCCGAACTCGGGTACGGCGCGGCCACAGGATGCACGGTGATCCGCGCTCTCGGCGGCGCCGTCGCCGCCGTCGACGTCCGGGGAGGTGGTCCCGGCACCCGTGAAACCGATCTGCTCGATCCGAGCCATTCGGTGCAGCAGGTCAATGCCGTTCTCCTCACCGGTGGAAGCGCATACGGACTCGCCGCCGCCGACGGTGTCATGCGGTGGCTCGAAGAGCACGGACATGGAATTGCCATGGGTAGCCCGGACCAAGTGGTACCGATCGTTCCTGCGGCCGTCATCTTCGATCTGCCGGTAGGGGATTGGTCCATCCGGCCGACCGCCGACTTCGGATATCGCGCAGCAGCCGCCGCTCGAGCCGATTTCGCGACCGGTTCGGTGGGCGCGGGCGTCGGTGCCCGCGCGGGCGTGCTCAAGGGCGGCGTCGGCACGGCGAGCACCGTCATCGAGGGAGGACCTGCCGACGGCGTCACCGTCGGCGCACTGATCGTCACCAACCCGGTCGGTTCGGTGTTCGATCCCCGAACCGGACTTCCGTGGGGAGTCGGGTCGGAAGGGCCCGGTGCGTACCGGATGCGCAAACCCGACGTGCACGAGGTGTGGAACGCCAACGCACTCGCACCCAAGGGCACCGCCCTCAACACGACGATCGGCGTCGTAGGCACCGATGTCGATCTGACGGCGGCGTCGTGCAAACGGGTGGCCGTCGCCGCTCACGACGGCCTGGCACGGGCGATCAGACCTGCCCACTCCCCACTCGACGGCGACACGATTTTCGCGCTGTCGACCGGCACGAGGAAGGTCGTCACGGAAACTGCCATGCCCAAGGCGTTCTCCTCCGACCTGCCGGTTCTTGCCGCAGTGTGCGCGGTTGCGGCCGATGTCGTCGAGCGGGCCATCGTGCGTGCATTGCTCGACGCGACCTCGATTGCCGGTATTGCGACGTACCGTCAGATTTTCCCGTCGGCCTTTGCGCCCTGACCACAGCGGTAGACTTCGAAGGGCAGACCACCTCCTCGGCGCGTGGATGTCGGGGCTGGACGAAAGGCCTAGTTCTGTGACGACGAACCCTTACCTTCCCGCTACCGCACCCAAACGCCCACTGTGGCAGCAGGCCGCGATGTTGATGGGCTCGTTCGTCGTGCTGCTGTGGGTCATCGAGATCATCGACGTCGCCTCGGGTAGTCGCGTCGAGCAGGCGGGGATCAACCCGCGCAGTGTGGACGGTTTGTGGGGAATTCTGTTCGCGCCGGTGCTGCACGACGACTGGGCCCACCTGATCGCGAACACCCTCCCGGTTCTGATCCTCGGATTCCTCGTTCTGCTGTCCGGTCTGGCGCGTGGGTTGATGGCCACGGGCATCATCTGGGTCGTCGGGGGTGTCGGTACGTGGTTGATCGGTGGCGGCAACTCCAACCACATCGGCGCCTCGGTTCTCATCTTCGGTTGGATCGCCTATCTGCTGACGCGGGGAATCTTCACCAGAAACTTGGGGCAACTTGCCGTCGGCGTCGTGGTGTTCGTCATCTACGGCGGCGCGCTGTGGGGCGTATTGCCGAGTACACCTGGGGTGTCGTGGCAAGGCCACCTCTTCGGCGCCGTCGGAGGAGTCCTTGCGGCGTGGGTCCTGTCCTCCGATGCCCGCGAGGCACGTAAGCAGAAATCTCTCGGCTGAGCCCCTCCGCCGACACCCCCACAACGCGCACATGGGTGGTTGACTTCGTAAAAACGTGTCGAACGTTTCGGTGCCGGGCATCGACGTGGCAGCATGACATACATGCGAATTACCGTCCTGGGATGTTCGGGGAGTGTGTCAGGGCCTGATTCCCCCGCGTCGGGTTACCTGCTCGACGAACCGGGAACATCGCCTGTCGTACTCGACTTCGGTCCCGGCGTGCTCGGTGCGCTGCAGAAGTATGCAGATCCCGGTGACGTCAGTGTGTTCCTGTCGCATCTACACGCAGATCACTGCCTCGACGTGCCGGGGCTCCTGGTCTGGCGCAGATACCACCCGAATCCGCCTGCGGGGCGCGCGCTCGTATACGGGCCGAAAGACACCGCTTTCCGGCTCGGCGTCGCCTCTGCCGAATGCGGTGGCCAGATCGACGACATGTCCGACACGATCGATCTGCGTCGCTGGCAGGACGGCAGAACCATCGAACACGGACAGCTCACCGTGCACACCCGCCAGGTCTATCACCCGCCGGAGTCGTACGGCATGCGGATCACGACAGGGGCGGGGAAGCTGTTCGCGTACACGGGGGACACGGGGATGTGTCAGGCAGTCCGCGATCTCGCCCACGGTGCCGACGTGCTGTTGTCGGAAGCATCATGGACGCACCGCTCCGACCGCCCGCAAGGTATCCACCTGTCCGGGACCGAGGCTGGGCAGCTGGCACGTGAGGCCGGCGTGGGTGAGCTGTTGCTGACTCACATTCCGCCGTGGACTTCCCGGGAAGATGTCATCGCGGAAGCGAAGGCCGAGTTCAGTGGTCCGGTGCACGCCGTCCTGCCGGGCGATGTCTTCACCGTCTAGGCCAGGGTTAAGATTGCTGCCGTGTCCAGACGAGAAGACGGCCGAGCGGACGACGAGCTCCGCAACATCAAGATCACCCGCGGATTCACCGACAACCCGGCAGGATCGGTGCTGGTGGAGTTCGGAAACACGCGGGTCATGTGCACCGCGAGTGTCGAGGAGGGTGTTCCTCGCTGGCGTAAAGGCTCGGGCCTCGGTTGGCTCACCGCCGAGTACGCGATGCTTCCCGCAGCAACCCATACCCGCAGCGGACGTGAGTCCGTCAAGGGCAAGGTCGGTGGGCGGACTCAGGAGATATCCCGCCTCGTCGGGCGGTCGCTGCGCGCTTGCATCGATCTTGCCGCCATCGGTGAGAACACCATCGCGATCGACTGCGACGTACTGCAGGCCGACGGCGGCACTCGTACCGCGGCCATCACGGGCGCATTCGTTGCACTGTCCGACGCCGTCACCTACCTGCGTGCGGCCGGTCGACTCGCGGACCCGCAGCCGATTTCCTGTGCCATCGCAGCGGTGAGCGTCGGCGTCGTCGACGGCCGTGTTCGGCTGGATCTGCCCTACGAGGAAGATTCGCGTGCCGAGGTCGACATGAATGTCGTGGCCACCGACACCGGTACTCTCGTCGAGGTCCAGGGCACCGGCGAGGGCGCTACGTTCCCGAGGTCCACTCTCGACAAGCTGCTCGACTCAGCTCTCGCGGGCATCGAGAAGCTTTTCGAGGTGCAGCAGGCTGCCCTCGCCGAGCCGTACCCCGGCGTGCTTCCCGAGCCTGCCGTCGACGCACCGAAGAAGAAGTTCGGTGGCTGATACCAAGCTTCTCGTCGCGAGCCGCAACGCCAAGAAGTTACATGAGTTGCGTCGGGTGCTCGATAGCGCCGGGGTCCTCGGAATCGAATTGGTCGGATTGGACGAGGTGCCCGAGTTTCCCGAGGCACCCGAGACCGGTGCGACGTTCGAGGAAAATGCGCTCGCCAAAGCCCGCGACGGCGCGGCTGCCACCGGGCTCGCTTGTGTTGCAGATGATTCCGGTCTCGAGGTCGACGCATTGAACGGTATGCCGGGTGTGCTGTCGGCGCGATGGTCCGGAGTACACGGAGACGACGGCGCCAACACGTCGTTGCTTTTGGCGCAGCTGGGCGACGTACCGGACGAGCGGCGGGGCGCAGGTTTCGTCTCTGCCTGCGCGCTGGTCGTCCCCGGCGACGTCGAGGCCGTCGTCCGGGGTGAATGGCGCGGCGTCATCGCGCGAGAGCCGTTGGGTGAGAACGGGTTCGGCTACGATCCGATATTCGTTCCCGAAGGGGACGGCAGATCGGCGGCGGAACTCAGCCCGCAAGAGAAAGATGCCGCGTCGCATCGAGGGCGTGCGTTGACATTGCTGATTCCTGCACTCGAGACGCTTACCGGGTAGAGACTGGTCTGGTGAAACGAACAGTCATGGCCGCGGTCCTGGTGGCCGCTGGAATGCTTGCCGCACCGCTTCCGGCAGCAGCGTCCCCGGTGCAAAACTCGTTCGCCGAGGCGACCCTGTACTCCATCGCACACCCGGGTGCGAGCCCTTCGGGTGCCAACGACTACGCGTGTGTCCCGAGTGCCGAACACCCGGAACCGGTCGTGCTCGTCCACGGGTTCCTCGAGAACTCCTACGACAACTGGGCATCGATGGCGCCGGCCTTGAAAGCCGAAGGCTACTGCGTCTTTGCGCTCGATTACGGAGCGCTCGAAGGGATTCCGTTCGGCGGCCTGGGTTCTCTCGAGGACAGTGCAGCCGAACTGGGGCAGTTCGTCGACACCGTCCGGACCACGACGGGAGCGCAGAAGGTCGCCATCGTCGGGCATTCGAAAGGTGGGACCGTACCGCGCTACTACGTCCGGTTTCTCGGGGGTGCGGAGTCCGTAGCTCGAATCGTCGCGCTGTCGCCGCCGAACTATCCGACCCCGGGCCCACCTCCCGACGAGGCTCTTCAGCGTCTCAACGAGGGGAGTGACACTGTTCAGGGAGTGGACTACACAACCATCGTGACCCGCTACGACCAGGTGGTGCCCTATGAGGCGTCATTGCTGACCGGAGAAGGAAACACGAACGTCGTGCTTCAAGACTTGTGCCCAGGCAACGTCACCGAGCACACTGGAATCTCCTACGACCCTGTTGCACAGCAAGTGGTGTCGAACGCGTTGCGCGGTTCCGATCCCACCGAAGTTCGGTGCTGACTGCTCAGACGCCGAAGTCGCGCTTTACCTGAGTCGTTCGCCAATGCTCTACGAAGAACGACAGGAACGGCACTGTTCCGGCGAGTAGGGTGCCAACGGTTCGGGCGGCCGGCCAACGAACCTTGATGGCCAAATCGAGGGTGAAGAGCAGGTAGACCGCGTAAACCCATCCGTGGACGATACCGATCCAGCCGAAGCTGTCGTTACCGAAGCCGTACTTGGCAACGATCTCGACGAGAAGGACAAGAAGCCACACACCGGTGGTGTACGCGAGAATTCGGTAGCGCAGGAGCGCGGAAGCAATCTTCTTCGTCTTTTCGGTTGATGCAGATTGCTGTGGTGCCGTGCTCACTTGGTGCTCCTGTCGGACTCGCGGGAGCGATCGAGCTCCGCAAGATAGCTGTTGTACTCGAGAAGTTGGCGGGCCTCGGGATCTTCGAGGTCGTCCTCCACCGGCGCCACCGGTCGCTGGGGGAGCAGATCTGCGGGAACTTCACGCACGACCTGTTCTACGACGTCGTCGTTCTCGGCGTCCGGCGGAGCGTCGGCCTCGTCTTCGAGCTGTACGAATTTGCGGTAGGCGTAGACGACGAATACAGCGAACAGAGGCCATTGGAATGCGTAACCCAGGTTCTGGCCGTTGCCGCCGACGGATTCGAAACGCTCCCACTGCCACCAGCCCAGGGCCAGGCAACCGAGCGCCGAGACGATCACCAGAGCGATGAGCGCCGGGCGGCGTTGAGTGTGGGTTTTCGACACCCCCCGACGGTACCCGAGTATCTACTACCTCAGGTAGTTCGGTGGGGGTCGTCACTGATGGTGGTGCGCGAGGGGGGACTTGAACCCCCACGTCCTGAGACACTGGAACCTAAATCCAGCGCGTCTGCCAATTCCGCCACTCGCGCGAGTTGCTGTGCAAGTCTACAACGCCGAATCCCGACCCGAACGCAGGTGCATCCTCGGCTCGGCGTACAGCGTACTGTCCGATGTGTGGCAAGCAAGAAGGCGACAGTTTTCGATCCAGCGCGCACCCTCGGCCTGCTGTGGCGAGTGGACGAGAAGCCGAGTCGCAGCGGGTTGAGTATCGATGCGATCGTCGACTCCGCAATCGAGATCGCGGACGCCGACGGGATCGATGCTGTGTCCATGCGACGTGTCGCCGATCGACTCGGCGTCGGTGCAATGTCTCTCTACACGCACGTTCCGGGGCGCGAGGAACTTGCCGATCTGATGATCGACACCGCTGTGGCGTCGTTGTATTCGAGTGTCGCCGAACCCGCCTCGGCGACCGATGGCTGGCGTAACGGACTTCGATTCGTCGCGGAGCGCAATTGGCTTCTCTACCAACGTCACCCGTGGATGCTCGATGTGCAGGGTGCGCGTGCTGTGTTGGGCCCGCACACCAATGACAAGTACGAGGCAGAGCTGAGCGTCATCGACGGCGTCGGGCTCACTGACATCGAAATGGATTCGGTCCTCACTCTTGTCCTGACGCATGTCGCGGGCACCGCACGCGCGCTCGCTCGATTCGACAAGGTTCGCCAGGAATCTGGAATGACGGATGCACAGTGGTGGGCCGCAACGGCGCCCGTCCTGGAGCGCGTCATGAATCACGCTGACTACCCGGTGTCGGCGCGCGTGGGAACCGCTGCCTCGACTTCGTATGGCGCAGTGACTGATCCGGTGCACGAGTACGTGTTCGGAGTCGATTGCATCCTCGACGGCGTGGCCGCGCTGATCGAGAGGGGGCGCGGCCACGTCCGCACCGACGGTTAGCCGGCAGTCTTCAATTCCGCCCCTTGCCCGGGAGAGGAAAACGGCGTTGGTAACGCCACACCGCATGTTCGAGCGCTGCACGTTCGACGTTCATGCTCTCTGCGGTCACGGCGAGAAGCATCTCGGCACTCTCGCCGTCGAGCGTTCTGCCGACCGCGTCCGAGGTGAACGCGATCACCTGCAGCAGCGAGTTAGGTGTGCGCTCGCCCACGAGGAACAGTGCGCACTCCCACGTTTTCCTTCCGGCCCCGGGGACGGCGGTGAATGCAGCGCGAAGTTCATCCGAATCGACGAGATCTTCAGCACGTGCCACGCCGAGTCCGGTCAATGCCGTCGCGATGCGTGCGGCGCACTCGGCTTTGGTGGTGGAGTTGCCGGCCACCCGCTGCCTGTTCCCGAGGATCTCGGCGAGTTCCTCGGGATTGTTCACGAACGCGGCGAGCGCGGTCGGATCGTCCAGAGATTCGCACTGCCGATACTCGCGCCAACGGGAGACGACGCGCCGCACGCCGGTCTCGGGGCCGCCGTATGTTGCCCGCGCGGAAAAGACTGCGTCGAGTAGGGCAGCTTCGATCTCCTGTGGCCATCCGGGATTCCAGTAGGGCGACTTCGCTGGTGTCGCACATGTTGCGATATGGGCGGTGAGAGCCTCGCGGTCGCGCTGCGAAAATATATGTGTAACCGATGAATACATGAATCCCCCCCGGGTCTATGTACTTCGAGAATGGGTCGATGTACTTCGAGAAGCTACCCAGGGTCACCGACAACTTGGAGACTGCGCTAGCGGGGATGTTGTGTGACGAGGCTCATATAACGAAAAGATAACGATAAATCTGAGGTTTCCCTCACGTTCGGCCTGCTTCCATTCGGGCTGTGCCAGCACCGATGTTTGTTACCGGCGAGTTGCCTCAACGGTAGGTAAAGGGCCTCCAGCGGCCGTACTCGCTGGTAGCAGTTGGACGTCCACTCGAACGTGAGGCTTTCCTCATGATTTTGTCTTAGCCTGGTGAAGCGCGGTCAGAGTGACTCGGTCCCCGACGGTCCTCCTCCACGGGGCCGCTGAACCGCGCCGGCGAAGGGCCATCCACGAATACCTCGATATCCGAGGTGCTCACGAGAGGAATCTTGCATCTTGACGATCAACGAGAGCACACCATCACATGGACAAGGCGCGAGCAGGTCGCCAAAGAGCGGTGGTGGTTCTCGTACGCTCGCAGATCGGTTCGCGGCCGGTGAGCCCTACGCGCTGGCTTTCGGTGGACAGGGTGCCCCATGGCTCAGCTCGCTCGAAGAGCTCGCCCGCGACTCGGCACTCGAGCCCGAGCTCACGGACCTGGTCAACGAGTCCGTAGCCATCCTCACGCCGGTTGCAGACGAACTCCTCGTCGTGCGCTCGGTCGGCTTCGATCCCATCGGCTGGATGCTCGAACAAGATCTCGCAGACGAGGACGACGCCGCCTCCACCTACGGTCCCTCCGAAGCCGCACTTACCTCCGCGGCCGTATCGCTTCCAGGGGTATTCCTGACCCAGGTCGCTGCGCTGCGTGCGCTGAAGCTGCAAGGACTCGACCCCGCCCAGACGCCGCCGGTCGCCGTCATCGGGCATTCACAGGGCCTCATCGCCGCCGAGTCGGTCAAGAGTGATGGTGCCGAGGACGCACGTCTCCTTGCCGTCGCACAGCTGATCGGTGCTGCCGCAGGCCTGGTCGCACGTCGTAGGGGAATCATAGGAGCTGCCGATCGGGCGCCCATGGTTTCGGTCTCGAACGTAGAACCGGAACGGCTCGCGTCGATCATCGACGAACTCGCAATCCCCGGCGCACCGGAACGTTCCGCGGTCCTCGCAATCCGCAACGGACGCCGTCGCGTCGTGCTCGCAGGCCCGCCTGCTCAGCTCGCTCGTGTGCAGGAGCGCAGCGAGCAGATCGCTGCCGAGGAAGAGCGTGAGCGCGATTCCAAGAAGCGTGGCGGTTCGGTATTCGCGCCGGTCTTCGAGCAGCTCCCCGTCGAGGTCGGCTTCCACCACCCCGCACTGGGCGATGCCGTCGAACTCGTCTCTGCATGGGCACAGCGCTGTGGCCTCGACGTGGACATTGCGCGCACTCTTGCCCACAGCATTCTCGTTGCACCCGTGGACTGGGTCGACGCCATCGACGGCGTCGTCGACGCAGGTGCCGACTGGATCCTCGATCTCGGTCCAGGTGACCTTCTGACTCGCATGACGACCCCGGCTCTGCGCGGACAGGGCGTGGGCATCGTTGCTGCCTCCACGCGCGGAGGACACCGCAACCTGCTGACGCCGGGCGCTGCCCCCGAGGTTGCACCGGCGTGGTCGGAGTTCGCACCGAAGCCGATCACCTTGCCCAACGGTCGCGTAGTTGTCGAGACCACCTTCACCAAGCTCACCGGCCGTTCACCTATCCTCCTTGCCGGCATGACCCCGACGACGGTCGACGCGAAAATCGTTGCCGCAGCAGCCAACGCAGGCCACTGGGCCGAGCTCGCCGGTGGCGGCCAGGTCACCGAGGACATCTTCACCGACCGCGTCGCCGAACTCTCGCAGCTCCTCGAGCCCGGTCGCGCGATCCAGTTCAACTCGCTCTTCCTCGACCCCTACCTCTGGAAGCTGCAGCTCGGCGGCCGTCGCCTCGTGCAGCGCGCCCGAGCGGCAGGCGCCGCCATCGACGGCGTCGTCGTCACCGCAGGTATCCCTGAACTCGAAGAAGCCGTCGCGCTCATCGAGGAGCTTTCCGACGCGGGCATTTCGCACGTGTGCTTCAAGCCCGGCACCGTCGCGCAGATTCGCGCCGTCATCCGGATCGCGAACGAGGTTCCGTCCTACCCCGTCATCGTCCACATCGAGGGCGGCCGCGCAGGTGGCCACCACTCGTGGGAAGACCTCGACGATCTGCTGCTCGCAACCTACGCAGAGCTGCGCGCACGTCCCAACCTGGTGATCTGCGTCGGTGGCGGAATCGGCACACCCGAGCGTGCAGCCGAATACCTCACGGGCCGTTGGTCCCTCGGCGCCGGCTACCCGAAGATGCCGCTCGACGGAATCCTCGTCGGTACCGCCGCCATGGCAACACTCGAAGCGACGACCTCGCCCGAGGTCAAGCAGCTTCTCGTCGACACACCGGGAACCCCGGACTGGGTCGGTGCAGGCACCGCATCCGGCGGAATGGCCTCCGGCCGTAGCCAGCTCGGGGCGGACATTCACGAGATCGACAACGCGGCCTCACGCTGCGGGCGCCTCCTCGACGAGGTCGCCGGTAACGCCGATGCTGTGGCCGAGCGTCGCGAGGAGATCATCGCGGCACTCGACGGAACCGCCAAGCCGTACTTCGGCGACGTGGAATCGATGACCTACCAGCAGTGGCTCATTCGCTACCTCGACCTGGCCATCGGCACGGACAAGCGCAAGGATTTCGATTGCGGTGGCGAGTTCACCGACGCGCTCGCCGAGGCCACCGATTCGGTATGGCTCGACGTCACCTGGCGCACCCGCTTCCTCGAGATGCTCCAGCGCACCGAAGCCCGTCTGCACCCCGTCGACCGCGGCCCGATCCCGACGCTCTTCGCCGACGTCGACACGCTCGAACGTCCGCGTGCTGCACTCCGCTCGTTGCTCGCTCAGTTCCCCGATGCAGGCGACGTCGTTCTGCACCCAGCGGACATCACCTTCTTCACCTCGCTCTGCAAACTGCCGGGCAAGCCGATCAACTTCGTTCCCGTCGTCGACGGTGACGTTCGGCGTTGGTGGCGCAGTGACTCGCTGTGGCAGGCGCACGATCCGCGGTACTCCGCCGATCAGGTCTGCGTCATTCCCGGCACCGTTGCCGTCGCCGGAATCACCCGCGTCGACGAGCCGGTCGGGGATCTACTCGATCGCTTCGAAAAAGCCACCGCCGACGAGTTGGTAGCCGACGGCAGTGCACCGGCCCCCGCTGTGAGCCGTCGTTACGCAGGTATCGCGCCCGGTCTGCTCGGCATCGTTCTTGCTGCCCCCGACGTCGACTGGGCGTCACGGATGACGCAGAACCCCGTTGCACGTCTCGGTGACACCGCGGACTGGATCGTCGAATCCGACACCGTCGCATCACACCCGCAGACCGGATCCTCTCTCACCGTGCAGGATTCGACTCACGTCGAGCTGACCGTTCCGCTCGCCCCCGGCAAGGAGGTGCGCATCCGCTTGACCGTCCCCGTTTCCACGGTCGACGGCGGCGCCCCTGTCGTCACTGCTGAGGATGCGCAGGCTTCGATGTCCTCGCTACTCGGAATTGCTGCGGGACAAGACCTTCCCAAGGTGAAGAACGGTGTTGCACGCGTCAACCTGGCGTGGATCCCTGATCTCGTGGCAGACCACGGCGGCGTCACCGGATCGGGTCTTCCCGACTCGCTGACCGTGAGCGGCAAGGCTGTTCCCGACGTGCTTGTCGGAGCATGCTGGCCTGCCGTCTTCGCTGTCCTCGGCGCCACCCGCACAGCTGCGGGAATCGACGTGATCGAGGGCATGTTGGATCTGGTCCACCTCGACCACAGCGTCAACCTGGTAGGTGAACTGCCCACTGACGCATCGATTCTCGTCGTCAAAGCTGAGGCAGGGGAGGTGCTCGACACCGATCTCGGTCGCGTAGTCGAGGTCACCACCACCATCGGTGCGATGCTCGGGGAAGGTCTCGACGCGCCTGCCGTGGCAACTCTCGTCGAACGCTTCGCCATCCGCGGACGCACCGGCAAGGGTGAACTGTCCGATCCGGCTCCCGCCGGAGGCTCGGTCAGTGCCGACGCCAAGGACACACCGCGTCGTCGTCGCCGTCAGGCCACCATTCTCGCGCCGCGCAACATGGCAGCCTTTGCCCAGGTCTCGGGCGATCACAACCCGATCCACACCTCCGATGCGGCTGCGCTACTCGCCGGTCTCGGTTCCCCGATCGTGCACGGCATGTGGCTCTCCGCCGCAGCGCAGCAGGCCGTCACCGCAATCGACTACGCCGACACCAAGACTCCGCCCCGTCGCCTGACCGCATGGACCGCTCGCTTCCTCGGGATGGTCCGCCCCGGAGCCGAAATCGACATTCGCGTCGACCGCACCGGATTCGATCATGGTGCCGAACTCATCGACGTGTCCTGCCGTGTCGCAGGCGAACTCGTCATGGTTGCCTCGGCTCGCACTGCGGCGCCGAAGACCGTCTACGCCTTCCCCGGACAGGGTATTCAGCGTCAGGGAATGGGGCTGGACGCACGGTCGCGCTCGAAGGCCGCCCGTGAGGTCTGGGAGCGCGCCGACAAGCACACTCGTAAGGCTCTCGGATTCTCGATTCTGGCGGTCGTCCGCGACAACCCGACCACGCTGAAAGCGCGTGGCACCGTTCATCGCCATCCCGACGGCGTCATCCACCTGACCCAGTTCACCCAGGTCGCGATGGCTGTTCTCGGTGTCGCACAGGTCGCCGAAATGCGCGAATCCGGTGTCTTCGTCGAGAACTCGATTCTTGCGGGCCACTCGGTCGGTGAGTACAACGCTCTCGCTGCCGTCGCCGGTGTTCTCCCACTCGAAGCAGTCCTCGAGGTCGTCTTCCAGCGTGGATCGGCCATGCATGCGCTCGTTCCGCGTGACGCATCCGGTCGAAGCGATTACCGCATGGCAGCCATCCGGCCGTCGCAGATGGGTGTCGCCGACACCGAAGTGCACGCTTTCGTCGCCGGTGTCGCCGAGGCTTCCGGTGAGTTCCTCGAGATCGTGAACCTGAACCTGCGTGGATCGCAGTACGCCATTGCCGGCACGGTTGCCGGTCTGGCCGCACTCGAGAAGGAGATCGACGTCCGTGTCGCCGAATTCGGCGGCAAGCGCGCCTTCATCGTGGTGCCCGGCATCGATGTACCGTTCCACTCGACTGTGCTGCGTGGGGGAGTCGACGACTTCCGCACCCGGCTCGAAACGTTGCTGCCTGCTGATCTCGACCCGGAGATCCTGCTCGGACGCTACGTGCCGAACCTGGTGCCCAGGCCGTTCTCGCTCGAGCGTTCGTTCATTCAGGAAATCGCGGACCTCGTTCCTTCCGAGCCCCTGAACAACGTCCTCGCCGACTTCGATTCCTGGGCTGCACGCCCGCATGATCTGTGCCGCGTCGTGCTGACGGAACTGCTGGCGTGGCAGTTCGCCAGCCCGGTCCGTTGGATCGAGACACAGGATCTGCTGTTCGCCGAAGAGGCAGACGGTGGACTCGGTGTGGAGCGTTTCGTGGAAATCGGTCTCGGCGCAACGCCGACGGTCGCCAACCTGGCTTCGCAGACACTGAAATTGCCGGGCCGCTTCGGATTCCCGGTCGAGGTGCTCAACCTCGAACGTGAGGCCGCGATCGTCTACGGCACCGACACCGACCCAGCGCCGGTGGAGGAAGAGGAGTCCGCTCCGGTCGAGACCGCCTCTGCACCTGCCGCTTCCGCTGCGCCGGCTCCTGCGGCCGCACCGTCGGCTCCATCCGGCGGCCCGCGGCCCGAGGACATCTCCTTCAGCGCTTCGGACGCAACCAAGATCCTGATCGGACTGTGGACCAAACTGCAGCTCGATCAGATCGGACCTGCCGACACCATCGAGGCACTGTGCGACGGCGTCTCCTCGCGTCGTAACCAGTTGCTCGTCGACCTCGGTTCCGAGCTTTCACTCGGTGCGATCGACGGCGCAGCCGATGCCGACATGGGCGCGCTCTCCGGCACGGTCAACAAGCTCGCCCGTACCTACAAGCCCTTCGGCCCGGTACTGAGCGATTCGATCAACGACCACCTTCGCAAGGTCTTCGGACCCTCGGGACGTCGTCCGGCTTCCATCGCCGATCGCGTCAAGAAGGTATGGGAACTGGGCGACGGCTGGGCGCATCACGTCACCGCTGAGGTCGCTCTCGGAACCCGCGACGGCTCCTCGGTCCGCGGCGGCGCACTCGGTGGCCTGGCCGACGGTGCACTCGCCGACGGCACTGCAGTCGACACCGTCATCGATTCGGCGGTAGCCGCTGTCGCCGCTCGCCGCGGTGTTGCAGTCTCGCTGCCGCAGACCGGTGGCGGAAGCGGAGGAACAGTCGATGCGGCTGCTCTCGGTGAGTTCACCGAGCACATCACCGGACGCGACGGGGTTCTGGCTTCGGCGGCGCGGCTCGTTCTCGAACAGCTCGGCTTCGCCGATGCTCCGAACGCCCTGGCTGTCGACAATCCGGACGCCGTATTGGTGGATCTGGTTGCTGCAGAACTGGGTTCGGACTGGCCACGACTGGTTGCCCCGGCATTCGACGAGCGCAAGGCCGTTCTGGTCGATGATCGTTGGGCGACGGCGCGTGAGGACCTGGCCCGCTTGTGGCTCGGTACCGCAGGCGACATCGCCGTCGAAAGCTTCGCCGGATCGGGTAAAGCTGTTGCAGCTCAGGCTCAGTGGTGGAAGTCGAAGGCGCAGGCCGAACGCAAGACCACGCTGGCCGAGTTCTACGGCCGGATCGCGGACATCGCACAGTCTTCCGAAGACAAGGGCGAATGGTCCGACGAAGTAGCCGTCGTCACCGGAGGTAGCAAGGGGTCGATCGCCGCGGCGATCGCCGCCAAGCTGCTCGGGGGCGGTGCAACCGTCTTCATCACCACCTCCAAGCTCAACGACGAGCGCCTGAAGTTCTACCGAGAGCTCTACCGGGCGAATGCTCGCGCCGGTGCAGCACTGTGGGTCGTTCCGGCCAACATCGCCTCGTACACCGACGTAGACGCACTCATCGAGTGGATCGGTTCCGATCAGGTCGACAATGCAGGCGGGGCAAAGACTCTCGTCAAGGCAGGCGTCACACCCACCATGCTGTTCCCGTTCGCTGCTCCTCGCGTCGTCGGCGAACTGTCCGACGCCGGCGCCCGCGCCGAGATGGAGATGCGGGTTCTGCTCTGGTCGGTCGAGCGTCTCATCGGTGGACTGTCGAAGATCGGTTACGACAACGACATCGACACCCACCTGCACGTCGTACTGCCAGGTTCGCCGAACCGCGGCATGTTCGGCGGCGACGGTGCCTACGGTGAATCGAAGGCAGCCCTCGACGCCATCGCGACCAAGTGGGGCTCGGAGAAGAACTGGGCCGAGCGTGTTTCCATTGCCCACGCGCACATCGGATGGGTTCGCGGAACCGGACTCATGGGCGGCAACGATCCGATCGTCGAGGCCGTCGAGGCCGAAGGCGTGCGGACGTGGTCGACGAGTGAGATGGCAACCGAGCTGCTGAAGCTGTGCGAGCCTGCCGCTCGCCGCCAGGCCACGCAAGCGCCTCTGCTTGCCGACCTGACCGGTGGACTGGCGAACACGAAGCTCGACCTCGTCGAGCTTTCCCGTGCCGCAGCCGACGCGGCCGGCGAGAAGGTAGAGGAAGTGCTCGACAGCTCGGTGATTGCGGCTCTGCCCGCTCCGCCGCGTTTGTCCACCTCGACCACTGCACCGGCATGGCCTGCGCTCGATGTCGATCCGAAGGACCTGATCGTCATCGTCGGCGCCGGCGAGCTCGGACCGTACGGAAGTGCGCGTACGCGCTTCGAGATGGAGGTCGACGAGGAGCTCTCCGCCGCAGGCGTTCTCGAACTCGCATGGAACACCGGCCTGATCACGTGGGAGAACGATCCCAAGCCGGGCTGGTACGACATCGAATCAGGTGATCTCGTGCCCGAGGCCGAGATCGCCGACAAGTACCACGACATCGTCGTCGAGAAGTGCGGTATCCGCACCTACGTCGACGACGGCGCCATGGTCGGCAACACTGCGCCGCTGATGACCTCGGTCTTCCTCGACAACGATCTGACCTTCGTGGTCGGCACCGAGATCGACGCACGATCGTTCGCGGCGGCCGATCCCGAGCACACCGTCATCGCACCGGTCCCGGAGTCCGGTGACTGGCAGGTCACTCGCAAGGCCGGAACCGAGATTCGGGTGCCGCGCAAGATGAAGCTCACCCGCACCGTCGGTGGGCAGATTCCGACCGGCTTCGATCCGACCAAGTGGGGCATCTCGCCGGACATGGCGAGCTCGATCGACCGCGTCGCACTGTGGAACATCGTGACCACCGTCGATGCGTTCATCTCCTCGGGCTTCAACCCGTCGGAACTGATGCGCTGGGTGCACCCCACGCTGGTTGCCAACACACAGGGCACCGGCATGGGCGGGATGGAATCCATGCGCTCGCTCTACATCGACACCTTGCTCGGTGACGCTCGTGCGAACGACATCTTGCAGGAAGCGCTGCCGAATGTCGTTGCAGCGCACGTGGTTCAGTCGTACATCGGCAGCTACGGCGCGATGGTTCACCCCGTCGCAGCGTGTGCAACCGCCGCCGTCTCCGTCGAGGAAGGCGTCGACAAGATCAAGCTGGGCAAGGCGCAACTCGTCGTCGCCGGTGGTTTCGACGACCTGAGCACCGAAGGCATCATCGGCTTCGGTGACATGTCCGCGACCGCCGATTCGGCTGCCATGTCCGCGAAGGGAATCAGCGATCGTCGATTCTCCCGGGCCAACGACCGCAGGCGCGGCGGGTTCGTCGAGTCGCAGGGCGGCGGAACGGTTCTGCTCGCTCGCGGTGACCTGGCGCTGGAAATAGGACTTCCGGTCCTCGGTGTCGTTGCGTACGCGCAGTCGTTCGGCGACGGCGTGCACACCTCCATCCCGGCTCCGGGACTCGGTGCGCTCAGCGCCGGTCGTGGGGGCAAGGATTCGTCCTTCGCGTTGTCACTCAACGCACTCGGCGTCAGTGCCGACGATGTGGCCGTGATCTCCAAGCACGACACCTCGACTGCCGCGAACGACCCGAACGAGGCCGAACTGCACACCCGCCTGGCCAAGGCGATCGGACGCACCGACGGAGCACCACTGTTCGTCGTCTCGCAGAAGAGCCTGACCGGCCACTCGAAGGGTGGAGCCGCAGCTTTCCAGCTGATCGGTCTCTGCCAGGTGCTCAGCAACGGAGTCATCCCGCCGAACCGCAGCCTCGATTGCGTCGACGACAAGATGACCGAATTCGAACACCTCGTGTGGGCACGCGAGCCGCTGCGTTTCGGTGACTCGGTACCGCTGAAGGCAGGACTGCTGACCAGCCTCGGCTTCGGTCACGTGTCCGGTCTCATCGCCGTGGTTCACCCACAGGCCTTCCTCGAGGCCGTGCCTGCAGATCGTCGCGCCGACTACATCGCTCGCTCCAACGAGCGACGTATCGCCGGTCAGCGCAGGCTGATCTCCGCGATGGTCGGAGGTGACGCACTGTACGAGCGGCCCGAGGACCGACGGCTCGGACACGACGGGACGCCTGCAAAGGCGTCGCGCGAACTCGAAGCGGACATGTTGCTCACCGAGGCAGCACGCCTCGGCGACGACGATGTCTACCGCTCGGGTCTGCCGGGGTGCAAGTAATGGCTATTCTCGGAGTAGGTTTCGACCTGGTGACCGTGTCCGACTTCGCCGAGCAGATGGACAAGGCCGGCACGACGATGATCCGCGACAGCTTCACCACGGGGGAGCGTCGGCACTCGGCAACGAAGAGTTCCGACCCGGCTCGCCACTACGCAGCACGGTGGGCCGCGAAGGAGGCGGTTCTTAAGGCCTGGGCAACTTCACGTTTCGCCAGGCCGCCGCAGATCGGCGACAATCCGTACCCGCTCATCGAGGTCGTCAACGACGCCTGGGGACGGCCGTCGATCAAGCTGCACGGCATGGCTCTGGAGTTTCTGCCGACAGTCAAGATTCATCTGTCCCTGACCCACGACGGCGATATCGCTGCAGCCGTGGCGATCTTGGAAGAATAAGTCTGTAGACACACGACGCCGGTCCGCTCGCTACGAGTGGGCCGGCGTTCGTGTTTCCGGCTGTAGCCTGGCGGAGTCGAGCGCAGATCTACTCGGCGGAGGCGCCCGAACGCCTGCTGTCCCTTTCGGCGCCGAGAAGGTACGCGGTCATGATGCGTTTGAGTTCGGCGACGGCATCCTCGTGGCTCTGTCCGTCCTGAACGGAGAAGTTCAGCATCGAGTACACGATGTGGACGAGGACCTGGGCCATCAGGTTGCGTCGCACTCTCGGTGTCCGGGGAGTGAGGGGGCCGAGCATGCGGGCGACCTGGTCGGCGAATTCGCGTTCGTGGATGACGCCGGTGGCGCGCGTGGACGGAGTGGACTGCATGGCGAGCCACACCTCGCGCCGCGACGGATCCGACATCCACATATTGGCCATGTGGTCGACGAATTTGTTGAGGAATCGAAGCCAATCCAGCGACGGCACCTCGCCGTTGAAGTCGGCCAGTTCTTGCTGAACACCGACGACGTCCTGCCGGTTGAGCTCGCACACGATCACGTACTTATTGGCGAAGAACTGGTATAAGGTGCCGATCGGGAGCTCAGCGCGAGCGGCAACTTCCTCACAGGTGAACGATTCGAATCCGGCGTCGCTCAGCACGTCGCGTGATGCGGCAAGCAATGCGTCGAACTTGCGTTGGCTGCGTTCTTGGGTAGGACGCCGCCGCGGCATCAGCTCCTGTGTCTCTACCGTCGATTCGAGCGCTGCGTCTATTCGTCTCGCAGCCTGGGCGCTAGCAGAGGACTCCACTCCTCCAGGCTAGCGGCCGAAGCGCCATCTACTCCACTACGCGGAGTTACAGACACCGAGTGGCGGCCCAGGGCCAGTGAAAGCTCACTCCATCTCACCGTGCCGCTCGATACAGTAACTTCGGCAGATCTCGAGTTGCTTTCTGGTCAATAAAACCATCTTTAGGTATGGTTCGAGTATCAGTTTCATCGTCGTGGAGGGTGACATCGCCGATTTCGTCTCGGAGATGCTCATGTCGGGAGCCTCACCCTTAGGCACAGGAGTATTTACGTGGCCACTATTGGTCTTTCCATCGAGTCGGGTGCCCTGCACTCCGTCCTTTTCGATGGGGTGGAAGATTCGGTAGCGGCAAGCCAGGTGACCGCGCTGGACGATAGCGTCGCAGCATCGCTGACCGCTGCCGTAGAGAGCATGCGTGAGCTTGCTGCTGCCGCTGACACAGCGGTGGACGGTATCGGAGTGGTGTATTGCTCGGATGAAGAGCGTGCCCTGTTCGAGTCGGCGATCGCGGAGGCGGACGTCGATTCGGTGTCGATGATCTCCGCATCCTCTGCGTTGCTGGGGTGGCTGGCGCGATCGCCCGAGTTCACTTCCGCCGAGCGAGTTCTTCTCTATTACATGGGCCCGTCGGGGGTATCGATCTCGCTCGCCGACGTGGCGAAAGAAACCCTGTCGCCCGCCAAGGCGGTGGCATTCGATTCGCCGACCCCTGAGCGTATCGGCGGCACGGTGGCCCTGGCATGGGAAGTTCTCGACGAGGCCGGTACCGAGGCCGACTCTGTCGCGTTGTTCGGAGACCTCTCGGGCAACAGAGATGTGGTCGACATCCTTTCCCTCGGGCTCGGTGTGCCGGTAATTCGAGTCGGCGACGCCAGTCTGATCGCCGCCAGTGGTGCAGGACTGCTCGCGGTGAGGGACGTGGTTCCAGAGGTGGCGATGGACCTGGACGACGACAGTGCCGCCGACGATGCTGTCGACTCGGTGACGGACGCCGAAGACGAATCCGAAACGGTGTCGGCGGTAGCACCTGCCGCTCCAGCGTTGGTGACGTCACCGCCTCCCGTCGTGGCCGCGGAGGTGCACCAGCCGCAGGTGCGCCGTTCCATGCCCCGCAAAAAGCTCGTGCTCGCCGGAGCTCTGCTGGTGGGAATCCTGTCCGGTGGAGTTGCGCTGGCATCCACGTTGCCTGCGGATTCGCCGAAGAGCCAAACTCCCACGGAGATGGCGAAACCGAGGTCGACGGCAATCGATACCGACTTGGGTACGAGCGAAAGCACAGCGGCGCGGCCCCCGGCCCTGACGCCGGAGCCAGCGCCACCACCACCCGCACCTCTCGCTCCGTGGACGCCGGAACCGGTGTTCTTGCCTGCGCCCGTAGTCGAGAATTGGACGGTCGATCCAACAACCGGTGTCGCGAAGCCACGCGAAACCTTCACCCCGATACCGGCCCAGTCGATCCCCCCGGCAGCCGCTGTAGTGCCGGGAAGTGAGGTGGCTCCTCCGGAGTTCGCCGTCCCGGTCATCATTCCCGAGCCAGGGAAATCCCAGGAACAGCTCGAACAAGAGGCTTGGGACCGACATTGGCAGCACACTGCACAGTGGGTCGAACAGGAGATCCACGAAAACTGACCCTCTGCCCGACCTCCCTGCACGATGACACAATGATCGTCAAGGGTGGAAACGGTCGGTAAGAGTGTCAGGAGTGACGATGTCGAATGTTCGATCGGCGATTTCCGCAGACATGCCGCGGGCTCAGCGCGAACTACGAGAGTTGGTGGCTTTCCGATCGGTTCACGACGAACGTCAGTTTCCGCGTGAAGAGTGTGTAGCCGCGGCGAACTGGGTTCGCAGCGCATTCCTGGACGCCGGAATGGACTCGGTGGAGCTGATCGAGACCGACGACGATTCGCTGGCTGTCGTGGGGCACCGGCCTGCGCCTGCAGGTGCGCCGACAGTGCTGCTGTATTCGCACTACGACGTCCAACCGCCGGGGGACCGATCACTGTGGGACAGCGAGCCGTTCGAACTCACCGAGTCTCGAGGCCGCTGGTTCGGCCGCGGCGCAGCGGACTGCAAGGGCAACGTCGTCATGCATCTGCTGGCGCTGCGCGCACTCGGTGACGACCTCGCCGTCGGAGTCACCGTGGTTTCCGAAGGTTCGGAGGAAATGGGCACCGGTGGACTCGAAGCACTCGTGCAGGCGAGGCCCGAACTCTTCGAATCCGACGTCATCATCATCGCCGACACCGGCAATGCTGCCGTGGGTCGGCCGACCGTGACGACGACACTACGCGGAATCGCCAATATCGTTGTCCGAGTGGACACTTTGAACGGTGAAGTCCACTCCGGAATGTACGGCGGTCCAGCCCCCGACGCCCTCGCTGCACTGATCCAGTTGCTGTCCACACTGCGAGACGAGCACGGAAATACCGTCGTGGACGGATTGGACACGAGCCAGGTGTGGGACGGCATCGACTATCCAGCCGATCGGTTCCGCGCTGACGCAGGGGTACTGGACGGGGTGGACCTTGCGGGCTCGGCCTCGGTTGCCGACGCCGTGTGGGCGCGCCCGGCCCTCACGGTCCTGGGAATCGACTGCCCGCCCGTCGTCGGTTCGGCGGCCGCAATCTCGCCGACGGCGTCCGCACGCCTCAATCTGAGGGTGCCGCCCGGTATCGACCCACAGACTGCTCAGGATGCGCTCGAGGCCCATCTACGGGCGCACGTGCCGTGGAGCGCGCGCGTGAGTATCGAGCGCGAGGCGATCGGATCGCCGTTCCGAGCGCGAACCGACGGCCCCGGCTACGCAGCTCTGGGCGAGGCGATGAAGGAAGCATTCGGCACGGACGTGTCCTCGGCAGGGCAAGGCGGCTCGATCCCGCTGTGCAACGTTCTCGCACAGACGTTCCCGAAGGCGGAGATCGTGCTCATGGGCGTCGAAGAACCGCTGTGCCGCATCCATGCACCCAACGAAAGCGTCGACCCACGGGAAATCGAGAACATCGCCGTCGCCGAAGCTCTGTTTCTACAGAAGCTCGGACGGTCAGACCGATAGGTCTCGGCGGAGCTTCGCAACATGTCCGGTCGCCCGGACGTTGTACTGCGCTACCTCGATCTTGCCTGCCTCGTCGACGAGGAACGTCGAACGAATGACACCCTGCACCGTCTTGCCGTACATCTTCTTCTCGCCGAAAGCGCCCCACGCCAGAAGCGTCGACTTCTCCGGATCGGAGAGCAACGGGAAGTTCAAGCCCTCGGCGTCGCGGAACTTAGCGAGCTTCGCCGGCTTGTCGGGGGAGATGCCGATGACCTCGAGGCCTGCGCCGTTGAGTTCGGCCAGACTGTCGCGGAAATCGCACGCCTGCTTGGTGCAGCCCGGCGTGCTGGCAGCGGGGTAGAAGTAGACGACGACCTTCTTGCCCGCGTAATCGGACAGAGAGACGTCGTTTCCGTCTGCATCGGGCAAAGTGAAGGCCGGTGCAGTGTCGCCGGGCTCGAGCTTCTTGTTGTCGGTCACCGGAGAAGAGTATCCAAAAACGACAGTGCTCTACGCTCGACAACGACAGACGAAAGATTTTGCGACAAGTTGGAGGACACGTGGCCAAGGACACCGACCGGATCGAACGCGAGATCGAGGCCGCTCGCAATCAGCTCGCCAGCACACTCGACGAGCTGAGCGTCCGCGCGAGCCCCAAGCGCATCGTCGAAAGCACAAAGCAGACCGTGATCGCCAAGCTCAACGAACCGCCGGTGAAATACACCCTCATCGGAGTCGGCGCAGTAGTCGCAGTGCTCGTCATCCGCAAGATTTTCAGCTAAAAAGCGCCTCTGACCAGACGATTTCACATCCGGTCAGCGATCCTGTTAAAGTTTTCCCCGGCACCACAGAGAACGACGGTGGTGCTGATCGGCGCCATTAGCTCAGTTGGTTAGAGCAGCTGACTCTTAATCAGCGGGTCCGGGGTTCGAATCCCTGATGGCGCACAAGAATGACCCCCTTACCAGCGGAAACGCTGGTAACGGGGTCATCTTTTTGCCTCGGGGAGTCAGGTCTACTCATCACTTTGAGGGCAAAGTGATGAGTGAATTCGGCGATGTTTCCCAGGTCGCGATCCTCGTACGCGTCATCGACGATGATTCGACTCGCGGAACCGTGTGTCCGGGATTCGAGAGATGCGGGTCGTGTAACGCAGCGGCCTGACCTGCTCTTTCAGCAGAGCCGCAGACGGTCAAGGCATCGTACGAATAGCGCCCAGGACCGTAGGTCATCACTTACTCATCACTTTGCCCTGAAAAGCCCTATGCCGCAGCGATGATTCGGCTCTCTGGCCCGAGTTGAATTGGGACAGTCGGTAGTCTCGCGAGTCCGCTTGGCTGATTGTTCGCATCGCTTGATCGCGCGGCCGGTGTGCTCGCCCTCACCCAGCCCAAGGGGGTTGGCACATAGGGTGGGTTCGTGCTTGCGGCTTACGATGTTGTCGATCTCGCAGACTGGACTCGGGGTGAGAGTGAGCCCGGTGGCGATGAGGAGAAGCGGTGGTTTCGCGCCGCGGAGGGTGCCGGCCGCGAGGGTCACCTGGCTGTTCAAGCCACGCAGGATCAAGCCTCTCGTGCTGTCAGAAGAGCGGCGTCAGCGAGGGGACGCGCAGGACCAGTTGATCCGCGGCGAAGATTGGGCCGAAAAGATCTCCTACGAGCTCGCACGTCTTCTCGACGTGCCGGCCGCTGAAACCGAGTTGGCGACGGTCTTACGGCTGGGGACTGTGGAGCAGGGCCACGGATCCATGAGCCGCGACATGCGTCCACTCCGGTGGTCGTGGAACCCAGGCGCGGCTCTGCTGGCGGAGCTCGATGACAACTTCGACGCGGCGTCATGCGAGGGGCATACCCTCACTGCGATCCATTGCGCTCTCGACGGCCTCCATGGGCCCGTCGACACGCCCCACGAAGCCTGGCCTGCATGCGATGTATTCGCCGGATACCTGGTCCTCGACGTGCTCATCGCCAACACCGACCGGCACGTCCACAATTGGGGAGTACTGCAGAACCCGACGACCGGCGCGGTCTGCTTGGGGCCGAGCTTCGACCACGGTTCAGCTTTGGCCAGCGGAAACGGCGACCCTTACCGAGCGCAGCACGTGGCGCTGAATCAGATGGAGCGGTGGTGCGACGGGGGCGGACCAAACGATTCGACGGCGGAACTCCCACCATGCTGATCGACGTCGCTCAGCGGGTCGCTGGTATAGGTGGCCGATGCCACCAAACGGGGATGACCAGTTTCAGAAGACCAAACCTGCTTGGTTTCCGACCGACCGCATCGCAGTCAGCAAACCACGCCCGCACGAAGCGCCATGTCGATGTGCACGCCGCTTCTCGAACTAGCGGGCGCGATCCGCGTGCTGCGTGCGACCGACAGGAGCGGTCGTTCCTGCCGGTGGGTTAGTCTGGACTCTATTCGCTACCTTGAGTGGTATCGAAAATTGGGTTGACCGGCGAGGAGTCAGAACGAAAGTGTCAACTCTGCATTCAGTTCGAGTTGTCGCTCTGAGGTGCACGTCGGCTCAGGCCGGGGACGGCACGTCAGCTTCCTGGTGGTCGCTTATCAGCGGCGATTCTTATTGGCCGGGTTACTGTAGCCCCACCAACCGCCGCTCTCGGCCCGACGCTGCCCGTCATCGAGGCCGGGCCAGCTGTTGCTCGATGAATCTTCTATGGTGTTCTGTGCGTATCGTGCGCCCAACTCGGCCTCCTTCAGGTCGTTGGCTCGGCGCTGCTCTGCGAGGATCCGTTCCTGCAGGTTGCGGTCATTCTTAGCGTCAGTCTTTGACTTGCGCTGCTCCTGTTTACCAATTTTGGCCAGTTTGTCTCCATTGGACCGATACGGGAAAATTCCGAATGAGCTGAGGCTTAGAGCTTTACGACGTATTCCCATCGCGTTCTCCTAAGATTTACGCGCTCCTGTAGCTCGACCCTTGCCTGGTGCAAGGACTGCCAGTTTCGGTATAAGAACTATCGTTGACCAGGTCGATTGCATTACGGAGAGCACCGAACAGCATGGATCGACCTGGCATGTTGTCCGTGTTCGGCAAGTGGTCGAATGAGCGACGATCCGAAGTTGCACACAACGAGACGAACACCGTGAGTTCATTAATCAGCTGTTGTCCGAGTTGGGCCCGGGGACTGCCGTGGGATGAGATCGAGCTGAACGAAAAAACTTGCATGTCATCTTGCGGGCCGACCAAAACACTGAACCGCTGCTCACGACGTTCGCGAGGATCAGTGACGACGGCCCCGCCTACATTGTCGGCCGTAGGAGCTCCTGAGACATTGCAATGAAATTGGTGTCGGAGCGTCTTCACCTGCTCCTCGGACGATGGGGTCTACCTGGACAAATCACGTGTCGCGGCGCGTCTGGGATGCATGTCGACGTTCACACTCCGCAACTGCGCAGCGCGCATTTTGGTTGGATAGGCACATACCAAGCTGGCGTGTCCCCGGTGAACGGGGCCACCCTGTTTTAGAGTCTTGTTGCCCATGAGCTGGGCGGATAGACACCCCAGGGCTCTAACTTGTCAAGCGGCACTGAGTTGTTGGGCGTCTCGGTGTCCCCAGGCGGTGTGCTCGTCATAGTTGCTGTGATGTCGTAGGCAACCGTGGAGGATGCCGACGAGCCTGTTGCCGAGTGCCCGTAGCGCTTGGTGGTGGAGGTTGCCCGCAGCACGATATCTATCGTAGTAAGCGCGAGCGCCTGGGCTCTGGCTGAGGGCACAGAATGCCCATTGGTCAATCGCGTCGTAGAGGCGTCGATTCCGAACGTGACGAGCGAGAACGGCGCGTTTCTTGCCGGATGCGACGGTCAGGGGTGACGTGCCGGCGTAGTTTTTGCGAGACTTGGCCGTGGTGTATCGGTTGGCATCGTCTCCGAATTTACCGAGCACCCGGGCGCCGAGGATGACACCGAGTCCTGGCAGGGAGAGGTAGATGTCGGCGTCCGGGTGTGTCCTAGAATGTGTTGAGAGTACTGCTTCGAGGTCAGCTATTTGTCGGTTCAACTCCGCTATCAACGCGACCGCCGAACGGGTAGTTGCGGCGAACGCTGCTTCGACGGGCGGTGGCGAAGCAAGTTGGTCTTTACGTAGCGATACACGAATTTGCTGGGCTCTTGAATCTATATTGCGCTGTCGCCCAGCTTTTTCAGTATCGAGCGTATAGACGAGGTGCTGAGATGTTCGGCTTCGGCGGGTGAAGCGGCGCGCGCGAGCACTGCGACTGCGTCGCGGTCATGAAGGCATTCGAATGCAACCAGGGCACTCGGGTAATACTCGAGCAACGCCGAGCGCAATGCGTTGGTCTGGCGATTGCGGGACCAGATCAGATTCTGGTGACCACGGGCCAGCACTTTGACCGCCTCGGCATCCGCGGTGTCGCCGGCGACGGTGCGATGATTGTGGCGGTCGGTGCGAACTAGGTCTGCTAGCAGTTTCGCGTCTCCGGCATCGGATTTCGCTCCGGATACATGGTGCCGGTCACGATAGCGTGCGGCGGCGAGCGGGTTGATGGCGTAGATCGTGTATCCGGCTGCGAGCAGCGCAGATACCCACAACCCTCGGTCGGTTTCTATCCCGATGACGACATCGGCTGGCGTGGGGGCGTGCGTGGCCACGACGTCGTGGAATGCCGCGATACCTGCCAACCCTTCAGGTAGTCGGCGCGTGGCCAGGCGTTTACCGTCGGTGTTCATTACGTGGATATCGTGGTGGTCTTCGGCCCAGTCGTCTCCTACGAAAATCATGTTGCATTCCTCTCCTCGCACGCGTTCGGTCATTGCTCGGTGAGCCTTCGAGGGATCCGGACTGCGACCTAATGGATCAGTGCTCAGTGCGGCACGACACCCCATCAGCGTTCTGTGGAACCCTCACCGACTGGTGGGTGCACGATCTATCCTCAGGAGTCGACGTTCACTCCCGGACGATGAAGTGCTCACCCACCAGCGGCTCAGTGATCAGCATTCTCCGACAGGACTGCGCGGTGACGAAGACTCGCCGATCGAGTCCCATTAGGACTATGGAGAACATGGCTGGACGGAAACGGAATTCTGCCGAGGACATCGTGCGCAAACTGCGGCGCTCCGATGAACTCACCGCTGCAGGCAAGACGCAGGAGGAGATCGCGGCAGAGCTCGAGGTGTCGGCGGCGACGTTGTACAACTGGCGCCGCCAGTACGGCGGCATGGACACCGACGCCGCGAAGGAGCTCAAGGAGCTGCGGGAGCAGAACGGCAAGCTCAAGCGACTGCTTGCCGACGCTGAGCTGGAGAAGGACGCTCTTCGGGAGGTGGCGCGGGGAAAATTTTGAGCCCAGCTGCCAAGCCTCGCGCTGTCGACATGCTCGTTTCGACGATGAACATGTCGAAACGATTGGCGTGCAAAGCAGTTGGGCTTGCCCGTTCCACCTATGCACGAACACCGGTCGCGCAGACACCAGCCGACCCCGACGCCGCACTCAGAGCCGAACTCCGCAAATACGCAGGCACACACCCAGTGCACGGGTTTCGACGCGCCTGGGCGCATCTGAGGCACGACAAGGGCATGACGGTGAACAAGAAGAAGGTCCACCGACTCTGGAAGGAAGAGGGTCTGCAGGTTCGGATCTACCATCCCCGCAAACGCGCCGGCATCAGTTCGTGCCCGCAGATCGAATCCGATGCACCGAAAGTGGTGTGGGCTATGGATTTCCAGTTCGATTCCACTGTCGATGGGAAGGCCATCAAGATTGCGTCGATGATCGACGAACACACCAGACTGTCGGTGCTCAACATCGTGGAGCGCTCGATCACCGCCCAGCGGCTGACCGAGGAGTTGGGCAAGGCGTTCGCGCTGTGGGGAGGGCCGCCTCAAGTGCTTCGAATGGACAACGGGCCAGAGTTCATTTCCTATGTGCTGCAACAGTTCTGCCGGGACAGGATCGGTATCGCCTACATCCCGCCGGGCATACCGTGGAACAACGGACACATCGAGTCCTTCAATAATCGACTACGGAAGGAATGCCTCAACCGCAATTACTGGACCAGCCTGCTCGAAGCGAGGGTCGTGATCGGCGACTTCAAGGACGACCACAATAATCGACATCGCCACTCATCGCTGGGCTACCTCACCCCGGCTGAGTATGCTGCCCAATGCACCCACACGCACCAACCCGTGGGCTGCGAGATCGACTGACATCAATCACACCGTGGCTCTAGAACGCGGTGGTCCGACTATCGGGGACCTGCCACCAGCCTTAACCATAAAGGCTAACCGTCCGCGCGTCTGGTGTCGCGTCGATATTGGGTGTGACCAGAGCAGCTTCGATGCGTAATCCGCCCGACATCAGCGGGGATGAGACGTTCCATTCCCGTAACCCATCTGCTCTGTTGGAAATCGGCGGAAGCTGGACAACTTGGGACGAGCCATCTGGAGCCGTCACGATCAGGAGTTTTACATCTTCTGTTGCAGTTCCAGACGCGATGAATGTCTGCGCAACTCTTCGAAGCTGATAGGAACTCCGCAGAATCGGGTTGCCAGTCGAACCAATCCATTCGGTCTTCGTTGTGCGGCTATCATATTCTTGCCAACGTTGAGCGGCGAAGTCGACGAATGTCTGACTTTGGTTGTGGCGCTCAAAATAGACTTCCGCCCACGTTCGACGCCCGTACTGGTCGATTCCCAAAAAATTGCTGCCTGCGAGCGGTGCAAGGGTGTTTTGTACGTCTTCATCCATTGAAGTTGGCGGAGTGGGCGAGGTCTGACCAATTCCAAAGGTCCGGACTAATCCAAATCGACCAAGCATTTTCTCTGCCCGCCGTACCCACTTCGGCCGCTGGGAATTTTCAGTCGCGAAGATAGCTAGGGCGACGTCCGAATCAACTTTGTAATGATGCGACCATCTGATGATTGTACTGACAAAGTCCTTTTCCAGTACTTCGACAGATTCGCCCGGGCCCTGTTCTTGCCTCCTGGTGATCGTAATGGCAGCGAACCCGAAGCAGGTTACGAATACCGCTGTAATTAATGCTTGGAAGTAATCTGACCAGTCGGGCAAGATATCTGAGACAAGTGGCTGGTATAGTACGGCTGCAGCGGTGGTCAATAATACGCCAAATACGATTAAACTCTGCGCGATGATGGCGGCGCTACGGTTCTGTATTCGATCTGCCCGGCTAGCAATTGCGGCCCGAAGCGATGTCTGTGAAATGTGAATTATTGCGATTGCGCTACCGACAGTCACGCGTTCAGTGAATTGGTTCTCCAGGCCACTGCAGGCGCACAGGGAAACAAGAAAGACGGGGATAAACCGGAATAGAAGATATCGATGTAGATTTACAGAGAACCAGTCGGTCATTAAATCCGACGCGGAGAAGTAGCTGGTAGGCCAATTACTTCGAAGAGCTGAATAGATGGTAGTCAAGATGGCTGTTCCCAATATGACCCTCAACAGTGTATCTGCCATGCTAGCCAACATTCTGCCTCCCGGGGCTTTAGCAGCCAGTTTTACCTGAAATAAGGTGTGGAGTCTACTGGAACTGACCCCGCCCTGGGATTGGTGGATGCTACTGGCAGGTCCCCGATAGTCGGACCACCGCGATCTAAAGTGGCGACCTGGGCGATTGCGTCGCGCGGTGGCGTCAGCTAGTTGCGCGCTGTATGGCAATAGCCTGTTCGCGAGGATCGTCGACGACAATCCGGCATACCTTTCCGCCCGCAATTTCTCGTGAACGGCGGTCACTGGCATTGGCACCGAAACCTAGGCATCGCAAAGCACGGCGTAGGCCGCTGCACCGGCATATTCCTCTATACGCGGTGTCCGCAGCGTATCTTCGTCTCGACGCCGGGGTTCCAAGCGCAACGGGGAGCTCATCACTTTGAATCATGGCGGAGTCGAATGACCATGTCGGCCCGTATGGACGGTGGAAGGACGAGGGGGGACGTCGATGGACCCGGAGACAGTCGAAAGTGGTCATCTTTTACTCATCACTTTGAGTCGAACTCGGGTGGATTCACCCGCACACTGATGGTCTCTCGATTCGCCGAACAACCTGGTCAGCTGGCGTGTGGTGGACTCTGGTGGGTCCACCGGAATTGTTACCTCTTTTACAGCGGGTCCGGGGTTCGAATCCCTGATGGCGCACAAGAATGACCCCCTGACCAGCAGAAATGCAGGTCAGGGGGTCATCTTTTTGCCTTGGGGAGTCAGGTCTACTCATCACTTCGAGGGCAAAGTGATGAGTGAATTGGGCGATGTTTCCCCAGGTCGCGGGCCGCGTACGCGTCATCGACGATAATTCGACTCGCGGAACCATTGTCGCCACCGCCCAGGGCGCTCCGACGATGTCCGGTGCATTCGCCACCGTCGCTCTCAATACCGGTGCCATCATCGGGCCGGTGGCCGGTGGTGTAGCCCTCGCGGCTGTGGGCTCGAGCGGGCCTGCCTGGGCCAGTGCTGTATTGGTGCTGCTGGCTGGTGGCGTGTTCAGTGTGGCCAGTCGCTGACCGATGACGACTGTCTGCTGGCTCGGCGGAGGGGAGGGGTCATGCGCGCGCCTTCGATCGGCACAGTGCTCGAGAACGTCGGGGCAGTCCGTCTGATCAGTCCGGGAACGCGGTGTCGTGACGGGAACCGAGTGCCGACATGCGATGGCCGACAACTGCTCAGTTGCGCCCGATGCCACACAAGAATGTCGCGTGGGAGATCTGATCGTCGGTGATCGTGTGCGACAGGTAGTTCGCGGCCAACGCGAACGATGCTTCCAGGACGTGGAATCGACCGTCCTGCATCGGGCCGGTCCCGTCGGGGTCTATCCCTACGTCGCGGAGGCGAATTCGCCACTGTTCGGGTATCGCACCGTCTCCGGTGAAACTAGTCCGCAGAAGGGGGTCGAAGGACACCACTTCGGTGCCGTCGTCCCACACCGAGAAGTGGCAGTCCGCATTGACGCTCTTGGAGTGCATCACCACGCGGCGTCCGGCCGAGAGGATGCGCAATTCGTCGTTGGTGACGTTGGTCCCCGGGGCGATCGCGAGAGTCACCTCACCGATCTGTGTGGCACCGATGACGGAGAATTCGTCGCAGTAGCGTTCGTTGAGACCGTCCAGGCCGATTGCTTCGCCGTCGAGTCGGGTGCACAGCGAGTCGATCACGGTCGGGGGATCGGTATCGGTGACGTAAGCAACGAACAATCCGTTCTCGACCCACTCGTACTGTGCGGTGAGCCAATCGAAGTCCGAAAATGTGGAGACCATAGTCCGATCGTCGCACGGTTCAGCACATCTCAGGTGGCGTTGTCGGCAATAACGCATCCAGCACGCGGGTACACCGGTAATGCTTGCGCGGATGAGACGTCGGGGAAGTGGGCGGCGTCGCTACTGTCGCTACTGGTGCGTCGACTGTACGAGCGGGACAACGGCAGTGGACCGGATGGTACCTCGTCGACACGGACGGTACCTCGTCGACACGGACGAACCGTGGTCGCTACTGACGACACATCCGTCCGGTCCGACGTACCTACGGTCTCGGGTTGGCTGGTGCTACAGCCGCGGGTTCGGCGCTGGTGTTCGTCGTGCTTGATACGGGGTTGGTGTCATGCAGAGTCGCCGGCAGCAGCGCGGCCTCGTGACACCGCATCGCTGATGCGAGTTGGGCGCGCTGCGTCTCGGGGGTTCGATCCACAGATGAGCTGAAGTCCGAAGTGATGCTGATTCGTTGGCAGCAATCTCGACCGGAGAACACTCGACGGGTATGGCCGCGAAATCTGCAAGTATTGGGGGCACGTCAGGTAGGGGTTACTACTCTGTTGCCCGCTTCGTCGGTATGCGAGCGTTGGGGCCAGTAGCTCGCCGTTTCGCCTTACTCCGGCCGTGATGGTTCGCGATCGATGTAACGCGTGCGCGATCGATGTAACGCGTGCGCGAGGCGCCGCGCTGCTGAGCAGAAACGGCCAGATGAAGCGCAGCGGGACAGAGTGGATTCCCGTGGGCGCTGTAAACGGAAGGTATAGATGAAGAAATATTTCATTGCTGTGCTCGGCGTCATCTTGGTCTTGTCGTGGACGGGATTGTCAATTTTCGAGACATCTTTGTGGATCGCGATCGCGGGGATGGCCGTGGCTGAGGTCGTCATTGCGTTGTTGCTGTTCACATCCCGATGGCGCAACAGGCGGGCCGCGGTGGTTGTAGCTGCGTTGGCGGCGTTCCAGTTCGGTCAAAGCTATTTCTACGAGCAGGTGCGGTACACATCGAGTGATCCGGTGATTCCGATAGACAACTTTGCGGTACTCATCCTCTGCGGGGTTGCGATCGCTTTGATCGCGTCTGGGCCAAGATGGCCACGTGTCAGCGATCAACGAGTAGGTCCGTAATTTGGCGAGTCGGTGGGCAAATCGCTGAACTACCTGGCCGCCCGATAATCAGGTGGTCGGCCTGGCGCTGCAACATCGGCGAGGAAGAGGGCCATCATCAGCCCAGATCTATCGGAGGAGTCCACCGGTCGGAAAATGTGATCGAGCAGAGCCTCTACCGGAACTGGTTTCGGAATTTCGGCATACCTGTCGCTGACCCTTCCCAGCTTCAACAGATCGCTGTTGTCGACGCAATCGAGTATTGACCTGACATCCGAGCGAACTGCATCCCATGAGTTCGTCTCCATGAGCTTCAGTACATCCGCGATCGAGAGACAGTCGCCAACCTCGGTGATCCCGTGAAGAATCTTGTCGACCAGGTCGTCATCGTTGGACATGCGCTGCCATCCTCGGGGTTTGGAACGTTTTGTCGGCGTCAGCCTTATTCTCAGTGCCGACTGATCCGTGTTCGGTCGGCCAAGACGGAAAGAGTCGCTGCACTTGCTCGGCGTCAATCGGCGGATTTCTGTAAGCCTGGAAACGCAGACCGGAGTTCGGTGTGAAGTTCAGCCACATTTGCTGCATATGTGTGGGACGCGTGTCCGAGCGTCTCCACGGCCGCCTTGTGTGGATATTCGTCGGCGGCGCTGAGCAGGCTCGGTATTGCCATGGAGGCGGCGTCGACCATCATGTCGTACGGGTTGTCGAGTGTTTCGTTCAATGGTTCGTAGGATCCCGAGTACGAAACCGACGTCGTCTCGGTCTCATCGTAGATGTCCTCTGCCGCCGCCAGTTCGGCTTCCCTGTCCGCGCCCAGTTGCGCAAATGCTCTGCCGATCTCGTGGTAGCCGGTGAACGGCGACGGCAACGCTCGCCCGGAGGTGAGGGCATCGAGCGCCGGCCGCACCCAGGGCCGCTCCGAGAGGCCGGCAAAGTCGAAGGCTGCGGTGGCGCACCAGGTAGCGATGTTGCGCGCGGTGGTGTCGTCGGCGGCGAGTATCGACATCACCAATTCTCGGTCGTACCGTGTGAGGTCCTGTCCACCGTTGTAGGACAACACTTGCGGGATCGGCTCACCACCCCACATCGCGCGTTCACGGTCGAGTCTCTGCTGTTTCAACTCGGCGCGGCTGAGCAACTGTGTTGTTCCGTCCTCGTGAAAGAGGGTGATGAAGGCAGGTGATTCGGGCTCCGACCGGAAACTGTCGACATCGGAGTCGAATGCAGAAGAGGACGGTTCGGACGCTGGACCTGGATCATCGACGACGGGCTTGTCGTCGTCCGGGACTCCGTAACCCGGCATGTCCCAGCGGATCGCGGCGCGAGCCTCGGCCCCGTCCGATGGCCACAGGCGGATTCGCCACACGTCACCGGGAGTGGTGCCACCGGGCCACCCGTAGTTCACGAAACCGCGCCCGCTGACCTGAACCAGATAGTCGCCGGGCGGGATGGCGCAATCGACTGGGTCCATGGTCGTCGAATCGATCTGGAGGACACCCTCAGGACCGATCTCGAGCCGGTCTTCGCTGACTCGTTGCCACTGGTCGTCATCACTCGACGGCCGAGCGGTGAACAACTCGACGTCGATCGACATCTCGAAGTTGTTCTGGTGAGGGCTCAGTATCACCAGTGTTTTGCCGTCGCCGGCGGCGGGCTGACTGGCCAAAGCTTGTTTGAGCAGCGGATATTCGTTCTCGCCGTCGTCGAGACCGCCACGGAGATAGAACTGGCCGTGGTCCATCGTCAGCTCTACGTGGTCGGAACTGACGGCCGTTTCGGAGTGCTCGGTCATGTCGAACACAGTGCCAGGCGACAGGGTAGCGGGGCGAGGATTTCGCGGAACTACTACGGCTTCGGTCAGCCTCGACTCCTTCGTTGCCGACACGTTCGCGACCACGCGATCGGCCGACAACGACATGCGCCGTGTCGTTCTAGGCCGGCGGCGAGGACGGCTGCCGCCCCGGCGTGCGCACTTGTGAGATGCCCTCCTGTAGCGGGGATCAACGGCGGGATCGTCGACTCAACTAGATGAGACGTCTTGCTGCTGGTGCGGTTGGGGTGTGAGGCTGCACGAATGGGGAATCTGGATGCAATGCGCTTGCTCGACACCGTTCCAGGGCGGACATTCGTCTCGGGAATGGTCGACGACTTCCAACGCGCGGGCGCGGGACTTTCCGCGGAGGCGTTTCTGCGATCACGGTCGATGGCAGAGCTGGTGTGGGCTGTGCAGGGGGACATCAGTGGCTATCTCTATGGCGGCGGACTTGACGATGCACTGTCCGTCGATCCCCACGACCCCGGCATCGTTGCGATGGCGGAAGCGACGGTTGCCGAGCTAGACGCACCATCTCGTGAGACGTTCACGAGTCCGCAACGTCACCACGGATGTGTCGACGTGCTTCGGCAGCCTCGTGTGACCAATCGGCGAGCATCGTCGGAGGTCCTGCCGGCCGGGGCATTGTGGACCGCGACCCCTCTGGCCGGCGGCGTGGACACGTGGACTCACAGCCGTGAAACGGACGATCCGGAAAACCTGTACGAGCGTCATTTCGACCCCGCGCAGGTTCGGGTCGCTCGAGTCGACAGCGCTGCCGACTGGGTCACCCTGCTGCATTCTCATGCACGGGTCGACTCGGCGTCGGGGACTGTGTATCCGGACTGGGTTTCGATCGCATCGAGTGTGGACGCCGTGCATCTGTCACTGCTGGGTTTGCTGACGGCCCATCCGCGACTGTCGGAGGTGCCCGCTGCCGATTCGCGTGACAACTACGGGCACAGCAAGAGTGGTGCGTGGCCGGGCGTCGGTGACTGGTCGACCGTCAGCACGGCATGGATAGTGCTGCCCGAACACCGTCGCTGGGCCCCATCGATGGAGAACTCGCTCGATCGCTAGAGAGAACCTCGTTCGAGCGACTCCGGTGCATTCGGTGGTTCGGTCGAGGGTCCGACGCGCGGCGGAGCCTGTAATCGAACGGTTGATGTCGGTCACGGCGGGTGGTCGGGGGCATCGAGGTCAGCGCGAGGTTTGCAATGCAAACTGGACGCAACTAAGGTTTGTATCGCAAACCACAGTGGAGGTACGGATGAGTCGACAACCGGAGGATCGAACCCCGGATCAGGTCCTCGACGACGTGAACGAACTGCGCGTGAAGACCCGTGCTGCTCGACCTCGGTTGTCCGTGCCACTGTTCATGGTTGCCGTGCTGATCTCGGGTGCTATGCCTTTGTATGTGCAGCGGCCGGTGTTTTCGGGTGAGAGTTCGACAAGCAACCCTCTCGGCATCAGTGGTCTTCTCGACTTGGTTTCGCCGACTGCCGCGACGATCTACTGGCTTATTGCTGTGCCACTGTGTGTTGTGGCGGTCAGTTATTACTGCAATCGGGCCGGAGGTCGCTCTGGTGTGCGGTTTCGTGTGCAGCCGTGGCTGTGGAGCGGGATCGTGTTGTTCGTTCTCGCGGTGTTCGCTACGCGGAACGGGTTGTTCGGTTTCGCTGGGAATCTGATGATTCGTGGTTTGATCCCCTTGCTGACAGTGTCGGTGGCGGTTCTCGTTTGGGGTCTTGTTCTGCGCTCGGTGTTGCTGAGCGCAATCGGTGCTGTTGCGGTCGCGACGAGTCTGGTGTCGAATTTGTACAACGTCGAGAACCTCGTGCCACAGCAGTACGCGATCGACGATCGATACAGTCTGCTGCTGAATATCGCCGTCACCGCTTCGGTGTTTCTCGTGGGGGCGTTGGTGGCCGTTGTCGTCGAACGAGTTCACCGGTGACCCACCCGAGCAGTAATCTGAATGACATTGTGCATCAACGTAATCGATTGGGAATACTGGCTGTCCTCGTCGAGGCCGATGAGGTCGAATTCGTGTTCGTCAAGGATGTGCTGGCGCTTACGGCCGGAAATCTTTCGAGGCATCTTTCGGTCCTTGCCGAGGCTGAACTGGTGCACATTCGAAAGGAAGCAGGCAAGAAGAAGACGTGGGTGTCCGTCACCAAGGCTGGTCGCCGCGCTTTCCGAGCTGAAATCGACGCCCTCCGCAAGATTGTCGAGGCGAACCCGGTCGAGAAGACACCACCACCTCCCGGTGGTCGATCTTAGGAGACCTGACGGTCAACGCCGCATGTTCGATCAGTCCAGGGTTGGAAGAGCTGCTCTGCAGCGCTCAGGAAAGATCGCAATGGCCGACGATGCAATCCGGAGTGACGGCGCTCGTAGAGATTCAGCAGTAACGCGCACCGAATTCATTTCCCGTTACGGCACCGCCGACGAGCCGAATGTACTGGCAGCCAGCGTGAGAGAGTGGTGAACCCGAGGAGGAGGTAACTCGCTGCGTGGGCCAGGTTGGCAGTAGTATGGGTTGAAGTAGAGGAGGTGTCGGATGTCGATACGACGACCAGCGGGAGATCGTGCGCGGGCTATCGACGCTGCTCGCGTCAACAGTGCTTTGGAGGGTGCCCGCAGCACCGATGCGACCCGTGCGGACCAGGATGCGTATGTTCGCGGCGAGATCGACATCGCCGAGCTCGGGCATCGGGTGCGCAGCCGGTACAACCTCTCCTGAACCGGATCGCCTTCCCATGGACGACGTACCCCCATGGGATACCGGCGACTACGACCTCAATTGGCCCGGGTATTTTATTCCGGGCTCTTCGGTGCTCCGTAACCGCGTGGGAGCGACAACTAGGGAAACACTGGCCGGCGCCGAGAACGACCTCGTCGAAGTGCGGGTCGCCGAACTGCGCAACAATCCCAGTGCCGTGACGCGGACGTACGACCTTGATCACTTGAAGGCGTTGCATCAGTATCTGTTTCAGGATGTCTACCTGTGGGCTGGTGAGCTGCGGACGGTAGGTATCGAGAAAGAAAATGAGTCCTTCATGCCGCCGGGCGACATTGGGCGGCCGGTCGCCTACATCGCTGGGCAGATCGCCGAGACGAAGCATCTCCGTTCGATCTCGAACGCAGACCTACCCGGCTGTCTCGCGGAGATGTACGACTTCGTCAATTTTGCCCATCCCTTTCGGGAGGGCAACGGCCGCACACAGAGGGAGTTCTTCGATCAGTTGTTGTCCGAGTCGGGGCGTGGTCTGGCGTGGGATGCGATCGAGCTGGCTGAACTGCACCGCGCATGCCATCTTGCGCGGGCGGAGCAGAACATGGAACCGCTCCGAACGATGTTCGCGAAGATCGTCGACGACGATCCGGCGTACCGTTTCGGCCGTGATACTTCGTGAACGGCTGTCATCGGCACTGGTGTAGCGACGGTTCGCAGTCCAGGGCAAGGACACTGCACAGGCAAGTTCTCTGCGGTGCGGCGTGTCATCGTCCCGATGCTGGAGCTCCAAGAAGTTCGAGGGAGCTCATCACTTTCAATCTTGGTGAAGTCGAATGGCCACGGCGGTCCGTTTGGACCATGCCGGACCGAACAGGACTCATATGGACCGGGAGCAGGTCGGCGGAGGTCATCGTTTACTCATCACTTTGGGGCGTACCCGGGTGGATTCACGCGGACGCCGATGGTCACTCGATTCGCCGAACACCCAGCTCAACGGGCCGATGATGGACGCGAGTGTATCCACGTGAATTGTTATCTCTTGTACAGCGGGTCCGGGGTTCGAATCCCTGATGGCGCACAACGAGTGCTCCTGAACAGCGTTTACGCTGGTCAGGGGCACTTTTTGCTGTCCGGGTATGTCTGGGCATCCGCACACTTCGCGAAAATGGCCAACTCTCTGACCTGCGGATTCTCAAGCCGGGTAGGACGATTCGGAAACTTGACTCCCAATGACTTGTACTGGGAGTCAAGTCTGCGGCTCATACCGCTCTGACCTGTGCAGACGGACACTGTGAATGTATCTCCGTGCAGTCAACGGACGGTTGTGGACCCGTAACTCATCACTTACTCATCTTTTTGGCCGAAAGAGATGGGTGCCGTTGGGTTCTTCGGGCAGTTCAGCGCGCCGTTCAGGGAACATGCATTCGCTGGTGCCTAGGGTGAGTTCGTGCCCGAAGCATTCGACGTGATCGACCTGGCGACTTGGATCAGGGGTGAGAGTGAGCCTGGCGGTGACGAGGAGAAGCGCTGGTTCCGCGCCCCGGAGGGCGCAGACCGTGACGAGCACTGGTTGTTCAAACCTCGCAGGATCAAGACGCTCAAGCTCTCGAAGGAGCGAGGAGATGCACCGGATCAATTGATTCGCGATGAGGACTGGGCCGAGAAGATCTGCTCGGCCGGGTAACGGTTAGACAGGTGCTTCATCCTTCACGAAGAACGAAGCGGCATCAAACCCGGGACGGTTCAATCTGAGTTGAGCTTCGGGGTCGGAGTCGCTGAAGGTGCGATCGAAGGCCCAGGTGGTTCGTCGGAACCACTCGGAGCGGCGGTCTGCGGAGAAAACTAGGTGAATGCTCCGACACGGACGCCGATCTGAGTTTCGGCGGAGAGCCCTGCAGGCTCGTCAGTCGGGTACTTGGAGAGGGGCAGGAGGTAACTCCTTTGCTGTTGGTGGAGTCGAGTGACCATGTGAACGAGGATGGTCGGTGCAGAATGTTCTTGGTGTTGGGCGGATTCGAAAGTGCCATCTTTTGGTCATCTTTTTGAGTTGAACGCGTGCGAATCCGGCTGGACGTCGGTGGTCACTCGACTCCCCGAACTCCAGGCCAACCGCCTTGTGGTGGACTCGGATGCATCCAGGGGAATTGTCATCACTCTGACAGCGGTTCCCGGGTTCGAATCCCCGGTGATCTTGCGCCAACTCATCTCTTTGAGCCCAAAGTGATGAGTTGATTGTTCCGGCACTGGCCATCGCCCGTGCGGTTGATTCTGAGGCCGGGCAGCGCTCGCGGTCCGCTTACGTACGTCTCGTTCGCACTCAAGGCATAAGGACGAATTTGATCGCAGAACCACAAAGATGGCTGACGCCCGACTACCGGCGTCCGCCTTGTCGTCGCTAGTTCGCGCTTCCAGCTTCGGCGCGAGCTGGTTCAGCGCTTTGCTCATATCCGGCGCAATCGACATTCGTCAGGTTCTGGTGGGGATGCGAACCAGCGGTGTGAGGAAGTCGTGCAGTGGCAGCCCGTCCCGGGCACTGAAGTCGACGCCCGTTATAGAGGCCAGATCCGTTGGTTCGACTGGAGGGTACTGCCGGAGGATCTCCTCGCGCTCGCTGGTTGCGTGATCGTAGAACCAGGTCACTGGCGAGTCGAGACCGCGGACAAACGTCGTGACCCAACGCTGCTCAGACTCATTGGACGACAGGATGCCTCGGGATTCGGATGCTCGGTTCGTCGACGCCCCGCGCTCAGGAATCAGGTCCTGTGGACGTTCGGGATGCTGTCTATCGAATGCAGTCCATGACAAAAGTCATGACTCTTCGATGGTAGATGTCATCGCAAATCATGTTGATACGCACTGGTTTTCGCTGCTCTCAGCGATGACACTTGAAGTCGAGGCAAACCGCCGGGAACAAGTAGTATTCCATTCTTCACTCTGAAAATAGGTATCGACGTGACAATATGCGTAACGACTCGGTGCCCGACCACGACGTGGCGGCCGAGCGTCCGATGAGATCGGCCACCTCAAGCCGATCATCAGAAAGCAATGCGTTCGCATCGCAAGCACCGGAGCAGCGGCAACCATTACCGCACTGGCGTCGCAAAGCCAGAAGGCCGCTGACGAACAGGCAGGCAGCATTACAGCTTCGCTGGACAGCGTTCATTCAAGCCTCGACGTGCAACTAAATAGATTGGTGGACAACTAATTTCATGATCGAACTAAATGGATTGACCAAACAGTACGGCGCTACCAAGGCGGTCGAAAACTTGACTTTCACGGTGAAGCCGGGTCTTGTGACAGGTTTTCTCGGACCGAACGGCGCGGGCAAGTCGACCACTATGCGCATGATTCTAGGGTTGGACCGGCCGTCCAGCGGTACGGCTCTGATCGAGGGCAGGCCCTATAGTGAACTGAAGCAGCCACTCCGGACTGTGGGTGCGCTTCTGGACGCGAAATGGGTGCACCCCAACCGTTCTGCGCGAGCTCATCTAGAATGGATGGCCGCCTCGAACGGTATCGCGAGGTCGCGGGTCGATGAAGTGCTTCGACTCGTCGGACTCACCGGCGTCGCCAAAAAGAAGGCCGGAGGGTTCTCGTTGGGTATGTCCCAACGTCTCGGGCTGGCCGGGGCATTGCTAGGTGACCCGAAAGTGTTGCTGTTCGACGAACCGGTCAACGGTCTCGACCCCGAGGGCATCGTGTGGATCCGAAAGTTCATGCAGCGCCTCGCGGCAGAGGGGCGCACTGTCCTCGTATCGAGCCACCTATTGTCCGAAATGGCGCAGACCGCAGAGCATCTTGTGGTAATCGGACGTGGTCGGCTGATTACAGACTCCTCGGTGCAGGATTTCATTGACAATGCCTCGGAGGCATCTGTATATGTCCGGAGCCCCCAGCGTGACTTGCTCCGCAGCGCGCTGACTTCGGCAGGCCTCACCGTTCGAGATCCGGCTACGGCCGATGATCTACAGCCCGGGTTGGTAGTCACCGATTCGAACACCGATGACATCGGAGAAATTGCAGCAAGAGCCGGATTCGTGCTGCACGAATTGTCCTCACAGCGCGGATCGCTGGAGGAAGCATTCATGAAACTCACCGGTGACGACGTCCAATATCACGGCGCAGGAGCCGATTCCGAAGGAGGCGCACTCTGATGGGTGTATTAGCAGCAGAACGTATCAAGCTCACGTCGACGAAGTCGCCAAGGTGGAGCTCGGTGATCGTAGTTGTCCTCGGACTGGGTCTTGCCGCCGTCATCGGCATCACGTCGAGAATCAGCGTGCAGTCCTCCGATAGACAGCTGTCCGACGGAAACACACCGGATATCGAACCCATTCTTCCGTCTACCTTCGATGCATTGGCCGGAGTCAGTGGGTTCGGTGTCACGGTTCTCATGATCATGGCCGCTTTGACCATCACCAGCGAGTACCGTTTCGGTGTCATTCGTACTACATTTCAGGCAACCCCGAACCGCGGGGCGGTGCTGGGAGCCAAGGCGCTGCTGGTTGGACTGTTCGGCCTCGTTCTCACCTTCGTCCTCGGATTCGGTGCGCTCTACCTTGCCGCCGCAACTGCTGGTGCCGACGCAGGGGAATTGCTCAACTTGGACGTAGACGGATCCTGGCGCGTCGTCTATGGCACCGCGATTCTGGCCTTCCTGCAGATCGTCATCGCGGTAGGAGTTGGTGCTCTGGTTCGTCAGTCGGCAGGTGCTATTGCGTTGTTGCTGTTGTGGCCGTTGGTGGTCGAGAGTCTGTTCGGATTGTTCGGTTCACTGGGGCGTGCATTACAGCCGTTCCTCCCGTGGGCGAACGCGAACCACTTTCTGGGGCAGGGCAGCGACATCGACTTCCACTGGGGGCCTTTCGGCAGTCTGCTCTATTTCATCGTATTTACGGCCATCATCTTCGGCGCAGCAGTACTCGTTACCAATCGTCGCGACGCATGATGTGAGTTCTCCAGGAGGAGTTCGTCCCTCCGACCGTGAGCCAAGTCTTCTGCTTCGGCGATTCGCACATCGCCCTGACCGGTTGTCGTCGGTCAGGGCTGAGGTGTGAGGTGCTTGTTGTGGTGATCAGATTCAAGACGCGTGGGGGCACGACAGTGTTTGCTTCACTTTTACCGCTTGTTTGTCGACGACTTAGATTTTTCTCTCTTCAGTGCCTGCAAGGCGAACCACACGAGTTCGGCGAGGTCGGACATCGCTGTGTCTGTTCGTAGAACGACTGGTGAAGTGATCCCAGGAGTGAGAGTCCATCTCGCTGCACGTGCGCGGATGGACTTTAACGAGACCAATCGAGGAGGGGTCTGAGGTGGGACTGAGCACACGGCAGCTTGCGGAGTTGGCAGGCACGACCCTTCAGGCTGTCCGCCACTACCACGACGTGGGTATGCTCGACATGCCCAAGCGCTCGTCGAACGGTTACAAGCAGTACACGGTTACGCATCTGGTGCGGTTAATTCAGATAAAGCGACTCAGAGATTTGGGTGTTGGTTTGGCTGACATCTCTCGAATGAGCAGAGTCGGTCACGACCTGACGGTGACGATCAGTGACTTGGACGAGCAGTTCAAGGTGAACATCGCACGGCTCGAGAAGATTCGGTCCGAGCTGAAGAGCATTCTGCAAGAACATGTTCCGGTCGACGTGCCGGTTGAGTTCGGCGTTATTGCCCGAGACTTTGCCGTGTCCGACCGCGCACTCATTATGGTGTGCTCAAGGGTTCTCAGCGAGGACAATCTGAAGGACCTGCGGAGCATGCTTCTCGACCGACATCCGATCGAGGATGAATGGAGTGCGCTTCCCCCGGATGCTGGCGAGGCAACAATTGAGAAGTTGGCGGAGCGATACCGGCCGGTCATGCGCCAACGGCTCAAGGATTTCCCCTGGTTGAGCCGGCCTTTTGTCGGGAGTCCCGCCGGTGAGGAGTTGTCCAGAGAATTAGTTGGGCAGGCGATTTCTGCGCTTTGCAACCCGGCGCAGAATGGGGTGACCCGGCGCATCCAGCTGATCGTGCGCGAAGAGACGAGTAACCCGACCGACAGGACGAGGGACGAAGCTGACGTCGTCGGCTCCTGACGGTGAGCACCAGCGCGTGGATGAGTTTAAGACGGCTCGGACGACCTAAGAAGAGCTGAGCCACCCTTGACCTCGAAGCCGCCGATGCCGTAGGCGAGTTCGAGCAGCTCGTCACCGCGTCCCTGCTGCACCTCCTTCAAGCCGTCGCCAATGCGCGACCACTCGTGAACGAGTGCAGGCCGCTCATGACGTCACCGAGCGCGGTGTCAAAATCGAGCTCTTCACCGAGCGACGGTTCTCAATGCATTTCCTCATCGGTGGGTGATGACAATTGTCAGTTGGAACACGGCTTCGCCGCAGTGGGGTGCTGCAGCGCTGAGCGCACAGTGACGTTTCGTGCAACAGGCGCCAAGAGCCTTCCTCCGAAGGGATGAAGGGACCGCGGCCTCCGACCGATGTGTTCGAGGACCGCTATGGGAGGGGGTGACCCCATGATCGAATACGGAGATGATCAGGCAGTTCGGTTCGGTGGACGATCGCACCTTCACGTCAAACCGGGCATGGTGACAGGGTTTCTCAGCCCCGACGACACCGGGAAATCGACGACGATGCGCATGATGGTTGGTGGGTGCGTCCAAAATCCGTTGAGCAAGAGCTTCTCTGAAGTGTATGGCCGCAGTGAACGGCATCCTGAAGTCTCGCGGAGACGAGGCCCTCGAGTTGGTCGGACTCAGCGAGTCGCGAGGAAGAAGGTCGATGGGTTCTCCCTCGGCACGTTCTACCAACAGGGCCTGGCCGCGGTGCTGCTCGGTGATCTCAAGGGGTCCACGTATTGACGGGTACTACGACCATGGCATCACCGCCCGTCGCGCCGGCCATATCCACCTCGCCGGTCTCGATGACCGGTTCGACGACATCGAAGGCCGCGCGAACCTCCTTCTGCATGGTCTTGCCGAGATTACGGGCAACACCACCCACCTTGATGATGATTGACGGAACACCGGCCTTGCTTTGGTGGTGGAGTAGTTAGATCCACCCGTACCGGCGTGCTGTCAGAGCAGCCTCGTACCTGTTGGACGCCCCCAGCTTGGACATTGCCGAGGACAGGTAGTTGCGGGTGGTGCCGGCGGAAAGGTATGCGCGGGCTGCGATCTCGTCCACACTGGCGCCGTCGGCTGCGAACTCGAGTACGTCGGCTTCGCGGGCGGTGAGTGTGGTGTCGCCAGCGCTGATGGCTTCGACGGCCAACTGGGGATCGATGTGGCGGCCGCCGCTGTGGACGGTGCGGATGACATCCGCCAGGGTGGCAGCGGGTGCGGTTTTCGGGAGAAACCCGCGCACTCCGGCGGTCAGTGCTCGTTTGAGGTAACCGGGACGGCCATGGCTGGTGACGATCACGATGCCAGCGGTGGGGGTCAGGGACAGCAGTTCGATTGCGGTGTCGATGCCGTCGATGCCTGGCATCTGGAGGTCGATGACGGCGACGGCGACTGGTTGGTTGCCCTCGGCGCGTTGACGCCACGCCCCGATCAGTTGTTCCCCGGAGCCGAAGTGGGCGATCACCTCGATGTCGTCTTCGAGGCCGAGGAGTGCGGCCATCGCGCTACGGATCAGGGCCTCGTCATCTGCAAGAAGTAGCTCGATCATGGCTTGGCCCATCGGATTATGAGCATGAATCCGTCGTCGGCGGTATCGGTGTCGAGAGTTGCGCCCACGTGAGTAAGCCGCTCGGCAAGTCCTAGCATACCTGAGTGTGTCGTTCCATTGCGGAGACTACCGGGAGCGCCGTTGTTGTGTAGAGACATCCCCTCGTCGCCGAGTGTGAGGGTAGCCGAGGTGGCGACGGAGTGTTTGACAATGTTGGTGGTGCCCTCCCTTACGACCCAGGCGGCGACCTCGTGGAACGGAGCAGGCACTTTATTCGGATCACCTTCGGTGCTGAGCTCGCAACCGGCCGCGCGGAGCAGCGACCGGGCGCCGGCGACTTCGTTGTCGAGGTTGATGCTGCGGTAGCCGCGCACGAGTTCACGCATCTGGTCGAGTGATTCCACGGCGAGGGTTTTGACTTCGTCGATCTCGGTGGCCGCGCGCTCGGCTGCGCCGGCGCGGGAGAGGGTGGCGGCCAGTTCGCTCTTGACTGCGATGGCCGAGAAGCTTCGACCCACGACGTCGTGGAGGTCGCGGGCGAAACGTAGGCGCTCTTCGACCACCTGCAGTTTGGCCTCCGATGCCTTGCTCCGTTCAAGTTCGTCGACGACGCGCACTCCCCACAGGGTCAGCAAAGTCGTGGCGACGATGAACAGGCCGGCGAGCAAGACGATAGCCGCGACACGTAGTGCTGCGGCTGGCGTGGTGCCCACGGCCGCGCCGGTCGCGGCTGCCAGGCCGAGAACGATCCACCACCGGTAGCGGATGAACGTGACGAGGGCGATGGTCGCAAGCGACGCGGCGAAGATCGCGACGCCGGTTGCCGCATCGAGCTCCGTATCATCGGTCGCCCGGTGCGCGACGAGGGCACACGCCAGCCACACCGACGCGAGGGTCAGCGCACCGACAGGACGCCCCCAGCGCTGCAGGGCCTTCGGCGACCACACTGCAAGCTCGGGCTGGGACTGAATCGAAAGAATGGCGGCAGCGCCGGCCAGACAGATGCCAGTAGTCATCCACGTCGACCCGATCGTGGGGGTGATGGTGATGACCACAACGACAGCGATGACCCCTTGGAGCGTGAGCTGTGTGTAGAGGCGGAATTTCTCCGTGCCCGACAGCTCGTGCCACCAAGAGGCCGCTGGCATCATCCGCGATCGTCCCAGCGAAAGCTCGTCGCTACGACGGCGAGCGCCAGTACGGTCCATAGGCCGAGTGTGGCTAGTGGTCGTCCCATGTCGGCAAAGGTACCCGCGAAGTCGGTGGCAGCGTCGGTGGTCAGGTCGAGCTTGCCGGCGGCGCCGAGGGAAATGAGGTCGGACAGGGCTGCAAAGGGAGTCCAGTCGGCGATCGCTGCCAGGCGGTCGGGAAGAACACCGTGAAGCGAGTTCAGGCCGACAAAGGTGAGAATTATGACCGGCATGGAGGTGATTTGCGCGGCCTCCGCGTTCTTGGTGACCGCACTGGTCGCCAGTCCGAGGAGAGAGAAGACGACGATGCCGAACAGCAGCGCGATCACCAATACCGCCGCATTTACGGGGGTGGGTGATCCGGCGCCGTAGATCACTGCGGCGACGATGGCGCCGCCGACGAGGGTGAGAACGGCACTGGGTATCGCGGGGGCGGTGAGGATGTGCCAGTCGGACGCTTCCCCTGTGCGTAGCCGTTTGAGGACACCCTCACCTCGGCGGGTGGTGACCATCGAGAGCACCGAGTAGTACTGCACGAACAGCAGAGCCATCAGAGTGAACATCTCCAGTCCCGTGGTCGCGGCCTCGGCGGTGGATCCGGTGTCGCGTCGGGCGAGGAAGAAGGTGATCAGAGGGAGGGCGATCGGAAACACCGTTCCCATGAACACGAGGGTCTTGTTGCGACGGAACTGGCGGTACTCCGCCATGGACAGTGCTGCGAGTGGGCGGCGACCGAAGCCGACACCGACCGAGGTGGGTGTCTTGGTGGTGGTCATGAAGGAGTTCCGATCATGTCAGGGGGCGAATCAGATGCGTCGGTGATAGTGGTATCGGCAACAGAATCGTCGGCTACGTCGAGGAATACTGATTCGAGGGACGCGGCGCGTGCTTCGAGTCCGCGTAAGTGGAGTCCGCGTTCGTCCGCCCAGGCCAAGAGTTCGGAGAGGTGCACTTGAAGGTCGTGGGTGTAGACGGTCACCCGTGCCTGCGGATCTATACGAGCACCGCGCAGTGGTGGCAGTGGGAGGCCTGGGTGGTCGAAGACGATGCGCGCTGGGTGTTCGTCGACGATGTCGCGCAATGTGCCGCGGCGGGCGATCTGCCCACTGTGCATGATGGCGATGGTGTCGGCGAGAGCCTCGGCCTCGTCGAGGTAGTGGGTGGTCAGGACCATCGTGACCCCGGCCGCTTTGAGACCGGCGAGCAAACGCCATGTTCTGCGGCGGCTTTCGGGGTCGAGGCCGGTGGTGGGCTCGTCGAGGAAGAGCAGTCGGGGTTGTCCGACGAGTGCGCAGGCGAGGTCGACTCGACGCTTCTCCCCGCCCGAAAGTGATCCGACGCGGACGTGAGCTCGGTCGGTGAGGTCGACCTGCTCGAGGACTGCGGCCGCCGTAATGGGGTTGGTGCAGGTGCCGCGCCACATGTCGAGTGTTTCGGTAATGGTCAATTCGGCGGGGAGGCCACCGGATTGAAGCATGATGCCCACCTCGGGGCGGATGAGTTTGCGGTCGCGGCGTGGGTCCAGGCCGAAGACTTCGATATATCCGGCGGTGGGGGCTTCGAGTCCTTCGAGTAGGTCGAATGTGGAGGTCTTGCCAGCGCCGTTGGTACCGAGTAAGGCGAAGACTTCGCCCTCTGCGACGTCGAGGTCGATGCCTTTGACTGCTGTGAATGCGGTGTCGCCCGAGCCATAGGTTCGTGTGAGCCCGCGTGCGGTGATCACTGTGCTCATCTCGAACCCCACTTGCGGGTGCCGATGATCCAACGGATCGCGAGGTTCACGACGACCGCGGTGGACGCAATTGCGATGAACAGAACTGCGGGTTGCAGTGCGGCGAGGACCACTGCAGCCAGTACACCAGTGGTCACGGCCACCGCGGCTTCCCTGGCCCGTGTCGGGGCGGGACCTAAACCAATGGCGTCTTTGACCAGATTGGCCGCGGGGGTGTCGTTCGGTGTTGGCATGACTCAACTCTGGGCGAGGCGCAGCACTTCCTGTAGTGCCCGCAATCATCGGTTTCACATGGATTCTTGCATTGGTGCGTAATGACAATTGTCAGTTGAGGTTGGAAATTGGTGTCGTACCTGGCGCTGTGGCTCTTTGCGCCGGATACCGAGGTCTGCGAGGAGATCTTGGAGCAGAATCGAGCACGTCGCGTGCCCGGAGTCGGCGTGCACGACCCACGGGATGCCGAGCTGGGAGTAAAAGTCCTACCAGGTGCTGACGATCGACACGTACCCGAGCCACAGTCCGAGGAAGCGAAGCATCTGCACCCAGGGCGGGCCCGCGCGAGATGCCATGACGGGGGGAGACGGCCAATACGATGCCCAGCCAGCAGAGGGTCACGAGGCGTCCGAATAGCGGGCCGCTGGTCCTCGACCTTGCTGCAGACGGAGTCCCCGTCGCAGTGACCTGCCGGGTTCTCGGATCCTGCACCCAAGCATTCAAAAAATGAAAGAAATACCCTATTACGCAACGTGATTGAGACGATGCACACCTGATCGGCATCGCCCGCGAGATCCGTAACGACGACCCCGCATTCGGCTACCGCTTCATCGCCGACGAGCTGCCCGACCGCGGCATCAGCGCCGGTGAAAACAGGGTCGCACGGTTGTGTTCGCAGGAACAGATCTGGTCGGTGTTCTCGAAGAAGAGAGGACTGTACAGAAAGGCCGGCCCGCCTGTTCACGATGGCCTCGTCGGTCGTCAGTTCACCGCGCAGGAACGCAGCCAGATCTGGACCTCGCAGCTCTATGCAACGCAGTCGAGAAGAGGAATCCCGAAGATGCGATTGTGCACTCCGATCGTGGCAGTCAGGTTCGCGCCAGAAAGTTCGTACATGAACTGTCCCACAACGGATTGCAAGGTTCAATGGGTCGTGTTCGGGCATGTGGAGACGATGCCGTAATCGAGTCATTCTTCGCCCTACTTCAGAAGAATATGCTCGACCGGCAACGCTGGTCGACACGCGAACAACTACGGCTGGCAATCGTGACATGGATCGAGAAGACCTACCACCGCAAGCGTCGCCAGAGACGCCTCGGCGCCATACGGCGCCTCCTCGACGGCCCTTGCGTAGACACCTTCAGTACCCGGTATCCATTCAGCGACCGGATTACGGTGTGCGGTGAAGTCCGTTCGGCGGTGCCGCATCGTCCGCTCGCGCAGCAGCACCGTCGCCGTGCGGGGGAGCAAGGACGTTGGCCGGACAGAAGCTTCGAGCTGAACGGAGTTGGAAAACTCTTGATAATCGTGGTCAAGGCGTATCCTGCCCAGGTGCTGTTCGCAGCTACAGTCGTGTGTCTGGTCACGACGCTCTAGTGCTTGCCGCCGCACCGATGTGATGTCGACCCGCAGCGGCTGAACGCGCCTAGTGGCGCACCTGGAGAGTCCGCGACGGGAACGGAGCCGCGATCGTCGGGTCATCCCTGATCGGTGACATGGGCCACGCCTGATCGGGTCCGCGCGGCCACGGTCTTCACCGACCGCGAAGGCCTTGACATGAGTGCCCTGGTCTGGGAGTTCGCCGAGCACCACCCCGAGCAGTACCGCAACGGCCTGCTCCACCCGCCCGTAACAGTCCAACGATGCGTCCCACTTACCAGAAGGAGTAATGATGACAGTACCCAGTTCCGTCACTCGCCTAGAAGCCGCAATCAACTCGCACAATGCGGAGGAGATCGCCGCATGCTTCTCGCTTGACTACGTCTCCGAGGTCCCGCAATATCCGGTGCGTAACTTCATAGGCCGCGAGACCGTGGAGCGCAACTGGACGAAGCTTCTGGCTCGCACACCCGACCTCCGCGCCCGGGTGCTCCGGAGCGCGATCAACGGAGGTGAGGTCTGGTCGGAGTGGGAGATGGAAGGGTCGACCACAGACGGCGCTCCTGCCGTCATCGCGGGGCCAGTCATCTGGCGCACCGACGCAGATGGTCTCATCTCGTGGGCGCGTTTCTACCTCGACCCCGTCACCAGCGACCCGACACCTCTCCCGTAGATCGGGTCCACAATGTGGTGTTCCTCCTATCGGCCGAACACGGCCGTGCGCGCGAGGGACGGCGGCGGGGGAAGTGTGCGGTTGGCGGGGGAGGCGTGCAGCGCATCGGTCATCATGGCGGCGAAGCGTCGGGCAGCACGTGTCCGCACCTCGGGCGGTGCCGTCGACAGCCCTCGGTTCGCCATCAAGATGAGAACGAAATCGTCGACGACGAAGTCCTGCCTCAACTCACCCTGTTGCTTGGCCCGCAGTGCGAGGTCGGCGAACGCCCGCAACGTCTCACCGCGGTGAGACTCGAGATCCACAGCATCAGGATACTCGGCGATGAACGCTTCGGTGAACCCCTGGTTCTGCGCATTGAGCTCACTGATGTGGTCGATGACGCTGCAAAATCCCTGCCACGCATCCGGATTCGCGCAGCCCGTGCGGACGATGTCACGGCATATGCGGAACTCATCCAGGAACGCTTCGAGAATCAAGTCTTTCTTGGTGGGAAAGCGACGGTACAGGGTCGCCGGCCCCACCTCGGCCCGGCGAGCGACTTCACGCATCGACACCCCGAGACCCTCCGCGGCGAAAACCTCGCGCGCCACTTCGAGAATTCGATCCCGGTTCGCCGACGCGTCCGTGCGCAGGATCTGAGTCAATTGCTCTGCCATGCTTCTCACTTTACGCAAATGGACGGGGGCGTCCACTACCGTCCGAAATATGAAAACAGTCGTCATTCAGACATTCGGCAGTCCCGACGGCATGCAGGTCGTCGACGCACCAGCGCCGGACCTGCAGGCCGGGCAGGTCCTCATCGAGACCGACGCCATCGGCGTCGGGGGAGTGGACGCTGTCATCCGGCGAGGCACCCTGGGCGATCTCGGTCTCGGCGAAGGTTTCATCCCCGGAAGCGAAGTGGCCGGGGTCGTGAAACAGGTGGGCGACGGCATCGAACCGGGTTGGCTCGGCCGTCGCGTCTGGGCGTTCACCGGAGTCGGGGGAGGCTACGTCGAACATGCCGCCGTTGACGTCAGGGACATCGTCGCCGTTCCCGGCGGGCTCTCCAGCATCGACGCTGTGACCCTCGGAAATTCAGCCACGGTCGCCCATTTCGCACTCGAGCGTGCGCACGTCGCTGCGGGGGAGTCCGTCCTCGTACGAGGCGCGGCAGGGAGCATCGGCATTGCTGCAGTAGAACTCGCAGCCCGCACGGGCTCGGTGACGGTCACGACATCATCCACAGAACGCGGAGATCGGCTCCGTGCACTGGGTGCAGCTCACGTACTCGACCGAGACGGATCTGGCGACGGGCCCGAGATGTTCGACGTCGTAATCGATCTCATTGCAGGCCAGGCACTGGGCACTTTCCTGGATCGGCTCTCGCCGAACGGACGGTACGTCCTCGCCGGGGTCGTCGGTGGCTACCCACCGGAGGACTTTGGGATGAGCCTGATGCGCGGGTTCCGGCAGTCGTTGTCGCTGAGCACTTTCAGTCTCGACACTGTTCCTGTGGTCGAGCGTGACCGAGTTCGCGCCGAAGTGTTCGACGCTGCCGTACGCGGCGACATCCACGCCGTCGTCGACGATGTTCTGCCGCTCGAGCGGGCGGCCGAGGCGCACCGGCGGATGGACGATGGCGGTGTGTTCGGTCGGATCGTGCTGACGCCGTGATGGCTGTTCGCTTGCGTTTGCGACCGAGTTGGAGCGTGTACCGCCTGACGCGGTGATTTGTCCGCGGTTTCCGTTGGCGTTATCGACCCGACCACTGCACGAGTTGCGGGTTCTGCACGTTTGACCCTGTTTCAGGAACACCGATTAGCTTTGCTGTGCACACAACACAAGAGCAGAAATAGACTACTGTTCAGCCGCAATCGGTTCCGACAGTCGGAAGCCGTATTTCTACCCTCGACGTAATTCGCGGTGTCGCACTGTGCGGCATCATCTTTGTCAACATCGGGCCTCTCACCGGATTTCGCACCGCCCCGGGCCTGTACCAGCGAGCCGCGCTCGACAACACGGGCGGATGGTTGCATCTTCTGGTGCAACAACGCTTCTTCCCAATTTTCGCTCTGCTCTTCGGTATCGGATTCTCGATATTCTACGAGGCTGCGGCACTCCGAGTGGTACGTTCACGACTCCTACTGCTCAGGCGACTCCTTCTTCTGCTCGCCATGGGGATCCCGTTCAATTTCCTGCAGCCCGGGTCGGCGTTGCTACCCCTCGCGGTGGTCGGCCTCGTCATCCTGCTTCCGAGTACGTGGATGTCGCGCCGGGTCTCAGCGGTCGCGGTAGCTGTCTTCATAGCGGGCAGCCTTCTTTTCGCCGGCGGTGGTTCCAGCCTGACCCGGGAATGCTCCTCCTGGGAGCCAGTCTGACCCGATACGGTCTGGTCACGGCCTTCGGCCGATCTCGCCGTGGTGCAACAATCGTGCTGATCGCCTGCGCAGCTGCCGCTGTTCCGCTGATTCGCTGCAAGCCAGGACAATTGGAATGTCAGGATTCAGTGCGGAGTCTGCCGCAGCCGGACTGGCTATCGCAGGGGTGTACTTTCCGATGGCCTCCTTGCTGATGACCACCCGAGCGTCTCGAATGCTGGTAGGGGCTGTTGCCCCTCTGCGCAGGATGTCCTTGACCAGCTATGTCAGCGCCGCGCCGCTGATGCTTGCGGCGGGACGGCTCCTCAGTTTTGATCAAAATGCTTCCTGAGCAATACCGTTGGCGACAGCATGCGGAATACTCTTCGCACAGTGGGGTCTCAGCACAATATGGTTCAGCCAAGGACCACTCGAGTGGTTGTGGCATTGGGGCACCTGGGGGCATCGGCAGCCATTGGGCCAACAGATCGCAGCGACCGTCTGATCGACTACCGCGATGATGTGCGGACATCCCAACGGGGTAGCTGGCCCAGTCGTTGTTGACTGTGTCCCTGCAACATAGTGCGTAATGGACCGATGCGAACTCACCTAGGCCTGAAAGCAGGCGCGGTTGTGGCAGCGATCGCGTTGCTCGCCTCCTGTAGCCAGAACACCACTCCAGAGGAGGACGCCCCCGACACCGGATCTCTCGACAAGTTCTACAGTCAGGAGTTGAACTTCGAGACCTGCACCCCGCCTGCCGAGAAAGCCTGGCCGACGATGGAATACCAGTGTGCAAATATGGATGTCCCGCTCGACTACGCCAATCCGGACGGTGAGACGGCCGAGATCGCGATCTCTCGGATTCCCGCCCGTTCGGCTGATCCGATCGGTTCGGTGGTACTCAACCCGGGCGGGCCAGGATTCTCGGGTACCGCGTTCGCGGCGACCACTGCGGATGCATGGGCACAAAGCGCCGTCACCGACAGGTTCGATCTGGTCGGGTTCGACCCACGTGGCGTCGGTGCGTCGACGCCGGCAGTGGATTGTTTCGACGACGAGGAGCGCGAGGCCGACGCGATCGGCGCTGCGATCGGCGTTCTGCCGCATGCACTATCCGAAGAGTCGACTAGCGAATACTACGCGCACTGCGCCGCAGGGTCCGGGGGCGAAGATGTGTTGGCTCATATTGGAACGCGTGATGTGGCACGGGATATGGACGTCATGCGTGCCGCGCTCGGCGACGACGAACTTACCTTCGCCGGCGCCAGCTACGGAACGCGACTGGGTGCGGTCTACGCCGAGATGTTTCCCGAGAACGTCCGCGCGCTCGTCCTTGACGGCGCGATGGATCCGCTCGCCGGGACGAAGGAGAGACGCCTCCAGCAGGCCGACGGCATGCAGCGTGCGTTCGACGAAATCGCGAAATTCTGTGCTACACAATCTGATTGTGGTCTCGGACCGGACCCGGGCCGGGCGACCGAGGTGTTTCAAAGCCTGGTTCAGCCTTTGGTCGATGCACCGCTGCCCGTGACGGATGGCCGTGAACTGACCTTCACCAAGGCAATCGGGGGCGTTACTCTCGGTCTGTACTCACAAGAGGCATGGCCAGCGGTCATCATGGGCATTGCCAATTTACGGGATGGCCGGGGTGAGACTCTGCTCGCACTCAACGACCTCTACCACGAGCGTGCCGCAGACGGAACCTACCTGGACACACTCGAAGCGACGGGCGCGATCAACTGCCTCGATGAGGAACGACACACCCCGGACGAGGAGTCAGCACTCATCCGCGCAGTATTCGATGCGAGTCCGTTCGTGGACTCGGGACGACCGGTTGAGAATGTGCGTGACACCTGTGAGCATTGGCCCATCCAACCCACTCTCGGCTACCCCTACGCAACGGAGATCGAAGGACTACCCGACACCTTGACGGTCTCCGTCACCGGTGACGCGCTGACCCCGCACCAAGGCGGGATAGACCTCGCCGACACTCTCGGTGGCAGCCTCCTCACCGTCGAGGGCGAACAGCACGGGGCGATCGTCGCCAAGAACACGTGCGTCGACGACATCGTCGCCGACTACCTCATCGACCTCCTGACGCCCGCCGACGACGCCCGCTGCGCCCTCTGAGCCGGGTCAGTCATCAGACGCGCTGTCGAGCGATCACGTTGGCCCGGAGCAGTACTTCGAGCTGGGCGGGGTTGTAGAACTCTCGGATGGTCTCGCCAGGGCATCGCCTGCCAATGCCGGATTCCCTCTCAAACGCGAATCCAGGTCGATCATCCACGAATACTTGACCAGCGCTTCGGTGATTGTTGCTGCAAATTTTTCGGCGAGGCGCGCACGTGTGTCCTCGTCGGCAGCGGCGGGCAGAGACTCGAATTCGTTTGTTGCAGCGTCATTGTCGGATTCAATGATGTCTCGAACATCATTCATGGTGTCGGCGTCGTACATCTGCGAATAGACCAGGGCCATCGATCGCTCGGCTAGAGTCATCCGCAAGGCGGCTGTTCGAGGCTGGCGGGAACCTCGGTGACGGACCCGTTCTCGAGCAACAACGCGATCTCCACGCGAGTCCGATGGCTTCGCTCGATCACCTCTGCGAGATGTACGTCTATGGCAGTCAGCACCTCGGCTGAGGTCTCGACGCCTGCACCTACAGTGTCGATGGCCGCGATGGGAACGAGAGAAAGGCATGCATGACACACATCTTCAAGGTCACATGGAAGCTGGACGGCATCACCATGGAGGGCACGATTGTATGCCCAGACGGTGAGGGGCCCTTTCCAGCAGTGGTTTTCGTCGCCGGCAGCGGTCCGACCGATCGCGATTGGTGTTCACCATTGCTGCCCGGCAGCAATGGCAGCGCACGGCTCATGGCAGAGACGTTCGCTGATGCGGGTATCGCCACTCTGCGGTACGACAAGCGGGCGTCCGGCGCGCGTGCGACGGAGAACGCAAGGAAGCTCATCGGGAAGATGAGCATGCAGTCGCATCTGAACGAGCTGGTCGAGGCCGTCAACGTACTCTCCCAGCAGGACTACGTTGATTCCACGAGGATCGTCGGGCTCGGTAACAGTGAAGGAACCCTTCACGTGCTTCACTACGCCATAACTAGCCAACACGTCCCGTTCGCGGGCATTGTCCTCGCCGCGCCACCTGGCCGGCCGATACGGGAAGTGCTGCTGTCGCAGCTGACGAAGCAGACCTTCCAGATTCCCGGAGGGCGCGAGCTGATGGCAAAGGTGCAGGAGGCCGCTGCGCGTTACACGGCCGGGCAGCAGATGAATCCTGACCCGAGTTTGCCGGACAGCGTGAAGATGGTGCTTGCCGGCTTGGAGGCACCAGCGAATCTCCCGTTCATCCGGGAGCTTTGGATCGAGTCCGCGACTGATTCGCTAGTAAAGATACAGATTCCCGCATTGGTGCTGATCGGTGCGAAAGACGGTCAGATCGATATGGCCGCCGACGGCATCCCTCTTCAAGAGGCCGCCGCCGGGATGGCCAACGTAACCTTCGCCTTCCCTGCCAACGCGAATCATGTGTTCAAAGAAGATCTGCGCACTTCGGCTGAAATCGCCGCGTCGCCAGGCAGCGGATTCAACGAGCCGGGCACTCGTCTCGATCCCGAAAGTCTGGAGACGATCCTCACATGGCTGTTGGGCCTCAGCGCCTAGACCCGCATAGGACTCACTGCCTGCGACAGGATGCACCAGCAGGTCATCACTTTGAAACGAGGTGGAGTCGAGTGGCCATGGCGGTCCGTTTAAACTATGGGGGACCACACGAGACTTAGGTGGACCGGGGGCAGGTCGAAGGAGGCCTTCTTTTACTCATCACTTTGGGGCGCATTCGGGTGAATTCAGGCGGACGCCGGTGGTCACTCGATTCGCCGAACACCCAGCTCAGCAGTCCTATGCTGGACGCGAGTGCATTTACTTGAATTGTTATCTCTAGTACAGCGGGTCCGGGGTTCGAATCCCGGATGGCGCACAAAATATGCCCTCGAACAGCAGAAATGCTGTTCGAGTGCATATTCTTTTGACTCGGTGAGTCGGGTACTGCCCTTCGACGCCAAATATAGCGACCAGCGACCGTAGCGGGAAAGATTCCCCTGCTCGCGATTTTGATCCTCTGCCAGGTCATTCCGCGGGGGTTGGTTGTGTGCGGTTTCGCTTGACGCCGCCCTAGTGCCACGGCTACGGACCATTCAGGCGAGGGTGAGGAAGATCTTTTCGAGTTCGGCTTCGGTCATCGGTTCCGTGGTGCCGGCGGTCTCCCCGGTGATGCATTCACGAAGGCTGGTGGCAACGATCTTGAAGCCGGCCTTGTCGAGTGCACGGGACACGGCAGCGAGTTGCGTGACGACATCCTTGCAATCACGACCCTGTTCGATCATCGAGATCACTCCCGCGAGCTGACCGTGTGCTCGCCGGAGTCGGTTGAGTACCAACGCGATGCTGTCCTCGTCGCCGGTCATGAGAGCTCCCTTCGAAGATGAATCAGTGTTGTGTATTGGGCGGGTCATCGCCGAAGCAGGGAGCGGAAGAATCCGGTCCCTGCTGTATCGGCAGCAACGCAGGTGCAGCGCTGCGCTGTGGGAACGCTATTCATTACGTCGTCGGAGTGTTGACCGCATCCGGCCCAGGTGGTCTTGGAACAGGAAGAACACTTCTCGGGGTAGCACATGATGGGGATTCCTTGTCCGGTCTGCGTCACTCGATGACGGATGAAAGTTGCTGCGAATCAACCGATGTGAAAGATGATTCGATCCAGGCGTTGTAGCCACCGACCAGGTCGCTGACGTTCTCGATACCGTCGGCGCGCAGTAGCGACGCGGCGACGGACGAGCGCCAGCCGCCGGCGCAATAAACGACTATCGGCTTGTCTTGTGGCAGATCGTCGAGATGGGAGCGGAGTTGAGCGAGCGGAATCGGCTGAGCGCCTGCGATGACGCCGTCTTCGCGCTCACCGGGATTACGAATATCGATCAGTGTGATCGCGTCCGCACTCAGGAGTGACTCGAGTGCGGCCACTTCGGTGCGCGGTGCAGTCCGCACCAGGTCGGTGAGTGTGTCGGGGAAGGTGCCGTCAGTGTCGACGGTGAGATACCCGATGACATTGTCGGACCCAATGCGCGCGAGCCGCATTGCTGCATCTTGTTGCTGACCCGGATAGGTGATGAGAGCGATTCGGCCGCCGATGTCTGCCACCATGCCGCCGGTCTCGGCGAACCTGCCGTCGAATCCGACATTGATCGAGCCACGCACATGTCCGGCAGCGAAATCGTCGGGCGTGCGGGCATCGAGAACTCGAATCCCCTCAGCCAATCCAGTGCGCAGTTCAGTCGGCGACAGCACGGGGATGTGCCGACCTTGATCGAGCAGCGCCCGATTCGACTTGTTCAAGGCGACATCGGTCGAGAAGTACGCCGGCACCGCAGGCTGACCGTCCGTGACGAGTGCGACGAAGGCATCCTCGGTCATGGGCTGCACCGACGGATTGGTGCGTCGTTGCTCACCGATCGTGGAGGTCAGCTCGGACGAAAGGTTTTTGCCACAGGACGATCCTGCGCCGTGAGCGGGCATGACGGTCACCGAGTCGGGCAACTTCAGGAGAGTCTCGTGGACGGTGCGGTACATCGCCCGTGCAAGATCGGTGTTGGTGCCGCCTCCGAGGTTGGCCAGGTCGGGGCGGCCGACGTCGCCGATGAACATCGAATCTCCGGTGAGCACGGCAGACGGCGCAGCAATCGGATTCTCTCGGACCAGCAGGCTGATCGACTCCCACGTGTGGCCGGGGGTGGAGAGGATCTCGATGTCGACTGTCCCGAGGGACACATGTTCGCCGTGCCGCAGCCTGCGGATCGGATACTCGGTCTCAGCGGATTCGCCGAACCCGACCCACGCTCCCACGGCGTCGACAAGCTCGAGGTGACCGGAAACGAAGTCTGCATGAAGGTGGGTGTTGATTACCCCCTCGATTGTCAGTCCGTATTTGGCTGCGTCATCGAGATACTCGGTGATGTCGCGACGCGGATCTACCACGATGGCTCTGCCGGTGGTCTCATCGCCGATCAGGTATGACGCATGAGATAAGCACTCGATGTAGTACTGCTCGAGGATCATCGGACAACCTTCCTTGCGATATTCGGGGTATATGGAGACTCTATAGATACCCCATGGGGTATGTCAAGTACCCCATGGGGTATGCAAGCAGGGTGGACCACCTCGATTTGTGGCCTCGTCACGAGCGTTCGGACATCAAGCAGGACTGGGCAATTGAAGACCACTGCATATTCGTCGGTTCAGGAAACAAGGTGGTCCCATGACCGCATCCGCTCGGCTTGGGTCGGGAAGAATCAGGTCACAACAACGCGAACGTGCCCAGTGCAGGTGCGGGCGTCAGTCCGGATTGTCGCGGCAGAGGATCCCCTCTACGACCGGGCGGCGTTGTTGTTCTCCTCGATGTTCTCGGGGATATCCGGCGTCGGCTACGACACCCAAACCTTCGAAGGCGGTTACGGCGACGGCACCGACAGTGGATTCGACACAGCTGGAAACTTCGAGGGCGACCAGGGTGGGTACGACCAAGGCGGTGGCGATTTCGACGGTGGCGGTTCTGATTTCGGTGGAGGATTTCAACTGCTCTCACCGGCAGTTAGAGGCAACTTTGTGGGTCCGGGCGCTGCCCTTTGCTGAACCTCGAAGCAATCGGCGTTGGTCCGGGTTGTCAGACGGGGGAGTACACGTCGTTCAGGGTCACCAACGTCAGTCCGCTAGTTCGAATGATGTCGACTAATTGCGGATAGACATGCGTGACGGCAGGGTGGTTTGCGTGTCCGATCACCAAAGCGCCGGGCGCGAAATACTTGCGCGCGCACTCGATGAGGTAGTCGTCGGTAATGATGGAGGAGTCCGACAGCGTCCACGAGTGGTACGAGGCCGTCACGAAGAATGTGAAACGAGCGCCGTTGTCTCTTGCGAATTGGATGTAGGCCGCAACTACGGCGGGGTCGGTGCCGTCATCGATGGCCAGCGCAGGAGTTGGTGCGGCCGGCAATTTAGTCACTGCGCCGGGTGGGATCGGAACGCGGCACTGTCCTGATCAGCGGTCCATCGATGCCACCACGCCGGGCGACACCACCCCCCCGGATCACTGATGACAGGGGCAGAAGTCGTACAAGGTCTGGCGACCGCAGCACTCGGATTCAAGGACCACCTAAAAGGCAGCGGGCGGAGCAAACGATTTGATGTATCCCGAGTTTTCCGGAGTCGAGTCGAAGAAGGCCACCAAGAATTGCAACGGCCCGTTCGGTAGCGGTTTCACGATTCACAGATTGTGCGGCAACTGTCGTTCGCGGCCTCCGCGCTGACCACCGATTGGACGGAAAGCTCAAAGCCCGCACGTAGCTCGAGCCTCTCCGTCGCCAGTTAGGGGAAGACGGGAGGCGGCGAAGTTCCAACGCCGCATGCCGTGTTTCCGATCGCGGCGGATCCACACTGGGCGAATGCCGCCAAGATGGTCGACCAGGTCGGAAGCGCCCCATAGAACGGCCCGCCCATTTCGGCACTGCCGGTGCCTATCGGTGCTGCGATGGCTGCGGCGGGAGAGCCGAGCGCAACGGCTCCGGCGATGAGGAATACTGCGGCGAATCTTTTCATGTGAATAACCCATCGGTTGGCGGATCACGCGACCCAATTCGCAGGCTATCTCACCATTCTCGCAGTTGGTGGATGACGCACGAGAAGCCCGCTCTGCGCACGCTATGGCCCGTGATGATCACACCGAGTCTGCCGAAGTCCCCAATAAGCCAATCGATTTCGCTCTCTGGCGGCAGCGGAATGAACTTGGCTGGCCCCGAGTCAATGGTTGCCAAAGGGGGCGTCTGATCGAGAACGTGCAGTAGGCAATGGCGCCGGTGCCGCCTTACTCGACGAGTACCTCTTCGTAATTGGCGGTAGGACGCGCAAAGCGAACTGCGCCGACATCGAGGTGAGCGGGCCAGGATGGAGACATTTTCGTACTATTCCACTGGTCGCGTCTCATTGGTAGACCGTCTTGCCTGTACCCCGAACGATGAGTTTTGCCTTCCGGAGCAGTCTTCAGTTGCATGGGAAAACTCAGCTATGGCTTCAACGTATCGGTGGACGGGTACATCGCCGACGCCCAAGGCAGCATCGACTGGTCCGAACCGAGCGAAGAACTGCACCAATACTGGAACGATCTCGAGCGGGAGACTGCCTTGTCGTTCTATGGGCGGCGGCTCTACGAATTGATGTCCGCCTACTGGCCGACCGCCGACAAGTCCCCGGACGCCAACCCGATGATCGTCGACTTCGCGCAGATCTGGTGCAACATGCCCAAGGTCGTGTTCTCTCGCACCCTGGAGTCCGTCGACTGGAATTCCCGCCTCGAACGCGGCGACCCGGTCGAGGTCGTGAGGAAGCTGAAGGCCGAAACCGACGGCCGGTTGGAGGTGGCCGGCGCGACTCTGGCGGCACCTATCGTGCAGGCGGGACTGGTAGACGAGTACCGGATAGTGGTTGCGCCGATCGCAGTCGGCGGCGGCATGCCGTTCTTCCCGACACTGCCGTCGTGGATCTCGCTGCGACTGGTCGAGAACCGCACCTTCCCCGGAGGTGCGGTCTTGCTGCGCTACGAGGCGAACTAGCCGAAGACCCCGCCGTCATCGGGGTGAACCGTGCGACAACCGATCTGGCCTGCGACCCTGAACTCTTTCATCCGGAGTGGTTGAATCGATCCCAGTGCTGGGTGGATCCGTCCGCCCCGAATCGAGAGGTCGCATCATGCATGTTGGCGTAGACAGCTTTGTCTCCTCCGTGACAGACCCGACGGACGGCCGCGTGATCGGGCCGGCCGAGCGGATGGGGCACCTGCTGGAGGAAATCGCCCTTGCTGACCAGGTTGGGCTCTACTCGTTCGGCATCGGCGAGCATCATCGCAGCGAGTACTACGATTCGGCGCCGTCGATCATTCTGGCTGCCGCTGCCGCTCGGACGGAACGGATCCGCCTCGGCAGCGCGGTCAAGGTGCTCAGCGCGGATGATCCGGTGCGGGTGTTTCAAGAGTTCGCCACCCTGGATCTGATCTCGAAGGGCCGGATCGACCTGGTTGTTGGCCGCGGGTCCTTCACCGAGTCGTTTCCGCTGTTCGGCCTCGATTTCGCCGACTACGACTCTCTCTTCACCGAGAAGCTGGAACTATTGCTGCAGATTCGCGACAACGTCGAGGTCACGTGGTCCGGTCGGCATCGCCCACCACTGGTCCAACAGAGCATTTACCCGCGGCCGGTGCAGGATCCTTTGCCGATCTGGGTCGGCGTCGGTGGAACCCCGGAGTCCTTCGCCCGCGCAGGCATGCTGGGGCTGCCACTGATGGTTGCGATCATCGGAGGTGAGCCGCGCCAGTTCGCCCCCCTCGTAGACCTGTACCGACGCGCAGGAGCCCAGGCCGGTCATGCCCCGGAGAAGCTGCAGGTGGGGCTGCACGTATTCGGCTTCGTCGCCGAGACCACGAAGGTGGCAGCAGACACAATTTTCCCCGGCTGGAACGAAATGTTCACCAAAATCTCCCGAGAGCGCGGTTTCGCCCGGCCGACCCGCCAGCAGTTCGACGCCACATCCGGGCCCGACGGTGCCTTCTTCATGGGAGACCCGCAGACGGTGGCCGAGAAGATCCTGCGGGTAGGGGAACAGTTGGGCGGCGTCGACCGGTTGTCGCTGCAGATGACGAACCCGCGGCTCGCCCATGGTGACTTGCTCCGCGGGATCGAGTTACTCGGCACCGAGGTCGCCCCTCTGGTGGCGAAAGCCTGACTTTCCGGGCCAAACATCACTGATCGCGCTGATGTCGGGCGGACGCGTCGGCGAGTGTGGCGCGGACTTCGTCGTCGGTGGTCTGCTCGAATTGTGTGTACGACGCTCCCACCCCGAAGAACCGGGCAGGTGTGGAGACGCACACGAACTCGTCGACCAATTCTTGGAACAGACCGCGGCTCGACGCCGGAGCCACGGGAACGGCCGCAACGACGTGGGTGGCGCCGTAGCGATGCACAACCTCGAGCGCCACTCGCATGGTTGCTCCGGTAGCGACACCATCGTCGACGACGATCACCGATCTCCCGTCGATCCGAGTCGGCGGTGCGTTTCCGCGGTAGAGCTGTTCACGACGCTTCAGCTCGCGGGTTTCGTCAGCGATCACCTGTTGCAGCTCAACCGAATTCACCTTCTCGGCGCGGATCACGTCTTCGTTGATCACCATCGCTCTACCGCTGGCGATGGCTCCCATCGCCAGCTCGGGGTGCCTGGGTACGCCGAGCTTGCGGACGACGAGAACGTCCAACTGCGCGTGCAATGCCGTAGCGACTTCGGCGGCGACCGGAACTCCGCCACGCGGCAAGGCGAGCACCAGCACGTCGTCGGGGAACTCATCGGGGTCGAGGAGGACCGACAACGCCTGCCCGGCGTCGGCTCGGTCGCGGAACGGTCTCGTCCCCATGCGCGACGGTTACCCGCAGTATCGAGGCACAAACGCCTCGAACCCGCGGTTCTTCTCGGCGTTCAGGCCGTCGACTTCCTGAGCTCGAATTTCAGTATCTTGCCCGTCGGCGTGCGGGGGAGGTCCAGTGGAAAAACGATTTCGTCGGGGACTTTGAACTTCGCGAGACGGCCGCGGGTGTACTCGATCAATTCTTCGGCGCTGACGTCGGCGTCCTTCTTCTTGATCACGAATGCTCTGGGGCGTTCTCCCCACTTCGGGTGCGGGACGCCGATGACGGCGGCTTCCAGAACCGCTGGGTGGGACATGAGGGCTTGTTCGATTTCCACGGTCGAAATGTTCTCGCCGCCCGATATGACGATGTCTTTGGCGCGATCTTTGACCTGGATGTAGCCGTCCGGGTGCATTACCCCGAGGTCGCCGCTGTGGAACCAGCCGCCCGCGAACGCTTCCGCTGTGGCTTTCGGATCCCGGTAATAACCGAGCATGACGTTGTTGCCGCGAAGGACGATTTCACCCATCGTCTGTCCGTCGGCCGCGACGTCGTTCATTTCGGGATCGACGACGCGTGCGTCCTCGGCTTGAATCATCCCGACGCCCTGTCTGGACATCAGCTCGGCGCGCTCGTCGGATTTCAGGTCGCGCCAATCGTCCTGAACTTCGCAGATCGTGTACGGCCCGTAGACCTCGGTCAGCCCGTACACGTGGACGACGGTGATTCCGAGTCCTTCGAGTTTGGCGATGATGCTCGGTGCTGGTGGCGCTCCGGCGGTGGTGATGTGCAGGGCGTCCACGTGGTGAGCCTGGGGCGCTTCGGCGATGGTCGAACAGACAACCGGCGCGCCGCACAGGTGCGTGACGCCGACATTGTCGATTGCATCCCACACTGCCTCGGCACGAACCGCGCGTAGACAAACGTGGGTCGCGGCGGCCTGAGTGACGGCCCAGGGTGTGCACCATCCGTTGCAATGAAACATCGGGAGGGTCCACAGATACTTGGTCGAGCCGGTGAAACCGTTGTGGAACGTCTCGCCGAGCGAATTGAGGTAGGCGCCACGATGGGTGTACATCACGCCCTTGGGCTTGCCCGTGGTTCCGGAGGTGTAATTGATTGCTATGACTTGCTGTTCGTCCTCTACGCCCCACACCAACGGCGGTGCATCGACCAGATTGCCGGCCTCGGCGAGAAGGTCTGAATACTGCCCGGTGACAACACCTTCCGGAACGGTGGGGGGAGCGATCGTGGAGTCGGGGATCTCGATTATTTCCTGCAGCGACGGCACTGCCGCGCGGGCACCGGAGGCGGATCCGACCAACTCCGAATCGACGAACAAGATCTTGGTGCCGGAGTGGTCGAGGATGTAGTCGAGTTCGCTGCCGGTCAAGCGTGAGTTGAGGGCAACGAGGACGCCACCTGCCAGGGGAACGGCGAAGTGCGCAAACAGCATTTCCGGGGTGTTGGGACTGAGGTATGCGATGCGGTCGCCGGGTTCGATGCGGCTCGCCAGGACGCGGGCGAGACGGTCGACCTCGTCACCGAATTGCTTGTAGGTATAGCGGCGGTCGCCGTGAATCACAGCCACCCGATTCGGGAATACGCTCGCCGAACGCGCCAAGAAACGCAACGGGCTCAACGGTGTGTTGTTGGCGGACGACAGTTCGGTGGACGACAGTGTCGAATCGAGCATCGGGTGAGACCTTTCGAAAAGCGATAGTCTTGTGACGCGCACTACACGTTACCGTTGACGCTATCCACAGCAGGGAGAACGCCGCTACCCCCGAGAGTGGGTATCGGGCGGGTATGAGAGGGATCGTGAGTCGACATCTGAGGCCGAGCGACCGGGATGCGTTGCAAGCCGAATTGCGAACGCTGAAGGCGGCGACCCCGTTTCCGGTGCTCTTCGGCGGTACCGTCGAACACGGCAATCTGACCTTGTCCGGGTTCGTGGGGACGCGTAGCACCATTCTCCGCAACCTCGTGATCGACGTCCGGTGTGGTGTCGGTGGCCGCGCGATGGCCGAGCAACGGCCGATCGGTGTCCAGGGCTATGCCAACTCCCTGTCGATCACTCACGAATACGACTATCAGGTCGGAGCGGAGGGGATCGAGACCCTGCTGGCAGTGCCAGTGGTCGTGCGCGGCCGGACACGCGGCGCGCTGTACGGCGGGTTGCGGGTGAATCAACCCCTCAGCGACCGTCTGACGGACGTTGTAGTCGAACGTGCGCACAAGCTGGCACGGGAAATCGACATTCGTGACGAGGTAGACCGCAGGCTTGCCATGTTGGCATCCTCGGGACGGGTAGAAGCCCCGATAGCCCGTGACGACCGCCAGATGGATGCCATCATCGAGAGCTATCTCGCATTGCGATCCATTGCCGACCGCATCGAAGACACTGATCTCGAGGCAGAGGTGACGGCCGTCGAGCACACCCTGCGTCGTATCTTGCCGACGGATCGACGGACGTCGACGGTGACGTTGTCGAAGCGCGAAATCGAAGTTCTCGAGTATGCGTCGCTCGGCTGCCGCAACGCCGAGATAGCGGCGCGACTGTCGTTGAGCGTCGACACCGTCAAAACGTATATGCGAAATCTGATGGGCAAGTTGGACGTAGCCACCAGACAAGAGGCCGTGGTCGAGGCGCGTCGGCACGGTCTACTCGGCTAGCGCGCGATCGCGAGACCTCTACGAAACAGACGGTGTCAGGTCCGTACGTACGCGATCAACTTGTGTATACCACAACGCCCAAGCAAGAACCAAGCAACCCCCGAACATGAGGGCCCCGTGGGCAATACGAAGTGCGGGACTTGCGAAGAACTGCGGAAGAAACGATGCGAGCCCCACTGCAAGTGGCAATCCCGACCACGACGGCAGTACACCGGAGCGTCTCACAGCGATTGCGGTACAAATACCTCCCACGAGAATGAGCAGCAGTCCAACGACGAACATCGAAATTTGGATGGCACCGTTCCTGATCGGATCAGTCAGATCCATGATCTTTGGATCGGAGTCGGACAAGGCCTGCGTTCCGACGGCGTTCAGGGCGAAGGCCTCAGCGCCGTAATAGGCCAGCGTCAACCCGACGCCGATCCATGTGAGCACGACGGCGGTGCGGGCCATCGAGTTCGCTGCCGTAGCGCCCACAACGTATTCGAGATTACGTAGGGCGAGCGCAATCGTGATGAACCCCAACATTGCACACACGTGGGCGATGACCCAACCGGTTTCGCCGAACGCCTCGGCCCCTTCCAATCCCACCTCGCTGGAGTAGGGTCTGAAAACTGGGTAAACGAGAAACATCACGCCGGTAAATGTCCATAATGCGCTCCCGGCCTTTGCTGAAGTCACTGCCGGTTCTCCTCTTCGATCGTTCGTTGCCGAAGTGTGCGTCGCTGTATTCGGGGAAGACACTTGTGCACGTGAAAACCAGCGCCGACCAGAAGAACGAGGTCGCGGTCGCTAGCGATCGGCCGGAGTGTAGCGCACTCAAACCAACGAACTGGTCACCTGAAGTGAGATGGTCGGTCGCACGGGCGAAAGCGCGGTTGATTCGGTCGAAATCGATCGAAATGTGCGCTTGTAGTTGCGAAATAGACTTCGTATGCGGATTTGCCCCAAATACGAAATGGGCCATCTCGTCGATCTCGCATTCTGAATCAGCAGTCGCTCCGAGGTTGTGGATTCCACAAGGTGTCGCGCAAGGCTCTGCCTCACTTCGATATCGACGGAAAGGGCTGACGACGCCTGCGTTCGGCAATGTGGAGTCCCCGGTCTCGAGGCAAAAGGTGTACACCTGAAGGGAAAGCTGAGCCCCATGTTCCACTGTTCCACCGTTGAAGAGGACTTTGTACTCTCGTCTGCTTAACTCACCCGTGCAATCGTGGTGATCATAGGCGGTGAGTCGCCGCACCCTTTTATCTGTCGGGAGGCTGACATGGTCTTGGCGAATCATCAGGAAATCGTTGTCGGAGTAGATGGTTCACCCGCCAGTATGGCTGCGGCTCTGTGGGCCGCAGCCATGGCGGACCGTTTGGATTCTCCGCTGCACATCGCGTGCGCGGTGCAGGAACCGACGTTCTACATGGCCGAGTCCGTCATGGTGATACCCGAGGAAGTGTGGGAGCAGCAGCGTCGTACCGCCGAGGAGATTGTCGACGAGGCAGCGAAAGCCATCCTCGAGCGACATCCGTACCTCAGCGTGGCCACACATGTCGACGCTGTGCCGCCCGCTGAAATGCTGGTCGACCTGTCGGCTTCGGCACGGTTGATGGTGGTCGGTAGCTCCGGGACAGGCCTTGTGCTGTCGACTTTGCTCGGAAGCACCGCCAAGGTGGTGGCCGACACGGCAGCGTGCCCTGTCGTCGTGTGGCGTGAAGGTACTGGAGACCCGAACTCGCCGATCGTGGTCGGAATCGACGGCAGCGCCACGAGTGCCGCTGCGATAGCGATGGCCTTCGAAATAGCCTCGCGGCTGGAGGTGCCACTCATTGCTGCGCATGTGTGGAGTGCTGCATCCCAGGCGGGAGGCGTCACATTGCCGCTCCTCATCGACTGGGCGGCCATCGAAAAGGAGGAGTCGGTCCTCCTCGCCGAAAGCCTCGCGGGGTGGGTGGCGAAGTACCCGGACGTCGTAGTCGAACGTGTTCTCCGACAGAGCAACCCCGCGCACACTCTCGTCGACCTGTCCGAGCACGCCCAACTCGTCGTGGTGGGAAGCAGAGGACGAGGTCCGGTGCGAAGCGCCCTACTGGGATCTACCAGTAGCAATCTCACACACCACGCGCGCTGCCCAGTCATGATCTGCCGCGTGCACTCGTGAAATCTCGTGGTGCATCTCCGTTGATATTTCGCGCGGAAAAAGCAGGCACCCCATAGAGTTCCGCATGGCGACCGTCGATTCGGGCATCGAGTCGCCGTGAGAATCCAGGGATGCCGGATCGATGCTGTGTTGTTCGATCTGGACGGGGTCGTCACCGACACGGCCGGGATTCACGAGCGGGCATGGAAAAGCATGTTCGACGCAGTGCTCGCTGCGGCTGGACAGGGGGATCGCCCGTTCACGCACGAGGACTACCGGGTCTATATCGATGGGCGGGATCGACTCGATGCTGTTCGCGCATTCACGCGCGCACGTGGTCTGGCTCTCCCCGAGACCCACAACCCCGAGACTCCCCACAGTGATATGGCACTGGGGAGCATTCGCGCGTTGGCCGATCGAAAGAATGAAGACTATCTCCGCACGTTGACCTCCGAAGGTGTTCGTACGATTCCTGGAACGATCGATGTGCTTCGTCAACTGCGGCTTGCAGGCATTCCGGCAGCAGTGGTGTCGGCCAGCAGGAACGCGGGGGAGGTGATGGCCCTTGCCGGCGTCGGGGGACTGTTCGATGTGCGGGTCGACGGCACCGATGCACTGCGTCGAGGCCTGGCAGGTAAGCCCGCGCCGGACTTGTTTCTCGAAGCAGCCCGCAGGCTCGGAGTTGCACCCGAGTTTTCTGCCGTCGTGGAGGATGCGGTGGCCGGTATTCAAGGCGCGCAAGCCGGAAAGTTCGGACTGATCATCGGACTTCAACGGGCTTCTGCGGCAGTCGAGTTGGATGCGGAGGTGGTTGTCGGCGATCTCACTGAACTCGATATCGACATCGGTTCGGACAGTCCCGCTGAATACAACGGTGCTTGTGAGTTGTGTTCCACCGACGCGGAATCGAAGTGGGTGTTGCATTACCGCGGCGCGATAGCCTCGAATGAGGGAATCCGTGAGAGCCTCTGCACCCTGGGGAATGGATACTTCGCGACCCGTGGTGCCCTGCCCGAGACAAGCGCCGACGGCGTGCACTACCCGGGTACGTATCTCGCCGGATGCTACAACAGACTCACCTCGACGATCAGCGGCGTCGACTACGAGGACGAATCAATTGTCAATTGGCCGAACTGGCTGGGCACCACATTCAATATCGACGACGGTGAATGGCTCAGCAGCGACAATCATCTTCTGCAACACCACCACATCGCCTTGGATATGAGAGAAGGCGTTCTTCGACGCGAAAGCCTCCTCGAAGATTCGCAAGGACGTCGCACCTGGCTTCGGCAGATACGGTTCGTGTCCATGGCATCGCCGCACCTGGCGGCGCTCGATACCAGACTCGAGCCGGAGAACTACACCGGAACGATCACCGTGCGCGCGACCTTGGACGGCGATGTCACCAACGGCAACGTAGCCGAGTTTCGTGCTTTGAACAACGCTCACCTGACTGAATGCGAAACAGGTTCTGCGGCAAAGAATCAGGTATGGCTCCAGGCGCATACTCGGCAATCGCGGATCGCACTCACGCTCGCTGCCCGAATGGATTCTGCCGCTCCAGTCCTCGGCGCAACCAGCACCCCGACGAGCATCTTTCAGGAAACCTCGGCTGACGTCTCACAAACCGTCGGCGTGCAAGTAGCGGCTATCGTCGCCCTGTATTGCTCCCGTGATCGAGCCATCTCCGATCCGCTCAGCGCTGCACTGTCGTGCCTCGACGAATCGGGATCTTTCCCCGCGCTTCTCGACGACCACCGACGGCAATGGAAACGGTTGTGGCATCGATACGATCTCGAGGTCGAATGCTCCGACGACGAGACCGTCCGAGCGGTTCGACTTCAGCTCTTTCATGTCGTCCAGTGCCTGTCTCCGCACACTGTGGATCTCGACGTCGGGATTCCGGCGCGCGGCCTTCATGGGGAGGCCTATCGCGGGCACATTTTCTGGGACGAGTTGTTCGTACTGCCACTACTGAATCTGCGCATTCCAGAGTTGTCGAGATCTCTGTTGCTCTATCGCTATCGACGACTGTCCGAGGCGAAGCGCCGGGCACGTGAAATCGGCTGTAGCGGTGCCTTGTTCCCGTGGCAGAGTGGCAGCGACGGTCGCGAGGAGACGCCGCACGTGCTGTTCAATCCACGATCAGGACGATGGATGCCCGATCACTCCTATCGGCAATTCCATGTCGGTCTGTCGGTTGCCTACAACGTGTGGCACTACTGGGAAGTGACAGCAGACTTCGGTTTCCTGGCCTCGTACGGAGCCGAGATGTTGGTCGAAAATGCACGATTCTGGACCAGCCTTGCAGTGTGGGACGCCGACGACGATCGGTTCGATATTCGGGGCGTGATGGGACCCGACGAATTCCACGATGGATACCCCGGTCATCCCGGTGAGGGAATCGACAATTCGACCTACGTGAACGTGATGGCCTCGTGGAGCATTCGACGCGCGCTGGACGCTTATGCAATCGTCGGGCGTGACGGCGGTGTCGGCCTGTGGACTGGGCTCGATGTCAGCTCGTCGGAACTTCACGCATGGCACAACCTGGCATGCAGGCTGCGCGTGGAGTTTCTCGACAACGGATTGCTTGCACAATTTCATGGGTACGGGGAACTCCGCGAACTCGACCTCGATGACTACCGACAACGGTACGGAAACATCGGCCGGCTCGATCTGATCCTCGAAGCCGAGAATGATTCCTGCGCTCACTACAAGGTGTCCAAGCAGGCCGATGTTCTGATGCTGCTGTACCTGTTCACCGCGGAGGAGCTCACCGAACTGCTTTCGGGGATGGGGTACGACTTCGAGCCGAGCACGATTCCGGCAACCGTCGACTACTACCTTGCTCGAACGACCCATGGTTCGACTTTGAGCAGAGTCGCGCACTCCTGGGTGCTCGCACGAGGTAACCGTCGAGACTCCTGGGACATGCTGCGGGAGTCGTGCACGGCCGATCTTGCCGACAGTCAACAGGGAACGACCCGGGAGGGAATCCACCTGGGCGCAATGGCGGGCAGCGTGGACATCCTGCAGCGCTGCTATACCGGAATCGAAGTGCGAGGCGACACCCTGAGGCTCCATCCGCAATTGCCGATCGAGCTGCAATCACTCGAACTCGATCTCCGTTATCGCGACCACTGGGTTCATATTCGGTGCGACGGTGCAGCGACCACTGTCACGACGAACCCCAGCAGTGCACCGGCGATTCGGATCAGCGTCGACGGGCATGAATTTGTGATGAACGGCGGTGAATCGGTTTCTGCCACTGCCGCCCTCATCTCGGAAACAGCGAAAGCTGTGACGTGAAGTGCTCTGGCCAATCTACGTCTGCGAAGCAACCCCAAGCTTTTCTCCGCGGATGCTGCTCTAAGATAGGTGTTGGTCCGCGTATGCGCATTGGCGGACTATGAACAAGCCTATCGAGGGAGCGAAAGTGAAGAAGAGTTACGGGCGACTCGGAACAGTCCTCGCCATGTCTGCATTGCTGGCTGCGGGCTGCTCGACTGGTGGTGGTGATTCCACGGCGCCGGAGTCTGGATCCACTGCTTCAGATCCGGCAGGGCAGGACATCAGCGGTGACCTCACCGTCTTCGCAGCAGCGTCGCTGAAGGCGACCTTCACTCAACTCGGCGCCATGTTCGAAGCAGCCCATCCCGGGACCGACGTTGCGTTCAACTTTGCCGGTTCCTCGGATCTGGTCACGCAGTTGACGCAGGGCGCACCGGGAGACGTTTTTGCTTCCGCGGATACCGCAAACATGACCAAGGCGCTCGATGCGAACCTGATCTCCGGCGACCCCGAGAACTTCGCGACGAACACGCTGATCATCGTCACTCCGCCCGGTAATCCGAAGGGCATCGCTTCCTTCGCCGACCTCGCAGACAAGGACAACAAAGTTGTCGTCTGTGCACCTCAGGTGCCATGTGGCGCTGCGACTACGAAGGTGGAGAAGGCGACCGGAGTAGACATTGCCCCGGTGAGCGAGGAGTCGTCCGTCACCGACGTCCTCGGCAAGGTCACCTCCGGTCAGGCCGACGCAGGTCTGGTCTACGTGACCGACGCGTCGGGTGCGGGTGAGAAGGTCACCTCGGTCGCCTTCGAAGAGTCGTCCGGTGCAGTCAACACGTACCCGATTGCGGTGCTGTCGGATTCGCAGAACAGTGCGGCGGCGAAGGCATTCGAAGCCCTGGTCATGAGCGCCGAGGGGCAAGAGGTTTTGGCTGACGCTGGATTCGCTGCGCCCTGACGACAGTGAGATCGCAAGCAATCGAGACTACAGTCGCGCGGGTGACCTACTCCGGTAAGGCACGTGCTTGAATATTGGTAGTGGGGTAGTTCACTCGAAGGTGCGTCCGGTTCGAAAAGCAATGGTAGCGAAGGGTAGACCCCGAGATGACGAGTAGCGGCGTGCGTTCAGCGCGCACGGCGGGGACGCGCGAGTCGATCTTGCTGATGGCAGAACGACTGTATGCCGAGCATGGGCTTCATTCGGTGTCCAACAGGCAGGTGAGCGAGGCTGCGGGGCAAGGCAACAACGCGGCGGTCGGATACCACTTCGGTACGAAGGCGGACCTCGTACGCGCGATCGTCGAACGCCACTCGGGCGTGATCGAGGAGAATCGGACCACGCTCGTGCTTCGAAACGGGGATTCGGAAAGGCTTCGAGATTGGGTCTCGTGCCTCATCGCGCCGTACACCGATCACTTGGCGACGTTGGGCCAACCCAGCTGGTACGCACGATGCGCAGTCCAAATCATGACCGATCCGACGCTGCGGCCACTGATGTACGAAACGGCAGGGGTTTCTTCCTCGTTGAGGAAGACCCTCGTCGGCCTTCATCGATGCCTACCGGATCTGCCGGCTGAGGTGCGCCGAGCGCGTAGTGACATGGCCCGAAATATGATGATGCATATCTGCGCCGAGAAAGAACTCGAATTCGCACAGCAATATCCCGAGCGTCCACCGAACTGGGCCGACTGCGGAACCGATCTGATCGACGCCACGGTGGGCATCTGGCAGGCACCGGTATCGCCGCGACGCTGACAGAATGGAAAGCGACACGTCGAAGTTCCCGGATCCGGGGGAGCCCGAACCACACGATGGAGTTCTTGCCATGACTATGCTCGCGAACATTTCCTGATGACCACGACAGTCGACGTCCTCATCATCGGCGCAGGCCTGTCCGGAATCGGTGCCGCGCATCATCTTCGGTCCACCCTGCCACACAAGAGCTATGCCGTTCTCGAGAGTCGTGGGGCGATCGGCGGAACGTGGGATCTGTTCAGGTATCCGGGGATTCGATCCGACTCGGACATGTACACCCTCGGCTACAACTTTCGCCCCTGGGTGGGCGACAAATCCATCGCCGACGGCGCGTCCATCCGTGAGTACATCGAGGACACGGCGCGTGAAGCGGGTATCGACCGACACATTCGGTTTCATCACACAGTGGTGTCGGCCGAATGGTCCACTGCGACCTCGACATGGACGGTCGAGGCGAAGGTGGGTGAATCAGGCGAAGTTGCCGTGTTCACCGCCTCGTTCTTGATGTGTTGCAGCGGATACTACGACTACGACAAGGGGTTCACGCCGGATTTCGAGCGCCTCGAAGACTTCGGCGGAACCGTCGTGCATCCGCAGTTGTGGCCGGAGGATTTGGACTACGCCGGCAAGAAGATCGTCGTGATCGGTAGCGGTGCCACGGCTATCACCCTGGCGCCGACCCTTGCCCGTGACGCCGAGCACGTGACGCTGCTCCAGCGCTCACCCAGCTACATCATGTCGTTGCCGTCGAAGGATCCGATTGCGCTGGCGTTGCGCAAGTACTTGCCATCACGTGTGGCCTATGGGGTCACTCGAATGAAGAACGCCGTCACCTCGATCGGGATGTACGTGCTGTGTCAGCGCTACCCGAATTTCATGAAGGGACGGATTCGCAAGCTTCAGGAGGGCTGGTTGCCCGAAGGCTACGATCTCGACACCCACTTCACACCGAAATACGATCCCTGGGATCAACGGCTCTGCCTCGTTCCCGACAGTGATCTGTTCACGGCCATCGGAGAGGGAAAGGTAGACGTCGTCACCGACCACATCGAGCGCTTCACCGAGAACGGGATCGCGCTGACGTCCGGGGAGGATCTCGACGCCGACATCGTCATCACTGCGACGGGTCTCAACCTCGTCGCCCTCGGCAACGTCGCCCTGCGGGTCGACGGCAAGCAGATCGACATCACCGAGTCGATGGCCTACAAGGGCATGATGCTCACCGATGTGCCGAACTTCGCCTTCGTCATCGGGTACACCAATGCCTCCTGGACGCTCAAGGCCGATCTGGTGTGCGACTACATCGTGCGGCTCCTCGCACACATGGACGCCAACGGCTACCGGGAGGTCCGCCTCGAACGTGATGCAACCGTCGGGGAGGAACCGTTTCTGGATTTCGCTGCCGGCTACGTTCTGCGTTCGGTCGACACCTTTCCCAAGCAAGGTTCGGTTGCACCGTGGCGCCTGCGGATGAACTATTTCAGAGACCTTCCCTCGCTGCGCTACGGCAAACTCGTCGACGACAACATGCGAATGCGCTGACTGGTGATTCGTCACCGATCTCGCCGGTGCGATCGGTGAGGTAACACGAAGCCGATACCGCGCGATTGGTATTCGAACGTTACTCGAGCTGCGGCATTTCGATTGGATAGCCAAGCTGTGACCTGGAAGCATTCAATCGTGTCTGCCGGGCCGAGTACGTGCCCCGAATCGGTGTGTGGAAGTGGAGCGTGTGATGAGGTTCTCTCGCGGAATTGGGACCGCCGCGGTCTCGATGTTGACTGCAACTATCGTCCTGTCCGGATGCACGACGTCGAACACAGGTTCGACGGACGCACTCGCTCCGATCGACTCCAACCCGATTGCCGAACTCATGAAGCCCAAGGTGAGCTCCAGCGTGGCCGATGGTGCAGTCGGATTCTCTCCCGCAGATCCGGTGACCGTCTCTGTCGCCGACGGCAAGCTCGCGAACGTCACGGTGATGGATTCGGACGGCGTGCCGATCGAAGGCGTCCTTTCTGCCGACGGCCTGACCTGGTCCAACACCGAGCAGCTCCAGTACAGCAGCCGTTATCGCGTGCAAGCAGATGCGTACGGAATCGGTGGTGCGACCCGCACGGTCAACAACTTCACGACCAATCAGCCCGGCAACTTCACCAAGGCATACGTATTGCCGAACGAGGGTGCGGTCGTCGGAATCGGTCAGCCCGTCGCGGTGCAGTTCGACGAGCCGATCGCCGACAAGCTCGCTGCGCAGAACGCCATCCAAGTCACGACGACGCCTCCCGTCGAAGGCGCGTTCTATTGGGTCAACAGCAAAGAGGTTCGGTGGCGTCCGCAGAACTACTGGGCGTCCGGCACTCGCATCGATGTCGCCGTCAACGTCTTCGGCCGTGATCTCGGTGACGGCATCTACGGCCAGGAGAACTCGTCGACGTCGTTCACGATCGGTGACGCCGTCGTCGCGACCGCAGACGACAACACCAAGCAGGTCACTTTCTCGGTCAACGGACAGAACGTCATGACGATGCCCACCTCGATGGGGAAGGACAGTACCCCCACCGACAACGGCGTTTACATCATCGGCGACCGATTCGATCACCTGGTCATGGACTCGTCGACCTACGGAGTGCCGGTGAATTCGTCTTCCGGTTACCGCACGCCCGTCGACTGGGCGACCCGTATGTCCTACAGCGGTATCTTCTTCCACTCTGCGCCCTGGTCAGTGGGCCAACAGGGGAGCTCCAACACCAGTCACGGTTGCCTCAACCTCAGTCCCGCGAACGCGAAGTGGGTCTACGACAACACCAAGCGTGGAGACATCGTCGTCGTGCAGAACACGCTCGGCGGCACACTGTCCGGTACCGACGGGCTCGGCGACTGGAACATCCCCTGGGGTGACTGGAAGGCCGGCAACGCCAACTCCATGTGACAGGGGCGCCCTTGACCAGGCGTCACCCCTACCCGATGGGCTCAGCGTGCATCCAGGCTTTGGTACCTTGCTGGATCTACGCCCAGCGTTTTCAGGTAGCCAACCGGTTCGATGCTCGAGCCGTTGTTTCTGACCTCGTAATGAAGATGGGGTCCGGTCGAGTTACCGGTGCTGCCGACCTCACCGATCTGATCGCCGGGCGCAACGGTGTCGCCGACGCCGACGTTCATCGCAGATTGATGCCCGTAATAGGTCACCGTGTTTCCGCTCTTGACCCGCACGAGATTGCCGTAACCGTCTCCCGCGTCACCTGCTTGTTCGACGGTTCCGCCGTTCACGGCGTAGATCGGGGTGCCCGACGGGGCAGCGAAGTCCACACCCTGGTGGAATTGGCCGCCGTTACCGGTCGGGTTGTTCCTGCTGCCGTAGTTGGAAGAGAGTTCGTAGCTGCGCGCGGGCAATGGCAGCATCGCCCCGCCCAAGCCGACCGACGGCGGCGCGAGAACGACTTCAGGAGCGGACGGCGTGCTCGCCTCGGGTGCGGGCCCGAAGTCGGAATCGAGAATCACCGCAGCGACCTCGTTGATCAGCACGCCGGTGGCGTCGAGTACGGCTGAGAGGATTGCTGCTCGCTGCTGAGCGTCGGGTTGGGGGATAGGGAGTACAGGCAGGTCGATGGTCGGCTGCGCCGTGGCCACGGCCGGATCGATCAGACCTGCGGAACCGATGCACAACGCCGCCGACAACACCGAACCCGCGATCGCTCTGTGAACTTTTCGACCCACTGCAACTGCCTCCTAGTCTCTGCCCGGCTGGTATTCCCTGATGGGCTTCGAACGACGGGTGGCGCGTTTCGGGGGCGCGTCGAATCAACGGTGCAAGTCACAGCTTTCACGTTGGTACTTTTCTTCCCCAAAAGTGCCATTTGCAACCGTACGTCACATGAACCCCATGCGACACTCGAAAGTTGAATTACAACAACGTAATTCGCTACTCGTTCGATGCACTTCCGCCGCGACTTCGTGACGTGCGCCGAGAGCAGGGGTGCAGAACGCACAAAAAAGCCGGCCTCCGTGTGGAGACCGGCTTTCTTGCTTCTATGGGGTGAGTGACGGGACTCGAACCCGCGACACCCAGGATCACAACCTGGTGCTCTACCAGCTGAACTACACCCACCATAGCTACCGGACCGAACCCTCGCGGGTTCTGTTTCAGCAGCGATGACAATACTAGCGGTTCGAATCGTTGGTTGCCAATCGGTATCAGGACTGCGTGTCGAGTCCCTCTACAACTGCAGCAATATCGCTGGTAGAGGGCCCAGGAGGCGCCACGAACACGGTCTGGCGGTAGTACTTCAGTTCCTTGATGGACTCTTCGATGTCTGCCAACGCGCGGTGGGCCAGACCTTTGGTCGGCTGACCGAAGTAGATGCGCGGGTACCACCGACGGGCGAGTTCCTTTATGGAACTGACATCGATCATTCGGTAGTGGAGGTAGGTATCGAGGTCACCCATATCGCGTGCGATGAAGCCGCGATCGGTGCCGATCGAATTTCCGGCCAAGGGCACTGTCCCGGCTACGGGGACATGCTCGCGGATGTACGCGAGTACCTGACGCTGCGCCTCTTCCAGCGTGACCGAAGATGCACGCACCTCCTCGGTCAATCCGGATTTGGCATGCATCTTCTTCACCACGTCCGGCATCCCGGCCAGCGCGTCGTCGTCGGCATGAATGACGATGTCGACACCGTCGCCCAGTACGTTCAATTCGCTGTCGGTGACGAGCGCCGCAATCTCGATGAGCTTGTCCTTCGACAAGTCCAGCCCGGTCATTTCACAATCGATCCACACAAGTTTGTCCTGCACCAGACACACCCTAGTGCGGGCCTCGTCACCACTAAGGTTTGCGGTGGTGATCAACTGCGAGATGAGCTGTGTCAAGGAGGACGGAAGATGACGGTCGATCCGAATTCGGCGGGCGGTGGGTTGCCGTCGACGCCTGCAGAGAAGGCGAAGGCAGCCAAAGCCGTCGCACTCGAAGCAGCCCGAATCGCTCGCGAGGCTGCCGCAGCAGCGGATGCCGCCGAAAAGGAAGCGATCGACGCGGAGGCAGCAGCAGGCGCGACCGGGACATCCCCGTCGGGGGGCGTGACCTCCTCGATCGCGGCGGGCTACGCATCGCACGGCGCAGTGCTCGAGCTGGGATCGGTGATGCTCGACGGCGTCAGCGACCCGTCCGCTCGCATCGCGATTCCTCTGGCGACACTCAATCGTCATGGCCTTGTCGCCGGCGCCACGGGTACCGGCAAGACGAAGACCCTTCAGGGCATCGCCGAACAGCTCTCCGCCGCGGGAGTTCCAGTGGTGATGGCCGACGTGAAAGGTGATCTCTCGGGATTGTCGGCACCGGGAGCAGACAACGAGAAGATACGCAGCCGTGCCGTCGACTGCGGGGAATCGGACTGGATACCCACCGGCTACCCCGTGGAGTTCCTCTCCCTCGGAACCGGTGGCATCGGTGTCCCGGTCCGTGCAACGATCACAGCTTTCGGGCCGATCTTGCTCAGTAAAGTGCTGGAACTGAACAAGACTCAGGAGTCCACCCTGGGGCTCATTTTTCACTGGGCCGACAAACAGGGGTTGGCGCTGCTCGATCTCAAGGATCTGCGATCGGTCATCACACACCTGACCTCGGCCGAAGGCAAGGCCGATCTGAAGGGCATCGGTGGAGTCTCGACGGCGACTGCCGGAGTCATCCTGCGCGAGCTCGTCAATCTCGAGGCCGACGGCGGCGACACCTTCTTCGGTGAACCCGAACTTCAGACCGAGGACCTGCTGCGTGTCGACGGCGACGGCAAAGGGATTGTGACCCTGTTCGAACTGGGTGCCCAGGCGTCGCGACCGGTCATGTTCTCCACATTTTTGATGTGGGTTCTCGCCGACTTGTTCCAGACGTTGCCCGAAGTGGGGGACATCGACAAGCCCAAACTGGTCTTTATTTTCGACGAGGCGCACCTGCTGTTTGCCGACGCGTCCAAGGCGTTCCTCGAACAGGTCGAACAGACCGTCAAGCTGATCAGATCCAAGGGTGTCGGCGTGATCTTCTGCACCCAACTACCGACGGACATTCCCAACGAGGTCCTGTCTCAGCTCGGGGCACGAATTCAGCATGCGTTGCGCGCGTTCACACCAGACGATCAGAAGGCTTTGAACAAGACTGTCCGGACCTATCCCACCACCGACGTCTACGACCTCGAGAAGGCCCTCACTTCACTCGGTACCGGCGAAGCGATTGTGACTGTGCTTTCCGAGAAAGGTGCCCCGACGCCGGTGGCATGGACAAAGATTCGTCCACCGCGTTCACTGATGGACACTATCGGCAACGACGCGATCTCGGCCTCCGCCGCAGCCAGCACGCTGAGCTCGAAATACGGTGCGACGATCGACCGCGACTCCGCCTACGAACGCTTGCAAGCGCGCGTGTCCGACGCCCCGAACACGGACCCGGTCCTGGACATACCGCCGCTCCCGGTGGACCTACCGGACTTGCCGCGCGTGGAACCGCAAGGGCCGTCGGCTGCCGAGCGCATCATGGACAATCCGGCGGTGAAGAGCTTCCTACGATCTGCGGCGTCCGCGGCAGGCCGCGAGATATCGCGGAGCATCTTCGGTACCGGGCGGCGGCGTAAGCGCTGACGTCCGGCATCGTTGTCGGCGCTGCCCTCTACCCGCCGAGCTTCTTGTAGAAGCCTCCGATGATCGGAGCGGAAATAGCACGAGGGCTGTATTGGCCTGCAACGGACATGGCCTTGCTGAGGACTCCCGGCACTACGCGCATTTTGTTCGTGGCGAGCGAATCGAGCGACAACTTCGCGGTGTAGGTGCTGTCGATCCACAGGAAATCCGGGACGAGCTTGTCGACGATGGACGCGTCGGCGGGATCGGGTGTTTCGGTGCGGACGGGTCCGGGGGCCAGAAGCGTGACGTGCACTCCGCTGTCCTTGAGTTCGAGGCGCAGGGATTCGGAGAACGTGTTGACGAAGGCCTTCGAGGCCGCATAGGTGGCGTTGTTCGGTATTGCCATGTTGCCCGCGGCTGAACCGGTCATGAGAATCCCGCCGCTTCCGCGCGCGATCATTCCGGGCAGGACGGCGAGCGTAAGATCATGCACCGCAACGGTGTTGAGCTCGACCTGATCGCGCTCGTACTGAGGGTCCAGCTGCGCAAGAGGGCCGAATGTCGCTATTCCTGCGTTGTTGCACAGGATGCTGATCGGCCGTCCGGACAGCTCGGTCGACAGGGACGCACGAGCAACACGATCCGCGAGATCGACGACGCGAACCTCGACCGTCACGCCGTGATCGGCGCGAAGTTTCGTTGCGAGGGCTTCGAGCAACTCACCCCGACGAGCAACGACGACAAGCGAGTGCCCTCGCCTCGCCAACTCGGTGGCCAGGGCCTCTCCGATTCCGGAGGAGGCGCCGGTGACGACGGCGCGGGCATCAGGGGAAGGACTGGGCAGGCTCACGGTGAGACAGGCTAGCGCAGCGACGTCCTCGCCCGATCAGATACTCATCGCAAGCCGGGTGGCCTGCTCGATTGCGCGTTTGGCGTCGAGTTCGGTGGCGAGGTCCGCGCCCCCGATGACGTGCGTCTTCATAGCCGATGCGGCCAATTCGTCTACCAGGTCACGGACTGACTCCTGGCCTGCGCAGACAACGATGGAATCCACCTCGAGAATGCGAGGCCGTTCGTGCTTCTCACCGAAGGAAATATGTAGCCCGTCGTCGTCGATACGTTCGTAGTTGACGCCCGAGAGTTCGTGCACGCCCTTGGCCTTCAATGCTGCGCGGTGGACCCAGCCGGTCGTCTTGCCCAGTCCGGCCCCGATCTTTCCGCTCTTACGTTGCAGCAGATACACCTCGCGGGGAGACGCGGCCGGAATCGGGGTCGTCAGCGCACCGGGCGCGGCCTCGGGTTCGGTCACGCCCCACTCCTGCTTCCACTCCTTCACATCGAGCGTCGGCGAAGCGTCGGTGGTCAGGAACTCCGATATGTCGACGCCGATACCGCCTGCACCGATCACGGCCACCCTCTTACCGACGGGCATGCCCTCTTCGACGACCTCGGCGTAGGACAGGACCGACGGATGGTCGATGCCCGGGATGGACGGGATTCGCGGGACCACGCCGGTGGCTATGACCACGTCGTCGTAGCCACCGGCGAGGAGTTCGGCTGCGGTGACTGTTCGGCCGAGGTGTATCGCAACGTTCTGCTCGTGGAGTGAGGTGGTGAAGTACCGAATCGTCTCGGCGAACTCTTCTTTGCCGGGGATGAGCGCGGCGATGCCGAATTGCCCGCCGAGTTGCGGGCGTGACTCGAAGAGACTGACTTCGTGGCCACGTCGCGCCGATTCGAGAGCCGCGGACAACCCTGCGGGCCCGGCCCCAACGACGGCGATTTTCTTCGTCCTTCGTGCGGGGAGCAACTGCAATTCGACCTCGCGCCCGGCTCGGGGATTGACCAGGCACGAGACTGTCTTGCGAGCGAACGCGTGGTCGAGGCACGCTTGGTTGCACGCGATGCACGTGTTGATGCTGCCGGGAGCGTCGGCTTCGGCCTTGCGCACCCAGAACGGGTCGGCGAGCATCGGCCTGGCCATCGAGATCAGCTCGGCGTCCCCGCGCGCGAGAATCGCTTCGGCTGTCTCCGGCATGTTGATGCGATTGGATGCGGCCACCGGGATTCCGACGTGTTTGTCGAGTTTTCCCGTGATGTCGACGAATGCGGCGCGCGGTACCGAGGTGACAATGGTCGGGACCCGCGATTCGTGCCATCCGATATCGGTATTGATCATGTCGACGCCGACCCGCTCGAGCTCCTGCGCGAGTGCGACGATGTCGTCCCAGCTCTGCCCGCGCTCGACCAGATCGGCCATCGACAGGCGGAACACGATCAGGAAGTCCGCACCCACTGCAGCGCGTATCTTCTTTGCTATCTCCACAGCAATCCGTCGGCGATTCTCCGGGCTGCCGCCCCATTCGTCGCCGCGACGATTGGTTCGCTCGGAGAGGAACTGGTTGATGAAATAGCCTTCGCCGCCCATGATTTCGACCCCGTCGTACCCCGCCGACTGTGCCAGTCTCGCGCAGCGTACGTAGTTGCGGATCTGCCATCGAACCCCGCGAGAGGATAGTCTTCTCGGTCGAAATGGGTTGATAGGAGCCTTGATCGACGACGCCGATACGGAGAAGGGCTGGTAAGAATAGCGGCCGGCGTGCAGGATTTGCAGGGCGATCTTCCCACCTTCACGATGCACTGCGTCGGTGATGCGTCGGTGCCGTCGGGCTTCGATCCGGTTGGTGAGTTTGGCCCCGAACGGCAACAGCCAGCCGGTTCGGTTCGGTGCATATCCACCGGTGATGATCAGTGCGACGCCACCTCTGGCGCGCTCGGCGAAATACTCGGCGAGCCGGGCGGTGTCGCGACCGCGGTCCTCGAGCCCGGTATGCATCGATCCCATGATGACGCGGTTCTTCAACGTCGTCGTGCCGACCTTCAACGGAGACAACAGGATTGGATACCGACCGGTTGTGCTCACAGCTTCTCCAACACTTCTTCGCACCATTCGGCAAAGCCTTCCTCGACTCGAATTCCACCGCGGAGCACCAGGTACTGGTGCAAGGCCGCTCCGGCAAGACCTGCAGGAGCGGGAAAATCACGTTTTTCGATCAATCGATACAACTGCAGGCGCTCGAGATGCACGTCGCGATGGCGTCGTACCTCCACCTTCAATGCCGCGATGTCACCGAGGGCGGCGCCGCGGATCTTCACAGCCAACTCGTCTCGGAGAACCGCCGGGTCGGTCGGCTCGGCGATCCACCTGTCGAGTTCCGCCTTACCTTCGGCACTGACGGAATAGACCTTCTTGTCAGGTCGTCCTTGCTGAGCCACCGCGGTGCATACCACCCAACCGGCGCCGTCCATTCGCGTCAGTACTCGGTAGATCTGCTGATGCGTCGCACTCCAGAAGAAGCCGATCGACTTGTCGAATCGGCGCGCGAGTTCGTACCCCGACCCCGACAGCTCGGTGAGGGAAACGAGGAGTGCGTGTTCGAGTGCCACGCAGCAAAGTATGTATGCAACGAAGTGCTTATGCAACTAGGTGCATAACGGGCGCTCTCGGTCGGAAGTCGCACGTCGACTCGATACCCGAGTGGGACGCCCGACGAGGATTGCTCGCCTAGGCTTCCGCTATGAGTGAACAGGCGAATGCCGCCGTCGTCGGCGTCGCGACGACCCAAAAGCAGGTATTCGCCTGGGGGATATGGGATTGGGGATCGGCCGCGTTCAATGCCGTGATCCTGACCTTCGTGTTCTCGGTCTACCTGACCGACGCGGTCGGCGATGACTTGCCGGGTTCCATTTCGGCGACGTCGTGGTTCAGTTGGTCGATCGGCCTGGCTGGGGTCGTCATTGCCGTCCTGGCCCCGATCTCCGGGCAGCGGTTCGACGCCCGAGGGCGAAGAAAGCGGTCCCTCGGAATCCTGACAGGTCTGACCGTCCTCAGCATGGTGGGCCTGTTCTTCGTGAAGGACGACTACCACTATCTGTGGCTCGGTTTGGTACTGCTGGCTTTCGGTTCGATTCTCTTCGAACTTGCCAGCGTTCCGTACAACTCGATGCTTCGCCAGGTCTCGACGCCGCAGAACATCGGCCGGGTCTCCGGATTCGGTTGGTCCATGGGTTATTTCGGTGGCATCGTGCTGCTGCTGATCTGCTACTTCGGTTTCATCACCGGCGACGGAGACACTCGAGGACTGTTCGGTCTGACGACCGACGGCGGGCTGAACATCCGTTTCGTTGCCCTTCTTGCGGCCGTATGGTTCGCCGTATCGGCCATTCCGGTTTTCCTGGCGGTGCCGGAACTGCCGCCGACGGGTGCAGATCCGGACGCCGCCAAGGCAGGAATTGCCGAGTCCTACAAGGTGCTGTTTCGGGATCTCGGCGAACTGTGGACGGTGGATCGGCGCAGTGTCTATTTTCTTGCCGCAAGTGCGTTGTTCCGGGACGGTCTGGCCGGGGTCTTCACCTTCGGTGCGGTTCTCGCAGTGAGCGTGTACGGCATCGGGACGGCCGATGTGTTGTTGTTCGGCGTCGCGGCCAACGTGGTCGCCGGACTCGGGGCGATCAGTGCTGGACGGTTCGACGACAGGGTAGGCCCGAAAACGGTCATCGTCGTCTCGCTCGCGTCGATGATCTTCGCGGGCGTCGTGCTGCTCTTCGTGTCCGGGCCATTGATGTTCTGGGTTTTCGGTCTCGTCCTGTGCCTGTTCGTCGGACCAGCGCAGTCTTCCTCCCGCACATACCTGGCGCGACTGGCCCCGCCAGGGCGGGAAGGACAATTCTTCGGCCTCTACGCTACGACGGGCCGAGCAGTGTCGTTCCTTGCGCCGACCTTGTTCGGACTCTTCGTATGGCTATTCGACTCGGACCGTGCGGGGATCGGTGGTCTGCTCGTGGTTCTCGCGCTCGGCCTCGGGGCGCTACTGGCAGTGAAGGCGCCGGACAAGGTCTAACTAGAGACGATGCGTGCACGGATCTCGTCCGCGAGCCGCTCGGGAGCTTCCTCGGGTACCCAGTGCGAGATGCCGTCCAGTTCGACGAAGGTGTAGTCGGCGTCGACGAACTCTGCGCAACGTTCCGCCGCGGCGCGGCCGATCGCAGAATCGTGATTGCTCCACACATATGTGGTGGGGACCTGGACGGATTCGAGACGACCGAAGTCGCTCGTCATCGCGCGGTACCAATTGAGGGCTGCAGTCAGAGCGCCCGGTCCGCTGAGGTGCTCGACATAGCTGTCGACAGCACAGCTGCTGCCGAACATGGCACGCAATCGAGCGGCGTCGTGCTCCAGGAGTACTTGTTCGGCTTTTCCCTCGATGCGAAGCAATTGCATATAGCTCGAGCGCGCCTTCTGATCCTCGTCTTCGCGCAGAGCCCAACCGAACGCGGCCGTGTGCGGCACCGAGACCGCAGTGAGGGAACGTACGCGCTCGGGATGTCGGGCGGCCAGCTGCCATGCCACGGCCGCACCCCAGTCGTGGCCGACGATGTGTGCCGACTCGAGATCGACCGCGTCGAGCAACCCGAGAACATCGGCGACAAGTTTGTCCGAGGTGTATTCCGCGACATCCGACGGCCTCGCTCCGGGGGAGTACCCGCGCTGGTCGGGGGCGAGTGTCCGGATGCCAGCGGTGTGCAGGCGAGGGGTTACCTCTTTCCAGGAGAGCGATGACTGCGGAAACCCATGCAGCAGGACGACAGGTGTTCCATCGTCGGGACCCTCGACCCGGACGTCGAAGACGAGGTCGTCGATCGTGATGGTCTCCATGGTCATCGGTTTCCTTCCGCTCGGTGTCGCGGATTCCACGATCCCATGCCGAGCACGATGAGCCGGACTTGCTGCTCGGTGCGGCGCACCAGTTCTTGTTCTTTCTGGCTGCCTGGGCGGTCGATCTCCAACAGGCCTACCGTCGCGGTCAACATAGTGGAGACGATAAGGTCCGCGGCCATCTCCAAGTCGGCAACATCCCAGGTCGAAAGACCTGGCATGCGGGCGAGGTCGACGGTCAGCTCGCTGACGAACATCCGCAGTTCGGTCGCGAATGCTTGTCGTACTGCGGTGACGCCGCCGTATCGTTCGCGCGAGAGGAACCGGAACTGCTCCTCGTGGCTGCGCATCTGCCTAACCAGGATCGCGAACGACTCGGCCGCATTCTTGACGCTCGGATCCTTCCGCGCATCGCGCAACATCTGTCGCAGCATTCGCATCGAATCCTCTACCAGGGCGACACCCAAATCGTCCATCGATGCGAAGTGGCGATAGAACGCAGTCGGAACGATCCCCGCAGATCGAGCAACCTCACGCAGACTCACGCTTGCGAAGGAGCGATCTCTCAGCAGTTCGAGAGTGCCGTCCATGAGCGCCTGCTTGGTGCGTTCCTTGCGTTCGGCTCGGGTGCCCGGTTCCGTCACGGGTTCGAGTTTATGACTGTCCACTGAGCGAGTACTCCCGGTCCTGAGCTCGACTGGCGCGGTAGCTGTGATGTACGTCATATCTTTGACGGTTTGTTCGTGCCGTCACATTGACGTTGACAGCTCGGGGTGCGGATCTGCCACACTGATTCTAGTGCACAGCCGTACACTGAAACGGTTCCGCCGTTTCGACCGCTATCGGGAGGCGAGATGACACTTCATCAGAAATCGCGAAGACCGCGACTGCCGGGCACCTTCTCTCTGTTGTCCTTGTTCGAGGCGATGGCGACACCGCACGCCCTCGATCGCTATCTCGAACTGGTCGACCCGATGACCACGGTCCGCGATCTTCGAGCTGAAATCACCGCGGTACATCGCTCCACCCGTGACACAGTGACCTTGACGATGCGCCCGACGCAGCAATGGCGTGGGTTCGAGGCAGGTCAATTCGTGCAGGTCGGGGTCGTCATCGACGGTGTCCGCCACACTCGCTGCTACTCGCCGAGCTGCTCCCAGTATCGCGATGACGGTCGAATCGAACTGACTGTGAAGGCGCATCCGGAGGGGCTGGTTTCCCAGTATCTGCATTCGAACGCGCGTGAGGGGCTGGTTGTCAGTCTTTCTCAGGCGGACGGGACATTTCATCTCCCGCGGCCTCGGCCGGCCGGCGTGCTTCTCATCAGCGGCGGCAGCGGAATCACCCCCGTGCTGTCGATGTTGAGGACGCTGCTGGACGAGGGGTACAGCGGCGACCTCACCTTTTTGCACTACGCGTACACCGAAAGCGACGTCTCTCATCGACGTGAACTCGACGCCATTGCAGCAGCACACGAGAACATTGGCATCGTGTTCGCTTACACCGATCAGGAGCAAGGCGGCGATCTGAACGGCTTCTTCGGCGCCGAGCACCTCAGATCCGCCGCACCGTGGTACGCCGGCGCCGAGACGTACATGTGCGGCCCGCCCGGACTGATGCGTGGCGTCGAAAACGTGTATGCCGACCTGGGTCTCACCGAACGCCTCCACCTCGAAGAATTTGCGCCACCCTTGGCCGTCGTCACCGGCGACGTCGGAGGCGAGGTGTCCTTCACCGAGAGCGGCAAGGTCGGTGACAACTCCGGTCTGACACTGCTCGAGCAGGCCGAAGAGGTGGGCCTGACCCCCGCATACGGATGTCGGATGGGGATTTGCTTCACCTGCACCTCGGTCAAGACATCCGGATGTACCCAGAACATCAAAACCGGTGAGACGGACAGTGAACCGGACAAGAAGATCCAGCTGTGCGTCTCGGTGCCAGTCGGTGATGTCGCCATCGAGATCTGAGCTGTTCACCGCGCATGCCGCTACACATCGATCCGAAACGGAGAGTGTTCAATGTTCGGAATTCCATCACCATCGTTGTCCCTGTTGCCATTCATGAGTACTTCGGACTCGCCCCACCAGCAACCCGTGCCCACAACGCTCTCCTACGCACAAGTCCAAGAGCTCGGCCGCGAGCTGGACGAGATGCGAGCTCGCACCGTCGCGAAGCTCGGTAGCGAGGACCGGGAGTACATCTACAAGGTCATCAAGGCGCAGCGCGGGCTCGAAATCACTGGCCGCGCCCTGATGTATCTACCGTTCCTGCCGCCGGCATGGCTGGCCGGAGTCGGTGCACTGGGGCTGTCGAAGATTCTCGACAACATGGAGATCGGGCACAACGTCATGCACGGTCAGTACGACTGGATGCGTGAGCCGGAGTTCAACTCACAGGTCTTCGAATGGGACACGGTATGCCCGGCCGATCAGTGGAAGCACTCGCACAACTACATGCACCACACCTTCACCAATATCGTCGGCAAGGACCGCGATATCGGATACAGCCTGCTTCGCATGGACGAGGGGCAGAAGTGGAATCCGTACTATCTCGGTAACCCGGTGTATGCGTTCTTCCTGATGCTGCTCTTCGAATGGGGCGTGATGCTCCACGATCTGGAGATCGAGAACGTTGTCCAGGGCAAGCGCAAGTGGCACGACGTCAAGCCCTTGCTTGCGGGCATGTGGCGTAAAGCGGGCAAACAGGTCCTCAAGGACTACGTCATCTTCCCAGCGCTGAGCGGGCCATTCTTTGCCTCCACGGTCGTGGGCAACCTCGGGGCGAACCTGATGCGGAACCTGTGGACCTACTCGATCATCTTCTGTGGACACTTTCCCACCGGGGTACAGACCTTCACCGAGGACGAGACGTCCGACGAGTCGCAGGGTGAGTGGTACGTCCGTCAGATGCTCGGGTCCGCGAACATCGAGGGCAGTCCGCTGTTCCACATCATGTCCGGCAATCTGTCGCACCAGATCGAGCACCACCTTTTCCCCGATCTACCTGCGCACCGATACCCGGAGTTGGCCCCGGAGGTCGAAGCGCTCTGCGAAAAGTACGGACTCCCGTACAACTCCGGTGGGTTCTTCAACCAGATCGGGTCCGTCTGGGGCAAGATTTTCAAGCTCGCTCTGCCCAATTCACTCACCGGTTCGAAACCGACAGTCGGTGTTATCGTCGAGCGCAAGAAGGTCGCTGCATAGTGACCGGAGTCGAATCTCGACCGAATCAGGGGTGGCCAGAGGTGGTAGGGAAGTTCGAGCGCAACAAGGACACAGTTCAAGAATTGACGGAGTCCGCAGCCACGCACGTCGGCAAGATCGCGGTCATCATCGCCGGGGCAGTGCGCGATGTGACTCGCGAGATCGGCGACTGGGTCTCCGACGGTGTCGAAATGCGTGAGGCTGCACGCAAGGCCCGAGATGATTCACCGGGCGGCACCGTCATCAACGGAGAGTTCGAGAGCCGCTGAGGGTCGCCTCCCTACGTGAGACCTGAAGTACACGTAGGGAGGCGACCAGGCCGAAGACGAGGAATACGAGCGCGGCAAACAATGCCCACTGAGTCGCGGAAGCGAAAGCCTCGGACAACTGCCGGACGATCTCGTCGGGAGCGTGGCTTTCGCGCAATCCGCTGATCGCGCCACCCGCGGATTCTCGAGTGGCATCGGCGAACTTCTCCGCCGGACCTTCGATCCCGCCGAGATAGTGGGCCAGCCCCACCGACAGCACGGCGCCGACTACCGCAGAACCGAGCGCCGAGCCAACTTGCCGGACGGTGCTCTGCGTGGCAGAACCTTGCCCCGACAGGTCCACCGGGATATCGGCCAGGACGGTGCTGGTGAGTTGCGCGGATGCCAGGCCGAGGCCCACGCCGTAGATCACCAGCACAGCTCCGATCGTGACGGGGGAGGTGTCTGCGCTGAGGACCACAGCGAGGACCAGCACGCCGATGATCTCGAGCGCGACGCCGACAACGACCGTGCCGGCCGCGCCGATCAGGGCAGCCAGGTGCCGTGCCATGGTGCCGGAGAGAAATGCGCCGGCTGCCATTGTCGCGAGTACGAACCCCGCTCCGAGGGTGCCGAGACCGATGGCGTTGATAAGGAACAGTGGCAGCGCGAAGATCAGGCCGAACTCGCCGACCGCAATCATCATCGCGGCTACGTTCCCCCAGCTGAAGGTGGGGGTGAAGAAGATGTGCAGATCCAGCAGCGCCGACCGAGCGACCCTGGCACGGTGTCGTTCCCAGAAGACGAACAGCGTCAGCGCGACGGCGGCTACGAGCAACAAGACCGGCACGATCGAGATGGGCTTGTCCGTCGACCATGTCATGCCGAAAAGACTCAGGTCTTGGATGGGCTGCCACCAACCGAGGGAACTGCCTTCGATTATCGCGAAGACCAGCGCACCGAAACCGATCGCGCTGAGCAACAGCCCATCCATGTCGAAGCCGGGGCGGTTGTCACTGGAGCGGGTCTCTGGGACGACGACCACCGCCGCGATTATCAAGACAACGCCGATGGGGACGTTGACGTAGAAGATCCATTGCCAGCTGAACGTGCTGGTGAGCCAGCCTCCGAGCAGCGGACCGATTGCGGCGGCGCCGGCCATGACCGCACCCCAGACACCGAACGCGGCGGCCCGATCCTTGCCTCGAAAAGTCGCGTTGACCGTAGAAAGTGTGGATGGAAGTATGCACGCTCCGCCGACGCCCTGAAGTGCACGCGCTGAGATGAGCATCTCCGCGCTGCCGGACTTCGCGGCCCACAAGCTGCCGGCCAGAAACAGAGCGATACCGACGATAAAAATGTTGCGCCTGCCCAGGCGGTCACCAAGATTGCCGGTGGTCAGCAGTAGTGCGGCGAACACAATCGAGTAGAGCGAGTTCACCCACTGTGCGTCGGTGATATTCAGGCCCAGGTCGTCGATGATCGTCGGGAGGGAGACTGCGACGATCGTGCCGTCCATGACGACCATCGCCAGGCCCAACGCGAGGACGACGAGCCCCCACCACTTCGATACGCGTGGAGCAGCAGGCGCCGCAACGGCCGTTTCGCTTTTCTTCACGGTGTCACACTATGTCTCGCAGCAATAGCCGCGCATCAACCGAAAGTTGTAACCCTGACGCGCGTTCGACGTGGTTGGGGCTCGACACCACGACCACACCTCCCGCGCATCGGTCCGCGAAGATCGCGGGAAAAGGCTACACAGCGGGGTGTGGGTACTCCGGACTGCGATGTTGGAACGCAAGGATGTTGGGGTTGGCAATTACGCCCTCGCGAATCTCGATTGCCTTCCTTATCGTTTCGTCACTGTCCCACGACGTCGGCCCGTCCAAGACGATACGAAGATAGGGGAGAAGCGATTCGCTGACTTCCCAGGTAGCAGAGTCCCAAAGATAAGACGGACTGTGGTCGACTGCGTAGTACCGGACGTTGTCGCCGACGGTGAACATGGGTTCGGTGAACGATGTCGGCCGGGCCCATTCGAACCCCATTCCCTCGTCGCACGACACGTCGACAACGAGCGTTCCCGGATTGATCGACGGTAAGTCGTCGTTCATCAGGAATGTCAACGGCGCGTTGGTGTCCTGCAGTACGCAGTTGACGATGATGTCGTGATCGCCGAGGAACCCGGACAGTGGCACCCTGCCGGTTTCGGTCAGGGCGCGGCTGCGGCGCGGATTGTTGCCGTCCAAGTCGAAATTGACGATGCGTGCGGAATGAATGGGTGAACTGACAGCGGTTACTCCGCGCTGGGTGAGGACGTCCACATCGTGAATGCCATGCGCGTTGAGTGCCGTGACAGCGCCGCGAGCAGTTGCTCCGAAACCTATGACTGCGGCGCGAAGTCGGCGGCCGTAGTCCCCGGTGACCCCGACGAGCTGCATCGCATGAAGGACGGAGCAGTATCCGGCGAGCTCATTGTTCTTGTGGAAGACGTGAAGGTTGAACCAACCCTCCGAGGTCCAATGATTCATCGCCTCGAACGCGATGAGGGTGAGCTTCCGATCGATAGCGATCTGCGTCAACTTCTCGTCCTGCACGCAGTGCGGCCACCCCCATAGAACTTGACCGTGTCGCAGCGTCTCGAGGTCCTCGGCAAGTGGCTTGGGGAGCAGAATCACGTCGCATTCGGCGACGAGTTCTTCACGAGTACGAATGCCTGCGACGAGAGTGTCGAGATGGGCGTCGGAGATTCCGAACGGCTCGCCGTACCCAGCCTCGAAGTACATTCGAGCTCTGAGGTCGGCGGCGATGCGATCGAGGTGGAGTGGGTGGATCGGAAGTCGGCGTTCGTTCGGCTTACTCGACCGTGACGTGACGCCGAGGGTGAGCTGGTGCACTGTGGCCCCTTCGGTTGACCTCAGTCAACCACAATCCGACATGCTCACTCCGCGTCTGAAAGTGCCCCCGGCAGGATTCGAACCTGCGACCAATGGATTAGAAGGCCATTGCTCTATCCCCTGAGCTACGGAGGCGTGGCGCGGACAGCGGAAAAGGCATCCGTCCGAGCACGGTGCATGAGTCTACATTCCGTGTAGCAACGTGATCCGCATGGAGGGGTTTGCCTCGTGGTGCAGGCCACACGATCTACGACGGCTCGTAGGAGTTGCGGGCGCTGGCTTTCCCGCCGCGGCATGGACCTCCTACTCTGGAGGGCATGGCAGCACCGGAAGTGGATCGGACCGAAACCTCGAGCACGGCTGGAGCCGACGCTGATAGTGGGGCCAGGTCCAAAGATTCCCCGGGGTCGGCGACGACGTCCGTGTTCGTTGCCGCAGGCGCGATAGCCGGCATTGTCGCGGCGCTGGTGGTGACCCTGTCTGCATCGGACGCGTTGGTCCTGCTCGGCATCCCGGATCCAGGCCCGGCCACGGTCTACGGACTTCCTGCGGTACGCGCGATCGGTGAGGTCGCTGTGTCCATTGCCATCGGCTCCTTCTTGCTCGCGGCGTTCTTGGTTCCGCCGCAGAAGAACGGGGTGCTCGACGTCGGTGGCTATCGGGCGGTCCGCACTGGATCTGTGGCAGCGATCGTCTGGGCCGCGTGCGCACTGGTGCTCGTTCCGCTGACCCTGTCCGATACTTCGGGTCAACCGTTCACCACGGCGATCCAACCGAGCAACCTGTGGGTCGCGCTCGAACAGGTCGAGATCGCCAGTGCATGGCGCTGGACGGCGATCCTGGCGGTGCTCCTGGCAATCGCATCGCGGGCAGTGTTGAAGTGGTCGTGGACACCGCTACTTCTCGTGTTTGCGCTCGGTACGTTGATGCCGATCGCTGCCACCGGCCATTCGTCTTCGGGCGGATCGCACGACTATGCAACCAACAGCCTGATCCTGCATCTCGTTGCGGCGACGCTCTGGGCGGGCGGACTTTTCGCAGTATTGACTCACGCACGACGTAAGGGCGCGCACACCGACGTCGCGACTCGAAGGTTCTCGACGATCGCAACCGTGTGTTTCGTGGTGATGGCCGTCAGTGGTGTCATCAACGCACTCGTTCGAGTATCGGTCTCGAACCTGTTCGACTCGACGTACGGCCTGCTGGTTCTCGGGAAGATCACGGCGTTGACGGTGCTTGGATTCTTCGGGTGGATCCAGCGGCGTAGGTCGCTTCCCGCTCTGGCTGCCGATCCCGAGTCTCGTGGAGCGCTCATCCGATTCGCGGGCGGTGAGGTACTCGTCTTCGCTGCGACGATCGGCCTTGCCGTCGGACTCGGTCGCACACCTCCGCCTGCGGACATCGATCCGAATCTTTCGCTTACCGAGGCCGCGCTGGGTTACAACCTGGGCGGACCACCGACCTTCGCGCGTCTGGCATTCGACTGGCGATTCGATCTGATCTTCGGTACCGCGTCGATACTGCTCGCCGTGATGTATCTGCTCGGCGTCCGTCGGCTGCGGAAACGAGGAGACACGTGGCCGATGGGCCGCACTGTTGCGTTCATGCTCGGCTGCCTGACCTTGTTGATCGCCACGTCGTCAGGGGTCGGCAAGTACTCGTCTGCGGTGTTCAGTGTGCACATGGGTGGGCACATGGCGCTGTCGATGCTTGCCCCGGTTCTGCTGGCGCTCGGTGGCGCGCTGACGCTGGCGTTACGCGCTCTGCCGGCAGCAGGAAAAAACGGAATTCCTGGGTTGCGGGAATGGCTGTTGATCGGTCTGCACAGCAAAGTCTCCCGATTCCTCACCCAACCGATAGTTGCCGCAGTGCTGTTCGTCGGCGGCTTCTACGTGCTCTACCTAGGTGGGATCTTCGGTGCTGTCCTCGACAACCACACAGCTCACTTGTTGATGAACGCACACTTCATCCTCAGCGGCTACCTCTTCTACTGGGTGGTCATCGGAGTCGATCCGTCGCCGAGGCCGATTCAACCCATCACCAAGCTCGCGATGGTGTTCGGGTCGCTGCCGTTCCACGCGTTCTTCGGTGTGGCGCTGATGAGCCAGGCCACGGTGATGGGTGGCTGGTTCTACCGCTCCCTCGGACTCGACTGGAACGCAGATCTGCTCGGCGACCAGCAATTGGGCGGCGGCATCGCCTGGGCGACGGGCGAAATACCGCTCGTCCTCGTCATGCTCTCGCTGCTCATCCAGTGGTCCCGCAGTGACACCCGAAACGCGACGCGTTCCGATCGTGCCGCCGAACGCGATCACGACGCCGATCTGGCGGCCCACAACGCCATGTTCGCCGAGCTCGCGAAGCGTGATCGCGAAAGCGGACTCTGAGTTTTCTCGAGCTCACCAGGCCGCGGTGATCTTGTCGAGGATCCGAGCCAACTGCTCGCGTTCTTCGGCATCGAGCGTGTCGAACAGTTCGGTGGCGACAGCCCGACGTGCGGAGTCGATCGCGTCGAGCTGGGTGCGCCCGGAGTCTGTCAAAGAGACCAGTACGGCGCGTCGGTCCTGCGGGTCCGGTTCACGGATCACCAGCGCCGCGGCTTCGAGCGAGTCGACGATGTCCGTCGCCGAGCGTGCCACGATGCGCAACCGGTCGGCGAGAGCGCGTAAGCGCATCGGCTGCCCTTCGCGGGCAAGGACGTGAAGGGCGCGAGATTGCGACGGATTCAGACCGAACGGCTCGAGCGCATTCATGTGGGTGTGGCGTATCCGCCGTGCGACTGCCATGAACGAATCGGCGATGGTCGGGCTGTCTCCCGTAGGCATGACCGAAGCATAGCCTCATTGCCGACAACCTCATAATGAGGTAGCCTCTGCATTATGTCGTTCATCGAACCTGGAGGTCTTCTTGGTACGCCCACTCACGAAATCTGCGGTAACCGCTCCTGACACCGGGCCGCTCACCGATCCAGCCCCCGTCGGCCGCGTGCTCGCACTCTTCCGTCCCTACCGAGCACGTATCGCTGTCGTCACCGCGATCATCGTCTTCAGTGCAGTCATCGCACTGGCCTCACCTCTACTTCTCCGCGAATTGCTCGACCATGCCATTCCTGATCGCGACGTCACCCTCGTCACGCTGATCGCCGTCGGCATGATCGCAGTCGCCATCGTCACCAACACGCTCGGCGTCGTGCAGACCTGGATGTCCAACGGCGTCGGCCAGAAGCTCATGCACGACCTGCGTGTCTCCGTCTACGCACATTTGCAGAAGCAGTCACTCGGCTTCTTCGCCCGTACCCGCACCGGCGAAGTGCAGTCTCGGATCGCCAACGACATCGGTGGAATGGAATCCGTTTTCACCAATACCGCGACGTCGATAGCCCAGAACGCCACCACCGTGGCAGCAACCGTCGTCGCACTATTTCTCCTCGACTGGCGTCTGGCGCTGTTTTCGCTGGTGATCCTGCCCGTCTTCGTCCGAATAGCACGTCGTATCGGCAACGAGCGCCGAAAGATCTCGGTCACCAGACAGAGGCTGCTCGGAGAACTCTCCGTGCAGATCGAAGAATCCCTGTCCGTCAGTGGCATTCTGCTCGGCAAGACCACCGGATCCGCGCACGTGCTGACCGATCGGTTCGCCAGTCGGTCCGACGAAGTCGCCGATGTCGAACTCAAAGCGATGATGGCCGGCAAATGGCGAATGGCCAGCATGCAGATCAGCTTCGCGATCATGCCGGCCCTGGTGTATTGGTTCGCCGGCGTGACCATCGGAAACGGAAGTGAACTCACCGTGGGGACGCTCGTCGCGTTCACCACCTTGCAGACCCAACTCTTCCGACCGACCATGCAGCTGCTCGGCACCGGTGTCGAAGTGCAGAGCTCGCTGGCATTGTTCGGCAGGGTATTCGAGTATCTCGACCTGCCGATCGACATCGCCGAACCGAAGAACCCGAAGGTCCTGTCGAGGCAGGACACACGTGGCGACGTCGCATTCGAGCATGTCGGCTTCTCGTACAAAGGCGCCTCCCAACCGACATTGACCGACATCGACCTCGAGGTCCCGGCAGGAAGCACATTGGCCCTGGTCGGATCGACAGGCTCGGGTAAAACCACACTCGGGTACCTCGCTGCGAGGCTTCACGACCCGACGTCCGGACGGATCACCATCGACGGCGTCGACCTGCGGGATATGCAGACCACGACCGTGGCCGACCTCGTCGGCGTCGTATCGCAGGAGACGTACCTGTTCCATGCGTCGATCCGCGAGAATCTCCGGTTCGCCAAACCTGAGGCAACCGATGCCGAGATCGAACACGCGGCCCGGATTGCCCAGATCCACGACTTCATCACCGCACTGGACGAGGGATACGACACGCTGGTGGGGGAGCGTGGATACCGATTCTCCGGTGGGGAGAAGCAGCGACTCGCCATCGCCAGGACCGTCCTGCGCAACCCGCCGATTCTCGTACTCGACGAGGCGACCAGCGCGCTCGACACTCGGACCGAGCGTGCGCTACAAGACGCCCTCGACGAACTCATGGCGGGACGCACCACGATCCTGATCGCGCACCGGCTCTCGACCGTACGATCCGCGGACCGCGTCGCAGTTCTCGGCAGCGGTCGAATCCTCGAATCCGGTACCCACGACGAGCTGATGGCATCGGAGAGTCACTATGCCGAACTCGTCCACGCATCGAAAGCCGCGAACTCGGAGCAAATTGCGGCGTAACCCGTCCGCGACCCCCGACTGCGAAGGCGAGGAATGCATTGTTTTTCACTGTGGAACGTCGCGTCGAGGCCCTGATCGAGGTCAAACGATCGAAATTCCTCGCGGTGGTCGAACGCGCAGCGTCGGAAGAAGCAGCGCGAGCAGTGATCGCTACAGCCCGTTCGGCCAATCCTGTTGCTCGACATCACTGTTCGGCATTCATCGTCGGTGACGTGCCAGGTAATCTGATCCTTCGGACGAACGACGACGGGGAACCGAGCGGTACTGCGGGTGGCCCGATGCTCGACGTCCTCCTCGGGCGTGAGATGACCAATGTCGTTGCCGTCGTGACTCGTTGGTTCGGTGGCGTCAAGCTCGGCACCGGCGGGCTGGCCCGGGCCTACGGTGACGCGGTCACGCACGCACTCGAGAACGCCCGACTCCTGCGGCGCGAGCGCCGTGAACTGTTGCAGGTCCAACTGGACTACACAGAGGTCGGCCGAGTCGAATCGGAACTTCGAGCGCGGGGGGTCGGCATCGTGTCCATCGACTATCGCTCTCGCGCGGTGATGACGGTCCAGGTCGAGGACGTCGACGCCGTGATCGGCATGCTGGCCGGGCTGACCGGCGGAACGGCCCGTCCCGAGGTCGTCGGGCACACATATGCAGAGTCCGCGCTCCTCTAACACGCTCGACCGACACACTGACGCCCGAAACCCCGTCGTAAACGGCTGTTGTCCACAACCCGGGCACCTATCCACAGATGTCGATTCCCAGCACATTTCGCCCGCAGCTCACGGCAAAGTCGGTGTTCTCGGATCGGCGCCCGCCGAACCGGATCGTCGAACAGACAGATGACCGAACAGCAAGGGGACGGACGATGTACGAGGCGCAATGTGCGGTTGTAGGGACAGTCATCACCAATCCGATCAAGAGACAGACCGCGTCCGGTGACGAAGTACTGAACTTCCGGATGGCCAGCAATGTGCGACGGCAGGACCGAGCTACCGGTGAATGGGGCGACGGCGGCACGCTCTATCTCGGTGTCACCTGCTGGCGACGGCTCGTCAAGGGCGTCGGCGGATCGCTGATGAAGGGCGACCCGGTGGTGGCCTACGGACAGCTCAGGACGAACGAATACACCACCCGAGACGGCGCCGAACGGTCCGACCTCGAGATGACGGCCAGCGCCGTCGGCCCTGACCTCGCCCGCTGCATCGTCACGATCGAGCGCGCACGACCCGTGGCGGTACCGCAGGAGGAACCGGACGAGACACACGACGAAGGAATCGACACCTTCGACGAGCACGAAGACCTCGACGAAGATGCCGTTTCCGAGCCGATCGAACACGCCGCGGCGGTGTAGCCGAACATCACCCGTGTCGGGCCCGAGCGAAACCCATTCGGGCCCGACAGTTCGTCGTCGATCGCTATCGTTACCGCATGCGGACCGACACACGAGCGTGGACGCGACTGGTATTTCCTATGTTGCTCTCGATCCTGCTGGGCATCGGCGCCGGGGGAGTCGCATCTGCGGACCCGGGGAGGACACAGAATATCGTCGACACCGCGCCGGGAACGGTGGACTTCGTTCAGCCGCTCGCCGCGGAAGCCGGGCTGCCCGGCACAGCCCGAGCCCACCTCCTCACCTACTGGACCATGGGGCCGACGGGTGCGCCCGCGCTCAGTTCAGGAACCGTGTTCGTACCGAACGGTCAAGCCCCCGCTGGTGGATGGCCGGTCATCTCGTGGGCACACGGAACCGTCGGTGTCGGAGATCGCTGCGCGCCGTCGCGTAATCCGTATCAGGGCCGCTACCTGCAGTATCTGAGCCACTGGATCTCCGAGGGATATGCCGTCGTTGCAACCGACTATGCGGGCCTGGGTACGCCCGGGCCGCACGCCTACCTCGAGAAGGCATCGGCCGCACGCAGCGTCATCGACATGGTTCGTGCAGCACGGTCTGTCGAATCGGCACTGTCGGATCGATGGTTGGCGATCGGTCAGTCCCAGGGCGGCCACGCAGTACTGCAAGCCGCTCATATCGCGACGAGTTATGCGCCCGAACTCGACTATCGCGGAGTCGTGGCCACGGGAGCGCCGTCGAACCTCGAATATGCGTTTCAAGTCGGTGGGCCGTGGATTCCGGACCTCGGTTTGGACGGGTTGAACGTGTTCGCGGCTTACGTGCTCGCGGGGCTACGTGAATCGAGGCCTGATCTCGATGTCGACAGCTACCTGACCGACTTCGGGCGCTCCGAAGTAGACAACGTCGAGGCGAACTGCCCGGGGGACCTGCGGCTGCACCACGCATCAGTGGGTGCGATGCTCTCGCGTCCGGTGGCGGGAACCGAGATGTTCGACGCTTTGTCGGAGTATCTCTCGGTACCGGTCGAAGGCTACGACAGGCCGATCTTCCTCGCTCAGGGACTGATCGACACCATGGTGCCTTCCCCGCTGTCGGTTCCACTGGTCGCCGGACTCATAGCGCACGGCGAGGACGTCACGTACGTTCCGTACCTGTATTCGGGCGGTGAATTCGTCGGCCACGAAGGGTCGATGATCGCCTCCATGGTCGACTCGACGCCTTTCGTGCACCGTCTGCTCGACCCTGCACGAATGGGCTAGCTTCCTCTCGGATCGGGCGATGGTGCCCAGACCCGTTCGCACCGATAGGCTTGCGCACATGGCGGAATTCATTTACACCATGAAGAAGGTGCGCAAGGCGCACGGCGACAAGGTCATCCTCGACGACGTAACGATGAGCTTCTACCCAGGAGCGAAGATCGGCGTCGTCGGCCCCAACGGTGCCGGCAAGTCCAGCATTCTCAAGATCATGGCCGGGATCGACCAGCCCGGCAACGGTGAGGCGTTCCTAGCTCCCGGGGCTTCGGTCGGCATCCTCATGCAGGAGCCGGTTCTCGACGACACCAAGACTGTCCGTGAAAACGTCGAGGATGGCCTCGGCGAGACGATGGTGCAGCTCAAGCGCTACAACGAGATCGCCGAGCTCATGGCGACCGACTACTCCGACGAACTCATGGAGGAGATGGGCGAGCTGCAGGAAAAGCTCGACCACGCTGACGCCTGGGAAATCGACTCTCAGCTCGAGCAGGCGATGGATGCTCTCCGTTGCCCGCCGCCCGAGTCGCCCGTCACCAACCTTTCCGGTGGTGAGAAGCGTCGCGTTGCGCTATGCAAGCTACTGCTCAGCAAGCCCGATCTGCTCCTCCTCGACGAACCTACCAACCACCTCGACGCCGAGTCGGTTCTGTGGCTGGAGCAGCATCTCGCTGCATATCCCGGCGCTATCCTCGCCGTCACTCACGATCGTTACTTCCTCGATCATGTGGCGCAGTGGATCTGTGAGGTCGACCGCGGCCGCCTCTACCCGTACGAGGGCAACTACTCCACGTACCTGGAGCAGAAGGCCGCTCGCCTCGAGGTTTCCGGCAAGAAGGACCAGAAGCTACAAAAGCGACTCAAGGACGAACTGGCCTGGGTCCGCTCCGGCGCCAAGGCTCGTCAGGCGAAGAGCAAAGCTCGTCTGGATCGCTACGAAGAGATGGCCATCGAGGCTGAGAAGACTCGTAAGCTCGACTTCGACGAGATCCAGATTCCGGCCCCTCCGCGGCTGGGCGACGTCGTGGTCGAGGTCAAGAACCTCGACAAGGGCTTCGACGGTCGCGTGCTGATCAAGGACCTCTCGTTCACGCTTCCGCGTAACGGAATCGTCGGCGTCATCGGCCCCAACGGTGTCGGTAAGACGACGCTGTTCAAGACCATCGTCGGTCTCGAAGAGCCGGACGGCGGTGAGGTGAAGATCGGTCAGACGGTCAAGCTGAGCTACGTCGACCAGAACCGCAGCGGCATCGACCCGAAGAAGACGGTCTGGGAGACCGTGTCCGACGGACTCGACTTCATCGTGGTCGGCCAGACCGAATTCCCTTCGCGCGCCTACATCAGCTCGTTCGGATTCAAGGGTCACGATCAGCAGAAGGCGGCCGGAGTTCTCTCCGGTGGTGAGCGCAACCGGCTGAACCTGGCAATGACGCTCAAGCAGGGCGGCAACTTGATCCTGCTCGATGAGCCGACCAACGACCTCGACGTCGAGACGCTCGGTTCGCTGGAGAACGCTCTCGAAGAGTTCCCCGGTTGCGCCGTAGTGATCTCGCACGATCGCTGGTTCCTGGACCGGACCTGCACGCACATCCTGGCCTGGGAAGGCGGCTTCGGCGACAACGAAGCTGCTTGGTACTGGTACGAAGGCAACTTCGAAGGCTACGAGGCCAACAAGATCGAGCGACTCGGCGCCGACGCCGCGCGTCCGCACCGCGTCACGCACCGCAAACTGACAAGGGACTGACGCTTGTCCGGGAAGAAGTTCGGGTACAGCCTCCAGGTTCGCTGGAGCGACTCGGATCGACTCGGGCACGTCAACAACACGCGATTCGTCGAATATCTGCAAGAAGCCCGCGCGCACTTCCTCACCGAGTGCATGCAGGCTGCGGAAGGGGCGCGGGGAGGGTCGGTCGTGAGGAAACTTACGGTCGACTTCCTGCGCCCGATCTTCGACGACTCTGGGCCGTTGCAGATCGAGGTGTCGATCTCCCGCATCGGCCGAACCTCTTTCGCCATTCGGCATCTCGTTCGTGACGTCGAGGGCGCCCTGTGTGCCGATGCGGAAGCTGTCATGGTCATGTTCGACCTGAAGGAACAGGCTCCGCGTCCGATAACGGATCGGGAGCGGGCCGTATTCAGCGACTACCTCGACGCGCCCGAAGATCGGTTCGAATCCGAGTAGGTCACTCCGAATCCGATTAGCCCACAAGGGCACCGCCTCGACTTGTTCCCCGATAGGCTCGTGTTGCGGGGCGGCTGTACGGCCGCGCCGGCGATCCTCACAAGGGAGTGGTTCAACACATGCCTGACGCGGCGGGAACAACGGACATCGACTGGTCGAGCGGACTGCCCGCAGAGTTGGTGACTACCTTGTCCGAAGTGAAGGCAGTTTATTTCGCGCACGTCGACACCGATGAGCGCACCGGCCCCGCTGCCGAGGCCGAGGACGCGATCGTCCGTATGCATCTGCAGTTGGCGGCGTGCAGAACTCCCGGGGACGCGAAGATTCGCCTGCACCGCGTCGGCGGGGACGCTACGGGCCGAGCAATTGGGCCTTCGTTGCAGATCGTGACCGACGACATGCCTCTGCTGGTCGAATCAGTTATGTCGCGACTGTCTCGACTCGATGTCGACGTCACCGACATGGTCCACCCCATAGTGGGTGTCGTCAGAGACAACGATGGAAATCTGATCCGTGTGGGACCAGCCAATGACAGTGTCGGCGGGGCCCAGCGGGAGTCCTGGATGCACATTGCGCTGCATCACTCGACGCCCGGCGCTCTTCTCGACGTGCTGGAGGACGAGATCGCCGTCGTTCTCGACGACGTCCGTGTGGTCATCGCCGACACCGAAGCGATGCGTGGGCTTCAAGCTTCGGTGGCCCGTACCCTCGCCGACTCGGCCGAAGGGCGTGACGACGAACGCTCAACCGAGCTTCGAGACGCAGCGAATCTGCTCGGATGGTTGGCCGAAGGTCACTACACTCTGCTCGGCTATCGCCGGTACGACGTGCAACCAGCTCCGGACGGATCGCTGCTGACCCGGTCCGTCTCCGGGAGTGGACTTGGGGTGTTGCGTCAGGATCATGCGCTGGATCGGGAGTCGCCCGATATCAGTGAACGTACCGACCTTCTGACTCTCACACAGGGTTCGAGCCCGGCGACGGTGCATCGCGCCGTGTACCCGTACTTCGTCACGGTGATGGATCGTTCGGCTCCAGAGCTCGGCGAGCATCGCTTCATGGGTGTCTTCACCGTGACGGCGTTGCACGAGAGCGTGCTCGACATTCCCGTCATCGAGCGCCGCGTGCGTTCGATCATCGACCGGGCCGGTTACGATCTCGACTCGTACTCCGGCCAAGCGATGCTCGAAGTGTTGCAATCGATGCCGCGATCGGAGCTGTTCGCCTCCGGCACGGAAGCGCTGTTCGAGAATGCGACTGCGGTGCTCGCTATCGGACGTCGCCGCAAGGTCAAGGTATTTCTACGTGAGGACTCCAACTGCGCTTTCGTTTCGGCGTTGGTCTACCTTCCGCGTGATCGCTACACGACGAGAGTTCGCCTGGCCGTTCAAGATTGCCTGTTGCGCGAACTCGTGGGCTCGGGCATCGACTACACCGCGCGAGTCACCGAGTCCGATATGGCCCTGTTGCACGTCACTATTCGGCGCGAGGATCGGAACCAGGTCGGCACTGATCTCTCTCGAGACAATGTTGCTCGTATCGAGTCACTTCTCACCGAGACGATCAAGACGTGGGAGGACGGGCTTGCGCAGGCGATCCTGGACGACACCAGTGTCGACGCTATCTCGGCTAGTCGGTACACCGATTCGTTCCCAGAGGCCTACAAGCAGGATTTCGGGCCCGAACGTGCCGTGTTCGATATCGCGCGGCTCGAATCTCTTACTGACGGATCGATCGACATGCAGCTCTATCGCAACTCCGATTCCGCAGTCGGAAGCTGGCGGTTCAGTTTGTATATCGGTGGGCGTGGTGTCTCGTTGAGTCAGGTCTTGCCGATCCTGCAGAGTCTCGGAGTCGAGGTCGACGACGAGCGTCCGTACCCGATCGGTCGTCCGGATGAACTGCAATGCTGGATATACGATTTCGGAGTCTCTGCCTCGCGAGAGATGCTGCGTGCAGCGATCGACAGTGATTTGGACTCCGACCTTCCGAGCGCAGGAGCGCTCGATGAAGAAAGCCGGGTGCAGCTGAGATTCACAGACGCATTCACTGCGGTGTGGAACGGACAGGCCGAGGCAGACCGATTCAACGAACTCGTCATGCGCGCTGGACTGAACTGGCGGCAGGCGTACATCCTGCGTGCGTATGCAAAGTACCTGCGGCAGGCCAACTTTCCTTACAGTCAGTTCAATATCGAGGGTGTTCTACTCTCTCATCCGCGGACCGCGCTCTTGCTCGTGACATTGTTCGAGTCTCAATTCGACCCCGAAGGTGCTGCAGAGGAACAGTCAACCGAACTCGACAAAGAATTGCGGGTACTCATCGATCAGGTGGTGAGTCTCGACGCCGACCGGATCCTCCGTGGAATCTTCGAATTGATCCGTGCGACAGTGCGAACCAATTTCTACGTAGTCGATTCCGTCGGCGCACCACGCCAATTTCTGTCCCTCAAGTTCGATCCTCGCTTCATTGCCGAGCTGCCGAAACCGAAGCCGAGGTTCGAAATCTTCGTGTACTCCCCGAGAGTCGAGGGTGTACATCTGCGATTCGGCGCGGTGGCCCGTGGGGGGCTTCGCTGGTCCGATCGACGTGAAGATTATCGCACCGAAGTGCTTGGACTGGCCAAGGCACAGATGGTGAAGAACGCTGTCATCGTGCCGGTCGGCGCCAAAGGTGGCTTCGTCGTCAAGCGCCCGCCGGTAGCGACTGGAGATGCGGCCACGGACCGGACAGCGACGACCGAGGAGGGGCGGGCGTGCTATCGGCTGTTCATCGCCGGTCTACTCGATGTGACCGACAATCTCGATCGGGCGACGGGCGCAGTTCTTCCGCCGGACCGCGTCGTACGTCGCGACGGTGACGACACGTACCTCGTGGTGGCAGCGGACAAGGGGACCGCCTCGTTCTCCGATCTTGCGAATGCGGTTGCCGGTGAGTACGACTTCTGGCTCGGGGACGCGTTCGCGTCGGGCGGGTCGGCAGGCTACGACCACAAGGCGATGGGCATCACCGCACGGGGCGCATGGGAAAGCGTCAAACGTCATTTCCGAGAAATCGGCATCGATACGCAGACAGAGGATTTCACGGTCGTCGGCATCGGAGACATGAGCGGTGACGTGTTCGGAAACGGCATGCTGCTCAGCAAACACATCGGCCTGCTCGCCGCGTTCGATCATCGACACATCTTTCTCGACCCGAACCCGGATCGCGCGGCCGCATTCGCTGAACGTGCCCGACTGTTCGACCTTCCTCGATCGTCCTGGGCCGATTACGATTCGGCACTGATCAGCGACGGCGGTGGCGTGTGGGAACGTACGGTCAAGTCGGTGCCGGTCAGTCCTGCGGCCCGCGTGGCTCTCGGCCTCGACGAGTCGACAACCGAATTGGCGCCACCGGACCTGATCCGCGCAATCCTGAAAGCTCCCGCAGACCTGCTGTGGAACGGTGGAATCGGCACCTACATCAAGGCATCCACCGAGTCGAACTCCGATGTCGGTGACAAGTCCAACGACGCAATCCGGGTGGACGGTAGCGCGATCAGGGCCACCATCGTCGGTGAGGGCGGCAATCTCGGGGCAACCTCGCTCGGACGCATCGAGTACGACATCGCCGGTGGCCGGATCAACACCGACGCGGTGGACAACTCGGCAGGCGTCGATTGTTCCGATCATGAGGTCAACATCAAGATTCTTCTCGATTCGGCTATCGCCGACTGCACCCTCGACCCCGCCGACCGCGACGACCTGCTGGCGTCCATGACCGAGGAGGTGAGCAGGCTGGTGCTGTGGGACAACATCATGCAGAACGAGCTTCTCGGAACCTCCCGCTCGGATGCGCCTGCGCTGCTCACGGTGCACCGACGTGTCATCGAGGACCTCGAGGTGCGCAGCGGATTGGATCGCGAACTCGAGGTACTGCCGTCGGATATCGACATTCGAAAGCGTGCGCAGGACGGGCGAGGTCTGACCTCGCCCGAGCTCGCAACGTTGATGGCCCACGTCAAGCTGGTCCTGGAGAGCGATCTGCTTGCCAGTGAATTGCCGGACAGTGACGTGTTCGCGCCGAGGCTGCCCAAGTATTTTCCGGAGCCGTTACGTGAGAAGTACTCCAACGCGATTACCTCTCATCCGCTGCGGCGCCAACTGGTGGCGACGACGTTGACCAACGAGACCGTCGACCGGGGAGGGATCAGTTTCGTCTATCGACTTGCCGAGGACACCGGGGCGAACGGTACCGATGCGGTGCGCGCATTCGCCGCCGCGACGGAGATCTTCGACCTCGAGGAGCTCTGGCAGGAGATTCGTTCGGCCGACATGTCGACTGCATCGTCCGATGAACTGCTGCTCGAATCCAGACGCGTGCTGGACCGCGTTGCCAGGTGGCTGCTCATCAACCGGCCCCAGCCACTTGCCGTCGGTGCCGAGATCAGCAGGTATGCCTCCAAGGTCCGTTCCCTGAGGAGCCGGGTAGCTGGTTGGATCGACGGGCACCAGGTGCGGGATCTGAACGATCGAGTGGCGGATTCGGTCGAACGGGGCACACCGAAGGAATTGGCGAATTCGGTCTATCAACTGCTGGACGTGTTCTGTTTGCTCGACATCATCGATGTCGCCGACATCACCGAACACGACCTTTCCGAAGTCGCGGAGTTGTACTACGCGTTGGATGCGCACATCGGCATCGATTGGCTGCTGACGTCGGTGTCGAAACTGCCACGTGGCGATCGCTGGCATTCGTTGGCCCGGTTGGCCTTACGCGACGATTTCTACTCCTCACTGCGAGCGATCACCAAAGAGGTCGTACTGGGTGGAGAGCCGCACGAGAGCGCTGCCGAGAAGATCGCAGAATGGGAGGCGATGAATTCATCCAGGCTGACCCGGACACGAACAGCGCTTGCCGAGATCGCGGACTCGGGCACGCTGGATCTTGCCTCACTGTCGGTGGCAGCCCGTCAGGTTCGCAGCATGGTTCCCTGAGCGTTACCGATCGTCCCTGAAACCAGACACCGATACAAGAGAGAGAAACCGACTTGACTGTGCCCAAGAATCATCTGTCGAACGAGCTGGAACCCAAGCAACGAATCGGGTTCCACACCAGCGTCGAGGTTCGTTGGTCGGATATGGATGCCTACCAACACATCAACCATGCCCGCATGGTGACGCTCCTCGAGGAGGCACGTATTCCGTGGCTGCTGGTCGACGGTAAACCTACGGCAAACCTGCGTCACGGTGCTGTCATTGCGGACTTGCATGTTCGATACCGGGGTCAACTACGTCACGAGGACGGCCCGCTGGACGTGTTCATGTGGGTGGACAAGGTCCGAGCGGTGGATTTCGTTGCAGGTTACGAGGTTCGGGCGAAGGGCAAGTCTCTCGACACACCCGCCGCGATCGTTGCGTCGACGCAAATAGCGGCATTCGACATGGATACTCAGGGGCTGCGGAGATTCACAGCCGAAGAGCGGACGTATCTGGAGAGCTGGCAACGTGTTTGAGCGTGTCCTCACTATTCCTGATCCCGTCGAACGCAAGAACCTCGTAGCCTTCCTGGAGAAGGCGGTTCGGCTCGACGAGGCTGCTGTCGTTCGTATGAGAACCCGTGCCGGCGGCCGTGTATCAGTATGGGCTGCAACCGGATTCGATGCACTCGCGGTGAGGGTCATCACGGGAACGATCGTGCCCGACGACACCTCGGCCGCTGCCGATCAACTCGTTGCTGCCCTGGAATCGGCATCCGACGGGGTAGTGGATCCTGGCTTCTCGATGGACTCGGCCTGGCGCGGTGCACTGCCCCCGGACAGCGGTTTTCAGCATGTGGACGACGTTCCGGCACGCGTCCTGATCGACCTTGCTCAGCGGGGTGCAGCCCTGGCCAAGGAGCACGGGAGCAGTCACGGTCCACCGGTATCGCTCCTGGACCAGGAAGTACTGCACGTCGACGGCCCGGGCGGTGATGTGTCGATCGCTATGCGTACGGTGTTCGCTCTTACCGCAATGGGTTTCGTTCCCCATGCGGGTGTGGAACCGTTGACCGTCGACGTCGACCTCACCAGTATCGACGTCGACGAGCTCGTGCGCGTGCGGACCACCAAGGTGTGGTTGCGTCTCGATGCACGCTACGGATCGGTCTTCTGTAGACGCGGGAATCCGTTGTCGCTCAGCGTCGAACGCTGACTTCTGACGGATCAGCCCATTACCAGCGCCGTCAGACGAGCCACGCAGCGGCATCGGCGGGGAGCTGGCCGTCGACGAGCGGCGCGCTCGACATCAGCAGCTCACCGGGTGGAAGTGGAATGGCGGCATCGGTCGCATTGAGGGCGCAGATGAGTCCTCCTTGCCGGCGGAACGCGAGGCAGCCGGGAGGGCTCCCGTACCAATCGACTCCGCTTCCAGAGAATTCGGGTCGCAGCTCACGAAGCTCGAATGCTGTCCGGTAGAAGTTGAGCATCGAATCGACGTCTTCCAACTGTTCCTCGACGGTCAACGGCGCCCAATCGGGTGGAATGGGCAGCCACGTATCCGAGGAGGTGCTGAAACCGAACGGGGGCGCCGGGGACTCCCAGGGCAACGGCACGCGGCAACCGTCGCGGCCCCGTTCTGCATGCCCGGAGCGTTCCCAGACGGGATCTTGAAGAACATCTTCCGGTAGGACGGCGTTCGGTAATCCGAGTTCGGATCCGTTGTAGACGAACACCGTTCCGGGGAGTGCCAACTCCAGGAGCAGCATCGCCCGGGCTCGCCCTGTCCCTCGGATTCCGCCGCCGTATCGGGTCACTTCGCGCTCGATGTCGTGGTTGGACAGCGTCCACGTAGGTGTTCCGTCGACTCGGGCGACCGCGGCGAGCGAGTTGGTGACGGCATCGCGAATTGTTGCGGCATCGAAATCGGCCTCGGCCAAGCGGAAGTTGAATCCGAGATGCAGTTCGTCCGGTCGGAGGTAGTCGCCGAACCTTTCGTTGTCCTGGACCCAGATCTCCCCGATAGTGACCTTGTTCGGGTATTCGTCCATCACTTTGCGGATGCCGCGGTGAATCTCGTGGACACCCTCGTTGTTGAATCGAGGATCGTCGTCGTCGTTCTTCATCAGGGTGTTCAACTCGAGGTTCATGTCGTGCAATTCGGCAGGCTTGGCCATACCGTGCGCGACATCGATGCGGAAACCGTCGACACCTCTATCGAGCCAGAACCGCAGCGTCTTCGCCAGATCTTCGGCCACTTCAGGATTCGTCCAGTTCAGGTCCGGTTGCTCGGGCGCGAAGATGTGGAGATACCACTGCTCCGGACGCCCGTCCGAATCGGTGACGCGAGTCCACGCCGAACCGCCGAAGATGCTGGGCCAGTTGTTCGGCGGCTCGGAGCCGTCCCCTTTACCGTCGCGAAAGATGTAGCGAGCACGCTCAGGGCTTCCCGGCGTGGACTCGAGGGCTGCAATGAACCAGGGATGCTGATCGCTGGTGTGATTCGGCACCAAATCCATCGTGACCTTGATATCGCGAACGTGTGCTTCTTCGATGAGCGCGTCCATGAGGGCCAAGTCGCCGAACAGGGGATCGATATCTCGTGGATCGGAGACGTCGTAACCGTGGTCGGCCATCGGGGAACGCATGACCGGGCTGAGCCACAACGCGTCGACACCCAACAGTTCCAGGTACCCGAGTTTTTCCCTGATGCCACCGAGATCACCCACTCCATCACCGTTGGAGTCGGCGAACGATCGTGGGTAGATCTGGTAGAAGATCGCGTCCTTCCACCAAGTTTCTTCGGGCGCGTGGAGCGTCGGATCGTTCACAACTGGCAAGTGTGCCAAACGAAACCCATTCGTCTCGACCCAGGGAGTGCGATTGGCACGATATCGCAGACCGGAAGCCCGGTTTTCGTGCTCAAACAGTCCTGTTGTCCGAAATGTGCGGTATCTTTCCACCCAGCCGCAATAAAGGAGAGCTCCCCGTAATGACCGAACTGGCTATCGAGGCCGTGCGTTTGAGTGAAGTTCAGTTGAACGCCAGCCCGATCAACCCGGACTGGATCCTTCACGGCGAGCCCGTCGCGCGGTCCGCGGAGTGGACCCGCACACTCGATGGGACTACCACCTTCAATGTCTGGGATTGCACTGCCGGCCGATTCAATTGGTACTTTCACGTCGATGAGATCGTGCACATCATGGACGGATCGGTCACGGTCTCTGCGGAAGGTTCTCCACCACGGACGCTCGCTGCCGGGGACGCGGCACTGTTCCGTGCGGGTACGTGGTCGGAGTGGCACGTATCGGACTACGTCCGAAAGCACGCGATTCTGCGCAGTAGTCTGCCTGCTTCGGTCGCCCGCGCACTCGGGTTGGCACGCAACCTGCGCGGGGCATTGCGCAAGGTCTCGGGGCTCGGACGCGGAGAAAGCGCTCCGATCCCACGAGGCCTGTAACCGGCTCAGAGTGCCGAGTTGACCATGGAGTTCGCTGCCATCTCCATGTAGTCCACCAACTGTGTTCGGTGCGGGTCATCGAGAACGCTGGAGTCGATCGAAGCAATGGCAATGTGCATGCACCGCAACCAAGCATCGCGCTCGATCGGACCGATCTCGAACCCCGCGTGCCGCATGCGTAGCCGCGGATGGCCACGCTCGTCCGAATAGGTGCGAGGGCCGCCCCAGTACTGCTCGAGGAACATACGCATTCGGCGCTCCGCCGGGCCGAGATCCTCTTCCGGGTACAGCGGCCGGACGATCTCGTCGCGCGACACCTCGTCATAGAACACGGCGACGAGTGTTTCGAATGTCGCCGCGCCGCCGACAGCGTCGTAGAACGTCTGCTGCGGTTCGGTCATGGTTGCTCTTTCTCTACTCATACGGTGTGCGGGTCTAGGTCACCAGTATCTCTATACGGTCATGTCGGACTGCATGCCGCCCTGCCGCCCTTGCGGGTACGGGGCTTTCACGCCCGCGTCGTCGAATGCCTGCAGGATTTCTCGATGCACCCGCCGCTGAACCGCCCACTGACGACCGGGACGAGTTTTGACGGTGATTCGAATGGTCACCGTGTCCGCGCTTACCGCGTTCACCCCGAGCATTTCGGGTGCACCGAGTAAGTCGTCCTCGAAATCACCGGATGCAACGACGGCCAGCGTCGCCCTTTCGGCGACTGCGCACGCCTCGTCCAGGTTCGCAGTGTGCGCGACGGGGAGGTCGAGGACGGCGACCGCGAAACCTTGACTCATGTTTCCCACCCGCAGAACCTCACCGTTTCGGCAGTACCAGACGGTGCCGTTGATATCGCGGACGGTGGTCACACGCAGTCCGACACTCTCGACGGTTCCGGTCGCTTCACCGAGATCGACGATGTCACCGACACCGTACTGATCTTCGAGGAGCATGAATATTCCCGACAGAAAGTCTCGGACCAGGTTTTGCGCGCCGAAGCCGAGGGCGACCCCGACGATTCCTGCCGAGGCTATGAACGGTGTGACGTTGATACCGATAACGTCGAGCGCCGACAGAACGAACCACGCCAGAATGACGACGGACACACCGGACTTGAGAACCGAACCGATCGTCTTGGCTCGTTGCCTACGGCGCTCGGCCAGAATCGAACTCTTGAGCGTGGTCGGAGCCCTCTCTCGCAGCGGGCGTAGCACCAACGGGCCCCTGCCCGATTCGCTGGCGGTGCGGTGAGTGAACCGATCGATCAGCTTGTGCAGCACGATCCGAAGCACGATGGCAAGCACCAGATATCCGAGGACCTGCAGGGGCCTGTGCATCAGCCAATCACGGCTTGTCTCGGTCAATTCGACTGCTCGCAAGTCGATCGCGGACGCTGCGATGTCGGGGCGTGGAAGAGAATTGATTACAGACACCCGAAGAGTCTACGGACGTTGTGAGATCTCGCCACCGTGCAGCGAACAGGCAACGAATCCCCTCGAAATTCACCTCGAGGCCACGTTGTTCGTGGACAAAAGGGGTGTGCATGCCGCTCTATTCGTGTTCCACTGTCTTTCGTGTTCCACGCAAGCCATGCGCGGGCGCTGACTCTCCCTGGAGAACACACATGAAGAAGAAGCAACATCGTCACCGACAACTCCAGCCCAGCGATGACCACCACCCTGCAGACCAGCGGGAACGGGCATCCGGGGCGCCCGAATTGCAGTTGGTTTCATCCGAAGAAAGAGATGTAGGCGAGGACAGCCTTCCCGCCTGGGTCAAGCGCCGAGTTCTCCTTCTCAATGCCACATTCGAGCCGCTTACCGCGCTGCCGATGCGTCGAGCCGTGGTTCTTCTCGTCTGTGACAAAGCAGACGTCATCCATGACGATCCAACTGGACCGTTCATCAGATCTGCCGATTTTTCGGTGCAGGTGCCCTCCGTCATCCGCCTACGGACATACGTCCGAGTTCCGTATCGAGCCCGCGTGCCGATGACGCGTGCCGCATTGATGCATCGTGATCGCTTCCGATGCGCGTACTGCGGATCCAAGGCCGAAACCGTCGACCACGTGATTCCTCGCAGCCGCGGGGGAGAACACTCCTGGGAGAATTGCGTCGCGTGCTGCGCGCCGTGCAACCACCGCAAGGCCGACAAAATGCTCGGTGAGCTGGGGTGGACACTCCGAGCGCAACTCGTTCCGCCCAAGGGGCCGCATTGGCGGTTGTTGGCAGGTAACAAGGAACTCGACCCAGCGTGGCTTGCCTACTTGGGCGAGGGCGCGGCCTGACACTCGACACCGAAGGAACCCGGCGTCGACCTGCAGGGAAAAGTCGACTACCGTCTTGTCCTGTGAGCATTCTGGAGACTCTGCTGATATTCGGGGTGATTCCGATCGCGATTGTCGGAATCGTCGGCGCGTTGTCTTTCCTGGCGAAAAGGCAGCCCGGCTTGGACATCACGCCCTACCGCCTGTCCGACACGTGGGTAAATGGCTCAGTGCTGTGGAGCGCAACGGACGAGGTGACGCCACACGGCGGTCACGGCTCGCACGCCGCCGCTACAGCTGACTCGATCGGAGGTTCGGCAAGTGGCAAGTGGTGAATTGACTCGTACGGATGTCGCTGTCACGGATGGCAGTGTCGACAACCTGCCCTACGGTTCGGCACGGACGTCCAGCGGCCGCATTTCTGCGGTCCACCATTTCGGTGACCCGAACCCGAACCAGCTTCCCTTCGCAACTCAGGACCTCGTCGCAATCGACGACGCGCTGACCGAGGCCACTCGCGCAACCCAGATCCGATTCAACATCTATATCGGAGACTTGGGCGAGGATGCGGCCGCAGGCGCGGACGCAGTCTTCCCACGTACCCCCGATGCAGTTCGGTCACTGCTCATCGCAGTCGATCCCATCCGCAAGGCTATCGAGATACGTACCGGTCGTCGCGTATCGGATCGGGCCACCGATCGAGTCGCACAGCTCGGAATCACTGCAGCGGTCGGCCCCTTCCGTGAAGGCAATCTTATCGACGGTCTCGTCAGCTCGGTGCGCGTCATGAGTGCAGCCATCGTCAGCCCGTAATACTGAGCAGGCTAGCCTGGTTTTCCGCCTCGAAACACATGTGCCGTTCGATCGAATCAGTCGATCGAACGGCACATGTGTTCGTTGTCAGGTCTTCGTTACCGGGCGTCGAACTCCCGCGCGGCGAGTGAACGCACGATTCCTGCGCGTCCCTCGATCACCAACCGGTGGAGGGCAGGTGGCAGGTCCCCGCCCAAGAATCGATCCGCTGCCGCGACAGATTCGGCACTGATGGACCACGACGGGTACAGCCCGATGACCACAGTCTGGGCAACCTCGCTCGACCGACGTGCCCACACATCACTGATCGCTCCGAAGTAGCGGTCCACGTACGGTGCGAGCAATTCCGACTGATCGGGTCCGGCGAAACCGCCGATGATCGAGCGCGCGGTGATGTTCGGGACCGTGTCGTCGTCGACAACTGTTGCCCAGGCCTGTTCTTTGACTGCACTGTCGGGCCGAACAGCGCGCGCTGCAGCGGCCGAGCGGGCGCCCGCTGCGGTGTTGTCACGTGCCGCCTCGGCATCAATGACCGGGGATTCGAGACCGGCGTTGTCGATAGCGCCAGCGCCGGCCAGAGCAGAAATCAAGCGCCAGCGGAGGTCGGTGTCGATCTCGAGCCCGTCGAGGCCTTGCCCGCTCACATCGCCGTCGAGAAGTGCCTGCACGAGAACGACGTGGCGCTCGGACAGCGAAGAACCCGTCAGTGAGTTGACGAACGCCAGCTGGTGATCGGAACCGGCGTCAGCGGCGCGGGCGAGCTCGAGTACCAAGTCGGCGAATTCCGGCTGACCATGTTCTTTCGCCCACACTGGGTCCGCGTAGCTGTTGATCGCGGTCTGAGCTTGCAACAACAACCGCTGCACGACGCCGACCTCGGTCTCGGCGGAAATGCCGCGCTGGACGAGTGCGAAGAAGTCGCGGGCCTTCAGTTCGGCTGAGCGTGTCATCTCCCACGCCGCCGACCAGGCCAAGGTCCGGGGGAGTGGTTCGGAGATATCGCCGATGCGCGCGATCAGTGTCGCCAAGGACTCGGAATCGAGACGGACCGAGCAGTACGTGAGGTCGTCGTCGTTGACGAGCACGATCTTGCCCCGTGACACGCCGATCAGGCTCGGGACATCGGTGCGTTCGGCCGCATCCAAGTCGAGCTCGACGCGGTCGGTTCGGACCAGCTTTCCGTCGACATCGTCGTAGATCCCTACCGCGATGCGGTGGATTCGGCGCTCACCGGCACCGGGAGCGGCACCGCTCTGCACGACTGCGAATCGAGTGAACTTGCCGTCGGCATCGACGTCGAAGTCGGGGCTCAGCGTGTTCAACCCGGTGGTACGCAGCCACTGGTTGCCCCAGTCCGACAAGTCGCGGCCCGAGGACTTCTCGAGCGCAGCCAGAAGGTCGGCGAAGGTGGCGTTTGCGAATGCGTGGTCGACGAAGTAGCTGCGGAGACCGGCGAGAAATTCCTCCTTGCCCACGTAGGCAACCAGCTGCTTGAGGACGCTTGCGCCCTTGGCGTAGGTGATGCCGTCGAAATTGACCTCGACCGCGGCGAGGTCGGGGATATCCGCCGCGATCGGGTGTGTGGACGGCAACTGGTCCTGGCGGTACGCCCACGCCTTCTCGACGTTGGCGAACGTCGTCCATGCATTCGTGTACTCGGTCGCCTCGGTCTGGCACAACACCGATGCGAAGGTCGCGAATGATTCGTTGAGCCAGAGGTCATCCCACCACGTCATGGTCACGAGGTCGCCGAACCACATGTGGGCCATCTCGTGCAGGATCGTCTCCGAGCGACGCTCGTAGGAGTAGCGGGTGACCTTGGAACGAAAGACGTAGTCCTCGAGGAACGTCACGGCCCCTGCGTTCTCCATCGCGCCGGCATTGAATTCCGGAACGAACAGCTGGTCGTACTTGCCGAACGCATACGGAGTGCCGAAGTTCGCGTGATAGAAGCCGAAACCCTGCTTGGTTTCGGTGAACAGTCGCTCGACGTCCAGGTGCTCGGCAAGCGAGGCACGGCAGTAGAGACCCAGTGGAATGGTGCCGTGCTCATCGCTGTAGGTGTCGGTCCACTCGGCGTACGGCCCGGCGATCAGGGCGACGAGATACGTGCTCAGTAGCGGCGTCGTCTCGAACGAGTGCTTGCCCGCAGAAGGTTCCGACGCATGGGGAGCGTTGGAGATGATCTTCCAACTCTCGGGAGCAGTGACTTCGAGATCGAAGGTGGCTTTCAGGTCCGGCTGATCGAAGCACGCGAACATCCGTTTGGCGTCCGCTGTCTCGAATTGCGAATACAGGTAGATCGACCCGTCGGAAGGGTCGACGAACCGGTGCAATCCTTCGCCGGTGTGCGAATAGACACAATCGGCCTCGACGACCAGTACATTCTTTTCGGCGAGATTCGTCAGCGCAATTCCGGTCTCCTCGTCGTAGCCGGAGACATCGAGGGCCGATCCATTGAGCGTCGCCGACTTTATTCGGCCTGCCACGATGTCGACGAAGGTCGAGGCGCCCGCGGTGGCGGTGAAGGTAATGGTCGTGGTCGACAGAAACGTCTTCTCGCTGGGATTGCCCGACCCGTCGGTCAGGTCCAGCACAATCGAATACGCCGAACTGCCGACCACAGTGGAGCGTTCGGCCGCTTGGTCGCGAGTCAGGTTGGGAGCAACCACAGAATTGACACCTTCTCGAGTAGGAATGAGTAGTCCCACCATCCCATCACGCCGCGGGTCCGGCATGCTGGTTCAGGCGTCGGCGGAATTCGTGGCAAGCCGCCGCGGTTTGACCCTAGGCAACTCGTGAATCGAACATTCGAAGGAGCGTCACGTGACCGATAGTGCTCAGAAGGACACCGCAGATTTCTGGTTCGACCCACTGTGCCCGTGGTGCTGGATCACCTCGCGGTGGATTCTCGAGGTCGAGAAGGTCCGCGATATCGACGCCAATTTCCACGTGATGAGCCTGGCAGTTCTCAACGAGGGCAGGGACCTGCCCGACGATTACGCCGAGATGATGAAGACGGCATGGGCCCCTGTTCGCGTTGCGATTGCAGCAGCTCGCGCCGAGGGCGATCAGATTCTCTTGCCCCTTTACACCGCGATGGGTACACGGATTCACAACGAGGGCAACAAGAACTTTCCCGAGGTCATCGAGCAGTCTCTCGCGGAGCTCGGACTGCCTGCGGAGTTGGCTACTGCGGCGGACAGTACCGACTACGACGACGACCTACGCACCAGCCATCACGCTGGAATGGACAAGGTGGGGCCCGACGTCGGCACGCCCACCATCCACGTCAACGGTGTCGCATTCTTCGGGCCGGTCCTCTCACGAATTCCGCGCGGAGAAGAGGCAGGCAAGCTGTGGGACGCTTCGGTGATCTTCGCTTCGTACCCGCACTTCTTCGAGCTCAAGAGATCCCGTAACGAGGATCCTCAGTTCGATTAGTCGGACGTGGCCACTGGCGGCTCGGCCGCCAGTGGCAACCGGGACGCGGCCGGGTCAGTAGACGATGCGATCAAGGCCGGTCGCAGCCCCGAAAACCTGATGTTCTCCCCGGCTGTATCGCCACGCCGACCACGTGGCTGCAGCCGCGTCCAACGCGTCGTCGAGCGCGGGGCCTGGCGGTAGCTCGGCGAGACCCACGACAAGATTGTGTGGGTCGATCCAGGTCGACAAGGCCGCCATTCGTTGCCCTGCACCGCGGCCGGTCTTCTTCGACGCGAAAGCAGTCGTCGAGGCCATCGCACGGAACGAAGATTCGGGATGAACCTCCACGACGCGATCGGGATCGAACTCTGCTGCCCGCCACGCCCGCACCGAAGGCAGCAGGTGCCAAGTCTGTTTACTTATCGCCTTGCCCGTGATCCGACGCGAGATTTCGCACGCCTCGCGGTAGTCCTCGGCGTCGAGTACCTCCGACACCGGCGTATGGAAGATCGACGAGCGCGCCGGGCCCAGAAATGCTTTCGCCGCGAGCTCACTGATCCGATACGACTCTTCCGGCATCGACAGCGGCATATCCACCGCGACCACCGAGCATCGGGCAGTCGAGTCGAGAACAGCATCGACACTGCCCGCGACACTCCAGGTGACGACAGCTCCGTCGAAAATCGCGACGACCCATTCGCCCTTGGCTCCGTCGACTCCGGCAACCGTTTTTCCAGCGCGCACTCCCACCTGTCAGACTCTAGGCATGCGCGTATACCTGGGGGCAGACCATGCCGGTCTCGAGTTCAAGAATCAGATCATCGAACATCTCACCGCGAGCGGGCACGATCCCGTCGATTGCGGCGCGTTCGAATACGACGCCGTGGACGACTACCCGGCGTTCTGTATCGACGCCGCTCGCCGCGTAGTCGCCGATCCCGGGAGCCGTGGCCTTGTCCTCGGCGGTTCGGGTAATGGAGAGCAGATCGCAGCGAACAAGGTGCCGGGCGCACGATGCGCATTGGCGTGGAGTGTCGAAACTGCGAAACTGGCGCGCGAACACAACGATGCGCAGCTCATCGGTATCGGTGGGCGCATGCACACACTTCCCGAGGCCCTGGCGATCGTCGACGCTTTCCTCGCCACACCGTTCTCCGGTGAAGAACGTCACCAGCGCCGCGTCGACATCTTGTCCGAGTACGAGCGCAGTGGAGTAGCTCCGGCGGTACCCGGGGGCGAAGCCCTCGGCGGCGATGTGAAGCCTGCGTAACTGTGCCCGAAGGGCACACGCTGCACCGACTGGCTCGGTTGCATCAACGACGGTTCGGCGGGGCGCCGGTCGAGGTGTGCAGTCCTCAGGGACGGTTCACCTCGGGCGCCGCCTTGATCAACGGCCTTGTTCTTCTCGGGGCCGAGGCATGGGGCAAGCACCTTCTTCACCGATACGAATCCGACTTGATCGTGCACATTCATCTCGGCCTGTACGGGAAGTTCACCGAACAGGCCGTGCCGCTGGATGATCCGGTCGGGGCCGTGCGCTTGCGCATGGTGGGGGAGCAGTACGGGACCGACCTGCGCGGCCCGACCGCATGCGAGATATACACCGAGCAGCAAGTCGACGCCCTCAAGGCGCGGCTCGGACCGGACCCCATCCGAAAAGATGCCGACCCCGGACGTGCGTGGGCGCGAATTACGAAGTCGCGCACACCTATCGGAACCCTGCTCATGGATCAGAAGGTCCTCGCGGGAGTGGGCAATGTCTATCGTGCCGAGATTCTTTTTCGCCACGAGATCAATCCGATGCGTCCCGGCAAGGACCTCGGCCATTCCGAATGGGACGCGTTGTGGCTCGACCTGGTCGACCTGATGAACATCGGTGTCCGACGCGGAAAGATCATCACCATTCGGCCGGAAGACGACCACGGTGACGTCGGATACGACGCGAGAAGGCCGCGCTCGTACGTCTATCGCCAGGCGGGGCGTCCATGCCGTGTATGTGGGACCGAGATCCTGCATTCGGTCATGCAGGCGAGAAACCTGTTCTGGTGCCCGGTCTGTCAGGCGAGCTAGAAACCACCTCGATCTCCACCGTCGTCGTGCGGGCAAATCGGACGAGTGCCGGCTATCTGGCGGATAGCCGCGCGGAGGTGTCCTGTGCGAGGGACAATCGCCGCTATGACTTCAGTCCCGCAGTTCGAACTTCTGACCCGTGAGTGCGAGCGCATGGCGTCGCTGACCCATGACGACCTTGCGTTGCCGATTCTGTCGATGCCCGATTGGACCGTGGAAAAGCTGATCCGCCATGTCAGCTTCGTGCACCGCATGGCGGTTGCTGCACTCGAAACACCCGCATCCGAAGGAATGGCGAAAGTTGTTGGAGCCGTTGCCAAGCCGGAGCGTAGACCTCAAGTTCTCGATGACTATCGAGAGTCCGCCGCGCGCATGCTCGCGGCGTATCGAGCGGTAGATCCAACGCAGGAAGTTGCGACGTGGGCCGGGATCGTTTCGGCCGACTATTGGATCAGGAGGCAGCTACACGAGGTGACCGTGCACAGATTCGACGCCCAGGATGCGATTCACGAGTGCGGGGGCCCAGAACCCGAATCGGCGGATCCGGTCGGTGCTGCGGACGCGATCGTCGAGTGGGCGGAGCAGTTTCTCACGAGGTTTCCCGTCGAGAAGGTTCCTGCCGTGGCAGGACGAACGGTTCATTTACACACCGACGACGGTACCGATGCCGAATTGTTCCTCGATTTCACCGGAGACGAGGTCGCAGTGTCTCGCCTACACCGGAAAGGTGATGTGGCGCTGCGTGGTTCAGCGCAGAATCTGATGCTCACTCTCTGGCGTCGACGACCGTTGGATGGCCTTGACATCGTCGGCGATCGTGCTGTGGCGCAGGCGCTCTACGACGGAATACGGATCTGAAAGGAGATTGTGCAGGTTGTAGACACAAAAAAGCCCGGTCCGTGAAGATCAGGACCGGGCTTCTTGCTGGAGCCGATGACGAGAATCGAACTCGCGTAGCCTGTTTGGAAGACAGGGGCTCTACCATTGAGCTACATCGGCATGCGAGCGGCTCGATGGGATCGCCATCTGCGCCGCTTGCGTTATGAGACTCTACCGAACCTCGGTTCGAGATTACAAATTGGCTGGATCGGCTACCTGTGGACGCAGTAACGGTGGCCCGTCGACGACCCCGAATAGTGCATACTGTTCAATGGATCCTGCACCTGCTGTTCCAAGGTCCATGTAATTGCTGTTCAATGGTGCCTGTAGGTTTGTGCAGTAGACGGGGTGTGGCGCAGCTTGGTAGCGCATCCGCTTTGGGAGCGGAGGGTCGCAGGTTCAATTCCTGTCACCCCGACAAGAGAAGCCGGATCCAATGCGGATCCGGCTTCGATCAAGGAATCACCGCCGGGTCGCCCGCTAGTCGGTGGACCAGACATACGGTGATCCAGGCAGACGATGATCCAGACAGCAAGGTAAGACCACCAAAAGGAGCATGTCCCGTGAAGAGCACCGTCGAGCAGCTCAGCCCGACGCGAGTCCGTATCAACGTTGAGGTGCCCTTCGAGGAGCTCAAGCCTGATTTCGACCGCGCCTACAAGGCTCTCGCTCAGCAGATCCGCCTGCCGGGGTTCCGCCCGGGCAAGGCTCCCGCGAAGCTGCTCGAAGCTCGAGTCGGACGAGGGGCAGTGTTGGAGCAGGTCGTCAACGACGCCCTTCCCACTCGCTACTCCGAAGCCGTCTCCGCGGAGAACATCAAGGTCATCGGACAGCCCGATATCGAGATCACCAAGATCGAGGACGGCGAGGAGCTCACTTTCACCGCCGAGGTCGACATCCGTCCCGAGATCGCCCTGCCGGATTACTCGACCATCGACATCACGGTCGATCCTCTCGAAATCTCTGACGAAGCGGTAGACGAGCAGCTGTTGTCGCTGCGTCAGCGCTTCGGCACGTTGACCGGTGTGACTCGTCCCGTGCAGTCCGGAGACTTCGTCTCCATCGACCTGTCGGCGACAGTCGACGGCGAAACCGTCGAAGAGGCTTCGGCCAGCGGCTTGTCCCACGAGGTCGGTTCCGGCCAACTCATCGAAGGCTTGGACGATGCCATCATCGGAGTCTCGGTAGATGAGTCCAAGGATTTCACTTCCACGCTCGTTGCCGGCGAGTTCGCAGGCAAGGAAGCAGTCGTCACGGTCAAGGTCGTCTCCGTCAAGGAGCGCGAACTTCCCGAGGCCGACGACGAGTTCGCACAGCTCGCCAGCGAGTTCGACACCCTCGAAGAGCTGATCGCCGATCTGAAGACTCGCGTCGAACGAGTGAAGAAGGTCGAGCAGGCCGGCCAGATTCGCGACAAGGTACTGGAGACGCTTCTCGAGACCCTCGAGATCCCGGCTCCGGAAGCCGTCGTCAAGGCTGAGGTCGACTCCCAGCTCCACGAGGCCATCCACGGACTCGACCACGACGAAGCCAAGCTTGCCGAGATGTTGGAAGCACAGGGCTCGAGCCGTGAAGAGTTCGACAAGGACGTCAAGGAAGCTGCCGAGAAGTCGGTGCGCACGCAGTTGCTCCTCGATGCCATTGCCGAAGCAGAACAGACTCAGGTCGGTCAGGACGAGCTCACCGAGCGGATCATCTTTCAGGCGCAGCGCTACGGCATCTCGCCCGAGGAGTTCATCCAGCAGGTGCAGCAGGCAAATCAGCTCGGCGCCATCTTCGCCGACGTACGTCGCGGCAAGGCTTTGGCCTCGGTTGTCGACCGTGTCAACGTGACCGACACGGCCGGCGCGACCGTGGACACCGCAGAGCTTTTCGGTAGTCCCGCGGACGAGGAAGAGCCTGCAGCAGGCGATTCTGCCGAGGGTGAACAAGACAAGTAACGCTTACAGCGAACGACGGCGGTTCCGGGACTCCGGAGCCGCCTTCTTTCGTTAGTGTCTGTATCAGGAACCAACGATCGTATGGAAAAGGCAGGTACCGTGACTGTTCAGAATTCGGCGGCTTCGCGTCAGCAGAGTCCCGTCATGACTTCGGCCTCCTCCGGCCTTAATCTCAGCGACTCCGTGTACGAGCGTCTGCTTCGCGAGCGCATCATCTTCCTCGGTACTCAGGTCGACGATGACATCGCCAACAAGCTGTGTGCTCAGATTCTCCTTCTGTCCGCTGAGGACGCCACCCGCGACATATCTCTTTACATCAACTCTCCCGGTGGCTCCGTCACCGCGGGCATGGCGATCTTCGACACCATGGAATTCGCTGAGTGCGACGTAGCTACCTACGGAATGGGTTTGGCTGCGTCCATGGGCCAGTTCCTGTTGTCGGCAGGCGCCAAGGGAAAGCGCTACGCACTCCCGCACGCCCGGATCATGATGCACCAGCCCTCAGCCGGTATCGGCGGTAGCGCCAGTGACATTGCCATCATGGCCGAGCAGTTCGCGCACACCAAGCGTGAAATGGCCGAACTGATCGCCCTGCACACCGGCCAGACCGTCGAGCAGATCACCGAAGACTCCGATCGTGACCGCTGGTTCACCGCGCAGGCGGCAAAGGAGTACGGGTTCGTCGATCATGTCGTCAGCCGTGCTCGGCAGGCCGGCGGAATCGGCGACTAGATCCGCCCGGACCGGCGATCCCTCGATCACTTACATCTTGGAGAAACGATGACAAACCTGTTCGATCCCAATCAGATGCCGTCCTCGCGGTACATCTTGCCTTCTTTCGTCGAGCACTCCAGCTACGGCATGAAGGAATCCAACCCGTACAACAAGCTGTTCGAGGAGCGCATCATCTTCCTCGGCGTCCAGGTCGACGACGCGTCGGCCAACGACGTCATGGCCCAGCTGCTCGTGTTGGAAGGTCTCGATCCCGATCGTGACATCACGATGTACATCAACTCGCCCGGTGGTTCGTTCACCTCGCTGATGGCCATCTACGACACCATGCAGTACGTCCGCGCGGACGTGGCGACGGTCTGCCTCGGACAGGCAGCATCGGCGGCGGCCGTGTTGCTCGCCGCAGGTACACCGGGAAAGCGCGCCGCTCTGCCGAATGCACGTGTGCTGATCCACCAGCCATCGAGTGGTGGAATCCAGGGCCAGGTCTCGGACCTCGAGATTCAGGCTGCGGAAATCGAGCGCATGCGTCGTCTCATGGAGACCACACTCGGCCGACACACCGGCAAGGATCCCGACGTCATCCGCAAGGACACCGATCGTGACAAGATCCTGACCGCCGCGCAGGCCAAGGATTACGGGATCATCGACACGGTCTTCGAGTACCGGAAGTTGTCGGCACAGAAGTAGTACAAGCAGTTATCTTCGCGAGACCTCTGGTTGTCGGGCGTAGGCCACGCTCTTCTACGTCCGACAACCCGAGGTAGCGCGGACGTTCACACGCTTCGACGGGTGCCGACCAGCAAGAAGTTCGGGTCGGAAGAAGTTGGGCGGCGAATCACCGGAAACCTCTCACCTATGGTCGTCGAACACGGGTACGGTCGCTTCAGGGCACGAACGAGTTGTGGATCGAGAAGTTGCCGACGACTGGACCGACATCGTCATGGTGTCTACCGGGCCGGGCGCGAACAAGGAAGTAGGAACCTCGAATATGGCACGCATCGGTGACGGCGGCGATCTGTTGAAGTGCTCCTTCTGCGGTAAGAGCCAGAAGCAGGTGAAGAAGCTCATCGCAGGGCCTGGGGTGTACATCTGCGACGAGTGCATCGACCTGTGTAACGAGATCATCGAGGAGGAGCTCGCCGAGTCGAGCGAGGTCAAACTCGACGACCTGCCGAAGCCGGCCGAGATTCGGGACTTCCTCGAGAACTACGTGATCGGTCAGGACACTGCCAAGCGCACGCTGGCAGTGGCCGTCTACAACCATTACAAGCGCATTCAGGCCGGGGACAAGACTCGCGATTCGCGGGGTGAGACCGTCGAGTTGGCCAAGTCCAATATTTTGATGCTCGGACCCACCGGATGTGGCAAGACCTATTTGGCTCAGACACTTGCGAAGATGCTCAACGTGCCTTTCGCAATAGCGGATGCCACAGCGCTGACCGAGGCCGGCTACGTGGGTGAGGATGTCGAGAACATCCTCCTCAAGCTGATTCAGGCTGCGGATTACGACGTGAAGCGAGCCGAGACGGGCATCATCTATATCGACGAGGTCGACAAGATCGCGCGCAAGAGTGAAAATCCGTCGATCACTCGGGATGTGTCCGGTGAAGGCGTGCAGCAGGCGCTCCTGAAGATCCTCGAAGGAACTCAGGCGAGTGTGCCTCCGCAGGGTGGTCGCAAGCACCCACACCAGGAATTCATTCAGATCGACACAACCAACGTGTTGTTCATCGTTGCCGGTGCTTTCGCAGGACTCGAGAAGATCGTCTCGGACCGTATCGGTAAGCGCGGACTCGGGTTCGGTGCCGAGGTTCGGTCGAAGGCCGAACTCGACACCCAAGACAACTTTGCCGAGGTCATGCCGGAGGACCTGATCAAGTTCGGCTTGATCCCCGAGTTCATCGGGCGTCTCCCTGTGGTCGCCTCGGTGACCAATCTGGACAAGGAATCCCTCGTCACCATCCTGTCTGAGCCGAAGAATGCGCTGGTCAAGCAGTACAGCCGGCTATTCGAGATGGATAATGTCGAGTTGGAGTTCACTCAGGACGCTCTCGAAGCTATTGCTGATCAGGCAATTCTGAGAGGGACAGGAGCTCGTGGACTTCGCGCCATTCTCGAAGAGGTGCTCAACCCGGTGATGTTCGACATTCCGAGCCGCGACGACGTCGCAAAGGTCGTCGTGACTTCTGAGACCGTCAACGACAATGTGTTGCCTACGATCGTTCCACGCAAGCCGGAGCGTCCTGAGCGCCGCGAAAAGTCCGCATAGTTAGCACTTTCACAAGTCGAGCCCCGATCACATAGATCGGGGCTCGACTCGTCTTCAGCTCGGCCAGTGGAAATTCAACGCAGGATGCGCTCGGTATGGGAGTACAGATTCATGTTCTCGCCGCGAAGGAATCCAACGACGGTCAGCCCGGATTCTTCCGCGAGATCGACAGCTAGCGATGAGGGCGCCGACACTGCAGCAAGAATCGGGACGCCGGCCATGACTGCCTTTTGTGCCAATTCGAACGATGCCCGAGCGCTCACCATCAAGATGTGGCCTCGCAAGGGAATCAGTCCTTCACCGGTCGCCCATCCGAGCACTTTGTCGACGGCATTGTGCCGACCCACGTCCTCGCGAACAACGAGGACACGGCCGTCGCTGTCGCACAACGCTGCGCCGTGCAAGCCACCAGTGGTGTCGAAGATCTTCTGAGCCTGACGCAAACTGTCGGGTAGGCGCGCCAACACCTCGGACTTGACTCGGACGGCATCGTCGGCAGGGGAGTACTTGGTCTTCGAACGGACGGCGTCGAGTGAGCCTTTTCCGCACACACCGCACGAAGAAGTCGTGTAGAAATTCCGTTCTACACCAGGGGCAGGCGGTGCGACGCCCTCTGCCAGTTCGATGTCGAGCACGTTGTACGTGTTCTGTCCGGTGTCGTCCACGCCGTCGCAGTAACGCGCGAGCCGGATGTCGTCACGGCTGGTGATGACACCTTCCGTCAGCAGGAAACCATGAACGAGGTCCACGTCGTGCCCGGGCGTTCGCATGGTGACGGCCAGTGCGGCGCCGTTCACACGGATCTCCAACGGCTCCTCTACAACGAGGGTGTCCGGGCGAGACGTCTCGACCCGCCCGCGCAGTAGAACCACCGGCCTGCGGGTGGTGATGCGTCCCATCGGTCAAGCACTTTTCGCGAGATGGTTCATTCCTCGATTGTGCCCTCCCGGCGGCGGACTTCGGTCTATCCCCGTCTCAGCGCGGCTACCAGCGCCAGCATTCGTGAATGATCGACGAGGTCGTCGACCCAGACGGCCTTGCCGTTGTGGTCGGCCAGTGGAACGCGCCAATTCTCGTACTGAGTCTCGTCGGTGCCGGGCTGGTTCTGAATTCTGTTCTCGCCCACTGCATCGACGAGGGTGACTCCCAGCAGGAGCGAAGGAGTCCGAACGATGAGCCGATACAACGCTTCGATCGACTCTTGCTCGGAGGCACCTGCGGCGAGCAGACCTCGCTCACGGGCGAGATCGAGCACTGCCTCCCGGCTTGCGGTGTCCTGCGAGATCTCGGCGTCGAGATCTCGTTCGAGCAGTCCGAGCCGATCACGAAGCGCGATATGTTCGCCCCTCAGATACCCGAGGGTGGGCGGGAGGTCATGCGTGGTGACCGACGTCAGGCACAACGCGCGGTAGTTCTCCGGAGCAATCGGTGCGCCACGGTCGTTCTCGAACCACAGAATCGAGGTACCGAAGAGTCCACGTTGTCCCAGATACTCCTGCACACGTGGTTCGAACACCCCTAAGTCCTCGCCGACGACCACAGCCCCGGCACGCTCGGCCTCGAGCACGAGGATTCCGATCAAGGCCTCGTAGTCGTAGTGGACGTATGCCCCTTCGCCTGGGGTCGCGGAGCCCTCGGGAATCCACCAGAGTCGGAAGAGCCCGAGAATGTGGTCGACGCGTACGCCGCCGGCATGACGAAGCACCGTTCTCAGCATGTCGCGATACGGCGCATATCCCAGTTCGCGGAGTCTGTCGGGGTTCCACGGGGGCTGGTTCCAGTTCTGGCCTTGCTGATTGAAGTTGTCCGGTGGTGCCCCGACGGTGACGCCTGCGGTCAGCGCATCTCCCAAAGTCCAGGCGTCGGCTCCCTGTCGATGTACCCCGACGGCCAGATCGTGCATGATCCCGATGTCCATTCCGGATGCAACGGCTACGCGCTGTGCACGGTCGAGCTGTTCGTCGCAGATCCATTGCAACCATTTGTGGAAGTCGATACGTTCGGCGAGGTCCCTGCGCTGGCCGGTGGCGAAGTCGGTGTGCGGATGCGCTGCTGTGCTCGTCCAGACAGGGGAATCAGGTCGATATTTCTCAGCCAGTGCGCACCACAGGGCGAAATCGTCGAGACCTTTTCCTTCCCTCGCGACGAACGCGTCGAAGTCGTTCTTCCGTGCCGCAGAACGCTCGACGCGGTGGATACGCTTCAATGCTCGGAGTTTCGCGCGGAAGGATGGGTCGCGGTCGATGCTGCGGGTGCGCTTGTTCGCTTTGACGAAACTGCGAGCAGACTCGCGAACCTTGGCGTATTGATCACGGCTCAGGTACGCAGTTTCTGCAATGTCCTCGACCCGGATGTACATCGGGTCGAAAAAGCGCCTCGTCGTCGGCAGGTAAGGGGATGCCTCCACCGGTGGAGCGGGCCGTTGGGCATGCATCGGATTGACGAGGAGATAGTCGAACCCATGGGTTCGACCTGCCACGGCAGCCAGGTCGGCGAGGTCGGCATAGTCACCGACGCCCCAGGAGCGGTTCGAGCGAATGGAGTACAACTGCGTCAGCAGACCCGTTCGCTGCGTACGGGTCAATGCATCGTTGGTCGACAATCTCTTCGGTGTCACCGCGATCGGGCATTGCGCCGTCGTTGCATGATCGGAATCAGGCGTACTCACCGCAGTCAGGGTGTGCCAGCCGAGAGCTAAATCGCCGGGAATGTCGAAAGTGGCGCGGCCGACTGGTGCGCCGTCGATGTCGCGTGGTTCGACCCAGATCTGAACCTGTTGCAGCGGAACCAGCTCACCGGTTTCTGTCGTGATCGTTGCGGTGACGGGATCCCCATGGGGCACATGGATTTCCACGTGTTGCGGCTCACCGAAGATCGTCACGACGACCGGTGGGACCATGCGGCGCCATGGTGCCTCGTCGAGATCTACGAGGGACTGGGCAACGTCCGCTTCGGTCTCGGCGGCGATGCCTCGTGCTCGGAGTATCTGCTGAAGCGTCTGCTCGGATACTTCGTGCTCTGCCTGATCCCAGCCCCGATAGGACGTCGAGATACCGGATCTTTCGGCGAGTTCGGCCAATTTCGCTGTGTAGTCCACAGCTTGATCGTGCCAGTACCGACAGCTCACGTCACCTGCTGACACACCGCAGCCGCCGATCGACGCGAGACGGAATGCCGCCCCCGTGCGCTCTACGTCGGGAGAGTCGCCGTTCAGCGTCCAGGTCCGTGTCGGCATCGTGCCGAATTCGACCGGCGTGGGAAATGAAGCAACTCGCAAGGATTGAACTCGGAGGACCCGGGTACTCTGACTCCGGCCGATGCAGTTGCGTTCCTAAGGGGCCACATGACTTCGACCGACAGAGACTTTTGGACGACTGATAGGGAGAGCGGATGACTGGCGTCGGCAAGATCGAAGAGCTGGAGCGAAACTCTGGCGCGCCGGTCGAGCTGCGCGTCGTCGCGGACGCCGAGCAATTGCCGGTAGTACGTGCGGTTGCCGAAACGCTTGCGGTCCTTGGTGATTTCACCCTCGACGACATCGCCGACATCAAGTTGGTTGTCGACGAGGTGTGCTCGGAGCTGATCGCTGGGGCGCTACCCGGTGCCGAGCTCACCTGTGCATTCACCGTGAGCGACGTCGGCATTCGGATTTCTTCGAGTTCGGTGCTGGTTGCCGATCAGGTGCCGAAGTCCGACAGTTTCGGCTGGCACGTTCTGCAGACATTGACCGATTCGATCGCGATGAGCGAGCAGTCCACACAAGATGGAACGTCCGTGTCGGTGGACGTGGTCAAGCGGAGGAGCAACACCTAGTGCCTGCGCCGTACGAAAAGACCGCGCGGCGTCAGTCCGACGACTACAGCGAAGTAGTCCCACTCATCCAAGAGATGCAGTTGTTGGACAAGGACTCACCGCAGCGGCAGGTTCTTCGTGACCGCATCATCACTCGGTGCCTCCCTCTCGCGGAGCACATTGCGCGACGCTTCGGTGGCCGCGGAGAAGCTCACGAAGATCTACTCCAGGTCGCCAGGCTCGGTCTCGTCAATGCCGTCGACCGGTTCGACATCGAACGCGGATCCGACTTCGTTTCCTTCGCAGTCCCGACCATCATGGGTGAGGCGCGTCGGTATTTCCGAGACGCTGGTTGGTCGGTCCGTGTCCCGCGGCGGATGAAAGAGCTCAACTCCATGATCTCCGGGGCGGTGGGCTCGCTGTCGCAGAAGCTGGGCCGCGCGCCGACAGCGAGTGAGATAGCTGCGGAGTTGGGTATCGATGTCAAAGAAGCCTCGCAGGCTCTGCTGGCTCGCAGCGCTTATCAAACGGTGTCCGTCGACTCGGTAGTGAGCGAAGACCGCTTGCCGCTGATGGACACCCTCGGTGACTACGACCCGGAACTCGAGAAGATGGAAAGCTATCTCACCGTGCGGCCGGCGCTCGAGAAGTTGCCGGAGCGCGAGCGGCAGATCGTCGTTCTGCGATTCTTCGGTTCGATGACGCAGACCCAGATTGCCGACCGCATGGGCATTTCACAGATGCACGTGTCGAGAATTCTGTCGAGGACTCTCACTCAACTGCGCGAGGAACTCGGGCCGAGCTGACCTCGAGCCGGTTCCTCGCCGTAGCATCGGGCGACGATGTCTTCAGCCCCGAGGAGTGCCCAGGTGCCACCCGCAGTAGCCACAGTGTTCGACGACCTGGATCGATACGTAGCGGCGCCGCGGGTGTCGGATATGGCGATGTCCGTGGACGGATCGAGAGTGGTCGTCGTCCTTTCTCGGCTCGACGCCGACAAGGCGACCTATGTCGGTGCCCTCTGGGAAGTCGACGTCGAAGGTTCGGCACCCGCCCGCCGCTTGACGTGGAGTGAACACGGCGAGAGCGGTCCCGCTTTCACCGCTGACGGGAACCTCTACTTTCTGCGTCGAACCTCACAGGACGACGAGTCGACAGCGGTGTGGTGCTTGCCTGCTGGTGTCGGTGAGGCCCACGTTGTCTCGAAGCGCGGCGCCGGTTACTCCGACTTGAAAACTGCGACCCATTCCCCACGCTTCGTGGCGATGTCCGATGTCATGCCCTCGGCCGGGACCGAAGAGGTGGACGAGCGGCTTCGTCAGCTGCGTAAGGACAAGAAGGTCGGCGCAATTCTGCATACCGGCTACCCCATTCGTCACTGGGATCACGACCTCGGACCGGCGACCCCGCATCTCTATGCCGGAGACGGTGACGGCGGCGCCCGTCGGGTCACCGCGAACGCCGAAGGAGCTCTTCACGAAGCGTCCTACAGCATCAGCGCCGACGGTTCGTTCGTCGTCTCGACCTGGACGATTCGAAAAGCCCTGGCGACCTCGCGCACTGTGCTGGTCCGAGTCGACCTCGACACCGGTACGCGCACCACGATCGTCGACGACGACGGTGCCGATCTCGGCTCGCCGTCGGTCTCACCGGATGGTTCACGAGTGGCCTTCATCCGTGAATCGCTGTCGACGCCCGAACAGGCGCCTCGAATGACATTGCAACAGTACGTATTCGAAGACCGAACGGTGTCCGATTTGGCTCCTGAATGGGATCGGTGGCCGTCGAATCCGGTGTGGTTGTCCGACGGCACCGGATTGTTGGTGGTCGCCGACGACCGCGGTCGTGCCCCGGTATTCCTGGTGCGCGACGGCGTGGCCAACCCGGTGACCACTACCGATTCCGCGTACAGCCACCTCCACGTGGCGTCGAGCGGGGTCGTCTTCGCATTGGAGGCGTCGTACCGGCAACCCCTGCATCCGGTTCGAATCGACATCGAGTCGGGCGTCGTGCATCCGTTGGCACTCGCAGAGCCGTTACCGGCGCTGCCTGGGACGCTGACCGAGGTCGAGACCGTGGCCGAGGACGGCCGGCATGTTCGAGCGTGGCTCGCCCTACCGGCCGATGCGTCGGAGACGGCACAGGCACCTCTTCTGCTCTGGGTGCACGGTGGGCCACTGTCTTCGTGGAACACATGGTCGTGGCGTTGGAATCCCTGGGTGATGGTCGCGCGGGGGTATGCGGTGCTGTTGCCTGACCCAGCGCTGTCCACCGGCTACGGCCAGAGTTTCGTAGATCGAGGCTGGGGGCGGTGGGGCAAGGAACCGTTCTCCGATCTGATGGCCGTCACCGATGCTGCTGCCGCGCTCGAAGAGGTCGACGGCACACGCACCGCAGCGATGGGCGGATCGTTCGGCGGATACATGGCGAACTGGATCGCCGGCCACACCGACCGCTTCGATGCGATCGTCACCCACGCCGGCCTGTGGGCGCTCGATCAGTTCGGCCCTACCACCGACGCCGCGTACTACTGGCAGCGCGAGATGTCACCCGAGATGGCTTTCGAGAACTCACCGCACCTGTATGTGGCAGACATCGACACGCCGATGCTGGTCATTCACGGAGACAAGGACTATCGCGTACCTATCGGTGAAGGTCTTCGACTGTGGTTCGAGCTGCTCAGCGAATCCGGACTTCCTACCGATGACGAAGGAAAGACCGACCATCGGTTGCTGTACTTTCCGTCCGAGAATCACTGGGTCCTCGCTCCACAGCACGCCAAGATCTGGTACGAGGTCGTGCTGTCGTTCCTTTCCGAACACGTACTCGGAATAGAGACGAAGATCCCCGAGATATTGGGCTGACCGGGCACCGGCAGTGGGCCTGTCGGTATCGAATCGGCTGACAACTAGAATCGACCGGTGACCAGTTCAGTGCCAGAGAACCCAGCCAACCCCGCCGATGCCCAGGACCGCAGCGTGGGTAGCGACCCAACCGGATTGCCGAAGAGCTGGGACCCGAGCGCGGTAGAGGCCGAGCTGTATCAGGGCTGGGTCGACGCAGGCTACTTCGAAGCCGACGCCACGAGCGACAAGCCTCCGTACTCGATTGTGCTTCCCCCACCGAACGTGACGGGAAGTCTGCACATGGGTCACGCACTCGACCACACGTTGATGGACGCGTTGAGCCGTCGTAAGCGCATGCTCGGATTCGAAGTCCTCTGGCTACCGGGGATGGATCATGCGGGTATCGCGACGCAGACCGTGGTGGAGAAGCAACTCGCGGCCGAGGGAAAGACCAAAGAAGATTTCGGCCGGGAACTCTTCATCGACAAGGTGTGGGACTGGAAGCGTGAGTCCGGCGGCACCATCGGCGGCCAGATGCGCCGCATCGGTGACGGCGTCGACTGGTCTCGCGAGCGTTTCACGATGGACGACGGCCTCTCGAAGGCGGTCCAGACCATCTTCAAGCGAATGTTCGACGACGGCCTGATCTACCGGGCTGAGCGACTGGTCAACTGGTCGCCCGTGCTGCAGACAGCCATTTCCGATATCGAAGTCAAGTTCGAGGACGTCGAAGGCGAGCTCGTTTCTCTGCGTTACGGCTCGTTGAACGACGACGAGCCCCACGTCATCGTCGCGACCACCCGCGTCGAGACGATGCTCGGTGACACTGCGGTGGCCGTCCATCCGGACGACGCCCGCTACCAGCATCTGCTCGGAACGACCCTCGAACACCCGTTCACCGGCAGACAGATCCCGATCATCGCCGACGACTACGTCGATCCCGAATTCGGTACGGGCGCGGTCAAGATCACCCCGGCCCATGATCCCAACGACTTCGAGATGGGTCTGCGACACAACCTGCCCATGCCCACGATCATGGACAAGGCAGGTCGGATCGCCGACACTGGAACCGAGTTCGACGGCATGGACAGGTTCGAGGCCCGCATCAAGGTTCGTGAGGCGCTGGCCGAGCAGGGACGCGTCGTGGCGGAAAAGCGTCCGTACTTGCACAGCGTCGGACACTCCGAACGCAGCGGTGAGTCGATCGAGCCGCGACTGTCGTTGCAGTGGTGGGTCAAGGTCGATGGGCTCGCCGCCGCCGCGGGCGACGCAATTCGCAACGGCGATACGACTATTCATCCGGCGAGTCAGGAGCCACGCTGGTTCGCGTGGGTCGACAACATGCACGACTGGTGCATTTCGCGTCAGCTGTGGTGGGGTCACCGCATACCTATCTGGTACGGCCCGAACGGTGAGACGGTGTGCCTGGGCGCCGACGAAACGCCGCCCGAGGGTTGGGTGCAGGATCCCGACGTCCTCGACACGTGGTTCTCGTCCGGATTGTGGCCGTTCTCCACTATGGGTTGGCCCGACGCGACCGATGAGCTCGCCAAGTTCTACCCCACCAGCGTGCTGGTCACCGGCTACGACATTCTGTTCTTCTGGGTCGCCCGCATGATGATGTTCGGCACCTACGTCGCATCCGATCCGGCACTGGGTTCGGGGGAGGGCGGCAGTAAGGTGCCGTTCAAGGACATCTTCCTGCACGGGCTCGTCCGTGATCAGTTCGGCAAGAAGATGTCGAAGTCCCGAGGAAACGGCATCGATCCACTCGACTGGGTCGACCGCTTCGGGGCAGATGCGTTGCGTTTCACCCTCGCTCGCGGTGCAAACCCGGGTGCGGACCTGTCGGTCGGTGAGGATCACGCGCAGTCCTCACGTAACTTCGCCAACAAGCTGTTCAACGCGACCAAGTTCGCGTTGATGAACGGTGCTGCGCCCGCACCACTTCCGGCGCGAGCGGAACTGACGGACGCCGATCGGTGGATTCTCGATCGCCTCGACGAAGTGCGCGCCGAGGTCGACGTCGCATTCGAGCGCTACGAGTTCAGCAAGGCCTGCGAGGGGTTGTACCACTTCGCATGGGACGAAGTATGCGACTGGTATCTGGAGATCGCCAAAGTGCAGTTCGGCGATGCCGCACAGGCAGATTCGACTCGTACCGTGCTCGGCAATGTGCTCGATGCGTTGCTGCGGCTCTTGCATCCCGTTATCCCGTTCGTCACCGAAACGCTGTGGAAGGTGTTGACCGGCGGCGAATCGATCGTCATCGCATCGTGGCCCGTCGCATCCGGAGACATCGCGGATGTGGTTGCCGCACAGCGTGTTGCAGATATGCAGAAGCTCGTGACCGAGGTTCGTCGCTTCCGCAGCGATCAGGGTCTCAAGCCGTCGCAGAAGGTCGGCGCGAGGCTCGTCGGGATCACCGACGCCGATCTTTCCACCCAGGTCCATGCCACTCGCGCTCTTGCACGACTGATCGAACCTGCCGAAAACTTCACCGTTACGGCCTCCGTGGAGGTTCGACTGACGAAGGCGACGGTGACGGTCGAGCTCGACACGTCGGGAACCGTCGACCTCGTCGCCGAGCGCGCGCGGTTGGTCAAAGACCTCGCCGCGTCCGAGAAGGAACTGACCCAGACGACGAGCAAACTGAGCAACGAGGCGTTTCTCGCCAAAGCCCCGGACGCCGTGGTCGACAAGATCAAGAGCCGACAGCAGATCGCGGTCGAAGAGATTGCGCGAATCAATGCTCGGCTAGAAACTATGGGGCAGTAGTGTCCGAATCCTATTCAGCTCCTTCCCGACCCAGTCCGGTGGACATGGCCGAATTGGCGCTTGTCGAGGCGGAACTGGACAAACGGTGGCCGGAGACCAAGATCGAGCCGTCGACTGCACGGATCGCGGCACTGATGGACCTTTTGGGGTCACCGCAGAAGGCGTACCCGTCGATCCACGTTGCCGGTACCAACGGTAAAACGTCGGTGACCCGGATGATCGATGCCTTGCTGACGCACTTTCATCGCCGAACCGGCCGGACCACCAGTCCGCATCTGCAATTGGCGACCGAACGGATAAGTGTCGACGGCATCCCGATCTCGCCCCGGCTGTACGTGGACACCTACAACGAAATCGCCACGTTCGTAGAGATGGTCGACGCGCAGTCCGAGGCCGCAGGCGGACCACGCATGAGCAAGTTCGAGGTCACCACCGCCATGGCATTCGCGGCGTTCGCGGAGGCGCCGATCGAGGTTGCCGTCGTGGAGGTCGGGCTCGGTGGTAGATGGGACGCCACCAACGTCGTCGATGGTGAAGTGGCCGTGATCACCCCGATCGATATCGACCACGTCGAGTTCCTCGGGGGCGATCTCGGTGGTATCGCCAAAGAAAAAGCCGGAATCATCAAGAAAGCACCGGAGCGGCTCGTTCCGCGAGACACCGTCGCCATCCTGGCCGAGCAGAAGCCCGAAGTTGCCGAGGTGCTGTTGCGCGCCGCGGTGGAAGCCGATGCCGCCGTCGCCAGGCAAGGTTCGGAATTCAGGGTGCTCGCGCGTCGGATCGCGGTGGGCGGTCAACAACTCGAGTTGCAAGGTCTCGGCGGCGTGTACACCGATATCTTCCTACCACTGCACGGAGAGCATCAGGCGACGAACGCATCCTTGGCGCTCGCCGCGGTCGAGGCGTTCTTCGGCGCGGGCTCCGATCATCAACTCGACGTGGACATCGTTCGAGCGGCCTTCGCATCCATCGTCAATCCCGGCCGGCTCGAACGCGTTCGCAACGCTCCAACAGTGTTTCTCGACGCCGCACACAACCCACACGGGGCCAGAGCGCTTGCTGCGGCTCTCACCGACGAATTCGACTTCCGAAAACTGGTCGGAGTCGTCAGTGTCATGGGGGACAAGGACGTCGAGGCCATGTTGACGGTGCTCGAGCCGGTGTTCGACGAAATCGTCGTCACGCACAACGGATCGCCGCGGGCGATGGACGTCGAGGAACTTGCAGGCCTGGCCGTCGCGAAGTTCGGCGACGAGCGCGTGGTCGTCGCGCCGACGCTCGCCGACGCGCTCGAAACCGCCATCGGGCTCGCCGAGGAAGTCGCAGATCCCGGTGAGGCGGTCTCGGGTGCCGGGGTGATCGTCACCGGATCGGTCGTCACCGCCGGAGCAGCTCGAACTTTGTTCGGAAAGGAGCCCGTATGAGTGAAACAGGGGAGGGCGGTAGCGAGTTCAAGCCGCCGGCAACCGATCCGTGGAAAGGCTTCCGCGGAGTCATGGCAGGGACCCTCGTTCTCGAGGCCATTGTCGTTCTACTCGCGTTACCCGTCGTGTCGACAGTCGGCGGCGGCCTCGGTTGGTTCTCCACGTTGTACCTGGTGGGGATGGCCGTGGCATTCGTCCTTGCCGCAGGTATGCAAGGACGACCGCAGGCGATGCAGATCAATCTCGCGCTTCAGGTGTTCGTTCTGCTCGGTGGGTTCATTCACCTGTCGATCGCGATCGTGGGAGTGGTGTTCCTCGCGGTGTGGATATATCTGCTGTACCTGCGGCGAGACATCACTCGACGGATCGAACGCGGCATGCTCAGAGGTCAGCGGGACTGAAACCTCGAGCCCGGCGGATATCGGCACACCATGGTGGGTCTGAGCGTAGGTCCTCGGAGTCCGTCCACTACTGTCTACGTTCGTGACCGAGCGCACCCTTGTACTGATCAAGCCAGATGGAGTTGCCCGCCGCTACGTAGGCGAGATTCTCGGCCGAATCGAGAAGAAGGGATTGAGTATCGCAGCACTGGAACTCAAATCCGTTTCTCTCGAGCTGGCCGGCGCGCACTACGCCGAACACAAAGACAGGCCGTTCTTCCCAGCGCTACTCGAGTTCATCACCTCCGGACCCGTCGTCGCAGCAGTTTTGGAGGGACCGAGAGCTATCGCTGCCTTCCGTCAGATCGGCGGAGGCACCGACCCGGTCGAGAAGGCGGTTCCAGGGACCATTCGCGGCGATCTTGCCCTCGATGGTCAGCAGAACCTCGTGCACGGATCGGACTCCGTCGAGTCCGCCGAGCGTGAGATCGCGTTGTGGTTTCCAAGCCTTTCCTGATTCTCCACACTCTGATTCGGGTTCGCCCGCCATGCCGCCGACCACAAGATCGGAGCGGCGTGGCGGGTTCGCTTCACCCGGTGTGGGATACTCGTGAAGGTTGCTTTCACAACACACGCTTCACCTCGAAAAGTTTTCCTGTAAAAAAATTTTGCCGTTACCAGTTTTGTGCAACACCGAACACGAGCGTCACGCCAGTGCCGTTCTCGTGAAAGTGACCGGATGACACCCGCAGTTCGATGCCCGTCATCGCTGCCGAACACGTAGGAAGACCTCCCACGTGCCGGCATGCTTGATGATCAGGCGCTCGGACTCGGGACACCATAGCCATCCAGCCAGGCACCGTGCATCCGTACGCCGACCACTCGCCGTGGACGGTGCACTCCGTCCGGAGCGCGACTTACGATCTGGCGTCAAACCGACGTCAGCACACTAGGATTGCTCTCGCGTGGCCGCGTCGCACCAGCTTCGACTTAGGTGGACGCGCCCGGGGGCCCGAGGAGACTTACGTGGCCGACCAAGCCCCGCCCGAAGATGTACAGAATTCGAACTCAGGAAGTTCGGTCGATGACGAATCGTCATCCAGCCGAAGTCCGGCGTTCCCCGAGCGCCTCCGAGTGCATGCACTCGCGAAGATTCTCGGCGTCACCAGTAAACAGGTACTCGCCAAACTGGGTGAGCTCGGAATAGAGGCGCGCAGCGCACAGTCCAGCCTGGGACGCGACGTCGCCGAGACGGTGTATTCCTCGTTCGCACCTGCGACCGAGGCGCCGGCTGCACCAGTCGAGACGGCCGCCCCGATCGTGGTCGAGCCTGTGCCTGCTGTCGAAGCTCCGACAGTGGACAGTCCTCCCGCGCGCCCTGCGTTCGCGATTCCGGTGTTCCTCCAGCCGGAAGCGATAGTCGAGGCTCCCAAGCGTCGACGGAGCCGGAAAGCAGCAGGTCCTGCCGCTGAGCCCACGTCGACGCCTGCCGTCGAAGAGCCATCGGTTCTCGTCGCCGATCCGGTCATCGAGCCGGACAAGGCTCCCGTTCGCGGCAAGCCCGTTGTCGAGGCCACCCCGGATGCAGCTACTGACACAACCGACATATCGGACACAGTCGACAGCTCGGACACTTCCGAGGATGCCGACAACTCGGACGACAACGATGACCAGTCGCAGCCGAGGCGGCGTCGGCGCGGTCGTCGTGGTCGTGGCCGCGGACGTGGGGAACAGTCTGCCGACGGCAGTTCGGACGACTATTCGGACGATGCCGCAGAAGGTGACGACGATTCGAGTGAGGACGCAGCGTCGGCGTCCTCGGACACGCGTTCGTCCGAATCCGATACTCCCGTATCCGGCTCGGTTGAATCCGAGACCACTGATTTCGATGTAGCAGACTCCGAGAGTGCCGATTCCGACACTTCGGAAAGCGATTCCGAGAACGAGGACAAGCCTGCAGGCGAGCGTCGTTCACGTCGCCGTAGTCGAAGTCGTTCGAACGCCAAATCCAGCGATACCGACGATGGCCAGAAACAGGCCTCGGATACGGAATCGGAAGAGTCGGTCGATTCGCCGGTCGACTCCGCCGACAACGACACCTACGACGAGGATTCGTCCGACGGCTCGAGTCGTCGACGCCGCAGACGTCGCCGCCGCCGCAGCAGCACCGGTGACGCTTCGTCCGAGTCCACCGAGACCGAGGACGACCCACCGAACACCGTCGTGCACGAGCGCGAACCGCGGAACAAGTCCCGTAGCAAGGATGAGGTCCAGGGAATCACCGGCTCGACCCGGCTCGAAGCGAAGCGTCAGCGCCGTCGCGACGGACGTGACGCCGGACGCCGACGGCCACCGATTCTTACCGAGTCGGAGTTCCTGGCACGTCGTGAGTCGGTCGATCGCGTCATGGTCGTCCGCGAAAAGTCGTTCCCCGACAACGGCGTGACCACACAGGTCGCCGTTCTCGAAGACGGCGTCTTGGTCGAGCACTTCGTCACCAGTAGCGCGTCCGCGTCGATGGTCGGCAACGTCTACCTCGGCCGCGTGCAGAACGTGCTGCCGAGCATGGAAGCTGCATTCATCGATATCGGCCGTGGCCGTAACGGTGTCCTGTATGCCGGAGAGGTCAACTGGGACGCAGCAGGTCTCGGTGGTAACTCTCGCAAGATCGAACAGGCACTCAAGCCGGGTGACCAGGTTTTGGTGCAGGTGAGCAAGGATCCGGTCGGGCACAAGGGTGCGCGTCTGACGACTCAGCTCTCGCTGGCAGGCCGCTACCTGGTCTATGTACCCGGTGGCAGCTCGACGGGTATCAGCCGCAAGTTGCCCGACACCGAGCGGAAGCGCCTGAAGGAAATTCTTCGCGATATCGTTCCTCCCGAGGCCGGGGTGATCATCCGTACCGCAGCCGAAGGCGTCAGTGAAGACGAGCTCGCGCGTGACGTGATCCGTCTGCAGACACAATGGGCGACCATCGAAGAAGCGTCGGCCAAGGCTGAAACAGGTAAGGGTTCGCAACCGCAGGCACTGTACGAAGAGCCGGATCTGCTGGTCAAGGTTATCCGTGACCTGTTCAACGAGGACTTCGTCAAACTTGTCATCGAAGGTGACAAGGCCTGGGACACGACATCGTCGTACATCGAGACGGTAGCGGCGGACATGCTGCACAAGCTCGAGCGCCACATCGCCGAGCCCGGTCGACCAGACGTGTTCGAAGCGCACCGGGTCGACGAGCAGCTGGCCAAGGCACTCGACCGTAAGGTCTGGCTACCGTCCGGAGGCACGCTCGTCATCGATCGCACCGAGGCGATGACCGTGGTCGACGTCAACACCGGCAAGTTCACCGGTGCAGGCGGCAACCTCGAGGAGACGGTGACGCGGAACAATCTCGAGGCCGCCGAAGAGATCGTTCGGCAAATGCGCCTACGCGACATCGGCGGAATGATTGTCGTCGACTTCATCGATATGGTGCTCGAATCCAACCGTGACCTGGTGTTGCGCCGTCTCACCGAGTCTCTCGGTCGTGACCGGACGCGCCATCAGGTGTCCGAGGTGACTTCACTCGGGCTTGTGCAGATGACGCGTAAGAAGATGGGCACCGGTCTCATCGAAGCGTTCTCGACGACGTGCGAACACTGCCAGGGCCGCGGGATCATGATTCACCCGTACCCCGTCGAGGCGAAGACCGATGACGGCTCGCGATCCTCCTCACCGCGCTCCGATTCGAGTACGCCGCGCAAACGCCGCGGTCGCGACAAGTCCGACAACGACAAGACAGACAACGACAAAACCGACAATGTGGCTGACGCTGCGAACAGTCCTGCAGCGAAGAGTCAGCCCGAGGCTCACGAGCACACACCGGACCCATCGGTGAAGCGTGCACACCCCGTGGCCCTCGCCATGGCTGCGCATCACGACGACGTTGTCGACGATGTCACTCCGGCCGAGGTACTCGACGAGCACTCGGAGCCGAGTACGTCCTCGGAGCCGAAGATCATCGATGCCGCCGAGGTGGCTCGTGTTCAGGGCAGGGACACCGAAGCAGTATCGACCGAGGTGCAGCCGGACACCAGGGTCCCGGAGAATGCTGTCGACATGACAGCGGACACAGCTGTGGCCGAGGAGTCGCCGGAACCGATCGTCAAAGCGCGTCGTGGTCGCCGTGTTGCCCGGAAGGCAGCAGCACCTACGGCCGAGACTCCCGACGCAGCTGCTGTCTTCGTGATTCCGGCTACACACGAGGAGCCGGTAGCGCCGACGGAGCCTTCGGTGACGTCGGCTGTCGAACCGGTGTCCAGTGCTCCCACCACGGACGAGACGCCCGTGAAGAAGCCTCGCCGACGTCGTGCAGCGGCACGCCCGGCAGGGCCACCGGTGGACGCGGAATAGCGAGTCGACGGGCAGTTTGACCACGACTGCCCGTCTGCCGTAACCTGACAAGGTCGCTGCCGGTGACAATTTTCTGCTGTGCCTCGACGGAATTTCGGTCGAGTGCGGCGGCGGACGCACCCGGTGGCAAGTAACACCGCACGAAATACCGCAAGAATCACATGCACGATCCAGACCAGTCGTGTTGCCATGGGCAATGCGAGCAAGTTCGAAGAAGCAAGGGGTAGCCCTCCGATGGCAACGTACGCGATCGTCAAGACCGGCGGAAAGCAGTACAAGGTCGCTGTTGGTGACCTCGTCAAGGTCGAGAAGATCGAGGGAGCGCTCGGCACTGCTGTCTCGCTTGCTCCGGTCCTCGTCGTAGACGGATCCGATCTGACCACCGATGCCGACAAGCTGGCGAAGATCTCGGTAACCGGTGAGGTCGTCGAGCACACCAAGGGTCCGAAGATCCGCATCCACAAGTTCAAGAACAAGACCGGCTACCACAAGCGCCAGGGACACAGGCAGAAGCTCACTGTCCTGAAGGTCACCGGCATCAAGTAACCAGGTCTGTTCAGTACTGACTTTTCAGCGCTGACATTCACCCCGAGGAGGGTATGCAACATGGCACATAAGAAGGGTGCATCAAGCTCCCGTAACGGTCGCGATTCGAATGCGCAGCGCCTCGGCGTCAAGCGTTTCGGCGGCCAGACCGTCAGCGCAGGCGAGATCCTGGTTCGTCAGCGCGGCACGCACTTCCACCCCGGCGTCAACGTCGGCCGTGGCGGCGACGACACACTGTTCGCTCTGTCCGCAGGCGCAGTCGAATTCGGCGCCAAGCGTGGACGCAAGACCGTGAACATCGTTCCGGTCGCAGTAGAGGCCTAGTCTCCGCTGCACAATCTGCGTCGGATGGTTTTCGCAAGGCTCACGCCGCGAAAATCTCGACGCGCTCGAGCTCGACGATGAGGGTGGACCAGGGTGAAAATGCCCGGTCCGCCCTTATCGTATTTGTGGGCATAAAAATATTTCGGTCGCACACTCGACCGAGGAAGGATCGAAGGCAGTCATGTCACGATTCATCGACCGCGTGGTGCTGCACGTCAGCGCCGGCAAAGGCGGCAACGGCTGCTCTTCGGTTCACCGCGAGAAGTTCAAGCCGCTCGGCGGTCCAGACGGCGGAAACGGTGGCCAGGGAGGCGGCGTGATCTTCGTCGTCGACAGCAATGTCCACACGCTGTTGGACTTTCACTTCAACTCGCATGCCAAAGCCAGCAATGGAACTCAAGGCATGGGCGGCAACCGCGAAGGTTCGAACGGTGAGGATCTGATCCTCAAGGTTCCCGACGGAACTGTGGTGCTCGACAAGGACGGTCGCATCCTGGCCGACCTGATCGGCGAGGGCACTCGATACGCTGCTGCGCCCGGTGGCCGCGGTGGGTTGGGCAACGCTGCGCTCGCCTCGAAGGCGCGTCGTGCGCCTGGATTCGCGCTGCTCGGCGAAGAAGGTATCGAGCGCGATGTGGTGCTCGAGCTCAAGTCGGTCGCCGACATCGGTCTCGTCGGGTTTCCGTCGGCGGGCAAGTCCTCGCTGGTGTCTGTGCTCTCTGCCGCGAAGCCGAAGATCGCCGACTACCCGTTCACCACGTTGGTTCCGAACCTCGGTGTCGTTTCGAGCGGTGACACCACCTACACGGTGGCCGACGTTCCCGGATTGATTCCCGGTGCGAGCGAAGGCAAGGGCCTCGGTCTCGAGTTCCTCCGACATCTCGAGCGCACCGCCGTTCTGGCGCACGTCGTCGACTGCGCAACCCTGGATCCGGGTCGGGATCCCGTCTCTGACGTCGATGCTCTCGAAGCGGAGTTGGCGGCTTACAAGCCGGCGATGTTGGGCGATGCGAGCCTGGGTGACCTGGCGGATCGACCGCGCATCGTCGTGCTCAACAAAGCTGATATCCCTGAGGCCGCCGAGCTCGCCGAGATGGTGACGCCGGAGTTCGAGGCGCGTGGATGGCCGGTGTACACCATCTCCACGGTCACCCGTGAAGGCCTCAAGCCCTTGATCTTCGCGCTGGGCAAGATGGTCGAGGACTACCGAGTGGCGCATCCTCCGGCCGAGAAGCGCCGACCGGTGCTACGTCCCGTCGCACGCAACGATGAGGGTTTCCAGGTCATCAAGGATCCCGATGTCGAGGGTGGGTTCATCGTTCTGGGCACGCGCCCGGAGCGTTGGGTACGCCAGACACAGTTCAACAACGACGAAGCCGTCGGCTATCTTGCCGACCGTCTCGCACGCCTCGGCGTCGAGGATGCGCTGATCAAGAAGGGCGCCCAGCCGGGTGCGTCCGTGACCATCGGTGATGTCTCCTTCGATTGGGAGCCGCAGACACCGGCGGGTGTGGAGATCACCATGACCGGGCGCGGTACCGATGCGAGGCTCGATCAGGTGGAGCGAATCGGTGCGGACGAGCGCAAACACGCACGTCGAGCCCGCCGTGGACTCGACGTCGAAGAGTGAAGTGTAGGTTCCGGTGAATTCTGAATCCTCTTCGGTTGCAATGGATTCGACTGGGGCCAGGACTGCTGTGGCCAGTGCCAAACGGGTAGTCGTGAAAATCGGCTCCTCGGCACTGACCTCACTGGTCGGCGGACTCGACGTCGACCGGCTCGATCGATTGGCCGATGCTGTCGAAGCACGAATGCGTGCCGGATCCGATGTCGTGGTGGTGTCTTCCGGTGCCATCGGCGCCGGGCTCGCACCACTGGGTCTGACGACCCGTCCGCGCGATCTCGCGACCAAGCAGGCCGCAGCGAGCGTCGGGCAGCTTGCTCTTGCGCACGCTTGGGGTACCTCGTTCGCCAGATACGGACGAACCGTCGGCCAGGTGTTGCTTACCGCCGAGGACATTGCGCGTCGAACGAATCATCGCAACGCCCAGCGCACGCTCGATCGGTTGCGCGTGCTCGGCGCAGTGGCCGTGATCAACGAGAACGACACGGTCGCGACCACGGAAATTCGCTTCGGTGACAACGACCGTCTCGCCGCGCTCGTTGCTCACCTCGTCGGTGCCGACGCGCTGGTGCTGTTGTCCGACGTAGACGGTCTGTACGACGGCGACCCGCGTAAAGGTGACGCCACCCTGATCCGGGAGGTCGCGAGCCCGGAAGATCTCGATGGAGTCGTCGCCGGTTCCGGCGGTGCGCTCGGGACCGGTGGAATGGCGTCCAAGCTGTCCGCTGCTCGATTGGCGGCCGATGCAGGCGTTCCTGTCCTACTGGCGGCCGCCGCCGACGCAGCGGAAGCCTTGACGACGGCTGCCGTGGGCACAGCCTTCACTGCGCGTCCCACGCGCCTGTCCTCGCGCAAGTTCTGGGTACGTCATGCTGCAGACGCACGAGGCGATCTATACCTCGACGCAGGTGCCGTGCACGCGGTCGCGACGAAGCGGCGGTCCTTGCTGTCCGCAGGAATCACCGCCGTCGAGGGTCGGTTCTACGGCGGCGACGTCGTGTCGCTGATCGGTCCGGACGGCGAACTCGTGGCCAGGGGAGTGGTGGCGTACGACGCGTCGGAGTTGACCGGAATGCTCGGTAGGTCCAGTTGTGATCTCACTCCCGAGCTACAGCGTCCAGTGGTGCATGCGGACGATCTGGTTCCGGTCTGATCCATGTTCGGCGGCTGCGAAGCGTCCGATCATTTGTGTGACGGCAGTGCGTCCACGAGTGCGGTGAGCGTCTCCGAGCATCCTGCATTGCTTGTCAGAGTGGCGAATTCGTCGCCCCGGGTGATGCCGCGATTGACAATCACGATGGGAATCTCGGCCTTCGCCGCGCGTCGGACGAAGCGCAGTCCCGACATGACCGTCAAGGAAGAGCCGACAACCACAAGTGCATCGGCCTGGTCGACGAGATCGAAAGCTTCGGCAACTCTCGGCTTGGGCACGCTCTCCCCGAAGTACACGATGTCCGGTTTGAGAATACCTGCGCAGTACTCGCAGTCGACCATTCGGAAGTGTGCGGTGCTGGTGATGATCGCATCGGCATCGGGGGCAATCTCGACGCCCTCGGCCGGCGCGACGCTGTCGAGGAACCCCGGGTTCTCGCGCTCGAGGCGTTGTCCCAGAGCGAAGCGGGAAACCAGTCGCTCGCAGTCCAGACACCGTACGCGCGCGTAAACGCCGTGGAGGTCGATGACTCGTCGGCTACCTGCTTTGGTGTGCAACATGTCGACGTTTTGGGTGATGATCCCGGAAACAATCCCTCGGCGCTCGAGCTGGGCCAGCGCACGGTGGCCGTCGTTCGGCCTTGCCGCATCCATATGCCGCCAACCGACATGGTTCCGTGCCCAGTAGTGGCGCCTGAACTCGTGATCGCCGGTGAACTGCTGATAGGTCATCGGATTACGAGGGGGTGAGTTCGGCCCCCGGTAGTCCGGGATACCTGAATCGGTGGACATGCCGGCTCCGGAGACGACCGCGATGGATCTTCCCGACAACAGTTCGACAATCTGGTCGATTCGGGTTGCCGCTGCGGCAGCTGAACGAGCGGGGGCAGGCACGTCCCCAGGGTAGCGCGGCATGTGGACACGGGGGATCGATGCAGGCAGTGGGAGGCTCTCGCATCCAGGAAACGCGATGCCAAGCCCTGCTGGGTCCCCGGTGGATCGTACTGCAGAACCAGCTCCGCCCCGCTCGACCGAAGTCGAGCGGGGCGAAGATACTCGGAGTCCGTCTTATCTGGACACCTCGTTTACGTGGGGACCTCTACGAGGGGGTACACACCGTTCTCGTCGTGGGTTTCGTTCCCGACCACGGGAGGGTTGAACACGCACAACATGCGCATCTGCGTACGCGGCTCGACGGTGTGCCGCTCGTTGCCGTTCAGCAGGTACATCGATCCTGCAACGAGTTCGTAGGTTTCACCGGTTTCACGATCGGTGAGGGTGCCTTCGCCTTCGATGAGCCACACAGCTTCGACGTGATTGGCGTAGTGGAAGTTGTTCACCGTCCCGGCCTTGATGGTCGTTTCGTGGAACGAGAATCCGACCCTGTCTCCGCCGAGGATGATGCGCTTACTGCGCCACTGTCCATCCTCGCTCTCGATGTCTCGGTCAGTTCCGGTGATTTCCTGGGTGGTACGTACGATCATGCGGTGTAGCTCCCTTCAGCAAACATTCGACACGTGAGAAGTGTTCTACGAGCAGACTTTTGCTGTCGCAGCTTCGAGGATGTCGAGTCCGCGATCGAGCTCTTCGATCGTGGTGGTCAGCGGCGGAAGAAGTTTGACAACCTCGTCCTTCGGGCCGGCAGTTTCCACCAGTAGGTGCTCGTCGTAGGCAAGCTTGGCAACCTTGCCTGCCTGTTCTGCATCTTCGAACACGAGAGCCTGAACCATGCCGCGACCGCGAGTGGAAACGCCGTCGTACTTGGCGCACAGTGCGATGAAGCGATCACGAATGTGCTCGCCCTTCGCGAGGATCTCCTTCTCGAACTTGTCGTCTGACCAGTAGTGGTCGATGGCGACCTTCGAGGTCACGAAGCCGGGATTGAATCCGCGGAAGGTGCCGTTGTGCTCGCCTGGGCCCCAGACGTCGAGTTCTGGCTTGAACAGTGTCAGTGCCATCGGCATGCCGTAGCCGCCGATCGACTTCGACAGAGTGACGATGTCCGGCGTGATGCCCGAGTCCTCGAAGGAGAAGAACTGGCCTGTGCGGCCGCAACCCATCTGTACGTCGTCGACGATCAGCAAGATGTCGCGTCGCGAGCACAGGTCGGACAGAGCGCGCAACCACTCCGGTCGCGCGACGTTGATCCCGCCTTCACCCTGAATGGTTTCGACGATGACCGCTGCCGGGCGGTTGAATCCACTGCCCGAATCGTCGAGAACGCGCTCGAACCACTGAAAGTCCTCGGTTACTCCACCGAAGTAGTTGTCGTACGGCATCGGCGTGCTGTGCACGAGTGGGATTCCGGCTCCGGCGCGCTTCATCGAGTTTCCGGTGACAGCGAGCGCACCGAGGGTCATGCCGTGAAAAGCGTTGGTGAAGTTGATGATCGACTCACGACCAGTGACCTTGCGTGCCAACTTCAGTGCAGCTTCGACGGCGTTCGTTCCGGTCGGGCCGGGAAACTGAACCTTGTAGTCGAGGCCACGCGGTTCGAGGATGTTCTTCTTGAACGACTCGAGGAACTCCCGCTTGGCCACCGTGGACATATCGAGGCCGTGCGTGATGCCGTCGCTGGTGATGTAGTCGACCAACGCATCCTGCATGATCTGATTGTTGTGACCGTAGTTCAGAGCGCCTGCGCCGCCGAAGAAGTCGAGGTAGTCGCGCCCGTTCTCGTCGGTCAGCGTCGAATTCTTGGCAGTTTTGAATACTGCGGGCCACTGGCGGCTGTAGCTACGAACGCCGGACTCGATGGTTTCGAATACGTCCGGCTTTTCGGTGGTCTCGGTCTTGTCTGTCATGTACTGCGTGTTCCTTTCGCTGGCGCGCACGGCGGCCGGCCCTACTGTGTAGAGCTCCTCTGCTTCGTGGCTATCAGGAAAATCATCGGGCGCGAACAGGTCTGTTTTTCTAATGTCGGTCCCTCGTGTTCGAGCGAGGGCCGTGAACAGTGCGATCGACGCTTCGTTGTCCGGGCTGATCGTTGTTTCCAGGTGTGTGATGCCCTGTGGGGTAAGGCGATCGAGAAGTTCGTTCAGCATCCGGCCGGCAAGGCCCTTACCCCGTTGATCAGCATCGACTGCGACCTGCCACACGAAGAATGTTGTGGGAGAATCCTGTCGGGTGTAGCCGGTGACGAATCCCACTGCGCGAGAGTCGACGTCGGATACGACCGATGTTGCTGCAAAGTCTCGGCACCACAACACGTACGAATAGCTCGAGTTGAGATCGAGCACCTTTGAATCTCTTGCGATTTCCCAGAGCCGGACTCCGTCGGAGATCTTTGGCTTACGAAACTTCACTGCGTCCGGCGCAGTGACTGTGGTTGCTCTCAGCTGTGCGGGTTTCATAGCAAACATAAACGTAACAAGGTGCCCTTGGCATTTCACGTGCCTGGCGAAATTGGTGTCGAAAACACCCATCCCTTCGCAGGTGGCAGCGCGATTGTGATTCTGGTCACAAACTGGGCTTGTTGCCGTAACAACTGGTCGAGGAGGGTGCGATAACTCGGCTCACTCCGTCCGATGCCAAGTGTGGTCTTATCGATATCTGGGCGGCTACTTCGGAGTTGCCAGTGCAAACGGAAGGACAGCATCTGCGCCTGCGCCGCGGAGGGCCGAGCCGGCGCAGGTAAGAGTCCAGCCCGTATCGGTGACCAGGTCCACCAGGAGGATCGGTCCGGAGACCCCGTTCAGGTCTGGAACAAGCCAGGAATCGACGAGTCCGGCTACACGGAATGCCGAATTCGCGGCTGTCACGCGCGGATGGTCCGGTCGGAGGGCGAGCGTTCCGAGATCGTCGAGCCGTCCGATGCGGGCCAACTCGCCGGCGATCGAGCGGACCAGCATCGGATGCGTCGACGATTCCAGCGCGATCACGGAGGTAGGTCTCTTCGCCCAGTCCCACGAGGCCAATACTGCGATGCAGGCCTGAACGAGGGCGTCGGGGGCTGGACCGTCGGGTGCGTCGAGGGCTGCTCGCAGGCGCCCACCCCAACCCAGGTCGGTGAGGCGGCCCAGGACCCGGCCGGGCTCAGGGCCGTCGGTGATTTTGCCGGAGCGGGAGACTCCGAGTTTCTTCATCCCGCTGGGCCACTGCTTTCGCGGAGGCAGGTCGAGTCCCGGGCGGTCGAGACGTTCACGCGCAGACTCGACGGCGGCTGCGTCCACCTGAGGTGAGTAAGCCTTTCCTGTGCAGTTGTCGCATCGGCCACAAGGGTTCGGTTCCGCGCCGAGGCCTGGATCGTCCAACTGTCTGCGCAGGAATTCCATCCGGCACCCATCGGTGCGCTGGTAGTCGATCATTGCTTGTTGCTCCGCGTCCCTGGCTTGCTCGAGGCGCTCGTAACGCGGTGCATCGTAGGCCCACGACTGACCGGTCGAGATCCATCCGCCTCGCACGCGCTGAACGGCACCATCGACGTCGAGGACCTTCAGGACCATTTCGAGTCGGCTCCGGTTGAGATCCACCAACGGCTCCAACGAGGGAGTCGACTGCGGCTTGACCGGGTCGAGTGCGTCGATGACCTGCCGAACGACGTGTTCTCGTGGGAAGGCTACCGATGCGAAATAGCTCCAGATCTGCTTGTCCTCGTGGCCTGGCAGAAGGATGACTTCGGCGCGGTCGGTGGCGCGACCCGCACGGCCGACCTGCTGGTAGTACGAGATGGGGGACGAGGGTGCGCCCATGTGGACGACGAACCCCAGATCCGGTTTGTCGAAGCCCATGCCCAGCGCGGACGTGGCTACGAGGGCCTTGACCTCGTTGTTCAGTAGATCCGATTCCAACGATTCGCGTTCGGTGGTGTCGGTCTGGCCGGTGTACGCGGACACGGCGAAACCCTGGTCCGACAACAGGCTCGCGAGGTCGCGTGCTGCCGACACCGTCAGGGCGTAGATGATTCCCGACCCGGGGAGTTCGGCCAGGTGAGCTGCGAGCCACGCGGCGCGCTCGGTGGAGTTCTCGATCTGGACCACCGACAGGTGGAGCGACTCGCGTTCGAGTCCGCCGCGGAGAACGAGGGTGTCGCCACCACCGACACCGAGTTGCGCGGCGACATCGGCGACCACACGGTCATTTGCGGTGGCCGTGGTGGCCAACACCGGAATCCCTTCGCGTAGTTCGGATATGAGCGTTCGAATCCGTCGGTAATCGGGACGGAAGTCATGTCCCCAGTCGGAAACACAGTGCGCTTCGTCTACGACGACGAGGCCCGCGTCCGCTGCCAGCGAGGGCAGCACCTGGTCTCGGAAGTCCGGGTTGTTGAGCCGTTCCGGGCTGACGAGCAGCACGTCGAGCCTGCCCGCAGCGACATCGGCATGGACGTCTTCCCACTCGGTCATGTTCCCGGAGTTGATGGTTGCGGCCCGCACACCGGCGCGCTCGGCGGAAGCTACCTGGTTTCGCATCAGTGCCAACAACGGTGACACGATGACGGTGGGTCCGAGTCCCTGAGCGCGAAGCAGTTTGGCGGCGATGAAATAGACCGCCGACTTTCCCCAACCGGTGCGTTGCACCACCAACGCGCGGCGGCGGTGAACAACGAGAGCCTCGATTGCCGTCCACTGATCTTCGCGAAGACTGGCAGTGGGCCCGGCCAGCTCTCGAAGGAGCCGCTCGGCATCTGCGCGCAGGTCTACCGTCGACGGTTCGGTGGTGGTCATCGGTTCATCGTGCCGCACGTGTCCGACAGTTACACCGCCCGCAGGGCGATTACGCTTCACCGAACACACGAGGAGGTGCCCTTGTTCGAGGAAGACCTGCCGTTCGATCCAGATGTGGACGACGACGCGGCGCAGATGATCGCGCCTGCGAGGCCTCTACATCTTCGGCCGAGGGCCCTCGCTCTCGTCTTCGCCGGTGGTGTGATCGGCACCGCGATGCGCTATGGAATCGAGATCGCGATCCCGCAGGTGATCCAAGGTTGGCCCGTTGCCACGTTTTCGATCAACCTTCTCGGTGCGTTCGTGCTCGGTGTTCTACTCGAGAACATGGCGCGACGCGGTGCTGATGCCGGTGTCAGGCAACGGATTCGCTTGCTGGCAGGGACCGGGTTCTGTGGTGCTTTCACCACGTACAGCACGTTTGCGCTGGAAGCGGTACTACTCACCAGAGACGGCCACCTGCCGATAGCGCTTGCGTATGGAGTGTCGACGGTATTCCTCGGTGCGCTCGCCGCGTGGGCGGGGATCGTCGTCGGCGCTTCGATGCATGTCGATCGGTCGGCGAGATGATCGTTCTCCTGATGGCGCTGGCAGGCGCGCTCGGAGCAGTCTGCCGATTCGTTGCCGATTCTCTCGTCAAATCCAAGGTGCGGGGAACACTGTTCCCGTGGGCGACAGTCGGCATCAACATTTCCGGATCCCTGCTCGTCGGATTTCTTGCCGGACTCGTCATGTTCGCGGAAGGGTCGACCGATCTGCAAACGGTCATCGGCACCGGGTTCTGCGGCGGATACACCACCTTCAGTACGGCGAGCTTCGAAACGGTCCGACTCGTGCAGGTCGGTAGGCGTTCGCTCGCGCTGGCCACAGCGGTCGGAACCCTGGCCGGTTCGGTCGGAGCCTGTGCCGCAGGGTTCGTGCTGGCAGGCATCGTCTGAAAAGGACCGAGCGATCCTCGGCCAGGAGCCGACCGGAGATTACTGACCACTGGTCGGCCTTCAAGTCCTTGGCGAGGTGGCGATGTCCAAGAAATGTCGACGTGGGCCACGAAGAGGTTCACGCAGATCCCACACCGCGCACAGTTCCCGCGGCATCGTCAGGGCGTCGATGTCGATGCGTGTCAATCGGCCGTCACGAAGGTCGGCAGCGACTGCCAACGAAGACAGGACCGTCGGTGCGTTCGCGGTCGCCACGGCCGATTTGATCGCGGTGACCGAGTTGAGTTCCAGCAGCGGCGGAACCGTCGGGTGCACGGTGCTCTCGTAAGTGGTGCGGGAACCGGATCCGAGCTCGCGCTGGACGAGTGCTGTCGCGGCCAATTCGTCGACGGTGACCGAGCCTCGCGACACCCACGGGTGCTGCGGTGGAACGACGACGACGAGTTCGTCGGTTGCCACGACGCGAATTCCGAGGCCGTCCGGGATCTGCGGTCCTTCGACGAATCCGATGTCGGCGCGACCTGCAAGGACCTGGTGGGCAACCTCGGCCGAGTTCATCAACCGCATCTGCGTTCGTACGTCCGGAAACCGAGCCCGCATCAGGACGATCCAGCCCGGCAACAGATGCTCTGCGACCGTCATGCTCGCAGCCACGGTAAGGCTCGCATTTTCCTCCCGCAGGAGGGATTGGACACCCGTCGCGAACTTTTCGGCGGCGCCGAGAACGTTGCCCGCCCACTCGAGAACAGCGACACCTTCGGGAGTGAGCACCACGCCGCTGCTGGTGCGGTCGAACACGCGGAGACCGATGTCGCGCTCGGCTGCCCGAATCCGTGCGCTGACCGCTTGCTGACTCAATCCGTGTTCCCGTCCGGCTGCGCTCATACTGCCCAGCCGCGCGACCGAGACCATCACGTCGAGCGCGGCGAGATCGGGGACCCGTGGGGACAGCGTCATCGTCGGGCTGCATCCGCGATGAGCGCGTCGATATCCGCTCGCGATCCCGACGACGCTCCGGTGCCACGACGCGTAGCAGCCAATGCCCCTGCTGCACAGGCCCATCGGACTGATTCTTCGGGACCCTGTAGCCAGCGAGCAGCCAATGCCCCGGTGAAGGCATCTCCGGCACCGGTGGTGTCGATGGCGTCGATCCGTGGAGCTCGAGCGTCGAACGTCGACGCCGGTCCGCGGTACCGAGCGCCGTTGGCGCCGAGCGTGGTGACGACGTGGGCAATGCGATCGAGGACACTCGCGCCGACTGCGTCGGCTTCGGATTCGTTGACGATCAGGACGTCGACGACGTCGACGAGGACCCCCGGGAGTGGTCGAACGGGGGAGGGGTTCAGCATGACCACTGTGTCGTGGGCCCTGGCGTGAATCGCACCGGCGACGACTGTGTCGATGGGAATCTCCAACTGGCACAGCAAGATATCCGCGGTAGCGATGGTATCGAGTTCACGATCGGTCAAGGTGGACATCGTCGCGTTGGCGCCCGGGACGACGACGATCGAGTTCTCCCCGTGACGGTCGACGGTCACAGCTGCGATTCCGCTCGGACCTTCGGTGCGTCGGAGTCCGGATGCGTCGACACCGGCCTCGATGACACTTCGTTCGAGGTCGGTAGCGAATGCGTCGCCACCTACCGCCCCGAGGAATGCTGCGTCGGCGCCTGCCCGTGCCGCCGCGATGGCCTGGTTCGCTCCCTTTCCTCCCTGTGCGGTGTCGAAGGAGTCACCCATGACGGTTTCGCCGGGCTCGGGTAGGCGTCGAGTCGTTGTCGTCAGGTCCATGTTGATACTGCCCAGGACAACGATGCGCGGAGTCGTCATCATCCGACGATATGCGGCGTCCACGGTGGCCTCTATACGAGCATGGAGTTTGCGCGTTGCAGATTGTTGACAATCTGCAACTGCTCCATCACGATGGACCGCATGACCGCGCCGACACGTACGCACCTCAGCCCCGCACTCAAGCAAGCGACTCCGATTGTCGTGGACCATGCACTGGGCAGCTGGATCTACGGCACCGACGGAAAACGGTATCTGGACTTCACCACGGGCATCGGTGTCACCAGCACCGGGCATTGTCATCCGCGCGTCGTCGAAGCGGCACGTGATCAAGTAGGCAAGATCATCCACGCGCAATACACCACCGTCATGCACAAGCCGTTGCTCGAACTCACCGACAAACTCGGAGAGTTTCTGCCTGCGGGACTCGACAGCGTTTTCTATGCCAACTCCGGCTCCGAGGCCGTCGAGGCTGCGATTCGATTGGCGCGCATGGCAACCGGTCGACCGAACATCATCGCATTCCATGGCGGATTTCATGGACGCACCGTCGCTGCGGCATCGCTCACCACCGCCGGTACCAAGTTTCGGTCCGGATTCTCTCCGATCATGGGCGGGGTGCACATCGCACCGTTTCCACATGCCTTCCGCTACGGCTGGGACATGGACACCGCTATCGCTTTCGCTCTGCAGGAACTCGACTACCTCCTCGCAACCATTTCGAGCCCGGCAGACACCGCTGGGTTCATCATCGAACCGGTGCTCGGTGACGGTGGCTACCTACCCACTCCGCCCGCGTTCCTCGAAGGGCTGCGTCGCCGCGCCGACGAGTATGGGATCGTCTTCATCGTCGACGAGGTCCAGGCCGGTGTCGGACGGACCGGAAAGTTCTGGGGCCACGAGCATTCGACTGCCACCCCCGACATCGTGATCACAGCCAAGGGCCTGGCTTCGGGATTCCCGATCTCGGCGATCGCGGCGTCGACCGAACTCATGTCCAAGGCGTGGCCGGGATCGCAAGGAGGTACCTACGGCGGAAACGCTGTCGCCGCCGCTGCCGCGGTCGCCACGCTCGACGTCGTCCGCGACGAAGGACTCGTCGAGAACGCGCGCTTCCAGGGCGACGTGCTGCTCGACGGCCTGGTGGCACTGCAAGCGCAGTACTCGGCCATCGGCGACGCGCGCGGACTCGGTCTGATGCAGGCCCTCGAATTCGTCGACGAGAACGGCAAACCCGACGCCGCTGCTGCCGGCCGCGTCCAACAGACTGCAATATCGGAAGGCCTGCTGTTGCTCACGTGCGGCGCGTTCGGCAACGTCGTACGAGTCATTCCTGCACTCATCGTCACCGACGACGAGGTGGCCGAGGGACTCGATGCCATCGCTCGAACGTTGAAGCGCGCACTGTGACGGTGATCGGCAACGTCGGGCAGGTCCTAGACGAACTGCGCAGGGCGGGCGTCGATGTCGATGTGAACTCGCGGCGCCTGGCCGAGTATTCGTACGACGCGTCGAATTACCGTGTGCCGCCTGTCGCCGTGGTGTTTCCTCGCAGTACCGCGGACGTGTGCGCGGTGGTGAAGTCGTGCGTGAAGGGCAGTGTACCGATCGTGAGCCGCGGCGGGGGAACGTCCATGGCAGGCAACGCGATCGGCGCAGGTGTGGTCCTGGACTTCTCGCGGCACATGAATACCGTGCTCTCGGTCGACGCCGAATCGAAGTCGGCCGTGGTCGAACCGGGGATCGTGCTTTCGGAACTCGCCGAGGCCGTGTCGGGCGCGACCGGCGGCATATTGACTTATGCCCCCGACCCATCGAGCAGATCACGAGCAACCGTCGGCGGTGCGATCGGCAACGATGCCTGCGGCAATCATTCGGTGCGGTACGGCCGGACAGCAGACCACACGATCGCTCTCGACATCGTCACTGTCGACGGGGTGGTGCTGCGGGCGACACGCTCCGGTGTCACCGCGGTCGATCCGTACGACGCTGTTGCCGTCGCTGCAGCGGCCAGGATCACCGCCGAACTCCATGCGCTTGTATCGGACAATCTGGCCGACTTTCGACTCGAACTCGGCCGGATTCCACGGCAGGTTTCGGGGTTTCACTTGTCGACGCTATTGCCGGAGAACGGCTTCGACGTGGCCCGTGCCCTCGTCGGCAGCGAAGGTACGTGCGCGATCGTCGTCGCCGCGACCGTTGCGCTCGTTCCCCTCCCTCCTGCTGCGTTGCTGTTGAGTTTGGGATACGCCGATGTCGTCGAAGCTGCCGAGGACGTCATGACCATCCTAGAATTCTCGCCGGCGGCGGTCGAAGGGATCGACGCGAAGATCGTCGAGACGATGCAGTACCGAAGGGGAGCGGACTCGGTCCAAGGCTTGCCTTCGGGAAACGCCTGGCTCTACGTCGATCTCGATGGTGAGAACGTCGCCGAAGTCGAGGACAAGGCTGGGCGATTACTCGAACGCTTACGTGAGCTCGGCAGGCTGAAGGATGGGCGCATCGTCGCAGACCTTGTTGAACGAAAGTCGCTGTGGCGGGTGCGGGAGGATGGTGCGGGTTTGTCGGCGCGTCTTGCCGGAGGTGGTGAATCCTGGCCCGGATGGGAGGATTCTGCGGTTGCACCCGAGAATTTGGCCGCGTACCTCGCAGAGTTCCGTGACCTTCTTGCCGCGCATTCGCTTACCGGGGTGATGTACGGACATTTCGGCGCCGGGTGCATGCACGTCCGCATCACTTTCGACCAACGCAGTGACGCCGGAAGAGCAGTGATGGCGACCTTCCTACGTGAGGCTGCCGAACTCGTAGTCCGGCACGGCGGTTCGTTGTCGGGTGAACACGGAGACGGTCGGGCACGGTCGGAACTGCTGCCGATCATGTACTCGACCTCGATGCTCGACGCATTCGCACGGTTCAAACGTATCTGGGATCCTACGGGCGTCCTGAATCCGGGCAGCATCGTCGATCCGATGCCGATGATGAACGACCTTGCATTGCAGGGTATTCCGAATCGTGAATGGAAGACGACCTTCGAGCTGCATCAGATCGGAGCGAAGCCGGACTTGGATCCGTTCGTGCACGCCACCCAGGCATGCGTCGGCGTCGGGCGCTGCCGATCCACCTCCGGTGGCGTCATGTGCCCGAGCTATCGAGCGAGCGGGGACGAGAAGGACTCGACCCGTGGGCGTGCCCGCGTCCTTCAGGACATGGTTCGTAGTAGCGCGACGGTCGCGGCAGGGTGGGCTTCGAAAGATGTCGAGGAATCGCTCGACCTGTGTCTGTCCTGCAAAGCCTGTTCTACCGACTGCCCCGTCGGGGTGGACATGGCGACCTACAAGTCGGAGTTTCTGGATCATCACTACGCGGGGAAGCTGCGGCCGATTGCGCACTACTCGCTGGGCTGGTTGCCACGCTGGTTGAAAGTGACGTCGATCCTGGCACCGGTACTGAACCGCGCAATGACTCCGCGAACCGGCATCATCGCTGCCAGAATCGGCGGTCTCACGACCAAGCGATCGCTTCCACGGTTCGCCTCGCGACGGGAACTACGCACGCAGACAGCGGGATCCGTGCCGGGAGGTGATGTCGTGCTGCTCGTCGACTCCTTCACCAAGGGGTTTCGGCCGGCCATCGTCGGTGCTGCGGTTCGCGTTCTCGCCGAGGGCAACCGGACAGCAGAGTGCAGGACCGACCTTTGCTGCGGGTTGACGTGGATTTCGACGGGGCAGCTGGCAACCGCCAAGAAGCAGTTGAGCAGAACCGTTGCCGCACTGGATGATGGCACCGACAGACCGATCGTCGTCACCGAACCGAGCTGTGCGGCAACGCTCCGCAAGGATATGCCCGAACTGGTGGGCACCGAGGCGGCTCGACGGGTCGCCGCACGGGTGCAGAGTTTCGCCGGTGCGGTGATCGAGCTGGCTGCCGCGGGGTGGAGTCCGTCGGCCGACGTCCCCGAAGAGGTCACCGTGCAGACCCACTGCCACGAGTACGCAGTGTTCGGCGAAGCCACGCAGCGAAAGGCGCTCGCTGCCGCGGGAATCGGCGGAGTCGACGAAGCGACCGGCTGTTGCGGGGTGGCAGGCAACTTCGGCTTCGAACCGGATCACTACGACATGAGCATGAAAGTCGCCGAACAGGCCCTGGCACCAGCGGTACGACGCGCTGATCCGACCAGGCCGATCCTGACCGACGGCTTCAGCTGCCACATGCAGGTGCGCCAACTGACCGGCAATCAGAGCCCGTCGGCCTCGATGCACCTGGCGCAACTCCTCGATCCCGCGCCTTCGACACGTTCGACCCAGACCCCCAGGAAGGGGCATCAGCTATGACGTCCATGACGCGCCCGGCCATCACCTCGCCGACCCAGCTGTTCATCGGCGGGACCTGGCGAACAGCGAACAGCGGGAGGAAGTTCGACGTCGTCGATCCCGCAACCGGCGAGGTGCTCGCCGCCGTCGACGATGCCGACATCAGCGATGCGGAGGCTGCGATGGCGGCCGCTGTTGCAGCGCAGGAGTCCTGGGCGCAGACGGCACCACGCGCGCGAAGCGAGATCCTTTCTCGTGCATTCCACTTGATCATCGCCAGGACCGAGGAATTGGCTGCCATCATCACCGCCGAGATGGGCAAGCCGCTCGCCGACGCCCGAGGCGAAGTCGCGTACGGCGCAGAGTTCTTTCGATGGTTCTCCGAAGAGGCGGTCCGCATCTCGGGCGATCACACGCTGACCGGCGATGGAAAGAACCGCATCATCGTCACCAGAGCTCCGGTCGGTCCCAGCATTCTGGTGACGCCGTGGAACTTTCCGCTCGCCATGGGCACCCGAAAGATCGGTCCGGCGCTTGCCGCCGGATGCACGGTGGTGTTCAAGCCGGCCGAACAGACTCCGCTGACAGCACTCGCATTGGCTGCGATCCTCGTCGAAGCAGGGGTTCCCGACGGCGTGGTCAACGTGGTCCCGACGACCGACGCCGCAGGAGTCGTCGGATCGTGGATGGCCAGCGGCTCGGCCCGGAAGATCAGCTTCACCGGCTCCACGGCCGTCGGGAAGATTTTGTTGGCGCAGGCAGCTCCGACCGTGATGCGGACGTCGATGGAACTCGGCGGCAACGCCCCGTTCATCGTCGCCGAGGACGCTGACCTCGACCGGGCCGTCGACGGGGCGATGGTGGCCAAGATGCGCAACATGGGCGAGGCCTGCACGGCAGCCAACAGGTTCTTCGTCCACCGCTCGCTCGCCAAGGACTTCGCTGCCGAGCTCGCTGCTCGCATGGGTGCCTTGACAGTAGGTGTCGGCAGTCGGGCCGGTGTCGAAGTGGGGCCGCTCATCGATCGCAGCGGCCGAGCCAAGGTGCAACGTCTGGTCGACGATGCGCTCGCGCGCGGTGCCCGGGCGGTGGTGGGTGGGCAGGAAGATTCTGGGCCAGGCTATTTCTATCCTCCGACGGTGCTCGACGATGTCGACGCCCAGTCCGATCTCATGTCGACCGAGATCTTCGGACCCGTTGCCGCGATCGTGCCGTACGACACCGAGGACGAAGTGATCGCGCTCGCCAACGACACCGAATGGGGGCTTGTGGGTTACGTTTTCACTCAGGACATCGATCGCGCATTGCGTATGGGGGAGCGGCTCGAAGTGGGAATGGTCGGCATCAACACCGGTCTCGTATCGAACCCTGCTGCCCCGTTCGGTGGCGTCAAGCAGTCCGGACTCGGCCGCGAAGGCGGCAAAGTCGGAATCGACGAGTTCTTGGAATACAAATACTTCGCAATCCCGAGGTCCTAGCAGGAGGTTTTGCATATGTCAGGTTCCCGAAGACTTACCCCGATCGACGCCCGCAATACGTCGATGGTGATCGCCGATCAGATCCGCGATCGCATCATCGACGGATCCTACACACCGGGCGAGCAGATCAACGAAGCCAATGTTGCTGCCGAGCTGGGGATTTCGCGTGGTCCGGTTCGCGAAGCGCTCCAGCGGCTGAATCAGGAAGGCCTGTTGATCAGCTACCGAAATCGCGGTGTGTTCGTTGTCGAGCTCAGCGTCGACGACGTCGCCGAAATATACGAGGCCCGCGCGGCGATCGAGGTCGGTGCCGCATGGACGCTCGTCCACGGCGAGATCACCGTCCTGAAGGCGACGGCGGCCGAGTTGTCGGCAATCGTCGACCAGATGCAACCGTTCATCGACGCAGCGGATTGGTTCGGTCTGGCCGAGCGGGACCTGGCGTTCCACACGGCGATGGTGGCGGCGACGTCGAACAGTCGGATGTCGAGGATGTACGCCACATTGGCAGCTGAGGCACGCATCTGTATGACCAACCTGGAGACGGCATACTTCCGGCCCGAGGCGTTGGTCGAGGAGCATCGATTGCTGGTGGACCTACTCCTCGGTTCGGATTGGGCTGCACTCGAAGCAGGTCTGCACGAGCACATGGACACTGCGATCGCAGACCTGAGTCGGTCCATGCAGGCCGAGGCGGCTGCCGGTGGGCTCGATGCCCGCGTCGGCGCTGTGGCCGACTGAGCGTGCACGTGGTGGACAGCGTGCGACTGATCGAAACGAAGAAGTAACACGAGTTCCCTTGCAGCACCAGGACTCGGACGCATAGCCTGATTGTCAACAATCTGCAAAATGCACGGGAGGTCTCTGGGCCTCCCGCGACGCCCCGAAAGGGGGTACGAGTGAACGAGTCCGGGCTCCCAGTCGAACCAAACAATCCAGTCGAACCAAACAATCCAGTCGAACCAGCGGTCACATTCACGAGCGCTGTCGGTCCACGCCATGCCCCTGGGCTGGCGGAGTATGCCGATCTGCCCAACAGCACGCCGATCACGTTCACCGAAGACGAGTACTCCCAGCGCCTGGCCACGGTACGAGTGCGCATGGCCAGCCAGCACCTCACGGCGTTGATCGTCACCGACCCGTCGAATCTCTACTATCTGTTGGGTTACAACGCGTTGTCGTTCTACACACCGCAAGTCCTGTACGTGCCGCTCGAGGGAAACCTGTACTTCTTCGCCAGGGAGATGGATGCCAACGGAGCATTTCGTACCTCCTGGCTGCCGCAGGAGCAGACGTTCGGGTACCCGGAAACCTTCGTGCAGCGCAAGGAAACACACCCGTTCGTGTGGGTGGCACAGAAGTTGCGCGAACTGGGAATGGTCGACAACTTCTCCCACGGGCTGGTGGGCTTGGAGATGGATTCCTACTACTTCAGCCCCAAAGCCTTCGAAGCCTTGGTGAAGTCTCTGCCCGAGTATCAGTTCACTGATTCGTTCGAGTTGATCAATTGGGTTCGCGTCGTCAAGAGCCCGGCCGAGATCGACCTCATGCGGGGTGCCGCGCAGGTGTGCGAGTCGGCGATGGGTGCCGCCTTCGAATCGATCGGCGTCGGGCTGCGGCAATGCGACGCGGCAGCGGCGATCATGAACGCCCAGATCAAGGGCACAGTCGACTTCGGCGGCGACCATCCCGCGATCGTGCCGATGCTGCCGACCGGGGCAGGGGCGGACACCCCTCACCTCACCTGGTCGGATCAGGTGTTCGTCGAAGGTGAGACCACGGTGGTCGAACTTGCCGGTGTGTTCCGGCGATACCACATCCCGATGGCCCGAACGATTGTTCTGGGCAAGCCCAGCAAGCGGCTGGACTACCTGGCTCATGCCACCGGTGAGGCACTGAACGAGGTCCTCGACACCGTTCGCCCCGGGGCCGGCACTACCGAACTCGCGCAGGTATGGAACGTCAGTCTTGCCAAGCATGGACTGCACAAGCCGTCGCGCATCGGGTACTCGATCGGCATCGCGTACGCGCCCGACTGGGGCGAGCGGACAGTGAGCATCAGAACCGATGACGACACGGTCCTGACCGAGAACATGACGTTCCACATCATCGGTGGAATGTGGATGGACGACTACGGATACGAAGTATCCGAGGCCGTTCGCGTGACCGAACGCGGCGTTGAGACATTCACCGATTACCCGCGGCAACTACTGACGAAGGAGTGAGACATGATCGCCACCACTATTCCGTGGGCTCTGCGCACCGACAAGCTGGTGGGATCGGTGATCGACTCGTCGACATCGCTCCTCGCTGCTCAAAAGCACGACATCGTTCGATTCGCGATGGGCTCTCCTGCTGCGGAAACCGTTCCAGCCGAACTATTTTCAGAGATCGCCGCCACCGTCATCACGGCCGACGCGATGGATTACGCCGCCACCGAGGGCGACCCGGGTCTGCTCGACGCGCTCCTGGGATATCTCGATTCGGTCGGTGAACCGTCCTCTGCAGAGCGGATCGTCATCACTTCCGGTGGTATGCAGGGCCTCGATCTGGCGTGCAAACTGTTCGTCGATCCCGGCGACCTGGTGATCGTCGAAAGCCCCACGTACACCAACGGGACCGCCACCGTCCTGAGCTACGGGGGCGACGTGCTCGAAGCGCCGATGGATGCCGACGGTCTCGTGGTGGAGGCGCTGCCCGATCTGGTCGAGGCCGCAGGCCGGCTGCCCAAGATGATCTACGTCATTCCGAACTTTCAAAACCCTTCGGGCACAACGATGTCGCTGGCGCGACGAAAGCTGCTGCTGGAGTTGGCACACAGGTGGGGTTCGATCCTTCTCGACGACGATCCCTATGGGCTGCTCCGATTCGAGGGCGAACACATCCCGAGCTTCCAATCTTTGAGCCCGAACGATCCACTCCTTTTCTCGGTGCGAACCTTCTCCAAGATGATCGCCCCCGGGCTTCGCGTCGGTTGGGTCGACGCGGCGCCCGAGGCGCGGCAGTTGTTGATCAACGCCAAGCAGGCGATGGACACGTGCACCAACCTTCCGGGGCAACGAATGATCGCCGAATTCATCCGACGTGGACACCTCGCGACGCATCTGCGTTCGCTGAGCGCGGTATATCGCCCACGCAAAATCGCGATGCAACGCAGTCTCGGCAAGTATTTCGGTGATCGGATCTCGTGTACCGACCCGGATGGCGGCTTCTTTCTCTGGGCGACGCTGAGAGGCGACGCCGCCGCGCTGTCCACAGAGGCACTGTTCGAAGTCGCTCTTGCCGAAGGCGTTGCCTACATCCCCGGCCCGGCGTTGTCGGTCGGCGGCAAATTCGAAGATTCCTTGCGGCTGTGTTTTGCATCTTCCTCGCCCGAACGTATCGACGAGGGCGTCAAGCGACTGGCAGCGGCAGTGGACAAGTCCCTCTCGATTCGATCTCTCGATTCCGCGCCGCTGAGTGCACAGGCCATTCGACGAAATGCCGATTCCACTCGATGAAAGGGCGATCGAACAGTCAAGCCGAACTGGAGGCTCGGGTACTGGCTGCGATCGACGAAGGTGAGCTGGTGGCGCTTGCGTCGGCGTTGATCGATGCGGGGGGAGAAAACCCCGGTGGTACCGAGGAATCCGTAGCCAGGGTGCTGGCCGATACCTGTCGCGAGCTCGGATTCGACATCGAGATCGACGACGTTGCCCCGGGACGGCCGAACGTCGTGGTGTCGGTCGGGGGAAGCGAGGAACCTGGTGTGTTGTTTCTCGGGCACTCCGATGTCGTACCGGCGGGAGGCGGATGGTCGAGAGATCCCTTCGCGGCGACAGTGCGCGACGGGCGTCTGTACGGACGGGGCGCATGCGATATGAAGGGAGGATTGGCGGCCGTCGTAGTCGCTATGTCCGCCCTGAAGCGTTGCGGTGCAGTGGGTTCAGCACCCGTATCGCTGGCGTGTCTGGTCGACGAGGAAGATACCGGACTGGGGATTCGATCCTTCGTGCGAACAACCATGCGCCGTAGCTATTCTCGGTGTATCGTCGCCGAACCCACGGATCTGATGACCATCGTCGGGTGTCGGGGTGCAGCGAATCTCGAGATCACCGTGCGGGGTCGTTCGGCTCACGCGGGGCGCCCGTCCAACGGCCGTAACGCAATCTCGGCGGCTGCGCGGATCGTCGTTTTCATCGATTCGATGGGCGAGGAGTTACGTGCCGAGGCCCATCCGGTGCTGGGAGCAGCAACATTCAACGTAGGAACTGTCTCCGGCGGAACCGGGACATCGATGGTTGCCGACTGCGCCGTGATCACCGTTGACAGGCGGTTGCTACCAGGAGAAGACGCTCACATCGTGGCGGCGCAGTTGCATCGACGCATTCTCGCCGCCGGGATCATCGGCGACGGGATCGAAGTGGCAGTGGACGTCTCGATGGAAATGCCAGGCTTTCTGACCAGCAAGGACTCCGACATCGTCCAATCGGCTGTCACTGCGGTGGCCGACTCTGCCGGCCACCACGGCACCGATATCTGGACTGCGTCGTGCGACGGCGGTTTCATTGTGCGAGACATGGGTATTCCCGCCATCGTGCTGGGTCCGGGTGAGATCGAATTGCAGGCCCACCAGCCCGACGAGTCCGTGTCGGTGCGCCAGTTGTGTGACAGCGCAGCGGCGTATGCACTGATTGCGTGCAGAAGTGTGGCGTCACCAGGTGTTATGGCCGCGACCTAGGGGTTGTATGAAACCGAGACGTACGCGCAAGTAACGTGAACCGCTGCACAGGACCAACCCGACGCTCCATTTTCTTCACACAGCGAGAGGTATTGGACAGTGACACAGTCACCCAAAAGCCCGACAGCAGATGCAGTTGGTCACCCCATCACGGGGTATCCGCCGAACACCAAGGAACTGACCCCGAAAGAAACCAAGACTCTCCACCTCGCTATCGGTGGTTCTGCACTGGGCAACGCCGTCGAGTGGTTCGACTACGCCGTGTACGGCTATCTGGCGGTGTACATCGCTGCGAATTTCTTCCCGTCCGAGGATGGGGGAGCGAGCCTGCTCTCGACTTTCGCAGTCCTGGCGGCATCGTTCATCATTCGGCCGATCGGCGGGATCGTACTCGGACCTCTCGGTGACCGAATCGGTCGCCAAAAGGTGCTCGTGCTGACCGTGACGATGATGTCTCTGGCGACCGCGGCTATCGGCATCCTGCCGACCTTCGACACCATCGGGATCTTCGCTCCGATACTTCTGTTGGTATGCCGCCTGGTACAGGGATTCTCCACCGGCGGTGAATACGGTGGTGCGGCTGTCTTCATGGCGGAGTATGCGCCCGACAAGCGTCGAGGTTTCTTCGGCTCGTTCCTCGAATTCGGTACGCTCGCAGGCACTGTCGCAGGCGCTACACTGTGCACCCTGCTGAACCTCGGGCTCGGAGACGACACCATGGAGGCATGGGGTTGGCGTATACCGTTCTTGTTGACTCTTCCTCTCGGCATGGTGGCACTGTGGTTGCGTACCCGACTCGAAGATTCGCCGGTATTCGCCGAGGCCAAGGCCGAAGGCGAGACCATCACGGAGGGCTCGGAGGGCGGAGCGATCGCCTCGCTGAAGTCCACGATGACCTACTGGCAGCGGATCCTCATTCTGATGGGTTTCGTGCTGCTACTCAATATTGCGTACTACACGGTGCTCACCTTCCTGCCGTCCTACCTCAGTGACACGTTGGGGCACAGCACCACACAGTCGAACTTCACGCTGGTCGTCATCATGCTGATCTTGATGGCCATCATCAATCCGATCGGCGCACTGTCCGATAGGGTCGGTCGAAAGCCGCTGTTGCTCACGGCCTGCGCCGGCTATTTCGTGTTCAGCGTTCCGCTGTTCCTGCTGATCATCAATACCGGGATCGTCGGACAGACAGTCGGCCTGCTCGGGCTCGGAATTCTTCTCGTCATCATGTTGTCGTGCGTATCCTCGACGCTGCCGGCGCTGTTTCCGACACAGGTTCGTTACGGAGCCTTTGCAATCGGCTACAACGTGTCCACTTCACTCTTCGGTGGTACGGCTCCACTCATTCTGACGTTCCTCATCGACCGAACCGGATCGAACCTGATCCCCGGCTGGTACATGATGCTGGCCGCCGCTATCGCCTTCGTCCCGATTCTTCTGATGCCGGAGACGGCCGGACGGTCACTTCGCGGTACTCAGCGCCCCGGTGACAACGACGACGAGCTGGCGGCTCAGGGCATCGAACTGGTCGGATACAAGTCGAGATGACAACCCGGCCGGTCGTCGTGGTATTTCACGCCGACAATGTCCCCGAAGGCCTCGAGTCGGTGGCCGAAGTGGCCGAGGTGCGCTATGCCACAGTCGATACTCTCGACGATGCGGTATCAGGAGCGGACGTTCTGCTGCTGTGGGACTTCTTCTCGCCTGCCGTACGACAAGTGTGGGATCGGTTCGACAAGCTCGCGTGGATCCACATTGCCGCCGCAGGCGTCGATTCCCTGATGTTCGACGATCTCGTGGCTTCGGATGTGGTGGTGACGAATTCGCGAGGAGTGTTCGATCGACCGATAGCGGAGTTCGTGCTGGCTCACATTCTCGGCTTCGCCAAGAAATCTTCGGAGTCAGCGGAGCTGCAGCGGCAGCGAATCTGGAAGCATCGCGAGACCGAGCGCATCGATACAGCACACGCGATGATCGTCGGCACCGGTGCAATCGGGCGCGAGATTGCCCGGTTGTTGTCGGCGGTAGGTATGACGGTATCGGGCGTGGGAAGAACTGCACGCGCAGGAGATGTCGATTTCGGCGTCGTTCATGCCAGTTCCGACCTCAGCGGCGTCGTGCACGACGCCGATTATCTTGTTCTGGTCGCCCCGCTGACCGAGGCAACGAGAGGAGTCGTCGACGCGACCGTTCTGGCTGCGGCGAAGCCAGGTGTGCGTGTTGTCAACGTCGGCAGGGGAGAACTGCTCGACACCGATGCGCTCGTGAAAAACCTGCGCAGCGGACACGTAGCCGGTGCAGCGCTCGACGTCTTCGACAGCGAACCACTCTCGGCGGACGATCCCCTGTGGTCCACCGCGAACCTTGTTGTGACCCCGCACATGAGCGGGGATGCCACTGGGTGGCGGAGGCAATTGGCGGAAGTCTTCGTATCCAACTTTCACCGATATGCGCACGCGGAGGAACTTCGGAATGTCGTCGACAAGAAATTGGGGTTCGTTCCGTAGCTTCGGGCCGAGGAACTTCGGTTCTCCGGGCACCGCATCTTGCTGGAAGAAGTCGCTGGCTACTGTGTAGGGCATGACGGTCACACCTGTTTCGGCGAACGCGACCATCGATGAACTCGACACGCGTGAGCAGGTCCACGCCGCCGCCCGACGCGCACGCGTGGCATCGAGGACATTGGCGCTGATGACGACCGCAGCCAAGGACGCTGCGCTGCATGCAGCAGCGGATGCCCTGCTGGCGGCAGTCCCCGAGGTGCTGGCCGCGAATACTGCCGATGTCGACGCCGCGCGCGCCGCCGGGACCGACGAAGGGCTGCTCGACCGACTTCGACTCACCGGTTCACGTATCGACGGCATCGCGGCAGGCCTGCGGAAGGTCGCAGGGCTGCCGGATCCTATCGGCGGCGTCGTACGCGGGTCGACTTTGCCCAACGGGCTCGAGATTCGCCAGGTACGGGTGCCCCTCGGAGTCGTCGGCATGGTCTACGAGGCCCGACCCAACGTCACGGTCGATGCGTTCGGACTTGCCTTCAAATCAGGAAATGCGGCGCTGCTGCGGGGATCTTCGTCCGCCGCCCGTTCCAATGCCGCACTGGTCCAGGTGTTACAGAGTTCGCTGGTAGCAAGCGGACTTCCTATCGACGCAGTGCAACTGCTTCCCAGCGCGGATCGGTCCTCCGTCACGCATCTGATCCAGGCACGAGGGCTGGTCGACGTCGTGATCCCACGCGGCGGCGCTGGTCTGATCTCGGCTGTCGTGCGAGATGCGACGGTGCCGACGATCGAGACCGGAGTGGGTAACTGCCACATCTACATCCACTCCGCCGCCGACCTTCTCATGGCCGAGAAGATCGTTCTCAATTCGAAAACTCGACGCGTCAGCGTCTGCAATACAGCAGAGACCATCCTGGTCGATGCGGCAATTGCCGAGACCGCCGTCCCTCAGCTCCTACAGGCTTTCCAGAGCCATAGCGTCGTCGTGCACGGCGACCTACCCGGACTCGTGCCCGCCACCGAACAGGACTGGGCCGAGGAGTATCTGTCCCTCGACGTCGCCCTCAAGGTCGTCGACGGTATCGACGAGGCCATCGCGCACATCGACGAGTACGGCACCGGACACACCGAAGCAATCGTGACCGCAGACCTCAGCGCAGCCCGAGAGTTCACCACCCGGGTCGACGCCGCGGCCGTGATGGTCAACGCATCGACAGCATTCACCGACGGAGAGCAGTTCGGGTTCGGCGCAGAAATCGGTATCTCGACGCAGAAACTGCACGCTCGCGGGCCCATGGGCCTGCCGGAACTTACCTCCACCAAATGGACCGTCTGGGGCGAAGGACACACCCGCGCGGTCTGAGAAAAAGTAGAAGGAGCAGACGTGGATCGAGCACTACCGACGTCGCCGCCGCTGTTCGCAAGCGTCGACGACGTCGTCGCCCGGCTCGGCGAGACCGGCTACCTGGCGAACAAAGCCACAGCAACATCGGTGTTCCTTGCCGATAGGCTGGACAAGCCGCTTCTGATCGAAGGCCCGGCAGGGGTCGGTAAGACCGAACTTGCCCGTGCCGTCGCTCAGTCGACGGGCGCGGAACTGATTCGACTGCAGTGCTACGAAGGCGTCGACGAGGCACGAGCACTGTACGAGTGGAATCACGCCAAGCAGATATTGCGCATCCAGTCGAGCTCGGCCGGCCATCAGGATTGGGACGAGACGAAGCTGGACGTATTTTCCGAAGAGTTCCTGCTGGCTCGGCCATTGCTGCAGGCCATTCGACGCGAGGATCCGACTGTTCTGCTCATCGACGAGACGGACAAGGCGGACGTCGAGATCGAGGGTTTGCTGCTCGAGGTACTCAGTGATTTCGCTGTGACCATTCCCGAACTGGGGACCATCACCGCAACGAGGAAGCCGTTCGTCATCCTGACATCGAACGCAACGCGTGAGTTGTCGGAGGCGCTCAAACGGCGCTGCCTGTACCTGCATCTCGACTTCCCCGACGCCGATCTGGAACTGCGGATCCTCGCCAGTCGGGTGCCGGAACTTCCGGAAGCGATTGCCGAACAGATGGTGCGCACAATCGGAGTGTTGCGTGCGATGCAACTCAAAAAGCTCCCATCGGTGGCAGAAACCATCGATTGGGGTCGCACTGTCCTCGCCCTCGGCATGGACACCCTGGACGACGACGCGGTCCGAGCGACCCTCGGCGTCGTCCTCAAACACCAATCCGACCAGATCAAAGCTGCGGCCGAGCTTCGGCTGAACTGACATGCAGTCACCTCCTCACGGTCTGCCCGGTCACCTCGTGGATTTCGTCACCGCGTTGCGTAAACGCGGGATCGCGGTCGGGCCGTCCGAAACCATCGACGCAGGTCGAGTGCTCTCGGTGCTCGATATGCTCGATCGCGAAGCGCTTCGCGAGGGTCTTGCATGCTCGCTCCTTCGTCGGCCGACGCATCGTGACACGTTCGACGCTCTCTTCGATCTGTGGTTTCCAGCGGCGTCCGGGCAGCGGGACTCAGGGAAGATCGACACTGCCCTTCCGCGCACGGCCGACGGCGAAGTCGACATCACTGCGCTTCGCGAACTCATCACCGAGCTGCTCGTCGACGGCAGCCCGGAGGCGGTGAGCCTCACCGAAATGCTCGCCGCACAGATGGTCGAGGAGCTCGGGCAGTACACCTCGACCAACGGTCCGTCGTTCTCTGCGTATCAGGCGCTACGCGACGTCGCACCCGATACGTTGCTGAGCAAAATTCTCGAGGGTCTTCTCGGTAACGCGGAGACCGGTTCGGACCGGTCCTCGTCGCCGTACGAGGACGAGGTCGCCAAGCGCACCGCTGCAGCGCGTATCGCCGACCTTCGCAAGATGATCGACATCGAGACCCGGCGTCGCGCAGCGGAGCAACTCGGACGTGAGCGAGTGGCAAGTTACGGCGTTCCCAAGTTGGCTGAGGAAGTCGACTTTCTTCGTGCGTCCGACACCGAAATGGTGGCACTGAAACGCAGCGTCACACCGCTTGCCAGGCTTTTGGCCAGCAGGCTAGCTGCGCGACGGAGCCGAAGCCGCGCCGGCTCGATCGACCTGCGTCGGACCCTGCGCAAATCCATGTCCACCGGCGGCGTACCGATCGATCTCGTGCAGCGCAAGCCCCGTCGGGCAAGGCCCGAACTGGTGGTGATGTGCGACGTGTCGGGCTCGGTTGCCGGCTTCAGCCATTTCACGTTGCTGTTGGTGCATGCTCTCCGTGAGCAGTTTTCGAAGGTCCGCATCTTCGCTTTCATCGATTCGACCGACGAGGTGACGCAGTTCTTCGATTCCAATGCCGATCTGGGCGCTGCGATGTCGAGGATCATTCGCGAGTCCGATCTGATCACCTTCGACGGGCACTCGGACTACGGAAATGCGTTCCAGACCTTCGACGACAGATTCGCCCAATCCGTCACCTCCAGAACCTCGGTGCTGATACTCGGTGATGCCCGGACGAACTACCGTGATCCGAAGGTCGCCGCCCTGGCACACACGGTGTCGGTCGCCAAGCATGCCTATTGGCTCAACCCGGAGCCGATCGGACAATGGGGGTCCGGCGATTCTGCCGCCGATGTCTATCGCGAGGTCATCAACATGTACGAGTGCCGCTCGGCACAGCAGCTGGCCGACATCGTGTCGAGACTGCTGCCGGTGTGATTTTCGACCCCACCGGGGCCTCCGGACGGTGTCTGGCCTACGACACATTGCCGGGGCGAAGTAAGCTCGACAATCGTGCAGCAACCATCTCCGGCCGTAGCCACCGAATCGGCAACGCGCCGAAAGCTGGGCGTGATGGGTGGAACCTTCGATCCGATCCACCATGGGCACCTCGTGGCGGCGAGCGAAGTTGCCAATACGTTCGATCTCGACGAGGTCATCTTCGTTCCGACCGGTGTGCCGTGGCAGAAAGAAGGCAAGCCTGTCAGCCCGGCCGAGGACCGGTACCTGATGACAGTGATCGCTACCGCCTCCAACCCGCGGTTCTCGGTCAGCCGAGTCGATGTCGATCGCGAGAAGCTGACCTACACCGTCGACACCCTGCGTGACCTTCGCGCGCAGCATCCCACTGCGGAGCTTTACTTCATCACCGGAGCCGACGCGCTGGAGAGTATCCTCACCTGGCAGAACTGGGAGGAACTCTTCGAACTGGCGAAATTCGTCGGCGTATCGCGACCAGGGTTCGAATTGGGTGTCGAGCACCTGGCGGATCACCTGCAAGACTTGTCTCCGGACGCGCTTACGCTCATCGAGATCCCTGCACTGGCAATCTCCTCTACCGAATGCAGGCTCCGGGCGAGCGAGAATCGCCCGGTCTGGTACCTCGTACCCGACGGCGTGGTGCAGTACATCTCGAAGAGAAATCTATACCGACCCAGGGGCGCACAGCGTCTCGACGGCTCCGTCACCATGTCGGAGCCTGCGCCACAAAAACAGCAACCGGCCGAGTCCGTCACCAGCGCAGTGACCGAGGACTCGAGCCTGAACAGTGGGAGAGAAGTCAAGTGACTGCAACAAACGAGGCCGTCGCAATGGCGCGAATTGCGGCACTCGCAGCCGACGACAAGCTCGCAACGAACGTGGTTGTGTTGGACGTGTCGGATCAATTGTTCATCACCGATTGCTTCGTGATCGCCTCGGCATCGAACGAGCGACAGGTCAACGCGATCGTGGAGAGCATCGAAGACACCCTGCGTGAATCCGGTTTCAAGCCGGTGCGCAAGGAAGGCACCCGTGAGGGTCGATGGGCGCTGCTCGACTACGTGGACGTCGTCGTCCATGTCCAGCACGAGGACGAGCGCAACTTCTACGCCCTCGAGCGTTTGTGGAAGGACTGCCCGACCGTCGAGGTTCCAGGGCTCGGCGAGCGCGCGGAACCGGAAACGGAGCAGTGAGCGCTGCCGTCAAGCGGCATTTGATCCTGCTGCGACACGGTCAGACGGAATACAACGCGACGAGCCGGATGCAGGGCCAGCTCGATACCGATCTGTCCGAGCTGGGGCGTACACAGGCCAAAACTGCGGCAGCGGAACTGACACTGCGTTCGCCGCTGCGCGTGGTCTCCTCGGACCTTGCTCGCGCGTTCGACACCGCCGTCGCACTCGGGGAAGCGTCGGGCCTGCCGGTCTCGACCGACGCGAGACTGCGTGAGACGCACCTGGGTCAGTGGCAGGGGCTCACGCATCTCGATGTCGACGCGCAAGCACCGGGAGCGCGTCTGAAGTGGCGCGCCGACGCCTCGATCACACCGCCTGGGGGTGAAAGCCGTATCGATGTGGCTCGCCGAAGTGTGCCCGTCGTCGAAGAGCTTCTGGCGCAGCTACCGGAATGGGGGGCCGACAGCTCCGATCGTCCGATCGTGCTCGTCGCGCACGGTGGATTGATCGCCGCTCTCACCGCGTCGCTGCTCGACCTTCCAGTCGATCGATGGCCGGTTCTCGGCGGTCTGTCCAATACGAGTTGGGTACAGCTGAGCAGTCACGGAGAGGGCGAAGCCCTCGGTTGGCGCCTGGATGTCTGGAACGCATCGGCGAGAGTGGCCAGTGACATCCTCTGACGATTACGCCCCGCCTGCGGCCGAGAACAATGCTCCGCCGGTATTGCTGGTGCTCGCCGATTCGCTCAGCTACTACGGCCCCAAAGGCGGCCTGCCGGTAGATGATCCGAGGATTTGGCCGAACCTCGTCGCGGCCGAGCTCGGATGGCGGGTCGAGTTGGTTGCCCGCATCGGCTGGACCAGTCGTGACGTGTGGTGGGCTCTGACACAGGATCCGCGGGTATGGGCTGCCATCCCGAAAGCGGGTGCAGTCGTTTTCGGTGTCGGCGGAATGGACTCTTTGCCGTCACCGTTGCCGACGGCTCTACGCGAACAGATTCGGTACGTCCGCCCGCCTGCGTTGCGGAGAGTCGTTCGAGCGGGATATCAGTGGGTACAACCGAGATTCGCTCATCTGCGTTGGCCGGTAGCGTTGCCACCGAAACTGAGTGTCGATTATCTCGAACAGGCGCGCGCGGCTTTGGCATACGTTCGGCCTGAGCTTCCCGTCATCGGCACACTGCCCTCCGTGCATCGCAGTGACGCGTACGGCAAGGTCCATGCCGGTCGACCGGCAGCCGAGCGCGCACTACGCACCTGGAGTGAGAGCACGGGCGTCCCCTTGGTCGACCTTGCAGAAGCAGTCCGCGAGAACATCTACTCCGACAACGCCAACCCGGACGGGATCCACTGGGGCTGGGACGCACACGTCGCCGTCGCCGAAGCGATGCTGGTCGAACTCCGCAAAACACAGGGAACCGCGCCATGACCATCGCGGTGGTTACCGATTCTTCGGCGTGCCTAGAACCTGGTGTTGCGCGCAGTGCCGGAATCGCGATCGCACCACTGCACGTCTTCGTCGGCGGCGTCGATCTCCGCGAAGGTATCGACGACATCCCCGAGGACTTTGTCGCCGACGGACCGGTGACCACGGCGGGCAGCTCGCCGGGCGAGCTGGTCGATATCTACGGCGCGGCACTCGAGCGAAGTGACGGTGCAGGAGTGGTGGCCGTCCATATCTCCCGTGGACTGTCGAGCACCTGGGATGGGGCGCGGCAAGCGGCCGCCCAGCTGGGTGATCGCGTCCGCGTTGTGGATTCGGCTGCTGCGGCCATGGGAGTCGGCTACGCCGCACTTTCGGCGGCGCGTGTTGCTGCCGGCGGCGGGACTCTCGATTCGGTCTTTGCCGAAGCCGTGGCGGTGTCGGCCCGGACGCGATGCTTCATCGTGGTCGATCGACTCGATCATCTACGCCGCGGCGGGCGGATCGGTGCGGCGGCAGCATTGTTGGGGACGGCGCTTGCCATGAAGCCTGTGCTCCACCTCGCCGACGGAAAGCTCGTGCTGAAAGAGAAAACTCGGACCTCGACGAAGGCACTCGGCAAGCTCGTCGAGGCGGTTGCCGCGGTATCGGGTGAATCGGGGGTTGCGCTCACCGTTCATCACATGCAGTGCGAAGCCCGCGCAGCGACTGTCGCTTCGATGCTCGCCGACCGAATCCCGCAGATCGTCACGCTCGAAACGCTGCCGTTCGGTGCTGTTGTCGGGGCTCATGTGGGTCCAGGCGCAGTGGGCGTCGCCGTGTGTCCCCAGGCGTGACCACCGTCCTCTCGCACGAGAGTTTCGGTTGTGCGAGGGGTGTTGTCCACAGGCGAGGCCTTGTTCCACAGGGCAATCGGTGACCACGCAATTCTGTGCCGACCTGATGCCGCCATCGTTAGTGTCCGTGACATGGCGAGACCCGAAGAGCGACTGCGATCACTGACCGGTTCGGGTGAAAGTATCGATGATGCTCCGGCACAAGACAATTGGCTCGACGTAGAAGAAGGCCGCACGACGGCACTCTCGCCGTACCTTCCGGAGCGTTGGCGAGGTGCCCGGTTCGATCCGGGACGAAAAGGCATGTTCGCATTGTGCGGCGTCGGCCTCCTCGTCGTCCTCGTGGCCGGCTACGGATTTTTTCGTAATTCTTCGGAAGTCGTTCCGGTACCGCCGCTTCCGGTGGTAACACCCGAGTCGGGGGCTGCTGCGACACCGCCGAAGTCCGGTCGCCCCACCGAAGGACCGGAGCCGGTTCCTGCAGCAGACGTCGTAGTCAGTGTCGTCGGCCTCGTGTCGTCTTCGGGTCTGATTCATCTGCCGCTCGGCTCACGGGTGGCGGACGCGTTGGCCGCGGCACGTCCGCTCGACGGTGCGGACGTTTTGGCACTGAACCTGGCGGCGAAGGTCAGCGACGGCGATCAAATCGTAGTCGGGGCCATCCCGCACGATCCGCGGCCTCTGGTGAGCGGAACGGTATCGGGGGCTTCGGGAACATCAGGCGCCCAAGCGAGTTCGAGTACAGCGGACAAATCCGGGTCGACCGGAGCGTCGGTGTCCGGCAGCTCCAGTGGCGGCACGGTGAATCTGAACACCGCGACGGTCGCCGAGCTGGATGCCCTCTCGGGAGTAGGCCCGGTGACCGCTGCGAACATCGTCTCGTGGCGTGAGGTGAACGGTCCGTTCACCGATGTCGCTCAACTAGGTGAAGTCGACGGCATCGGCCCCGTTCGTCTCGAGAAGCTCCGGAGCCAGGTGTTCGTGTGACCGAACCGGAGATCCGTCCCTATGATTTTCGGCTGGTCCCGTCGACTCTGCTGTGTTGGGCTGCGATGGTGTTCGGCGTGTTGGCCGGATCCGCAGCGGTGACGATTCTTGCCGTTGCGCTCGGTGTTGCCGCTGCTGTGATCGGTGTGGCCGGTGCTGCAGTTGTTTCGGAACAGTCCGGCTCGGTTCGGCGCGTGGTGCCAGGCGTGGTGGCGATGCTCGTTCTGGGAGCGTGCTTCGCCGCAGCGGCCGCGATACACGTCGGAGTATTCGAGACAAGCCCGGTCGGCCGAGCCGCAGAACTGCAGGCCTGGGTCAGCGCAGCCGTGACCGTGCGTGAAGATCCGCGGTCGTCGAGGTCCGCTGGGCCCGAGACCGTGACGGTCCGAGCCGAGCTGACGCAAATGGATATTGCCGGAACACCGCACCGCGTCGGTGGACGTGTACTGGTCATCGCACCTGCCGACGGTTGGGAAGACCTGGTACCAGGCCAGGAGGTGACGCTCCGCGGGCAGCTGTCCGTACCGGACCGTGCGGACCTCACCGTGGCCGTGGTGCGAGTCGCCGGCCCGCCGACCTCGGTCTCCGAACCTGGACTCCTCGCGGCAGCCGCTCGGCACGTCCGATCGAATCTCGCCCTCGTCGCTTCGACGTCGTTGCCGCCGGACCGGGGCGGTCTCTTGCCGGGACTGGTGGTCGGCGACGTGTCCGCGTTACCGGAGGAGATAGCAAACAATTTCCGGGCCGCTGGTCTGACTCATCTGACAGCGGTCTCCGGTGCGAACTTCTCGATCCTGCTCGGTGCTGTCCTTCTGCTCGCCCGAGGAATCGGAACGGGCCCGCGCACAACGGCTTCGGTGTGCGGTCTCGTTCTGCTGATCTTCGTGGTGATCGCGCGTCCGTCTCCGAGCGTGCTGCGGGCGGCAGTGATGGGAAGCATCGGACTGCTCGCGCTCGTCACCGGGCGCAGGCGTCAAGCGGTTCCAGCTCTGTGTTCGGCGGTACTCGGCCTGATCGCCTGGTGGCCGGAACTTGCCGTGGACTTCGGGTTCGCGCTGTCGGTATCGGCGACGGCTGGTTTGGTCGTCTTGGCGCCGGTGTGGGTGGACTGGCTACGCAGACATGGGTGGGGGAGAGCGAGCGCCGAGATCCTGGCGGTGGCAGCAGCCGCCCACGCGGTGACTGCGCCAGTGGTGGCAGGGATGTCGGGCACGTTCTCAGCGGTCGGTGTGGTGGCGAACGTAGCCGTGGCTCCACTCGTGGCACCCATCACGGTGATCGGCGCGATCGTGGCGGTCGTAGCGACCTTCGCCACCGGTGCCGCATCGCTGGTCGTGCTGGTGGCATCCGCGCCACTGTGGTGGTTGATCTCCGTGGCGCAGTGGGCCGCGTCGGTACCCGGGGCCGGGTTCGAGATCACCAGTGGCGTTCCCGGTGCCGCTGCAGTGGTGGGTGCGCTCGCCGTCCTGATACTCGCACTGCGCTTTCGGCCGGCCCGCTGGATACTCGGTGGTCTCTGCGTAGTCCTCGTGTTGTTCTGGCTCACGGGACTTCGGTTGTGAGAGCTGCATGGAGTTCGGAAAAGGTCGGACCGGCATGGCACGATCGCACATGTGAATGCGAATACCCCACCTGCAGCCCTCCATCTCGTCCTCGGCGACGAGGAGTTGCTGATGGACCGCGCAGTGGCGTCGATCGTCGGGCAGATCAGATCGACTCAACAACCCGGTGAAGATCTTCCCGTGACGAAGCTTCGTGCCGGTGACGCCAGCGCCCCGGAATTGGCCGAGCTGCTGAGCCCGTCGCTCTTCGCCGAGGATCGGGTCGTGGTTCTCGAGGCCGCCGCCGAAGCAGGCAAGGACGCAATGGCCATCGTGGTCGATGCGGCGGCAGATCCGCCGGCCGGCGCGGTGCTGATCGTCATGCACTCCGGCGGTGGCCGCGCAAAGGCTCTGGTCGGATCGCTGCAGAAGAGTGGCGCCGTCACCCACGAGTGCGTGAAGCTGACCAAGACATCCGAGCGGGTGGACTTCGTCAAACGCGAGTTCACCGCCGCACAGGTCCGGGTCAGTGGTGACGTGGTCGACGCAATCGTCGAGTCGGTCGGTTCCGAGCTCCGCGAACTAGCCGCGGCATGTTCGCAGTTGATTGCAGACACCGGTGGCAAGGTCGATGTCGCCGCTGTACGTCGGTATTACTCCGGCAAGGCAGAAGTGTCCGGCTTCGACGTTGCGGACAAGGCAGTAGCGGGGGACCGTCCCGGCGCATTGGAAGCCTTGCGATGGGCCCAACACCGGGGGGTGCCGCACGTGCTTCTCGCCGATGCATTGGCAGATGCAGTGCGCACCATTGCGCTGGTGGGGTCGGCGGGACGCGGAGACCCGTTCAGGATGGCGGGAGAGCTGGGCATGCCGCCCTGGAAGATCAAGAAGGCGCAAGGTCAGGCCCGCACGTGGAACGGTCGATCGATCGCAGAAGCGTTGCAGATCGTCGCGCAGTTGAATGCAGACGTGAAGGGGCAAGCTGCCGACTTCGATTACGCCGTCGAGCATGCAGTGTCAGTGGTGGCGGAATTGGGCAGCCGGTAGGTCACGCAAAAGAACCCGCTCGGCGATCCGAGCGGGTTCTTTCGTTACGTGAAGATCAGAGCTTGTTGACCGCGAGAGCCAGTGCCGACTTCTTGTTGGCTGCCTGGTTCTTGTGGATGACGCCCTTGCTTGCTGCCTTGTCGAGCTGGCGAGCTGCCGTCAGGAGCAATGCCGAGGCCTTGTCCTTGTCGCCGGTCGAAGTGGCATCACGGAAGGAACGGATGACCGTCCGCAGCGAAGACTTCACCGACTGGTTGCGCAGTCGCTGACGCTCGTTGGTGAGAATCCGCTTCTTCTGGGACTTGATGTTTGCCACGCGTAAATCCTTCTGTCTTCGTCGGTATTCCGGTCAGGGCGATCCATGCTGAAATGCCCGAAGTATGCTGCCGAGCTGTTGAGCCCAGCGCCGAAGGTCGAGAATACCAGCACTGGCAGTCATAACCGAAATCGGCGACGCTCGCGGTGTGAATGCCGAGGGTGGAGGCTGGAAAACTCGCCCTCTGGAGTGCCGATCGGAAGTGTGGTTCCGCACCTCCCGATCGTGTGGTGGAGATCACATGAGTGGCGTAACCTACTGCTCGACAGGATTTGGCCGGGAATACCTTCTCAGCAAGGTGGGGACATGTCGACAGCACAGGAGTATGCGGAACCGGAAGTAATCTCCGACACGAAAAAGTATGTCGCGGAGGCGATCGGCACCTTCGTGCTCGTGTTCACCGCCGTCGGTACTGCAGTGTTCGCGGGGGACAAGGTCGGAAACCTCGGCGTTGCACTGGCTTTCGGGCTCACCTTGCTGTTTCTCGTCTATGCGATCGGCCCGATCTCCGGTTGCCACGTCAATCCCGCTGTCACCATGGGGCAGTTGTTACTGGGGCGGTTGTCCATCGCCAAAGCGGGCCTCTACGTTCTCGCTCAAGTGATAGGCGGACTCATCGCAGGCGCAACTCTGTTCGCGGTCGCGAACAGTCTCCCGTCGTACGACCGCACAGTGGATGGACTCGGCGCAAATGGTTGGGGCGCGCACAGCCCCTCCGCCATCAAGGGCCCGCTCGGGGGTGTGCTGGAGAACGGTTACGGCATCGGCGCCGCGATCGTCATCGAGGTCTTGCTGACCGCGCTGCTCGTCTTCGTGGTGTTGGCATCGACCGATCAGATCTCCGACGTGCCACTGGCAGGGGTATCGATCGGATTCACACTCACCGTCATTCACCTCGTTGCCATTCCCATCGACAACACGTCGGTGAATCCCGCTCGGAGCCTCGCCGTCGCGGCGTGGCAACCCGGTGCGCTTTCTCAGGTCTGGCTCTTCATCGTATTTCCGCTGGTAGGCGGAGCGTTGGGTGCCCTCATCTATCGCGGCGTGTTCGGTCGGTACAACCGTCTCGAATCCTGAATCAGGACCAGCTGAAGTCACTGCGCAAACGCGACGCCACGATGTCGAACTTCGACTTGTTCAGTACTGCACCTTCGCGTCGGATCCCCGACTCGGGGACGTCGAGCACCCGATCGAGTCGAATCCAACTAGGACGTCCCTCGCTGTCCCAGGAACCCGAACCGATGGCAACCCAGTCTCGTTCACCGTCGCGCTTGCTCTGACTCGAGAGCATCAAGCCGAGCAGGACGTCGCCGTCGCGCCCGACTACGAGGACGGGTCGGTCCTTGCCCTGATTCGCATCTTCTTCGTAGGTGACCCAGGTCCACACGATTTCACCGGGATCGGCTTTCCCATCGAGATCGGGGGAGTATTCGACCCGTCGTGCGCGATGTGCGGTCGGGACGGTGTGCGAGGCAACCGGACGCCCCGAATCGACGGTCGGGCCGGAGGAGCTTGTACTCGACAAGGCATCGATGCCCTTCTGGAGGGCGCCCGAACTCTGAAGTTGACGGAACAGTCTCGGACCCTCGCGCCGCGCGATCCTGCTCAATTCCTTACCGAACTTGCTCCAGTTCCCTGCCATGCGAGAACAGTCTAGTCATTCCGCACGAACGGCCAGCCGGGGAAGTCTTCGGGCGCGAGACATGGGAAGATGGACTCTGTCCGTTCGCTCTTCTCCCCGGCCAAAGGATCGTAAGTGCCCAGCTTCGCCGACACGACGTTCACCGATCCGTCCAGGATCAGGAACTTCTGCATCATCGCCCACATCGACCATGGCAAGTCGACGCTGGCAGATCGGATGTTGCAGCTCACGGGCGTCGTCGATGACCGATCCATGCGGGCTCAGTACCTCGATCGTATGGACATCGAGCGTGAACGCGGCATCACGATCAAGGCTCAGAACGTTCGCCTTCCGTGGCTGGTCGACGGCGAGGAGTTCGTACTCCACCTCATCGACACTCCCGGTCACGTCGACTTCACCTACGAGGTCTCTCGTGCCCTCGAGGCCTGTGAGGGTGCAGTGTTGCTGGTCGACGCCGCGCAGGGGATCGAAGCTCAGACGCTCGCGAACCTGTACCTCGCGCTCGAAAAAGAGCTGACGATCATTCCGGTTCTGAACAAGATCGACCTCCCCGCAGCGGACCCCGACCGCTACGCCGCCGAGATCGCGCACATCATCGGGTGCGAAGCGGAAGACGTACTTCGCGTCTCGGGCAAGACGGGTGTCGGCGTCGAGGAATTGCTCAACGAGGTCGTCAAGCTGGTCCCCGCGCCAGTCGGGAACCCGGACGGGCCCGCGCGGGCAATGATTTTCGATTCCGTGTACGACACCTACCGCGGCGTCGTCACCTATGTCCGAGTGGTCGACGGGGCTCTCAACCCGCGCGAGAAGGTCACGATGATGTCGACCGGCTCGACTCACGAACTACTCGAAGTCGGGATCGTTTCACCCGATCCGAAAGCGACCAAGGGGCTCGGCGTCGGCGAGGTCGGATACCTGATCACCGGCGTCAAGGACGTTCGACAGTCGAAGGTCGGCGATACCGTGACCACGGCGCGCAAGGGTGCGACGGAACCCCTCATCGGGTATCGCGAACCCCGCCCGATGGTGTACTCCGGCCTGTACCCACTCGACGGGTCCGACTACCCGGATCTGCGTGACGCACTCGAGAAGCTGCAACTCAACGACGCTGCGCTCACCTACGAGCCCGAGACCTCGGTCGCGCTCGGATTCGGCTTCCGCTGCGGGTTCCTCGGGTTGCTGCACATGGAGATCACCCGTGAGCGCCTGGAACGAGAATTCAACCTCGATTTGATTTCCACCTCCCCGAACGTGGTGTATCGCGTCGAGATGGAAGACAACGCCGAGCATGTGGTGACCAACCCGTCGTACTGGCCCGAGGGCAAGGTGCGCGACGTCTTCGAGCCGATGGTGAAGTGCACCATCATCACCCCGAGCGAGTTCATCGGTTCGATCATGGAGCTCTGTCAGGGCAGGCGCGGCGAGCTGGGCGGAATGGACTATCTGTCGGAGACGCGGGTCGAACTGCGCTACACGATTCCCATGGCGGAGATCATCTTCGACTTCTTCGACATCTTGAAGTCGCGTACTCGTGGCTACGCGAGCCTCGACTACGAAGAGATCGGCGAGCAGAGCGCAGCTCTGGTCAAGGTGGACATCCTCCTTCAGGGTGAGGCAGTCGACGCCTTCTCCGCGATCGTGCACAAGGATGCCGCGGCCGCATACGGAAACAAGATGACCACCAAGCTCAAAGAGTTGATTCCGCGCCAGCAGTTCGAGGTGCCCATTCAGGCTGCTATCGGGTCCCGGATCATCGCTCGCGAGAACATCCGCGCGATCCGCAAAGACGTGCTCGCCAAATGTTATGGCGGTGACATCAGCCGTAAGCGCAAACTCCTCGAGAAGCAGAAGGAGGGCAAGAAGCGGATGAAAACCATCGGTCGGGTCGAGGTTCCGCAAGAAGCCTTCGTTGCCGCGTTGTCTTCGGAGTCGTCGACGGACAAGCCGAAGAAGTGATTCGCTCCACGGTCATCCTCGACGGGCTTCGCGTCCCAGTGATCAGTGCGCCGATGGCCGGTGGGCCCTCGACCGTGGAACTCGCGTCAGCGGTGTCGAACGCGGGCGGACTGGGCATGCTCGGCGGTGCCCTGCTCGACGTCGATAAGCTTGCCACACAGGTTGTTTCGATGCGAGGCATCGTTTTCGGTGTCAACTTGTTCATCCCGGACGACCCGACAGGCGCCGATGTCGCTGCGTATGCGCGGCATCTCGAGCCATGGTTCGCGCGGTACGACGTCGAACCGGGGGAGTTGCCGCGGCGCGACGACTACTATTCCGACAAATTCAGCTGGCTCGTCGAGCACCCGGTTCCCGTCGTGACAAGCACGTTCGGCACGTTCAGTGCCGCAGAGGTCGCGGCGCTGCACGAGGTCGGGTCCGAGGTCTGGTGCACCGTGACGAGCGGGTCGGAAGCACACGAGGCGCAAGCCAACGGGGTGGACGCACTCGTGGTGCAAGGCCCCGAAAGTGGCGGCCATCGAGGAAGTTTCGATGGTTCGGCCCCAGAAGTTCCGTTGACGGGTGTACTCGAGGCCGTGCGGGCGGCGTCGAGCCTTCCACGTATTGCAGCGGGTGGATTGATGGACGGACACGACATCGCACCGCTGCTGTCTTCAGGATTGGCGCACGCGGCGCAGCTGGGCACGGCCTTTCTCGATACCCCGGAAGCCGGTACCAGGGCGGTCCACCGAGAGCAGCTGAGGAAGGCGTCCCGCACCGCGGTGACCCGCGCGTTTTCCGGCCGTCCAGCACGTGGACTCGTCAACGAGTTCATCTCGGAGAACTCTGCCGTGGCACCGCTGGCCTACCCGGACGTGCACTACCTCACCGGACCCATGCGGGCCAAGGCTGCTGCTGCGGGAGATCCGTCGGGGCTGTCGATGTGGGCAGGCACGGGCCACCTCAGAGCCAGGGCGGTCCCCGCAGCCGAGCTGTTGGCCGAATGGGCGCAGCAGCTGCAGCGCTGAGAGATGGCGCTGAGGGAACGGCACGGATGGAATTTTAGTTGACGTGCGCAGGCTTGAAGTGTCCGGTGGCCTGAGCTTCCTCCGCTCGAATGACGTGAACAACGGCATTGATGAGCGCGAGGTGCGTGAAGGCTTGCGGGAAGTTGCCGAGGTGCCGGCCGGTCTTCGCATCGAGTTCTTCGGCGTAGAGCTTCAAGGGGCTCGCGTATCCCAGCAAACGTTGGCACAGGTGCTTGGCACGTTGTAGGTGGCCGATCTCCACGAGCGCCGACACCAGCCAGAAAGAACAAATGGTGAAGGTGCCCTCCTCGCCCGCCAGACCGTCGTCGGTCGTGTCGACGCGGTACCGAAGCACCAACCCGTCCTCGGTGAGCTCGTCGGCAATGGCCAGCACTGTCGCCTTGATGCGTTCGTCGTCGGGTGGGAGGAATCTGAGCAACGGTGCCAGCAGCAAGGACGCGTCCAGAGAAGGGTGTCCGTATCGCTGGGTCAGTACCCCGCGAGAGTCGACGCCGTGCTCGAGGATATCGGCTTTGATTTCGTCGGCGATCTCGTTCCATTGCGCGGCATAGCCGCTCTCGCCGTGGATTTCGGCAAGCTTCGAACCGCGGTCGAGCGCTACCCAGCACATCATTTTGGACGAGGTGAAATGCTGCGGTTCGCCACGCACCTCCCAGATTCCGCGGTCGGGTTTACGCCAATTCGCGATCGCTTCCTCGACCTGTCGCTTGAGCAGGGGCCACAAGAACTCCGGCACATGTTCGCGTGACTTCACGTGCAGGTACACCGAGTCGAGCATCGTTCCCCAGATATCGTGCTGCTCCTGGTTGTAGGCGCCGTTTCCGATGCGGACGGGTTGGGCGCCGTCGTAACCGGACAGGTGGAGCAGCTCGCTTTCTTCGAGGGTCTTCTCACCGCCGACGCCGTACATCACTTGGAGCGGATTGGCATCGCCGTTCTCGGCCCTGGACACATCGGCCATGAACGAGAAGAAGTCATTGGCTTCGCGGTCGAGCCCGAGTGTGTAGAGGCCCCACAGTGCGAAGGTCGAGTCGCGTACCCAGGTGTATCGGTAGTCCCAATTGCGCTCTCCGCCAGGGGTTTCCGGTAGTGAGGTAGTCGATGCTGCCAATAGAGCTCCGGTGGGTGCATAGGTGAGACCTTTGAGGGTGAGCGCACTGCGCTGCAGGTATCCGCGCCACGGATGGTCGGGGAATCGTCCGATGGTGATCCACTGACGCCAACACTCGGCGGTTCGCCACATCTTCTCCGCTGCCTCGTCGAATGTCGTAGGGGCGGCCAGATGGGACCACGAGAGCGCCACGAAGATGTTGTCGCCCTCGGCCATACGGGTACGAGCACGAGCTTCTCGGCCCTCGATGCCGATACGAAGATTGGTTGTCAGAGTCAGCGTCGGCTGGTCTCCGTCGGTACTGGCTTGGCATGTTGCTGTTGCCTGCTCGTAGACCTTGCCGGTGTACTCCCACTGCGCAGGCGCACGGTGGTAGTCGAATGCCGGCTCGCAGCTCATCTCCAATTCGACAGTGCCGCTGACACATTTGACCGTGCGGAGAAGGATGTGCTCGGCATCCCAATCGGACGGCGCCCGCTTGTGTGAGCGGGAACGCTGATCGGTGTTGTGCCACGGACCCATTACCAATGCATCGCGTACGACGAGCCAACCGGTTTCGGTCTGCCACGTTGTCTCGACGATCAAGCCGCCTGGTAGGTAGCGTCGGGCAGCTGGGACGGACTGGCCGTACGGCCCGACCCGAAAATGGCCGGCGCTACGGTCCAGTACCGCACCGAACACGCTCGGTGAGTCGGGGCGTGGGATACACATCCACTCCACCGAACCGTTCCTGGCCATGAGACATGTCGTCTCGCAATCGGAGAGAAATGCATAATCGTCGATCGGAGGGAAGGCGCTTCGGTACGAGGTGAGGCTGGAAACCGGGGCCTCGGTACTGGCCAGAGCGCCCTGTGAAGGGTGCTCGTCGCCGTCAGGTACCCCAGCTGCCAGGACGGAATCGTCGGTTACGGGGACCACTGTCGACTCGTTCTCGAATGCCGTCATGGTCCCATCATCATCCGTGTGTGCGGCCATCGTCTACCGCCGGGGTTTCTCGGCGTGGCGGACCGATAGAGTGAACGGCGTGGATGCAATAGCGACCTGGTGGGACGGGATCGAACTGTGGATCACCGCTCTCCCGTTCATTCCACAGTCGCTCGTAGTGATGCTGGTGGTCGTACCCGTTGCATCCGGGCTCGCGGTCCTGTTGGACCGAGTTCTTGCAGTACTGCTGCGAGTGCTGGGTCGAGATGCTCACGCCCAGTCCGAGCTGGAAGCCCCATTTCAAGAAACGTCGAAAACGGAAGGCCACTGATGCCACGGTCGAGGGTCTCGCTAGCACTGTTCGCTCTGCTCGTTCTCGTCGTGATCGCCTGGTTTCTGACCAGATAGTCGACGCATATCCGCGGGGACCGATCGAGGAATTAGAGTCCACCAGGATCCTCTGCTAGATTTCTGTCCGTGTCTGCCGCTGCCGAGTACCGAGTCCGCCATGAATTGGCGTTGATTGCGGTCGGCATGCTCGCAGTAGCCGATATCGACTGTTGTCGATAGACCTCGTGGCGCTCCGGCCGCATGACGGTCAGGCGTTGTAGCCTGCTTGCTCGCTGCGATCTGTCGTTACCTGCACCGCTTGTTCTACGTGGGTGCCCGATGTCGATCGACTCGACCGGCCATCCCTCTTCCTTTCGCTGCGCTGGTCTCTCGTTCCGCGCATGCGTGCCCGCACACCGTCCACTCGTACAGCTGCGAATCGGCTTCGAACGGACTGAACAGATGAAAGGCTCCTTCTCGATGAGACACAGCTCTCGTTACCTGCTCACCACCTTCGCTGCGGTGGGAACACTCGTTCTTTCCGCCTGCGGAGGTGGCTCCAGTGATGCCGTCGGTGACTCGGGCGGATCCTCGGGTGGCACCGCGCTGACCCTCGTCGGTTACGCAGTGCCGAAGAACGGCTGGGATGCGATCGGGCTTGCATTCGCGGGAAGCGAAGCGGGCGAAGACAGTTCGATCAACGCCGACTACGGTGCCTCGGGTAACCAGTCACGCAAAGTGGCCGACGGTGCCCCGGCTGACATCGTGAACTTCTCCGTCGAGCCGGATGTGAAGCGGTTGGTCAAGGCGGGCAAGGTCGATGAGGATTGGAACCAGAACGCTTACGGCGGCGTGCCTTTCGGATCAGTCGTCACCTTGGTCGTCCGCGAGGGCAACCCGAAGAATATTCGAACGTGGGACGATCTGCTCGCCCCTGATGTGCAGGTCATCAGTCCGAGCCCACTGAGCTCGGGTTCGGCCAAGTGGAATCTGCTGGCGCCGTACGCGGCAAAGAGCAACGGCGGTCAGGATCGGCAGGCAGGTCTCGATTACGTTCAGAAGCTCGTGTCGGGACACTTTCCGGTACAACCGGAGTCGGGTCGTGCGGCAACCGAGGCGTTCCTGCAGGGGCAGGGCGACGTGCTGATCAGCTACGAGAACGAGGCACTCCTCATCGAAGAGCAGGGCGAGAAGGTCGAGCACATCGATGTGGCAGATACCTTCCGTATCGAAAATCCTGTTGCTGTGGTGAACACCAGCGGCCAGCTGGAATTGGCCAATGCTCTCAACGATTACATCTATACCGACGAAGGACAGAAGATCTGGGCGGAGGCAGGATTCCGACCCGTCGACCCGGACGTTGCAGCCGAGTACTCGGACAAGTTCTTCACCCCGGAGAAGCTGCGGACTATCGACGATCTCGGTGGTTGGAGTCAGGTCGACGCCGATCTGTTCGGTGACAGCGGTGCGATCACGACCATCTACAGCGAAAACACCAAGTAGGAACCATGTCGACCACTATCGAGGCCGAGTCACGGTCATGGCGCGCGTCTCCGCGTAAGGGGCGTAAGTTCCGCGGTCCCGGATCCGTCGGTCCGCTCGGCCTCGGAGTGGCGGTGTTGTGGTTGAGCATCATCGTGCTGTTGCCGCTCGCGGCGTTGTTGGTCAAGTCGTTCGACAATGGGGCAGCCGGTTTCTGGGATGCGGTGACACAGCCGCGTGCGATCGCGACATTCAAGGTGACGCTGGAAGTGTCGGCTGCCACTGCGCTCGTCAACCTCTTCCTCGGCACGCTGATTGCGTGGGTGCTCGTTCGGGACGAGTTCCCGGGCAAACGATTCGTCAATGCGGTGATCGACCTGCCGTTCGCATTGCCGACGATCGTGGCGAGCCTGGTGTTGCTCTCGCTCTACGGCCCGACCAGCCCTATCGGCCTGGTCTTCAATGCCACCAAGCCCGCTGTCGTCGTTGCGTTGTTGTTCGTCACATTGCCGTTCGTTGTGCGCGCAGTACAACCGGTACTCATCGAGGTCGACAAAGAGGTGGAAGAAGCGGCGGCGTCACTGGGCGCAGGCAACTGGACCATCTTCCGGCGCATCGTGCTTCCGGTGCTGATGCCCGCAGTTCTGAGCGGCGCAGGGCTGGCCTTCGCAAGGGCTATCGGCGAATTCGGATCGGTTGTTCTCATCGGCGGCAACATCCCAGGGCAAACGCAGATCGCATCCCAGTACATCCGTGAACTGATCGAGTACGACCATCAGGTCGACGCAGCAGCGATCTCGGTCGTCTTGCTCGCGTTGGCGTTCGTCGTCCTGTTCGTTCTTCGCATCGTGGGAAGTCGACTCGCTCGAAGAGAGGAACAGATCCGATGAAGCTCGGACTCCCGGTCAAACTCTCGCTGCGGGTCGTTGCGTTGTTCTATCTCGCTGCACTGGTGTTGTTTCCGCTCGGCGCCATCCTCTATCGAACTTTCGAAAATGGGATCGCCGAGTTCTGGGGACTGATAACGACGCCGGCCGCGCAGTCGGCACTGCAACTGTCGTTGCTGATCGTCGCGATCGTCGTTCCGATCAACGTCGTGTTCGGAGTCATCACAGCCCTTGCACTCGTGCGTGGGCGATTCCGTGGAAGGGGTGTCCTCGAGGCCATCGTGGACCTTCCGTTTGCGGTGTCGCCCATCGTCACCGGCGTCGCGCTCATTCTGCTGTGGGGTGCCAACGGTTGGTTCGGTGGCATCGAGAGTCTCGGCTTCAAAATCATCTTCGCTCTGCCAGGCATGGTGATAGCGACGATCTTCGTGACGCTGCCCTTCGTGGTGCGCGAAGTGGAGCCAGTGCTCTACGAAATCGGAGAAGAGCAGGAAGAAGCTGCATCGACGTTGGGGGCTTCCTCGATGCAGACCTTCTGGAGGATCACACTTCCTGCCATTCGCTGGGGCCTGACGTACGGAATCGTCCTGACCGTTGCGCGTTCGCTCGGTGAGTTCGGCGCCGTGATCATGGTGTCGACCAACTTGCCAGGCATCTCGCAGACACTGACGCTGTTGGTGAATTCACGATACGAGGACTTCAACCAAGCGGGTGCATATGCCGCATCCACGCTGCTCATGGCAATTGCCGTCATCGTATTGCTGCTGATGACTGCCCTCGACAAAAAGAGGACGAAGTAATGACCACATCGAAAAACAACGAGATCGAGATCTCCGTTGTCGGCGCCAACAAGAAATACGGCGACTTCGCCGCACTCGACAACGTCAGCATCGACATCCCCAAGGGCTCACTGACGGCGTTGCTCGGGCCCAGTGGCTCTGGTAAGTCGACCTTGCTGAGGTCGATTGCGGGCCTCGAGCAACTCGACTCCGGTCAGGTGGTCCTGGCCGGCCAGGACGTGACGTGGGTGAGCCCACAGCGTCGTGAGATCGGATTCGTGTTCCAGCACTATGCAGCCTTCAAACACCTCAGCGTTCGCGACAACGTCGCCTTCGGACTGAAAATCAGGAAGCGACCGAAACCGGAAATCAAGCGGAAGGTGGACGAACTCCTCGAGATCGTCGGCCTCGCCGGCTTCCAGACGAGGTTCCCGGCGCAGCTCTCGGGCGGCCAACGGCAGCGGATGGCACTCGCACGCGCGCTCGCGGTCGACCCACAAGTGCTGCTGCTCGACGAGCCGTTCGGCGCCCTCGACGCGAAGGTCCGTGAGGATCTTCGGACCTGGCTACGTCGATTGCACGACGAGGTTCACGTCACGACGGTATTGGTGACACATGATCAGGAAGAGGCACTCGACGTCGCTGACCGGATCGCGGTGCTCAACAAGGGGCGCATCGAGCAGGTCGGTACGCCCGAGGACCTTTACGATCGTCCCGAGAACGACTTCGTGATGTCCTTCCTCGGGCAGGTCGCAAAGCTCAACGGACTACTGGTCCGACCGCACGACATTCGCGTCGGTCGGGATCCGAGCATGTCGCTGGCGCAGGAGAACGGCACAGCCGAATCAGCGGGCGTGACTCGCGCCATCGTCGAACGCGTCGTACGTCTCGGATTCGAGGTGAAGGTCGAACTGAAGAATGCGGCAACCGGAGAACCCTTCACCGCGCAGATCACGCGCGGCGACAGTGAAGCACTCCAGCTCAACGCCGGAGAGACGGTGTACGTACGCGCCACACGGATCCCGAAGATCCTCAATTCCAAGGGCACGATGGCGCCGGCCGCCGGATCTACCTATTGAGGTGATCGTTGTCTGCAGTGACGATGTGCGTCAGAGCGCAGTCGTAACGATGGGACACCACCTCGGCCACCGACGAATGCGCACCGATGACGTCCGCTCGGACGACGTCGAAACCTGATTCGTCCACAACTGCGGATACCCGGTCGGTCAGCAACCCCGGTGCAAGGAACCACTGCGCGAGCACAATCTTCCTCGCACCCGCGTTGTGCAGGAGCTGGAGAGCCTCGGCAGGGCCCGGATTCGGCACGGTCGCAAAGCATGTCACGGCCTCGCACCAACGCGTGCTCGTGAGAACGTGTCGAGCAATGGCACGAGTGCGTTCGTTGGCGGCGTCGTCCGAGGATCCGACGGCGGCAAGAAGGACACCGACATCGGGGTCGTCGACGTCGACGCCGGCGTCGAATATGCGTGAGCGAACGGCATCGAACAACCGCTGATCCTCGCCCAGTACGTCGGCCTGCACCAGTGACAATCCTGGGTTACGCAGCCGTGCCGCTTCGAGCATCGTCGGCAAGTCCACTCTCGCATGAAACGCGCTGCCGAGCAGCAGCGGAACGACGACTGCCGAGTCTGCACCCTCGAGAGCGACATCGTCGATCACTCGATCGACGTGCGGCTCCGTCAGGTCCAGAAACGCCACTCGCACATCCACATCCGGGCGCCGAATTCGGATCCGATCGACAACCGCGTGCACCGTGCGAGCCGAGCGTGGGTCGCGGCTGCCGTGAGCGGTAGCAATCAGCACGCTCACGCCGGTATCGGCGTCCCGAGCTCGACAGCGGACAACGCGTCGCCGACCAGACCGGCAGCAAGGGTGTTTCCACCGTTCGGGTCGATCAGCAGAAAGCTGCCGGTGTGTCGGTTGACCCGGTAGTCGTCCGCCACGATCGGCTCGGCCACCCGAACCGAGATTCGACCGATGTCGTTGAGCTCCAGCGATTCCGGTGACGGCTCGGACATCAATTTCTGCTCGTCGAACCGCTCGACCAGCGAGCCGACGATGGCCTGCGTGGTACGCGTTCCGTGCTTGAGTAGCAGGCGCGCACCTGGACGCAGGGGCTTCTCGGCGAGCCAGCACACAGTGGCGTCGAATTCACCGAGGGCCTCCGGCGCATCCTGCGGGGAAGCGATGGTGTCACCTCGAGAAACATCGACGTCGTCGGCGAGAATCAACGTGACGCTACGGCCGGCATGGGCCGATCCGAGTTCGCCATCGGCTGTGTCGATGCGCTCGACGGTCGTGCGTACTCCCGAGGGCAACACGACGACTTCGTCGCCGGGGGACACCGTTCCCGCTGCAACTTGGCCGGCGTAGCCGCGATAGTCCGGGAATTCGGCTGTGCGCGGACGGATTACGTACTGCACGGGGAACCTCAGTCCCACTCGATGAGGTTCTGCGTCCACCGGGACGGACTCGAGATGCTCTATCAGCGTCGGGCCGTCGTAGTACGGGGTCTTGGTCGAGCGCACCGCCACATTGTCACCATGCAGGGCGGACACCGGAATCTCGGTGACATCCTCGGTAGCCCAGCCAAGTGAACTCGTCAGAGAGTTGAATTCTTCGGAGATGTCCGCGAAGACTTGCTCCGGATTCTCGACGAGGTCGATCTTGTTGACTGCCAAGACCAGCTTTGGTACCCCGAGTAGTGCGAGAACTGCTGCATGCCTACGTGTTTGCGTGATGACACCCTTGCGTGCGTCGACGAGAAGTATGACGAGCTGAGCCGTGGACGCACCGGAGACGGTGTTACGGGTGTACTGAACGTGGCCGGGTGTGTCGGCGAGAACGAACGAACGCGCGGGTGTCGCGAAGTACCGGTAGGCAACGTCGATCGTGATGCCCTGCTCGCGCTCGGCACGCAGGCCGTCGACCAGCAGTGACAGGTCCGGCGTACTCAGTCCACGGTCGACCGATGCGCGTGTGACGGCATCGATCTGGTCGGCGAGAACAGATTTCGTGTCGTAGAGCAGGCGCCCGACCAGGGTGGACTTACCGTCGTCGACGCTCCCGGCGGTGGCAAGCCGTAGAAGCTGTGTACCGGAAGTGGGGGCTGCGGAATCGGAACGAGAGTTGCTCATCAGAAGTATCCTTCGCGCTTGCGGTCTTCCATGGCAGCCTCGGAAACACGATCGTCTCCGCGAGTGGCACCACGTTCGGTGAGCCGAGATGCCGCGACCTCGGCAAGAATCGCGTCGTTGTCCGCGGCATCGGAGAGAACTGCGCCAGTGGTGGATCCATCGCCCACGGTCCGGTACCGAACCGACAGAGTCTGCAGCTCCTCGGATTCGCTCGGGCCGCCCCACACACCGGGAGTCATCCACATTCCGTCGCGCTGGTACACCGGGCGCTGGTGGGCGTAGTAGATGGACGCCAATTCGACGTCTTCCCGGGCGATGTAACGCCAGATGTCGAGTTCGGTGAAGTTGCTCAACGGGAACACTCGAACTTGCTCACCCGGCGAATGCTTACCGTTGTAGAGGTTCCACAATTCCGGACGCTGCTTCTTCGGATCCCACTGCCCGAATGCGTTGCGAAGGGAGAAGATGCGCTCCTTGGCGCGAGCACGCTCCTCGTCGCGGCGTGCACCACCGAAGATGGCATCGAAACGGTTCTCCGAGATCGAGTCCAGCAACGGAACGGTCTGAAGTGGGTTGCGAATGCCGTCGGGACGCTCGGTGAGACGGCCGTCGGCGATGTAGTCCTCGACGCTGGCGATGTGCAGGCGGAGGTTGTACTTGGCGACTACGTAGTCGCGAAAGTCCAATACTTCCTGCAAGTTGTGGCCGGTGTCGACGTGCAGCAGCGAGAACGGAAGCGGCGCAGGCCAGAAGGCCTTGATCGCCAAATGCAGCAGAACGGTGGAGTCCTTGCCGCCGGAGAAGAGAATGACCGGGCGCTCGAACTCGCCTGCTACCTCACGGAAAATATGGATCGCCTCGGACTCGAGCGCGTCGAGTGTGTCGAATCGATCGCTGTCGAGCAGTGTGCGCGTGGCTTCTACAGCCGTCGTGTCCAGTGTCATGATGCGTGCAACCCACATTCGGTTTTGGCCTTACCGGCCCACCGTCCGCTACGCGGATCGGCGCCGGGGGCGGGCTTGATGGTGCAGGGGGCGCACCCGATCGATGGATAGCCTTCGTCGACAAGCGGATTGACGAGTATGGAGTGCTCGTCGATGTAGTTCTGCATGTCCTCGTCCGACCAGGCTGCGATCGGATTGATCTTCACCAGGCCGAAGCCTTCGTCGAAGGAAATGAGAGGCGCATTGGCACGGGTAGGGGATTCGACTCGACGGATGCCGGTAACCCAGGCGCTGTAGTTTGCAAGCTCCTTCTTCAGCGGAGCAACCTTACGCATGGCACAGCATCGATTCGGCTCGCGAGCGAAAAGATCTTTGCCTTCCAGCGCATCTTGTTGTGGCACAGTCAGTTCGGCTCGGGCATTGACGATCTTGACGCCGTAGACGGCTTCCACCGCGTCGCGGGTGCCGATGGTTTCGGCGAAGTGATAACCGGTTTCGAGGAACAGGACGTCGATGCCCGGATGTACCTGGGCGGCAAGGTGTACCAGGACTGCATCCTGCATGTTCGACGCCACGATATAGTCGGTGCCGAATTCGCGTTCGGTCCATGCAAGCAATTCGTGAGCGTCGGCTCCGTCGAGTTCGCGAGCGCCGCGCTCGGCAATCGCCTTCAACTCCTCGACCGAGAGGTTCATCCGAGTGGTCATCGCATATCCGCCTCATCTGCTCGCACTGCCCATTCGGCGAAACGTTCGCCCTCGTTGCGGTTCTTCACGAACTGCCGTACGACGCGATCGATGTAATCACCCATCTCGACGCTCGTGACCTTGTGCTGGCGTAACTTTCGGCCGAAGGCAGTGTCGAAGCCGAGGCTGCCGCCCAGGTGCACCTGGAAGCCTTCGACCTGATTTCCTTCACCGTCGTCGACCAGTTGGCCCTTGAATCCGATGTCCGCGACCTGCGAGCGGGCACAGGAGTTGGGGCAACCGTTGATGTTGATCGTGATCGGTACGTCGAGCTGGGCGTTGATGTCTGCCAGACGCTCTTCGAGTTCGGGCACGAGAACCTGTGAGCGCTTGCGTGTTTCGGCGAACGACAGCTTGCAGAACTCGATTCCGGAGCAGGCCATCAGGTTCTTGCGCCAGTGCGACGGCCGAGCAGGGAGGCCCAGAGCGTCGAGGTCGGCGATCAGCGGCTCGAGAGTTTCTTCGGCCACGTCGAGGATGATCAGCTTCTGGAAGGGCGTGAAGCGGATTCGGTCACTGCCGGCCTTCTCGGCGGCGTCGGCAACCCGAGCGAGAATGGTCCCCGAAACGCGGCCCGCGATCGGAGCGAAACCGACTGCGTTGAATCCGTTCTGGGTCTTCTGGATACCGACGTGGTCGATGGGCCGCGTCGGCTTCTCGGGTGCCGGGCCGTCGATGAGGGGACGCTTCAAGTATTCGGTCTCGAGGACTTCGCGGAACTTTTCGATTCCCCAGTCCTTGATGAGAAACTTGAGCCTGGCCTTGGCGCGCAGACGGCGGTAGCCGTAATCACGGAAGATCGAGACAACACCTTCCCAGACGTCGGGAACCTCGTCGAGCGGAATCCAGGCGCCGACGCGCTGAGCGAGCATCGGGTTGGTGGACAAGCCGCCGCCGACCCAGAGATCAAGTCCGGGACCGTGTTCCGGGTGGTTCACGCCGATGAACGCGACGTCGTTGATCTCGTGGACTACGTCCTGCTGGCCGGAGATCGCAGTCTTGAACTTGCGGGGCAGGTTCGAGTAACGAGGGTCGCCGATGTAGCGGCGCACGATCTCGTCGATAGCGGGGGTGGGATCGAGTACCTCGTCGAGGGATTCGCCGGCCAGGGGAGAGCCGAGAACCACGCGGGGGCAGTCGCCACAGGCTTCGGTGGTCTTCAGGCCGACAGCCTCGAGGCGCTTCCAGATCTCCGGTACGTTCTCGACCTCGATCCAGTGGAACTGGACGTTCTCGCGGTCGGACAGGTCGGCGGTGTTGCGGCCGAACTCCTGCGAGATGCCGGCGATGGTCCGTAACTGCTCGAGGTTGAGAGAGCCTCCGTCGCAACGCACTCGCATCATGAAGTACTTGGCTTCGAGGAGGTCGAGGTTCTCGTCACCGGTGAAAGTGGCGTTGTATCCCTCCTCACGCTGGGTGTAGAGGCCCCACCAACGGAAGCGTCCACGCAGGTCGCTCTTGTCGATGCTGTCGAACCCCTGCTTGGAGTAGATGTTCTCGATGCGCGCCCGCACGTTCAGCGGGTTGTCGTCCTTCTTCGCCTGCTCGTTGGCGTTGAGGGGTTCGCGGTATCCGAGGGCCCACTGACCTTCGGCGCGGCGCTTGGTGGGCCGTGCGGTGCGCTCTCTGGGTGCAACTTCAGGCGATTTCGCGCCTGTCGCATCGGTTGTCGCGTCGGTTGTCGACGACATCAAAGGCTCCTGCATCTTTTCTCTGCCGGACGGTGAAAGGGTGGGGGCTGAAACTCACCGCTTGCACACGCGTTCGGTTGGATCGGGGGGCTTTGTGAGAAGAAACGTGCTCAGTTCGAATTCCGAGCGGGGATGAGCGTGCGTGTCGTAGGAGACGCAGAACTCAGCTACACACTCTTACGGCATCGACACGAAGAACTGCAGACACGCTTGAGATCGACGTGGCGTCGTGCCACCAATCGGATCCCAGAGTCGTTCACGGACCCTATTGTGCCACGTCATACGGCAAGTGCCGACCGCGGCGACCTATTTACCCGAATTTCTCGGTAAATAGGCTGGCAGAGAGCCTGGACCTCGGGACGCTGTCCGTGTGGTGAGGCGACTCTTCAGGTTCTGGGACACTGGAGAGCGTGAACCTTTCCGCCTCGCCCGCAGTCTCACTCGAACTGCCAGATGCGGCGTTCGACGGCGTCGGTTCGCGGCCGTTCGGGATCTACGTGCACGTGCCCTTCTGTGCGACACGATGCGGCTACTGCGATTTCAACACCTACACCGCTGGGGAGCTCGGAACGTCCGCGTCGCCGGAATCGTGGCTGACCGGATTGCGCCGTGAACTCGATGCCGCCGCCGCGCTCATGAACGATCGCGCAGGATCGGTGCCAACCGCCGACACAGTGTTCGTCGGCGGGGGCACACCCTCGCTGCTGGGTGGGGACGGCCTCACCGATGTGCTGAACGCCGTTCGTGGCAGCTTCGGGCTGACGACGGGCGCCGAGGTGACGACGGAGTCCAATCCCGAGTCGACGTCGCCGACATTCTTCGAAAAACTGCGTGCAGCGGGCTTCACCCGGATCTCGCTCGGCATGCAGTCGGCCGCCCCTCACGTTCTCGCGGTGCTCGATCGAACGCATACACCCGGACGCGCTGTTGCGGCGGCGAAAGAGGCCCGGGCAGCGGGCTTCGACCATGTCAACCTCGACCTCATCTACGGGACCCCCGGTGAACGCGCGGAGGATCTCGACGCCTCCCTTGCTGCAGTTCTCGAGGCGGGCGTCGATCATGTGTCGGCCTATGCGTTGATCGTCGAGGACGGCACGGCCATGGCGCGCAAGGTTCGACGCGGCGAGCTACCGGCTCCCGACGACGACGTGCTGGCCAGCCGGTACGAGCGGATCGACTCGGTGTTGTCCGGTGCTGGACTGCACTGGTACGAAGTGTCCAACTGGGCGTCCGATGACGCTGCCGAATGCAAGCACAATGTCGGCTACTGGGATGGCGGAGACTGGTGGGGAGCCGGTCCTGGGGCACACAGTCACATCGGTGGAACCAGGTTCTGGAACATCAAGCACCCCGCTCGATACGCGGACCGGTTGGCAGCAGGTGAGTTCCCCGTCGCAGGCAGTGAACTGCTAACGAGTGCGGACATTCACCTGGAAGAGCTGATGTTGAAGATCCGTCTACGTACGGGACTGCCTGCCGATGTGCTTGCTGATTCCGAGCGCGCGGCGGCTGATCAGTTGGTGGTCGACGGCCTGATGGTTGTCGAGCACGATCGTTACGTCCTCACCGACCACGGCCGGCTGCTGGCCGACGCGGTCGTCCGCGCTATCGCTGCGTGATCGGGCGTTCGATCACCCACGAGACGAACACTGGAAATTCGAATTCTGGAAACTCACGCACTCAGTGCGTCGTAGTCGAACACGCGGGCATGTAGGACCGTCCTGTTGCGCAGGGCCGCTCGCACAGCTCTGTGCAGGCCATCTTCGAGGTAGACGACCCCGCGATAGTGGACGGCGTGCGGAAACAGATCGCCGTAGAAGGTCGAGTCCTCGGACAGAAGGCGGTCGAGTTCGAGAACCTTCGTGGTGGTGACTATGTCGTCGAGGCGGAGTTGGCGGGGAGGAATCTTGGACCAGTCCCGCAGCGACAGGCCGTGCTCGGGGTACGGCTTTCCGTCGCGAACACCTTTGAAGATCACGCTGTGACCCTCGATTCGGTGTAGTTCGTCACAGCTATGTCCGTTGTCGCAGTCGAGTAACCCACTTGTCCACACTAAGGCCTAGCGGTGGGTACTGCTCCATGGCCACTAGACTCGACAGGCGGGTCGGCCGGGGGAGGGCAGTCAGCAGGCTGTTCGCGCCCCGACCCGGTGTATGTCATGAACAGAGCAGATGTGGAGGTGGATACCGATGTCGGGCACTGATGACCGTCGGTTCGAAATTCTTCGGGCCATAGTTGCTGATTACGTCTCCACCCAGGAACCTGTCGGGTCGCGCGCCTTGGTGGAACGTCACAACCTCGGTGTGTCCAGCGCGACAGTGCGTAACGACATGGCGGCGCTGGAGGCAGAGGGCTACATCGCACAGCCTCACACCAGCTCCGGTCGGGTACCGACCGACAAGGGGTACCGACAGTTCGTCGACCGCATCGCCGACGTCAAACCACTCTCGCCTGCCGAGCGGCGTGCGATTCTCGAGTTCCTGGAAAACGGCGTCGACCTCGACGATGTTCTTCGTCGCGGGGTTCGACTGCTTGCACAGCTCACCCGCCAGGTGGCCGTCGTTCAGTATCCGACGTTGTCGGTGTCCTCGGTTCGCCACCTCGAAGTAGTTGCGCTCACACCCGCCCGGCTGCTTCTGGTGCTCATCACGGACTCCGGACGCGTCGATCAGCGCATCGTCGAACTGGGCGATGTCATCGACGACGAGAACTTGGCAAAACTGCGCAGATTGCTCGGTGGAGCGCTCGAAGGGAAACGTCTCGCCGCGGCTTCGGCGGCCGTTGCCGAACTCGCCGAGAATGCACCCGAACCCCTGCGCGATGCAATGATCAGATCTGCGACTGTGTTGGTCGAGTCCCTGGTAGAGCACTCGGAGGAACGTCTCGTGCTCGGCGGAACCGCCAACCTGACCCGAAATGCCGCCGATTTTGCAGGTGACGCCGGATTCCCCGGTTCGTTGCGTGCTGTTCTCGAAGCATTGGAAGAGCAGGTCATCGTGCTCAAGCTACTGGCTGTGACACAGGACACGCGGACTGTGACGGTGCGGATCGGTGAAGAGACGCAGGTCGAGGAGATGCGCGGAACTTCGGTGATTTCCACTGGGTACGGTTCGGCTGGCATGGTTCTGGGAGGTATGGGAGTGCTGGGCCCCACACGCATGGACTATCCGGGAACAATTGCATCGGTCGCCGCCGTTGCGAGGTATATCGGCGAGGTTCTCGCCGAGCGCTGATCACCGGACAACAGACATTGCTTGTCGCACCGCGATAGCGGAGGCAAGCGCAGACCGGATCGACAAAAACGAAAGAGACTTACGTGGCACGGGATTATTACGGGACGCTCGGTGTGAGCCAGAAGGCTTCGGACCAAGAGATCAAGCGCGCCTACCGCAAACTTGCGCGTGAACTCCACCCCGATGTGAATCCGGACGAGAGCGCGCAAGCCCGATTCAAGGACATCTCCACTGCCTACGAGGTCCTCTCCGATCCCGAGAAGCGACGCGTCGTCGACCTCGGAGGAGACCCACTTCAGCAAGGCGGCGGCGGCGGGGCAGGCTTCGGTGGTGGCGGCTTCGGCGGCGGACTCGGAGATGTATTCGAAGCGTTCTTCGGCGGACAGGGCGGTGGCAGTGGCCGCGGACCCCGTGGTCGCGTCCAGCCGGGTGCCGACTCGCTGCTGCGAACGAAACTTACGCTCGACGAGTGCGCGACAGGTGTCACCAAGCACATAACCGTCGACACGGCGATCCTGTGCGACTTGTGTACCGGTGCGGGTACCAACGGTGACTCCAAGCCCGTGACCTGCGAAACCTGTGGTGGCGCAGGCGAAGTGCAGTCCGTTCAGCGCTCCTTCCTCGGTCAGGTCATGACCTCACGGCCGTGCCCGACCTGCCGCGGAGCCGGGGAGACCATTCCCGACCCGTGCCGCAAATGTGGTGGCGACGGTCGCGTTCGATCGCGTCGAGACATTTCGGTCAAGGTCCCGCTCGGTGTCAGTAACGGCATGAGGATTCGACTCGCTTCTCAGGGTGAAGTCGGCCCGGGCGGCGGACCCGCAGGTGACCTCTACGTGGAAATCGTCGAGCAGCAGCACGACGTGTTCGTCCGCGACGGCGAAGATCTGCATTGCACGATTCGTGTCCCGATGGTCGACGCAGCGCTCGGCACCTCGGTGTCGGTCGACGCGATCATCGACGGACCGACGGACATCGTCGTCGATCAAGGCACTCAGCCCGGAGCTGTCGCGGTACTGCGTGGTCACGGCATGCCGAAGCTCCGGTCCGGAATTCGAGGTGACCTGCACGCGCACCTCGAGGTCGTGGTGCCGTCACGTCTGGACAACAAACAGACTCAGCTCCTCGAAGACCTGAAAGCCCTGCGAGACCGCGATGCAGCCGAGGTCGTCACCATCGGTTCCCAGCACAGCGGTGGGCTGTTCTCGAGGCTCCGGGAAGCGTTCAGCGGTCGCTGACGATGGCGGCCACCGTTTTCTACCTCGATCCCTTGCCCCAGGTCGGTAGCACCGCTGTCCTGGACGGGAAAGAAGGCCACCATGCCGCTACGGTGCGGCGGATCCGAGTAGGAGAGCGAATCTTGCTCTCCGACGGGCACGGCGGCGTCGCGGACACCGTCGTGATCTCCGCCGAGCGTGATCGCCTCGAAATGACCGTCAATGCTCGATCGGACATGCCGCGGCCGACACCATCGGTGGGGCTCGTCCAAGCGCTGCCCAAAGCAGACCGTTCGGAGTTGGCCGTAGAACTGGCGACCGAAGCGGGCGTCGACTCCATCGTGCCGTGGCAATCCTCGCGATGCGTCGCGCGTTGGGAAGGTGCGAAAACAGCCAAGGGCGTCGCTCGGTGGCGCAGTACGGTTGCCGCCGCGGCCAAGCAGTCCCGAAGGCCGTTCGTTCCGGACGTCGCCGAACTCCATGACACGGCGGCGGTACTCGAACTCGTTCGTGGGGTCGTCTCCCGCGGGGGAATCGTTGCAGTGCTTCATGAATCGGCAACCGACAGGTTCTCGGAGTTGCCGCTGCGTTCGGTGAGCGAGGTGCTGTTGGTGGTAGGTCCTGAAGGTGGTTTGGACGACAGCGAAGTAGGCAAATTGACTGCGGCCGGAGCCAGAACCGTCGTGTTGGGTCCGACGGTTCTGCGGACCTCGACCGCTGCGGCCGTTGCACTGGGTGCGATCGGTGTCTCGACGGACCGCTGGGCGCAGCAGCCTCTCGACTTTCGTGAGCCTTAGTGGAGCGAACCAAAATCAGCTATGGCGAGCACGAGGAGCAGTACGGCCACCTCTATCTCCCGGAGCGCTCCGCCGCTGAAACCGGCACTTGTGTACCTGTCGTCATGATCGTTCACGGCGGATCCTGGAGTGGCCAGTACAGCTCCAGCCTCGGCACCCGGTACGCCGTCGAATGTGCGCGAGCGGGTATCGCAGCCTGGAACATCGAGTATCGCCGCGTCGGTGCAGGCGGGCTGTGGCCCGAAGTGAGCAACGATGTCGGCGCGGCGCTCGACGCACTGATCGGCATAGCTGCCGAACTCGATTCGATCTCACTCGATCTCACAGACATCCGAGTGCTCGGTCATTCGTCCGGGGGACACCTGGCCGCCTGGCGGGCAGGTCGGCGCGGCGGCGCGCTGACACCGTCGCTGATCGTGACGCAGGCAGGTGTTCTGGACTTGGTGACGGGACCGACGTCGGGAATCGTCAATCCTGCCGTTCGCGCGTTGCTCGACGCCGACTACGAGGACGCGCCCGCGCTGTATCGGTCGGCGTCGCCGATACACCGCATTCCCACCGCGGTCCCGATGCATTGCATTCATGGATCGCTCGACACGCTGGTGCCGGTGTCGCAGAGCGAACTTTATGTGGCAGCGGCCCGCGCGGCCGGTGATAACGCCGAACTGACGATCGTTCCTGGTGAGGACCACATCGCGTTTCTCGAGACCGGGTCGCAGAGTTGGCAGCGCTCGGTGACTGCGGTGCTCGCCGGTACCGGCAGGTAGATGGGAATGCTGTTATTCGCATGCGCGTTAAACTCGAATCAGGCCCCGTCCATTTCATGCTCGTCGACATCGGAAAGCAGGCCATAGCCACCACGTGAGTGAACACAGCGAACTTCCCACCGAACGCATGGTTCGGTCCAGCATGGAGCTTGCGCCTGAGGCAGTTCTTCCGCTGCTCGGACCTTCCGATGAGAACCTGCGGACACTCGAGCAGCTTCTGAGCGCCGACATCCATGTCCGAGGAAACGTAGTCACTTTGAGTGGCAAGATCACCGACGTGGCCCTCGCCGAGCGTGTCATCTCCGAATTGGCCGCCGTCGCCAAGCGCGCGCAGCCGCTGACCGTCGATGCGGTACGCAGGGCAGTGGGCATGATGACCGATGGTGTCGCGGAGTCACCGGCCGAAGTGCTGAGCCTGGACATCCTTTCTCGTCGAGGCAAGACCATCCGACCGAAGACGCTCAATCAGAAGCGCTACGTCGACGCAATCGACACCAACACCATCGTTTTCGGTGTCGGCCCCGCCGGTACCGGCAAGACCTATTTGGCGATGGCCAAGGCGGTCCAGTCGCTGCAGGCCAAACAGGTCAGCCGCATCATTCTGACGCGGCCGGCGGTGGAGGCCGGTGAGCGTCTGGGCTTTCTGCCCGGCACGTTGCACGACAAGATCGACCCGTACCTGCGCCCGCTGCACGATGCACTGCACGACATGATGGATGTCGAGGCTATCCCGAAGCTCATGCAGGCAGGTGTCATCGAGGTCGCTCCGCTGGCGTACATGCGTGGTCGGACCCTCAACGACGCGTTCATCATCCTCGACGAGGCGCAGAACACCACCGCCGAGCAGATGAAGATGTTCCTCACCAGGCTGGGCTTCGGCTCGAAGATCGTGGTGACCGGCGACATCACTCAGGTCGACCTCCCCGGTGGCGCACGTTCGGGGCTACGGGCCGCGTCGGAGATACTCACCGACGTCGATGACATTCACTTTGCACAGTTGACCAGTAGCGACGTGGTTCGACATCGCCTGGTGTCGGAGATCGTCGACGCTTACGAGCGGTTCGAGTCCACGAACAACCAAGATCTCTCGCTGAGCAATCGAGCACAGCGACGCTCTGGAGGGCCGCGCTCTGCTCGCCGATAGAATCTGCTCGAAAGTCCCTTGTCGAAAGAGTGAGCAGCAATGAGTATCGAGGTGTCCAACGAATCGGGGATGGAAGTCTCCGAAACGGATCTCGTAAGTGTGGCCCGGTTCGCTATCGCCAGTATGGACGTGCATTCGGCGGCCGAGTTGTCGATGGTTCTCGTCGATTCGTCCACCATGGCGGACCTGCATATGCGGTGGATGAACCTACCGGGCCCTACGGATGTCATGTCGTTCCCGATGGACGAGCTCGAGCCCGGCGGTCGTCCGGATTCTCCCGAGCCGGGCCCGTCGATGCTCGGCGATATCGTGCTGTGCCCGTCCTTTGCTGCAGACCAGGCAGCAGCGGCCGGCCATCCTCTCGAACACGAGTTGGCACTGCTGACTGTCCACGGTGTTCTGCATCTGCTCGGCTACGACCACGCCGAACCGGATGAAGAAAAAGAGATGTTCGCTCTTCAGAATCGCATTCTGGCGGAGTGGTACGAGGATCTCCGTCGCGCAGAAGAAGCCGAAGTGCAGGCGGCCAGGGACAGTCGGCTGCTCGGCAAAACCGGCTTCGTCGGCGGCGACAACCTGTGAGCGATGCGCCTGCGCTGATAGTGGCAGCAGTCGTCCTCGTACCGATCGCAGGTTTGTTCGCAGCCGTGGATTCGGCACTGAACACCGTCTCACGGGCCCGCGTCGAGGACATGGTCAAAGATGGTCGCCCGGGCGCTATCGGTCTTCTCACCATCGTTGCGGACCGCCCTCGATACGTGAATCTGACGGTCCTTCTTCGCATCCTGTGCGAAATCGTTTCCACAGTTCTACTCGCGGGTGGGCTGATCGGTGTTCTCGACGAAACGATCGCACTTATCGTCACTGCCGTTGTGATGGTGTTGGTCAGTTACATTGTCATCGGTGTCGGCCCCAGAACGCTCGGGCGCCAACACGCGTACTCGATCGCACTGTTCGCGGCACTTCCGCTGAGAGGCCTCGGCTGGATTCTGGGTCCGGTGAGCCGCGTGCTGATCATGATCGGCAACGCGATCACGCCGGGGCGCGGATTCCACAACGGCCCGTTCGCATCCGAGATCGAACTGCGTGAACTGGTCGACATGGCCCGTGAACGCGGTGTGGTTGCAGACGACGAGCGACGAATGATCCAGTCCGTCTTCGAACTCGGTGACACCTCGGCTCGCGAGGTGATGGTTCCGCGGCCGGAAATGGTGTGGATCGAGTCCGACAAGTCAGCGGGACAGGCGACTTCGCTCGCCGTGCGCAGTGGTCACTCTCGGATTCCGGTGATCGGTGAGAACGTCGACGACATCATCGGCGTCGTGTACCTGAAAGATCTTGTGCAGCAGACGTACTACTCCACCGATGGCGGACGCGGCGTGAAGGTGACCGACGTCATGAGGCCGGCAGTATTCGTACCGGACTCCAAGCCGTTGGACAGTTTGCTCGCCGAAATGCAGCGTGATCGTAAGCACATGGCCGTGCTCATCGACGAATACGGCGGAACTGCAGGGTTGGTCACCATCGAGGATGTGTTGGAGGAAATCGTCGGAGAGATCGCCGATGAGTACGACGCCGGTGAAGTTGCGCCCATCGAAGACTTGGGTGACGGACGCTATCGGGTATCTGCACGTGTGCCACTCGATGACGTCGGCGAGTTGTTCGACATCGAGATCGAATCCGAGGACGTCGACACCGTCGGTGGTCTCCTGGGTTACGAGCTCGGACGTGTACCGCTCCCAGGTTCGCGTGTGCAGGCGCACGGCTTGGCATTCACCGGCGAAGGCGGCGCCGATCAGAAGGGTCGAGTGCGAGTCACGACCGTTCTGGTGGAGAGGTTCGAGAACGATCACGATGAGGAATCGTCGACAGAAGTGTCCGATGCCTGAGCTGTGCGGCAGAACGAATACAACCATCCCGGCCGCATCGCGCGGCGGGAAGAGCTGGGAGGTGCTCGATGTCTGATTCGAGCGAAGAAGATTTTCGGTCCGGATTCATTTGCTTCGTCGGTCGGCCGAACACCGGAAAGTCGACGCTGACCAACGCGCTCGTCGGTTCCAAGATCGCCATCACCTCATCGCGTCCGCAGACCACGCGCCACACGATTCGTGGCATCGTTCACCGCGAGAATGCTCAGTTGATTCTCGTCGACACCCCTGGATTGCACCGTCCGAGAACACTTCTCGGGCAGCGACTCAACGACTTGGTGCAGGATACGTATTCCGAGGTCGACGTCATCGGACTGTGCATCCCAGCGGACGAAAAGATCGGGCCGGGTGATCGCTGGATTCTCGAGCAGGTCCGCCACATCTCGCCGAAGACGACGCTGATCGGCATCGTGACCAAGATCGACAAGGTCAAGAAGGAACGCGTCGTACAGCAGCTCATGGCTCTGTCGAAGTTGCTGGGGGAAAGCAGCCACGTGATTCCGGTGTCCGCCGAATCGGGTGAGCAGGTGGAGAAGCTGGTCGGCCTCCTCGCCTCCGAATTGCCACCCGGCCCCGCCTTCTACCCGGACGGGGAACTGACGGACGAGCCCGAAGAAATCCTGATGGCGGAGTTGATCAGAGAGGCCGCGCTCGAAGGTATTCGCGACGAGCTTCCCCACTCGCTAGCGGTCGTCATCGATGAGATCACTCCCCGCGAGGGCCACGACAACATGCTCGACGTCCACGCGATTCTCTACATCGAACGCTCGAGCCAGAAGGCGATCATCATCGGCAAGGGTGGTGCTCGGTTGAAAGAGGTCGGCACCGCATCGCGCCTGCAGATCGAGAAGCTGCTCGGTACTCGCATCTACCTCGACCTGCACGTCAAGATAGCCAAGGACTGGCAGACAGATCCTAAGCAGATGGGCAAGCTCGGGTTTTGATCGCGATCTAGCCGAGCCCGTCGGCTAGATCGCGCCGTCGGCTAGATCGAATGGTGTTCGAGGAGCGTGTGCACGTGGTTGCGCCGACGAGATCGGCAACTATGGTGATGCCTGTGCCGGGGTCCGCGCATCCGCTGCACGACGTGATGTAGCTCCAGGACAAGAGAACTCATGTGCATTCCTTTCTTTCGTGAACCCCGGTCGCAGCAGTCGGTCAGCTCAGCGCCTTGGCCTTCAGCGTTTCGAATTCGGCTTGGCTGATGGTGCCGGCGTCGAGAAGTGCTTTGGCGTCGGCGATGTGCTCGGCAGAGGACTTGCCGGCGACTTCTCGGATGTACTGATCGGTGGCCTCCTTGGACGACTGCTGTGCCTCGATGTGTCGAGTCGTCATGCCGCGACCGCGCACGATCACGTAGACGAAGGCCGTGAGATACGGAATTACTACTAGCAGGATGATCCAGATGACCTTGACGAAACCGGACATGTTGCGATCACGGAACAGGTCGGCGACAACTTGGAACAGGATCATCAAATACGCGACGAACGCGAACACGATCAGCGTGTACCACATCAGTTCCCAGAATGAATCGATCATGTTTCGAACTCCTTCGAACTTGGACATCGGTCAGCGAGAATCCGGCCGATGGTCGCGACTCGGGGTGACGACAGCTGGTGCGAGCTCTCTCGACGATCCAACTCTAGGATTCGGCGGGTGCCGTGGCGTCATCCGAGGCGGGTGAGGTCTGCGTCCGTTTCTGGTCCTACTTCGGGGTCGACTTGCGTGCCCGAGCCCGACGCGGTGGCTCGCGCTTGTCTGCCGGTGCGCTGTCGACAGGGTCGGAAGGGGCGTCCCGCCAGCTGATCTCGATTTCGATCTCGGTTTCGTTTCCGTCCACTTCGATCTCGAGTTCCCACCGAACGCGATCGGCGACGACGATCGATATCGAGTCGCCACCCGAGCCCATCTCCACTTCCGAACCGCTGGCGAGAGCGTGGCCGAGCGCGATGATTCGTTCTGCCACCTCCTTGCGCGAGATCTCGGATACGCGTTTGAATTCCAGCTTTGCCATCGTGACTCCTGACTTCGATGTGCAGCGGATACTCGAAACTTCCCTAACACAGACGGTGGCCATCAGGGGCATCGGCCGAACCTTGATCCGTTGGTTTCGACCCTAGATCTTCACCGCGCTATGTGTGGGCGTGTTGATCGAAGACCTGTGATGGATGCAGGTATGCGAACAATGTCACCCGGTACGAATGATGCAGTTGCGCGCTGAGCCGCGAAAGGTCATCGAATGAGGGAGCAGTTGCTCGGCCCTGATTGTGCCCACCGGAGAAGAGGCCCGAACATGGATTCACCAGGCTCCGAACAGCCACTCAGCGCGACCGAGCGGGGGGAGCTCGACAGTCTGCGGCGAGAGCTGGCCGCACTGCGCGAGGAGCGCACACCGGCCGCGGTACCTCGAACCCGCGCCGGACACTCGACATCGCGCTGGATCGCCGCGATCCTGCTTCTGGTCCTGGTCGCAGTTCTGGGCTTCTCCGCCGTACTTGCCCGCTTCGCCAGCAGTGAGATCCTCGACGCCGACCGCTATGTCGAGACGGTGACGCCGCTGGGTTCGAATCCGGTGCTGCAGGGTGAGCTCGCAGATCAAATCACCAACGAGATCATGACCCGTCTCGATGTCCAGTCGATCACCGCCGAAGCCCTGACCTCGATCACCGAGAATGCTCCTCGCGTGCCACCCGCGGTTGTCGGTCTCGCCCCGGTCATCGCGGACCAGGCCGAGTCGTTCGTGCACAAGACAGTGGAGTCTCTGGTGGCCTCCGACGAATTCGAAACACTGTGGATTCAGGCCAATCGGGAGGCGCATCAAGCCCTGACGGCCGTGCTGACCGGCAACACCCGAGCGGCCGTCGTGGTCAGCGACGATGGCACGGTGAGCATTTCGCTGGCCCCGATCATCGACAAGGTGCGCGCCAAGCTGACCGAGCGTGGATTCGCATTCGCGGACAAAATACCCTCGATCGACAAGTCTTTCGTACTGTTTCAGGCGCCCGACCTGGTCAAGGCGCAGCGCGCAACCTCGTTGTTGGACAAAGCATCCGGTGTGCTTCCGTGGTTGACCTTGCTCGCAGCGGTTGGTGCGGTATGGGCTAGCCCGAAGGGCATGCGCCGACGGGCAGGTGCGCTCGTCGGAGTCAGCCTGGCTGTGGCCATGGCGCTGCTCGCCGTCGCGATCAGCATCGGTCGGTCGCTGTATCTCGATGCAATTCCCGCTGATGTGTTGTCCCCGCAAGCGGCGACGGTACTGATCGACACACTCCTGGTGCCTCTCAAGACGACCTTGCGCGCGGTATTCGTGCTCGCGGTGGTGATCGCAATCGTCGGCTATCTCACCGGTTCATCAGGATCGGCAGTGGCGGTTCGCTCCGCATACTGCAAAGGTGCCGACGCGATCAGGGGCCGTGCAGGCGGACGAGCGCCGAATCGGTTCGAGTCCGTGGTCGCGCAGTTGCGACTCCCACTTCGTGCGGGAATCGTCGCGATCGCGGTGATGACACTGGTGTTCTGGAGGTACCCCTCCGGTGCTGTCGTGGCAGTGACAGTGGTCGTCGCCGTCGCAGCTCTGCTGGTAGTGGAACTGATTGCGCGGCCTGCACTCGGTGAGGTTTCGCCGGCCGACACCCGGCCGACATGATGCGGAACCTGTTCGAGGACAACGTGTTCCGGACGATACTTCCGCACGCTACCGAATGTTCGAGACAGTTCGGAGGGGTACGGCCATGACGTGGGCGGTGCCCGCCATCGCCGGTCTCCTGATTGCGTTCGCCGCGATCTCGGGACGCATCGAGGGAACTCCGATCACTGCGCCGATCGTCTTCACTCTCGGAGGCCTGGCGCTGGGTGTCGCTGGGTCCGATTTGATCGAATTGGATTACGCCGGTGAAGCGGTCAAACTTCTCGCCGAACTGACGCTCGGGCTGGTGTTGTTCGTAGACGCCTCGCGCATCGACTTCGCCGCACTACGCCGCCAGCTTGCGCTGCCTGTGCGACTGCTCGCGATCGGGCTTCCAGGGACGATCGCGCTCGGAATCGTTGCAGCACTTGTAATTTTCGACGAGTTCTCGCTTCCGGAAGCGATTTTGCTCGCCGTCGTTCTTGCTCCCACCGATGCCGCGCTAGGGAAGGCGGTCGTGACCCTTCCGTCGCTACCGACAGTGGTTCGACAAGGCCTCAATGTGGAGAGCGGGTTGAACGACGGCATCTGCGTGCCGATCTTCTTGGTTGTCCTTGCGATTGCACACACGGAGTCCGGCACGGTCGGAGGTGGTGCCGCCGCCGTCCTGGTATTCGAGCAGATCGGCTACGGTATCGCGGCCGGCATCGTCGCAGGAGCCGCTGCCGGCACCGTGCTCGTTATCGCTGGACGCCGAAAGTCGATAGACCCATTGTGGGTTCAGATCGTCCCGGTAGCGGCTGCAGCGCTCGCCTATACCGCGGCAGTCGGGGTCGGTGGCTCCGGGTTCATCGCAGCCTTCGTCGGTGGGCTGGCGTTCGGTGTCATCCGCAGGCGCGCGGGCGGTGACGTGTCACACCTGATCGAGGAGTTCGGGGATCTCTCCAGCGCAGTGACATTCATCGTCTACGGTGCTGTCTTGCTCGGGCCTGCACTCGGCAATCTGTCGTGGGCCGTATTCGGGTATGCCGTGGTGAGCCTTACCGTTGTCCGAATGCTTCCCGCCGCACTGGCAATGATCGGTCTGCACGCCCGGGCACCGACCGTCGGGTTCGTCGGGTGGTTCGGGCCGCGCGGTCTCGCCACCATCGTGTTCGTCGTACTCATCGTAGAAGAACCTCATGAATTGCCCCACGAGAGTCTTCTACTGACCACCGCAGTGATCACGATCGGGCTTTCCGTTGTGGCCCATGGGCTTACCGCGGCCCCGCTCGCCGGACGATACTCGAGTTGGTATCGATCGTCCTCTCAGCGCACGTGACCGACTCAATGTGGCCGAGCGAGCTGGAAGAGCCGGACCCAGTCCATCGCCGGTGCAGATGGGCGAACTCCGGGACGAACCCGCGGGACGCGGACTCGGAGAGCGAGAGGGATGATGGTGCAACGCACCGGGGTACCGAGCATGAGGGCCTCACCGTCGACTCCGACCGGAATCATCGTCTCGTCCGCGTCGACGGTGATATCGCCCGAGAGATGTTGAGTCAGTCCGTGGCGACGTGTACGGCGGAGGAGCCCGACGGCCTGACGCGCACTGCTCACCGAGATCGTCACCACGCCGAGAAGGCCGTGGTCCAACCGCGCCCGATGTCCGAGGCCGACCAGATCGTGAGTTCGGTACGGTCCATTGCTCACCAGCACGGCTTGCGGTCCGTCGATCTCGAGATCGCCGAGGTGGGCGATCAATCGAGCACCGTCGTGGCCCGCGATCACATCCGGCAGCATCTGAAGGATCGTTCCGGTTTTCGCGTCGCGATAGGCGGGGCTCTGCACTACCTGCGCATAGGCACCGAAGGAGGCGTTGTTGACGAAAGTGCGCCCGTCGATGGTGCCGAGGTCGACACGTAGCTCGACGCCATCGGACAGCGCGTCCAGACATCGGCCCGGATCGGCGAGGTCCAACCCGAGATCCGACGCGAAGTGATTGCGGGTGCCGGCACTGATTACCAAGAACGGAAGGTCGTACTCGGCGGCGACACCGGCCACGAGAGCTTGAGTTCCGTCACCGCCGGCCACCCCGAGCAGGTCTGCGCCCCGCTCCACTGCTTTCCTGGCGACGGTTTCGACGTCGATCGTTTCCGGTCCCTCGAGCAATACCACCTCCGCGCCCAGCGCCTCGGCTCGCTTCTTCAGATCGAATCTTTCTACCTTTCCGCCACCCGATCGCGGGTTCATGATCAGGAACGGGCGCTCCGGAATCGACGCAGTGTGCTCGGGCGTCGGCGCGTCTGCGGCGCCGCCGGCGAGGGCGGCCCGGGCGCACAGTGCAGCAAGTGCGGCCAGTCCGAGAGCGAGTATCACCACCCACAACAGCTGCGCACGGACAAGGTAGACAACTACCACGATGGGCGCGAATAGCGCCACTGCCAGCGAGATCCATCGGATCACACCACGACTGGTGAGGAACCAGAAGAACGCCGCGACCCCGACGACGAGGGCACCGACCGTCACCGCGAACAACGTCAGCGTCCGGGCGCCCGCGAATACGAGGAGTACAGCCACCGCACCGATCGACGCGCCGAATGCGGCCCGAGCCGACCAGCGCTGCCCGGGGGACGAGTGTTGTTCGTGGTGAAGACTCATAACCACACCTCAGTGATCATCGTGCTTCTACATCGACAGTGTCCTCGACGCTACTGCCGCGCGCCCGTTGTGCGCGTCGCCCACTACGGACGAATTGGCCCGCACCATCTCACGAACCGCCCGTCGTAGACGGATCGGTGTGTTTGGGTTCCAGCGCGGGTTCCGGACCGCGAAGGACGCGGCCGATCATTCCTTCATCCAGGGCAAGAGCCTTGGTGACAGCAGCGGCGCCGACGATGATGACGGAGTACCCGAACAGCCAACTGATCGAAGTGAATACCAGACCCCACTGGCCGAACTGCGCTTCCGCCGTCTCGGTGATCCGGGGGAGGACGACGCGTCCTCCGGCGCGAAAAGTAGTGAGCCCCGCCGCAGTGAGGGCGCCGGTCGCCCACAGCACCCGGCCGGACACCCAGCCTGCCGTGAGCAGATGCGGGACGAGGATCCACACGAACATCCACACGGCGAACTCCACCAACAGTGCCAGGGGTCTGCCGACGACCCTGAGTTCGGCAACCGTGCGTGCGACGCCGAGGAGCGGCACCGACATGGCGACTGCAAACAGGACCGCCATCCACCGCCAAGCATGATTCAGGCCGCTCGGCGGCATGTTCCAGATTTTCCCGTAGATCCGGGTGAGGGTGCGAGCGAAGGAGGTGCCGCTGATGACGACCATCAACAGTCCCGCCACGCCGAACGCCGCAAACGAAGGATCTGTCGCCTGTAGTCCGCCACCCCCGTCAGGGCCGGTTGCCGGATCGAATCCGAATTGATCGTCGATTCCGTGCGCGACGATGTCCCCGCCGGTGAAGATCGTGCCCGCGATGATGACGGGGAGAACCGAGGTGAAGATCTTGGCAGCGAGCGTCATTGCTCGATCGAAGAGTTCGATTGCCACGATTTCTTCGATTACCCGCCGAAACGTCCTGCCGGGTGAGGTTCTCTCGAACCAGCCATCTGCTTCGGTTCGCGCGTGGCGAGCCTCTCGGGCCAGCGCCACGGACAGTTTTGTCGGCCTCACCCCGTCGACTCAACTCCGGTTGGGCCTGTGTGTCTTCGTCCGTGGCAGATGAAGTGGGAGTAAGTCGGTGGTGCCGCTCACCACCACTGTTCGGGTCGCTCGAGGTGCCAGTGCAGCACGCTCTCCAGTTGTGCGGCAACAGAGACCAGCAGTGGTTCCGAGGATTGGTGACCCATCAATTGCAGACCGATCGGCAGGCCGTTGGCGGTGAAGCCGGCCGGGATGTTCACACTCGGCCATCCGAGAACGTTCCACGGCCAGGTGTAGGGACAGTGTTCGGTGATGATGCGGTCGGTCTCGCTGTTGGTTTTGTCGTCGATCGCTTCGATCAGCGGCGGTGGAGTCGCCGTTGTCGGAGCCAACACGATGTCGTATTCGTCGAATATTCGGCCGATACGACGCCGGATCCGCGGTTCCGCGGCACGGGCTGCGCGCAGCGGGGCACCGGAAAGGGCACGCCCGTGTTTCGCGTTGGCACGGGTCCGCGGATCGGCCAGCGACGGATCCGGGAGCTGATCGAGCCAGGCTGCCACACCGGCCAGTGAACGGGGAAGGAAATTGAGCCCCAACGTGATTCCATATTTCGGATCGTCCACGACCACGTGATGGCCCAGTGACCGCAGCACCGCAGCCATCTCGTAGGCCGCAGCCGAGATCTCGGGGTCCAGTTTCGAGGGTGTCGGAATGAACGGCTTGCGCAGGCTCAGTGCGATCCTGAGCGGGCCTGGCTTGCGACCGACCGCGTCCGAGACCCGCACCGGTGCCGGCTTGTGCAGATCGCCGTTGTGACTACCCGAGACGATATCGAGCAGAAGTGCCGCATCAGCGACCGTCCGCGCCAGCGGGCCGATGACGGTGATGCCGTTGAAGGCCTCGGGCTGCGGCCACGTCGAGATGCGTCCGCGCTGTGGTTTGATTCCGACGAGATTGGTCCACGACGCCGGAATGCGCACCGAGCCCGCACCATCGGAACCCAGCGCAGCCGAAACCAATTCGGCGGCAACCGCTGCCGAGCTTCCGCCGGACGAACCGCCGGGAGTGTGCATGCGACTCCAGGGATTTCGAGTGTGCCCGAATGCGCTTCCACCGGTGAGCGGCCACTGTCCGAGCTCTGGGCTGTTCGTTTTACCGACGATGACGGCACCGGCGTCGCGAAGTCTGCGCACCACCTCCGAATCGGCGGTTGCCCGCGGGAACTCCCCGGCACATCCGAAAGCCGTCGGTTCACCAGTGACATCGACGTCGTCCTTGACCGCGATCGGTACGCCCAACAGGGGAGCAGTGTGCCCCGTTGCACGTAGTCGATCAGCCTCCCAGGCCTCCTTCAAGGCAGCGTCGGCTCGCACGATGCGGAACGCATTCAGAGTTGGCTGACTCTTCTCGATTCGGTCCAGCGACTCGGTGACGGCTTGAACCGAGGTGATGCGGCCTGCTGCGAGTGCTGCGGCCTGTTCGATGAGGGTCGCGCGGGAAAAATCCACGCTTGCACAGTATCGAACCGTCGCGAGGGAGGTGGGAACCGTCGGACCAGCGTGGGAGTATTGAACACGTGAGGCTCTATCGGGACACCGCAGTCGTGCTGCGCCAGCACAAGCTGGGCGAAGCCGATCGGATCGTCACGCTCTTGACCCGAGACAACGGAATCGTCCGGGCCGTCGCGAAGGGCGTCCGCCGAACGAAGTCCAAGTTCGGCGCGAGGCTGGAGCCGTTCGCCCACGTCGACGTTCTTCTCTATCCCGGACGCAACCTCGACATCGTCACGCAGGTCCACACCATCGACGCTTTCGGCGGCGATATCGTGACCGACTACGGCTGCTACACCACCGGATGCGCGATTCTCGAAACGGCGGAACGGCTCGCGGGCGAAGAACATGCACCTGCGAGGCGTCTGCATCAACTGACTGTCGGGGCGCTGCGCGCGCTCGGCGACCGCGCTCGTCCACCAGAACTGATCCTCGACGCCTTCCTGCTTCGCGCAATGGGGTACGCCGGGTGGGCGCCGTCGTTGACCGAGTGCGCCCGGTGCGCCGCTCCCGGCCCGCATCGGGCGTTCCATGTCGCGGCAGGCGGCTCCGTCTGCGTTCACTGCAGGCCGCCCGGATCAGCGACCCCGATGTCCGGTGTACTCGATCTGATGGTCGCCCTCGAGCGTGGTGAGTGGGTTTACACCGAGACGACGTCGACTGCGGTGCGTAGTCAGACGAGTGGGCTTGTCGCCGCGCATCTGCAATGGCATCTCGAGCGCCAGTTGCGGACGTTGCCCCTGATCGAACGATCGAAGCCGCATCAGGCCGAGGCTGAGTCGGTCCGAGTATCGACCGTCGGGCAGGATGAAGACCGTGATTCGACGACGCGAACCGCGTACACGGCCTGACGAGGAGATCGCTGTACGCCCACCGGACCCGCACCCGTCGGGCGCCCGGCCGCCGATCCTGCAACCCGAGCTGATCCCACAACATGTCGCGTTGGTCATGGACGGCAACGGTCGGTGGGCGCAGGATCGAGGCCTGCCGCGTACCGCCGGACACGAGCGCGGTGAGGCCGTGCTCATGGATACGGTCAGTGGCTGCATCGACATCGGCGTGAAGTGGCTCTCGGCGTATGCATTCTCCACGGAGAACTGGAAGCGAAGTCCCGACGAGGTGAAATTCCTGATGGGATTCAACCGCGATGTCATTCGCCGTCGGCGCGACGAAATGAACGAGATGGGCGTTCGCGTTCGGTGGGCCGGCCGTCGACCTCGCCTGTGGCGCAGTGTGATCAAGGAGCTCGAGGTCGCCGAGGAGTTGACGAAGCGCAACACCGTCATGACGCTGACGATGTGTGTCAACTATGGCGGACGGGCCGAAATCGCCGACGCAACAAAGGAAATAGCGCGGCTGGTGGCGCAGGGAAAACTCGATCCGGAGAAGATCACCGAAGCGACTGTCGCGAAGTATCTCGACGAGCCCGACATGCCCGACGTCGACCTTTTTCTGCGTCCGTCCGGTGAGCAACGCACATCCAACTTCCTGCTGTGGCAATCGGCCTACGCGGAGTTCGTATTTCAAAAGAAGCTGTTCCCGGACTTCGACCGCCGGGATCTGTGGGCGGCATGCGTCGAATTCGCTTCCAGAGACCGCAGATTCGGTGGAGTCAAGTATGAGTGAACAGTTGACCCTGCAATCCCGCGCCCAGATTGCGCTGGCCCAGTTCGCGACCGTCACAGTGGCGGAGGAGGGGTCGCTGGGGTTCGATTATGCCGGGGCCTTGTGCTCGTTGCGTTCGCTCGTGCTGTCGCCGGGTCTCGAAGTGCTTTCTCTGACAGCGGTTCTGGCGTGGGATCGCCCGGTGAAGGCCTCGCTGCACAAGAAGGTCGCAGACCGCAATGCCGAGTCGCAGTTCGGCTCGATCTCGGTCAATGTCAACGGAAAGATGGCCGACGTACTGCTGCGGTACACGTTCCCGGCCAGTGGACTCGACGACGAACCGCTGATGACGATGCTGGTTCTCGTGCTCGCAGGCGTCGAGAAGGCACGTGTAGGACTCTTGCCCTGACGCCTGCTCGCGGAGGGCCGAGCTAGGAGCCTGCTCGGCACTCGCTGCAGATACCGAAAATTTCGACCGTGTGGCTGACGTCGCTGAAGCCGTTGTCCTCGGCGACGTCCTGCGACCATTTCTCCACGTCTGCGCCCTCGACCTCGACGGTGTAGCCACAGAGGCGGCACACCAGATGGTGGTGATGCCCGGACGAGCATCGCCGGTACACCGATTCGCCGGTGTCGATGCGAAGAACGTCCACGGTGCCTGCGTCGGCGAGGGTCTGCAATGTGCGGTAGACGGTGGTGAGGCCGATGCCTTCTCCACGCTTGCGGAGTTCGTCGTGCAGATCCTGCGCGGATCGGAACTCCTCGATGCTGTCCAGAAGGTCGGAGATCGCGCTCCGTTGTTTGGTGGCCCGCACCCCGGCTACGACGGGCTTTCGGGGGCGGGCAGTATCGGTCGACGAACTGTCGGTCATGGGTGTTTTCAGCCTTCCTCGGCATGTGCGACGGCGTCGACGACGATGTGAGACAGATGGTCGTCGACGAGACGATAGAGAACTTCGCGGCCGTTGCGCTCACCGCGGACGACCCCGGCAGCCTTGAGAACGCGCAGGTGTTGGCTGATCAACGGCTGTGTGACGCCGAGGGCGCCGACCAGCTCGTGTACGCAGCGCTCCGATTCGCGTAGTTGAAGCACGATCGCTATACGTACCGGTGCCGCGAGAGCGCGCAGGATGTCGCCTGCGGCTGCGAGTGTTTCCTTGGGTGGGATGGGTGCCGGGGGAGCAGATGCGAACGGGTCGCGGGAATGGTCGTCGAGAGCCTGAGATGGGGGATCTTCGGCAGCACCACCGCTCCGGTGGGAGGGGTTCGTCTCCATCGTTGCCAAGAGGATCTCCCTACTTTTCGAACGTCGTTCTTCGGTGTCAGGCTCACGCACTTGGTGTTAATGCAAACCACTTCCATTTTGATATGCAGGAGTATGCATGTCAAACCAAATGGGGACCGTTCGGAGATACGCCGCCCGACCGATAGGCTGGCGCGAGGCCAAGCGCCTGCAACTACCCCCTCGAACACCGAAGATGGAGAGCTCCGCCAGTGGCACCCAAGTCCAAAGTCGACACCGTCGCCAACCTCGCCAAGCGTCGAGGTCTCGTATACCCCTGCGGCGAGATCTACGGCGGCACCAAGTCTGCCTGGGACTACGGCCCGCTGGGCGTCGAGCTCAAAGAGAACATCAAGAAGCAGTGGTGGCGGAACATGGTCACCAGCCGCGAAGACACCGTCGGCCTCGACTCATCGGTCATTCTGCCGCGTCAGGTCTGGGAAGCGTCGGGTCACGTCGAAACCTTCAGTGATCCGCTCGTCGAATCTCTGATCACCCACAAGCGTTACCGCGCCGATCATCTTCTCGAAGCGTACGAGGAGAAGCACGGGCATCCGCCGGAGAACGGCCTCGCCGATATCCGCGATCCCGAGACCGGAGACCCGGGCCAGTGGACCGAACCGCGCGCGTTCTCAGGCCTGCTCAAGACGTTCCTCGGACCGGTCGACAACGAGGAAGGGCTGCACTATCTGCGGCCCGAGACCGCTCAAGGCATCTTCGTGAACTTCGCCAACGTGCTGACGACGTCGCGCAAGAAGCCGCCGTTCGGCATCGGCCAGATCGGTAAGAGCTTCCGCAACGAAATCACCCCCGGAAACTTCATCTTCCGCACTCGCGAGTTCGAGCAGATGGAGATGGAATTCTTCGTCAAGCCCGGCGAGGACGAAGAGTGGCACGAGTACTGGATCGACTACCGCATGAAGTGGTACACCGACCTCGGTATCGACCCGGAGAACCTGCGCCTGTACGAGCATGCCAAGGAGAAGCTCTCGCACTACTCCAAGCGCACCGTCGACATCGAGTACCGCTTCGGCTTCCAGGGAAGCGCCTGGGGTGAGCTCGAGGGCGTTGCCAACCGCACCGACTACGACCTCTCGGTGCACTCGAAGGCATCCGGTCAGGACCTGAGCTACTACGAGCAGGCCACCGATACCCGCTACACGCCGTACGTCATCGAGCCTGCGGCCGGTCTGACTCGTTCGCTGATGGCATTCCTCGTCGACGCGTACTCCGAGGACGAGGCACCCAACGCCAAGGGCGGCGTCGACAAGCGCGTCGTACTCAAGCTCGACCGCCGCCTCGCGCCGGTCAAGGTTGCCGTCCTGCCGCTCTCGCGTAACGCCGATCTGACGCCGAAGGCGAAGGACCTGGCACAGCAATTGCGTCAGTACTGGAACGTGGAATTCGACGACGCCGGAGCCATCGGCCGTCGATACCGTCGTCAGGACGAGATCGGTACGCCGTTCTGCATCACCGTCGACTTCGACACCCTCGACGACCATGCCGTCACCATCCGCGAGCGCGACACGATGGCGCAGGAGCGGGTCGCTCTCGATCAGGTCGAGGGCTACCTCGCGCAGCGGTTGCTCGGAGCCTAGAACCCCGAAGTCGAGGTGACCGAACGTCGTGTTCGGTCACCTCGACACAGGTTCGAATTTCCTCACCGACCGGAGGCGCACACCCGCTCAGAACCGGCCACCGCCGCCACCGAAACCGCCGCCGCCGCCCCCGCCGAAGCCACCTCCACCGAAGCCACCTCCACCGAAGCCGCCGCCACCGCCGCGTAGGACGCTGTTGATGAGGATTCCGCCGAGGACCGCGCCGGCCATGTTCCCCCCGCCACCGCCGCCACGTGGGCGATTGCGATCCTCCCAGTCTCGGACGTCGGCCTGCGCGCTTCGAGATGCCTGCGTGGCCAACTGTGCTGCGGCCTGAGCATGCTGGAGCGCCTTCGCCGGGTCCGAGGACTCCAGCTGGCGAGCAGCCTCGAAATGCCGTTCCGCCTCGGCGAGGCGGGTTCGCGCTTCGGCTCCGACGCCGCCGCGCCTGGTCGATATGTAATCCTTCGCGGCGGTGATCTGCGACTGAGCCCCGCCGATGTCACGCGCGAGCCGGGCGCGCAGAAGCTCCTCCTGCTCCTTCACCTCGGTTGCGTCTTCGATCGTTGCGTCCAGTTGTTGATCGGCAGCAACGAGTTGGTTGTAGCTTCCGAGCGGATCCGACGCCTGCGACGCCTCGGCGTTGCGCAGTGCCTGTTCGGCCGCTGCGCGCGCCTTGTCCAAATCGGGCCCACCGTGCCGACTGAGCGTTGCGGCGTCGGCGATGTCTTTGCGCACCTCTTCGATGGCGGCCGGAAGTGTCGCTATCGCATTACGGATATCGCTCTGCGCGTGGTCGACTGCGTCGAGCAATGCCCGTGCGTGTTCGGCGGCTTTTTCTGCGGTTCGGACGGCAGAGACCAGTTCGCCTTGTTTGCCTGCGGGTCGTGCAGCTGCCTCTCGGCCGACGGCGATGTTCGCTTCGGCGAGTTCGATTGCCTCGCGAGCCATATCGACGTTGGCTTCGATAGATGCGAGCGCTGCCGGCGCAAATTCGGTGCGGAGTTGTTCGAGAATCTGCTGTGATTCGGGGATTCGGACAGTCAAGCCGACGACGGTCTGCGTGAGCGAATCCAACTTCGAACCGGCGTTGATGAGCAGGTCTCGCATCGATTCGAATTCCGCTACGCGAGAGTCGAGTTCGTGATCGGCTCGGCCGCACGAGGAGATGATGTGAATGAGCATGGAGCGTCGTTGATCCGGCGTTTCCGGAATGGCGTCGTCGAGACGCTGACGCATTTCGAACGCGGAAGCGAGTGCTTTCTTTGCTTCCGCGTATGCACTGATGAAGGGTGCTGCAGTTCGATCTCCGAACTCCGATCGCGCGATGGTCAACTCTTCCTCGCTTGCGCGCACGGCGTTGTCCGTCTCCACGAGCATCGAATGGGCGCGAGCATCGAGTACATCGAGCGGAAGCGCGCTGAGTGCCGCAGTATCGGTCGGATCGATGGTGTGCGCTGCTTCGATGCTCGCCTTGTGTAGCTTCTTGTTTCGCCGAGAGGAGTAGGCGACAGCTCCGCCACCGGCGACGAGTACCGCGCCCGCACCGATCAGCCACGGTGTACCGGACCCGTCCGAGCCGGAGGAGGTGTAGGCCTCGTCGAGGCTTCCTGCGGTGGAGATGGCCGCACCGGACCAATCTCGCTGTGCCAACGCCGGCTCGATCTGATCGACGCGGATCGACTCTTGCTCCGCCGCGGTGATCTCCGTCAAGGACTTGTCGACGCCGAGGTAGTACGCCCGGCCGTCCGTCGCCACTGCAAGAAGTACGTCGCGCTGCCCGAAATCGCTCGCGGTGTACGTCTGTTCTGCCCAGCTCTCGGAGGACAAGTTGTCGAAATCGGAGACGAAAGTAACCCAGAGCCGGATACGGCTGTTGTTGTAGAGATCGTCGATCGCGGCCTGAATATCTCCGGTGCTCTGCTCGTCGAGCACCTGCACTTCGTCGGTGATCTGCGTGTCGAGGCGCGACGGAGGCTCGGCCGAGGCGGTCCCCGCGGCGCCGAGCAAAGCGGTGAATCCCAGGACGGTGGTGAGTGCGCTGTATGCGAGAACTCTCCGGACCGCAACGAAAGCGGGCCGGTGCTCTGCCTGATCGACTGCCATAGGTACCGAACTTACCGGGAGGCCAATCCATGACACATGTCATGCCGAGAACATGACGCACGGAAGAGGCTCGACGCCCTCGACGCGAGCAGTGTTGTTCTCATGACAACGACACCTTCGGTGCATCTGGACCACCTGAGTAAATCTTTCGGAAATGTTCGAGCCGTCGCGGATGTGAGTCTGCGGATCGAACCGGGGGAAGTGGTGGCCTTCCTCGGCCCCAACGGGGCGGGGAAGACGACCACCATCGACATGATGCTCGGTCTGGTGCGACCGGACGCCGGGACGGTGAGCATCTTCGGTGAGACACCCGCAGACGCGATCAGCGCGGGGCGAGTCTCGGCCGTGATGCAGTCCGGCGGTCTGCTCAGAGACCTCACGGTGCGCGAAACGGTCCGGCTCACCGCTGCATTGTTTCCGCGGACACAACCGGTCGACGAGGTCATCGAACGCGCCGGAATCACCGCCATCGCCGACCGACGTGTCGCGAAGTGCTCGGGCGGTGAGCAGCAACGCCTGCGGTTCGCATTGGCACTTCTGCCCGAACCCGATCTGCTCGTCCTCGACGAGCCGACGACCGGAATGGATGTGGAGGGGCGGCGTGATTTCTGGAACGCCATTCGCACCGACGCGAGAAGCGGGCGCACCGTACTCTTCGCTACCCACTATCTCGACGAGGCCGATGCCTACGCAGATCGCATCGTGCTGCTTCGCCACGGGCGGATCGTCGCCGACGGCAGCGCCGCGGAGGTCAAGAACCTGGCATCGGGCCGCACCGTGTCTGCCACGGCCATCGACGTCGATCAGCGAGCACTCCTGGCACTTCCGGGGGTCGACCGGGTGGAAACGCGGGGAGATCGAGTGATCATCCACGGACAGGACTCCGACGCCGTCGCGCGCTACCTGCTCGGCATCGACGCCGTCGACCTCGAAATTGTTTCGCGGGGACTCGAAGATGCATTTCTCGCACTGACCACCGACCATCCATCAGATCTCGCAGGGAGTTCGATATGACTGCAGCACACACGACTTCGCGTCCGACCCTGAAGCTCGGTGGATTCAGCCCCACCTTCCTCGGCCTGGAGATCAAGAGATTGATTCGCAACCGTCGGACGGTGCTGTTCACCCTCGTCATGCCGCCGGTGTTCTTCGTCATCTTCGGGACTGCGTCGGATTACTCGTCGAACTACGCGTTCGCACACGGCAACGTCACCGCGTTCATCGCCATCAGCATGGCGGTCTACGGGGCAATGCTCGCCGCTACCAGCGGGGGCGCAATGGTTTCCGTCGAACGCGCACAGGGATGGAGTCGGCAACTTCGGTTGACCCCGTTGAAGCCGGTCGCCTATATCGTCACCAAGATGGCAGTGGCGATGACCATGGGACTGGCCTCGATCGTCGTGGTGTTCGCGGTGGCTTCCGTCTTCGGCGCCGATATGCCGATCTGGGTGTGGATCTCGACGGGCGTCATCGCATGGCTCGGTAGTTCGGTCTTCGCAGCCTTCGGATTGTTCATGGGATATCTTCTGCCGTCCGAGAACGTCATGCAGGTACTCGGCCCAGTTCTCGCCGTTCTCGCGTTCGCAGGCGGGCTGTTCGTGCCTTTGGCCGACAGCGGCTGGTTCCCTTTCGTCTCCAAGTTCACCCCGCTCTACGGGCTCGCCACAGTGGCACGCGCTCCCTTCACCGATCCCAGCGCCGCCACCCTCGCGGTCGCCGTCCTCAATCTCGTGGTGTGGGCAGGCGTATTCATCGTCGGTGCGGCTGTGCTGTTCCGACGCGATACCCAACGTGTCTGATTCTTCGCTCACTCGTGCTGCCGACACCGATAACGTAGGCAGCATGAGTGAGCGGATCGATCCACCGGCGCAGGAGGGTGGCGACCGCTTCTGGCGGTTCGGGCCGATCTTCGCTGCAGCATGGTTGATCTACCTGGCCTATCCGATCGGTGAGGTACTCGCCAAGCCCTCGTGGTTCGCGCGGGTCGCCGGTCTGACACTCGTGATCGGATTCGCGCTGCTCTTTCTCGGTACGTTCTGGGCATTTCGCCGAGGACACCGCCACGATCGGCCGATGTCCTCGGCGCTGGCATGGGGTTCGCTCACCGCGATGCTCGCGATCACGGCCCTGCTCTCGCTGATGCTGGGGACGACCGCATTCGGTCTGACCATCTACATCGCAGTTATCGCCGTGATGATCCTGCCTTCGGTGCAGTCCGTCACGCTCGTTGCTGCGATGCTCGCATCCGTCGAACTCCTTCCGCGATTCGTGCCGGACTGGGAACCGGACAGCTTCTTCGGATTCCAACTCATCGTCAGTGCCCTTGCCGCCTGGGGTATTACGCAGATCTTCCGGCGAAATCACGAACTCGCCGAAGCCCGACAACAATTGGCGGACCTCGCCGTCGTTGCCGAACGCGAACGCATGGGACGCGATGTCCACGACATCCTCGGACACTCACTCACCGTGATCACGGTCAAAGCCGAACTGGCCGGACGTCTGATCGACCTCGACCCTGCGCGAGCCGCCGTCGAGATCGCACAGGTCGAAGCACTTGCCCGGGAAGCGCTCGGCGACGTACGCAGCACGGTCAGCGGTGCTCGCCGCGTGGACATCGCGGTGGAGCTCGGTAATGCACGATCGGCGCTCGACGCCGCGGGGATCGGAGCGGACCTGCCTGCCGACGCCGACGACGTCCCTCTGCGCAACCGTGAACTGTTCGGCTGGGCATTGCGTGAGGGCGTCACCAACGTCATCAGGCACAGCGGTGCGCAACAATGTTCGGTCGCGCTCGATCCGACGTCGATCGTCGTGTCCGACGACGGCCGCGGGATGGCTACCGATGCGACCGCCGGGGGCAATGGTCTTCGTGGACTCGGTGAACGAGTGAAAGCTGCCAACGGCACACTCGTGCTCGGCAGCGGAGAATCCGGTGGCTTTCGCGTGGAAGTGATGTCGCAATGACAATTCGACTGTTGCTCGCCGACGATCAAGCGTTGGTGCGCGGAGCTCTGGCGGCCCTACTCGAGCTCGAATCCGACCTCGAGGTGGTGGCCGAAGTCGGCCACGGCGATCAGGTCGTTGCCGCGGCCTTGGAACACATGCCCGACGTCGCGCTCCTCGATGTGGAAATGCCGGGTATCGACGGGATCGCTGCCACCGCGGAACTACGCACCCACGTGCCCTCGTGTCGAGTGTTGATCGTCACAACCTTCGGCCGCCCCGGCTATCTGCGACGCGCCCTCGACGCAGGCGCCGACGGATTCGTGGTCAAGGACACCCCGGCCCGGCAGCTCGCCGACGCGGTCCGTCGCGTGAACATGGGCCTCCGAGTCGTCGATCCGACGCTGGCCACGGAGACACTGACCGCCGGGGTATCGCCGTTGACTTCGCGTGAGCAGCAGGTTCTCCGGGCAGCAGTAGCAGGTGGCACGGCTGGGCGGATGGCGGCGACGCTTCATCTGTCCGAGGGAACGGTACGCAATCATCTGTCCGCGGCCATCGGCAAGACCGGCACCACCACACGTGCCGAAGCGATTCGGATTGCCCTGGATCGCGGTTGGCTCTGATCACCGACGCCGAGTTCCCGCGCGCCCATACGACCGCGATCGCGCGCGACTGGCAAACTCGGGGAGTGAACTCGACTCTCGACCGCAATCCGTACGGCGAACCCGATGGGGATTCGTACGGTCGACCGCTGGATCCGAGCCCATCCGGCCCCGATCGGCTCGGATTTCTCGGCACGCTCGGCCGGTGGACGACGCGACTCATCCTGGGCGTCGTGCTGATGGGTCTCCTCGTCGTCGGCGGTACGGCCATTCGAGTCTGGCAAGTGGCGCGGATCGACGACAACTCCCCGGCAGAGGCGATCGTGGTTCTCGGTGCGGCCCAGTATTCGGGTACACCGTCGACTGTGTTCGAGGCACGCCTCGATCAGGCCGCCGCCCTGTACGAACAGGGCGTGGCACCCGAGATCGTCACCGTCGGCGGCAAGCAGGAAGGTGACCTGTTCACCGAGGCAGCGTCGGGGCGCAACTATCTGATCGAGCAAGGCGTGCCCGCGGACAAGATCACCGCCGTCGAGGAGGGTTCGGACACTCTCGAAAGCATCGAGGCGGTCAGCGACACCTTGCGCGAGCAGGGAAGATCGTCTGTGGTGCTGGTCAGCGACCCGTGGCATTCGTTGCGCACTCGCACAATGGCCAGGGATGCAGGCCTCGACGCATGGACGTCGCCGACCAGGACAGGCCCCGCGGTGTACACCAGGGAATCGCAGGCTCATGGAATTGCTCGCGAGACCGGGGCGCTGCTGTGGTATCAGCTCACCCACTTCACCGCCGACTTCTCCTACACGGCAGGGCAATAGCGGTGAGTGGCTACACCGATCACGACCTCGAACGGTTCGTCGCGGAACCGCGTAAAACGGCAGGGCTCGATGGCGCGCAGGAGAACGCATCCCACCGCAGCGCGTTCGCGCGCGACCGAGCACGCGTACTGCACAGTGCGGCGCTGCGGAGGTTGGCCGACAAGACTCAGGTCACCGGACCGCGTGACGGAGATACCCCGCGCACTCGATTGACACATTCGCTCGAGGTGGCGCAGATCGGGCGCAGCATTGCCGAAGGACTCGGCGCCGATCCGGACCTGGTGGACCTGGCAGGGCTCGCACACGACATCGGTCACCCGCCGTACGGGCACAACGGGGAGAGGGCACTCGACGAGGTCGCCGAGAATTGCGGCGGATTCGAGGGCAATGCGCAGAACCTACGAATCCTCACCGGCCTGGAACCGAAGACTCTCGACGCCGACGGCACCAGCGTCGGACTCAATCTCACCCGCGCATCCCTCGATGCCGCGATCAAATATCCGTGGCTGCGGCCCTCGCCCGGAGCAAAGTTCGGCGCGTACGAGGACGACGGCCGGATCCTCGATTGGGTTCGCGATGGGGCACCGAACCGACGCAAGTGCCTGGAGGCACAGTCCATGGACTGGGCCGATGACGTCGCGTACTCGGTCCACGACGTAGAAGACGGTGTGATCGGCGCCAGAATCGACCTCAGAGCACTCGGCGATCGTTCGGAGCAGCGCGCATTGGCCGAACTCGGAATCAGGGAATTCCGTGGTCTCGACGTAAACGAGCTGATCGAGGCTGCAGAGCGACTCTCACGCATGCCGGTTGTCGTGACGGCTGGTCGGTTCGACGGGACACTCGAAGCGTCGGTGGAGCTCAAGCACCTCACGAGCGAGCTGGTCGGGCGATTCGCGACCGCTGCGATCAACGGCACCCGCGACAAGTGGGGCACAGGTTCACTGTCGCGGTACGACGCCGATCTGGTCATCCCGGCGGTCGTCGCCTCCGAGGTGGCACTCCTGAAGACGATGGCGTTGCGGTACGTGATGTCCGATGCCGGACACAAGATGCGTCAGGAGCGGCAGCGGGAACGAATCCACCGCGTCGCGCAATGGTTGTTGCGCTCGGCGCCGGGGGAGTTGGACCCGATTTTCGTGCCGGCATGGAACCGCGCCGAGGACGACGCGCAGCGCACTCGGGTGGTCGTCGATCAGATTGCGTCGTACACCGAAAGTCGGCTCGAGCGGATCGACAAGCGCAGCCTGGGCGCTCAGGCCAGTTGGGGCTGATCTGATTCTTCGCAGCCGGTGCGCGGTACTAGACTGCCCGGTGTGGCCGGCCGAATTCCTGAACGAGACATAGCCGCCATCCGCGAACGCACTCGAATCGAGGACGTGGTCGGTGACTATGTCTCGCTCAAGCGCGCGGGCGGCGATTCCATGAAGGGGCTGTGCCCGTTCCACGACGAGAAGTCTCCGTCGTTCCACGTGCGCCCCAACCATGGGCACTATCACTGCTTCGGCTGCGGCGAGGGCGGTGACGCCTACTCGTTCCTGCAGAAGATCGAGCACATTTCGTTCGTGGAAGCCGTCGAGCAGCTCGCAGACCGGCTGAACTACTCCATCACCTACGAAGGTGGCGGGCCGTCGGTTCAGCGGGATCGCGGCACACGCGCGCGGCTGATCGCGGCCAACGCTGCCGCTCAGGAGTTCTACGCTGCACGGCTCCGCGAGCCCGACGCGCAGGCGGCGCAGGACTACCTCACCGAACGCGACTTCGACGGGCAAGCCGCACTCACCTATGGGTGTGGATACGCCCCCGACGGCTGGGACACCCTCACCAAGCATCTGCTGAGCAAAGGTTTCGAGGCCAAAGAAATCATCGATGCCGGGCTGGCCACGGCGGGCAAGCGCGGCACCCCGATCGACCGATTCCGTCGCCGCCTGGTGTGGCCGATCCGCAGTCAAAGCGGCGACGTCATCGGCTTCGGCGCGCGAAAACTCTTCGACGACGACACCATGCCCGGCAAGTACATCAACACCCCGGAAACCATGCTGTACAAGAAGTCTCAGGTGCTGTTCGGTCTGGACATGGCACGCAAAGACATCGCCAAGTCGCACCAAGCCGTCATCGTCGAGGGCTACACCGACGTCATGGCCATGCACCTGGCCGGTGTCAAGACCGCTGTCGCATCGTGCGGCACTGCATTCGGTGAAGACCACCTGGCAATGCTGCGTCGACTCATGATGGACGACAGCTACTTTCGTGGCGAGGTCATCTACACCTTCGACGGCGACGCGGCAGGAAAAGCAGCCGCGATGAAAGCATTCGAAGGTGACCAGAAGATCGCCGGGCAAACATTCGTCGCCATCGCCCCCGACGGGATGGATCCCTGCGAGTTACGCCAGAAATCCGGTGATCCTGCAGTGCGCGATCTGGTGGCGCGTCGGACACCGATGTTTGCGTTCGTCGTCAAATCGCTGCTGAGCGAACATGATCTGGACACCCCCGAGGGCCGCGTCGAAGCTCTGAAGCGGACGGTTCCCGTTGTCGCCCGAATCAAGGACGGCTCGTTGCGTGACGAGTACGCCCGCCAGCTCGCCGGGTGGACCGGCTGGGACGACACTGCGATGGTGCTCGCCAGAGTGCGCGACGAAGCCAAGAGGATCGCTCGGGGCGGCGGAGATGCCAACAGCAAGCGTGTGCCGTTCGAGAAGCGTCAGGAGCCGAAGCCGGAAACACCGGCCGGCCCACCGCGACCGCAACCGCGAGATCCCGCGCTGTGGCCGCAGCGCGAAGCCCTCAAGTCGGCGCTGCAGAACCCGTCGATCGCCGGGTCCGTGTTCGATTCTTTGCCCCCGGAGACATTCACACATCCCGCCTACGCGGCCGTCAGTGCGGCCGTCACAGCCGCGGGCGGCACCGCTGCGGGGCTCGGCGGAGGAGAATGGGTCGACGCCGTCGCCAAACGCGCCGAGGGACCTGTCATTCAGTCACTCGTCATGGAGTTGGCCGTCGAACACATACCCGTCGCCGACATCGCGCTGACCCGCTACACCAACGGTGTGATGGCGCGCTTGCAAGAAGTATGGGTCGGTGAGCAGGTCGCCGAACTCAAATCCAAGATGCAGCGCATGTCCCCGCAAGAGAACCCGGACGAGTACTACGCGCTGCTCGGCGACGTCATCGCCCTCGAACAGTACCGGCGAAGCCTGCTCGAGCAGGCCATCGGCAACGTGGAGGACGATTCAGCCGCCGGCTAGCTACTTCCTGCGGAGCTGATCCTGCGGAATGTACAGCTGCGACTCGTCGTCGATCGTCTTCATGGGCTCGAGCTTCGGCTGCGTATTCAACGAGTCCGACAGCTTCTGCCTGCTCACATCGAGAACCTTCTTCGTAGCCGGACTGCCGGCGACGGCCGCAGCAGTCTTACGGATCTGCTCGTAGCGACCACGACCAGCCTTGGCTCCGAGTACGTACGCCGCTCCAGCAGCCAGAACCAAACGGATCATCAAAGTCCTCCCAGAGTGTTGCTGGTCATCAGTGTTTGGCGGTCATCGAGGTAGGCGCCACTCCACCTACCTCTACGCGCGTCCCACCATCCTGCCTGACTCGGCTCCACCAGGGCGATTTGGTACTCCCATGGGGGTGTGCGCTATGGTTTCTCTCGGCGCACACGAGAGTGTGATGCCACGAAGTAATCCCCTGTAGCTCAATTGGCAGAGCTTCCGACTGTTAATCGGACGGTTGCTGGTTCGAGTCCAGCCGGGGGAGCAGTGATAGGCCCTCTGACCTGCGCTTTTGGCCGCACGGTCGGAGGGCCTTTCTTTGTCCTAGGTCTCGTTGTCACGGATTGTCACAATTTGTCACGAACGCTTGGTGCTTCCCGTTACGTCGGTGGGTGTGGATGGGACCACCGACGTTTGGAGCGTAGGTTCGGCTAGTCGGACGGTCGAAGTCCACGAACGTATTTCGGCGCTGAAGTGCCTATCGGACAACCTTCATCTGATGCCGAGCTACGGCGCCAGTGCGGCGGTGCAGCACGACTCGCGGTGTCTCGCTTCGATGGCGACATAAATTGCATTTTCCGCATCGTCTACTCGAAACTGCCAGCTCAGCACAGTTTCACGCTGCCGATGTGTCAGTGGCCTGCGCTAGGCTGCGTGTATGGACTTTCGACCAGCCCGGACACCTGCGGTGGGCACTGCCCCGGGCATCCTCGGAAACGGTCTGTCGGTGGCTGTCGAGCCGGAGATCCCGCCGGCCGTCGCGAAGCGGATCGCGAGCGCCGTTCAGTCTTCCCGTTCCGAAGGAACGCGCAAGACCTACTCCACCGCATGGAGACGCTTCTCCACGTGGTGCGAGACGAACGGTCACGTGACGTTGCCGGCACATCCGGTCACCGTCGCCGCGTACCTCGTCGACGCCGCTGACACTTGCACCGAGCAAGGGGAGCGGGCTTACGCCGTGGCCACCTTCGGCACCTGGATTGCGGCGATTAATTATCAGCACCGGATCACCGGGCATCTGTCACCGTCTGCACACGAACTCGTGACCGCCACGTTGTCCGGGATCCGGCGGGAGTATGCCGCCGCGGGGGACCGTCCCCGCAACCCGCGAGACCCGTTGCTGGTGGATGACATCAAACTTCTCGTACGGACTGCGCGCGAGCAGTGCCGAGGGTGGGCTGACGAGGTGCTGGAGCGACGCGATTCGGCGATTCTGTTGCTCGGGTTTGCCGGTGCCTTCCGCCGCAGTGAACTCTCCGACCTAGTCTGCGGGGACGTCAGCGTGCACCGGCATGACGGGTTGCATATCCGGCTACGGAAGTCGAAGACTGATCAGGAGGGTAGGGGAGCGGTGAAAGCACTGCCGTACACCGAATTCCACCAGACCTGCCCACCCTGCGCGTATGTCCGCTGGGCCCAGGTCATCGCAGCATTCGACGCTCGCGGCCGCCCCTCTGTTATCCGGCTGCTGAGCAAGGGTGAACCGTTCGAGGCACATGTGTGCCGCGGGGGAGTCCCGCGCACCGCCGCCCTAGCACCGATGTTTCGCGCTATCGCGAAGAACGGAAACCTTGGAGTCACTCCGTTGTCCGGAGCTGCGATTCACCAGACCATCCGCCGCCGTGCTGGCCACGCAGGCTTCGATCCCACCGCGCTGACCAAACTGGGTGGGCATTCCCTGCGTGCTGGTTTCGTCACCCAAGGAACTCGCAACGGTGCCGACGGGTCCGCTATCGCCCGGCAGACGGGCCACGCGAGCCTCGACTCGGTCGAGGTGTACCGCCGCGAGCATGCGCCCCTCGTTGGAAATGCTGTCACCGACATTGGTCTCTGAGCAACCCCGCCATCGTTACCGACAGTGTTCCGACATCCAGGACGCGAGCTGCGGCTCCGCATTTGGTCGCTCGGCTTTAGCCATTACGAAGTGTCAAACGCCCGTACCGCAGATCGAACTTCCGCAGGAGAGGCGTTAATCGTGCAGGTCGACTGGGCCACGCTTGGCCGCAACAAGTTCGAGTCCACAGTCGAACTGTTGATTCGCCGCCAGTGGGACGGACACGCCAACGTAATCGTTCCTGATGGGCGCGGTGGCGACGACGGCATCGACATCGACGTCGAGAAATCGAACGCCCACAAGCGTATTTATCAACTCAAGTACTACCCGGATGGGTTCTCTGGCGACCGCAAGACCACCCGCCAGAAACAGATCCGCAAGTCGTACATCACAGCGGCCAAGTACCAACCAGACGAGTGGCTACTCGTCGTGCCAACCAAACTGACTCCTGGTGAGCGTATGTTCGTTGAAGGCCTGGCTGAACTACGAGGACCGAAAATCTCAATCGTAGATCAGGTCGAGCTCGACATCTTGATGATCAACCTCCCCGACGTTTACAACTACCTCGAACGCGATCAAATGCGTGCGAATGCAGTCTTGTTCGGCCAAGAAGCCGCAAATCTGTTTGGCGGCGTGAAAGATGTCGTGGATCGGGTGCGGTCATTGGGTCAGCTCGCGGACACGATGGACCCGCACTGGGCTCTTGATTTCGTGAGGTACGGCGACAGCGTGACGTATTCACTGCGCCCGAAGACCTCTGATGCTCACATCAAAAGCCCGGTCAAACTTACAGTCGACGGGGTATTAGGTCCCCAACATTCCGAGCTCGCGAAGGCCATGAGAGGGACATTTGGTTTCGGTGCCTCCGACCCAGTTCTGTTGCCTGCCGAAGTCGTCCAACGTCTTACAATCAGCGGACCGGCGTTCATTGCCGGAGCGCATCAGAACATCGACATGCAGTTCAACCCCATCAGCCGCAACCCTCATGTGGGCGCGACCGCGCAAATCTCATTCGAAACACCCGACGGCGATCACCTCGGACAGTTTGAAGGCGAGGTCACGCACATCGGCCAAGGACCCGAAGGTGGTGCGCTAGAGCTCGCCTTCTACAACAAACACCTGGAGATGCGTGTTCTCTTTCCGCTGCAAGAATTTTCAGAAGAACCCATCAACGTGCGGATCGGTTACAACCTGCAGAAGATTGCAGTGCGTGACGCGATCGAGGTTCTTGAGATCAGCACGCTTCTACGCTCCCACGCCCTTCTGCTGAAGGTGCACCTCGAAGATCAGCACCTGATGACAGTCCATCAAGGGAACGCTGAGAACATACCTCCACTGGATCCCGACGTTGCGATCATCAGATCAATCGCGGAAGACCTAAGTGTTGTCCAGGCTCACTGCAAACAGTCGTTCCAACTGCCGCTCACCGTGACCCAGAGGGAGAGGATCGATCTGCGCATCGCTCGACTGCTGATCGAAGGTCACGCAGTAGAAACGCCAGATGCCTCATCGATCACTGCCACTCTTTCGGGAGAGGACTCACCTGAACTTCGAGCAATCATGATCGACGGCGGTAGCCTACGTTTCGAGGGCCCCGACTACGTCGTTAAGATTGGAAAGAAGACGATGACAGTCGGGCCGGCGTACATTGGCGACCCAGAGTCGTATGTCGAACACGCGGATGTTGCGCTACACCGCCTCGATAACGGGACCGCAGAGGGTTACCAAGTCAAGTTTCTACCTGGTACAACAACTTACTTTCGGTCGGTACTTGTTGAATCCGCAGAACCTCGCCACTTCGCTGACCCACCAACACCTTGGCGAATTTCCGGGATCGAACAACCTACGAAACAGTCGTGACTCATTGTCTCGACTGGGGTCCTCCACGAGCCAGTAGGCAATATGAACGCGCCTACTCGCTTCAGAACATCGCTGTGCAGACATCCTGAGAGTCCGCGAGACGAAGTCTCAACTCCTGATTTACATAAGAGATCGGTGAACAATGACTCCTGGCGGCGGCACGATCGCAGCATTTGGCCTCAAGTACCAGTACATGGCTACCGTGGAGCACTTTCTGCAACACCTGCGGGACAACATAGCGCTAATTCCACAAACCACGTTGGTTGTCGAACCTGTTGTGGTGGACTCTCATGGGCAAGACGACGACATCGTCGACTTCGGCTTCCTCACAGACGGCATGCCGACACATCACATCCAGGTGAAGTCTTCGATCGACCCGTCCAACCATCCGCTTCAACCAGCGTCCGCCCGAGCGGTACTCGAACGTCTCATCACTCACGATGCGACCACCTCTGCCCTTTACACCAACAAACCGCTCTCGCCCACCCTTCTTAGTGACGTTGAAGTCGACGCACGGGCCATAGCCCGGTTTGGCACCGTCTCGTACGTTTGGCCGAACGGCCCAGGTGGACAACACAGTACACAGCGGGATCGGCCTCGAATCACGGTTGACGGGCGGTCTCATCACCTAGTTCGAGATTCAATCGCGGATCTAGTTGGCGGATTTCGCAAGGAACGCGGGCGGAACCACACCGCAACAACTTGCAGTCTCTTGGTTCCGATTCTTCTTGATCGGGTATTCAGTGCTGCGGCGGGAACCGACGCGAGCCGTCTGGAGGCATTGGACTTTTTGGAGCTCGTTGCGATGCCCGACTCTCGCATCGCGCAGGTTGCGGGAGGGTTCGACTGGGGCCTCCCCGTCGCAGGCATACCGAACTACGTCTCGACATTTCCACGGTTGGACTACCTCAGCAAAATCAAGGACTCGTTCCCTGCCGAGGCAGCCGTTGCCCCACCTAGAGTCGCTCTGGTAGGTCATACGGGCTCAGGAAAGTCTGTAATCGCCTCGGACTACTGCCATCTCGATGCAATCAACTACCAATTCATGTGTTGGATCGATTGCCGAGACGCAGACTTTATCGACGCGCAGGTTGTCAACCATGTCGAACAGCTGACGAAAGGCGCCCTCAGCCCCGAACAAGACGCCGTTGCCGTTTTCACCGGGATTCTCGGTCGCCACAGCGGCCCATGGCTCTTGATACTCGACGGCGTTGTGCAACGATCCGACATAGATCGAGTCATTCCGACACGAGGCCACGGGGTAGTGCTCGTCACGAGCACCAACCGCCTGAACTGGTGGCCAGACACTGCAGTCATTGAAGTTGGCGAGTTCACCACCGAGGAGGCGGTCGGCTGCTTTGCCTCGTACGCCGGTCTAGACCGCGAGCAGGAAGAAGAACACCACACAGTACTGACGGAAATCGTTTACATGCTCGGGCATGTGCCACTGGCTGTGAGCATGGCAGGCGTATACTTTCGCAACGCGGACGGGACTCCAAGCGAGCTAGCCACCCATTACTTCGAAGACCTAGAGGCGCTCGACGACATCCTTTCGATCCCAGCGGGGTTCAACAAAACTGCGTTCAAGGCAATCCAGCATGCAGTCGCGTCCCTCGGGAAGCACGACGCAAGCGGGCACGGCCTTACGGCCCGGGCAGTACTGGAGTTGGGTTCGTTAATAGCCCCCGAACAAATTCCGCTCAATCTCATGGTGCCACTCGCAGCTGAACCTGAACACTCGCTAGACGTCGCTGAGGTTCCACACCCCGAGGTGGTCGAGCCCAAGCTGCGGCGGGGTGTCATTGCCGCCCTCAGAAGTCAATCGATTGCTCGCCGTATCGTCTCTGAAACTGCCGGCCCGACCAGCGAAACCATCAACCTCCATCCGCTTGTCCATCAGATCCTGCGGATGTCCCGGCTGGCCGCATTGCCACCGGGCCAGCTCGAGAGCGACGCATTCCTACTGATGCACTTTCTACGCGGCTGGCTCGGCGCATCGAGATCGAACGGCGACTATTTCGCAACCGAACTGCTTCGAATGCACTCAGAAACTCTATTAGCTGTAATCAAACAGCACGAACCGCTCGCGTCCTACTCCGATCAGAGTCGCCGCTGCTACCTGTACACAAAGGCGCTGCTCGAAGGAGAGCTGAGCACCTGTCACGCCAGCCGTCGACGATTCGACCTCTCACTGAGGTTAGGGCAAGCTGCTGGTTCGACGATGACGGCCCTGTCCGAAGAACCCACTGCCCGCGCACTGACAGCCATAGTCGCGGTCAATATGATCACCGATCTTTCTTTCGCCAAAGCGCCCGCAGCAGTCCTTGCAGCAATCACCGCTGCTACATTGCCTGCGATCACCGTAGGCGTTGCGGATGATAAAGAGTCCATCCGAGAAGCTTCATATACCGCCGCCGGAGAACTAAGAACGATGCTGAACCGCACGCCCGAGTATCAGGTGGCCCCGGAACTCGAAGACGTTCGATCTCGCATCGATGCCCTGGTCGAAAGCGATCCACACCCGGATGCGCGTCCATCAACGGTCAACAACAGAATCAACGAGCTCTACTCAGCAGGGGACTACGAAGCGCTCGAACGTTTGCTCCCCCCACTACGGCAGAACGCATCGCCAGATGATTCGGTGGGGCTGGATGCACTGCATATCGTCGTACGGTTGCATCTCGGAACTCTTGACGAAGTGCAGAGTGGTCTCGAAGAGCTCGTCGCCATCGACCCGCACGCTGGCTATCTCAGCAACTCTCTCGTCGAGGCTCTGACAAAAGTAGGGCGCGAGGTAGAGCAATGTGCACAGAACAATCCTGCCGACAGACGACGACTGCTTCTGATGCGGGCCGCCATCGAAACGAGATTGGTGCAGCTCATCGGCTCCGCCCAGCCCTGAGCGGTCGATCTTGTGCACAGCCACTGCCGAGAGCATCGGCGAGTCAGGATTCCTTGACGGTGCGGTAACTGTCGTTCACGCAGCGTCCGCGTCGACCGAGGCCGTCAGTTGTTCGAATGACTCTAGCCGACCACATACCTACCGTTTGAATTGCGTTTACAGGAGAACTCCGCGTAAGCGACCAGTTCCGTCCATCGTTCCTGTTCGAGTCGTGCGGCGGGCTAAAGAATGTAGCTGCTCAAAAGAACGGTTGCAGCACAAGCGAAATGAACTGAGACCCGTTGTCCATCTGCGTTACGTTCGTCCTGTCAAGAGGTAGGGCGAGCGGTTCCATTGGGTCGGGAGTTATGCGCGTCGATGTCGCCGGGGGTGTTGCTGATCCGCGGGGTCGAGGTTCTGTCGGTGGTGCTGACTAGATTGTCCGCCATGGCAGACTCCACCGACAGCGGCACTGGACCAGACGAGACGATGACGGCTATCGCCGTAGCGATGCGGACCGCGGGAGTGGCCGAGCGGCGCGAAAGGCTGCAGGCGCTGTGGGAGCGCGTCGGTGCCGGCGGAGATCCATTGCATCGATGCACGATCAGCCACTATTTGGCCGACGTGTGCGACGATGCGGCGGAGGCGCTGACCTGGGATATCCGTGCGTTGGACGCTGCGGACACGTTGACCGACGACCGCGTCAAGGCACACCATGCGTCGTTGAACGTCGCCGGGTTCTATCCCTCTCTGCACCTCAGTTTGGCCGACAACTATCGCCGGCTCAGTTCGTTGGCCGCTGCTGCGCGGCACTTGGACGAAGCGAATCGTCGGCTGCGAGCGCTTTCCGACGACGGCTACGGGCGGATCGTCAGGGATGGTATCGACCATGTCACTGTTGCCTTGGCCGCTGGCTCGACCGAACGGTTACCGAGTCACTGAATGCGTTGAGCATCACAGTGATTCGCATAGTTCGTAGCCTACGTTTCCGCTCACCGCGCCGCGCGTGAACGATGGCGGTCAATTCACAGGCGCCAACGCGTCGGCGAGCATGTGAATCGCCGCTGTCGTGGAAAGCGCACGCACGCTTGCGCGGTCACCGGGGAGCCGGAGTGTGCGGGTCATGGTCGGTCGGTCGGCGGAGGCAATTGCGAAGCAGACAGTGCCGACCGGTTTGAGGTCGGTGCCGCCGCCCGGTCCCGCGACGCCACTGGTCGATACCGCGATGTCGACGCCGAGTCTGCTCCGTGCGCCCTCCGCCATCTGAGCCGCCACTTCTTCACTGACAGCGCCGTGTTCTTCGATCATCTCGGCGGGGACGTCGAGGAGACCGGTCTTCGCCTCGTTGGCGTAGGACACGACCGCGCCGACGACGTAGGCCGAGGAACCCGCGCGATCGGTGAGACGGGCGGCGATCATGCCACCGGTGCACGATTCTGCGGTGGCAATTCGATGGCCGGCCAGCCGGTTCGCGACGATGTCGTCGATGGTGGATCCGTCGATCGAAAAGACTTGCGCGCCATGATGTTTGTCGATGAGACCAGCAAGATCCGCGTATGCGGCTGCGGCAGGCTCTGCATAGCGGGTCACCATCTCGAGCTCGCCGAGCTGCAGGCAAGTGGTGATCTCGAGATCGCCGAATCCCGTGATCTGGCGCTCCGCCGTCCGTAGCGTTGCAGCGAGGTCGGCTTCGGACAGCCCGTACGCACGAATGGTGTTCTGACGGATTTGAGTGCTTCGGGCCAGGACCTCGACGACCGGCGCGGTATCGAGTGCCTCTGGCCACATCGCCTGCAGTTCGCGAGGTGGGCCAGGCAATATCAGGACAGCGGGCAGTGCCCCGGAGTCTCCGGCAGGTATCGCTACACCGGGGGCGGTTCCGGTCGGTGGAATGGAATACGCACCGTGCGGAACCATTGCCTGCTTGCGAATACCTGCCAGCAACGGCTCTGAGTCGGTTGCAGAACTCAACCGGCTTCGCCATCGCTGCACGATTGCGTGGATGCGCTGTTCGAGTTCGTCGTCGAGGTGCAATTCGCGGTCGTACAGAGCGGCAACGGTCTCCACGGTGAGATCGTCAGCGGTCGGGCCCAAGCCTCCGGTGGTGACGATCAAGTCGACACGCTGATCCGCGAGAAACTGCAGTTGCGCCGTCAGGTCCTCGGGGCGGTCACCGCAGATCGTGATGTGTGCAACGTCCACTCCCATCTCCAAGAGTTGCTGAGCTACCCACGGGCCGTTCCTGTCGGTGACCCGTCCGGCCAGAACTTCGTTTCCTGTAACCACTACACCCGCGCGCACCGTCATTCCTCGACCATACTGGCGACCGTCATATCTACGCGGATAGCCGCCTCCGGTGTAACGACGACCGATGTCCTCAGTAGGACCGGTCGCCTCGAGTTCAGCTGAGACGGCGGACCTGTAACAGTCCGATAGCACCTATGGCGACGCTGAAGGTAAGCATCAGCCCAGTTTCAATGGCTTGGAACCGCCAGAAGTCGTCCTCGGTGTAGTAGCGAATGTCGAAGCCATCGACGCCTTGGTCCTTTAGACACGCATCGAATCGATCGGCACGGTTCGTTCTGTCGAGTCGCGCCCGCTCCGCGCGCTGTTCGTCCGACTCATCGGCACGCTTTTCTCCGGATCCATCCTGGTACTGCGGCCGACAGCGTGTGGTTTCGGGCCTTACAGTTGCACCACTCGCATCGACGTAGCCGGCGTCGATGACCCAGGTTCCGTCCGTGGTGTAGTACGGGTTCGGAGGGTATTCGGATTCGCGGTACAGACCGTCTATCGCCTCGCTTCGGACCGTGGGTGTTCCGTAGTGCTCACGTGCGATCCACGTGAAAGCGACAGGGACGAAAAGGAATACGAACAGCGTGGCGAGCATGGCCATGATCCCGCTACGGAACACGAGTGCCAGAGTGCTACCGATGAGCAATACGACGAGTGTGTACGCGCCGAGAACGACACCGGCGGTTTCGAAGTGCGGAAAATCGAACAACGAGAACTTGACGGACGGCTTGCCACTCGTGCTCATTGAATCTCGTGATGGACCCGCGGCCCAGTGCAATGCCAACCCGAGACACAACATTGCACCCGAGATCGGCAAGAAGACCACAACAATGCGTGCGAAGTACCACTGAACCCTGCTTGTCGATTGCGTCAGCGACAATACGTGCATTTGGGAATCCACTTCACGGGCGAACGTGGGGACACCGACGAACATGCCGAACAGTAACGGCAGCAGCACCGCGAACAGCGTCGACAACGTCAACGCTGTTTCTGGCCTGCACGGCCCTACATCGTTCCAGCGCGAACAAATGCCCCCGAAGGACCATGTCCAATTCGGATAGTTCGGAATGTATATCCCCGCCGTCAACGCTGCCACGATCAGGATCACGATGAATGTCAGCGAGACCAGCAGAGGCGCCCGGTTCAAACGCCATGCCGACCAGATCACGGTCGCAACCGTCGAACCGCCAGCGTCGAACCTCCGGCAAGGAGGGCCGAAAGAAGAAGACACAGGGCAGTTTCGGTGAACTGGAACCGCCACAACATCCGGTCCTCGAACAGCAAGTGCTCGTAGTGGTCGGCGCCCAGCTCGGTCAGACATGCGACGCGCGCCTCTGAACGGACGGTCAAGAACGCGTCCACTCGGTCGTTGTAGTCCGCGGTGGTCTCGTCCTCGCGCGGATCAGGCCAGATGTCGTCCTCGCTCGAACACGCGTCGTACGGCAGATCGATGCGCCTCCCTGCGACGTCGGCGTAATAGGAGTCGACCATCCAGCTCGCACGCTGCACATCGGATGGGGCCACCTCGTACGCGACGCTTCGACCGGATTCGCTCATCTCGAGGGTGAGGCGGTCCACCTCGGGCGTCGCGTAGTGCTCTCGAACCAGACTCGGAAAAGCAATGATGACAGCGACGGTCGCAACCATAGTGACAACCATTGCGCCGATAGTGTTGCGTAGCAAAAGCGCTGCCGTGCTACCGATGACCAATCCGAGTGCGGTGTAACCGGCGGGAACGACGCCTATGGTACCGAAGGTAGGGAATTCCAGGCGCGAATAGAACGCGTCGACGAAGCTGGACCCGAATGGACTTGTCCCGAACCGGGACCACAGCACCACATAACCCAGAACCACCATCGCCAAGACGATCGGCGTGAATACGACGAGCACGCGCGTCCAATACCACCGCATGCGCCCGACTGCCTGGGTCAAACCCAGTACGTGAGTTCGGCGTTCGATGTCGCGTGAGAAAGCCGTCACGCCCACGAACACACCGAGGACGACGGGCAGGGCAATGGTTGCCAAGCTTGCAAGAGTAAGCGAGGACTCCGTCAGGCACGTCGTGGTCGACAGACCGAAGCATCGGAACAACACATAATTCGACCCGAGGCGGTCCGCAAGGAAAGTTAATACCGCGATGGCAGTCGCCAGCAACAGCGGTGCCAAGACTCCCAGCAGGATAGTCCCGCGGAACTGCCTCCACGTCACCCAGATCACGACGCACTCCTGACTGTGAGGTGTGCAAGCACGACGTCGTCGAGTGAGGCGTCGTCGACCTGCCACCCAGGTGCCGCGGAGGGCCGAGGGCCTCGCACTACGAACGCAGTGCCGTCGGAACCTTTGACCTCGGCAATTACCGAGCCGAGATTCGCGACGGCTGCAGGATCACCTGACCCGACCAGCACGTAATGGTCGTCGGTGACATCGTCGATTGCTCCGGCAAGTCGAATTCGGTTGTCGCGCAGCAGTAATAGTTGGTCTGCGACGTCGACGAGTTCGGAGAGAACATGCGAGGACAGGATGATGGTGGTGCCGTGCTCGGCGGCGTCACGCATCAAGGTCCGCGCGACGTCGCGTCGGGCAACGGGGTCGAGGTCTGCGAGGGGTTCGTCGAGCAGAAGCACTTCTGGTCGACGTCCGAGAGCGAGCGCGAGTGCGACGCGCGTTCGATGTCCTGGCGATAGAGATTTAACCTGCGCAGACAGCGGGACTTCAGCTGCCTCGACCAGTTCGGAGGCGTAGTCCTGGTCCCAGGAAGGATTGGTACTTCGTCCGAAGCGGAGAATTTCTTTGACCGTGAACCGCGGATACAGTGGCTTGTGTTGAGCGAGGTAGGACAATCCGGGAGTGATCCCGCGTTGCCCGACGCGCTGACCCAGCACGGTGACGTCTCCTCGGTCAGGGGCGAGCAGCCCGACTGCGAGCGACATGATCGTCGACTTACCGGCTCCGTTCGGCCCCACAAGTGCTGTGACGGTGCCACGTTCGACCGAGAACGTGCAGTCGTTCAGGACAGTTGTGCGGCGAAACGATTTGTCGACGCCCGCCATGGACAGAACCGTGTCGGTCATTACTGCTCTCCTTCATTTTGGTAGCGGGAGTCGAGCGCAGAGGCAACCAGAGCTTCGAAGTCGGCTCTGTCCAAGCCAGCCGAGATGCCACGGTCCAACCATCGGTTCAGCTCTCGTTGCAGAGCGGTCTTCTCGGCCATGCCAGGTTTTGCGAGAGTGGCAACGACGAAGGTCCCGACCCCGGGGTGCGGCTCGACCAACCCCTCGCGTTCGAGCTCCCGGTAAGCCTTCAGAACGGTATTGGGATTGATCGTGAGTGCGCCGACTACGTCCTTTGCGGTGGGGAGTTGATCTCCGACGGCCAGCTCGCCACGGCGAAGTGCTTGTTTGGTCTGCAGGACGAGTTGCACATACGTGGGGATACCGGAACGCCGGTCGATCCGGTAGACGATCATGAGCCTCACATTCCACTAGTCTGTTAGTGGAATAAGTATGGCACACGCTGTCGAACCGGAATATGTACTTCGGCAACGAGTACCTGCATCTCGAAACGGCCCACGCGGCGCGTGCGCTACTATCTGCGTATGAATGCAGATAGTCCAGGATGTAGACGCCGCTTACTCGATGACGAGGTCGGACTTGTTGTCGAGGTGTTCCGCATGCTGGCCGACGCGACACGGGTCCAGATCTTGTGGGCGCTGGTCGATCGAGAGTTGTCGGTCAACGACCTTGCCGATCGCGTCGGAAAACCGGCCCCTTCCGTGTCGCAGCATCTGTCGAAACTACGGATGGCGCGTCTGGTCCGCACACGGCGCGAGGGCACGCAGGTGATCTATCGCCTCGAGAACGAGCATGTCCAGCAGCTGGTCACCGATGCTGTGTTCAATGCCGAACATGCCGGCCCCGGCATCCCCGGACACCACCGCGCAACGGCAGGCTTGCGCGAGCTGCACCCACACAATGCGGTCGAACCAGCCGCCAGTTCAGCATCTTCGCTCAATCATGCGGTCGTCGAACGTCATTCAGTGGAGGAGGGGCGATGACACATACTCCCAGGGGCGACGAAGTCCAGATGAACGGCGAGGAGCCCAGCCACGGGCACGGGCACGGGCATGGGCATTGGCATGGGCACGGTCATGCCCGTGCGGGGAAGGTTCATTCGGTAATGCTTGAGATCTTCGCACCACACAGCCACGATGCCGCCGACAGTATCGACGACGTCCTCGAATCCAGCCGAATCGGCATCCGTGCCGTCAAAATCAGTTTGATTGCGCTGGGAGTGACCGCTATTGCGCAGGTCATCATCGTCGCGGTATCTGGATCGGTAGCATTGCTCGCCGATACCATCCACAACTTTTCCGACGCGTTGACGGCGATCCCGCTGTGGATTGCCTTCGCCCTGGGACGCAGAGCGGCGACGCGGCGCTATACCTATGGTTACGGACGCGCCGAAGACCTCGCCGGCTTGTTCGTTGTCGCGATGATTGCGTTGTCCGCTCTGATCGCCGGCATCGAAGCCGTGCGTCGCCTGATCGATCCGGTCCCCATCGAACACCTCGGCTGGGTGGCCACTGCCGGTATCGTCGGGTTCGTCGGCAACGAACTCGTCGCGCTCTACCGAATCCGGGTCGGTCGCCAAATCGGCTCTGCCGCACTGGTTGCCGATGGGTTGCACGCTCGTACTGATGGTTTTACCTCGCTGGCAGTGGTGATCGGTGCCGGCGGTGTGGCGCTGGGATTTCCCCTGGCCGACCCGATCGTGGGTCTGGTCATTACCGCCGCAATTCTCGCTGTACTGCGCTCGGCAGCGCGCGATGTTTTTCGGCGGCTCATGGATGGTGTCGAGCCGGACTTCGTCGAGGCAGCTGAGACAGCGTTGACGCAGGAGAGCGGTGTCCTTGCTGTGCGCAGCGTCAAGATGCGGTGGATAGGGCATCGATTGCACGCTGACGCCGAACTCGATATCGACCCTTCCACCAGTCTCGTCGACGCGCATCGGCTAGCCCACCGCGCAGAGCACACCCTGACCCACACCGTTCCGAAGCTCACGACTGCTCTTATTCATGCGTACCCCGCCCACGAGTCCGAGACGCCTGGCAGACACCTGTGAGAAGCATGTAGCTCCGTTCCCGCAGAGCAGGCAAGTCGCGATTCTTGCTGCAGGAGTGGAGAGTCGATCGTCGGTGGACTGCCGCCTCCAGGTCGCAGTATGCGTACCGTGCTCGCTGGTTCCGTTCAGTTTCGCGCGGTGCTCCGCGGAGTTCCGTTGCTAGTGTTTGGGATCGGATATGGATACTCACCGCCGTGCGGTTGCAACGCCGATGAGCAGCACCAGGGCAGCGAGCGCGCCGAAACCTGCGGTGAGCGTCGCGGCGGCCGCTACCCCGGCGACGAGGAGTGGGCCGCCGGCGTCGCCGAGTTCACGGCCGAGTTCAGCGGCACCCATGGTCTGGCCCATGCGTTCTTCGGGGGTCGAGGCAGCGAGCGAGGCGAACGCTAGGGGAGTGATGATGCCGGTACCGATTCCAATGGCGATGCCGGCACCTAGGAGACCGGCCAGTCCGGGAAGCATCGCGGCGGCAAGGCCTAGAGCAGTCAGACCCAGCCCGGCGGCCATACCTGCCGTAGCGGAGATCGTGCCGCTATCGAGGGCGCGGCCGGCGCGTGGTTGCGTCAATGCAGCGCATAACGCCAGCACTGACACCGCTGCTCCTGTCTCGATGGACCCCAGGCCGGCGGCTGCGCCAGAGACCGGGAGGAATCCGACTCCGACAGACAAAGCTGCGGTTGCAGCAGCGAGCGCAATGGTGGGCCGCAGGAAGTGTGAGTCGCTCAGACGGCGGGCGAGATCGACCACTGTTTGGCGTTGACGAGGAAGTGCAGGCACTGCCGACACGACTGCTCGAGCCCAGATTGCAACAACGCCTGCGAGGACGGTGGTCACAGCGAACAGTAGTGTTAGATCGCCGATCCACACTATTACGCCGCCCAGTAGTGGGCCGGCGGTGTAGCCGAGGCTCTTGTAGAAGCCGTAGGTTCCGAAACCTTTTCCGCGCTTGGCTTTCGGGTTCAGGCGCGCTACCAGGGAGCTTGCTGCGGGGGAGAATGCCGACGCTGCGGCACCTTGCCCCAGGCGCGCGAGCCATAACCAGTTCGTGTCGGCGACGAGGACGAACAGGAGTGAGGCTGCGGCGAACCCGATCAAACCGCCGAGGAGGACGGGTTTTGCTCCGACCTTGTCGGCGAGTGTCCCGAAGACTGGCTTCAGGAGTACTTCGGCGCCGTCGTAGAGGGCCAGGAGTAGGCCGAGGTAGAGAAGAGAGTCGGCGAGATTGTCGAGGTCGAACACGAGGTTCGCTGCGACGGCATGGGCGCCGAATGCCGTGGTGAAACCTGCCGCGTACAGGGGCCACATGCGCCAGCGTTCCACGGCGGTTTCATTGTTCATGCGTGGTGGTTGTTGTCGATGGATTCGGGATCGTGCAGGGCGGCGATCACGCGTTCGGAGTAGTCCTCGAATCGCTGCCCACATTCTTGTAATTCTTCTGTGGCGCGTTCGGAGTTGTTCGCGCCAAATACATCCCGTGCTTTCAGATCACGATGCCAGCGGCGTAGTCGGTCGAGGCTCTGATCCTCTTCTTCGAGTTCGGCCAAGGTGAACTTGCGGATCCTGATTTCCTTGTCGAGTTCAGCTTTGTATTTGGCGCAGTCGGAGAGGAATTCGGTCCAGTCATCCTCGCGTGCAGCGGTGAACATCGCTTCGAACCGGGAACCGTCCTCGGTGGTGGCACCGCTCGCGTGGAGGAAGATGATCTCACCTCCGGCACGTTTTACCAGGGCGCGGGCGCGGTCGATTCCGGTGGAGAACGCAGGCACATTCGGTACGGCCCAGGTGCCTTGGCCGATCGACAATGCGCCGATCTTGCGAAGTTCGCGCCATACCGCAACACGGTGTCGTGATGGTTCGGCCGGGATCTGGGTCAAGATTATTCGCCAGTGGGTAGAGGCTTCTTCGTCGTACACCAGGTAAATGTATCAGCGGCTACATTTGAAAGGAGTGCTCCGGTTACTTTTTACTCTTTCTCTAACGGATGGCGATCGATGATGGCAACTGTGAGGTGGCTGAGCACGCTGTGATCGAACTGGTGGTCCCGCGCCACGTCGGCGGGGAACCACCAGAGTCGAGCGATCTCCGTGGGCGGTCGACTGCGCTCGCATTGGGCAGTGCATATTTCGCGCCGACGCCGGCCGAGGAAAGACTTCAGAACGCCCCAGACTCAGAACGCCTCATATGTGCCTTCATGTCTGGGTTCCCGGCTCGATCAGTCGGAGGTCAAATGGTAGTCACCGGCCTCGTCGAGCGCGGCGGCAACTTGGCTCCGGCTGAGAAGCGACGCGGAGTCGATCGATACCGTCGAAACACCGCCGGCGACGAGTACGACGGTGACATGGCGGACACCCTCGATAGCTTCGACTTCGGTGGTGACTGCCCGCGCGCAGTGCCCACAGGTGAGCCCGGTGACGGCAAACTGCTGACCGGTTGGGCTCGGAGGAACTTTAGTAGCCGTCGAGGGATGCGATGAACCGCAACCACAACCGCAGCCGTTGTTCGGTGAGAGGTCGGTCAAAGTGAGATCCGAGTTGGAGGTGGTGTTCATTGGTCTCCGATCGCGTGCGCGCATACCCATGGGGGGTACCTAATCAGCCGACTATACCCCCCATGGGTATGTAGGTGTCAATGTTGCGAGCAGCCACAACTGGCAGGGCAGCACCAATTTCGGGTGCGTTGGACTTGTTTACTGTTGGCGCAGAGTGGTGAGTCGTGCGCGGTAGTCGTCCGCGTCGATCTCACCACGGGCGTACCGCTCAGCCAGCAACTGCTCAGCGGTGTACAGCACGGGGGGATGCGTCGGCTGGGATCCACGAGCCCCCTGCGATCGGAGTAGCAGAAGCACTCCGGTTATCAGTACACCCCAGAACACCACCATCCCGATGATCATCAACGCATAACTCCACCCACTGGGATCGTTGCCATGCCAATACATCATTTTGTCTGCTCCTCGGACTGTCGGTGGATCGACCAACGGCTGACCTGAATGCCACCGGTGTGCCAACTCGGAAGTCGGTAGTTTTCAGTATCGGTGCACGTCAGGGCGTAAAAATAGGGCCCTTCGTCCTATTTCTCAGAACGTTTGGGCATCGGCCGAGCTATCTGTTGGAGGATTCGATAACTGATTGTGTGGCTCGGTTGGTAGTCGAGACCGAGCGGCGCGGGCCTCATTCCGCAGAGATCTGCACTGCACTCGACACGCCGAACCCGGCGGTTCCCCCGGCGTCGACTCAGCTGAAATCGGTGCTGGCCACTTCGCGGTCGGTACCGACGATCGCCGCGAGGACACGGTCGGCGACCACCTCGGGGCTCAGGCCTGTGGGCATTTTCGGCGCGTTACCTGCGATCGCGCGACCGGCCAGGCCGGTCTCAGTGTGCGGTGGCCGGACGTCGACCACGCGAATCTTGCTACGTCGCGCCTCTTTCGCTGCCGCGATGAACAACGTCGATGCCGCAGCCTTCACAGCGGAGTAGGTCGCCATACCGGCGACCGGTTGCTCGGCCAGCACTGCGCTGATCCCGACGATCACCCCGCCCTCTTCCACGACGTGCAGCGCTGCCCGTAGTAGCCGCAGCGGGGCAAGGAAGTCGATGAGCACCAGGTCGTCCACGGTGTCGTCGTCGATCTCGGCAATCGGACCGAATGCAGCGACGCCGGCCGAGATGACCACGCCGTCGATGCGACCATGGTGGTCTTTCGCCTCCGCAATCACTGACCGCGCCGCATCGGGTTCACGCAAGTCTGCCGTGACTTTGTGCGCGCTCTCGATCCCGAGCGCGTCGAGTCCCTCGCCGGACCGCCCGCTGATGGTGAGCGACGCACCCTGTTGGGCGAGCAGTTTCGCGATGCGAGAACCCAGTGCGCCGGTGGCACCGATGACGACGAACACCTTGCCGGACAGATCAGTCATCACTCCATAGTGCACTTCGCCGGAAGGTCAACGCCGAAGAACTGCGTGCTCCGAACGTGATCTGGCGAGTGCATCTTCACCACGTCGAGGAGGCGCAGTTCAAACCCTTGCCACGCTGGCCTATGTTGGCGTGGATGCGTATAGCGGTGGTGGAGGACGACGACGGGGTCGGTGACGCGCTGTTCGACGCGCTGACCGAGGTGGGACATGCGCCTGTCCGCATGCGCCGCGGCGCCGATTTGTTGCTGAGGTACCACGACATGGATGTCGTACTGCTCGATCTCGGTCTGCCGGATATGGACGGCCTGGAGGTTCTCCGCAAGCTTCGGACGTTGAGTTCGGTCCCGGTGGTGGTGCTGACTGCGCGCGACGACGAACGCTCGGTGGTCCGGGCCCTTCGCGGCGGGGCGGACGATTATGTGGTCAAACCCGCTCGGTTGGGGGAGCTGCACGCGCGACTCGAGGTGGCGGCGCGGCGTCGAATCGCGTCGAGCGAACCTGCCATCGGCGGTCTGGTTCTCGGCGACATCGTCGTCGATCTCATCGGCCGCAGTGCGCAAGTCGACGGACGCGACATTGCGCTGACGACCAAGGAGTTCGAACTCCTCGCTCATCTCGTGACGCGACGCGGTGAAGCGGTCAGCCGGGAACAGCTGATGGACGCCATCTGGGGTGACGCCTACGTCGCGATCTCACGGACACTCGACGTGCACATGACGGCGTTGCGTTCCAAGCTCGCGCGACCCGGCACCATCGTCACCATCCGCGGCTTCGGCTACCGCTGGGACACGTGAGATGCGGCGCCGTGTCCTGGTGGTGCTGATGATCTACTCCACCGTCGTCGTCCTCGCACTATCGGTGCCCCTTGGGTTGCTGGTCGGCCGCGAACGCGCCCAACGATTCGGCGAGAACCGGGCCGCTGCAGCAACCTTTTTCGCCGAACTCAGTTCACGAGAAGGCGAATCCGGTGTACCTCGACTCCGAGAGTCCGTGCAGCGATACAACAGTCTGTACGACGAGGGGATCGTCATCGTCGATCGGACCGGATCGCCGCGTGCGCTGGCAGGGCTGGACATCGAGCGAGCCGACGTGCAGCAGGCGATAGCAGGAGCGCTGCGGAACCAACGTGGGCACCTCCCGTCGAGTGTGACGCCATGGTCGCAGTCCTCGGTGTTGATCGCGGCCCCGGTCGGCGGGGGCACGCAGGTCGACGGCGCCGTGGTGATCGCTGCGTCCACTGATGCCGTCCGCAGGGACGTCGCGGTGGTATGGCTGGTCATCGCTGTTGGGGCCCTGCTGATTCTTGCTACCGTCGCGGTGATCGCTGCTGCCCTGTCGCGCTGGGTCGTTCGTCCACTGACCGCACTGTCCTCGCGTGTCCGTTCGTTCGGCGACAAGTTCCACGATCAGCTGCCGAGTGCTGGTTCCCACATGTCGAAGCCCGCGGAGTACGTGGGGCCGCCGGAAGTTCGAGAACTGTCCAGTGCGTTCGACGCCATGGCCGACGACGTCGAAGCAGCGACGGCTGCGCAGCGCCGACTGGTGGCGGACACCGCCCACGCCCTTCGTAACCCTTTGGCGGCACTGAGAATCCGCATGGATGTGCTGGGCATGAAGGTGCCCGATTCGGCAGCCGACGCACATCTCAAGACCACACTCGAAGTCGACCGTCTGACTACCGTCGTCGAAGATCTACTCGTTCTCGCCGCCGCCGAGACGCCTTTCACGAAGCAGACAACCGGGTGCGACGTAGGAGCGGCGATCGCCGCTCGTGTCGAATTCTGGTCGAGCACAATGACAATGGCGGGGATCGGTGTGCACGTAGAAAGCCCCGAGGAGAACACCCTTGCCGCGATATCGGAGGACGACCTGATTCGAATTCTCGACGCCTTACTCAGCAACGCGACGAAATATGCAGACGCCGGTGCAGACGTCGAAATCGGCCACCGAACAAGCGAAGGCCACGTCACCGTATGGGTGTCCGACAGCGGGCCGGGTGTGCCCGCCGACGAACTCCCGAAAATCGTCGATCGGTTCTATCGGGCATCGAGCGCCCACGGTGAAGGCACCGGTCTCGGCTTGTCGATCGTCCACGCGCTGACCGAGCGGGCCGGCGGAACTATCGAAGTGAGTGCGCGTCGACCCTCGGGTTTGAAAATTAAGCTCACTTTCCTAAGGGAGTGTTAGGAAAGTCGGAACAGCTTGGTTTTGGGCTGTGCCTGCGGTCACAGTATGGGGACTCCGGTTGCCGCTTCGCTCCATGGCAATCCGCCCAACAGCACTCTGTGGAAGGACCAGCCCATGGCCAACGAGGCCACCTCGATCGCCGATCCGTCGCGCCCGACCCCGACTGTCTCCTCTCCCGCTGCCACCCGTCGCGCCGTCTACAACACGTTGCGGGGATCGTCGGGCAATCTCGTCGAGTGGTACGACGTGTACGTCTACACCGTCTTTGCGACGTACTTCGAGAATCAGTTCTTCGATTCGGCGGACAAGAACTCGACCCTCTACGTGTACGCGATCTTCGCGGTCACCTTCCTGATGCGACCGGTCGGCTCGTGGTTCTTCGGCCGCTACGCGGACAGGAACGGTCGACGCGCTGCACTCACGTTCAGTGTCTCGTTGATGGCCGCGTGCTCGCTGGTCATCTCACTCACCCCGGGACGGGAGAGCATCGGAGTATGGGCGGCGATCATCCTCATTCTGAGCCGTCTGGTCCAGGGCTTCGCCACCGGCGGTGAGTACGGTGCGTCGGCGACCTACATGTCCGAGGCAGCCACCCGTGAGCGTCGTGGCTTCTTCTCCTCGTTCCAGTACGTGACGCTGGTCGGCGGGCATGTTCTCGCGCAGGTGACCCTGTTGATCATGCAGGTGTTTCTCGATCGCGGGCAGATGGAGGAATTCGGCTGGCGCATCGCGTTTTTCATCGGCGGTGTCGCGGCCGTGGTCGTCTTCTGGCTGCGGCGCAGCATGGACGAATCGCTGACGAAGGATCAGCTCGCCGCCGTTCGCAGCGGAGTTGATCGAGCCTCCGGTTCGATGAGGGAGCTTCTCAGCAACCATTGGCGCGCACTTCTCGTCTGCTTCTTGGTGACGGCCGGTGGCACCATCGCGTTCTACACCTACAGCGTCAACGCGCCCTCGATGATCAGGACCGCATACGAGGACCGGGGGATGACCGGAACGTGGATCAACCTATTCGGCCTGGTCTTCCTCATGCTTCTGCAGCCCATCGGCGGGATGATCAGCGACAAGGTGGGTCGCAAACCGCTCCTGATCTTCTTCGGAATCGGCGGCGTGCTGTACACCTACTTCCTCATCACGTATCTTCCGACGGCGACGTCCGTCTTCGCATCGGTCACCCTGGTGTGCGTGGGTTACGTCATCTTGACCGGCTACACCTCGATCAACGCGATCGTCAAGGCCGAGTTGTTCCCCTCCCACGTGCGCGCACTCGGCGTCGGTCTCGGCTACGCGCTCGCGAACTCTGCGTTCGGCGGCACCGCCCCGCTGATCTACCAGGCGGCGAAGAACAGCGGACAGGTCACCTGGTTCATCGTCTACGTGACGGTGGTGATCGCAGTATCGCTACTGGTCTACATCTTCGTTCTGCGGAACAAGTCCGAGACCGTTCTCGACCGTGAGCAGGGTCGAGCGTTCGAGTGATCTGCCACGCCTTACAGTGACGAACATGGTCCCGCCCGCAGCGTTGCTCTCCCGCAGAGCCGCGCTGCGGGCGGGACTGCTGGCTGTGAGCGCCGCCGCGGTGGGCACTGCCTGCGCGTCGGATCCGCCACCGCAACTCCGTCTCGCATCAGGTGAGATCGGCGGCTTCTTCTGGGAGTTCTCGGGCCTGCTCGCCGACGCGGCCACCGCGACGGCTACGGCGGAGGTCGTTCCGCTGACCACGGCGGGCTCCCTCGACAACCTGAAGGCCTTGGACTCCCGACGTGCCGAGCTGGCACTTACGTTAGCCGACGCCGCCTACAGCCATCCGAGTCGAGATTTGGTGGCGGTGGGATGCGTGTACGAGAACTACTTCCAGGTCGCCGTGCGTGCCGACTCGGGCATCGAGACGGTGAGTGATCTGCGGGGACGGCCGGTGAGTGTCGGCGCCCCGGGATCCGGTGCCACCCTGGTGTCCCAGCGCATCTTCGACGCTACGGGCCTGTCCGGGCCGGGTGCGGTCCGCGAAGTCCAGATGTCGATGAGTTCGGCGGCACATGCGTTGTCCGACAACGAGATCGACGCCGTGATGTGGGCTGGGGGATTGCCGACCCCGGCGTTCGCGGACCCGCCGATGGCGATCCGGTTACTCGATCTGGGCGCCGTGGTCGCGGACTTGAGGCGCGAGTTCGGGACCGCGTACGAATCGGTCCTGGTACCGGCGGACGTGTACGGCGAACATCCGGAAGTGACGACCGTCGGAATCCCGAACCTGCTGCTGGCCCATCCGGACGTGCCGGACCGGACTGTGGCGGAATTGGTGAGCCTGCTGCTCGATCAGTCGTCGTCGCTGGTTCCCCGACAGGCGATCGGTAGCCAATTCCTCGACTCCCGGTCGCTCGTCATGACCGGCGCTATCCCTCTTCATCCCGGGGCCGAAGCGGAGTACCGCAGGCGGCACGGGTGAGATGACCGGGTCGGTCGGTCAGCGTGCAGCCAGTCGCCACAGGGACGTCGTCTCGCGTGACCGCGCGGCGTGAAAGAGATCGTCGGTGTCGCGCGCACGAGAATGCGTCGGCGCGGTGTCCGTTCTGCCGAGTACTTCCAAGCCGGCGCGGTCGATAGCCGAGAGGAGATCCTCGCGGGTCGCGAGACCGAGGAGTTCGGCCAGATCGGAGATCACCAGCCAGGCCTCGCCGCCGGGTTCGAGATGCTTGGGCAGCCGATCGAGGAAAGCCCGCAGCATGCGGCTTCCCGGGTCGTAGATCGCGTGCTCGATACCAGAGGTCGGTTTCGTGGGAATCCACGGCGGATTGCACACCACCAGGGATGCACGTCCGGCAGGAAAGATGTCCGTGAGCCGCACGTCGACGCTTTCGGCGAAACCCAGTCGCTCGAGATTGGAGGTGGCACACGCAACCGCCCGGGGATCACGATCCGTCGCGACGATGTCGGCGACACCGCGTCGCGCCAGAATAGCAGCCAAAACACCTGTGCCGGTACCGATGTCGAAGGCCGTGGTCGTTCCGTCGGGTAGGGGAGTGTTCGCCACGAGCTGCACGTATTCGCCACGCAGCGGCGAGAAGACGCCGAAGTGTGGCTCGATGCTGGTGTCCAGCGCAGGAATGTGAACACCTTTGCGTCGCCATTCGTGCGCACCGATGAGACTGAGCAGTTCTCGAAGCGAGAGCAATGACGGTACGGAAGCCTCGCCGTAAACCTCACGGGCGGCGAGTGCGACGTCGGGTGCTCTGCCGTAATTCAGAACAAAATTCGAATCGAGTTCGACCAGCAGCATTCCGAGAGTGCGCGCTCGCCGCGCCTGATCCTGTCGATGAAGATGAAAGTCCTGTGCCGGAGTGGACGACGGCCGTCGTGCCCGGGGCTCGGCACGCCGGGTGATCGCCTTCAGCAATTGGCGTGCATTGTTGAAATCGCCACGCCACAGTAGGGACTCACCGATCGACGCCCGTTTGTACGCGACATCGGCGGTGATGTCGTCGCCGACGATTTCGATGGCCTTCGGCGGCGGAGCGTTGTTCTCCGAACGCCACCGCGCCGAGCGCTCCTGCCCGTTCTCGGTCCACACGACCATCGGGCTTTCGAGCGGCCGCGTTGTGGCTGCGACGTTGAGCTGGTTCACAGGGCCCCTTCGGTTGAAATTCAAGTCAACCACAGCGGCCTGGTTCGGCCGGCCCAGCGGCGCCGCGAACACGGGGGACATGGCCGAAGCCCGGGCGTCGGCGCGTTCGTCTACCATTCCCGTCGTAGATCGAACTCTGGACGGAAGGCGTCACGCTGTGATCACCGGAAGCATCGTTGCAATTGTCACGCCTATGACCGATAGCGGCGAGATCGACCATGCATCGTTCGCTGAGCTAGTCGAGCGCCAGGTCAGTGGCGGAACCTCGGCGATCGTTGCAGCCGGCACCACCGGCGAATCGTCGACGCTCTCGGTGGCCGAGCACACCGAGATCATTCGAGAAACCATCAACGTGGTTGCCGGGCGGATTCCGGTCATTGCGGGAACCGGCGCGAATTCGACGTCCGAGGCGATTCACCTCACTCGGGCTGCCAAGGCCGCCGGAGCCGATGGTGCGCTGCTGGTTACTCCGTACTACAACAAGCCCCCGCAAGAAGGTCTGTACCGGCACTTCCGTGCGGTCGCAGAAGCCGTCGACATCCCTCAGTACCTGTACAACGTCCCCTCGCGTACCGGGTGCGACATGCTGCCCTCGACTGTCTCCAGGCTCTCGGAGATCCCGAACATCGTCGGCCTGAAAGAGGCCGCAGGCGACCTGGATCGCGTCCGCGAATTGGTTGCTCTCGAACTCGGAGAATTCGCTTTGTATTCGGGTGACGACGGTACGGCCAGAGCCAGCATGTTGGCCGGTTTCCACGGCAACATCTCGGTGACCGCGAACGTTGCACCGGAGGCAATGGCTCGGATGTGTGCAGCTGCGCTGGCCGGTGACTCCGAAGGTGCGTCGGAAATCGATGCGAAGCTCGTCGGCCTGCACACGGCCCTGTTCGCCGAACCGAACCCCATTCCCGTGAAGTGGGCGCTGGCGGAGATGGGATTGATGCCCGGAGGCATCAGGCTTCCTCTGGTTCCGCTCGACGAGTGGCATTACGAGGACGTCCGGGCAGCGCTTCGTACTGCGGGTTTGCTGGGCTGACGCTCGATCGGTGCGGGTTGCAACGGGGAAGCAACCTGCGCCGACTTAGGTTCGGTGTCCGAGTTCCGAGCATCCAGGAGGATGTAAGAATGACCGACAACGCGACACTTCGCCAACTGACCGGAATGCCCGACGCGCCGTCTGCGCTCGCCGATTCGGCCTTGATCATGATCGATCTTCAAAACACCTATACCCAGGGTGTCTTGGAACTCGTCGGGGTTCGACCTGCATTGGATGCCGCTGCCGACCTACTCGACCGGGCTCGCAGCGCTGGTACCCCGATCTTCCACATCATGCACGACGCCGGGGTCGGAAGTCCGTACGACATCAGCGCCGACATCGGTCAGATCGTCGAGCGAGTCGCTCCCCGCGGCGATGAATCGGTGATCGTGAAGAACTACCCGAACTCGTTCGTGAGTACCGACCTCGACGAGAGATTGCGTGCGCTCGGGGTGGAAAATCTGCTGCTCGCCGGATTCATGACACATATGTGCGTCAACTCCACCGCCCGGGGAGCGTTCAGCCTGGGCTACAGTCCGACAGTCGTCGCCAGCACCACAGCCACCCGGTCGTTGCCCGGTGCAGGCGGCGTCGACGCCGGCGCACTCCAGGCCGCGAGCCTGGCGTCGATCGCAGATCTGTTCGGCGTCGTCGCCCCCGACGTGGCAGCAATCCCGGACTGACGATCAGCCAGGTCGCGTCAGAACACGACGGATTCGGTGTCGATCGTCCCTGCTTCCCGTCCCGGTGCGGTCTGGAAACTCCAGTACAGGTTGGTGTGCGAGACGACCTCTGCCGGGGGAGGGGCTCCCCACTCGGTGAGGTCTTCCGTCGTGTGCGCATCGCTGACGAGAATGGTGTCGTAACCGCGTGTAAGGGCGCCATGCAGGCTGCTCCGAATGCACTGGTCCGTTTGCGCGCCTGCCACGATCAATCGTCCGACCGCAGCCTCGGCCAGAATAGACTCGAGCTCGGTGTCTTCGAACGCGTCGCCGTAGGTCTTGTGGACCAGCGGTTCCGACGCATTCCGCACGAGTTCGGGGACGTACTCCCATCCAGCACTGCCCCGGGGGAGCTGATCGGAGGAGTGTTGCACCCAGACGACCCGAACGTCCTGCGCGCGTGCCCTGTCCACCAATCTGACGATGTTGGTGATAATCGGCTCGGATCCGATCGAACTGGCCATGACATCGATCTGCACGTCGACGACGAGCAGTGCGGTATTTGGGCGGCCGGGCAGCGTGGTCACGAGGACGATGGTAGTCAGTACACGTCCCGCACGTAACGCTTTTCTGCCGCCAACGCTTTGACGTAAGCCTCTGCGCTGGCGGGCGCGAGCCGACCATGTTGAGCAACAATGCCTTTCAAGGCACTGTCGACGTCTTTTGCCATTCGTGAAGCATCGCCGCACACGTAGAAGTGCGCACCACGCTGGAGCCACTCCCATAGCTGAGCACCATGTTCGCTCATACGATCCTGCACGTAGACCTTCGCGCTCTGATCACGTGAGAAAGCCAGATCGAGCCGGGTCAGCGACCCGTCGTCGAGCATCGTGGTCAGTTCCTCGCGATAGTAGAAGTCCGTGGAGGCATGCTGTTCGCCGAAGAACAACCAGTTCGGTCCGGTGTGTCCGCGTGCTCGACGCTCGTGCAGGAAGGCGCGGAACGGGGCGACACCGGTGCCGGGCCCGACCATGATCATCGGCGCGGCCGGGTCCTCCGGTGGTTTGAAGTGCGCCGACTTCTGCACGAAAATGCCGACCTCTTCACCTTCGGCGTGATCGGCCAGATACGTCGAGCAGACACCGCGTCGAGGGACGCCATGGATGTTGTAACGCACTGTGGACACTGTCAGCTGCACTTCCCGCGGATTCTCCTTGGGACTCGAAGAGATCGAATAGAGCCGCGGCTGAAGCGGTTTGAGGACACTGAGCCATTCGTCGATTCCCGCCCGCACCGGAAGATGCGTCAGGACGTCGACCGACTGACGGCCCCAGATCCAATCCTGCAGGTCCTTCTTGCTCTCCGGCATCAACAAGCGTTCCAGGTCGTCGTCGCGCGTGCGGGAGTGGATGAACTTCAATAGATCCGGGGAAATTTTTGCGATCTCCAACCGCTCACGTAGGGCGTTGCGAAGAGGCATCGCATCGTGCCCGGCGATATTTACGACGCTATCGCCGTCGAGCTCCGTCAATTCGAGCCACTCGTCCACCAGTGCGACGCTGTTGCGCGGCCACACACCGAGCGCATCGCCTGCCTCGTAGCTCAACGTGCCGTCGGGGAGGTGGAATCCGAACTGGCGGACATCCTTTCGCGACCCGGTCACCGTCAGAACAGTGTTGCGCACCAGAGCCGTTGTCAGCGGTGCCTTCTTCCCGTAAGTCGGGATGAGCGCAGCGGTAGCCAACGTGCTTCCAGTGGAGGCGGCGGGTTGCATCGGCGGCGGTGTGCCCAGTCTGGATACCACGCGGTCCAGCCATACCGACGCCGCTTCCTCGAATTCCGGCTCGCAATCGACGCGTCCCACCAGACGCTGCGCGCCCAGTTCAGCGAATCGACTGTCGAGACGTCGACCATTTCCGCAAAAGTCCTCGTAGCTCGAATCACCCAGGGCGAGAACAGCGAATCTGTTTCCGGACAGATCGGGAGCGCTGTCGCCGGACAGTCCGTCGAGGAAGGACGTGCCGTTGTCGGGGGCGTCGCCGTCGCCGGTAGTGCTGCTGATCAGGAGCACATCGCGGTACCGCACCAGCTCGGTTGGTGCGAAGTTCTCCATGACGTGCTCTTCGACGAGAAGACCCGTCGACCGGAGATGCTCGACGCAGCTCGACGCGAATTCTTCTGCCGTCCCCGTCTGGGAAGCCCACAGTACGAGTACCGGTGGTTCGTCATTGCCTTTGTTATCCCCGGCCGAATCGACGAGAACGGGTGTCTGCGGCGCCGCAGTGGTGGCGCTGCGTGAGAACAAGCCGGCGAGCATGCCGCCGAGCCAGGCGTGAGTCTCTGCGGACAATGGCGTCGTCGTCGGCAGAGTGGGAACTCCTGCGGCACTCCGCCCGGCGTCCGTGCGTAATCCGGCCAACAGGCCCGCCACATAGCGTTGCTCGATCAGCGGAAGGGGCAGCGAGGGCCCGGAGACATCGCCCACGAGGTCTGCAAAGGCGTCGATCGGCGACAAGGCATTTCCTCCGTGCTCAGGGGCGTTATACGACTGCGATTGCGCTGCAAGAAACTTCGTCAGAGTGACCGCACAGATCTTGAATTCGGGCTGCTGTGAGTACGGATCGACCGCGTCGTTGGTCACCGCGTTTATCGACAGGTATTCACCGAACGAATCGTTCCAGTGGAACGGTGCGAAGCAGTCGCCTGGCCTGACCCGATCGCTGACGAGCGCGGGCAGTACCGCCCGCCCGCGGCGCGACGCGACCTCGATCCGGTCACCCGACTCGCACCCTAGGCGCTCGGCGTCGCGCGGATGGATCTCGACGAAAGGACCCGGGTTGAGCTTGTTGAGCTTCGCCACTTTCCCGGTCTTGGTCATCGTGTGCCATTGATGTTGCAGGCGGCCGGTATTGAGCAGGAAGGGATAGTCGTCGTCCGGCATTTCAGCTGGTGACATCGATGGCCGGGCGAAAAACTGCGCCCGACCTGATGGCGTGGGAAAGGACAAGCGCGGGGTACTGCCGTCGTCGAGCGTGCGCAGAGGTTGGCTGACGCCGTCGTTGAGGTATCTGATCGGGTGGCGATCCTCGTCGTCGTCCGGTGGGCACGGCCACTGCAGCGGCGTCGTACGGAGTCGCTCATAGGTGACCCCGCGTAAGTCGTATCCGGTCCTGATGTTGGAGAACTCTTTGATCTCCTCGAATATCTCCTCTGCGCACGAATAGGTGAACGCATCGGAGTAGCCGAGCTCGCACGCCATCAACGCGATGATCTGCCAATCCGGCAGAGCTTGGCCGGGAGCGTCCACGGCCTTCTGGAAAAGAGTGAGATTCCGTTCGGAATTGATCATGACGCCCTCGGACTCTGTCCACAGGGCCGCCGGGAGGATGACGTCGGCATAGCCATTGGTCTCCGTGTCGGCGAATGCATCCTGGGTGATCACCAATTCGGCCCGCTCGAGGCCTGCGATGACCGTCTTTCGATTAGCTACCGACGCAACAGGATTGGTGCAGATGATCCAACATGCCTTGATATCCCCGTCGGCCATCCGGGAGAACATGTCGATGGTGCCCGCACCGACATCGGTACGTAGCGTGCCGGATGGGAGGTTCCACCTGTCCTCCACGAAGGCTCGATCCTCGTCGATCAGCACTGTCCGCTGGCCGGGAAGACCCGGTCCCATATAACCCATTTCGCGGCCACCCATGGCGTTCGGTTGGCCGGTGAGCGAAAACGGTCCGCTGCCACGTTTGCAGATCGCCCCGGTCGCCAAGTGCAGATTGACCAGCGCATTGGTGTTCCACGTCCCGTGCGTCGACTGATTGAGTCCCATTGTCCAGCAGCTCATCCAGTTCTCTGCCTCGCCGATCCACCGTGCGACCGTGTACAGATCGGCCTCGGGGATACCCGTCCTGGTACTCACGCGAGACGGTGTGTAGTCGGCCAGAAAGTCCTCCATGACGTCCCAGCCATCGGTGAACTCGGCGATGAATCTGTCGTCGGTCAGCCCCTCCGCCAGCAGGATATGCAGCACTCCGTTGAGCAGGTCCAAGTCCGTCCCCGGCGCGAGCTTCAGGTGAAGATCGGCTTTGTCGGCAGTCGCATTCCGCCGAGGGTCGACGACGATCAACTTCGCGCCGCGCTTGACGCGGTCCATCATCCTCAGAAACAAAATCGGGTGACAGTCGGCCATGTTGGCCCCGGTCACCAAAAAGACATCGGCATGATCGAAATCCTCGTACGACCCGGGCGGCCCGTCTGCGCCGAGCGAGAGCTTGTAACCGGTGCCCGCGCTCGCCATGCAGAGGCGAGAGTTCGATTCGATCTGATTGGTTCCGATGAAACCCTTGACCAACTTGTTGGACAGATACTGCGCCTCGATGGACATCTGTCCCGAGACATACAGCGCAAAAGCGTCGGGACCGTGCTCGTCGATCAGTGCGCGCAGCTTCCGCGCCGTTCGCTCGATCGTTTTTCTCGTGTCCGCCGGTTGCGGATCATCGCCGCGATTGGCCCGTACACGCGCGGCGTCGAGGCGTCCGGGCGCAGCGAGCATGTCCGACGTCGTCGAGCCCTTGGTGCAAAGGCGCCCGAAATTGGCAGGATGGGACTTGTCACCGACCGAGGTGGTGATGGTCGAGGGGTGATTCTGGCGTTGTTCGATCTGAAGTTTCATCCCGCAACCCACGCCGCAGTACGCGCATACCGTCTTGACGGTGTGCGTGACTATCGAGATATCACTTGGGGACATATCGAGGGGCGTTGGCAACACGACTCCCACGATGCGCACCGGACGATTCACGTCGATGACGCATCAGTTAGCCCGACGTGACGTTGTCCTCACAGTGGCACCGCAGTGACGGTGAAGCGGATTTTGACACGAATAAGTACTCGTGCAAGAGTACTCGCGTGTCTTCGATCCGATTGTTCATTCTCGGCTCGTTCGCGCAACGAGGCGAGATGCATGGTCATCAACTTCGTCTCTTGGCCGAAGAAGAACATGTGCAGATGTGGACAGATATTTCGGTGGGAGGCCTCTACGGTGCGCTGAAGAGACTTCATGCCGAGGGTCTGATCGCGGATGTGCGGACCGAGCAGGACGGGAACTTCCCGGCCCGGCAGGTGTATGCGATCACCGAGCGTGGGCGCGAGCAGTTGCGAGCTTTGCAAAGCGAGGGCCTGTCCAACTTCGTGCTTCGCCCCGACCCGTTCGATTTGGCTCTGACCAGGCTCGACCCCGACCGGCTCGACCACCTACCCGAGGTGATTGCGGAACGGGTCCGACTGTTGAACGACCTCCTTCGGACCACCGTCGATGCGAACGAGCAAGCGCATCCGTATCTGACATTGGCCGAAACCTACGCGCTCGAGCATCGCGAACATCGTCTGCGGGCAGAGATCGACTGGCACGAAGGGTTCGTTGCTGCATTACCGGGCATTCTCGCCGACGAACGACACAGAATTCACCCCCCACTTCCCACCTGAACACAGAACAGCGAGACAAGATGACCGACAACAGCTCACGGGTATCGGCGCCTCCCGTCGAAGTGCCACGTCGCGCATGGCAGGCACTGGTTGTACTGCTGCTCGGGATGTTCATGGCTTTGCTGGACACGACCATCGTCAACGTTGCGCTTCCGACGATCAGCACGAGCCTCGACGCCTCCGAGGCAACGCTTGCGTGGATTATCTCCGGATACGCCCTTGCTTTCGGGCTGGCGCTGATACCGGCAGGAAAGATCGGCGACCGGATCGGCCACAAGTGGGTCTTCTTCACCGGACTGGCACTGTTCACCGTCGCCAGCTTTGCCTGCGGCCTCGCACAGAACGACCTTCAATTGGTCATCTCGCGAATCGTGCAGGGACTCGCAGGCGGAATCTTCGTCCCCTCCGTAACGGCCTTCATCCAACTCCTGTTCCCAGCTCAGGTGCGTGGCAAAGCTTTCGCGATCATGGGCGCAGTGATCGGTGTCTCGACGGCCTTGGGGCCGATTGCAGGCGGTCTCATCATCGAAGCCTTCGGCGATGAAAACGGTTGGCGTGGCGTGTTCTGGGTGAACATACCGATCGGAATCGTCGGACTCGTTGCTGCTGCACTGTTGCTTCCAGGGCGCCCGGAGAACCGAACGGCCACGGCGAAGACTGGGATCGACTGGATCGGGCTCATCCTCATCACGGCAGGTCTGGTCGCACTGTTGGTCCCGCTCATCGAAGGACAGGACCAGGGTTGGCCGGTCTGGACCTATGTCTCGATCGTGTCGGGTGTAGTTCTCATCGCCGTATTCGCCGCGTGGGAAGTGTTCTACACCAAGCGTCGTGACAACCCCTTGGTGCCGCCGAAGCTGTTCGCTCACCCCGCCTTCACCGGTGGGACAATTCTCGCGCTCGTCTACTTCGCGTCGTTCACCAGTATCTTCTTCACCATCTCGCTGCTGTGGCAGAGCGGGCTCGGAAACTCCGCACTGTCTTCCGGCATCGTGATGCTTCCGTTCGCTATCGGCAGCATCATCGCCGCGTCCCAGAGCAACCGGCTCACACAGAGGCTTGGTCGTACAGTTCTGTTGATCGGCACCTCGTTCGTCGCGATCAGCCTGATCTGGATGTGGCTCGTCCTGGCCACCACCGATGCCGCCGATCTCACCAACTGGAAACTGTTGCTGCCCATGCTGATCGGCGGTCTGGGTAACGGAGCGTTCATCGCCCCGAATGCTCAGTTCATCGTGGCAACCGTGGACCGAGCAGATGCAGGCGCCGCGAGTGGCGTCATCGCTACGATGCAGCGGATCGGTAGCGCCGTCGGTATCGCGGTCATCGGCAGCGTTCTGTTCGGCAATCTGAACATCACCGGACCGGAGACCGTAGCCAGCGGATTCATGCACGGGGCATCGATTGCGATGTCTGTCAGCGCGGCATTCGGAGTCGTGGCACTGCTGCTGGTGTTCGCGCTGCCCAAGCGCGTCGACGCTCCGGGACCCATGGTTCCGAGCGAGTAGCCCGCCGGGGTTGTGTGCAGTCCGCGGAGACCGGCTGCACACAACCCGAGTGGTCGGTCACTCAGGGCTGCAAGCTCCGGGTGTGCGACTCGACTACCGATCGCGCCAACGCAGCGATCTTGACGTTCATATCCTGAGATGTCTTGCGCAGCATCTCGAAAGCCTGATCGTCGGTGACCTCGTGCATGGCCATCAACAAGCCGATGGCCTTGCCGATCTCCCTGTTGCTCTCTAGGCCGAGACGCAGAGTGTCGGCCTGTTCGCCTTTGAGGATGGCGGCAACCGTAACGGCCGCGAACGCTGCGACCACGATTGCCCGGTCAGCGGTGTCGCTGTCGAATCGGCCGGCGGTGTCGCTGAACAGATTGAGTGCGCCTACCTTCTTGCTGTCGAGCATCAATCGAAAACCCATTGCGCCACGCACGGGCGTCCGCGCAAGGACACCACGGGCAAGGGCCGGCCACTTCCCGGGAGTGTTGAAGTCCGATTCGATCTGGGCTGCCTCGCTGGTGATCGCGTCGAGGCAGGGCCCTTCGCCGGTAGCGCGCTCGATGTCATCGACGACCCGTGCGATCTGATCCGAAGCCGCCACCGTCACCGGCTTGCCCCGTCCGGTCAGCATCAGGCTGGCATGATCGCACCCGGGTACCAGCAGCGTCGCCGCAACGCAGATGGCCGTGTAGACCTCGTCCGCTGCCCGACCGCGATACACGATGTCCGCAAGTGCGGCGAAGACCGTCGCGGGGTCGGCCGTGGCCGATTTGTCGAGAATCGAGTCGTCGTTCATCAAGACTCCGTTCGAAAAAAGGAATGCTTTCCGTGCGCTGCCCGTTTCTCGAGGAGCCACATCCGACCTACAAGAGTACCGACCGCACAGCTCCGATCCAGCGTCAGGTGGCTCAGGCACACGGCGGAGCAGGCGCATCCTCTGCGAACGGCTTACCGGGAGGCTCGATGTACGCCGCGTACAGAACGACCGGAACAGTCCCGGCATTGATGCCCTCATGTACGTGGTTGCCCCCGACATCCTCTGCGACGACGTTGCCTGCCGGGGTCGACACCTCGCTGCAATCCGTCAGGGTCCTGGTCAGGACACCAGATTCGACATACGCGTACACCGGGCCGTCATGAAAATGCCATCCAGTGGAGCCACCGGGCGCGATCGTGATCTTGCGTGCAGTGAAGTCGGTTCCGGCAAGGTCGACACTGCCGGGAATGAGCGGAAACGATACGTGCGCCAGCGTCTCGGCCGTGACGCCCGACGGCGGAGTGGCATCGGCGAGCGCAGGAGACAGCGTCGCAGCAGCGATGCAGCAGAACCCGACTGTGGCCGAGCGGACGATCTTGGACATGAAAACGAACCTCTCGTCGGTGGGCCGCTAGCGGAAGTCCAGACTAGAACCCGGCAATGGGGTCTGGGGTGGGTATCAGCGAGTTACGTAGTGCTGCTGAGTAACCTGCAGACGTGGATGAGTCAGCGGAAACTCGCGACAACCAAGCGCACACCTTCGAATACGGTGTCGACGGGCCGAAAGCGATTCTCGTCGGAATCGACGGGTCGGATTCCGCATGGAGAGCAGCGGCATACGCCGCGGGGCTGGCGAGACGCCAAGACTCCCTGCTGGTTCTCGCCTACGTCCAGCAGTTGTTCACCACCGGATGGGGTCAAACTGGCATCCCGCTCGTCGAGACGGGCAAACAGATCGCCGAAGAACTTCTCGCCTACATCAAAGAATCGACCACGCGGATGGAATCGATTCGATGGGAGTTCCGTACCGCACAGGGGGATCCCTACAGCGGCCTCGTCGCAATCGCCGACGAACTACGGGTCGACGCCATCGTCGTCGGGGCATCCGAACATGCAGGCCACCGGATATTCGGGTCCGTCGCGGTGCGGCTGGTGAAAAGCGGACGCTGGCCCGTCACCGTGGTTCCGTAGATCGCCACGAAGAACTGAAGAGCTGCGATGAACGCAAACTACGCACCTTGCGAAGTCGTCGAACCAGAACGTCTCCGGACCCGCGGTGCGATTGAGCAGTCTTACGGCCCTAGTATGACGTGATACCAGCGTCTTTGGGGATGAATCCTAGCAGCGTCGAGTGTCCTCGACTCATGAATTCTCTCGTAAAGGTACTCGAAGTAGTTCTGCCAAATCCCAGGGTCGCTGCAGCCGGCCTTGACTCGTCCGCGGCGTTCGGCCTTCACAATGGGAAGAAGTCGTGGCCAGGCGTCGAGCACTGAACCCCCGAGGTATCCAGCGACTGGTCGAATATCGACTACGCGGTAAGCGACGAGAACCCCGAGATTGTCGTAGAACCAGGCAAGATCGCGCACCAGGAGCATCTTTTCCTCCGGCATCCCCTTCAAGCCACTCTTGTAGTCATAAGACTTGAACTCTTCTGAGTGAATGAACTCGCGCGCATCTGCAAGTCGTTTGCCACGATGTTCTGTGAACAGGTCGACCAGGACCTTGGTAGACGTCGACAGTTGCGACATCCTCAAATTGCGAATGCCCATAAGCGCCGAGACCGAGAGCGCGACCAGGGAGACCACAAATGCCGCGATAACCATCCCGAATAGGTACCACAAGTGCGCGTAAGCCGGAAAACGACCCCACTGCGGCCCGGACGGCACCGCAGTCCTGACGACTACCTTGCGAGCCGACCCCTGGCCTGTCCTTATCGGTGGGGCGGGCGGGGCTCGAACCCGCGACCAATGGATTATGAGTCCACGGCTCTAACCGACTGAGCTACCGCCCCATCTCGCACCGAGCGAGCCGTGACGAATGCTACTTCAAAGCATCGCCGACGTGTGCCCGCGGGGTCGGTCATGTCGGCGAGATGGTGACGGGCACGCCATTGAGGATCGCGTTGGCCGAGACCGCGTCGACCCGGTGTGGGTCGGTGATGTCGTTGACGCTCGCTCCTACGACCGTCGTCGCCACGGATAATTCGACGCCGGGGCGTTGGTGTCCGAACCCGTGCGGCATGCTCACCACTCCGGGCATCATGCGGTCGGTCGCGAGTACTTCGATCTGCACCGATCCGGCGGTCGAGGCCACCGACACCACGGAGCCGTCTTCGATGTTGCGCTCGAGCAGATCATCGGGGTGCGCCAAGAGTTGATGGCGCGGTTTGCCCTTCGTCAACCTCGCAGAGTTGTGCATCCAGGAATTGTTGCTGCGTAGATGCCGTCGACCGATCATCAGAAGTTGATCTCCGCTGGGCACCGCCGCCGATGTCATGAGATCGCGCAGAGCCGGAAGTTCCGCGATGATGATGTCCTGCAACAGATTTATTCGCTTGTTCCGGGTCTGCAGCTTTCCGGGAAACCCGGGGCGGAGCGGGCCGAGATCGGTGCCGTGCGGAGACTTCTTCAGCTTCGCCACCGAGAGGCCGGCGCGATGACTGCGGAGCAGTAGATCGATCGTTCGTCGTGGCGACAGGCGTAGCCGAACTTCCGCGACAAGCGATTTCGGTGTCAGGCGCGTACGAAGGCGGTCGAGCGTGGACGACCCGGCGAGGCGTGCCCGATAGCGAATACCGAGATTACGGAAGATCTCCCAATCCGATTTCGCACCAGGCTTTTTCGCCAGGATTGCCGGCATGAACTTCGCCGTGTTGCGGACAGCGAAGGACTGAAAGATCAGGTCGTAGTGATCACGTTCGAGCGACATCGTGGGCGGAAGAATCACATCCGCGTGCCGTGATGTCTCGTTGATGTAGAAGTCGAAGGACACCAAAAAATCCAAGTCGGCGAAGGCCTGGTTCAACCTGGTGCCGCCCGGCATGGACAACACCGGATTGCCGGAGAACACCGCCATGGCCCTGATCTGACCGTCGCCGGGGGTCGTCATTTCGTCGACCAATGTCGAGCACGGAAATTCGCCCGCGAACTCGGGCAAGTCTCGAACACGACTGCGCCACTTGTCGAAATGCCCTCGGCCGACGATCTTTTTCCGGATGAGATCCACCGCAGGGTCCGTGAGCAGTGCACCGCCGACCCGGTCGAGATTGCCTGTCACGATGTTGAGTACTTGAATCGCCCACTGACAGAGACTGCCGAACTGCTGTGTCGAGACACCCATTCGGCCGTAGGCGACCGCGGATCGCGCAGTGGCGAACTGTGTCGCCAGCGACACGATGTCGGCAGCCGCGATGCCCACGACGGACGCGACCGCGTCGGGAGTGAAATCCCGGACCAGATTCGCCACCTCCTCGGTGCCGTCGACATAGTCCGCGACCCGGGTTGTCCCTTCCGCTATGACGACGTTGATCAACGCGAGGAGCAGGAGCCCATCGGTACCGGGCCGAATGAAGTGGTGGACGTCCGCGATGTCCGCAGTTTCGGTCTTGCGGGGGTCGACCACCACGAGAGTGCCGCCGCGCGCCTGCAGATCGTGGGCGCGACGTGCGAAGTCAGGCACCGTCATCATGCTGCCGTTCGAGGCCATCGGGTTGCCACCGAGGATGAGAAAGAAGTCGGTGTTGTCGATATCTGGAATCGGTAGGGCCAGTTGGTGGCCGTACAGCAGGTGATTCACGAGCTGATGGGGGAGTTGGTCGAGTGAAGTGGCCGAGTATCGATTGCGGGTGCGCAGCATCGACGTGAATGGAATTCCGTGCGTCATCGAACCGAGGCTGTGGACGTTCGGATTCCCCTGATAGACACCGACAGCGTTGGACCCGTACTGCTCACGCGTGGCCACCAGGCCCTCGACCACCAGGCCGTACGCTTCGCTCCATTCGATCTCCACCCAGTCGGCGCCCTCGCGTCGAACAGGCTTGATCAACCGGTCGGGATCGGCGTGTAGATCGATCAAGGACAGTGCCTTCGGACAGATGTGCCCGCGAGAGAGCGGATCGTCCTTGTCGCCTCGAATCGAGGTGACCGTATTTTCCTCGACCGTGAATTCGAGTCCGCACATCGCTTCACACAGATTGCACGAGCCGTAAGCGATCGTCATCGGGTCTCCTGTCCCTAGTAGCTCGACCCTATCGACGAGAGTCGTCCCTCTCACGGCCGAACCGACCGATAACCCGCCGAGATAGGTGTTTTCGGGCGTTCTACCAGTATGTCCTCCAGTGCGACAGGAAGCCTGGACTGCCGATATCGTTGCTGGCGAACACTTGTCGATCCCACCACAACGCTCACCTCGATTGGGGAAATTCATGATCTCTCGCTTGTCCACAACCAAGGTCGCAACCGTGCTCGGCGCTACTGCTGTCGGAGCTCTGCTCTTCGGCGGCGTCGCCACGGCCACACCCGCCGAGACCGTGGTCAACACACCGTGCTCGTTCTCGCAGATCGTTGCCGCCACGTACGCACAGGACGAAGAAGAGGGAGCAGCACTCGCCGCATCACCGATGGCGGGAAGTTTCGCGGCGTTCCTGGCCGCACCGGTGTGGCAGCGCCAAGCAATTCTTGCATCGCAGCCAGTCATCGTCGACAGGGTCAACGCATTCTTCGGAGGACCCGGTTCCGGTCTCGCTCGCACGGTCTTTGCTTCCTGCGTCGATTACTGACCAAAAATCTAGAACGTGTTCCAATTTGCCGTTCGTATGACTATCGTCGAACTCAACATCAAGCGGCCCGAACAACGGGTCTATCGGCGTGTGAAAGGCGAATCGCGATGAAAACCAAAGGCGCTGTGCTGTGGGGCCTCAACGAGCCATGGTCGGTAGAAGAAATCGAGATCGGAGACCCAAGGGCCGGCGAGGTTCAGATCCGCATGGAAGCTGCGGGGATGTGCCACTCCGATCACCACATCGTGACCGGTGCGACGCCAATGCCGTCGTTCCCGGTAATGGGTGGACACGAGGGGTCCGGTGTCGTCATCAAGACCGGCCCCGAGGTGAAGACATTGAAGGAAGGAGACCACGTCGTGCTCTCCTTCATCCCCTCATGTGGACATTGTCCGGCGTGCGCCAACGGGCACCAGAACCTCTGTGACCTCGGAATGGGCCTGCTCAGCGGAATGGCCATCAGCGACGGCACCTACCGCATCCAGGCTCGCGGGCAGAACGTCATCCCGATGTGCTTGCTCGGAACCTTCTCTCCGTACATGACCGTGCACGAGACCCAGGCCATCAAAATCGACGAACACATCCCGTTCGAGGTCGCATCTTTGGTCGGTTGCGGGGTACCGACGGGTTGGGGATCGGCGGTGAACGTCGCCAAGGTGACTCCAGGAGACACCGTCGCGATCATCGGTGTCGGTGGCGTGGGTATGAGCGCCCTCCAGGGTGCCGTGCAATCCGGTGCATCCAAGATCATTGCGATCGATCCCGTCCAGTACAAACGAGATCAGGCACTCAAATTCGGCGCCACCCACGTATATGCCACGGCAGCCGAAGCTTTGATGCCGATGATGGAGCTGACCTGGGGGCTGATGGCTGACAAGACCATCATCACCGTCGGTGAGATCACCGGCGAAGATATCGAGGCTGCACTGTTGCTGACGGCCAAAGCGGGCCGCTGTGTCGTCACTGCAATGGGACGCATGGAGGACATGGACGTCAAGCTGAACTTGTTCTTGTTCACGATGCTCCAGAAGGACCTGCAGGGCGCGATCTTCGGCGGTGGCAATCCTCGTCACGACATCCCATTATTGTTGAAGATGTACAAGAGTGGCCAGCTCAACCTCGACGATATGGTCACCAAAACCTACGCGCTGGACGACATCAACACCGGTTACCAGGACATGCTCGAAGGGAAGAACATTCGCGGCGTCATCAAGTTCACCGACGCCGACCGGTAGTTACCGGATCGCTTGAATGACACATCCATACGATCAGATGAATTGACGGGACCATTCAAGCGCTTGGCCTTGGCAGACGAGTCGGGGGGGGGGGGGGCCCCCCCCCCCCCCCCCCCCCCCCCCCCCCCGCCCGCCCCCCCCCCCCCCCCCCGCCAAGGGGCCCCCCGCACACAAAGACCCCAAACAACACCACGCCGCCCGGGGCACCATGACCCCCCCCCCCGCCCGTTTTGGCCGGTTTGTTTGCACGCACCACCCCACCCTATATTTTTATTGCCGGCCCCCCCCCCCGGGGGGGGGGGGGGGGGGGGGGGGGGGGGGGCCCCCCCCCCCCCCCGACTCGTCTGTCTACAACTAGGCTCATCCGCGTGCACTCCTTGGATTTGATCGCTGGTTGGCCCGTCGACAATGCATCCGCAGCAGTGGTGTCGACGGAAGGTGCGAGCGAGCAGTACGGCGATATCGATCGCGTGTACGAGCTGGCGTCCGTCACCAAACTGCTGGTGGCCTACGCGGCACTCGTCGCAATCGAAGAAGAAGCAATCGATCTCGATCAGCAAGCGGGACCTGAGGGCTCGACAGTCCGTCATCTTCTCGCGCACAGTTCGGGCCTCGCCTTCGGTGAGAACAAGGTACAAACAGCCCCCGGGACCAAGCGCATCTACTCGAGCGTCGGTTTCGAAGTGCTCGCCGCGCTGATCGAGTCCGAATCCGGAATCGCGTTCGACGACTACCTCGCCGAGGCCGTGTTCGCGCCGCTCGGCATGACCGCCTCGACGCTCGATGGACCGGCCGGTCACGGTGCGCGCTCGACAGTGCGCGATCTGTCGGCATTCGCATCAGAACTCTTGTCGCCGACCCTGCTGTCCGAGTCGACCTTCGCGGCCGCAGTCAGCGTGCAATTCGACGGCCTCAATGGCATTCTGCCCGGCTACGGATCTCAACGGCCGAACGATTGGGGCCTGGGATTCGAACTCCGCGACGGTAAAGAACCACATTGGACCGGGCAACGGAATTCGACTCGAACGTTCGGTCATTTCGGGCAGTCCGGAACGTTCCTCTGGGTTGACCCCGATGTCTCACTGGCCACGGTCGTTCTCACGGATCTGGCATTCGGCGAGTGGGCCAAACCTTTGTGGACAGAACTGTCCGATGAAGTTCTCGACAATAATCCCAGGTAGAACCATCGGCGCCGGCCAGATCATCACTGGAATCACTAGTGCACTGGCGCAACAGGGGTAACTCGGGGCACACTAGTGCATGTACGCAGGAGAAAGCTTCACATACCAGTTCGTGTAAGAGGTCGTTGGGGAAGACGTCCCTCGTCGAAGCTGGAGGAGTAATCGAATGCGTGCATTGAATCAGTTCGCAGATGCCACGTCGGGTGTGGTGTACATACACGCCTCACCCGCCGCGTTGTGCCCGCACGTCGAATGGGCACTATCCGACGCGCTGAACTGCCGTGCGAACCTCAAGTGGTCCGCGCAGCCGGCCAGCGGCGGTCAGCTTCGTGCTGCCACTGATTGGGTCGGTCCCGTGGGTACGGGAGCTGCGCTAGCAGGCATTCTTCGGACGTGGCAGATGCTGAGGTTCGAGGTCACCGAGGACGCCAGCGATGGCGTCGACGGCGAACGCTTTGCCCACGTGCCAGGTCTCGGACTCTGGCGTGGCTCCACGAGCGCGAACGGCGATGTGATCCTCGGCGAGATGCGACTCAAGTCGATGATCGAGGGAAATTCGGGAAACCTTACGGCCGAGATCGAACACGCCCTGGGCAGCGCCTGGGATCACGCGCTCGAACCGTACCGGACCGGTGGAGCGGGGGCCGAGGTCACCTGGCTCAGCCGCAACGCGGGATGACCGGATCTCCCAGTGAATTCATCCTTCGGTAGGGTCGGAACTGTGCCAGGCTAGGCATGCGGGTTCGACGGTTTCTCGAGGGGTGGTTCTATGTTGTCGACAGGTAAAGTAATTCGCTTCGACGAGTTCAAGGGTTATGGGTTCGTTGCGCCCGACGAGGGCGGTGAGGATGTCTTCATCCATGTCAACGACCTCGACTTCGACAAAAGACTTCTCGCCCCTGGGGTTCGGGTCGAGTATGTCGCCGAGCACGGCGATCGAGGCCTCAAAGCAGGCCAGGTCCAGATAGTCGACTCCGCGGCGCCGGTGCAACATCGACCAGCGCACCCAGTTGCACACGTAGCGACAGCATCGACCGGGCACGAGTACGACGACGTCGTATGCGACGTCCTCGCGCGTTCCGACTTCTCGACCGAATTGACCGAAGCTCTCCTACAGGCGAACCGCGGTCTCACCGCCGAGCAAGTGCTCGACGTGCGCGAGGCCGTCATTCGGATCGCCGCGTCACACAAGTGGCTCGAAGGCTGACTCTCTGTAGCCGGAAAAGCAGTGCCCCGGTGTCCGAGACACCAGCGCACTGCTTTTCTTTCCGCTCCAAGCGGTTACAGCGGGATGTTCTTGTGGTTGCCACGCGCTGCAGGCGCAGCGGCCAATGCCTTTGCGATGGTCGAACGCGTGAGGGCAGGCTCGATGACCGCGTCGACGACGCCGATGGCCACGGCCCGGTCGACGCCACCGGCGATGGTTTCGTGCTCCACTGTCAGTCGGTCGTGTAGCGCCTCGCGCTCTTCTTCCGGCGCAACTGCCAACGCCTTCTTGTGCAGAATCCCAACCGCAGCCTTGGCGCCCATGACAGCGACCTCGGAACCAGGCCAGGCGTAGACCGCGGTAGCGCCGAGGGCCCGCGCGTTCATCGCGATGTACGCACCGCCGTAGATCTTGCGAGTCACCAGGGTGACTCGCGGAACCTTGGCTTCGGCGAATGCGTGCAGGAGCTTTGCGCCACGACGGACGACGCCCTCCCACTCCATGCTGACGCCCGGCAAGTAGCCGGGAACGTCGACGACAACCACGAGCGGGATGCCGAACGCGTCGCACAGGCGGACGAATCGTGCTGCCTTCTCGGCGCTTTCGGAGTTGAGGCACCCGCCGAGGCGAATCGGATTGTTGGCGATCACGCCGACGGTCCGGCCACTGAGTCGACCGAGACCGATGACGATGCTACGAGCCCAGCCGCCCTGGAATTCCTCGAACGTCGACTCGCCCTCGACATTGTCGAGAAGCTCGTCGATGACGGGATGTACGTCGTAGGCGCGCCGATTCGACTCGGGCAGTAGTGCTTTGAGGTCGGTGTCACCATGTTCAGCGGCGGCGATGTCGAATGCGCCCTGCTCGCTGAACATGGAGACCAGTCGACGTGCGCGCGTGAGGGCGTCGAGCTCGTCGTCCGCGACGATGTGGCAGACGCCGGACTTCTTGTGGTGCGTATCCGGTCCGCCGAGAGACACCATGTCCACTTGCTCGCCCGTCACACTGCGTACGACATCGGGACCGGTGACGAATACACGTCCTTCGGGAGCCATGATGACGACGTCGGTGAGGGCTGGGCCGTACGCGGCGCCGCCGGCAGCGAAACCGAGGACGACGGAGATCTGGGGGACAACCCCGGAGGCGCGAACCATGGCCTCGAATACGAGGCCGACTGCATGCAGAGCTTCGACGCCCTCAGCGAGTCGGGCTCCGCCGGAATGCCAAATTCCCACGATGGGAGCATTTCGTTCGAGTGCGATGTCGATGGCCGAGACAATGTGCTTGCACCCATCGACACCCATTGCGCCACCCATGACGGTGGCGTCGGAGCAGTACGCGACGCTGTGAACGCCGTCGATGTCACCGGAAGCTGCGAGTAGACCGGATTTGTCACGGTCGTGGAGCGGAACCATTGTCCCCGCGTCGAAGAGCTTCTCGAGCCGCGCGACCGGATCGCGGGGATCGGTCGCGTGGTGGGACCGAGTAGCGGGGGACAAGATGGTCATCGCGTTCTCCTTCTTGATGCCCGGGGCGGGCGATCCCCGGGAGAGGTCGAGTAGGACCCCTCCCGGGGTTCGAGTGTGAGCTCGATCGTCACGAGTGAACTACTCGGACAGGATCAAGCTCGACCGAAGGCGAGCGCGACGTTGTGCCCACCGAATCCGAACGAGTTGTTGATCGCGTAGTCGATCTGTCCGACGCGGGGCTCGCCCTTGACGACATCGAGATCGATCTTCGGATCCTGATTATCCAAATTCAGTGTGGGAGGAATGATTCCCTCGCGCACTGCCAGCACCGTCAGCACCGACTCGAGTGCGCCGACGGCGCCGATCGAGTGTCCCAGTGCGGACTTCGGTGCATAAACCGCTGCATGGTTACCGACCGCCTTGTTGATTGCAAGCGCTTCGGCGGTGTCACCGATCGGTGTTGCCGTCGCGTGTGCATTCACGTGCGTGATGTCGGACTTCTGCAGTCCTGCTGTTTCGATCGCCCGGGTCATCGCCCGAGCCGCTCCGGTTCCTTCGGGATCGGGTGCCACGAGGTGGAATCCGTCCGAGGTGATACCGGCGCCGAGAAGACGTGCATGGATCGTGGCTCCACGCGCTTTGGCGTGCTCTTCGGTCTCGATGACCATGAGCGCACCGGCCTCGCCGAACACGAACCCATCCCGGTCTTTGTCGAACGGCCGCGACGCACCCTTCGGATTGTCGTTGTTGGTGCTCATCGCGCGCATCATCGAGAAACTCGCGATCGGCACCGCGTCGATGAATCCCTCGACGCCACCGGTGACAACCATGTCGGCGTCGCCCATCACGATCATTCGCCACGCGTGAGCGATGGCTTCCGACCCTGAAGAGCACGCAGATACCGGAGTGATGACTCCGGCCTGTGCCTTGAGTTCCAAACCGACCACCGCTGCGGGGCCGTTCGGCATGACCATCTGAACTGCGAGTGGAGAGACCTTGCGGTACCCACCGGTCTTGAGCTTGTCGACGGCATCGATGAGCGAGTCACCACCGCCGAGACCGGTGCCGATGGAGACGGCGAGGCGGAGCGGATCCACCTCGGGGCTGCCAGCGTTCTTCCATACCTCGCGGCCGAGCACAGTGGAAAGCTGCTCCACATAGCTCAGTCGCCGCATCTCCACTCGCGTGAGCAGGCTCGACGGACTGACCGCGAGGTGTCCGCCGATTCGAACGGGGAGGTCGTACTCGGCGATGAAGTCATCTTCGAGTACGCCAATGCCGCTCTCGCCGTTCAGCAGACCCTTCCACGTCGCGTCGACATCGCCCGCGATGGACGTGGTCGCAGCGAGGCTGGTGACGACGACATTCGGGAAGCGTCCATTGGCTGTGGATGGGTTGGTCATGGTTTCTCTCACTCGCTCGCGGAGTCGTCGAGCTTGGCCTTGATTGCTTCGGCAGCGTCGGGGTTCTCTGCTTCGAGCTTCTGGATGTACGCAACTGCGTCACCGACGGTGCGCAGGCTTGCGAGGTCTTCGTCGGGGATCTTCACGCCGTACTTGTCTTCGGTCTGAACGGCGATCTCGACCATCGACAGCGAGTCGATATCGAGGTCGTCCACGAAGGACTTGTCGATGGTCACCTCGGAGGGTTCGATACCCGTGACCTCCTCGATGATCTCTGCAAGTCCGGCGATGAGGTCTTCCTGGCTGGCCACTGCGTGGCTCCCTTCATTGTGTCGGTGCACCGTGAATCGATGCGCCGAAGTTCGATGCTGATCCTGCGTATTCTGCGGCGTGCTGTGTATCTACACGCCACGCGCGCATCTCTTACGAGAGCGCACCCTGAACCCGTAACGAATCAGCTACGGGAGGTCTTTTGTCGAGCTAGGCCAGTGCCGCAATATCCTCGGGCTTCTTCAATCCGAGGTTCGGAATACCGCGCATCTCGCGCTTGGCAATTCCGACGAGGGCGCCTGACGGTGGTAGTTCGACGACGGACGACACCGCGAGATCTTTCAAAGTCGCAGTGCACAGATCCCATCGAACAGGTTTGGTGACCTGGGCGGCGAGCTTGGTCAGCGCATCCGCGCCCGAGGTGACTGCTTTGCCGTCGGAGTTCGAGAGCAGAGTCCGCGTTGGTTGCGAAGGCGTGATCGCTGCTGCCGCCGTCGCGACCGCGTCCTGTGCCGGTGCCATGAAGCGGGTGTGGAAAGCGCCGGCGACAGGCAATGCGCGAACGCGGGCCTTCTCCGGGGGGTTGGCGGCGAGTTCGGCCAACGCTGTCAGCAACCCGGCCGCCACGATCTGTCCGGCGGCGTTGACATTGGCTGGTTCGAGACCGAGTTCTTCGAGACGAGCCAGAACCTCGGACTCGGCGCCGCCGAGCACCGCAGACATCCCAGTCGGTTCGAGTGCACAGGCTTTGGCCATCTCAGCGCCGCGCACGGCCGCCAGCGTGACGGCCTCGTCGGCCGAAATCACCCCGGCTATAGCTGCGCCCGCGAGTTCGCCGACCGAATGGCCGGCGATGATCGCGTCATCTTGCAGCAATCCCTGGCTGGCTATCTCCTCGAAGGCGAGGAGCGCGGCAGCGACGACGAGTGGCTGTGTCACCGACGTGTCGGTGATTTCCTCCGCTGTAGCTGTGGTGCCCAGCCGAGCAAGGTCGAGTCCGGATGCCTTGGACCATAAAGCAACGCGGTCCGCGGCACCGGGTAGTTCGAGCCACGGCACGAGCATGCCGGGTGTCTGGGAGCCCTGTCCGGGCGCAAGCAACGCAATCACTCGTTAAGAGAACACTGTGAAGGCCTGTTTGGGAGATGTCGCTCTCGATGAACTCTCGGCACTCAATTTGTGGGGAACCAACAAATTGCCTTGTGGAGTGTTCGCATCGCCGGCACGTACTACTACGTTACGTAACTACCTCACCGAATGTTACGTGTGTGGTCTGTGGGACAGGATACTGCGGTTCGTGATGAGTTCGAGCCAGTCGACCTACCGTTGCCGCAACACGAAGCACGTACGCATCACGCGATTGCGTCGGGTCCCGTCCCGTAACTTCGGCTATCCGCTTCAGCCGATACCGGACAGTATTTGGATGAACAAACAGCTGTCGCGCACAGGTCTCGACGGCGCCACCACAATCGAGGTATGCGTCGAGGGTGTCCGCCAAGCCAGAACCGGCCGCAGCCAAAGGTGCGACCAAGTGCTCGTTGAGCGTCGCGATGGCCGCCGAGTCGCCGAGCAACGCACGCTCTGGTAGCAGCTCTCCAGCGTGAACGGGCCGAGGGGCACCGCGCCATCCCGCAACCGCCTGCATGCCCGCGAACGCTTCCACCGCACTCGAATGGGCAGCGCCCAACGTGCGAGTCGTCGGACCAATGACAACAGGGCCCTCGGAAAAATTCTGCAACATGTCAGTCAGGAAAGCAGTGTTCGCGGCGCTGTCGATCAGCTGGCCACTGACAACCATGACGAGCCGCGTCCCCTGCACGACCGCGAGAGCTGCGCGATTGTGCTTCTGCGCAACCATGTGCACCGTGCTGACCACGGATACACCCTGATCCTCGGGTGGAGTGCCGACCAGAACTGTCGCAGGCGCAGTGGCATCCCAGTTCAACGTGGCAGCTCGCGAAAGCATGTCGGACCCCGTATCCCCTCGAACGACCGCATCGACGACGAGAGCCTCAAGGCGGGTATCCCACGCACCCCTCGACTCCGCCGCACTGGCATACACCGACGCCGCCGCGAAACCCAGCTCACGGCCGTACCGCAACACCGCCTCGGTCAGAGCAACCAATTGCTGATCATTGCGCGCAAGAGCCGGAAGCCACTGTTCGAAGAACTCCATGGCGACCCGGACCATGTCGACCGTCTGGCGAAGAGTCAACCGCCGCGCCAAATCCTGAGGAATGACCTGGAAAGCATCGAGGCTGAAACGAATATCGCTCTGCGGATTCTTAAGCCACTCCAGAAAGTTGTCCACCGCCGTCTGAATCAGCAACTGCACGCTCGCCCGCTGCGCCGCATCCAGGCCGCCGAAGAACGGCAACTGATCCTGCATCGTCGTCACAGCCTCAGTGGACAGGCGACCCGAGAACTGCTTCACGCGCCGAAGAAGAGCGTCGGGAAGGGGGTCGCGCTTCGCTCTGGAGGGCGTGATTGCCTTCACCGGTAGATGTACCTCGTTGTCGGTGATGTGGCCGTCCTGGTCGTCCTGGTGATGCGTCCCGGTCTTCGGTGCGCTCTCGTGTTCTTCGGTCACTCCGCAGGCTGCGCTGTCGTGCCCCGCGGTCACTCCGCGGGCTGCGCTCTTGTCGTGGACCATAGGCAAAACCTACGCCCGCCTGCTCGCGTCCGAGGACATGGACACGAGCAGGCGGGCGTACCGGACTCTGCGAGCTATGCGGAGCCGGTGTCGGTGTACGACGTGGGAGCCGCGAGGACATCGTCGATGCGGTACTTCTCGGCTGCCTCGACGGCCTTGGACCGATCGATCTCGCCCGACGTCGCCAGCGCAGACAACACTGCGACGACGATGGACTCGGCATCGACGTTGAACACCCGTCTTGCTGCGGGACGGGTATCGGAGAACCCGAACCCATCGGTCCCGAGCGTGACGTAGTCGCCTGGAACCCACTGACGGATCTGGTCCGGGACCGCACGCATCCAATCCGATGCGGCTACAACTGGACCAGCAGCACTCGACAGGGCCTGAGTGATGTACGGAACCCGCTTCTCGGCCCCTGGATCGCGCAGCGCATCCTTTTCCGACTCGACGCCGTCTCGGCGCAGTTCACCCCACGAGGTGACCGACCAGACACCCGAGCGGACGTGCCATTCGGATTCGAGTAGTTCGCGGGCCTTGCGGGCCGCGACGATTCCGACACCCGACGCGAGGATCTGCGCCTCCGGCCCGTCGCCCTCCTGCGGCTTCTCGAACAGGTAGATGCCCTTGAGCAACCCGTCGACATCGAGGTCCTCGGGCTGCGCCGGATGCTGGTACGGCTCGTTGTACAAGGTGATGTAGTAGAAGATGTTCTCCCCGCCGAAGCCTGGCAGCAACTCACCGTCCGGCCCCTTTGTCCCGCCGTACATCCGGCGCAAGCCGTCCTTGACGATGTGCGCGATCTCGTAACCGAACGCCGGATCGTAGGTAACCGCGGCCGGGTTGGTCGACGCCAACAACAGCGAATGGCCGTCGGCGTGCTGGAGACCCTCACCCGTCAGCGTGGTGCGGCCGGCGGTGGCACCGAGGACGAATCCACGTGCCATCTGATCGGCTGCCGCCCACAGGCCGTCACCGGTCCGCTGGAAACCGAACATCGAGTAGAAGATGTACAGCGGGATCATGACCTCGCCGTGCGTTGCGTACGACGTTCCGACGGCGGTGAACGACGCCGTCGAGCCTGCCTCGTTGATGCCCTCGTGCAGGATCTGTCCGATCGAGCTTTCCTTGTAGGCGAGCATGAGTTCGGAGTCCACCGACGTGTAGAGCTGGCCGTTCCGGTTGTAGATCTTCAGCGACGGGAACCACGAATCCATGCCGAAGGTGCGGGCCTCGTCGGGGATGATCGGCACGATTCGGTGACCGATCTCCTTGTCCCGAAGCAGTTCCTTCATCACTCGCACGAGTGCCATGGTGGTGGCGACTTCCTGCTTGCCGGAGCCCTTGAGCAGCGTTGCGTACGTCTTGTCGTCAGGCTGTGGCAGCGGAGCCGGACTCACCCGACGCTCCGGAACGAATCCGCCGAGTGTCTTGCGCCGATCGAGCATGTACGCGATCTCCGGTGAATCTTTGCCGGGGTGGTAGTACGGCGGCATGTACGGATCCTTCTCGAGCTCCTCGTCGGAGATCGGGATACGTTGCAGGTCGCGGAAAGTCTTGAGATCGTCGAGGGTGAGCTTCTTCATCTGGTGCGTCGCGTTGCGGCCCTCGAAGAGCTTGCCGAGCGTGTAGCCCTTGATCGTGTGCGCCAGGATGACCGTCGGCTGGCCCTTGTGTGCCATGGCAGCGGCATACGCCGCGTGGACCTTGCGGTAATCGTGGCCACCGCGCTTGAGATTCCAGATCTCGGCGTCGGTCAAATCCTTGACCAGTTCTTTGGTGCGGGGGTCACGCCCGAAGAAGTGGTCGCGAACATAGCCACCGTCGTTGGCCTTGTACGTCTGAAAATCGCCGTCGGGCGTGGTGTTCATCAGGTTGACCAACGCGCCGTCGCGATCTGCATGTAGCAACGCATCCCACTCGCGGCCCCAGACGACCTTGATGACATTCCAGCCCGCGCCGCGGAAGAAGGACTCCAGTTCCTGGATGATCTTCCCGTTTCCGCGGACCGGGCCGTCGAGGCGCTGCAAGTTGCAGTTCACCACGAACGTCAGATTGTCGAGACCCTCCGTCGCGGCTACGTGCGCCAGACCGCGCGACTCGGGCTCATCCATCTCGCCGTCGCCCAGGAATGCCCACACATGCTGGTCGGAGGTGTCCTTGATCTTGCGATCTTCCAGGTAGTGATTGAATCGTGCCTGGTAGATGGCGTTCATGGGCCCGAGGCCCATCGATACCGTCGGGAATTCCCAGAAGTCCTGCATCAAGCGCGGGTGCGGGTACGACGGCAGACCGCCGCCGGAATCGCTGTGGCTGTATTCCTGACGGAAGCCGTCCATGCGCTCGGCAGGAATGCGTCCTTCGAGGAATGCGCGGGCATAGATGCCGGGGGAGGCGTGGCCCTGAATGAATATGTGGTCGCCACCGCCCGGGTGATCCTTGCCACGGAAAAAGTGGTTGAACCCGACCTCGTACAACGCTGCCGACGACGCATACGTCGAGATGTGCCCGCCCACGCCGACGCCGGGGCGCTGCGCGCGGTGCACCATGATCGCGGCGTTCCAGCGGATCCAGGCACGGTAGCGGCGTTCGACCTCTTCGTCACCGGGGAACCAGGGCTCGTTCTCGGTAGGAATGGTGTTGACGTAGTCCGTCGACGTCAGTGACGGCAGCGCGACCCGCCGTTCACCAGCCCGCTCCAGCAAACGCAGCATCAAGTACCGGGCGCGGGACGGGCCCGACCGCTCCAGCAGACCGTCGAAGGATTCGATCCATTCGTTGGTCTCGTCGCTGTCGATGTCGGGCAGATAAGACGCGACACCCTCGCGGATGACGCGTACTCGACCGTCCGAGCCTGTAGGCGCGGGTGTCTTGCCGGCAGCATGTGTGTTCTGCCGGTCGTCCTGGTTCAACTCGGACAACGTGTGTACTCCTCAATGTGGCGGTCGCTCGGTGGGGCAACCGTTCCAGGCCTTTCGCCTTCTGTGACGGCGATCGACATTCCTCATTCCGGTGATTCTCATCAATCCTCCTACACATCTCCGAGGCAGGTAAAGGAGAGTCCCAATACCCACCAGTAGAAATTTATCTACGCAATTTCGGCGCGGTCAGCTTGCGGATACGGCGCAAACCCTGTTCGCTTGCACTACTTCACCCACTATGCAAGGAGGTCACCACCGTGGTCGCCGCGGCGGACGCTCAGAACTACGCTCAGAAACTTGGTATCACTCGCGACTTGGTCGTTCAGGAACTGGGCTGGGACGAGGACACATACGACGATCTGCGTGCGGATGTCGAGGACACCATTGGTGGTGAGACCCTCGACGAGGACTCCGACGAGGTGATCGACGTAGTGCTGCTGTGGTGGCGCGACGGCGACGGTGACCTTGTCGACGCCCTCATGGACGCGATCGGACCTCTCTCGGACGACGGTTTCGTCTGGGTACTCAGTCCTAAAACCGGACTCCCGGGGCACGTCGAACCGAGTGAAATCGCCGAATCGGCACCGACCGCAGGGTTGACGCAGACTTCGGCGGCCAATCTCGGAGACTGGATCGGTAGCCGACTGGTTCAGCCCAAGACGCGGGCAACCAAGCGGTAGTGCCCGAGAACAGGAATCCGATTCGATGCCACTCGAGGTAGGCGCACAAGCGCCGGACTTCACACTCAAAGACCAGAACAATCAGGAAGTGAGCTTGTCGTCGTATCGCGGCGTCAAGAACGTCCTTCTGGTCTTCTATCCGCTAGCTTTCACCGGCACCTGCCAGGGTGAGCTATGCAAGGTGCGCGACGAACTGCCCAAGTTCGAGAACGATGATTCCGCAATCCTTGCAATTTCAGTGGGGCCGCCTCCGACGCACAAGATCTGGGCAGCAGAGCAGGGTTACACCTTCCCGCTTCTGTCCGATTTCTGGCCACATGGTGCCGTGGCGCAGGCGTACGGCGTCTTCAACGACAAAGCCGGCTTCGCCAACCGGGGAACGTTCGTCGTCGACAAATCGGGCGCTGTCCGTTTCGCCGAGATGAATCAACCCGGCGAAGCTCGTGATCCGTCTGCGTGGGACAAAGCATTGTCCGTTCTGGACACGTAGACGAACTTCGCCTCTTGTGAGTGGAAATGCGCCCCACCGGACACATTTCCACTCACAAGCAGGGCGTTGACATGCGGAATTGGAGAAATCGCTCAGACACGATAAATTTCTCCAAGCGTCACAAACGGTCTTGGCCCACATGTGACTCGGGCGTATAGCTCAGCGGTAGAGCTCTGGTTTTACACACCAGCGGTCGGGGGTTCGAACCCCTCTGCGCCCACCACCTACTCGTCTTGTGCCGACGAACAGGCCCCGGGTATCAAACCGCCGTCGTACCTGCGATGTTATCTGCCAGTTCTGCGCCGGATCGAATGAATGCGCGCCGGCCGAGGGTCGAGTACGAAGCATCTCGGGACAAGAATGCCGATGCGAACGTTTCGATCTGTGCGATCAGCCCGAGGGCAATGATGCTGGCTTCCGCTGCGGGGAGCTTCTCGCGTGTTTTCTTGGCCGCCCGCGCGAAGATCGGAATCAACGAGCCGCTGTTGTCGCGTCGGATCGCCTCCACCTGCTGGCTCGCGCCCCTGGACTGTACGAAGTAGACGAGTGCGCGCGTTCGATTCTGATCCAGCCACATCATGAACGGTTCGACGAAGGCTCCCATACTGGCCGCCGGTAAGACTTCCTTGGTAGCGATACGTTCGATTTCGGCGATGTAGCCGGTGGAAAATTCGCGAAGCCCTTCGAGCAGGATCTCCTCACGTGAGGGGTAGTGGTAGTAGATCGCAGCCGAGGTCATATCGGCGGCAGCCGCGATGTCGACAACGGTCACGTCGTCGACCGGACCCGATGCGAAGAGTTCGAACGCCGCCTCGACGATGACTCCACGACGGGAAGGACGATGCGCAGGACGCCTCACTGTTGCTGACATTCACTCTCCTGGGACTCGGGTCATGCAAGACTAGTGCTTCGGCTTACGGGGGTAAGGGGAGCGTTGATCGAGCAGGGGGCGAAGCAACAGGTGGAGAAGAAGTCGCCGCACCGGCCATCTCGCAGAGAAGATATCGTCGACGCTGCCATTCGCGTCTTCGCTGCGAAGAGTTTTGCGGACGCCAGTATTCAGGACGTTGCCGACGAGGCGGAAGTAGTGCCCTCGGCGGTGTATTACCACTTCGCGGGCAAAGACGAACTGTTCGAACTGGCGATGCGTCGAGTGCTGGACATGGTCGACGAGGTTGTGGCAGGTGTTCGGGCAGAGGAGGATCCCAACTCTGACCCGTCACTCGAAGCGATGATCGTCGCAGTCTGGCACTGGGTGGAGGCTCATCCGAACGAGTCGCGATTGGTGCATTGTCAGATGCCGGGCGCGACGTCGGGGGCGGCAGCTGTCCGGCGAGAGTTCGAGGACCAGCACGTTCAGCAGGCCTTCGAGTACCTGTCGCCGAGTCCGGAACCCGCCAGCAAACGCGCTGCGGCGATCGAGCATGCATCGCACTCGTTGTCGACGAGATCGCTCATCGAACTACTGATGACGGTTCACACATTGCGCATGGACGGTGGTCCGCTGAGTAAGCATCCATCGAAGAGTCTTCTGCGTGCACTGGTTGCGGTCTCGACACGGATCGTGTTCGCCGACTGAGGGTTCGGTCGATTGCCCTCAACGATCTCGAAGATGCAACTTCTCGTAACGCGCCCGCTCGTCGTCGAGGGCAGCCCGCTTGCGGTCGCTCTTCAGATCTGCAGGTAGACCGTGTACCTGAAGTCTTCTGCCGCGGTTGAGATCCATGAACGCAACTGTGTAGAACATTGCGAGCAGAACGGAAAGCAACACCATCGACCCGCGGAGCCATAGTGCGCCAGGAAACAGCACGAGGAATCCAACGAAAATCGGTAGGAACGGAATCATCGAACGAAAGAGGTGGCGCGACACTGCGCCTTTACCGACTAGGTCGTTCCTCACCCAGTCCTGCATCGACGGAGGCAGACGCTTTCCCGCGACGTAGCCGAGCCACTGCACGAAATTCGGCTTGGTGGCGGCCGGTCGATTCTCGTTGCTTCGAAAAACCGGTGATGTCACGACAATGCTCCTGCTGTGATGGCAGCCCGGTTGATTCGTCCGAGCACTCGGTGAAGTTCTTCCAGTTCCGCGATGTCGACCCCCAGCTTCGCCACTACGGCGGGTGGAATCGCGACCGCTTCATCTCGCAGGGCGAGACCGGATTCGGTAAGGCGGATCTCTAGTTGGCGCTCATCGCTGCTGCTGCGGGTTCTGGAGATGAGGCCGTTAGCCTCGAGTCTTTTGAGCAGTGGCGAGAGCGTGGGTGAATCGAGCGACAGTGCGGCGCCGATCGATTTCACGGACATCGGTGACTCACCCCAGAGAGCAAGCATCACCAGGTACTGCGGATGGGTGAGACCCATCGGTTCGAGAAGTGGGCGATACACCGACAGCACCGCGCGGTTTGCCACGGCCAACGCGAAACACACTTGGCGGTCGAGTGCGAGGGGATCGTCTTCGGTGACAGGCATGAGTTCGAGTGTACGCGAATAGTTCGTACACTAAGTAATTGGTAATGATCGGGCGTGCGTCATACGCGTAACGCGGCCAATGCTCTGCCCAGATCTGTTCCAGACCTCCACGCACTCTCGACGCGGGGCGGGCCGGATGGACTCCATTGATCACCCGCGAAACCGATTGTGCGGCAGCCGGATTCGATGATGGAAAAGGTGCTCGCATGGTGGCCGGCAGGTTTGCCGAAGGACCACCGATGTGCGTGAGTCCATATCGGCGCAGGAGTGTTCAGCACATCCCGTAGGGCCTTCACTACCGGTTCGACGGCACTGTCGGGGTTCTGCAGATGCGCTCGCGCGCACTCGGGCGTCGTGTGGGCAACGAGCACCGGGGCACCGTCGCCGCGTCGAGCACCGTCATCGGCGACGAATTGGATGTCAGGATGTTCGTTGACGAACGCCGCGTCTCGAAAAGGCAATGTCAACGAATCGAAACCGAGGACGATCGCGATAACGGGGTCGTAGTCGACGGCGTCGGGAACAGGAGTGAGCCGCCCGGCCTGCGGATCGGGCATCGCGAGCACGACGTCGCCCGCGGGAAGTTCGGTGATGTCTTCGTGGTCCACCTCGATTTCGTCGAGAAGTGCACGGACCAGGGACCGGAGACCGTCCGGTGTCGCCCACCGTGTGGGTCCGGCGCTGGTGCCGGGGGCTTCACCGGGGACGAGCACTCCGAACGTGTCGGTCCACGGTCGGGCCGAACCGGCACTGTGCCACCGATCTACGACGTCGGCGAACTCCGGGTCACGAACCGTGAAGTAACCCGCTCCGGCATCGACCCGACGGCCGTGCAGTAGCGGGGACGCCATTCGTCCACCGACAGCGCGACCACGCTCGACGAGACGAAACGGCACCTCGGCGGCACGAAGAACTGCGGCACACGCAGCGCCTGCCATGCCGGCTCCGACTATGGTGACAACGTCCGATGAAGGGCTCACCCCCTCAGCGTAGGCGTCGAACACGACACCTCGACGCGTGTGCGTTCTTTCGTCATGAGGCAGGGCGTGAGCTTTCCTCGACGCCAACCTCTTTCAGGTCCGGACTTCAGTACGCGTTGCGGTACAGCTCGGCGATATTGTCGGCCGTCGGCACCACCGGATTGTTCGACGGGGAGCCCGACGCCAGTGCCTGCTCCGCCATGAGCGGGATGAGTTCCTCCCAGCGTGCCTTGTCGATTCCGTAGGTGCTGGGTGCGGGTACCTCGACTGCGGCGCAGAGGGTAACGATGAACTCGATGAGCTTCGACGAGGCAACCTCGTCGGAGTCGGAACGTTCTGCGGCACCGAGCTGGCGTGCACAATCGGCGTATCGATCACGCGCGCCAGGGATGGAGAACTTGGTGACAGCAGGCAGAAGCATCGCGTTGGAAAGCCCGTGCGCCACATGGAAATGTGCACCGATAGGCCTGCTCATGCCGTGCACCAGGCAGACGCTCGCATTCGAGAATGCCATACCTGCCTGTGTCGACGCGTGCATCATCGCATCTCGGGCCTCGCGGTCGGACCCGTCACGATAAGCCCTCAACAGGAACAGACCGATCGACTTCATCGCGGACAGTGCGAGTCCGTCGGAGATCGGGTTCGCCTTCTTGCTGACATAGGCCTCGATGGCATGCGTCAAGGCATCGATACCCGTATCCGCTGTGAGGCGGGCAGGCATCGACATCGTGAGTTCCGAGTCCACGATCGACGCGATCGGCAGAAACGACAATCCCGGACACAGCATCTTTTCGTCGGTTGCTAGATCGGTGATAATGGTGAATTGCGTTGCTTCCGAACCGCTTCCCGCGGTAGTGGGGATGGCGATGATGGGAAGTGCTGGACCTGCGTAGCTGCGCGGCGCCTTGTACTCGCGCATCGCACCGCCCTGCCCGGCCAGCACCGCCAGCGCTTTGGCTGTGTCCATCGGACTGCCGCCACCGAACCCGATGACGACGTCGGCATCGTGTGCCTTCACCGCGTCGACGCCGGCCTGCAACGAGTCGGTCGTGGGGTCGGGGACCGTGTCGGAGAAGAGTGCCACCTTCTTGCCTGCTGCCTCGATGATGCCAATCAGTCGCTCGGCAGAACCGTTGCCGACCATGAATGCATCGGTGACGAGTAGCGGGCGTTCGACATTCAGGTCCACTAGAACCGACCCGAGTTCCTCGACGGCGCCTGGGCCGAGCTTCAGAAATCTCGGAAACGAGATGTGGGCAACCATGGTTCGACTCCTCTTATCGGCACAAGAGCGCAACTGACTGCACACTACTGTCCGCTTTCGACGCGATCCCGCCGTTTCGGCCCCGGATTGTGCAGTGAGGTGCGGGATCGTGCAGTGAGGTGCAGGATCCGGAACCGTACAGTGGTGCGGGTGGATATCGGTCGGTGGCGCAGCAGGCTCCCGGTGACACGTCCGTCGGACGGCGAGCTCGTGGGATGGACGTTGTCGGAGAACTACGACGAATACTGCGTCGATGCTGTCAATCCGGTCGGTCATCTCGTCGCGACCGGACTGCATGTGCTCGATGCTGCCGAAGTCCTCGTCACGGCGGGGCTCTCGTCACTGTCGGTGCCCTGTTGGGCGTTTGCGCCGATACCTATTTCACGTGAGACCGACCTGCGCAGCCCCGAACCGTCCTGGCAGTGGCGCCGGATGGTGCTGGTCCAGCTGGATGACACTCGCGTGTGGATCCGTCCGGGATATCCGAGCTGGGAAGAGCGCCGCGTCGAACTCCCCATTGTCATTCCGGCAGATGATGTGCTGGTGACCGATCCGCCCGACGGGCACGAATGACGCACGGCGATTCCTCGCCTACGGTGAGGGAATGACTGTGGAAGATTTCGGTGGCCGTCGTACCGTCGCGGCAGAAGAGCTGCTCGTCCAGGTAGGCGACTATTCGCTCGTGGATGAAGCGGGGGATTCGCGAGGGCGCATCGAGTCGGTCGGTCAGGAAGGCTTGTCGGTCGTCGTGACTGTCTCCGACGGTGGTGAACCGGTGACCTTGACGTTCGAACCAGAGGCGCTGGTGACGATCGAGCCTTACGACGGCGGCAAGGCCCCTGTCGTTCCCTGAGTTGGGCCGGATGCCGCCGGGTTTGCCGTTGCTGCGTTCAGACGCTTCTGCGCTCTACGACGCTGACCCCGGACGACCACGAACGTCAAGAGCGCGAACAGCACGATCGCGATGACTGCGCCGACCAGGCTGGCACCCCGAAATCCGGGAGCTTCGGTGTCGAGAGTTCTTTCACCCGCGTGGGAAGCATTGTTGCCGCCGAGAACGATCGAGAGCGTCAGCAGGTTCGGAACAGCAGTCGCGACGGCCAGCACGAGGGCAATGATGGCGATGACTTTGCCGCCCCGGCGTTTGCGGACGGCCCATGCCACCGTGAACAACAGCAATGGCACCAATGTGCAGAGAGTGCCGAACGTCAAGCCCCAGAAAATACCTTTGCTGAACGCCTGATCGGAAAGATTTCCGACGCGGATGCTCCACCATCTCGGCAGGAACGCTGCGAGGATGAAGTACGCGATCACCAACGCCAGCACGCCTACGCCTATGACGATGCTCTTCTTGGCCCAGCTAGGCATGCCGGTCGTCGTGGTGGTGGTGGGGGTCGTGCCTTCGGCAGTCATACGGTCGATTCTAAGGGAGCACACGCTGGGCGAGCGGTTGGATGCTTCCGACGTCGACGGTTCTCCAAGTAAGACTCCGGCAATGGCACGCGGTGTGCCCGCCCACTGCACCGGCTCGGCTTCCGGCTCGCTACCGTCGAACCATGAACTGTCGAGTCGTGAAGGATGGCGCGAGGGACCCACGATCACGTGCCGCGGGGCTGGTACTCGGGCTCGCCCTCGACCGGGTACTGGGGGATCCACGACGGTTCCACCCTGTTGCAGGCTTCGGCCGGATCGCGGGACTGCTCGAATCGAGTACCTATCGGGATTCGAAGTCGGCAGGTGTCGTTCACACGGCGACGCTGGTGGGAGGCACCATCGGATTGGGCGTGCTGGCGGCGTCGTTCGCGCGTCGACGCGGCGGTATTGCCGACACCGCGATGACCGCAGCCGCCGCCTGGGTAGCGCTCGGCGGGACATCACTGTCCCGCACGGGATCACAGATGGCCCGCCACCTCGAGGCAGACGATCTCGACTCTGCGCGTGCGTTGCTTCCATCGCTCTGCGGTCGAGATCCGAGTGTGCTCGACACCGACGGGCTGGCACGGGCATCGCTGGAATCGATTGCCGAGAACACTTCCGACGCCACGGTCGGTGTCATGTTCTGGGGCGCTGTGGCAGGTGTGCCCGGCATTCTCGGGTACCGGGCGATCAATACGTTGGACGCGATGATCGGGTACCGCTCTTCGAGGTACCTGCGCTTCGGTTGGTTCGCCGCACGCCTCGATGACGCAGTGAACCTGATCCCGGCTCGACTGACCGGTATCTCGACGGTGATTACAGCACCCTTGGTGGGCGGACGATCGACGGAGTCCCTGCGTGCCTGGCGCCGTGACGCTTCACGTCACCCGAGCCCCAATGCCGGTGTGGCCGAGGCAACTGCTGCGGGTGCACTCGGAATCAGCCTCGGGGGCCGCACCGAGTATGCGCACGGCGTGGAGATACGGCCAACCCTCGGTCACGGACGTGCTCCGACGCCGAGCGATCTGGATAGGGCTGCAACGCTGTCCCTCACCGTGCAGATCGCCACGACTGTGGTGTCAGCTGTTCTTGCCGTAGCGATCGGCCAAGCGAACATCGTTGGCCGATCGATTCGATGACTCCGTCTTGGACTTCGACTTCGAACGTCGTTCTCTACGAGTGGGCAACGTGAATTCGGGTTCCGCGTCTTGCCTGCTCGTCGATGGTGTGTCCGCGGAGGGATCGGTCGAGTCGACTGAAGACGATGCGGTGTCGAGGATGTCCTGCTGCTTGGACTTGCGTCGCTCACGCCACTCGGCACGGGCGAAGTACGCGAGCCCGAGTGGTGCCATGATGCCGAAAGCAAGCCATTGCAGGCCGTAGGACAAGTACGGCCCGGACTCGGTCTGCGGGAGTTCGATCAGCCCTAGACCACCGGGTTGAGCGTCGTCGAGTTGCAAATACCCGTCGACGGCATCGACACCGACAGCCGTTCCGATCTGCTCCGGATTGATGTTGTAGACCTGCAGACGCCCGGCTTCCTCGATCGGCTCACGTGAGGTGCCCTCTGCCTGACGAAGTCGAGCGTCGAGGGTCAGCTCCCCGGTAGGCGGCGGATCGATGGGTGGAGGCTGCGTTCCCTGCACAGGTAGGACGTATCCGCGATTGACGAGGACGATCTGCCCGTCCTGGAGTTGAAACGGTGTGATGACTTCGTATGCAGGCTGTTCACGGATGCTGCGTAGACGAACCAGCGCTTCTTTGTCCTGAAGATACGAGCCCGTGGCGACCACTCGCCGCCACTCGTCGTTCGAGGAGAATCCGGTCGAGCCCAGAACTTCGGAAATATCGACCGGCTCGGCATTCACCGACTGGTCGATCAGCGCGTTTCGTTGTGTCGTCGCAGTGTTCTTGCCCAGCTGCCATGGGGCGAGAACCGAAAAGCAGAAGTAGGCGAACATGGCAACCACAGCTGCCAGCGCCAACCAGCCTGGACGGAGCAGAAATCTGAACCTTCGCACGCCTCTAGGTTAGCCTCAGCGACCAACCGTGCCACTCACGGCGGCTCAGAGGTGTCCGGTCACCCAACCCACGAGTCCGGGCATAGCCGCCTCGATCTGCTCACGAATCTCGACGAACGCATCGTCGGAGGAGTAATAAGGGTCTGCGACGGACTGCGAATTCGCATCCTCGTCGAACGATCGCAACAGGCAGATTCGCTCTGCGGGTGCCCCGAGTTGCAGCAGTGCCTCGGCGTGGCCGGTGTCCAAGGCGACGATGAGATCGGCCGTCAGATGGTCGTCTCCGACCTGAGCGGCCTCATGATCGCTCTCGTAGCCATGCGCTTGCAGCTCGGCGACTGTTCGCGGATCCGCCCCTTCGCCCTCGTGCCAGCCGTCGATCCCTGCACTGGACACCCGGACGGATTCTTCGAGTCCCGCCTCCCGGAGATGCTCGGCGAACACCTTCTCGGCCATCGGGGACCGGCAGATGTTACCGGTACAGACGAACGTCACATGGAGCGTGCGTCGATCGACCGCGCTATTCGGTGTTCTCATCGAGCACCTTTGCGAGCTCGTCCATCGTCGTCACGACGAACGACGCTTCATCGTCCTCGCCTTCGATGCCGTAGCCCCACTCGACGTAGACCGTCGGAATGCCGAACCGACCCGCGCCGTGAACATCGTGGTCCCGATCACCGACCATCAGAACGCCGGAGGTTCCGCCGTCGGCCACTTCCTTGGGAATGAGACCGAGATTGCGCAGCGAATGTGCGATCACATCGGGCTTCGACCTGCGTGCACCGTCGTTACTCGCTCCACCGATGAACTCGAAGTACTCCGACAGTCCGAAGTGGTCCAGAATGCGGTGCGCGAACCGTTCCGACTTCGACGTGGCGACACCCAACCGGACGCCGCGGGCCTTCAATTCTGCCAGGACCGGCCCGATACCCTCGAAGACCGAGTTCTCGGCCCAGCCCTGCGCGTCGTAACGCTCGAAGTAGGCAGCGAGCGCCCGCTGTGCCACGTCCTCGGCAAGCCCCATCGTTCGGAACGAATCGAGCAGCGGCGGACCGATGACCAGAGCCAGCTGCTTCTCCGTCGGTTCGGGCGCTCCGACGGTGGCCAAAGAATGGCGGAATCCGGCCAGAATCCCGGGTGCAGAATCGGTGAGGGTTCCATCGAGATCGAAGAGCACGACCTGGGCACGGGCAGTCGGTGGGTCGAGCTTTGTCATGACGAAAACCATATCGGTGAGGCCGCCGACTACGCTCACCGGCAATGAACGAACTCACCGAACCGGCGGCACTGTCACCTCTGCGTCATCACGGTGACGCAGAGGTCGACGACGGGATGGTCGACTTCGCAGTCAACGTCCAAGGCACCGCTCCGCCGGAGTGGCTACGGACGCGCCTCGCTGCGAGTCTCACGAAGCTGGGTGCCTATCCAACCGAGAACGCCGATCGCGCGGCCCGCGAGATGGTGGCACGACGCCACGGCCGGTCACCGGAAGAGGTCCTTCTGCTCGGCGGGGGTGCCGAAGGATTCGCCATGTTGCCGAGACTGAAGCCGCGTCTCGCTGCTGTCGTGCACCCATCGTTCACCGAGCCCGAGTGGGCGCTGCGAGAAGCCGACGTCGATACCGTGCAGGTTCTCCTGCAGGAGCCGTATCGGCTCGATCCCGCAGCCGTTCCCGACGAAGCGGACATGGTGGTGGTCGGCAATCCCACCAATCCGACCTCGGTTCTCCACGAACGCGAAGCACTGTTGGCCCTGCGAAGGCCCGGGCGGGTGCTGGTCGTGGACGAGGCATTCGCCGACGCGATAACGGGGGAGGAGCACTCGTTGGCGTCGGTGAGTCTTCCCGACGTCCTCGTGCTGAGAAGTCTGACCAAGACGTGGGCGTTGGCGGGATTGCGATGCGGTTACGCACTGGGCCATCCCGACCTGCTGGCCAGGTTGACCCGCGGCCGAGCGCACTGGCCGCTGGGCACTCTCCAGATAGAGGCGATCACCGCATGCAGCGAACCCGCAGCAGTGGGCGCGGCTGCGGCGAAGGCCGAGACTATCGCCGCCGACCGGGCATCGATGACCGACCGACTGCGAAGCCTCGGTATCGACGTCGCCCCCGACGCCCGCGCTCCTTTCCTCCTGCTGCGAATCCCCGGTGCCGCAGACCTGAGGATTCGACTACGCGCACAAGGCGTGGCAGTGCGGCGAGGCGACACCTTTCCAGGATTGACCACCGACCATCTGCGGGTGGCGGTCCGCGGGCGCGAACAAGTCGACATACTCGTCGAAGCTCTGGCCAGAGCACGTGCAGAGGGAGAATCATCATGAGCGATCAGACAGTGAAGTTGGCCGACGTGGTGGCGGTGCTCGATGCTGCATACCCTCCTCGGCTCGCCGAGAATTGGGACTCGGTCGGGCTGGTGTGCGGAGATCCATCCGATCGTGTGCGCAAGGTGATGTACACCGTCGATGCGACCGCGGACGTCGTGGACGAGGCACTCGAGTGGGGTGCCGATCTGTTGGTCGCACACCACCCGCTACTCCTGCGAGGAGTCGACACCGTCGCTGCGAATACGCCGAAAGGTGCCCTGATCCACCGCCTCGTCAAGGCGGGATGTGCGCTGTTCACCGCCCACACCAACGCCGACTCCGCAGATCCCGGCGTGTCCGACGCGTTGGCCGCGGTTCTCGGGGTCTCCGTCTCGCGTCCCATCGAGCCGATCGAAGCGCCCGCGGTCGACAAGTGGGTCGTTCTCGTTCCGAAGTCTCACAGTTCCGCCGTTCGCTCGGCATTGTTCGGCGCAGGCGCCGGTGCGATCGGCAACTACCGCGAATGCAGTTGGACCGTCGAAGGAATGGGCCAGTTTCGTCCGGAGGTCGGGGCCGATCCGGCGATCGGTGCGGTCGGCACCCTAGAGCAGGTGAGCGAGGACCGGATCGAAGTGGTTGCCCCGGCGTCGGCCCGGCAGACCGTCCTCGCCGCACTGACCGCCGTGCACCCCTACGAAGAGCCCGCATTCGACATCTTCGAGGAGGCCCGCCTGCCGACTTCGACCGGCCTCGGACGGATCGGCACGCTCGCGTCGCCGACCACGCTTCGCGAATTCAGCGAACGGGTGCGCCGTGCACTGCCGGACACAGCGTGGGGTGTGCGCACAGCCGGCGATCCCGACACCGTCGTGCAGACTGTTGCGCTGTGCGGTGGCGCGGGGGATTCGTTTCTCGACGCCGTTCGGGCATCGGGAGTCGACGTTTACCTCACATCGGATTTGCGGCACCATCCCGTCGACGAACATCTCCGCAGCGGTGGCCCTGCGGTGATCGACGTTGCGCATTGGGCGTCGGAGTACCCGTGGTGTGAGCAGGCCCGCAGCATCGTCGACGCAGCATTTGCCGAAACCGCAGGATGGGGGAGCTGCGTCAGTAGCACGAGAACCGACCCCTGGACCCTCGGTGCGGCGACGACCGAGTCGGACTAGTCCCTCGACCAACTCTTGTCCGCCGTCGGTGCGCGAGCCGGTAAGGTTCACCTGAATCAACTTCCATAGTCGCAGGAGTCATCACGCGTGAATGTCGACCCCCGAGTGCAGGCCTCACTTCTCGAACTGGCCTCAGTGGATACCGAACTGTCGCAGATCGCTCATCGGCGTAGAACGCTTCCGGAGCAGACCGAGTTCGAGAAGCTCGAGGCCGAGCGAGTCTCACGTCGAGACGCTGCCGTCGCAGTGCAGATGTCGATGGACGATCTCGACCGCGATATCAAGAAACTCGAAAACGAAGTCGACGCTGTCCGTCAGCGCGAAGACCGTGACCGAAAGATGCTCGACAGCGGAACGATCGCACCCAAGCAAATGTCGGAATTGCAGCACGAGCTCGCCAGCCTCGAACGCCGTCAGGGCCTGTTGGAAGAAGAGCTTCTCGAGGTCATGGAACGTCGTGAGGCGTCCCAGACCGACTACAACCATGCCGGCGCGCAGGTGACGCAGATCGAGGACGAACTCATCGATTCGGGTCGGCGCCGCGATGATGCAGTAGCGGACATCGACGCCGCCGAGCAACGCGCGACTGCCCGCCGAACCGAACTCGCGTCAGGCCTCCCCGAAGATCTGATGGCGATCTACGAGAAGCAACGCGCGCTGTCCGGCCGCGGTGCCGCTCTACTTCAGGCTCGCCGTTGCGGCGCGTGCCGAATCGAGCTGGACCGCGGGGAGATCTCGCGAATCGCCGCCGCGCCGGCCGACAAACTCGTCCGATGCTCGGAGTGCAACGCCATTCTCGTGCGGACGAAAGAGTCCGGAATTTGAGTTCCGCAGCACACAGTTCCGCAGCCCACACCCGAGTGATCGTGGAAGCTGACGGTGGCTCTCGGGGAAATCCGGGACCAGCTGGATACGGTGCGGTCGTGTTGTCCCCGGATCGCTCCGAGGTTCTGGCCGAACGTCGCCTTGCGCTCGGCATCGCGACCAACAATGTGGCCGAGTATCGCGGCCTCATCGCCGGTCTGACTGCAGCCGCTGACGTCGGCGCCCGTGAGGTCGACGTACGGATGGACTCGAAGCTCGTCGTCGAGCAAATGGCGGGTCGGTGGAAGGTCAAGCATCCGGACATGATTCCGCTCAATCGCGAGGCGGCTGCTCTGGTCCACGGCTTCGATCGAGTGTCGTATCAATGGATTCCACGTGCCGAGAACTCCCATGCGGATCGTCTTGCGAACGAGGCGATGGACGCTGCCGCGGGTAAGAATCGCGAGCCTGCCGTGCACGTGGCCGACAGGCCGACAGCGCCGGTGGCCGAGAAGTCGGCTGCTCCGACTGCCGACAAGTCGGCTGGACCGGGATGGACCGGTGCCGTCGGTGCACCGACGCGTTTGCTGCTGCTGCGTCACGGTCAGACACCGTTGTCCGTCGAACGCCGATACTCCGGGCGCGGAAACCCGGTTCTCACCGAACTGGGTGCGCGGCAGGCAACGGCCGCCGCGGCGTATCTTGCGCAGCGTGACGACATTGCCGCGATCGTCGCCTCGCCGCTGGCCAGAGCGCAACAGACGGCAGGCGCCCTCGCCGCCAAGATGGGGCTTCCCGTCTCGACTCTGGATGAGCTGACCGAGACGGATTTCGGCGCTTGGGAGGGCCTGACCTTCAAGGAGGCGGGCGAGAATCATCCGGATGTGCATCGGAAGTGGCTCGGGGATACATCGGTGGCACCGCCGGGCGGCGAGAGTTTCGACGTCGTTCGCGACAGGGTGCAGTCAGCACGGGAGAAACTGATTTCCGCGCATGCGGGATCCACCGTAGTTGTGGTCACACACGTGACACCGATCAAGTTGTTGCTGCAACTGGCGCTCGATGTCGGTCCGTCGATCCTCTACCGGCTGCACCTCGATCTGGCCTCCCTGAGCATCGCGGAGTTCTACCCGGACGGCGGGGCATCGGTACGACTGGTCAATGAGACGTCCTACTTACACACCTAGCACCAGCCAGAGCGCGGCCGTCGAACCGAGAATGGTCAGCGGAGTCGTGATGAGGCCGAGCGTGGTGAAGGTTCGCAGGTCTGCGGGCTCGTGGTTGGCGGCCCCCACTCGACGCCACAACATGATGGCCAGCGATCCGACGTAGGTCAGGTTGGGTCCGAGATTCACCCCGATGATCATGGCGAGCAGTAGACCGGGCGACGCCGATGGGCCGAACGCCGCCAACAACATCAGCGTCGCGGGCAGGTTGTTGACTACGTTGGCCGCGACGGCAGCGATAGCGGCCGCCGAGAGCAGGCCGAAGAACGTGGTGTCGGTCGGGAGGATGTCGCCGAGCCATCGGCCGATGGGGCCCGAAGTGACGCCTTCGACGACGATGCCCAGCAACAGCACGAATCCGCAGAACTTCAGATCCGCTGCCCGCAGGATTCGACGGGGAACGGTGAACCCATCGCGTAATGCCGGTACAGCGAGGACGAGCGATCCGGCTGCCGCTACCCAGAACGGTTCGACACCGAAAAATCCGGACACGCCGAAACCCACGAGAGTGATCCCCAGGACGACGATCGTGCCGATCGGCGGACACCGGCAGAAGTGTCGACGCCGAATTGGACAGGTGCGCAGTGGCATAACTGTGCGGACGAGCAGGCATCCGCAGCGCCCGTGCCGCACCGATGACCGCAGGTGTCAGAAGTACCACCGTCGCGTCGAGGCTCAATACTGCCGTGGTGACTGCAGCAGCGAGGAAGACCGACAGGAGGAGTCGGTGTGGGCTTCCCTTCGAGGATCGCGCCATGACCGATGCGACCCAGGCGAACAATCCCAGTGCGTCCGCCAGATGAGCCAGTACGAGAATGAAAGCCAGGAATACGACCGTCGGCAGTAGCTCGAGAATCTGCTCGCGTGCGTCGTCCACGGTCACCAGTCCCAGCAGGAGCGTCAGAACGGCGGCAGGGATCGCGACCGTGATCTCCGGTAGGGAACGTGGTGCGAAGATCGCGAAGATCAGCACTGCGGCAACCAGTGCCGCAGCGACCACGCTCACGCCAGCATCTTGACGAGCGTCCGCAGATTACGAGTAGTGGTGGTCGGCTTGTACTTTGCCTTGGCCATGAACTTCCCGACGCGACTGTCCGTGGTGTGGCCCCGCACCACTTCCCAGTACACGACGCGGTGGCCCGGGGCGAGTGATTCCAGCTCGGGGTCGAGAGTGTCTGCTATACCTGCGACTTCGCGCAGAGGGTCGGCATCGTTGCCGAAGATGACGTAAGGATGCCAACCGTCACGTTCGGCGTCGAACGGGTAGCTCTCGACGATCGACTTCAATGACGGCTCGTCCAGGACGATCACCCACGCCTCGTATCCGAAGGTCGCCGACAGAACCTTCTCGACGGACTTCTTCACTTCGGGCGCAGTGAGCGTGCTTTCGAGCACAACGTTGCCAGTCGCGAGGATTGTTCGAACGTCGTCGAATCCCGCGGAGGTCAAGGCTGCGCGCAGTTCGACCATCTTGATGTTGATGCCACCTACGTTGATTCCACGCAGAAGGACGACGTGCTTCATGAGTGAAACTGTAGTTCGGAGCGAGGACACAGTAGAGTTCATCTCGCGAACGAGTCGGTTGGACGGCTGCGGCTCGGAGGACTGGCAGAGCGATTCTGCCAAGCTCCAGGCCGAGGAAAGTCCGGACTCCACAGAGCAGGGCGGTTGCTAACGGCAACCCGAGGTGACTCGCGGGAAAGTGCCACAGAAAATAGACCGCCCGCGTCGAACACATCTCCTTCGGGAGATTTCGACACGGGTCAGGGTGAAACGGTGCGGTAAGAGCGCACCAGCACCCCAGGTGACTGGGGTGGCTAGGTAAACCCCGCCCGGAGCAAGGTCGAAGGCCGTACCTTCTAGCGAAGGTTCGGCTGCGCAGGTGCTCGAGGGCTGCTCGCCCGAGCCTGCGGGTGGACTGCTCGAGGTACCCGGCGACGGTGTGCCCAGATGGATGGTCGTCGGTCCTTTCCTCGCCTCGGCGAGGGTAAGGATCACAGGATCCGGCTTATATACCGACTCGTTCGCACTCGTCGGGAGTGGAGCCTGCGGAATGACCCGGATTTTCGAGGTGCCGGAGTCTTAGGCTGAGCCGGCTTCTTCGGGCAGACTGTGAACATGAGTAATGACGATGACGCCTGGTTCTACGACATCCGCACCAAGACCGTGGCTCAGGGCAAGGAATCCGGTGCACTGGACCGGATGGGGCCCTACCCGGACCGCCAGACCGCCGAGCGCGCTTTGACGATCGCGGCCGAGCGAAACAAGGCTGCGGACAAGGCTGACGACGACTGGAAGAACTGACCGGTGTTTCTGACCCGGCTGACGGCACCGGCGTTCGATTTTCGTGCGATCAGATCCGAGTTTCGCCTCCACGACGAGTTTTCCGTAGGCGCTCTCGCGGAGGCTCGGTCGGCTAGGGATCGTTTCGTCGGTGACCGCGTCGATCGCACGGACATCCCGCTGGTGACCATCGACCCGCCCGGGTCGATGGATCTCGATCAGGCTGTACATATCGAGACATTGCCGACGGGTTTCGTGCTTCACTATGCGATCGCCGATGTCGGAGCACTTGTCGTTCCCGGCGGAGCGCTGGATGTTCAGACGCGTGAACGTGGACAGACGTTCTATCTCCCGGACGGTTCGGTTCCGCTTCATCCACGGGTCCTTTCGGAGGGTTCGGCGAGCTTGTTGCCGAACGAGACTCGGCCGGCAGCGCTGTGGAGAATCGAGCTGGACGAATTCGGTGAGCCGACCTCGTGGACGGTGACCAGAGCATCGGTCCGGTCGATTGCGCGACTGGACTACGCCGGCGTGCAGTCCGGATTCGATGCCGGGAGTCCGCATCCGTCGATTGCATGTCTGGACGAGTTCGGGCGGCTGCGAGCGGAATCCTCGATTCGGCGGGGTGCGGTCGACATCACGCTGCCCGAACAGGAAGTGGTTCCCGACGGCGACTCGTGGCGAATCCATCTTCAGGCCAGAACCTCGGTAGACGGCTGGAACGCCGAAGTGTCCTTGTTGACCGGGATGTGTGCCGCGCGGATCATGCTCGGCGCCGACATCGGCTTGCTGCGCACACTTCCGCCTGCAACCGACACGGCGTTGGCAACGTTGCATTCTACCGCCTCGATGCTCGGAATCGATTGGCCGGACGGCGTATCGGCCGGCGCAGTGCTCGCTGCTCTCCCGGCCGATGCGCCCGAAACGTTGGCAATGATGACGCAGGCGACAGGGCTGCTTCGCGGCGCCGACTACGCGGCGTTCGACGGCGCGGCGCCGAAACACACCGAGCACTCCGGCATCGCAGCGCCGTACGCGCACGTCACGGCACCGCTTCGTCGACTGTCGGACAGGTTCTCCACCGAGGTGTGTTTGGCGGTTGTTGCGGGAACGGAGGTACCGGAGTGGGCCGCAAGCGCGCTCCCTGAACTTCCGGCGACCATGCGGAAGTCCGATTCCGTTGCGTCCAAGGTGGATCGGGCGTGTATCGATCTCGCCGAAGCGGCCATTCTCGCAGGCCGCGTCGGTGAACGGTTCGGTGCGTTGGTGCTTCGCGGGGCCGAAGATAAGCGCGAGGCCGAAGTCTTCGTTCACGACCCGATCGTCATCAGCAGATGCGCAGGTAATCCACCCGAAGGAGAGAAGGTGACGGTGCGGCTCACCGTCGCCGACACCGACTCCCGTCGAATCGGCTTCGCCTACGAATCGGGCAGTGACGCGAACTGATCGGTGGCCTCGATCAGATGGTGGACTATGCCAGGCTCGGCGGCCGAGTGGCCGGCGTCGTCGACCATCACGAGTTCGGCACCGGGCCAGGCCTTGTGGAGTTCCCACGCGCTTGTCGCGGGGCACACGACGTCGTACCGTCCCTGGACGATGATTCCGTCGATGCCTTCCAGCTTGTGCGCGTCGTCGAGCACTTGGTTGTCCCGAAGGAACCCCGCGTTGCGGAAGTAGTGATTTTCGATTCCCGCAAACGCGAGTGCGAATCGTGAATCCTGGTTCTGCGCAATCTGATCCGGCCGAGGAATGAGATAGCTGGTGGAGGCTTCCCACTCCGACCAGGCGACCGCGGCCGAGGTCGCGATATCACGATCGTCGGAAGTCAGCAGGCGGTGGTAGGCCTCGACCAGGTCCCCGTCGCGTTCGTTCTTCGGGATCGGAGCGAGGAACTTGTCCCACTGCTCCGGAAAGATATGTCCCGCACCGCCGTTGTAGTACCAGTCGATCTCACTGCGTCGAAGAAGAAAGATTCCTCGGAGGATCACACCGCTGACGCGTTCGGTATGCGTTTGTGCGTACACGAGCGAGAGAGTCGAACCCCAGGAACCACCGAACACGAGCCATCGTTCGATGACGAGATGCGTTCGCAACTTTTCCATGTCGGCGACGAGTCGATCGGTCGTGTTCACCGCCAGATCTCCGCCGTCGGCGATGTGCGGCTGGGAACGCCCGCACCCCCGCTGATCGAACAGGACGATGCGATACACAGTGGGGTCGAAATAACGGCGCTGCATCGGACCAGTTCCGCCGCCCGGCCCACCATGAACGAACACAACTGGCTTCCCCGCTGGGTTACCGCTGACCTCCCAGTAGATGTGCTGGGCGTCGCCTACGTCGAGGAGGCCGCCGTCGAACGGTTCGATTGGCGGATACAGCTCTCGCAGTGATGTCGACGTCACGCGTCAGAACCCGACGAGACCGGAGGCGAGATCAGGAATCTCGAGCGACCGCATAGCTTCTGCACGGGTATCCGGGCATGTAGCGATGGTCACCTCGTCGACGATCGAGCGGTTCTGCACAACCTGAAGATTGATGGTGCCGCTCTGCGCCGCCCAGGTCTGGACGACGATATTGAGACCGCCACGTCCGATTGTCGGGCCTTGAATTCTCCATTCCTGCAGCTGCGCATCGAGATCGCTGCACAGCTGCTGGCTCTGCTGCTCGGTGATTCCGGCTGCCCCAGAGGGGGAGGTGGCCGTGGTGGGTGTGTCCGTTGCGGTCGGGGTCGACGACGAACCGGTGGTCGTCGAATCCGTGCCGCAAGCGCCGGTAGCAGCGAAAACTGCTACCGCGCCCGCGACAGAAACGACGACTCGGGTCACTCGACGAAACCTGGACTGGGCCTTTGTAGCTGAGTTCATGGCAACGAGTGTGCCATCTCGATCGGCTCCAATAATCAGCTCACGCCACCGGAGGTGACTCAGTAGCTGTGTTCGGGTCCCGGGAAGACACCGGAGCGCACCTCGGACAGATACGACGAGGCCGCAGATCGGAGTTCGTCTCCGACATGGCCGAACTTCTTGACGAACTTCGCCGTCTTTCCATTGGTGTAACCGGCCATGTCCTGCCACACGAGAACTTGTGCGTCACACTCGTTACCCGCGCCGATTCCGACTGTGGGGATGGTCAACTTGCGGGACACCTGACCGGCGATGTCGGCCGGAACCATCTCCATGACGACGGAGAACGCACCTGCCTCTTGGACGGCGATGGCGTCGGCGACCAATGTGTCTGCGGCATCGCCGCGGCCTTGAACCCGGAATCCGCCGAGGCCGTTCACGCTTTGCGGGGTGAATCCGATGTGTGCCATGACCGGGATACCCGCGGCAGTGATGGCAGCGATCTGATCTGCGACGCGCTCTCCGCCTTCGAGCTTGACGGCGTTGGCGAGTCCTTCCTTCATGAATCTGGTGGCTGTGGCCAGTGCCTGTTGCGCGGAGGACTCGTAGCTGCCGAAGGGGAGATCTGCGACGACGAGTGCGTTGGGGGCTCCACGCACGACCCCGCGAACGAGGGGGAGGAGTTCGTCGATGGTGATGGGAACGGTGGTGTCGTAGCCGTAGACGACGTTGGCTGCGGAGTCACCGACCAGCAGAACCGGAATGCCCGCCTCCTCGAAGATGCGAGCGCTGGAGTAGTCGTAAGCGGTGAGCATTGCCCAGCGCTCACCCTCGGCCTTCATTTGCAGAAGATGGTGTGTGCGGGTCTTGCGAGTGAGACCGGATGCGGATGCGTCGGATCCACCGTAAATCGTGTTGTCGGACATCTTTGTCCCTTTCGGTTCCTCGAGGCCCGATTTCGGGTCCCCGGGATGGGGTTGATGACGCCCCCAGTCTGCCACCTGCGCCTACTCGACCGAAGGGCAGTCGGCAGTGCAATCCGTCACACCGTAAGGCTCGGGCCACGGGTCGTGCAGGTAAGCGCGCGGTTCGTCGCTGTCCTACGTGAGCAGCGCACACGCGAAGTTCTGGCACCATCGTGGGAATGAGAACTAGTCGCACTCCGCTGGTCCGGATGGTAGCCCTGGGTGCGGCGGGATTGATGGCCGCGGCGGGATGTGCGCAGGGCTCGACAACCGAGGGCACCCCGGAAGCAGAGGGGCTTTCATCGTCCGACGAATCCTTCGAGCCCGGGGCCGGAATCGTCCCCGACGGCCTCGCCGAGTTCTACACCCAGTCGCTCGAGTGGGGGCCCTGCGATTCCTACGACACCGACGGAACGGGTTTTCGTAGCGATATGGAATGCGCGAAGGTCACAGTGCCACTGGACTACGAGGAGCCGTCGGGAGAGAAGGCCGAGATCGCCATTTCGCGGACGCAGGCGAGTGGGGACAAGATCGGCTCGATCCTGTTCAACCCAGGTGGTCCGGGGGCGTCAGGGCTGTACATGTCCACGCAGGCGGACGGGTCGGAGTTATCCGAACGCTTCGATCGAATCGGTTTCGACCCTCGCGGAATCGGTGCATCGACTCCGGCCGTGCGGTGCCTGACTACGCAAGAGATCGAAGAGGAGCGACGCGAGCCGGATGTCGACGTTTCGCCGGCGGGTATTGCGAAATCGGAAGCGGAGCATCAGGACTACGCCTCCAAATGTGCAACGCGGAGCGGCAAGGATCTTCTCGAGCACGTGGGAACACGCGAGGTGGTCCAGGACATGGACGTGATCAGGTCGGTGCTGGGGGACGCGAAACTCACCTACGTCGGCTACTCGTACGGCACCCGGATCGGCACCGCGTATGCCGAGGCGTTCCCCGACAACGTGCGGGCGATGGTGCTCGACGGTGCACTCGATCCAGAGCAGAGTCCCGTCGACGAAGCTGTCGAGCAGGGGGCGGCGTTCCAGGGCGCATTCGACGGTTTCGCCGCTGACTGTGCACAATCGACGTCCTGCCCGCTCGGCACCGACGTCGCCGACGCGAATCGGCAGTTCCGTGCCCTCGTCGACCCGCTCGTCGAGCGTCCCGCCGAGACGACGGACCCGCGTGGCCTGAGCTACGACGACGCGCTGACGGGGACCCAGCAGGCGCTGTACTCCGAAAGCCTGTGGCGGCTTCTTCGAGCAGGCCTGAGCGAACTCCGGGACGGCCGCGGTGACACGCTCCTCCGATTGGCCGACAGCTACAGCGGACGGCTCGAGGACGGGTCGTACTCGAATCTCGACGACGCCTTCAATGCAATTCGGTGCGTCGATGATCCGCCGGTCGTCGACCGAGCCGAGGCCGACGAGGCCGACACGCGGTATCGACAGGCCGCCCCGTTCCTCGACGACGGCCGCGGGACCGGAAACGCTCCTCTCGACCTGTGCGCATTCTGGCCGGTGCCGAATACCGGAAGTCCGCACACGATCTCGGCGGCGGGGCTACCGAAGCTCGTGGTCGTGTCCACGACTTTCGACCCGGCCACGCCGTACCAGGCAGGGGTCGATCTTGCCCGCCAGCTCGGCGCGGACCTGGTCACCTACGAAGGGACTCAACATACGGTCGCCTTCTCCGGCGAGGAATGCGTCGACGATCCGTTGATCGATTATCTCGTCGATCTGGTTCCCACCGGCAACGATCTAGTGTGCTGAGACCAGCTTCACGTCGCCGCTGTGGCCGCTGAGAAGCGTCCGACGTGAGACCGAGATCACGATGTAACACAGATTTAACGCGGTTTGCTTACTCTCGCGGATATGGATCGCCAAAAGGAATTCGTGCTTCGGACCCTGGAGGAGCGCGACATCCGCTTCGTCCGCCTATGGTTCACCGATGTTCTTGGCTATCTGAAATCGGTCGCCATCGCCCCGGCGGAACTCGAAGGTGCCTTCGACGAAGGCATCGGCTTCGACGGAAGCGCTATCGAGGGATTCGCTCGCGTCTCCGAAGCGGATACCGTGGCCAAGCCCGATCCGTCGACTTTTCAGATCCTGCCCTGGTCGAGCAGCAAGGGACATCAGCACTCGGCACGGATGTTCTGCGACATCGCGATGCCCGACGGCTCGCCGTCCTGGGCTGATTCGCGCCACGTGCTGCGTCGCCAATTGAGCAAGGCCGCAGACCTCGGGTTCAGCTGCTACGTGCATCCGGAGATCGAGTTCTTCCTGCTCAAGGACTCGCCAGAGGATGGATCGCCGCCCACTCCCGCCGACAACGGTGGGTATTTCGATCAGGCCGTGCACGACTCCGCGCCGAACTTTCGCCGTCACGCCATCGATGCGCTCGAGTCGATGGGTATCTCGGTCGAGTTCAGCCATCACGAGGCTGCGCCCGGTCAGCAGGAAATCGACCTCCGCTACGCCGACGCACTGTCGATGGCCGACAACATCATGACCTTCCGATACCTGGTCAAGGAAGTTGCCATCGCCGAGGGCGTCCGCGCGACGTTCATGCCCAAGCCGTTCAGTGATCAGGCCGGCTCGGCGATGCACACGCACATGAGCCTGTTCGAGGGCGACACCAACGCATTCCACAATCCCGACGACCCGATGCAGCTCTCGGAGACCGGCAAGTCGTTCATCGCCGGAATCCTCGAACATGCCAACGAGATCAGCGCCGTCACAAACCAGTGGGTCAACTCTTACAAGCGGTTGATCCGCGGTGGAGAAGCACCGACGGCAGCGTCTTGGGGACCGTCCAACCGCTCGGCCCTCATTCGGGTTCCGATGTACACCCCGAACAAGGCGTCCTCGCGTCGCGTCGAGATCCGCAGCCCCGACTCCGCCTGCAACCCCTACCTTGCCTTCGCAGTCCTGCTCGCTGCCGGTCTACGTGGCATCGAAAAGGGCTACACGTTGCCACCAGAGGCGGAAGAGGACGTGTGGGCGTTGACATCGGCCGAACGTCGCGCCATGGGGTACAAGGAACTTCCAGGCAACCTCGATCAGGCTCTGAACGCCATGGAAGGCTCCGAGCTCGTCGCCGAAGCCCTCGGCGAGCATGTCTTCGACTTCTTCCTGCGCAACAAGCGTCGGGAGTGGGAGGAATACCGCTCGCATGTCACGCCGTACGAGCTGAAGGCCTACTTGGGACTGTGATCTGCGCACTGTCATCGGATGCCGGTGGAATGGGCTAGATTTTACTTCGTTCGAGTAAGAGCTAGTTCCCGCCCGCGGTGAGGTGAACCTGTGTTACGCCAGAGTCGAGGTGTTCGCTGATGGTGCGTCCACCGACATCACGTTCGATCGTCCCAGGGCCAGGACGTCTCGGTCTGGTCGAGGCCACTGCGCCCGCTGATCTACAGAAGCTCGGGTGGGTCGACGAGAACAGTCTCGAACTGCTGTGGTCGTTGTCGCGTGCAGCCAACGCGGATCTCGCGCTGCGGACACTGACGAGGCTGCAGGATTTGCTCGGCGACGACTTCTCCGAAGTCGACCAGGCCTTGCGTTCGGACAAGGGCCTTCGCGGTCGATTGTTGGGTCTCTGCGGTGCCTCGAGCGCGCTTGCCGATCACCTTGTTTCCGATCCGGATACCTGGCGTCGGCTCAGCACACCCGAAGGCCGCGCCGTGGGTCCGTCCGCGCGAGTGGAACTACCCAGCAAGCAGCAGCTCACCGACGAACTCCTGGCCGCTGTCGACGCAGTGCCCGAGACCGGTCCGAATGCCTCACCGGAGTTGTACCGGGCGGGTCTTACCGGACCCGATGCCGTTGTCGCACTGCGTAAAACCTACCGTGACCAAGTGATGGTTCTCGCCGCGGCGGATCTCGCTGCCACCGTGGAGAACGAGCCCGTCGTGCCGTACCAGCTCGTGGGAAATCAGCTCTCCGACATGGCGGACGCCGCCTTGACCGCAGCGCTGGCTGTCGCCGTCGCGACAGTCTGCCCGGACGATCCGATGCCGACCCGACTCGCCGTGATCGCAATGGGCAAATGCGGTGCGCGAGAGCTCAATTACGTCTCCGACGTCGACGTCGTATTCGTGGCCGAACCTGCGGATGCGGTTTCCAGTCGGATCGCGGGCGAAATGATGCGGATCGGCTCCTCGGCGTTCTTCGAGGTCGATGCAGCGCTTCGACCGGAGGGGAAGCGTGGCGAACTGGTCCGCACCCTCGATTCGCATGTCGCCTACTACAAGCGGTGGGCCAAGACGTGGGAGTTCCAGGCTCTGCTCAAAGCACGTCCGATGACCGGGAACCTCGAGCTCGGTCACAGCTACGTCGCCGCACTCAACCCGATGGTGTGGTTGGCCTCGCAGCGAGAGGATTTCGTTCCCGAGGTCCGCGCGATGCGCCGTCGCGTCGAGGAGATGGTCCCACCCGAGCTCCGTGAACGCGAGATCAAACTCGGTCGCGGAAGCCTGCGGGATGTCGAATTCGCAGTACAGCTGCTGCAACTCGTCCACGGCCGCACCGACGAAACTCTCCGAGTTCTCGGCACTGTGGATGCCCTGGTCGCGCTCAGCGACGGGGGATACGTTGGGCGCGACGACGCCGCGAACCTGACCGCGTCCTACGAATTCCTGCGACTACTCGAACACCGTCTGCAGCTTCAGCGGATGAAGCGAACCCACACGCTTCCACCACCGGACGACGAGGAAGCGCTGCGCTGGCTCGCCCGAGCAGCGCATATGCGCCCCGACGGCAATCGTGACGCACTCGGAGTGCTGACTGCCGAGATCAAACGCAACGCGCTCCGGATTCGCAGGTTGCACGCGAAACTGTTCTATCGACCCCTACTCGATTCCGTCGTACGGTTCGATTCCGACACCGTCAGGCTGACTCCGGAAGCCGCCGTGCGCCAACTCTCCGCGCTGGGATTCGCCGCGCCTCAGAACGCGATAGGGCACCTGCGCGCGCTCGTCGGTTCAGGCTCACGACGTGGCCAGATTCAAGCGGTGCTGCTGCCGACACTTCTCGAATGGCTGGCCGATACCCCGGACTCGGACGCCGGCCTACTCAACTACCGGCGGCTCTGCGAGGCCACTACGGACCAAACCTGGTTTCTGCGGATACTGCGCGACGAAGGTGCCGTCGCTCAGCGTTTGATGATCGTGCTCGGATCCTCGGCCTACGTGCCGGATCTGCTCATCAAAGCTCCCGAGGTCATCAGACTCTTCGCCGACGGACCGACCGGACCGAGGCTTCTCGACGTCGAACCCGAGGAAACGTATCGAGCGATCCTGTCGTCTTCGGGTCGGTATGACGATCCGGTTCGTGCCATCGACGCCGCGCGGGCTCTGCGTAGACACGAGCTCGCGCGGGTAGCGTCGGCCGACATCCTCGGCATGCTCGATGTGCCGCAGGTGTGCACGGCTTTGTCCTCGGTATGGGCCGCGGTGATCAACGCTGCACTGGCAGCTGCCATTCGGGCGAGCGAAGCCGAACGTGGGGAGCCTGCCCCTGCCAGCCTGGCTGTGATCGGTATGGGCCGACTCGGCGGCGGAGAACTCGGCTACGGCAGCGATGCAGATGTGTTGTTCGTATGCGAACCCGTCGAGGGCTCCGACGACAGTGTCGCCGTCAAGTGGGCCAACAGTATTGCCGATCGGATTCGTAAGTTACTCGGTGCGCCGAGTACCGACCCACCGTTGGAGGTGGACACCGGTTTGCGGCCGGAAGGCCGAAACGGGCCGGTGGTCAGGACTCTCGCGTCGTACAAGGCGTACTACGCGCAGTGGGCTCAGGCCTGGGAAGTTCAAGCACTCCTGCGGGCCCACCAGGTTGCCGGCGATCAGGATCTCGGCATCAAGTTTCTGCTCATGGTCGACAAGATTCGATATCCGGAAGGCGGCGTCTCGCAGGAGTCCGTACGAGAAATTCGCCGCATCAAGGCACGAATCGACTCCGAACGTCTGCCGAAGGGCGCCGACCCCGCCACCCACACCAAACTGGGTAGAGGGGGGCTCGCCGACATCGAGTGGACGGTGCAGCTCATCCAACTCAGGCATGCGCACAATGTGCCATCGCTGCACAACACCTCGACTCTGCAAACTCTCGACGCAATCGGCGCGGCCGAGTTGATGAGCGAGACCGACGTCGAACTATTGCGCGAAGCATGGATTCTCGCAACGAAGGCACGCAACGCACTCGTACTCGTGCGCGGAAAGCCGACGGACCAACTCCCTGCACCGGGGCATGTTCTCTCCGCCGTCGCAAAGGTGGCCGGGTGGAAGAACGCCGATGCGGGGGAGTTCCTCGACAACTACCTCCGTGTGACGCGTCGAGCAAAGGCTGTGGTGGAGCGGACCTTCGGAGCCTGACCACTCCACCGTTGTTCAGCCGGTGGTGACGAAACCTTCCGAGACGAGCCAGTCGCGTGCGACGTCGGCGGGCTCCTTGCCCTCGACGTCCACCTGGCGGTTCAATTCGGTCATGACCTTATCGTCGAGCTTCGCGGTGATCGGCGCCATGACTTCCTGCACCTCGGGATGGGCATCGGCGAAGTCCTTCTTCATGATCAGTGACGGGTTGTACTTGGGAAAGAAGGATCGATCATCTTCGAGTAGAACGAGATCGAGTGCAATGATGCGTCCGTCGGTAGTGAACACCTCACCGAACTTGCACTGAGTCCCGTCGGCGGTGGCCTGATAGATGATGCCGGTCTGCAAAATCTGCCGAGGCGCGAGATTCGGATCGAACTCGTACTTTGCGGCCATGCCGGGGTAGCCGTCCTGACGAACGTTGAACTCGGTTTCGACGCAGGTCGTGGCCGCGGACGGGTTGGTTCGAACAAGGTTGGCGTAGTCCGACAGCGTCTTGACACCCGTTTCTGCCGCGGTCTGCTTGTTCATCGCAAGCGCGTAGGTGTTGTTCATCGGGGCGGGAGGCTCCCACACCATGTCGTTTGCCGCGAGGTCGGCATCGCGCACCGCTTCGTACTGCTCGGTCGAGTCGGGTAGTGGTGTCTCGTTGCCCAGATAGTTGATCCATCCGGTACCGGTGTACTCGTAGGTCAGATCGATCTGGCCGTTCAACTGGGCGTCACGTGTGCTGTTCGAGCCCTGAATGTTGGTCAGATCTCGGACCTCGGCACCAGCGGCGGCCATCGCGAACTCGATTATGTAGCCGAGAGTGATCTGTTCGGTGAAGTCCTTGGAACCGACGGTCATCTTGACGCCCTCGAGTTCGGGGACCGGCTGGATGCTTCCCGGACCGACCGAGAGCGGAACCGCGCCCCCGGATTCGAGTCCGCAGCCGGCCAGAAGAGCCCCCGCCATGGCGAGTGCGAATACGGTGGTCGTCTTCTTCATCGTAATCCTTTGGGGCCCAGGAACTGCTCGGCCAAAGCGCCGAGCCAATCGACGAACAGTGCCAGGGATACAGCAAGTACGGCGCCGGTCACCAAGGTGACGTTGTCGCGCAACTTGTATCCGGTGTCGATGAGAATGCCGAGTCCACCTGCGCTCACGAGGAAACACAGCGTCGCTGTTCCGACCGCGAGGACCAGGGAGGTGCGTAGGCCGGCGAGAATGTACGGCACTGCCATCGGGAACTCGAGCCTGCGGAGCACTGTCAGCGAGGACATCCCTTGACCGCGGCCGGCATCGATGAGTGTCTTGTCGACCTCCTGGTATCCCAGAATCGTATTGCGCAATACCGGAAGCAGCGAATAGAAGGCGATGGGCAGTACGCCGATCCAGAAACCTGTCTGACGCGTCGCCAGGTAGAAGAGGACCAGCAAACCCACTGCAGGTGCAGCGGCGCCGACGTTGGCGATACCCACGAAAAATGGTGCGAGACGGGTGTATCCGGGTCGGGTGAGCAGAGTTCCGAGCGGGACGGCGATGATGACGACGATGATCACGACTGCTGCAGTGAGCAAAATATGCTGCCAGGTGAGCGTAGCGAGGTTGCTCGCAGTGATGCTGCCCTGTTGAGTCGCGGTCAGATCACGACTGAAGGCCCAGACGAGCACGCCGACAACCAGAATCAGAACGATGGCGGGTTGCACCAATAGGCGTAGGCGATCGGCGCGTTTGACAGCATTGCGCTCCGAGGCACCTTCGTCCGGTGCCGCGTCCATCTCGGCCGCGAGGAGACTGTCCACGGATGCAGTCATGCGGGCAACTCCCCGCTGACTGCGTCGGCATCGGCGTCGTCGTCGTCGTCGTCGTGATCGTGCTCATGGGCTTCGCGCATCTGCTGCAGGTGGCCGACGAGAACATCGATCGAGATCAACCCGACGTACTCACCGCGGAGGCCGGTGACGACCGTCGACGCGGTGCTTTCGGCGAGAAGCGCTTCCAACCCATCTTGGAGCGTGGACTGAATGGATACGAGCTCGCCGATCGGTTGACCGATTCCTCGCAGCGAGGACGCGTGTGCCAAATGAGCGGGACCGACCCAACGCAGCGGCCTGTTTCGGTCGTCCAGAATCAATCCCCACGGCCACTTGCGGGTCGCGATCTTCGCACGGATCGCGTCCACCGGATCGCTTTCCTTCGCGGTGGGACATTGGATCAGGCGAACATCACGGATTCGGGTGAGCGTCAGCTGTTTCAGCGACGCGTCCGCGCCCACGAACCCAGCCACCATGTCGCTGGCAGGGTTCGCCAGGATCGCCTCCGGAGTGTCGTATTGCTCGATCGTCGAGCGGTCACCCAGGACCGCAATGCGGTCACCGAGCTTGACTGCCTCGTTGAAGTCGTGGGTGACGAAGACGATCGTCTTGCCGAGCTCGGACTGCAGTCGCATCAACTCGTCCTGGAGCAGCCCTCGGGTTATCGGGTCCACCGCACCGAAGGGCTCGTCCATCAACAGCACGGGCGGATCAGCTGCGAGCGCTCGCGCGACACCGACGCGCTGTTGCTGGCCACCGGACAGCTGACGCGGATAGCGATCGCGATAGGTATCCGGATCCAGTCCCACGAGGTCGAGCATCTCGTCCGTCCGAGCCGCGATCCTCTTCTTGTCCCACCCGATCAACCCAGGCACCGTCCCGACGTTCTTTGCGATCGTCAGGTGCGGAAACAGCCCGGCCTGCTGAATCGAGTAACCGATTCCCCGTCGCAACTCGTCCGGGTCGATCGACAAAGCGTCTTTACCGTCGATGGTGATTTTTCCCGAGGAGGGCTCGATGAGTCGGTTGATCATGCGCATCGTGGTGGTCTTGCCGCAACCGGAAGGCCCGACGAAGACGACGATCTCACCTGCAGGGACGGTCAACGACACGTTGTCCACCGCTGCAGCCTTCTGGCCGGGATAGCGCTTACTGACGGACTCGAGGACGATATCGACGCCCGAGACATTCTGATTGTTCGCTGTTGGGGTCACGCGATGCCCTTCGAGGTTGTAAGACGGCCGACGAGAACGAGGATGCCGTCGACAATCAAGGCGAGAATGACGATCAGAACGGTGCCGACCAGTGCTTGAGGAACAGCGGTGGGGCTACCGACGCGGGACAGGCCCGAAAAGATGAGGTTGCCGAGTCCGGGGCCCTTCGCGTACGCCGCAATGGCGAGGATGCCGAAGATCATCTGCGTACTGACTCGCATGCCTGCCAAGATCGACGGCCACGCCAACGGCATCTCGATCCGAGCGAGAATCCGGGCACGGTTCAAACCGACTCCGCGAGCAGCATCGGTGACGGCGGGATCGACCGCTGCGAGGCCGATGATCGTATTTCTGACGATCGGCAAGAGCGCGTACAGGACCAGTGCCGTGATGGTCGGAGCCACCCCCAACCCGAGGATCGGAATCAACAATCCGAGGAGGGCGAAGGAGGGGATGGTCAGAATCGTGCTGGCCAGCGCCGTCGCGATCGCGGATCCCGCGGGGGAGCGGTAGACCGCAATTCCCACGATGACCGCGATGATCGTAGCGATGATGATCGACTGGATGACGGCAGAGACGTGGAGATACGAATCTGTCAGCAACTGTTGTCGTCGTCCGGAGACGAAATTCCAGAGTGCGTCCATTGAAGGTAAACCCACCAACTTCCCGTATACACGGTTTCTTTGGAGAATCCGTGCCAGTCTTTCTGTTCGAGAATGGCTGATGTCACCCGGATTCAAACCCGTTTCACGCAAGTCGTTACCGTGCGTACACACAACCATGCCCACGAACAGAGCCACCCGCCCTGCTCTATGGCAAGGGCGGGTGGCTCTGGTGAAGCGAACGCTACCTGTGGATCACACGTCAACGCAGAGTGTGGATCACACGTCGTAGTACAGGTTGAACTCGTACGGGTGCGGCCGCAGGTTGATCGGAGCAATTTCCTGCTCGCGCTTGAGCGAAATCCAGGTCTCGATCAGGTCCGTGGTGAAGACGCCACCCTCGGTCAGGTACTCGTGATCGGCCTCGAGGCGGTCGATGACAGTCTCCAGCGACGTCGGTGCCTGAGGAATGTTCTTGGCTTCCTCGGGCGGCAACTCGTAGAGATCCTTGTCGACCGGAGCCAGCGGCTCGATCTTGTTCTTGATCCCGTCCAGGCCGGCCATCATCTGGGCGGCGAAGTTGAGGTACGGGTTGCCCGAGGAGTCCGGTGCGCGGAATTCCGCGCGCTTGGCCTTCGGGTTGTTTCCCGTGATCGGGATTCGAACTGCGGCCGAACGGTTCCGCTGGCTGTACACGAGGTTGATGGGGGCTTCGTAGCCCGGCACCAGACGGTGGTACGAGTTGACGGTCGGGTTGGTGAACGCCAGCAGCGACGGTGCGTGATGGAGAATGCCGCCGATGTAGTGGCGAGCCAGATCCGACAGTCCGGCATATCCGGCCTCGTCGTGGAAGAGGGGCTTGCCGTCCTTCCACAGCGACTGGTGCACGTGCATGCCCGAGCCGTTGTCGCCGAAGAGGGGCTTCGGCATGAAGGTCGCCGATTTGCCGTTCTTCCAAGCGGTGTTCTTCACGATGTACTTGAACAGCTGCAAATCGTCCGCAGCAGCGAGCAGCGTATTGAACTTGTAGTTGATCTCCTGCTGGCCGCCGGTACCGACCTCGGAGTGTCCGCGCTCGAGTTCGAAGCCCGCGTTCGTGAGGTTCGTGGAGATTTCGTCGCGAAGATCGACGAAGTGGTCGTACGGAGCCACTGGGAAGTACCCGCCCTTGGCGCGGACCTTGTAACCAAGGTTGGGGCTGCCGTCGGCGTTCGTCTTCTTGCCGGTGTTCCACGAACCCGCAATGGAGTCGAGTTCGTAGTAGGCGCCATTGATGCTCGAGTCGTAATTGACCGAGTCGAAGATGTAGAACTCGGCTTCGGCGCCGAAGAACGCAGTATCCGCGATGCCGGTGGAGAGCAAGTACTCCTCTGCCTTACGTGCGACGTTGCGCGGGTCGCGGCTGTAGGACTCGCGGGTGAACGGATCGTGAACGAAGAAGTTCATATTCAACGTCTTCGCGGCCCGGAAGGGGTCGACCTGCGCCGTCGACACGTCGGGCAGAAGCATCATGTCCGATTCGTGAATCGACTGGAAGCCGCGAACGGACGAACCGTCGAACGCGAGGCCGTCTTCGAAGACATCCTGCGTGAATGCAGAAGCCGGGATCGAGAAGTGCTGCTGAATACCTGGCAGATCCGTGAAACGGATGTCGACGTATTCAATACTTTCGTCGGCGATGAATTTGATGACCTCTTCGGCCGTGCTGAACGCCACGCTGTTGCTCCTTTGTTGAGTCCGTCGACCAAACGTTATGGACCTGGTGTTGCCCGCCGGTCAAGCTTGTGTTTCGCCCGTGTTACACGTCGTTTCGATCAGTGCGTGTACTCGAGTGAGCCGCGACACTCTCTCGGCGTGCAGAAGAAAAAGAATCGTGCTCACCGCACACACTACGGTGACGGCCGATCCGGGTATTCACGTCGGCGCCTATCCTGGTGTCCATGGCACGAATGACAGGTTCTTGGTTGTCCGGACCCTCGGCTGCTCGATCCGAGGACGGAACCGAGCAGAAGTTTCCAGGAGAGCGACTCGGACTCCCAGCGGAAGGGCCCGGCGCGATAGCAGGGCTCGGCCGTCGTTCCGGCGCATTGTTGCTGGACTGGTTGATGTCGATGGGAGTGTCGGCACTGATCGTCGGCGCGACCGGGGCCGCGATCCAGGTGTCCAGCTTGACCTTGCTGGTCTGGTTCGTTCTCGGCGTCGGCTCGGTGAGTATTTTTTCGTTCACGCCAGGTCAGCTGGTCGCCGGAATTCAGGTGGCGCGGGTGGATGCGCAGGCCCGCGTCGGATTCGTGCGTGCACTGGTTCGAACGTTCTTCATCATCTTTGTCGTCCCGGCCGTGATCTCGGACCACGACGGTCGCGGTATGCACGACCGGGCGACGGGCACCGCGATGGTGCGGGTTCGCTAGCGATCAGCGACGTTTGATCGTCCGCTGAACGCCCTTCATCTTGGCGCCGCCGGGGAGCGGTCCCTTCGGCATCGCGGGACCACTCTTGGTGCCGAGTGCCGAGAGTCTGGACTCGATGGTGTCCATGCGCTTGCTGTCGATGTTCTTGGGCAGCTTCGTCAGATACTTCTGGAGACCGGACAGCGGAACCTGGTTCTCCCCGTTGCCGACGACGATGTCGTAGATCGGGGTGTCGCCGACGATCCGCGCGGTCTTCTTCTTCTCTTGGGCGAGAAGTGATTTCACACGCTGGGGCGCGCCTTCCGCGACGAGAATGATCCCGGGTTTGCCGATGACGCGGTGCACTGCGTCGAGCTGAGTCGTGCCGGCAATCGCGTTGGTCACGCGCCAGGATCCCTGCAAGTTGTCCAAAGCCCACGCAGCTGCGCCCGCCTGCCCGTCTGCCTTGGTGTACACCGACTTCTGGACTCGACGCCCGAAGATGATGAATGCCACGAGCACTCCGACGAGTAGTCCGATGGGCAGTAGGAACCACTGCAGACCGAAGATCAAGCCGATCAGAAACAGCACCAGACCGATACCGACGATGGCGCCGATCATCAGCGGCAGAAGAAGCTTGTCTTCCTTGCGCTGCATGTTGAACGCCTGCCACAACTGGCCGCGACGCTCTTTCGATGCCTGCTTACGGGCAGCTTTCGCTGCCGCTTTTGCTTCTTTGCTGGGCTTACCTGCTTTGCCCGCTTTACCGCCGTTCGCCATGCTTCACAGGATACGTGTCGGCGCTGAAGTCACGTGCATCGCTAGCCGGTTCGATGCCTAGCGAGCAGCGAGACGAGCAATCAACGAACTTGCCTCCTGAGAAGCTTCGCCACCGTCCACCAAGTGACTCATGCTCTCGGGGAGTACGCGACCGTGATGCTGCGTCGCTTGTGCGTACAGGCGCCCTGCCCGGTACGAAGAGCGGACCAGCGGCCCTGCCAGCACCCCGGCGAAACCCACCTCGGTGGCGTAATCGGAATGCTCGACGAACTCTTCGGGCTTGACCCACCGCTCCACTGGGTGGTGGCGTGGCGACGGGCGCAGGTACTGGGTAATGGTGAGAATGTCGCAGCCTGCCTCGTGCAGGTCGCGAATAGCCTCCTGTACTTCTTCCGGAGTCTCGCCCATACCGAGGATCAAGTTGGACTTGGTGACCAGGCCGTCGTCTCGAGCTGCGGTGATGACGTCCATGGATCGCTGGTAGCGGAAAGCCGGGCGGATTCGCTTGAAGATACGCGGAACCGTTTCTACATTGTGCGCAAGAACTTCCGGTCGCGAAGAGAAGACCTCGGCCAACTGATCGGGCTTGGCATTGAAGTCCGGAATCAACAATTCGACGCCGGTGTTGGGGTTCAACTTCTTGATGTAACGGACCGTTTCGGCGTACAGCCAAGCGCCGCCGTCTTCGAGGTCGTCGCGCGCCACTCCGGTGATCGTCGAGTAGCGCAGGCCCATGGCCTGAACGCTTTCCGCGACACGCCGGGGCTCGTCGCGGTCGAGGTCGTCGGGCTTGCCGGTATCGATCTGACAGAAATCGCAACGGCGAGTGCACTGTTCACCGCCGATGAGGAACGTCGCCTCACGGTCTTCCCAGCACTCGTAGATGTTGGGGCAGCCGGCCTCTTCGCAGACGGTGTGCAGACCCTCGCGCTTGACCAAACCCTTGAGTTCGGTGTACTCCGGGCCCATCTTGGCCTTGGTCTTGATCCAGTTGGGCTTACGTTCGATCGGTGTCTCCGCGTTTCGGATTTCGAGGCGAAGCAATTTGCGTCCGGGTGGGGCGAGTGGGGTGCTGGCGGTGAGCGAAGTGTCGGGGGATGACCCGAGGGACGGCGCAGCGTTCGAGGGTGTTTCTGGAGCCACAGTCACACGTTCGATGCTACGCGCCGAACTTCGTGGTGGTGAAGTGCGGGTTACTGGTGACCGACTCCAGCAAGGGGCGCGCGACGTCGTGTTCGGTCACTGGCAATCCGCCGTCCAGAGCAGCCAGAACGGCCTCGGTGACGGCGGGTTCGACGTCGTCGACAGTGACGTTTCGGCCAAGTTCCGCGGACAATGAGGTCACACCCGCGTCGGCGATCCCACAGGGCACGATCGCGTCGAAGCCGGCCATGGACGCATTGCAGTTGAGTGAGAAGCCATGCAGAGTCACACCTCGCTGAACGCGTACACCTATGGCTGCGATCTTCCGCTCCGGCAACCACGGCCCGTCATTCGAATCGTCCGCGACACTGTGTCCTGCGGCCAACCACACACCGGAGCGGCCGTCGATGCGGCCACAAGTGATACCCATCTCGGTGCATACGGAAATGAGCGCTTCTTCGATCCGGCGCACATACTTCACGACGTCGATGGGCTGTGCGAGGCGAATGATCGGGTATCCGACGAGCTGTCCCGGACCGTGCCAGGTGATCTTGCCGCCGCGATCGACCTCGATGACAGGTGCGCCGTCGCGCGGACGGTCCTCGGGGGCCGTACGCCTGCCGGCAGTGAACACCGGCGGATGCTCGAGGACAAGTAGTGTGTCGAACCCCTGCCCCTCGGCACGCATGTCGGCGAGTTCGCGCTGACGTGCCCACGCCTCGAGGTAGTCGATGCGACCGAGTCTCCGGACGTCGACCGGATCCGAACTCTCCCGTGCGGAGATTCCCGCGTTTGTCATGCCAGGCACGCTACGCCGAGTCAGCGACCGACAGCTACTCGCAGTGCCTCGCCGATCGTGTTGTGCGCAAAAACGAATCCCGTGTCTTCCAACACCTTCGGGATAGCGCGAGGTCCGGTCAGAATTGCTTCCTGGGCAAATTCGCCGATGATCGCTTTCAAGGCGAAGCCCGGTACAGCCCAGGGCGCAGGCCTATGGACGGCACGGGCCATGGCGCTGTTGAACTGCGCGTTGGTGACTGGGGCTGGCCCGACCATGTTGACCGGGCCCGATACCGACGCGTTCTCGATGCCATGAATCGTGGCCGCGATCTCGTCCTCGAGTGAGATCCACGGAAAGTACTGCCGTCCGCTGCCGAGGCGTCCGCCGAGCGCCATCAAATAGAGAGGCCTCAGCTTGTCCAGCATTCCGCCGCGTTGCGACAAGACCACGCCGCTGCGCAGCATGATGGTGCGGACTCCGCCGGAAGTAGCGGCCGAAGTCGCGTTCTCCCAGTCTCGACACACTTCCGCCAGAAACCCCTCGCCGACACGGGCCGTTTCGTCGACCACCCGGTCGCCGGTATCGCCGTAGAAGTTGATCCCACTGGCATTGACCAGTGTCGGAACCTGAAACTTTGCGCAGTTCTCCGCCAGCACCTCGGTGGGAGTTATCCGACTGTCGCGCACCTTCTGCTTGTAGGCGCCCGACCAACGCTTGTCTCCGATGCCAACCCCACAAAGGTTGACAACTGCGTCTGCACCACGCAACGCGCGATCGTTCAACGATCCCTGCGGCGGGTCCCACTCGAACTCGTCCGGACCGGCAGGTGCTCTACGAACCAATCTGGCAACCTCGTGCCCCTTGCCTCGCAACGACGCGACCAGCGCGGTACCGATCAATCCGGATGAACCCGCAATGACTACACGCATGAATTCGAAAGCCTCCTCGACAGAACCGGGGCATCATCCGCCAAGCGGATGATGCCCCGACACTGTTAGTTCGGTCCCCGTTGATTCGAGGATCGGCCGAGCGCTGAACCTTGGCTCACCTGCAGTCCACAGTACAGACTGCTCGCCTTTCGACCCGCTCTAGAGACCTAGGTCCGCTTCGAACGATGCGATCTCGAGCCGCTGCTTGATGGTGCTCAGGAAACGGCCTGCGTCCGCGCCGTCGACCAGCCGATGGTCATAGGTCAGTGGCAGGTAGCACATCGACCGGACACCGATGGACTCGTTGCCAGCGTCGTCCTTGACCACGACGGGACGCTTGACGATCGCGCCCGTGCCGAGCATGGCTGCCTGTGGCGGTACCAGGATCGGGGTATCGAACAACGCGCCCTGACTGCCGATATTGGTGATCGTGAACGTGCCACCGGACAACTCGTCGGGCTTCAGGCCACCGGATCGAGCACGAGTGGCGATGTCGTTGATCGCCCGGGCAAGACCAGCCAAGGAGAGGTCGCCCGCGTTGTGGATGACAGGGGACAGCAAGCCCTGCTCGGTGTCCACAGCGATACCGAGGTGAACCTCGGAGTGATAGGTGATCTCCTTGGCTTCTTCGTTGATGCTGGCGTTGACATTCGGGTGAGCCTTGAGGGCTTCGACAACCGCCTTCGCGAAGAACGGAAGGTACGTCAGATTGACGCCTTCGTTCTCCTGGAACTTGGCCTTGGCCTTGGCACGCAGACCTGCTACCCGGGTGACATCGACCTCGAAGGTCTGAGTCAGCTGAGCAGAGGACTGAAGAGACTCGCGTGTCTTCTTCGCTGTGATCTGGCGAATGCGGTTCATCTTCTGTGTGGTTCCGCGTAGATGCGCCAGTTCTGGTCGCACTCCGGCTGTAGCCGGTGCGGCAGGCTTCGACTCGGCGGCCGGAGCAGCAGAGGGAGCGGCCGGAGCCTTCTTCGCCTCGGCGGCTGCAAGGACGTCCTGCTTACGGACTCGTCCGCCGACGCCGGTGCCCTTGACCGTGGACAAGTCCACGTCGTTGTCCGTTGCGAGCTTACGAACCAGCGGCGTGACGTAAGGGGATGCGTCTGCGGAGGGAGCCTTCGCAGATTCCTGCTTGGGGGCTTCTTGCTTGGGGGCTTCTTGCTTGGGGGCTTCTTGCTTGGGGGCTTCCTGCTTGGGGGCTTCCTGCTTGGGGGCTTCCTGCTTGGGAGCAGGCGTTGCCGGCTCCGGAGCCTTGGCAGCAGGGGCGCCCGTGCCGATCACGGCCAACTGGCCGCCGATTTCGACAGTGTCGTCTTCTTCGGCGCTGATCTCGAGGAGCGTTCCCGCCACCGGGGAAGGAATCTCGGTGTCGACCTTGTCGGTGGACACCTCCAGCAGCGGCTCGTCCACGGCGACTTCGTCGCCTACGGCCTTCAGCCAGCGCGTGACAGTGCCTTCGGTGACCGACTCGCCCAGCTCCGGCATCTTGATCGGGGTACCAGAAGAGCTGGAGTCGGAGCTCGCGGCCGGCGCACTCTGTGCCGGTGCTTCTTCCTCGGCCTGCGGCTCCGGTTCTGCAGCAGCCACAGGTTCGGCGGCGGGCTCTTCGGCAGCGGGCTCGGGCTCGGAGGAAGACCCGGAAGCCTCGCCGGCTTCGCCGATCTGAGCGAGCTCGGCGCCGATTTCGACGGTGTCGTCTTCCTGTGCCACGATCTTCGTCAGAACACCAGCAGCGGGGGACGGGATTTCGGTGTCGACCTTGTCGGTGGACACTTCGAGCAACGGCTCGTCGACCTCGACGGTGTCGCCCTCCTGTTTGAGCCACCTGGTGACAGTTCCCTCGGTGACGCTCTCACCAAGAGCTGGCATCTGGACGGAGAAGGCCATGTCTGTTGACTCCTCGACAGTTGTGTGCGGGTAATTTAGTTCTTACGACTTGTGGTCGTAGACCATTGTGCTGGCGTTGCAAGGTTCGCGGACGATACTTGCGTTAATTGCGATCTTCGGCGCTGTCTGTGTCCGCGCCGAATCGAAGAAAACGTCTTTCCACGATCCACGGACTTTTACTGCAGACACGTAGACGCCCTTTCGACGAGACCGGAAATCGTTCTCTACAACGAGAGAGTTGAACCCTCTATCTTCATCCTTCCATCCTTGGAGTTCCCACGTTCCCCGAGGGGCCGCCCTCGCACTGGCAAACTCATGAGTAACAAGGCTTGTGCGAACGCGAAGGTCGATCTTCACGCACCCAAGACAGGAGTGGTTCAGTGAGTTTGTTCGATCGCCTCACTCGACGCAGTGGCAAAGGTAGAGGCCCCCGAGAGGGGTCGGTAGCGCAGTATCTCGCGGACTGGACGGCGGCGAGAATCGGCGTCGAAGCATTCGTGGAGCCGAAGACGACAGTGACTCCTGTCACTGTCGTTCTGGTGGCAAACGATGGTGAGTGGACACGGCGCGTCGTGGATGAGAAACACATCAGAAAGCTTGGACCCGACCTGAAGATCCCCGTCTACGACGTCCGAAAGACGGGCTATCCCCAGCGGATGCGAGATCACGATGCTCGACAGAAAATTATCGAGCGCAGGGCTACCGAATAGCGGTACTGATCCGAGCGCCCCCCGGACGCACTCGAATCAACCACATGGTGTGACGCGTCTAACCGTTCTCGACGATGTCTTCGAGAACGGCGAACATCGTGCGGACCGGTACTCCGGTTCCGCCCTTGCCGATGTAGCCGAACGGGCCGCCGGTGTTGAATGCCGGACCGGCGACGTCGATATGCGCCCACTGAACGCCGTCCGCCACGAACTCCTTCAGGAACAATGCCGCAGCCAGCATTCCGCCCGCGCGTCCGTTGGTGACGTTGGCGAGATCGGCGACTCTCGAGTCCAACTCGCGTCGAATTTCACCTGGGAGCGGCATGGCCCAAGCGTCTTCGCCCACAGCCTGCGAAATCTCGGCGACGCGGTCGCGGAACTCGTCGGTGCCCATGACTCCCGGCGTCCGGTTGCCGAGTGCAACGACCTGCGCGCCCGTCAGCGTTGCGGTATCGATCAGGTAGTCGGGATCGTCTTCGCACGCACGCACGATGGCGTCGGCGAGTACCAGTCGTCCTTCGGCGTCGGTGTTGATGACCTCGACCGTGATGCCGCCGTACTGCGTCAGTACGTCGCCCGGCCGTTGTGCAGTGCCGGACGGCATGTTCTCCGCCATGGGAACCGTGGCGACGACGTCGAGTTCGAGACCCACCTTGGCAGCGAGAATCACCGTCGCGATCACGGCCGCAGCACCGGCCATGTCAGAGGTCATGTTTTCCATGCCGGCAGCAGGCTTGATCGAGATGCCGCCGGTGTCGAAAGTGATTCCCTTTCCGACCAACGCCACCTTCTTGGACTTACGTTTACCACCGGAATGCGTCAGACGCACCAACCTGGGCAGACGTGAAGAACCCTTGCCGACGCCGTGGATTCCGCCGTAGCCGCCCTTCTCCAAGGCCTTGTCGTCGAGAATTTCGACACTCAGTCCGACGTCGGTGCCCAGTGCCTTCGCGCGTGCGGCGAACTCCTCCGGGTACAGGTGGCTGGGTGGGGTGTTCACGAAGTCGCGGGCGATCGCGACTGACTCCGCAATGGCAACGGAACGGGTCAGCTCGTCCTTGGCCTCACGTGCGCGGGGGTCGGCGACGAGCAGTTCGACGCGCCCGAGGGGCCCGGCTTCCGGAGTAGGTGCCGACAGTGCAGATCTGAACTCGGTGAAGGTATAGGCACCGAGGAAGAAACCTTCTGCCGCAGCGCCCAAGTCGAGGGCGGAGAGCGTCGTCGCCGCGATCGCAGTACCCGACAGCGCGCGAGCTGCAGTACCGGCGGACCGGCGGATGCGTTCGATGTCGATGTCGGCCGACTTACCCAGCCCGACTGCGAGGACACTCGTCACGTCCAGCGCTGCGGGGGCGGGAATGCGGGTGATCTCGTCAGCCTTGCCTGTTGCACCGACAGCCTCGAAGGCATCGAGCAACTCGGCGGCGAGCGCATCTCCGGAGATGTCGTCGGTGATGACGAGTTCCAGTCCGTCTTCACTTGTACTGAGTGCGACGACGAGAACGTCGACATCTTTTCCGAGGCGGCCGGCCAGCGCCAGCTCGGGTCCGAGAGTGCGGGGTGAAGTCGATGGCACGTGGCAGCTCCTGAAGTATTGATTGTTCCCGGTCGTACACGATCGTAGTGACTCGGGCCCGACGGGCGGCCGTCCGCTAGCGTTGGCCGCTATGAGTGCAGAAGAACTTGCTCGCGGACCCGTACACGCCGTCCACGTCGAACTGGGAGCGACGTTCGCGCCTTTCGGCGGATGGGAAATGCCAGTCTCCTACGTTGGTGTCGTAGCGGAGCACAAGGCAGTCCGTGCCTCCGTCGGCGTCTTCGACGTCAGTCATCTCGGAAAGGCGTCGGTCGATGGACCCGGTGCGGCGGACTTCGTCAACTCCACGCTGACCAACGACCTCACCCGAGTGGGCCCAGGGAAGGCGCAATACACGTTGTGTTGCAACACGTCCGGGGGAGTGGTGGACGATTTGATCGCCTACTTCGTCTCGCCCGAAGAGGTGTTCCTGATTCCGAACGCCGCCAACACCGCGTCGGTCGTCGCCGCGTTGACCGCCGAGGCTCCCGAAGGCGTCGTCGTTCGCGACCAGCATCGCGATTTCGGCGTGTTCGCGGTGCAAGGGCCAGATTCTCGCGCTGTGGTCGAGCAGTTGGGTCTCCCAGTGGATTTGGAGTACATGGCTTTCGTCGACGCGCAGTGGTCCGACGCCGAAGGCAACGAGGTGCCGGTGCGCGTGTGCCGCACGGGTTACACCGGTGAGCACGGATACGAACTGGTCTGCTCGTGGAACGACGCCGAGGCACTCTTCCGTGCCCTCGTCGACGTCGTGAAGCTTTCCGACGGTCAGGTAGCAGGCCTCGGCGCGCGAGATACCTTGCGTACCGAGATGGGTTATCCACTCCACGGACATGAGCTCTCGCTGGACATCTCGCCGCTTCAAGCCCGATGTGGTTGGGCGATCGGATGGAAGAAGGACCGATTCTGGGGCAGGGACGCTCTGCTGGCAGAAAAGGCGGCGGGTCCGGCGCGAGTCCTCCGTGGCGTCAAGGCTCTCGACCGCGGGGTACTGCGGCAGGGACAGAACGTCGTGGCGGACGGCGGCGTGGTCGGCGTCACGACGTCAGGGACGTTCTCGCCCACGCTCGGGGTCGGAATTGCGCTTGCACTAGTAGACGCCACAGCGGGGGTGGAGCCGGGTGACATCGTCGAGGTCGATGTCCGTGGCCGCGCACTGCGATGTGAGATCGTCGCCCCGCCTTTCGTTGCAGCGAATACCAAGTGAGCGGGCTTCGACGCGTTCGATAAGCTCAGTGCATGACAGGCGTTCCCGAATTCACCCGTGTGCAGCATCCTTCTCCGGCTCCTTCGGAGGTCAGAGAAGCAGTATTGGCGGCGCCCGGGTTCGGGAAGTTCTTCACCGATCACATGGCAGTGATCGACTACACCTCGGAGAAGGGCTGGTACGGCGCGACCATCGCGCCGTACGGCCCGATCGAGTTGGATCCGGCTGCGATGGTCCTGCACTACGGACAGGCGATTTTTGAAGGGTTGAAAGTTTACCGTCAGCCCAACGGCGATCTCTCCTCGTTCCGCGTCGATTCCAACGCCGAGCGGTTCAAATCCTCGGCGAGGCGGTTGGCGATGCCGGAGCTTCCCACGGAGCTGTTCACCTCCTCGATCGAGGAGTTGCTTGCCGTGGATCGCGAGTGGATCCCGGCGGCCGGTGGCGAGGACGCCCTCTACCTTCGTCCATTCATGTTCTCTACCGAGGCAGGGCTCGGTGTCCGGCCCGCGGACGCGTACCGGTACATGCTCATTGCTTCACCTGCTGGGGCGTACTTCCCTCGTGGTGTTAAACCGGTCAGCGTGTGGCTGTCGACCGAGTACGTACGCGCCGCTCCCGGTGGTACCGGAGCCGCCAAATTTGCCGGCAACTACGCGGCATCGCTGCTTGCGCAGGCGCAGGCCAGCGATCAGGGCTGTGACCAGGTTGTCTGGCTGGACGCGATCGAGCGCCGCTTCGTCGAGGAAATGGGTGGCATGAACCTGTTCTTCGTCTTCGGCTCCGGTTCCGACGCCCGTTTGGTCACGCCCTCGCTCTCCGGGTCCTTGCTCCCGGGAATTACCCGCGATTCACTCCTGGCGTTGGCGACCGACTCCGGAATCCCGGTGGAAGAGCGACGCATCTCGACCGATGAGTGGCAGAAGAAAGCGGAGTCCGGTGACATCACCGAGGTATTCGCCTGCGGAACCGCGGCAGTCATCACTCCCGTCGGCAGCGTCAAGTCAGCGGACGGTGCGTTCACGATCGCCGACGGAGAACCGGGCAACATCACTCTCGCCCTGCGCGATACCTTGACCGGCATTCAGCGCGGCACGTTCGCCGACACTCATGGGTGGATGACCAAGCTCGGCTGAGTTCAGGATCCGATCAGCAAACCCACGACAGTGAGGGTTGTGGTTATTTCCAGAGCTGCGCCCAGCACGTCGCCGCTGAGACCACCGAACCGTCGGACACAGTGGCGCACGAGAACAACGCCGATCGCCAACACTGCTGCGACGACTACGGGGCCTTGCCACCAGCGGCCGTCCACGCTTCCGGCCGCTGCGACAAGCGCTGCGGCACACCAGAGACCGACCACTATGCGGCTTTGGGTACCGGCAACGAGTGCTCCGAACCCGTGGTCGACGGCTGGAAGCGTCCCGCCTCTGCACGCGATGACGACGGCGACACGACCGACCGCAACGGCCAAGGCTATCGAGTAGAAAGCCTGCTGCTCCGCCAGCAGACCGAAGCCGGCAGCCTGGATTGCGAGGGTGAGGACGAGTGCGGCGACTCCGAACGGCCCGGCGCTTCCACTCTGCATGACTTCACGAGCTCGTTCGGGCGGTCCGTAGCAACCGAGACCGTCTGCCGTATCGGCCAGGCCGTCGATATGCATGCCGCGTGTCAGCAGGGCAAGCGCGCCGACGCCGAGCAGTCCGCCGAGCAGTCCACCGAGCGAGAGTGCGTCCGCACACCACACCGCGCCTGCCGCGAACATGCCGAGCAACAATCCGACGACAGGGGCTGACGACATGGCTTTGCGGGCATCATCCCGGTCTATGTGGTTCGGCCCCCGCACTGGAAGGACAGTCAACCAGGACAGGGCCAGGCGAGGGCCCACCCATATCGAATGCACTTCTCAGGCCTCGGACGGCGCTTCGGGCTTGGCGGCTCGGGTGCTCACACCTGCATCTGCAAAAGTCGACATGTCCTTCAGCGCGGCGATGGCCGCGTGCACCAAAGGTAGTGCGGCGAGAGCGCCCGAGCCCTCGCCGAGTCGCATGTCGAGCTCGAGTAGGGGTTCGATTCTCAAGTGACGCAATGCAATCGAGTGAGCAGGTTCGGACGAGCGATGGCCGGCGATCCACCATTCACGTGCCCCTCGCGCCGACTCCTCCGCAACCAACGCGGCCGCCGTGACGACGAGCCCATCGAGAATGACAGGCGTACGACGGTGTGCAGCTTGGGCGAGGAACCCTGCCATGGCGGCAAGATCGGCGCCACCGGCAACGCGAAGCAGCGCAACGGAATCCTTCACGACCGGACGGGCACGCCGCATCGCATCCCGAATCGCCGCCGTCTTGCGGATCCACCCGGCATCGTCGACGCCGGTGCCGCGACCTACTGCGGCCACCGGTTCGGTGTCGGTGATTACTGCGATCAATGTCGTTGCCGGAGTAGTGTTTCCGATTCCCATGTCACCGGCGATCAGCAGGTCTGCACCGCCGTCGATTTCCTCGTCCGCGATTGCGCGACCGGCCTCGATCGCAGCCCGAACCTCGGACTCCGACAACGCATCCTCACGATCGATCGAACCGCTCGACCTTCGGACCTTGTACCGGCTGATCGTGGTGTCCGTATCCGAGTCGACAGCGATATCGACGACACGGACCGTTGCGCCCGCCCCTGCGGCCAGTGCATTGACCGCAGCGCCACCGGCCGCGATATTGGCCACCATCTGAATGGTCACCTCGGCGGGATAGGCCGAAACCCCGTGGGCCGCAACACCGTGATCACCGGCAAACACAACGACCCGAGGTCGGACCAGCGCGTGGGGCGGACACTGATCTTGGCACGCCGAAATCCACTCACCGATCTCTTCGAGTCGACCGAGACTGCCGGCAGGTTTGGTCAACGACTTCTGTCGTTCCGACGCCGCAGAGCGGGCCTGCGGCGACGGCGGAGTGACCGGACGCAACGGCGTCGAGTTCTCGGTTGTTTCGGACGTCACGGTTGCTGCTCAGCCTTTCGGAAAGGTGGAACCCCGGCACACTTGAGTGCGAGGGGAAGGCCCGCCACGACGAGTACGACGTCGTCACAGACCTCGGCCAGCCGGGAATTGAGTACGCCGATCTCGTCTTGGAACAGTCTGCCCGCCCGAGTGTGGGGGATTACGGACAACCCCACTTCGGGAGTGACCAGCAAAAGGGTGCCCGTGCACTGCGCAACGGCGTCGACGAGCGCGTCGATCTCCGCCGCGATCGTGCCGCGCGGGCTGTCCCAGGCTGACCGGTCGTCGATGGTGTGGGTCAGCCAGGTGCCGAGATCGTCGACGAGCGTGACACCCGGTGTCTCGTCGACGATCAGCTGGGGCAGGTTCGTGGTCGCTTCCACGGTCGTCCACGTGGCCGGCCGTCGAACTCGATGTTCTTCTATCCGCGCGTCCCAATCGGCATCACCGGGGCGTCTTCGGCCGGTTGCCACGTATCTGACCGGTCCTGTCGCAGCCGCGAGGTGTTCGGCGTGGCTGGACTTGCCCGATCGCGCGCCACCGAGCAGCAGTGTGCGCTTGGGCAGCGTCATGGTGTCAGACAGCTGCGCCGCGGTTGACGCGAGGCGCCGGGGCGCGCATCTTGCGGATTTGCGAAGCACGAACGAACGCGTACCACCCGAGCTTGAATCCACCGTCGGTGGTGTCGGGGAAGCGAGCACGAACGCGATTGTTGATCTGGCGGCCGATGAAGATTCCCTCGCCGACCATGAACAGCATCATCACGAACATCGCCAGCGTGACATACGCCTGAACGGCCGGATCGAGGAAGAGCGCGAAGATCAACAGAAGCGCAAGCGGCATGAACAAACCGACCAGATTCCGGCGCGCATCTACGAGATCACGGGCGTATGCCCGAACGGGGCCCTTGTCCCGCGGAAGTAGAAATTTGTCCTCACCGGCGAGCATCCGCGCGCGGCGGTCGGCCGAGGAGGCCCGGCGCTCCTCGGATGCCTTCTTGCGGTCGACTTTGGTTCCCTTGTTCGCCTTGCGACGCTCGCGGGCCTCTTTGCTCGTCATCGGCGGTGGCGCGACCGGACCGCGGCGTCGGGCTTCGGCCTCACGCCGTTTCGGCGTGGGGCGACCTTTGCCGACGATCTCGTTCGGCGGCGACACATCCGTCGCTGCCGACTCGACCGAGGCCGAATCGTGCTTGTCCGAATTGTCAGAGTTTCCGCGGCGTAGCAACTTCACTCACCCAGGCTATGGGATGGAAGCGAATAGGTGAACATCGGCCACACCAACTTGCGTCCGCGAAGGCTCCTCGAGCACGGCGGCCTCGACATGCCGCATCTCCACTGTCGACCTAGACTTTCGACGATGCGAGTGATGATTGCGCCCGATTCGTTCGGCAACACACTGAGCGCGAACGAGGCGGCCGACGCAATCGCTAGAGGTTGGCGACTCGGACGTCCGGGGGACGAGCTCGTGTTGGCGCCACAATCGGACGGCGGTCCGGGATTCGTCGACGTGTTGGCCGTCGGTCGTGGCGAAGTGCGCGAACTCGACGTGGACGGACCACTCGGGAAGCGGGTCAGGGCGCGGTGGCTGCTCGACGGCCGGACAGCGTTCATCGAAGCCGCACAGGCGTGTGGATTGAGTCTCCTCGATGGTCCACCGACCACTCGCAGTGCATTGCGGGCAAGTAGCGACGGCGTCGGCCAGCTGATCGTTGCTGCTCTGGGTGTCGACGGCATCGAGAGGGTGTTCGTCGGTCTCGGCGGCAGTAGTTGTACCGACGGCGGACGGGGGATGGTCCGTGCACTCGGTGGACTGGCCGATGCCGTCGCACGACTGCAGTCGGTCGAACTGGTCGCTGCCACCGACGTCGAGAACCCGTTACTGGGCGAGCACGGCGCAGCGCATGTCTTCGGGCCACAGAAAGGCGCGGATGCCGCGATGGTCGATGTTCTCGAAGAGCTCAACCGCGAATGGGCCGTGAAGTTGGAACGCGAGGCTGGAGCCGACGTCGCAGAGCTGCCGGGTGCGGGTGCTGCTGGAGGCATCGGTGCGGCACTGTTTGCGTTGGGCGGGCGGCGTGAGTCCGGCGCGGCCGTGGTGGCCGAACTCACCGACCAGGCAGATCTACTGGCGTCGGTCGATCTCGTCATCACCGGTGAAGGCAAATTCGACAGTCAGTCCCTTCGGGGCAAGCTCGTCACCGAACTTGCATCCGCAGGCGCGCGATCCGGAGCGCCGACGATAGTCCTTGCAGGTCAGATAGCTCTAGAGACCGCACAGTGGGAAGCAGCAGGTCTTTCTGGAGCGTATTCCGTAGCCGAGTTCGCCGGTTCCGTGGCCAAGGCGATGACCGATGCCGGGCCACAACTCGAGCTTTTGGCCGAGTACGCAGCACAACAGGTCGATCAAGGTACTGGAGCATTACGCGGCGGGCTGTGAGGAATACCTGTGCGCGGAGTACGGTTGAGTCGTTCACGGGTTGAGTACGACTGATAGGGAGAGCCCATGACCGTCTCGAACGAAACCATCACGCACAAGGTCACGATGACTGAAGCTGCATCATCGAAGGCCAAGGCGCTGCTGGACCAAGAAGGACGCGACGACCTCGCGCTGCGCGTTGCTGTGCAGCCCGGTGGTTGTGCGGGCCTGCGCTATCAGCTCTTCTTCGACGATCGCAGCCTCGACGGCGACCTCGCAGTGGACTTCAACGGAGTCACGCTGGCTGTCGACCGGATGAGCGCTCCGTACGTCGAGGGTGCATCCATCGACTTCGTGGACACCATCGAGAAGCAGGGCTTCACGATCGACAATCCGAACGCAACGGGCTCATGTGCCTGCGGCGATTCGTTCAACTGATCTGAATCATCAACTCTGACCGGTACTGCATTTGCCAGTACCGGTCAGAGTTGTGTTCGCACCAAGTTCGGGGCGCCGCGCACTAGCATGGATCTCGCTCCGACCACCATCGAAAGGCTCAAGCACGTGACTCTCGCGGTATCGGGATCGATAGCCACCGATCATCTGATGCGGTTCCCGGGCAAGTTCGCCGAGCAGTTGGTTGCAGACCAGCTCTCCAATATCTCGCTGAGCTTCCTCGTCGACGATCTGGTCATCAGAAAAGGTGGAGTCGGCGGCAACATTGCCTATGCCCTGGGTGTGTTGGGTGGATCCCCGCTCCTGGTGGGTGCTGTCGGGCCGGACTTCGGTGAGTATCGGTCTTGGCTGGAGTCCAACGGAGTCGATTGCACCGCGGTACGCGTGTCGGCGACAGCTCACACTGCGCGCTTCGTCTGCACCACTGACGTGGACATGGCTCAGATTGCGTCGTTCTACCCGGGTGCGATGAGTGAAGCGCGTGAAATCTCGATCGAGGAACTGTCCGCAGGACGAACGTTGGAATTGGTATTGGTAGGCGCCAACGATCCTGACGCGATGATCGCCCACACTCAGCAGTGCCGAGCGCTGAACATTCCTTTCGCGGCAGATCCGTCGCAGCAACTCGCGCGTCTGACCGGTCAACAAGCGGTCGGTCTCATCGAGGGTGCGGCGTATCTCTTCACCAACGAATACGAGTGGGGACTGCTGCGTCAGAAGTCGGGCCTGTCGGAGACGGAGATCGCGGCCAAGGTCGGCATCCGGGTCACGACGCTAGGCAAGTCCGGCGTCGAGATCGTCACTCCCGACGGCGTGCGCACGCACGTGGACGTGGTTCCCGAGACCAGCAAAGTGGATCCGACCGGAGTGGGCGACGGCTTCCGGGCCGGCTTCCTCATGGCCCATCTCGCCGGCGCTTCCGTCGAGCGGGCAGCACAGCTGGGTTCCTATGTCGCGGTCCTCGTCCTCGAGACCACCGGCACTCAAGAGTGGACTTTCGTTCGAGATGACGCACTCAAGCGTCTGAGTTCGGCCTACGGAGCTACCGCGGCCGAGCAGATCGGAGCGCTGCTCCCGGCTTAGCCTGGCGTTCATCGCAAAGAAAGGGACCGTCACAACCGTCTACACGGTTGTGACGGTCCCTTTCTGTCATCCAGCGGAACCTGTGTCCGGAAAGATCAGATTTCGACCGGGTAGGTCGGCTCGCTGATCTTCGGAACGATGCGCTTTTCCACGAAAATCCCATGCCAGATCATGAAGATGAGAACGGTCCACAGACGACGACTGTGATCGGACTTGCCGTCGCGATGCTCGTTCAGCATTGCGGTGACCGCAGCCTTGTTCAGGATGTGATCCGTTTCGGACTCGGCGATCTGTTGGTGCGCCCAGTCGAACAATTCGGGACCCCGAAGCCAATGGCGAAGCGGAACAGGGAATCCCAGCTTCGCGCGGTTGAGGACATGCCCCGGGACGATGCCCTCCAACGACTTGCGCAGTGCGTACTTCGTCGTGTCCTTGGTGATCTTCTGGTCGAGAGGCAACCTCTCGGCGACGGCAAAAACCTCGGAGTCCAGGAATGGGACGCGCAACTCCAGCGAGTTGGCCATCGTGATCTTGTCGGCCTTTACCAGGATGTCGCCACGTAGCCAAGTGAACAGATCCAGATGCTGCATACGCGCAACCGGATCCCAGCCTCGAGTCTGCGCGTAGATCGGTGCCGTCACATCGGTGTGGGTCCACTCCGGACGGAAATCCCGCAGAACTGCGCGGAGCTGAGCGTCGCCGAAGCTTCGGGCATTCCCGTAATAACGATCCTCGAGCGTCATGGATCCGCGATGAAGCAAACTCTTGCCGCGCGTACCGTCGGGGATCTTGTCGCTGAGGGCTCCTGCGGCGCGACGCAATCCGCGTGGAAGATAATCGAAAGGCTTGAGGGACAGTGGCTCTCGATAGATGGTGTAGCCACCGAACAATTCGTCCGCGCCCTCACCGGAGAGTACGACCTTCACATGCTTGCGGGCTTCCTTGGCCACGAAGTAGAGCGGCACCAGTGCGGGATCGGCCACCGGATCGTCGAGGTACCAGACGATCTCGGGAATCGACGATGCAAACTCTTCTGGCCCGACGACCTTCACGACGTGTTTGGCACCGATCGCCGCAGCAGACTCGGCGGCGACGTCTACCTCGGAATAGCCGTCGCGCTCGAATCCGGTGGTGAAGGTGATCAGATTCGGATTGTGGCGTATCGCCAGTGCTGCGATCGCTGTCGAGTCGATCCCGCCGGACAGGAACGCGCCGACCGTGACATCCGCGCGCATGTGCTTGGCAACGGAATCCTCGAGTGCGTCGGTGATCTCCTGATACCTCGCCGTCTCCGAACCGGCTACGAACGGCTTCACCGGGAACTTCGGAGTGAAGTAACGAGTGATCTTCGGCTGTGTGCCGGGGGAGAAGGCAGCCGAGCAACCCGATTCGAGTCGCCGGATCTCTCGATGCAACGTCTCGGGCTCCGGAACGTATTGAAGAACGGTGTAGTGCTGGATCGCTCGCGGGTCGAGTTCGGTACCGATACCGATCAGATCGGTCAGTTCGAGAAGGCTCTTCTTCTCGCTCCCGAACGCAGTACCGCCTGGCCCGGTTGCGATGAACAGTGGCTTGATGCCGAACGGATCTCTGGCCAGGAACATCTCGCGAGTCTCGGTGTCCCAGATTGCGAAGGCGAACATTCCTCGCAATCGGCGCAGCGCATCGTGACCCCAGTAGTGGAATGCTGCGACGATCGACTCGCCGTCGCCCTCGGTGAAGAAGACAGCGTCGTGCTCGCGCGTCAACTCCTCACGTAGTTCCAGGTAGTTGTAGATCTCCCCGTTGAACGTCATCGCATAGCGCGTCGGATTGTCGGCGGGTCCCCAGCGAAGTGGCTGATGCGAATGCTCGATATCGATGATCGACAGTCGGTTGAATCCGAAAACTACGTCTTCGTCGTGCCAAGTGCCAGGTTCGTCAGGCCCGCGGTGACGCATGCAATGCATGGCGGAACCGACGAGGTCGACTCCTGCGTCGTCCGTGCCGGCCGACGTGAGCAGGCCTAGTAGTCCACACACAGAGTCCACTACCTCTTTTCCAATTAGGGATCGGTTCAACCGACACTCGCCCGACGGGGTCGGTAGTCGTAAGGCGAGCGCCCGGGTCCGAGTATGCCGCAGACGCGACGCGCTCGAAGGTAGCGACCCAACAGTGGTCTTGCGGCAGCTTTGGTCTACGCTGCGTAGTACTAGGGCAACTCCATGTGGAGGCCCTTATTCTTCAGTGGTGGGCGATCAGGAAGGCGTGAACGTGGCGCAGAGTCGGATCCTTCGGCGAGCCGGGCTGACAACAGTTCTTGGCTTAGCCGCTGTGCTGTTGTCGGGTTGTTCCATCGACAGTGAAGTTTTGCGCTTCGGTTTTCCGTCGGGCATCACTCCACAGAGCACACGTATTCGTGAATTGTGGACTTGGTCCGTGGTCGCGGCACTTGTCATGGGCATCATCGTCTGGGCATTGATCTTTTGGGTGGTCATCTTCCACCGTAAGAAGAAGGACTCTCCGGAGTTCCCTCGGCAGACGGCGTACAACGTGCCATTGGAGCTGTTCTACACAGCCGTGCCGTTCGTCATCATCGCCGTGCTCTTCTACTTCACCGTGGTCGTGCAGAACTACGTCGGTGACAAGCAGTCCGATCCCGACGTCACCGTCGACGTGACCGCATTCCAGTGGAACTGGAAGTTCGGATACCAGACCATCGACCTCAAGGACGGCGTCGTCAAGTACGAGGGCACCGACCTCGAGGCGCAGGCGGCCGCGGAAGCTGCAGCCTCCCCGCCCGAGGGCGAAGCTCAAGGCAGTGAAGACGGCGAGATCGTTCCGGGAGCCATCCACGGTGTGAGCCCACAGGATCTGTCGTACCTGCACTACAACAAGATCGAGACAGTCGGCACCAGCGACGAGATCCCTGTTCTCGTGCTTCCGACCGGCAAGCGTATCGAATTCGTACTGGCCTCGTCCGATGTCATTCACGGCTTCTGGGTCCCCGAGTTCCTGTTCAAGCGCGACGTGATGCCGAACCCGAAGGAAAACCACTCCGATAACGTCTTCCAGATCTCTGAGATCGAACGAGAAGGCTCCTTCGTCGGTCGATGCACCGAAATGTGCGGCACTTATCACGCCATGATGAACTTCGAAGTTCGTGCGGTATCCCCGGACGACTTCCAGCAGTACATCGAGTCGCGTAAGCCGAAGAGCGAAGGCGGCAAGGCTTTGACGAACGCGCAGGCGCTGGAGGCAATCGGGCAGTCGCCGGTCTCCACCAGCACCATCCCGTTCACGACCGACCGTACGCAGAAGTCTGAATCCGTTGCTGACGGCAACTGACCAAGGAAGAATGCTGATATGAAAATCGAAGCCAAGATCTTTGAGATCCTGACTGTCTTCTTCCTTCTCGTCGGGATTGTGTACGCGGTGTTCACCGGGTTCTCCCGAACCGGCGTCGAGTGGGCAGGCGTCACCGCAATTGCTCTGTCGTTCGGCCTGACCCTCATCATCGGTACGTACTTCCGATTCGTCGCTCGACGCTTGGACACACGTCCAGAGGACTTCGACGACGCTGAGATCAGCGACGGCGCCGGCGACTTGGGCTTCTTCAGCCCCGGTAGCTTCTGGCCGATCAGCCTTGCGGGAGCTGCAGCGGTCACGGCAGTTGGCTTTGCGTTCTTCATCCCGTGGCTGATGGCGTTGGGAATCGTGCTGGTTCTGGCCGCAGCGGCCGGACTGGTATTCGAGTACCACATCGGACCAGAAAAGCACTGACCTGCATGTAGTCGGTCTCTAGACTCCAGCCAAGGCGCTGATCGTCCCTACCGGGGCGGTCAGCGCCTTGCTTTGTATCGGCCTGCAGATGATCTGTGCCTAGAACCGAGCGTGGAGCGGCGAATCCCGTCCGCCGGTACCCACATGGACCCCTCTCGGTGGATCGTTGCTGCTCACGTTCCTGACGAACGTCGCTATGGTCGGTGGTCCGAAGACGGCATGAGTAGCTCCACGGCAGAAATCGACGACTGCAGGTCCTGTTGTCCCAGCACGGCGGCTCGGACGATGTAGCCCTGGCAGAAGGTGAGCGTAGCGCGGGCAGTGTCACGGGCCGCCTCGACAATCGTCGGTCTGAATGCACTCCTGGGGGCACCGGGCACCGGGCATCGGTGTGGGTGCGGTGATCACCATGCTGATCGGCAATCCGATCTCCGGCGCGGTACTCCCGTACCAGTTCATTGCGGGACCGTGGGGCGGGATCGGGCAGTACTTCGTACCAGGGGCGGCGGCGAGCCTAGTACGCGAGGTCAACTATTTCCCGGACGCCTCTTCGTTGCACGAATGGGTCGTGCTGCTGGCATGGATTCTCGCTGGTGTTGCACTCTCGGTGATCGGTCACTATCGCAGCACGACTCCCATCCATCTGCCGGAGAACGAGCTCGAGCAGCCAGTGGGCACTCTCTCGTAGTCGCGGCCAGAGCCCGGATGCCGACAGGTTCGTGCGAGTGGTGTTTTCGCGCAGACACCACTTGGAACGAGATGCCCAACTACCTACACGGTGACCGTTGATTTCGGAACGGCGTGCAGCGAGGGTACCCGACACCGCTGTGGCATCAGTAGTGGAGTCGATGATGTGGTCGGGGATAGTCGTCGACCTCCAAGAATCGGGTAGCAACGATGTCGTACTCGCGCCTCGGAACATCGCGAGGCGAGCCGCCGCGTTTGACCGCCAGCGGGTCGCCGTTTCAGGTCTTCCCGTTTCGCATGTCGCGTCGAAAGAACTGGAATAGTGCACTATCTGCGCTCGTCCCAACTCTGCGAGAACATGATGCGGAACCGCTGTCTTTCGTCCTCGACAGATGAAACGACCCTCTGCCGGACGACGCACAGGTGGACGCGCGCCCGGCGGGGGAGGGGAGGGGGCGTCTGATGGATGCGAGCCTGCGCGGATTTCGGGACCGGCTACTACGTACACGGCCGGCATTCAACGCGAAGAAGGGCGACACCCGATGGGTGCCGCCCTTCTTATGTTCGTCGAGAACCTCTAGGTCTCGCTCTCACTGTCTTCGCGGTCTACAGCATGTTTCGCGGAACCGTTGCCGTTGCCGTTGCCGTTGCCGTTCGAATGGCCGTTGGTTCCATGACCGTTGGTTCCATGACCGTTGGTTCCATTGCCGTTCGAGTGACCGTTGAGCTGTAGCTGATAGTTCTTCAGCATGTTCAACTGCTCGACCTCACCGTGGTGCAGAGCTTCTTCCAGAGCCTTGCTCTCGGCAACCGGATCTGGTCGGAACAGTGAACCTGATCCTGGCTTTCCAGCAGATCCGAGCTTGTTCATCTTCTTCGGAATCGCCGCACCCTGATATTCGAGTGGGATCGGGTGTCCGTGGCTGTCGACCGGCCCGAGTGGCTGGTGGACCTCGACGTACTGGCCGTGCGGCAGACGCTTGATGATTCCGGTCTCGATGCCGTGATCGAGAACAGTGCGGTCGCTGCGCTGCAGGCCGATGCAGAACCGGTACGCAACGAAGTACGCGATCGGAGGCAGAATCAGCATTCCGATTCGACCGATCCACGTCATCGCGTTGAGTGAGATATCGAATTTGTACGCGATGATGTCGTTGACGCACGAGATAGTCAGAACCAGGTAGAACGCCAGGACCATCGCGCCGATCGCAGTCCGGACCGGTACGTCGCGTGGGCGCTGAAGCAGGTTGTGGTGTGCCCGATCGCCCGTGAGGCGCTTCTCGATCCACGGATACATGATCATCACCGTGAAGACCAGACCCATGATCAGTGCGACAGCGAAGACTGCGGGGATCGTGTAGCGACCTGCGATGTAGATGTCCCACGCGGGCCACAGTCGAGCCAAGCCGTCCGTCCACATCATGTAGAAGTCGGGCTGAGAGCCGGCCGAGACCTGAGATGGGTTGTACGGTCCGATATTCCAGACCGGGTTCACCTGGACGAGGCCACCCATGAGCGCAAGGACACCGAACGTGACGGCGAAGAATGCACCGGACTTTACGGCGAAGACCGGCAAGATACGGACGCCGACGACGTTGGTCTCGGTGCGGCCGGGTCCGGGGAACTGCGTGTGCTTCTGGTACCAAACAAGTGCGAGGTGAGCTGCGATCAGCGCCAGGATGATGGCGGGTAGCAACAGCACGTGCGCAACGTACAAGCGCGGAATGATGATCGTGCCCGGGAAGTCGCCGTCGAACACCAACCAGTGCAACCACGTTCCGATGACGGGAACACTCATCGAAATGCCGGAGAACGCGGCACGAAGGCCGGTGCCGGACAGCAGGTCGTCGGGAAGCGTGTAGCCGAAGAAGCCCTCGAACATCGCCAAGATGAGAAGCAAGCAGCCGATGACCCAGTTGGCTTCACGTGGTCTGCGGAACGCACCGGTGAAGAAGATACGCATCATGTGAACGATGATCGAAGCAGCGAACATCAGTGCTGCCCAGTGGTGGATCTGTCGCATGAACAAACCGCCGCGCACCTCGAAAGAGATGTTCAACGCTGTTTCGTATGCCCGAGACATCGTGACGCCACGAAGAGGCTCGTAGATGCCGTTGTATTCGACCTCGCTCATCGACGGGTCGAAGAACAACGTCAAGAACGTGCCTGAGATCAACAGGATTACGAAGCTGTAGAGCGCGATCTCGCCGAGAAGAAATGACCAGTGGGTCGGGAAGACTTTGTTGATCTGTCGACGTATGCCAGGCGCCAGGTGGTAACGACTGTCGACGTCGTCGGCCTGCTTGGCAGCGAGGGCTTGCAGTGAAGGACTCATGAATCGGTCTCCGGTCTACGCTCCCAGAAGGCGGGTCCGAGAGCTTCGATGTAATCCCCGTCCGCTACTAAGAAACCTTCTTCGTTAACGGTGATAGGCAGCTGCGGCAGAGCGCGAGCAGCCGGTCCGAAGATCGGCTTGGCATACTCGAGTGCGTCGAACTGCGACTGGTGGCACGGGCACAGAATCCGGTTGGTCTGCTGCTCGTACAGCGACGTCGGGCAACCCAGGTGGGTACAGATCTTCGAGTAGGCGAAGTAGTCGCCGTAATTGAAGCTTTCCTGGTTCTTGCGCTTGATGACCTTGGCCGTGTCCTCAGAGCGGAGACGGATAAGCATGGTCGCGTTGCGAATTCCACGAAGTGATTTGAGCAAGGCGTGATCGTCGTCGCGGTCGGCCTCGCGGAATGGAAATACTGTTTCCATGGCTCCGGCATCCATATCCTCTGGGCGGACCAGAACGACGTCATGGGGACGACCGGTATCGCGCCGAAGGTAGATCGTTTCTCCAGGGTAGCGCGGAGTCCAACCGGAGACCCACAGAGGAGATTTGTCACCCTCGGCCCACGGGTTCTTGACCAGGCCCCCCAGGGGCAGAATGGCCATGATTCCGAGTGCGCCGCCGCCGAAGAACAATGATCGCTTGATCACCTTGCGTCGTCCGATGGTCGACGTGTCGAGCGAATCACTCAGCTGGGCAACGACAGTCTGTCGGTCCACCTCGGAAGAAGATCCATCGTGGCGGTCCTGAATGGAAACCTCTTCAGGAATGAACTTCTTGGTGAACTGGACTGCACCGACACCTACACCGAGGATCGCGAGACCCATGGTCAGGCCGATCAGCGGAGTGTAAAGGGTGTACTTCCAGTAGCTCTCTTCACCGAGTCCGGCATATTCCCAAGGCCAGAACAAATAGATCGCGATGAAAGCGACAGCAGAAACTCCCGAAAGCGCGAACCAGAACGCAACATTGCGTTCAGCGCGCTTCTCGGCGCGTGTGCCCTGTACTGCCCAACGATCTCTACGGAATGCAACATCGACGTGGTCGAGATTGGTGCCCAGCGTCACCAGCTGGTCACGCGTCATTCCGGCGAGTTCTTCGTCGGTGTACTTCCTGTTCACGTCCACATTGTTCCCGCCGGTCTGCCCGGCGTCCGCGCGTCCGGAATCACCGTCACTCATGACCTCGCTCCGATCCACAACGTTGCGCCGACGACGGCACCGATTCCGATGATCCAGATTGCCAGTGCCTCGGTACCCGGGCCGAAGCCGCCAAGTCCCCAGCCACCTGGCGCAGTCGTATCCTGCGCTGACTTCACGTAAGAGATGATGTCGATCTTTTCTTCTTGCGTAAGTTGACGGTCCGAGAACTTAGGCATGTTCTGCGGGCCCGTGACCATTGCCGTGTAGATCTCCTGCTCGGAAGCCGGTCCGAGCGAGGGTGCGTACTTGCCCGAGGACAAAGCGCCGCCCTGGCCGGTGAAGTTATGGCACGAGGCGCAGTTGAGACGGAAGAGTTCGCTGCCGCGGGCAATATCACCGTCGGAAAGCGAAGACTGCGCTACTTCGCCGTTGCTGTCGAGAAGCAGGGTGGGGCCGCCACCATTGGCCTGGATATATGCACCCAATGCGTCGATCTGCTTGTCGTCGAACTTCGCCGGCTTGCGTTCAGCCTGCGCTTCGTTGCGAACCGCAGGCATACGACCTGTTGAGACCTGGAAGTAGACAGCGGCTTCGCCGACACCGATCAGGCTGGGTCCACGGTCCTGCACGCCCTGCAGGTTCACTCCGTGGCAGGTGACACAGGACGTGTCGTACAACTGCTTACCCTCGCGGATCAACGCGGCTGAATCCTGATCGGCTGTCGCCACCTGGGGGGTGGGAGTCAAAGCCGACGCAAGAAATCCCGCGCTGATGAGACCCATCATGAGTACTACTGCGCCTGTCACACGGCGGCGAACCTTGCGCTGCCGACGACTCTTCACTGCTGAAGGAGAACCGGCTGACGTCATATCTGTGTTGTCGCCGGGTGATGCTGGGGGAGATGAGCTCATCTTCTATCCCTTGTCGTGTCGGGACGGACTGAACGCCAGGGGCTGATTCCTGACGTTCATTGTTGTCGACGAAGTCGAAACACTTGCTTCAACGATATTCATCAGCGGATGAAGTAGATGGTGGCGAACAACGCAATCCAGACGATGTCGACGAAGTGCCAGTAGTACGACACGACGATCGCAGCTGTTGCCTGAGCGGGCGTGAACTTACTGACCAGCGTTCGCGTGATCAGGAAGACGAAGGCGATGAGTCCACCGATCACATGGAGGCCGTGGAATCCGGTCGTGATGTAGAAGACCGAGCCATAGACGCTCGAGGAGATCGTGGTGCCCTCTTCTACCAGGTGGTAGTACTCGTACCCCTGGCCGAGGACGAACAACGTCCCCATGACCAATGTGATGATGTACCAGCGTCGCAGTCCGAAGACGTCACCGCGCTCAGCGGCGAATACGCCTAGCTGGCAGGTGAAGGAGGACGCGATCAGAACGGTTGTCACCGGTACCGCGAGACCGAGGTTCAGCTCGGTCGGTTCCGGTGGCCAGATGCCGTTTGCCTGCGCCCTCGCGACGAAGTACATCGCAAAAAGTCCAGCGAAAAACATTAGTTCGCTCGACAACCACACTATGGTGCCGACGCTGACCATATTAGGACGGTTCAGCGAGTGCACGCGTTGGGTGATTGCCGATCCTTGAGTCCCTACAGCGCTCGTCACAAAGAGAAGTATGACTGGCCGTAGTACCGATTGCATACCCGGGTCCTGTGTTGGCGCGTCGCGACCATCGACGTCGGCTCTCTCCCCTGTAGAGGCGCTGGTCGGCGGCACCAGTCACGCTCGGGTGAGTGCGTCGTGGAAGGGTTGCCTCATGTCAACGAACGGTAAGACGACTTGGTTCCGACGGTGGTTTTCTCGCGCTCGGTCGATCCCACTCGACCCCGCCAGAACCGATTTGATCGTCGTGGCATCGTCCTTCGACGACGCCGAGCCATGCTCTGCGGCGTTGCAACGCGGTAGACAACAGAATGCATGGGTCGAGGACGAAGAGATCGTCCTTCGGCACCATCTGTTCTTGCCGCCGGACATGATCGACGACGCGGCGGCGATCGCTGCCCAAGACGGTTACGAGCGGGCCCCCGGTTCGATGACGATGGAGTCACCCGAGATCAACGGCTACCAGCCCGCCGTCGATGGAGGCGTGCCGATAGTCCTGCAGCGGGTACAGGTGCTGGACGCGCTTCACTGCTCACAAGAGCGTTCTCGGATGGCTGGTCTTGCGCAACGCCGCGGCGGAATCGTGCTGGGCTGGGACGCCTTACAGCCTGCTTCCGACGCAGGCCGTGTCGCTGACTAAGCTTTCGCCACATTGCGAACCTATGACGTAGTGCAACCGCGTCATAGGTTCGGTCGGGCCACACCGGTGCCGAAGATATGGCCGTCAGTTCAGGAAGGCACGGGAAAAGATGACCGCACCGATCAACGACGAGTCGAGCAGGACCTGGAAGAGCATTCTCGGGGCATTGACGTCGTGGGTCGATTTATCGAGCGCCGATACAGCCTGGGCGATGGACGAGATCATGTCCGACCACGCCACAGCAGCGCAGATTGCTGCCTTCGGGGTGGCACTCAAGATGAAGGGGCCCACTCCCGCGGAGGTGGGAGGACTTGCCGACTCGATGCTCGCGCATGCTTCCCTCGTCGATAGTGAACCGAATTCGGTGGACGTCGTCGGTACCGGTGGCGACGGCGCAGACACGGTGAACATCTCGACTATGGCCGCGATCGTGGCGGCAGCAGCGGGTGCTCCGGTGGTCAAGCATGGGAATCGAGCGGCATCGTCACAGAGCGGTACGACCGATGTTCTGGAAGCGCTGGGGGTCAAGTTCGGTCTGGGACCGAGCGGAGTTGCCGAAAGCGTTCGCGATGTCGGTATCGGGTTCTGTTTCGCCCCGGTATTTCATCCCGCGCTGCGGTTCGCGGGCCCGCCGCGGAAGGAAATCGGGATTCCGACGGTCTTCAATATACTCGGCCCACTCACCAATCCCGGTCGGCCGCGATCAGGCTTGATCGGGTGCGCATTCGAGGCACTGGTGCCGGTCGTCGCGGGGGTATTCGCCGGCCGTGGCACGAGCGCTCTCGTGGTCCGCGGTGACGACGGCCTCGACGAGATAACGCTGTCCACCACTACCAGCGTGCACGTCGTCTCAGGAGGCACGGTCACTGCAACGACGATCGATCCGAAGGACTTCGGGTTCGACTACGTACCGCTGTCCGCGCTCAAAGGTGGTGACGCCGCGTTCAACGCGAGAGTGGTGCACGCTGTTCTAGCCGGAGAGACCGGCCCGGTGCGCGACGCGGTTCTACTGAACGCGGCAGCCGCGCTGACTGCTTACGCCGGAATATCCGAAGGAATCGATGCCGGCGATATCATCGGCGCTCTCTCTGCAGGGTTGGTGCGCGCAACGAAGGCTGTCGACTCCGGTGCGGCAGCCACACTACTGGCTCGATGGGTGAGCCGGTCGAACGAGCTGGATTGATCCGACCGGCTTAGGCGCGGAAGTGCCTCACTCGCCGATCGAAAACCCCGCGTCGATGTCGGCGCTGGAATACGACTGGAACGCGATGTGCGTCGCGGTATTCAGGACGCCGGCCACCTTGTTGATCCGTTGCGTCACAACCTCGGCGATCTGCTGATGATCGCGGACCTTGACGATGGCGATCAGGTCGACATCTCCCGCACACGAATAGACCTCGGACACACCGTCGACGTCCGCCACTGCTTGCGCGGTCTCGGGGATGGCACTTGCCTCGGCGTCGATCATGACAATGGCGTGGATCATGGGTCTCCCTCATTCGATGCGCGAACACGCGTGCGTTGCGACTCCCCCCGCGAGCTTAGAGGGCGTACCGGTCGGGGTACGGCGACGCGCTGTACTCGTGGCGGGACGCGGCGCGAGAGATACTGCACCATTCCTTCCACGCCCCAGCGCCATATGCCGGCTCGGCGTACCCGTCGGTGGTCCGCACTATGCGGACGCCGTCGGAGTCCAGCCACCGGGCAATGAGGCCCACCTCCTCGGGCGATGCGCCGCGCAACGGGGTGGTGTCCGGGATGACGGTCTCGGCGGCGGCGATGATGGCCTCCACGGCCGGCATCGGGTGCACGCGACGCGCGGTCGTAGCCGCGCCCGCCAGCCGCCCGTTGCGAATCACTGCGAGTTCCCATCCTCCTTCCGTAGTTCTCCTGGCGGCCACGAGTTCGGTGATGGCCGCGATCGCTGCGAGACGGTGCATTCTTCGGATCATGTCGGCGAGAACGGTGAGTCGATCACGCAGACGGGCGGCCGATTCGAAAAGTTCGGTGTCGGCGAGTTGGGTGACCCGCACTCGCGCCGCGTGCAACATTGCGTTGTCGACGCCGTCGATCAGAGCGTGGAATCGCGCGGGATATACCGAGTACTCGTCGGGTGACAGCACGCCTGCCGTCGCTGCAGCGCAACCGCCCACCGCGGTCGGTGGGCAGTTCTGTCCGTGTGTGCCGGTGCGCGGGATGCGATTGGAGCAGGTGCGGATCGAACCGAATTCGGAGATGAGCGCGGCGGCGTCCGCGGCATCACTTCGCGCTGTGAAGGGCCCGAGTGAGCTCGTCGTCGGCGTTCTGACGATGGAAAGCCGTGGAAACGCTTCGACCGTCGTAGTGATCCACCATCCCTTCTTGGGGAACTTCGATCGGCGGTTGTACGGCGGGATGTGCGCACTCAGCAAGCGGAGTTCGCGTACGCCGGCTTCGAGACCGTGAGCACACTCGACGTAGTCGACATCGACCGCAAGGCTGACCATCTCCTTCATCCGGCCGCGAGTTTCCGAACCGGTGAAGTAGTTCCGGACTCGACGTTGCAGATTGGTCGAGGTACCGACGTACAAGACCTCCTTGCCGGGGCCCTTGAACAGGTACACCCCCGGGGTGCGGGGGAGGTGGGCCGCGAGGGAACGCTTCGCACGCTGTCCGGCGGAGACGTTCGGGAGATAGTCGACGAGTTCGGCGTAGCTGTGCACACCCTGATTTCCGACGCGCTCGATCAGCGCGTGCAGCACGTCCACCGTCGCGCGGGCATCGTCCAGGGCGCGGTGAGTCGGAGTGGTGCCGACGTCGAACAACGATGCGAGAGCCGACAGCTTCACGGATGGGGCCTCGTCGCGGGTGAGTACACGACGCGCCAGCTTGACGGTGCACAGAACTTGGAACTTGGGCCACGCGATGTCCAGTCGACTGGCGGCGGCGCGGAGAAAACCGGTATCGAACCCAGCATTGTGCGCGACGAGCACTGCGCCCCGTGCGAATTCCAGGAAGCCGGGAAGTACACGCTCGATGCGCGGTGCGTCGATCAGCATCGCGGAGGTGATTCCGGTCAGCTCGACGATGAAAGGCGGAATCGCCCGACCTGGATCGACGAGAGTGGCGAACTCTCCGATCACCTCACCTCCACGGACTTTGACTGCCCCGATCTCGGTGATCGCTTCGGTATCGGCGCTGCCGCCCGTCGTCTCCAAATCGACGACCACGAAAGTCGTCTGATGCAACGGGGTGTCCAGTTCATCGAACGTCAGCTGGATCGGAAGGGTCACAGGACGGGACGGTAGATGGCGGTACCGACAGAATCCTGTGTTGCCGCTTTCGTGGAAGGCGTGTCGTACCTCGCCGATAAGTTCGCCCGAAACGAGTCGGAATTTCGGGCTGAAACACGAAAGAGACGAGGATCACATGATTGTGGATTGCAGTGATTGCAAGGTTCGAGACATCGCGTGCGGAGACTGCGTCGTAACCGTGCTTCTGGGGGCTCCGAGACTGGCAGGTTCGGCCGGTGTGGATGTCGGGTCCGCAGCGTCGAAAATAGACATCGACCAGGCGGAACTGGGTGCTATCGGGGTTCTGGCGGAGGGTGGTCTCATCCCACATTTGCGTTTGGTCGTGGCCGACGGCGACGCCCCTCGGAGTGCTTCGTTACCGTCCTGTGATTCAAGCGCGGATCTACGTGCGATGTAGTCCGGTCTTCAGATATTCGAGACTCTTCGGCGCGTCGGGGTCGACACGGAGGGATGCCATTTCGTAACCTTCCTGAGACCTTGCGGAGTCTCGCCAGTCCAGACAGGAGTGGCGTCGCAAGTCACCGCCTAATCGGGCACTCTTCGGAGTGGCCGTACCGGGAACCCGATTTCTACTGGGGTGAATCCCGCCGGATCGCTTATGCGAACGGTGGGTAGGGCTGATCTTCCCAGCCCGAACCCGTCAGCTAACTCGGTCGGCGGATGAGTGGAAGAAACGGAGCACAACCTCTCGTGGCGTCACATACTTCAACCCGTCAATTGCGTCGAATACTCGTAGCCGGTGCGATCACTGCCGGCGCGGTCATCCTGCCCGCTGCCCCCGCAATGGCGGCCCCCATCACGATCCCGGGTGTCGGTACGTTCGAAATACCAGAGATCCCGGGCATGCCCCCGCTGCCGACCGTCCCCGGACTGCCCGGCGCACCGGCACCCATCGCTCCCCAGGTCACTCCGGCTGCGAAGGCAGTGCAGGCTGCCGAGTCCAAGGTCGGGTCCCCGTACGTCTACGGCGCTTCCGGTCCTGACTCGTTCGATTGCTCGGGTCTGGTGCAGTGGGCGTACAAGCAGGCCGGCGTCAGCTTGCCCCGTACGAGCTACGACCAGGCGTCCGCTGGTGTTCCGGTATCCCAGTCCGATCTTCAGCCGGGAGATGTCGTCTCCTTCTATGGCGGATCGCATTCGGGTATCTACGCAGGCGGCGGCAACGTAATCCACGCGTCCACCTCAGGTGTTCCCGTCAAGGTTGCACCGGTGTCCTCGATGCCGTTCGACGGAGCTCGTCGATACTGACTCGTGTGATCGGTACGCAAACAGCATCAGGAACCGGTCGTATAGGCCACGGACCTGGTGCTGTTTCGTCGTTTCGCCGGGAAGAGGCATGCGTGTGGGCCCCTCGATCGGGTCGTGGTTGGACTCTGGCGTGACGATTCCGTAACCTTGCCGAGTCTCGATCGGTCGAATATTCCAGCAGTTCGGATAAATCCGAATTATCCGACGCGAATTCCGACCACTGGCTGATACTCATGGGTAGAGTTTGTTTTCAACCCCTGCACTGATGCAGCGACATCGCAGCGAAGGTCCGCTGTGCCATAGCTCCATCGACACACCTGCAAGAACGGAGAGTCACCTTCTGTGGCGACACCGACAGTCAAGAACGTTGCTCGATCCAAACGCAGCGTTCTCGCCGCTGCAGCTTGTGCGCTGTGTCTACTCGTGGCACCGGCCGCAACAGCCCAGGCGCAGCCGGGCATAGACAGTGCATCCGATGCGCAGACGCGGTTGTCGGACCTTGCTCGTGAGTCCGAGCAAACGACCGAGGCTCTGCACAACGCGCAGATAGATCTCGATGCCAAGACCGCAGTGCAGCGCGAAGCAGAGGCCGCCCTCGGGTCTCATCAGAGCGCGCTCGCGGACGCCGAAGCGGCGTTGGCCGAGCTGAAGCCCGCGGTGGACAAAGTAGCCAACGTCAACTATCAGGGTGGTCGGACAAACCGGTTGTTCGCTGTGATGGTCAGCGATTCACCGCAGCAACTGTTGGACCAGATGTCGGCCCTCGACATCATTTCCGCGGAAACGTCACGGCAGGTGGGTCAGTTCAAGCAGGCGACGTCCGATGCTGCTGCGGCCGAGGAGGCCTCACGTTCAGCTGCAGACGAGGCGCGCGCGGCTGCAGATCAGGCCAAAATGGTCAGCGACGATCTGCAGGCCAAGCAGAGCGAACTTCAAGGGCAAACGGCAGAGGTGATGGCGGCGTTCAGTGCGCTGTCCGGCGCCGAAAAGAGTGACTACGCAGGCAGCCCGCTACCTCCAGGATTCGACCTGTCGAAGATCATCGAGGGTCTGGTTCCGGGATCGGGGTCCGGTGCTCTGCAAGCAGGGTTGACGCAGATAGGTAAACCGTATGTGTGGGGCGCTACCGGGCCCGATGGCTTCGACTGCTCAGGGCTGGTCGTCTGGGCCTACAAGCAGGTGGGCAAGACGCTTCCGCGGTCCAGTCAGGCGCAGGCGGCCGGCGGAACCCCAGTCGATCAGAAGAGCCTTCAGCCAGGCGACGTCGTTCTGTTCTATCCGGATGCCTCGCATGTCGGCCTGTATGCCGGAAACGGCAACGTGCTGCATGCGTCGACGTTCGGTGTGCCGGTGAAGGTTCAGTCGATGGCGTCGTTCCCGTTCTACGGTGCGCGCCGGTACTGATAGCGCAAGCTTGGTTCACTCGATGACTGTCCGCCGCTCTATGTCGGCGGCAGTTCTCGTCGGCGCCCTCGTATGGGTGTCGGGGTGTACAGCGTCCGGCCCGCTGGTCGAGTCGACGCCGACATCGATGCCCTCGAATCCGTACGAGGATCAGCGTAAGGCGGGCGTCGAACAGCTTCTGGTGGATTGGGCGGATGCGGTCTCCTCCAACGACGATGCTGAACTGGAAGCTCTTGTCGACCCGGCAGCGTCGCCCGAATTTCTGCAATCGCTGATCCGCTCCGCATCGAACCTCTCGGAGGTACCGCTGTCCGAGTGGGGCTACGAGATCGTGGACGAGCCGGAAACGCCCGTCCCTTCCGAAATTGCCGAGCGCGTGGGGGCCGCCGACGTGTGGGCGCCATCGGTGGTTCTTCGGTATGGGGTCGACGGGCCGGATGACCTACCGACTCGCAGACCGATCTCGTTGCTGGTGGCCGAGCGCGACGATAGATGGCGACTGGTGTCCGACACAGACTTACCAGGTATCGACCGACATACCTGGCGGGGACCGTGGGACTTCGGGCCGGTAACGGCCACGCCGATCACGACCGCCGGGGGAACATCGATGGTGCTGGGCAAGCGAGAGCAGGACCTTTTCACCTCTCGGCTTTACACCGAGGTGCCGGCCGCGGTCGAGGCAGTTGCGGACTTCGTGGGCGACGACTGGCCGCGCAAGACGCTGATAGTGACGACGAGTTCCACAGATGAGTTCCTCGCGTCGGCAGGGGAAGTTGCAGGCCCGGACGTGGCGGCTGTGTCCGTCTCTGATGTCGTTGTACCCGGCGATCCGGTGACTGGGCAGCGTGTCGTCTTCTCGCCCTCCGCTGCCGAGCGATTGACCGAGTTCACTACCCGCTCGGTCCTGCGTCACGAGCTCACACACATCGCCGCTCGGGCGAACACCGTCGACGGATCGCCGACATGGATGCTCGAGGGGTTCGCGGATTATTCGGGATACCGCGGATCGGGTGTCGACTTCGCCACACTGGCTCCGACACTGAGTCGTGCAGTCGGGGTGGGCGGGCCGCCGACGGTGCTCCCGGCAGACTCGGATTTTTCGGCAGGCGGGCTCCGTTCGACCCTCGCGTACGAATCCGCATGGTCCTTGGCAGCATTCATCGCTGAGCGATACGGTGAGCCGGTGCTGCGAGATCTCTACGCGCAGTTGTCAACCGGTCCGCAAACAGACGCCGAGATCAGCGCGGGTCTCGAAACGACTGTCGGGCCTGGAACCGACGCTTTCATCGCGGACTGGGGGGCTTGGGTTACGCAGAATGCGAGCTGACCTACGGTAGTGCAATGGGTCGGACGCTCTTGGTAACGAATGACTTTCCCCCGCGTCCCGGAGGTATCCAGTCCTATCTCCAGAGCATCGCGGATAGATTCCCACCCGAAGAACTGGTGGTATATGCCCCCCGGTGGCGGGGAGATAGTCATCTCGCGTTCGATGCACGCCAGCCGTACGAAGTGGTCCGGCACCCCACGACGCTGATGCTACCGACGCCGCTGGTGGCGCGAAGAGCTGCGAGGCTTGTGAGGTCGCACGAGTGCGACAGTGTGTGGTTCGGGGCGGCAGCGCCGCTCGCTGTGATGGCTCCAGTGGTCAGACGCGCAGGGGTAGAGACGATCATCGCCAGCACCCATGGTCACGAAGTGGGATGGTCGATGATTCCAGGTGGTCGCGGAACGCTGCGAGCGATCGGCAACTCCGTCGACGCGGTGACCTACGTAAGCAAGTACACGCGAGGACGGTTCGCGTCGGCTTTCGGTCCACAGGCCGCGCTCGAGCACGTGCCGCCGGGTGTCGACACCGGCAAATTCAAGCCAGATTCCGCTGCGCGAGCAGAACTTCGGGCCCGCTACGGGTTGGGCGATCGACCGACGATTCTGTGTCTGTCACGCTTGGTACCGCGCAAGGGACAGGATTTTCTCATCCGGTCCATGCAGGGGATCAGAGAAGCGATCGACGGTGCGGTTCTGGTTATCGTCGGTGGCGGGCCGTACGAGGGCACCTTACGCGCGCTGGTCCGCAGCTGCGGCGTGGAGGAACACGTGATCTTCACTGGCACAGTCCCTTCGGCGGAGCTGGCCGCGCATCACACGATCGCGGATGTCTTCGCGATGCCCAGCAGAACTCGCGGCTGGGGGCTCGACGTCGAGGGTCTGGGGATCGTCTACCTGGAAGCGTCGGCGTGCGGCGTGCCGGTCGTCGCCGGCATGTCCGGTGGCGCGCCGGAAACTGTGCGGCAGAACGAAACCGGACTTGTAGTCGATGGTCGTTCGGTCGAGCAGATCACCGAGGCGATCGTCCGAATTCTGTCCGATGCGACGCTTGCCGCATCGATGGGTGCGGCCGGGCGTGAGTGGGTCGAAAAGAACTGGCGCTGGGATACTCTCGCGCACAGGCTGCGCAGCCTGCTCTGATCCGCGCCCTGTTCCCTTGTGTGTGGTTGGCACACAAGGGAACAGGCCGGTGACTACCTGGAGTAGATCGCTTCGACGTCGTCCGCGTAGGTCTTGGTGATCACATTGCGTTTGAGCTTCATCGTCGGTGTCACCTCGCCCGCCTCCTCGGTGAAGTCGTTCGGCAGGATCCGGTACTTCTTGATCCCCTCGGCGTGCGAGACCGACTTGTTTGCGTCAGCGATCGCCGCATCGATTTCTGCGATCAGGTCCGGGTCGGTGGCCAGGTCGGCAGCAGATGAATCTGCGGGTTTGGAGTTGCGCGCCTTCCATCCGGTCAGAGCGTCGGCATCGAGCGTCACCAAGGCGCCGATGAACGGCTTCTGATCGCCGACGACGATTGCTTGACTGATCAGGACATGTGCGCGCAGTTGATCTTCCAGACCTGCGGGCGAGACGTTCTTTCCGCCGGCGGTGACGATCAACTCTTTCTTGCGGCCGGTGATCGTGATGTACCCGTCGGCGTCGAGCGAACCGAGATCGCCGGTACAGAACCATCCATCATCCAGGGACTCGGCAGTCGCTTCTTCGTTACGCCAGTAGCCGGCGAACACAACAGGGCCGCGCAGCTGAATTTCGCCGTCGGGAGCGATACGGACGGTATTGCCGGGGAGAGGTCGACCGACACTGCCGACGTGTTGATAGCCGATGGTATTCACCGCAAAGGCTGCGCTGGTCTCGGTCAGTCCGTATCCCTCGTAGATCGGCACCCCGATTCCGCGATAGAAGTGGCCGAGTCGTGCGCCGAGCGGAGCGCCGCCGGAGATTGCCAGCTTGCAGTTACCGCCCAGGGCCACACGGAGTTTCGAGTACACGAGCTTGTCGAACACTGCATGCTTGACTCGAAGTACGATTCCGGTCGAACCGTCGTCCTTCGACTGGCTCCACGCGACAGCTGTGTCGGCGGCCGCGTCGAAGATCTTTCCCTTGCCGTCGGCATGTGCCTTCTGTCGTGCAGTGTTGAACACTTTCTCGAACACGCGGGGGACCGACAAGATGAAGTCCGGCTGGAACGACCCGAACGTGGAGACGAGGTTGGGGATGTCGTTGGTGTGGCCGACAGTCGCCCCCGCATCGAAGGCTGCAATCGTGACGGCGCGGGCCAACACGTGCGCGAGCGGCAGGAACATCAGGGTCCGCGTGCCACCTCTCAGCAGTGTCTTCAGCGTCGTCTCGCGGATTCCCTTGGACTCGGCGAGGAGATTGGCATGGGTGAGCTGCACCCCTTTGGGGCGGCCGGTGGTACCCGAGGTGTAGATGAGGGTCGCCGGATCGGACGAACGTAGCGCAGCGACACGTGCTTCGACCACGCCGTCGGTAGTGGCCGCACCGAGTTCGATCAATTCGTGGATCGCACCGGTATCGGCAGTTTCGCCGTCTACCTGGAACGTCCTACGTACCGTCTTCGACGCTTCGACGACGTCGGCGGTTTCGTCGCGGTGCTCCTTGTTTTCCAGCACGAGCAGAACTGGCTCGGCGTCGGACAGGATCCACTCGACCTGATTGGCAGATGATGTCTCGTACACGGGAACCGTAACGCCGCCTGCCGCCCAGATCGCGTAGTCGAGTACCGACCATTCGTAGCGCGTCGAGGACATCAGTGCAACGCGATCACCCTGCTCGACTCCGGAGGCAATCAGACCTTTGGCAACCGATACGACCTGAATCGCGAACTGCTCGGCAGTGACATCGGTCCAGCTGCCGTTCTCTTGGCGGAGAAACGCAACCGACTCGGGTGCCGTAGCCCGGCGGGTGAAAACGGAATCGACTGTCGATTCCCCGTCCTCGACTTTGAATCGGGCGGGCACAGTGAACTCACGCACGGGGGTACCTCCAACAACGGATCGGTTAGCTCTACTCACGAGTAGCTCGGATTGTTTGTACTGTAGTCCGGCTTTCTGGAGCAGTTCGACCGCCTCAGGTGCGGCGCCGCGAAAGATATATGTGAAGCTCTTTCGATGAGCAGTATCCAAGTAGCGGATCAAACCTTCATTGCTGTTCCGGGTGCGCGCGTCTCCGAGGCGATGGCGCCGAGAGATCGTTGGCGGTCGTGGTGGCCTGACCTGCGGATCGAGGTGTCCGAAGATCGTGCCGACAAAGGCATCCGTTGGACGATCGACGGAGCGCTGACGGGGACGATGGAAGTGTGGCTCGAGGAAATCCCGGTCCTCGACGGCGTCATCGTCCATTACTTCTTGCACGCAGAGCCACCAGCTGGGCGAGAGGGACTCGACCTTGTCGGCGAAAACCGCAGGCGAAGGATTGCCGGAAAGTCGATGGCTTTCGCGCTCAAGCGTGAATTGGAGGCAGGCCGCGCTGCGGGCGAGCGTCCGGATCACGCGCGAACCTGAGGCTGAGGCGCGCTCTCTTGCGGTCCCCGTTGTGCGGACCGTAGGCGATCGTGTGTGATGAGGGGCGTCGACGGCGAGCGCCGATGCCTGGGCGATACAAGCCCATCGACACCGAATGAGAGAGGAAGCGGACCAACAGCCATGGCCGAGAAAACTCAGAGGTCGATAACCGTCGACGCTCCGTCCGCACAGGTAATGGACGTGATCGCAGACTTCGACGCGTATCCGTCCTGGGTCTCGGCAGCGAAGTCCGTGGAGGTGCTCGCTACCGGCTCGAACGGTCGAGCAGACCGCGTCAAGTTCGTCCTCGATGCTGGAATGGTCAAGGACACCTACGAACTTCGTTACGACTGGGCACCGGATGGAATGGCGGTGGCATGGGAGCTCGTATCGGGTGAAATGCAGAAGTCGCAGTCGGGGTCGTACACGTTGAAGGACACCGGTGACGGACGGACCGATGTCGTCTACGAGTTGACGGTGGATCTGAACATTCCGATGATCGGGTTGTTCAAACGTAAAGCGGAGAAGGTCATTACCGATACCGCGCTCAAAGAGCTGAAGAAGCGGGTCGAAGGCTGAGCGAGCCTCGCACCGACGCCCGCACCATGGTCCGACTGTTCGTCGGAAAGGGCGGAGCGGGCAAGACGACGCTTGCTGCCAAGGCTGCGATCGAGGACGCCAGGTCGGGGCGTCGAGTGCTGGTGGTGTCATTCGATCAGGCGCATTCGCTGTTCGATGTTCTCGGACGCCCAGCCCTGGATCGTTCGACGTCCCCGGCCGGTAATGGGCCCCGATCCGTGGCCGAGGGACTCGATGTTCTCGAGTTGGACACCTTGGCGCTACTGGAGGCGAGTTACCGATCGATCTCGGCGATCGTGTCGTTGGCAGGAACGGGGCACGAACACGGCGTCCGTTTCGGCGGTATCGATCCTGAAGAGATTGTCGGTGCGCCCGGAGCCCAGGACCTCCTAGGGTTGCATCGGCTGGTCGAACTGGTGGACGAAAGAACCTGGGATACAGTATTCGTCGACCTTCCGGCAACCGCTGATGCATTGCGCACCCTGGCGCTTCCAGACCTGCTGTGTGGCTATCTGGAACGACTCTGGCCTCAACACGATCGGGTGGTCGCGGGGACCGGAACGGACCCACGTCTGACTGTTCTGGTCGCGGTGATGGAACGTGTCCTCGCCGACGCCGACGCAGTTCGTGAACTGTTGTTCGATCACCGGCGAACGACGGCGACAATCGTTCTGACGCCGGATTCGGTCGGGGTCGCGGAGGCCCGTCGGACTATGTCCGCGGCTGCATTGATGGGGTTGCCGGTCGCCGAGGTGATCGTCAACAAGGTTTTGCCCGAGCTGAATTCGTCGTCGATGGGGCTCGTAGGTGTACACCCAGCGGTATTCTGGTTCGAGAGTTGGCGGGCAGCCCAGCAGGCCCGCCTTGCCGACGTCGAGCTGCTTGCGCAGGGTTGTTCGTTGCTGGTCGTGGAACAAAGTGCAGACGAACCGGTAGGGTTGGCTTCTCTCGGCGCGCTGGAAACTCGGGTGGGTGTCGTCACAGTGTCCAATCAAGCGGGGTCCAACCAAGCAGTGTCCAACCAAGCGGAGTCCAACCAAGCGGGGTCGTGCCAAGTAGGGTCCAGCCGACCGGGTGGGGCAGGTGTCGCACGCCAGTTCGATAAACCAGTGGTGGCGCACGAGTCGGGATCGGGGTTGGAATCGGTGTACACGATGACGCTGCGTCTACCGGTAGTGGACCCGTCGACGGTCAGTCTCGGGCGAGTGGAGGACGACGTGATCATCGGTGCCGACGGAACCCGCAAGCGTGTTCGCCTGGCTTCGGTTCTGCGTCGTTGTGTAGTTCTCGGTGCCGAGTTCGAATCCGGTAATCTCGTGGTCCGTTTCCGGCCCGATCCGGCCCTGTGGCCGGCCTGAAAGGTGACGCTGTAGATGACCACCGAGCATTCCGACGTCGCAGCCGAGCTGTGGGCGTTGGCCGAAACTGTGCTCACACGCGTCGAGCCGATGCTTCGCCAAGCCGTCACCGATCAACAGGAGCGCCCACGCCAGGGATGCAGTTGGTGTCCGGTGTGTGCATTGTCTGCGTTGATCAGGGGCGAGCAGCACGATCTGCTCACGGTGCTCGCGACCGAGGGGGCCACTGTCATTGCCATGATCCGGCAACTGGTTGCCGAGCACATGGATGGTCCGGCTTCGCAAGCAACTCACGCATCGACCGAGACAGCCGAGGCCCCAGAAGCCGACACCGACACCCACCGTCCGGATCGGACGGAGAATCAGGCTCGTGCGCAGGACACGGAAGAACCGGTAGTTCGACGAGGGGGATTCGTACCGATTACCGTCACTGTCAAGGATCCGATGTAGTCCGATCGGCATAGTTGCGGGATTCGTGAACTGGAAGATCCGGTGAGAATCGGTAAAGAGCGTCGATGTCGTTTTTCGGGGGCTGGGCGGCACTGGAAAGGTCAGCAATGAAGCGGCATCGAGAATTGCTCACCATCGGCATCGATGTCGGTGGTACCAGCCTTCGTGCCTCCGTCGTCGACTCGTCCGGTCAGGTCATCGATTCCGCCCAGTCGCCGACGCCTCATACCGCTGCCGCTCTCGAGCACGGTCTGGATCGAGCTGTCCAGGAACTGGCCGCCCGACATCCTGTTTCCGCGGTGGGGCTTGCGGTCGCAGGGTTCATTGACTCCGACCGAACCTCGGTACGATTTGCACCGCATCTGCCGTGGATCGACACTCCGGTGGCCAGTCAGATGAGCGATCGCATCGGGTTGCCGGTTCTTCTCGAACACGATGCCAATTCGGCCGCATGGGCCGAATATCGTTTCGGTGCGGCCGCAGGCGGTCGAAACGTGGTGATGGTGTCGATAGGGACCGGAATCGGAGCCGCACTCCTGATCGATGGTCGCATCTATCGAGGTAGCTATGGTGTTGCACCGGAGCTGGGACATATCCAGGTCGTCCCCGACGGTCGTGCCTGCCCGTGCGGAAAGCGAGGATGTTGGGAACGCTATTGCAGCGGCACTGCGCTCGTCGACACTGCCGTCGAATTGCTCGCTGCCGACCAAGCGTCGTCCACGATCTTGGCGCGCGAGGTTTTTCTCGACCCGGGATCACTAACTGGCCGCCGCATCGCCTCCGCTGCGCAGGACGGCGACGAGATCGCGCGACGAACGATGGCCGACTTTGCTCGTTGGCTCGGGGTCGGTCTTGCGTTGGTCAGCGACGTCTACGATCCAGATTTGATCGTCATCGCGGGCGGAGTAGCGACTTCGTCGAGTCAGTTCTTGGATGAGGCGCGGGGCCACCATGCACGACTCACCACCGGTGCCGGTCATCGGCCGCTTGCGCGGATCGCGAGCACGCAACTCGGTGAAGCCGCAGGCATGATCGGCGCAGCGGACCTTGCGCGTTCCGAATTTCTGATCGATGCGCGTTGATTGCATGTGACCTCTGTCGCGGCGTCCGAGTTGTTGTGGCTGGCGCCATAACGGGTAGGTAGAGTCAACGTCGAATCCGCAGCGAAGACTCGAATCAGGAAGGACGCCATGTGGTACTGGCTGTTCAAGTACGTATTCATCGGTCCTATCCTGATTGCGATGGGCAGACCGACAGTCGAAGGTGCCGAGAACATCCCGGCGCGGGGACCGGTAATCCTGGCGAGTAATCATCAGGCAGTTCTCGATTCGTTCTATCTGCCGTTGAAGGCGCAGCGAAGAATCACGTTCCTGGCGAAGAGCGAATACTTCACAGGTTCCGGACTCAAGGGCGCTTTCCAGAAGTGGTTCTTCACAGCGGTCGGTCAGGTGCCGATCGACCGAACGGGTGCCGATGCTGCACAAGATGCGCTCAATGCCGGCGCGCGGGTGATCGCCAAGGGCAAACTGCTCGGCATCTATCCGGAGGGCACACGCTCACCGGACGGAAGGCTGTACAAGGGCAAGACCGGTATGGCCCGACTGGCTTTGGAGACCGGAGTGCAGGTGGTGCCCGTGGCGATGATCGGAACCGACAAGATGAATCCCATCGGTTCGAAGATCTGGAAGCCGTCGAAAGTCACGATCAAGATCGGTAAGCCGATCGATTTTTCTCGCTTCGAAGGCATGGCGGGTAATCGGTTCGTCGAGCGAGCAGTGACCGACGAAGTGATGTACGACCTGATGTTGCTGTCCGGTCAAGAGTACGTCGATGTCTACGCCGCATCCCTGAAGAATGCCCCAGTAGCGCCCGTGGCCGGCGCCGACCCCGAGCGCGTCCCGGACTCCAAAGCGAGCTGAGCTCGCCGACGTCAGTCGGCCGGTGTCGGCTCGGTCGGCGAGAGTATTTGCGAGCTGCTCGTGGCCTTCTGCTGTGAGGTTTTCCACGTGATGAAAGTCACCGTGGCTATTGCCGCGACTCCCCACCAGACGTACGACGACGCTGCCAGCTGGTCCCATAATGGCCACCCGAGGCCGGAGGAGCGACCTGGCGCGAGGCGCCAGTGCGGCGCGAAATGGAACAGCACAAGGCCGATGCCGACCAGGAACACCAGCCAGGTGCTTCGCTGACGATAGGCAGCAGTCGCAAGTGCAACGAGGAACGGCACAACCCACACCCAGTGGTGTGACCACGAGATCGGCGAAACGAGTAGCCCGAGAACGGCGTTCACTCCGAGTGCGATGGCCGTGAGATCGGCCTCGAATGCCTTGCGCATGGCGAGCGCGCTGAGTGCAAGCGCACCGAAGGAAAGCGCGACCCACAACACCGACCTCATCGAGTCGTCGAGTCCGAGCCGTGCAAGAACTCCGGTGATGCTCTGGTTCGCTGGGTAGGCAGGTTTGCCGATTCGGTCGGAGTCGACGAGGGTGTGCGTCCAGTATTCGACCGAATCGGACATCGTTGCCAGGAAGCCGATGGCGGTGAACGCGGAAAAGCTCACGCCCGCGATGACGGCCGCCCGAAAGTCCTTGCGAAGCAAGAAGAAGAGGACAAATACAGCGGGCGTCAGTTTGACGGCCGCGACGAATCCGATGAGGACACCACGAGGCCATGGGGTCTTCTTCGGCAGACAATCCGCAGCAACGAACACCATCAGAATGATGTTGACTTGTCCGTAGTCGAGTGTGGAGAAGACTGGCTCGAGGATCATCGACACCGCGAAGATTGCGCCGGCTGTCCACAGCAACAAGGTTTTGGGTGAGTACCCGAGAGACACCAGCGTCAGCACGATTGTGGTCACCAGCAGCGCCAAAGACAGTGCAGTCACCACGATTCCGGCCCAGTAGAGCGAGATCATCGACAATGGGCTGAAGAGGACAGCCGCGATCGGGGGATAGGTGAAGGGGAGGGTGTTCCCCAGTGCGGTGGCGGGCATCTGACCGTACAGCGGCGAGCCCGAGGCGAAGATGCCGCCGCCGATCCGATAGACGTCCAGATCGATTCTGTAGTAGTCACCCAGAACGTCCAGCCCACGAAGGCCGGGTAGCGAAAACAAGTTGTAGGCGATGCCCGCAGCGATACCCACAACGACTGCGATGCACGAGATCACCACGGCTGTCGTTCGGGCAACCGAGGCAGTGGATCGGACTCCGTTCGCCGGCGTGGCGGTGTCGTCGACGCCGGTATCGATCGGGTTGGAGGTCTCGGGAGGTATCAACGGGAGTTCCTTCTGATGGCGGGCGATCTTTGTCGGCGCAACCGCCGGGGCTAGTGTGTCCTGCGTGCGCTACTTCTACGACACCGAGTTCATCGAGGATGGTCGCACAATCGAGCTCGTCTCGATCGCTGTGGTCTCCGAGGACGGCCGCGAGTTCTATGCAGTCTCCTCCGAGTTCGATCCCTCCCGCGCCGGCAAATGGGTCCGGCGGAACGTCCTGCCCAAGCTGCCACCGTACTCGTCGCCGCTGTGGATGGGCAGGTCCCGAATTCGCGACGAACTGCTCGAGTTCCTGGTGCCGTACCCGGGTGCCGAGGTGGAGTTGTGGGCCTGGGTGGCTGCGTACGACCACGTCGCATTGTGCCAACTCTGGGGATCGATGACCGAACTGCCGAGGTCGCTGCCGAGATTCAGCCGCGAACTCCGGCAGCATTGGGAAGATCGGGGCAGCCCGGCGTTGCCAGCGGTCCCCGATGACGCCCACGACGCACTCGCCGACGCGCGGCACAACCTGGCGAAGTTCATCGCTATCGAGGCCGCGTCGGCCTGATTCGGGCCGGATATGTGTTCCCAGCGGTCCGATGGGACAACCCGTCGGAGACCACGCTGGCGCCAGCGAATATCCTAGGCATGTGAACTGGACTGTCGACGTACCCATCGACCGCTTGCCCGAACTTCCTCCGTTGTCTCCGACGTTGCGCTCTCAGTTGGACGACGCGCTGGCCAAGCCCGCGGCGCAGCAGCCGCAGTGGGACCCGGAGCAGGCAGCCGACATGCGCAAGGTCCTCGAGAGCGTCCCACCGATCACGGTTGCGGGCGAGGTCGAGGCGTTGTCGGACAAGCTTGCCGCCGTCGCGCGTGGTGAGGCATTCTTGTTGCAGGGTGGCGACTGCGCGGAGACTTTCGCAGACAACACCGAACCGCATATCAAGGGCAATATCCGCACGCTTTTGCAGATGGCCGTGGTTCTTACCTACGGCGCGAGTATGCCCGTGGTCAAGGTGGCGCGAATTGCGGGGCAGTACGCAAAGCCGCGGTCGGCCAATACCGACGCACTCGGACTGCTGTCCTACCGCGGAGACATGGTGAACTCGTTGGTAGCCGACGAGGCAGTGCGAGGCCACGACCCATCGCGACTGGTCCGTGCGTACGCAAACGCAAGTGCTGCGATGAACCTCGTGCGAGCGTTGACCGGTGCCGGAATGGCGGATCTGCACAAGGTCCACGACTGGAACCGTGAATTCGTCGCCAATTCGCCTGCAGGTGCGCGCTATGAAGCCCTCGCAGGCGAGATCGATCGAGGCCTGCGCTTCATGGATGCGTGCGGCGTCAAAGACCCGAACCTGCACACCGCGCAGATCTATGCGAGTCACGAAGCACTGGTGCTCGACTACGAGCGCGCGATGCTGCGGCTCGACAACACCGACGATCACCCCAAGCTCTACGACCTGTCGGCACATTTCTTGTGGATCGGCGATCGCACGCGGCAACTCGACGGTGCCCACATCGCACTGGCCGAACTCATCTCGAACCCAATCGGCTTGAAGATCGGGCCGAGCACTACCCCCGAGATGGCCGTGGAATACGTCGAACGACTCGACCCCACGAACAAGCCGGGACGGCTGACTCTCATTTCGCGCATGGGCAACGGCAAAGTGCGGGATTTGCTGCCCCCGATCATCGAGAAGGTGCAAGCAACAGGGCACCAGGTCATCTGGCAGTGCGATCCGATGCATGGCAACACTCACGAGGCGTCGACCGGATACAAGACACGTCACTTCGACAGGATCGTCGACGAGGTCCAAGGATTCTTCGAGATCCACAACGGTCTCGGCACACATCCAGGCGGTATTCACGTCGAACTGACCGGTGACGACGTGACCGAATGCCTCGGTGGTGCACAGGATATCTCCGACCTCGACCTCTCCGGTCGTTACGAGACAGCATGTGATCCCCGGCTGAACACGCAGCAGTCGCTCGAGCTCGCGTTCCTGGTTGCGGAGATGTTGCGCGGCTGAGCCCTCGCTCGAGCGTCTCCATGATCACTGTGTGATCAGCTCACGGTGCGGTCAGGGGAGGGAGACGACGGACACCGACGAGCCCGGGGCCACTCTGGACCCTGGGCTCGGGTTCTGGGTGATGACCAGCGACCCGTCGGTGTCGACTACTTGCCGAACCTGGACGCCGAGTTCGAGCCGTTCGAGCGTGCCCCGAGCAGATCCCACCGAGCGTCCGAGTAGCGACGGCACGGTGATCGCATTGGATACCTTCAGGATCACCGTGCTGCCGGCGTTGACGGTTCCCCCGATCGCCGGGTCGGTGGCAATTACCTTCCCGCCGTCGGTCGACTTGTCGAAGGCCAACTGGGTCGCCGAGACGGATATACCGACGGTGGCCAGCTCGGCAGTTGCCTCCTCCGCAGACTTGCCGGCGACGTCCGGAATCGTCACTGGGGGAGCGCCTTTCGATCGCAATACCTTGACGGTGTCACCGACCGACAGGACGGTGCCGGGCGAGGGATCGAGCGCCGCGACGGCACCGACCGGCGCGGTGGTGCTGAACGTTTCGCCTCCGTCGACAGGCACGAAGGTGCGATCGCGGAGCTGGCGCTCGATATCGCCGACGGCGGTGTTCGGAGCGACGTCGGGAACGGTCGGCGCGCCGAGGGAGACGAGCAGGAAAACTTCCTCCCCCTTGGTGACGCGTGAGCCGGAGCCTGGATCTGTTCCGATGAGGGTGTCGAGCGGCGCACTGTCGGAATACGTGCTGCGAGTGGTGCTCGTCAATCCCGCGGATTCGAGCGTGTTCGCGGCGGCCGCGATGTCCAATCCCTCCACGACGGGTACCGAGGTGTACCGTCCGGAACCCATCCACCAACCGCCGAACCCGACCAGCACCGCCAGCAACGCCACGATGGTGAGCCAGATGACGATCGTTCTTCGTGACCGGTGCCTATCCGCGTCGAAATCCGGAAACTGGTAGTGGCGACGGCCTACCGCGGCGGGCTGCGGGGTGTCTTCGTAGTCGTACTCCGGCCTCGACGTCGGGGCCGTCTGGACGCGGGTGTGGTGGACACCGTCGGCCAGCGGGAGGGCTACTACCTCCGTGGCAGGGGCCTGCGGCTCGTGACGCGCGCCGGCGAATGTGGTTGGAGCGCCCATCGCGGCTGCGCTGCTGTGTTCGGCAGAGCGCCTGGGTGCCGGAACCCGATACGAAGGCAGTTCGAGCCGTGCGCAGACGCCGGCCAACGCGCGGGCCATCTCGTCGGCGTTCTGGAATCGGCCCGCCGGATCGCGGACCGTGGCGTGGCGGACCAGATCGTCGAATTCTTCGGGTACTCCGGCGATGATCTCGCTGGGGCGGGGGACGTCGTTGTCGATGCGTTGGTAGGCGATGGAGAGCGAGGTGTCTCCAGTGAAAGGCGTTCGGCCGGTCAGTAGCTCGAACAGCACCACCCCGACACCGAAGACGTCGCTGCCGGCATTGGCCGAACCGGTGGTCACCTGCTCGGGGGACAAGTAGGCCGCAGTGCCGAGAATGACACTGCTGGACGTCGTGTTCGACGCTGCGACGGCTCGAACGAGCCCGAAGTCGGCGATCTTGACGTCACCGGAGTCCGAGATGAGGATGTTCTCGGGCTTGACGTCGCGGTGGACGAGTCCGGCGCGATGCGCTGTTCCGAGCGCCTCGAGCACCGGCCGTACGACGGCAGCCGCGGCATGCGGGGGCATCGGGCCGCGTTCACGGAGCAATTCGCGCAGCGTTCCACCTTCGACCAACTCCATGACGAGAAATGCGAACTCGCCGTCGCGTCCGTGGTCGTAGACGGCGACGAGGCCTGGATTGGTCAGCCTGGCAACCGCTCGTGCCTCGAACTCGAAGCGTGCGACGAACTGAGGATCCGCGGCGAACGCGGGATCCATTATCTTCACCGCCACCGGCCGATCCAAGCGTGTATCGAGCGCTCGGTACACCGTCGACATGCCACCGCGGGCGATCGGTGCGTCGATTCGGTAGCGCCGGTCCAGCAACGAACCTACCGACACGGACCCTCCGGTCATCACCGTGGAGCACCTCATTTCACTTTTCTTCAAGACGGAATCGATGATAAACAGCGTAGATATCGACACTGTCTCGCCGCACGACGTGTCGCCTAGCGGGATTCTCTGCGGGCGCCAGTCCCGCAGCAGTGCTTTTCGTATACGAGCTCGAACCCGTTAACGTTACCGGAGTGAGCACAATCCCTTATTCCGACGATGTCCTCGACCCGTCCGTCTCCCTGCTGCAGCTGGCGGATGTCAGCAAGGTTCTCGAAGTGCCGAAGGCCAGAGTCGAGCAGATGCTCCGCGACCGCCAGCTCCTCGCAGTCAAGCGGAACAGGGTTCCCGGTGTCCCCGAAGTGTTTCTCGACGCCCGTGGCGGTCAGATCGTCAAAGGTCTGCCCGGGCTCCTGGCGGTATTGCACGACGGCGGGTATCAGGACGAGGAAATTTTGAAGTGGCTGTTCGAGGAGGACCCGAGTCTTCCCGGAACTCCCGCCGAAGCACTGCACGGGGATTTGATGCGAGAGGTCATCAGGCGCGCTCAAGCGATGGCCTTCTGAGCCGTGCCCTTTCGCGAACCATGGTCCATCCGGTGGCGGCCAATCTCGGCGCCGCAACCGATACTCGACGCCATTGCGGAACCCGGGCGCGTTCGATGAGCACCCGGTAGCCGCCGTCTTCGACTTCACGAAGGATCCCTCCGTACAGCAGCAAGGCCGTGCGCATTCCTGGCTGGACGGAGGGTGCCAACATGTCAATTCCGGGTTCTGCGTCCCGATAGACCGCCCGGGTGTGCGCGATCAGGTGGGCCAACGCTCGATCTATTCGGGCGTCGGTTCGCCCTGATTGCCGACACGCTCGCAGTAGCTCCTCGTCGACGCCGAATGCTTCCAGTTCGTCTGTCGGAAGGTAGATCCGGTCGCGGTCGAGATCCTCGCCCATGTCGCGAATGAAGTTCGTCAGCTGGAAAGCTTCCCCGAGAGCTGCGGCAGGGCCTACTGCGTCGGCGATGTTCATCGAGGTGCCGAGGATCGGAAGCATCTCCAGACCGATGACTGCGGCGGAGCCGTACATGTATTCGTTCAGCTCGGCCATCGTCCGGTAGCGGGACTTGAACATCGGTGTGCCTGGGATGTCCATGCGCATGGAGTGGAGAAACGCAAAATAGTACTCGTGCGGGATGGAATATCGAGCTGTGGTGTCCGCCAACGCTTGTAGCACTCTGTCCGATCGGCTCGATCCCAAGACGGCGCCGCCGAGAGCGTTGCGGACCCGCTGTTCGAGGACGTCGAGTTTGGCGGCGGCATCGCGATCGGATTGTGACACCGTGGTCCCGATCGGAGCAGCGGTGGACGCCTCGAGCTCGACATCGGCCGAGTTCACGTCCACATCGACGATATCGTCGACCATTCGAGCAAAGCCGTACAGCGCGTGCACTCCTGCCCGCTTGTCGCTGGGAAGCAGGCGCGTTGCGAGGAAATACGTCTTTCCGTGCTGCGCGTTCAGGTCACGGCACAGGCGATATGCGTCGTGCAGGGCCGGGTCGATAGCGTCTAGTTCACCCATGGTCCGCTTTGCTCACTTCGGTGTTCTCGGCTGGAGTGTCCGATTCGATCGTGGGTGTGTGGTCGGTGTGTCCGGCACGCAGCCGCAGGGGGTCGACTCGGGTGAGTGAAAGCCCTGCCACGACGGCTGCGAACGTTGCGAGCACGACGTGAGCGAACGTGTAGAGGCCGATCGATCCGTCGGGCCTGAAGACGAGCATCAGCCACGTCGATAGACCGACAAGGATCATCAGGGTTCGTGTCGACAGTGCGAAACCAGCTGCAAGCGCCAGCGGCCACGAGTAATACCAGGGCAGTGCGGCAGGGGAGAGCACAACGATCGCAACCAGCGCGATGACGATTCCTTTGACGGCGTCACGCTCGGTCTTGCGGTACAGCCACCAGGTACCGACGATGATGACAGCAAGGGCGATGGCGCACAGCATGCGAGTCACGTCGAGTACAGGCCCGAGGCGAACATCGAGGAACCATGACGTGCTGACCGTGGTGAGATGAGCCAGAATCGTAGGCAGCGACAGCCAATTGATGATCTTCGCGGAACCGGACAGTGCGGTGAGCCAACCTATTCCAACGCCGGCGATGGCGGAGGTGATGACGAAGACTGCTGCAAAGACACCGGCACCGATGCCTGCAGTCTTTGCGAATGCAGCGATCGGTGACAGCGGTGTCCGATTCTCCTGGATCGCCCGCTCGCGCTCGTGAATCATCCAGATCCACACCATGAACGGCAATGCAAGACCTGCCGTGGCCTTGATGGCAACGGCCAAGGCGACAAGTGCAACACCACCGACGTGATGCCGCTCGAGAACCAGCACGATGCCGGCGGTCATCAAGCCGACCATCAGCAGCTCGTTGTGGACACCACCGATCAAGTGGACCAGAACGAGAGGATTGAGTACCGCCAACCACAGAGCCAGCGGTGCCGAGCCGCCGAGGTGCCGGGCGAGTCGCGGGACAGCCCACACCATCAATGCCAGACCAGGGAGCATCGTGATGCGGAGCAGCATCGTGCCGGCAATGACGTTGTCACCGGTGATGCTGGTGATCGCCTGACCGAGGAGGAGAAACAGCGGCCCATAAGGAGCGGTCGTCGTGGTCCAGACGTTACTGACGTTGTCCAGGAGAATGCCTGGGTTGGCTACGGGCCCAACGCCATAGGGGTCGAATCCGTCACGCAGAAGGGCGCCTTGCGCGAGGTAGGAAAATGCGTCTCGGCTGAACATCGGGACTGCGAAAAGAAGAGGGGCTGTCCAGGCGGGGACGATCCAGCGGAGCTCGCCCAAGGTGGTGCGACCGCCGAGTGTGGCACGTCCCAGACGGACCCACGCGATGATCATCAGCAGGACGCCGATCCAGACGATGATGCTCGACAGGACGAGGCCGTGGCCGAATCGAAGCCAAGACAGATGCATCGACTCGAGCAGTGGATCGCGTCTTCGCACGCTGCCTGCACCGAATCCACCGAACGTGATGAGCACGGAACCGACCAACCCGAGGAGAGCCGAGTGTCCTTCTGGACTCCGCAGGAACAGCATCACCGTCCGAAGGCGAGAAGTATGCAGTCCGGTGCCGACACGGACCGTGTCGGCTGAAGATTGCTCAGTTGCTGCGGGATCTTCTCCCGCGGTACCCGAGGCGGTGGAACTCGACGAGACCGAAGACATAAGTCGGGTCACGCTCCTCTCGGGGACGAAATTGCTGGTATGGCGGGTGCGAACGCTGAATCCGCGCTGGACCGGAGTCAGTTTAGAGCGTCGGCGGCTGTGCTCCGAACTACGGCCGATCCAGCCGACGCGTCGGCTGTGGTTCCCAGGATGCGTTCCGCCGCAAGTTTGCCTGAAACGAGAACCGTGGGCACTCCGACACCCGGGGTGGTTCCCGACCCGGCCAACACCACATTGTCGAGCCCTGCCACGAGATTCTTCCGTCGGAACGGGCCCGTCTGCCTGAACACGTGTGCCGAGGAGAACGGACTGCCGTGCAGCATTCCTTTATCGGCCCACGTCTGCGGAGTGTCGACATGGTCGATCGTCATATCTGCGGTGAGACCCCGGTAGCCACGTCGTTCCAGTTCGCTCTGCAATTCGCGCACATACGGCATAGCCAACGGGGCCCAGTCCAACGGCGCACCGTCGAGGTTCGGGCACGGCGCCAGTATCGACACCGGTTCGCACTGCACACCGTCACGGACCATCTGTAGTGATGGGTCGCTGACCCCCGGACGGGTGATGAGCAGGGACGGATCCTCCATCAGCTTTCCGCGTCCACTGCGCGCGGTGATTCGTTGGAACGTGCTCGCCCACTGGGCTCCGAAATCGATCGTGTGATGTGACCTACTCGGCCACGATTCGGTGGACGAGATCGGGACGGTGCCGTGGAAGACGACCGCCGAGGGTGACACGACACCGTAGCCGCGTGATCTTCCCTTGGAGGTAACTCCTGCTCGATCCAGCAGTGCGTCCACTACAGGTAGATCCGGTGTCAGAACCACGGCGTCGCACTCGTAGGTTTCGCCGTCCGCAGTCTCGACGCCGGTGACTCGACCACCGGCGACTATCAGAGCCGATACTTCTGCGCCGGTGCGAACCGAACCGCCGTTCCGGGAAAGTGCATCGGCCATCGACGCGGCGATCGTGGACATCCCGCCGACCGGGAAGTAGACGCCGAGCGAGGTATCCATATGTGCAATTGCGCCGTAGACAGCCAGAGCCTTCGCCGGAGCCATTCCTGCATAGAGTGCCTGGAAAGTGAACACCCGTCGAAGTCGCTCGTCTTTCAGGAACGATTCGACGCGGGGTCCGAGTCGACCGAAGCCACCGAGTCTGGTGAGGGTGGCCGTGTCTCGGAGTGCCGCTCTCGAGGACACCAGATCGAGCGGCGAATCGAAGTTGGAGTCGATGAACCGGTCGAACTCGGCCTCGAAGATGGAGGCGAGCCACTGTCGTAGTCGGAGATAGCCTGCCGCTTCCGTCGATCCGCACGTGCGCTCGACCTCTGCCGCCATCGCGCTCGGATCGGCAAACACGTCGATAGCGGTGCCATCGGCGTAGCGGGAGTGGTAGCTCGGAGACAGCGCGCTCAGCTGTATCGCAGGCGTTGTCGATTCGAAGGACTCACCGACTGCCGCCAACGCGTTCTCGATGAGGTTGGGCATCGTCAGGACACTCGCACCATTGTCGATGTCGTAGAGACGACTCCCGTCGGTGTCGCGGACCGTATAGGTCCCCACTCGGCCCCCGACCGAATCTTCGCGTTCCAAGACGATCACCTTTTTGCCTGCGCCGGCGAGATGCAGAGCAGCAGACAACCCCGCAAGTCCCGCGCCGACCACCACGACGGTCTCGACTGGGCCCGGTACGGTCCGGAGGCGATTTCGGTTGCGTGGCTGCTGAGACAATGTTCTCTACCGATCTAGTAGGTGCGCTGCGTGGCGGCTATGGACATTGCGCGTAATTGCGCGGCGGCGTGCGGTTCGACCGCACTCGTCTTCAGCGTGTCGAGTGCGCGGTTCGTCAGTTCGGATATTCGGCGTTCGACATCCGCGACTGCTCCCAGTTCGATCAGCACCGTACGGATGTTCTCGATAGTGTCCTCGGGCAGATCCACGACTCCGAGGCTCGACCTGAGCAGTGATCCCGCCTCCGGCCTGTCTCGGTCGGCGAGCTGTAAGGCCACTGCCATCAGGACTGTGCGTTTGCCTTCTCGGATGTCGTCGCCGGATGGCTTGCCGGTGACTGCAGGATCGCCGAAGACGCCGAGGAGGTCGTCACGAAGCTGGAAGGCGAGGCCGATGTCGGTGCCGAAGGATCGATATGCGTCGACGAGGCTCTCCGGTGCCCCGGCCAACACGGCACCCAGCTGGAGCGGGCGTTCGACGGTATAAGCCGCGGTTTTGTAGCGATTGACTTGCATCGCTGCCTCTACGGATTCATCGAGACCGGCTTCGGCTTCGATGTCGAGCAACTGACCGCCGAGCACTTCGGTGCGCATAGCCGACCACACCGGAGACACTCGCCCCATCGCGTCGTGTCCGATTCCGGATTCTCGAAGCATGTCGTCGGCCCAGCACAAGGCCAGATCGCCCAGCAGGATCGCGGCAGATTCACCGAAGCGCTCGGAGGAGCCGGACCAGCCCGCCGCACGATGCCTCTCGGTGAAACCGACGTGCACTGTGGGAAAGCCGCGGCGGGTGAGCGAAGCGTCGATGATGTCGTCGTGAATGAGCGCGCACGCTTGTATCAATTCCAGAGATGCGCAGGCGCGGAGCACAGACGCGGCCTGCGGGCTGCGGTGATCGCCGCCTGCTCCGAGCCAGGCCATCCAGCCGAACGAGGGCCGGATTCGCTTTCCACCACGCAATACGAAGGCTTCGAGGTCTGCGACGGCAGAACGGTAACCGCCGCCGACCCGGGCCACCTGGTCGCGTCGGGAATGGAAGAACTCGGCCAACGCGGACTCGACGAGTGCAACCGGCGCGGTGATCGCTTCTCGTAGGGCTGGGTCGGGGTCACTCGTTCGACGGGGCGCGGGAAGAGTCGAGTCTCTGGACAGGGGATCCTCCAGTCGAGTGCGGGGTGGGGATGTATCACTTTCACACTAGCCGTCACCGCTGATCGATCCCTCTATCGTGAGCCTCCTGTCACCGAAGTTTCCGACGAAACTATGATGTGCCCGTGACATCAGATGCCGTCAGGGGGCGGTCGAGTGAGGGGTGGGTCACCCGAACCCCATCGATAGTCGATCGTCTACGGGCATCGACGGAGTCGAAGATTCCATTTTCGGTCGAGTTTTCTCCACCGCGGGACGAGGCCGCGGAAGCGAGGCTGTGGCGTGCTGTCCGCGAATTCGAGCAGATGCAGCCGGCATTCGTGTCCATGACCTACGGCGCAGGCGGTTCGACCCGAGACCGTACCGTCCGAGTAACGGGAGAGATCTCCGAAAACACGACGCTGCTGCCGGTGGCGCACCTGACCGCGGTGTCTCACAGTATCGACGAACTTCGATCGATGGTCGGCGCTTACGCAGACCGTGGGATCTCCAACATTCTGGTGCTGCGCGGCGATCCCCCGGGTGATCCGCTCGGCGATTGGACAAAGCACCCCCAGGGTGTCGAATATGCAGAGGAGCTCGTCACCCTCGTTCGAGAGCTCGGGGATTTTCACGTCGGCGTCGCGTCGTTCCCCGAGGGGCACTACCGGGCAGTCGATCTCGAACAGGACACCCTTGTCCTGGTGAACAAACTTCGCGCCGGGGCCGAATACTCGATAACGCAGATGTTCTTCGACGTCGAAGACTATCTGCGGCTGCGCGATCGCGTTGCGGCGTTCGACCCCGAGCAGGCGTGCAAGCCCATCATTCCCGAGATCATGCCGATCACCTCGCTCCGTACGGTCCGTCGGGCTCTGTCCCTGTCGGGTTCGGCGCTTCCCAGCGATATCGACGATCGCTTCACCAGAGCGGCCGGGACCGGTGCCGAAGAAGACCGAGCTGCGGTTCGCGAAGTCGGAATCGAATTGGCGACGTCGATGTGCGAGCGTCTCATTGCCGAGGGCGCGCCGGCACTGCACTTCATCACTCTGAACTTCGCACGTGCGACGCGGGAAGTGCTGACCAATCTGGGACTGTGCGCAGCGCGCGTGTGATCTGGACCTGCAGCAGGTCGGCTTCTAGGTGACGGCCTTCGATCGTCGGGGATCATTCCTCAGCGATCAGTGGGCGCTGCTTCCACACCAGGTTTCCGCGCCTGTGCGACCGATGCGAATCGATAGTGAGCCAGAGATAGGTCGCCACGGACAGCGGATGGGCGCTCGACTCGACAGCACAGCGTATTACGTTGCCTGGCCGGCACGACATGTCTACGGATTCGACTTGCGCAGCAGCGAGTCTCGACACCACCCCTGCGCTGTAGCCGATCCGACCCCACCGTCGAACCGCACCCGCTCCCGCAAGTGCTGCGACGGCCGGAAGCAAGTACATCACCGAAACCACGGACAACACTGCGATCGAGCCCCCGGTACCGCCGAATGCGTTCCACAACCAGCGCGAATATCCTGAGCGTAGATCGTTCACGCCGTCGTACATACGGCATTCGACCAGCCCGGCCCCCGAGACGAGAATGGTGCCCCGTCCGCTGCGACGCAATGCGCGAGCAATATCGAGATCCTCCGTGACGCTTGCTGCCACCGCCTCGTGCCCGCCGATGTCGCGGTACGCAGCCGCGTCGAACATCATGAATTGTCCGCACGAGACGGCAGTCGACGGACGGAGTGAACCGTTGGCGAGTCGAATCGGTAGCGTCGACATCCACGAGAAGCCGAGTAGCGGTTGTACCAGATGTTCGACGACGCTTCCGCTGATCTGCTTCGGCCATGGACATACCAATGCAGCGTCGTGGCGGCGCAGTGTCGACGCTGCTGCTGCGATCGCGTTCTCGGTGAGACGAACGTCGGCATCGACGAACACGATCGCGTCGAGATGATCGTTCATCTCGAACGCGAGACCGGCAAGGGTCCGGCACGCTGCCGCCTTGCCCGTCCACCCAGGAGGTGGCTCGGCACACGATTCGACGACACTGACTCGGCCGTCGTCGCCGGCAGCAGCTCGGGCTGCCGCAAGCGTGTCATCCGACGAACCGTCGTCGAGTATCAGAATCCGAAGATCACGGCACCGACGCTGAGCCCGGAGGTCCGCAATGAGCAAGGGGAGTTGGTCTTGTTCGTTGCGGGCGGGAACGCAGACCACGATCGAGTCGTGGACGTCGGAATCGGTTGCGCGGGACAGGCGAGGCACTGTGACAGCGTTGAAAACCGAGATGGCCGCCGTCGATACCGATAGCACCGCGCCGGCAGCAGCCATGCCGGCGATCACTCGGCCGGCGGTAGTCATGAGCGATTCGCTACTTCTTCGACTCGACGAGGCGCACCGGAGGGTTTCTGGTCACCCAGGCCATGGCTCCGACGATCGCTGCGATGCCTACAGTGACGCCCCCGACGATGCCGGCCCAGCCCGCGAAACTGCGGGTGTTGGGATCGGGATAGTTGACCTCGGCCCGCATGCTCGTCACCTCGCCCGCGGGCAACTTCCAGGTGATGATGTTGTCCCCTTCACGGGTGCCGTTGGTCGTCCCGATTCGAGCGGGAAACGCGATGGTGAACTGAACATCGGTGCCCTGCTTGGGGACCGCCTGCAAATCCGCCTTGCCTTCGAGCGTCACGGTGTCGCCCGCTCGCTGCATCACCAGCTGGTAGCTCCCCGTCGCTTGATCCGACATGGAACCGAGGGTTTGAAGGTCGCCGAAGGAGAGATCGCTGAAACGTGCTTGGCTGCCGATGTATCCGTCCTGCTTGTATTCCGCGACACGGATCTTGCTCGCGAGCGAAGACGGAGGCGTGAGCACCGGGCCGGTATCGGTATCGGATGTCGGTATCGTCGCGGCCACGATCTGCCCCGACACGCGGTCGTCGGCAGAGACACCCATCGACACCTGTACCCGAAGGCAACCGGCCAACATCGGCGCTACGAACAGCGCTAATGCGAGGGCGGACATAATTCGACGGTTACGGGTACCTGCACGGAATGTCGACTGCACGTTCGACATCGTGCCAGACGTACGACGCCGTCTGCGCCAGGGAGCCGAAAGAACGTCACCGAGTCCGCGTGCGTCCTCGCGGTTCGGTGGTCGGTTTTCTCGAAGTTGCCCATCTCGACGTCGCCCATCCTGACGTCGCCCAAGTCCATGCGAGCGGAACTCCGACGACCCCCATCGCGAAAAATCCGTAGACGGCCGAGTATCGAAGTTCGGGTCCGGTCAGAAGCGCGGCGTGAGCAAGCGCCGAGCCGAGCCACGTCCAGGTGAACAGCACCAGGGGAGCGGTGTCGGAAATCGGTGTCAGCGTGGTGCGGTCAGCTTGGAACCGGCGACCCAGAGTATCGACGATCAGCGCCATGATGGCTGCCGTGACAAACCACCCCAGATAATTGCTCACGGGTATCGAGGGGATTCCGGGTAGTCCGGCGATCGGAGACGTCCAGGTCCACTGCCCATCGGTCACCATCTGTGTGTCGAGGTAGAGATCCCATCCGACCATCCCGACCGCGGTGATCACGACGCGGTGAATTCTTCGACGCGCAGGGGAGGCCGACGATCGTTGCAACACATAGGAGACCGCGCACCAGATCGGATAGAACCCGGCAGTCCACGCAAGTGGGACCACCGCGGGCACGCCCACGATGTCGGGGCCGAGTCGACCAGTTGCATATCCATAGCTTCCAAAAGGGAACCCCGTTGCGGTTCCTACTATTTCGGCGATCAGGCCGAGCCCGGCAGTAGTCGCGAACAGCATCAGAGCCCAACCGATACCGCGGGACACAGCGGCGTGTACGAGCGCACACGACGCGAGGAGGACGACGACGGCGACGGTGACGACATCGCGTCGCGACCCGGTCACGAGGGGGTACGAAATCTGGGCCATTATTGCGGCACCCGCGAGTGCCACGACGAACCTGTTCATCGTCTTCGGTTCCCGATCCAGCGGCGGAGTCTGCCGGCTCGTGCGTCGGCCAGGGCGATTCGGGCCGCACTCCGCCCGCTCGCCGCGGACACTCCGCCACCCGGGTGAGTAGAGGCACCCGTCAAATACATTCCTGGAGCTCCAGGCACTCGGTATCCGGCGAGCTGGGGGACCGGTCGCCACATCATCATCTGATCGAGTGACATCTCGACGTGCATGATGTTTCCCCCGATCAAACCGAGCTCCCTTTCGATATCGACGGGTGACTGGACATGTCGGTCGAGCACGGACGCACTGAAGCCCGGTGCGTAGGACTCGAGTTCGGCGACAATTCTGTCCGCCTCGAGCTCGGCGAGATCGTCGGCACGTACCTGGTCCGATTCTCGCCACTGGCGTCCTCCGGACAGGGTGTGGGGCTGCCACTGTGACCACAGCGAAATCTGATGTTGACCTGCGGGTGCAACGGTGGGATCGATCGCGGTGAACGACATGCCGAGTACCGCAGGCCTCGGTGGGAGTTCACCTGCAGACGCAGACCCATGGGCCAGACGCAGATGTGCACGGTCGCGAACCAACATCTGTAGACCCGTTGTCGCGTCGGACTCGGCCGCTGCGCTCGAATACTGTGGCAGCGAGTCGGTGGCGAGACGGACTGCCATCCCGATACCGGGGCCGACCCGAATGTGTCGGCGCCAGGCTTCGATCGCCCGAGGATCATGGCCGCCTGCCGCAAGAAGATCGAGAGTCGTCAGAATGTGACAGCCTGCGATGACCATTCGGCTACGGATCGATCGTCCAGAAGATGTCGTGGTCGTCCACTGCCCATCTCTCGGCGACACTGCCTCGACCGCGTCGCCGAGGGAAACCGACCCGCCCGTCGCCGTCAGCCGAGCAACGAGGGCCTCGGTGAGTGCGCCACTTCCACCGATCGCACGCCCGGGCGGAAGTGTGTGCATCAAGGCCGCGAAGCCGACCATGGGGGCAGTGCCGGGCTCGGACATAGGTGGTCCAGATTGCGCCCCGAACCACGCCAGCGCAGCTTTCAGGCGCTCACTGGTGAACAACGCATCGAGCAGAGCGTCACCGGTCGTGAGAAATTCTCGAGACAATGCGCTTCCACCGTCGGGGGCGTCGAGACCCCAGAAGGAGCGAAGCAACCCTGGGCCGGTGGGTGGGGAGGAGAACGCCCGCATGGTCCTCGCGCTTCGTGGTCCCCACACTGCAACGAACTGCCGATAGGCGATCGCGTCGGCGGTCCCGCAGGACCGAGCGATCGACTCGCATGTTCGGTCGAGGTCGCGATGGAAGACCAACGCTTCCTCATTGGAGTTCGGGGCTCCTGGAGCGAAAGCCCACGGATCGCACTCGGCGTAGCGCAGGCCGTAACTGCCGAGATCGAGTTCTTCGATTACTCCGGTATGACGCACCATGATGTGCGCAGACGACCCGCGGTCCACACGGTGTCCTGGGAATCGCTCCACGGACGACACCGCGCCGCCGGCGATCGTGTCTCGTTCGAGCACCTCGACGGACAGCCCAGCTGCAGCGAGATAGCAAGCCGAGGTCAAAGCATTATGGCCGGAGCCGACTACCACAGCGTCGATCACCGGTCCAGGCTATAGGTCGTCCTTCATTCGAACGGCAGTGCGTGACCGAGTACGGCGAACGGCCGTCGATCGCCAGAGAACGTGAAGTCGCGCAGCACATCCTCGAATCCGAGTCGCCGGTACAACTTCCAGGCGCGGTTGTCCTCTTGCTCGACCTCGGGGGTGGACAGCAGCACACTCTTTTCGGGTCGATTCTGGAGCAGCCTGCGAGTGAGTGCGCCGCCGAGCCCGTGGCCTTGAGCACTCGGTGTGACGTGCAGCTCCGTCAATTCGAAATAGTCGTCGAGTACTCCGTCGATGTATTCGCCGGTGTGCCCGGATCTGCGCAGCCCGTCGCGCACCTGCTGATGCCACCAATGATTCCGGGCACCGTGATAGCCGTACGCCACGGCGACCAAGGGCGCGTCGGGGGTGGGGAGGACTGCTCCGACTCCCCGCCAGCCTGGCCGCGACAGATGCTCGATCCACATGGGAGCGCGGTGATACTCGGTGCCCTGGGGGTAGCCCATGGCCGCTACGTAAATGGCCAGGGCTTCGGGGAGGCGGCGACGGATTTCCTGAGGGGAAAGGTCGACGAGATATGGGGTCGTTTCCGCATCGGTAGCGACTGTTCTCAACCTTTCCTTGACTACTTGTCGGTGGGCGCAGTTATATTGAATATGTCGAACGAATGTTCGATGTCGGCGATCCGGCGAAGAGCTCGAGGGAAGCGAGACTCGCCGGGTTCCGACCTTAGAGCTTCATCGTTGTCCGGGCGTGTCGGTAGTACCTAATCCGTGCCACCGAATCCGAGGTACCAGATCGGACGACCGCGTGAGGCGAATCGAACGGGAGGTGTTCGAGTATGGCTACCAAAGTTCTCCGTGTTGACGTACGGCCGCCGGTATCGCCTCGCGCGAGAGCGTTGCTCGGCCGAGCGGACGCTCTGCTGTCTGCATCGGTCGGCGCCGCGGACGCCGCTGAGATGTTTCTCGAGTGCTACATGGCGGCTCTGCGCGGCGCGGCAGCGGTTCTGGAGGCGACCCCGATCGCCGCGACGCGAGCGCGCTCGCGAAGTGCCTGGGTCTTGATGGCCAAGGCGGCGCCTGTGCTCGATTCCTGGGCCGAGTACTTCGCTGGCTTCTCGGCGACCAGAGCCGCGGTCCAGGCGGGCTTGTGCCGGTCGATCGACGAGAACGACACCGACGAGTTCTACCGCGAAGTAGGTCGATTTCTTCAGGTAGTGGAGGAGTACATCGGAGCCGATTCGCGACTCGACAGACAGGAAGTCCGTCCGCACTCGATGTCTGCTTGAGCGCGGTGTTCTTCGCTGGTCGATATCTGGCGCCTGCCGCAGCTACTGCAGATCAGCGACTTCCAAGCGTCGATTGTGGCGTTGGGCTGGGGAACTTCGAACATTCTCAGGAACACATATCGCGAGTAGGTGGTAAGCAGGCGATTCTGCTCGTATTATCGACAGTAGGTAGCCGCCAAGGTCAGCTTCCCGTCGTTTCGGACCCGAAATGACTTTCAATTTCTGTTCAGGGGGAGGTACCGTGCCACTCTCCGAGCACGAGCAGCGCATGCTCGATCAAATCGAGAGCGCTCTCTACGCCGAGGATCCCAAATTCGCCTCGCACGTACGAAGCGGACGCATGCGTACGGCATCGAGCAAACGCCGTTTTCAAGCGGCCGCATTGTTCGCGTTGGGGCTTGTTCTTCTGATCGCCGGGGTGGCACTGCCATTCAAGCCCGGCGGTTTTCCTGTGATAAGCCTCGTCGGCTTCGTCCTGATGTTCGGGGCAGGCGTGCTGTTTCTTCTCGGCGGATCACGCAAAGCTGCAACGCCGTCCGACGGCGACGCATCGAGTGTGAGCGGATCCAATTCCGGGTCCGGTCCGAGGAGCTCGGGGCAGAAGTCCAAGCCTGCCCGTAAAGGCGGAGGCTTCGCGTCGCGCATGGAAGATCGGTTCCGGCGGCGGTTCGAGCAGGAGTGAACACTGCGCGCGCGATCGCAGTCTGACGGACTCGATCGTCGCCCGCAGCGGTTGACGACACAGAACGCGCGGCACTAGAACGCGCGATGCTGAAGAACGCGAAAGCGGTGTTCCATCGAGAGATGGGGCGCCGCTTTTTTGCTGTCCACATCTCTTTCGCCCCGCGTGGCCGAGGCCGACCCGATGAATCCCCACTTGGACCCACCGCCGCTCGCTCGGCGATCTGTAGTGCGCGGGATGTGGATCCGAACTGCGGTTTCGGCGTCTCTGCTCACTTAGAAGAGCCCGGGATCCGAGCCAGGCGCGCCGATGACATAAATCCTCCCCACAGCCCTCCATTGCTTTGAGCTGCGCTTTTGTGCAGAAGATTACAAATCAATCCTCGTCAGGGATTGATAGTGGGGGGAAGTGGGGTAAAGTGGTGGACAGCGAAGGGTTGAGGTAGGAGGTGTCGAGTGTTCCTCGGTACCTACACGCCAAAGCTCGACGACAAGGGTCGGTTGACGTTGCCGGCGAAGTTCCGCGAAGCGCTTTCTGGAGGTGTGATGGTGAGCAAAGGGCAGGATCACAGCCTCGCTGTCTACACCCCGGAGGAGTTCGCCGACCGGGTTCGCAAGCTCACCGAAGCCTCGCGGTCGAATCCCGTCGCACGTGCGTACATCAGGCAGTTGGGTGCCGGCACCGACGAGCAGCAACTCGACGGGCAGGGGCGGATCATGATCAGCGCCGACCATCGGCGCTACGCGAATCTTGGGCGCGAAGTCGTCGTCAACGGTTCCATCGAGTTCATCGAGATCTGGAACAAAGATTCCTGGACTCGTTACTCGGAGGAAAGCGAGCAGAGCTTCTCCGACGCCTTCGACGAATCCCTCGGAGGGGTTATGTAGCGCCACCAAGTCACCGCCGAGTGCCGCGAGGCCTCTGCCCGATCAGAACCCTGACGTTCTTCCCCAACGCCAGGTTTCACAGATCAGGAACCTGACGTTCTTCCCCAACGCCAGGATCCCTATCGGACAGGGACCTCGAAGCATTCGGCACAGTTCATCTCTTCGATCCGCTCGCCGAGCACAAGGTGCGCCAAGCAAGACCGGGAGGAATCATTGTGGAAGGCGAGTCTCAGCCGCCCGCCCCGGACAACCCTCCTGGCGGCCCTGGAAATACTGCAGGACCGTCGCAGGGATCCAATGCATCGAATACCCCTCGTGCCAAGCATATTCCGGTTCGGTTAGGCCGAGCCGACGAACTGCTGGGTCCAGCGTTGACCGCAGTGGGCCCCGGTGGAGAAGGCAGCGTCATGATCGACGCCACCCTCGGACTCGGAGGCCACTCCGAACACTTTTTGCGCACCTATCCCGGTGTCCGTCTGATCGGTCTCGATCGGGATCCGGCCGCTCTCGAACTCGCGAGTCGGCGCCTATCGGAATTCTCCGACAGGACAACGTTCGTACATACGACGTACGACGGAATCGGTGCCGCGCTCGAAGAGGCAGGCCTTCCCGAGTACGAGTCGGTACATGCCATTCTCTTCGACCTTGGTGTTTCTTCCATGCAGTTGGACGAGGCCGATCGTGGATTCGCCTATTCGATAGACGCACCTCTGGACATGCGGATGGACTCGACGGTGGGAATTACGGCCGCGGACATCCTCAATACCTACAGTCATGGCGATATCGCGCGGGTGCTCAGTACCTATGGTGAAGAGCGGTTCGCGGGTCGTATCGCATCGGCGATCCTTCGTCGTCGGGCGATCACACCCTTCACCACGAGCGGTGCCCTGGTGGAACTTCTCTACGAGTCGATTCCGGCAGCTACGCGCCGCACGGGCGGGCATCCGGCCAAACGCACCTTTCAAGCTCTGCGCATCGAGGTGAACGGTGAGCTCGATTCGCTGGAGAAGGCAGTGCCTGCCGGTCTGGATGCTCTCTCGATCGGCGGACGAGTGGTGTTCATGTCCTACCAGTCGCTCGAGGATCGAGTAGTGAAGAAGGAGCTTGCTCCTCGGGTCAAATCTCGTAGCCCAGAGGGACTTCCTGTTGAGCTCCCAGGGATGGGTCCTGAGTTCGCACTGCTCACCCGAGGTGCCGAACGCGCCTCGGAAGAAGAAATCGAAGACAACCCGCGTTCGGCGCCTGTGCGCCTACGTGCAGCCGAGCGCATCGCAAGGAGAGCGGCATGACAATCACCGCGGGTTCGGCAGGAACTCGGCGTACGCGTCGAACACGAGCGACCTCGACGGAGACTGGTGCTGCACGCTCCGGTGCTGCACTGCGTGCCTACGAGCGTCGTCAGCAGCGAGCCACGGTGCACTCCGGGGACGCAACGACTACCAGTCACGGCGCTGCTCGCTCATCTCTGTCCGGGGCGTCGATGACGGCCCGGATTCCGTTCGTCGCTCTGATCATCGGACTGTTGTCGCTCGGGCTCGGTCTGACGCTGCTTCTGACGACTCGGTCGGCGGGGGATTCCTATGACCTTTCCGACGCCAAGGCGTACAACGAGGGACTCGTTCAGGAACGTGCCTCGCTTCAACGCGACGTCGAATTGGCGGACTCTGCACCAGAACTCGCGAGGCGTGCCGCTGAGATGGGGATGGTACCCGCGGGGAATGTTGCACGTCTCGTCGTGGCGCCCGATGGTTCCGTGCAGGTTATCGGGACGCCGGCTCCAGCGGAAGGCAAGCCGGTAGCGCCCCTTGATCCGCCGGATTCGCAGAGTGTTTCGCCTACACAGTCGCCCCCCTCGGTCACTCCGCGTTCGGCTTCTTCTCCCACACGTCCAACACCCGCCACGCCGAACACATCCATTGACGCTCGTGCCGGCGCTCTCGGTGAACAATTGGTTCCCATGAGTACCCAGTCGGAAAGTCCGTCGCCGGATAACGCGTCGGGTAGCCGGCAGTGACACGGCCGACCACCGGAACAGCTGGACGTCCACGGTCGACACGTCGAGCACCGGGGGTCGGCGCACGAGACGGCGCCAGGAGGCCCGCGACTCGATCCTCAGGATCGTCGCTGCCGCCTCGACACCCTCGCCGCGGACGGTTCGACGCGTCGTCCTTCGGTTTTCGGAGCGGGTTCGGTCGAGTTCTGATGTTCGGTGTGCTCGCACTCGTTGCGCTGCAGCTGTTGTGGATCATGGGGGTCGATGGGAGTCGGTTGTCGGCTGAGGCGGCTTCGCAACGCACGACGACGCTTGTCGATCCTGCGACCCGAGGCGCAATCACTGATCGCAACGGGAAGCCGATCGCGTTCACGATGGAGGCCAAAGCGCTGACGTTCCAGCCGGTTCGTGTTCGGAAGGAATTGGACGAGGCGCGAGCGAAGGATCCGACCAAGCCCGGAACCGACGATCGTCTGAAGGCCATTGCTGCCGGACTTCACGATGAACTCGGTGACATTGCGAGCGAGAAGGACATCCTCGCGAAGCTGAAGAGCAACGACACATTCACTTACCTCGTGCGTGGAGTCGATTCGACGGTCGCAACCAAGATCAGCAAGGAATTCGAAGAAGTAGGACTGGAAAGACAGGACATCCGCGAATACCCGGGTGGATCGCTCGCCGCGAACATGGTGGGGGCAACGGGTTACGACGGACACGGTCTGCTGGGGCTGGAAGATTCGCTCGATTCCACTCTCGCAGGAACCGACGGATCTCAAACGTACGACCGCGGGTCCGACGGCGCGGTCATTCCTGGTAGCTGGCGTGACAAGCAACCCGCCGTCAACGGCTCGAGCGTCGAGTTGACGATCGACGCCGATCTTCAGTACTACGTGCAGCAGCAGGTGCAGTTGGCGAAGGATCTGTCCGGTGCGAAGGATGCTTCCGCTTTTGTGCAGGATGTGCGCACCGGTGAGGTTCTCGCCATGTCGAACGACAACACCTTCAACCCAGGTATCGGGGTCGGCAACAACGACAAGAACAAGCAGATGGGCAATCTCCCGGTCACGACCCCCTTCGAGCCCGGTTCGGTGAACAAGATCATCACTGCGGCAGCTGCGATCGAATATGGTCTGACAACGCCGGATGAGGTTCTGCAAGTACCTGGAAATATCTTCATGTCCGGCGTCTCGGTCAAGGATGCGTGGGAGCACGGCGTGGCTCCGTACACGACGACGGGAGTGTTCGGGAAGTCTTCCAATGTCGGGACTTTGATTCTTGCGCAGCGTGTCGGTGAAGATCGATACGCGGACATGTTGTCCCGCTTCGGTCTGGGGCAACGTAGCAATGTCGGTCTACCGTACGAAAGTGCTGGCAGCGTCCCGAGCCGTGACCAATGGTCGGGCGGCACATTTGCCAACCTTCCTATTGGACAGGGTTTGTCCATGACACTGCTCCAGATGACGGCCATGTATCAGGCCATCGCCAATGACGGGGTGCGGATCCCACCACGAATCGTTCGTTCGACGACGGGTCCGAGCGGAGATACGGCCGAGACCGAGCAGCCAGAGGGCGTGTACGTCGTCAGTCCGCAGACGGCCTCGACCGTCCGTGACATGTTTCGCTCCGTCACACAGGACGATACCGGTAATCAACGGGGAACCGGGGTCGCGGCCGGTGTGCCCGGCTACCAGATCAGCGGCAAGACCGGTACGGCGCAGCAGGTCGACCCAGAGTGCAAGTGCTACTCGAACTCGAACTACTGGATCACGTTCGCGGGGATCGCGCCCGCCGACGATCCGCGGTACGTGATCGGAATCATGCTCGACGCACCGTCCCGGAGTGCGGACGGATCCGGTGGTCAGTCCGCCGCGCCGCTTTTCCACAACATCGCTAGCTGGATGCTTCAGCGAGACAGTGTGCCACTGTCGGCCGATCCCGGACGCAAACTGGTTCTGCAGGCCGACTGACATGATTACCTTCTGCTCTGTGATCGCGATCGACGAATCGGACCAACTCCCGATTCGGGTCCGGGTGCACTCGCCGGTAACCTGACTCGTCGGCCTCTTCCGCACATTCGGGGTTTTGGATATCCGTGTCGACGACCGCGCCCCCGGCGGACCCGAGACATCCTCGCAGCCGGGCAGAAAGGAGCACAGTGACTGTGCCAGAAGTGCCGCAGCCTGCTCCGACGGCGTTTCGCCCGTCGAAGCCGCCCCACACGTCGGTCGAAGACCTTGCCGACGTGTCGAACGCGGTGGTCGTAGACGATGAGGTGGCGCAGCGAAATGCTGTCACCGGCATCAACCTGCGTGCACAGGGCATCGAGCGCGGCGACCTTTTCGCAGCGCTCCCTGGATCGTCCGTACATGGTGCGACGTTCGTCGAGGATGCGCTGGATCGGGGTGCGGTCGCGATCCTCACCGATTCCGAGGGCATGGACATCGTCCGTGGCAAGTATCCGCAGTTGCCGGTGCCGGTTTTGCTGCACGAGAGCCCGAGGATGATTCTCGGCACCGTCTCGGCACTCGTCTACGGCAATCCTTCCGAGAACATGACCGTCATCGGCATTACCGGCACGTCCGGAAAGACGACGACGGCATATCTCCTCGAGGCTGCCTTGGTCGCTGCAGGCAGGGTGACGGGGTTGATCGGGACCATCGAGACGAAGATCGCTGGTTCCCGAGTCCCGAGTGCCCTCACCACTCCTGAAGCGCCTCAATTGCACGCATTGTTTGCGGTGATGCTCGAGCGCGGCATCGATACGGTCGTCATGGAGGTGTCCAGTCATGCTTTGGCGCTGGGCCGCGTCGACGGCACGGTGTTCTCGGTCGGCGCCTTCACCAACCTGTCACAAGATCATCTGGACTTCCACGGTTCCCTCGAGGACTACTTCCAGGCGAAGAGTCGACTGTTCACCGCGGAGTCGCGGGTCCGAAGCCGCTCGGCCGTCGTGTGTATCGACGACGATTGGGGAAAGCGGATGGCCGACATCGCTCGTGCGGCCGGAACGAGCGTCGTGACTGCCTCGGTCGCTGCGCACTCCGATTGGACGATCGCAGACTGGTCGAAGGAAGCCAACGGCACGCAGACTTTTTCGATCGTAGAAGCGGGCGGCGCAAGCTACCCGGCCGAGATTCGGCTACCCGGCCGATACAACGTTGCCAATGCGGTACTCGCTGCTGCAGCTTGTTCGGCGGCAGGGGTAGATGTCCGTCGCGCAATCCGCGGTATGGCCGAGGTCGACGTCCCCGGCCGGGTGCAGCGCATCGTTCGCGGCCAGGACTTTCTTGCCGTGGTCGATTACGCACACAAGCCTGCCGCAGTGGAAGCAGTCATCGAGACACTACGAGAACAGACCGCGGGACGGATTGCGGTGGTCCTCGGCGCAGGCGGTGACCGAGACAAAGCGAAGCGTCCGTTGATGGGTGCCGCCGGAGCGCGCGGGGCGGACCTGCTGGTGATCACTGACGACAATCCCCGCTCGGAGGATCCATCGGCGATCCGAGACGCGATGTACGAGGGGGCGTTGGCCGTCGACCCGCAGGCGCGCAGTGAGGTCCGAAATGTGGCCGGCCGAGAATCTGCCATCACCGAGGCTGTGAAATGGGCCAGTGCGGGCGATGTCGTTCTGGTCGCGGGAAAAGGCCACGAAACCGGACAGGACATCGCGGGTGTGAAGTATCCATTCGATGATCGGGTGGTTCTTGCGGCCGCCATCGACAGCAGGATCGACGCAGAAGCAGGAGATCCATCGTGAAAGCGTTGACACTCGCCCAGATCGCGAACATCGTCGGCGGAACCCTGCACGACGTGCCCGACCCGTCACGGATCGTCGACGGGTCGGTCGAGTTCGATTCCCGCAAGGTGACCCCGGGAGGTCTGTTCTTGGCGTTGCCGGGAGCAAAGGTCGATGGACACGACCACGCAGCCGCAGCAGTGACCGCTGGTGCCGTGGCCGTCCTTGCTGCCCGTCCCGTCGGGGTGCCGGCAATCGTCGTCGAACCCGTTCCGCACGACGGTCGAGCCATGGCTCTCGAGCACGATCGTGATGGATCGGGAGCCGCGGTTCTCGGGGCGTTGGCTGCATTGGCTCGTGCCTCTGTTGTCGACTTGGCGAATACGACGTCACTGACGGTCGTCGGCGTGACCGGATCCTCGGGAAAGACATCGACGAAGGATCTACTGGCCTCGGTACTGGCGCCGCTGGGTTCCGTTGTTGCGCCGCCCGGGTCGTTCAACAACGAACTGGGCCATCCCTGGACGGCCCTTCGGGCTGACGAAACCACGAAGTTCTTGGTTCTCGAGTTGTCGGCGCGAGGTGTGGGGCACGTGGCCGCTTTGGCCTCGATCGCGCCTCCGCGAATCGGCGTCGTCTTGAACGTCGGAACGGCCCATCTAGGGGAGTTCGGATCGAGAGAGAAGATCGCGCTTGCCAAGGGTGAATTGATCGAAGCGCTTCCGAATGCCGCGAACGGCGGGGTAGCGATTCTTAACGCCGACGATCCACTGGTGTTGTCGATGAGGTCACGGACGTCGGCTCGCGTGGTCACGGTCGGGCATTCGGTGGAAGCCGATGTTCGAGCAACGGACGTCGAGCTCGACGCCGACGCGCGTGCGAACTTCACTCTTGTCACCTCTGCCGGGAGCATCGGCATCGCTCTCGCCGTCCATGGTGAACATCAGGTAGGCAACGCGCTGGCCGCGGCTGCTGTGGCCCTCGAATGCGGGGCGAGCCTCGAGATGATCGCGATCGCGCTTGCCGGTTCCAATGCAACCTCGGTTCGTCGGATGGATGTTCGTACCCGTCCCGACGGGGTGACCGTTGTCAACGATTCGTACAACGCCAATCCAGATTCGATGCGTGCTGCGCTCAAAGCACTGGTGTCGATGTCGCGCTCGGGCAGTGGGCCGCGTCGGCGGACGTGGGCCGTATTGGGTGAAATGGGTGAACTGGGTCCAGAATCAGTCATCGAGCACGACGCGATCGGAAGGCTGGCTGTGCGACTCGATGTGAGTCGTCTGGTGATCGTCGACTCCGGTCGTCCGACACGAGCGCTCCACCAGGGCGCGGTGATGGAGGGGTCGTGGGGCGAGGAGTCGATGCTCGTGTCCGACGATGCAGAGGCAATCGCGGTTTTGCGACGCGAGGTGCTGCCCGGTGACATCGTCCTGGTGAAGGCTTCGCAGTCGGTCGCGTTGTGGTCGGTGGCCGACGCGTTGCTGGAAGCGCCTGAAGAGGCAGATGGAGAGAACGAGACGATGACACCGGAGGAATCGCAGTGAGACAGATCCTCTTCGCCGGAGGTATTGCACTCGCTGTGGCGATCCTGCTCACGCCTGTGCTGATCAAGGCGTTTTCGAAGCAAGGATTCGGGCAGGAGATTCGGGTCGAGGGGCCTGCAAGCCACCAGTCCAAACGCGGGACTCCCACCATGGGCGGTGTTGCGATCCTCGCCGGGCTGTGGGCCGGCTACTGGGGTTCGCATCTCATCGGTATCGGTTACGAAGCGGACGGGCCATCGGCTTCGGCCCTTCTGGTGCTGGGGTTGACCACGGTGCTGGGCCTGGTGGGTTTCCTCGACGACTTCATCAAGATTCGTAAGCAGAGAAATCTTGGCCTGAACAAGACCGCCAAGCTGGTGGGGCAGCTTTTCGCTGCGGTAATTTTCGGCGTCCTTGCCCTGCAGTTCCGAGGGCCGAACGGGCTCACCCCCGGCAGTACCCAACTGTCCTACGTCCGCGATATCGCCACCGTCAGCATGGGTTCGATCGTGTTCATCGTGTGGTGCTACTTCTTGGTGACTGCCTGGTCCAATGCGGTCAATCTGACCGACGGCCTCGACGGTCTGGCCGCGGGTTCGATGACGCTGGTGCTCGGTGCTTATACGGTCATCACCTTCTGGCAGTACCGCCAGGCGTGTTCGACGAACCCGGGGCCCGGTTGCTACGACGTTCGCGATCCGCTCGACCTTGCGCTGATCTGCGCGGCGGCGGCAGGTGCGTGTATCGGATTCCTGTGGTGGAATGCCGCGCCCGCAAAGATATTCATGGGCGACACCGGCTCCTTGGCGCTGGGTGGTCTGCTTGCCGGATTGTCGATCGTGACGAGAACCGAGCTGATCATGGTCGTGATTGCTGCACTGTTCGTTGCCGAGGCAGCGTCGGTCGTGATCCAGGTTGCGGTCTTCCGCTCCAGTCGACGACGAGTATTCCGAATGGCCCCGTTCCATCATCACTTCGAGCTCGCCGGGTGGGCGGAAACCACGGTAATCATCAGATTCTGGCTTCTGGCCGCCATCGCATCGGCCGTCGGGCTGGCGCTGTTCTACAGCGAGTATCTCGCTGCAATCGGAGGGTAGATACACGTGTCCGAGACTGCCGACGCAACCGGATACGACGAAGATCTGACGTGGCTTCGGGGACGGACCGTCCTTGTCGCAGGGGCTCGCGTGTCCGGCTTGGCGACGGTACAGCCGCTGCTCGACTTGGGAGCGGAGGTTCTGGTCACCGACTCGGATCCGGGTGCGCTGGACAACGCCCGCGCACTCGGGGCGGGCGTGGTGTTGCAGGACGAGTTACTCGCTGACACCGATCGAATCGGTGCAATCGCCCTGGTGGTGACGAGTCCTGGATTACGAGCTGGTTCACCGGTGTTGGCGGCGGCCGCGAACCACGGTGTTGCCATCTGGGGCGACGTCGAGTTGTCGTGGCGGATCGATCGTGCCGGCATCTACGGCCCGCCGACGAGATGGCTGGTCGTCACCGGTACCAACGGCAAAACCACGACCACCTCGATGCTGGCGTCGATATTGAAGTCCGCAGGGATCGATAGCGTCGCGTGCGGGAACATCGGTCTGCCGATACTCGATGCCCTTCGACTCTCGCCGCACCCGGAGGTATTGGCCGTCGAACTGTCGTCTTTCCAGTTGTTCTGGGCGCCCTCGGTGCGTCCCGCCGCGGGTGCTGTGCTCAATATCGCGGAAGACCATCTCGATTGGCACGGGGGTATGGATGGTTACGTCGAGTCCAAGGCTCGGGCGCTGAACGGTGATATCGCTGTGATCGGTCTCGACGACGCCCGCGCAGCCGCGCTCTCGGCGACATCGACGGCGGACCGCGTGATCGGATTCCGCTTGTCCGAGCCCGCGGCCGGCGACTTCGGCATCATCGGTGATCATCTGGTGGACAACGCGTTCGCCGATCGCGAGCAGATCGTGCCGGTGACGGCGGTGGTGCCCGCCGGTCCCGCCGGGTGGATGAACGCGCTTGCGGCCTCTGCTCTGGCTCGCGCGATCGGCGTCGATGCTGGCCATGTGGCCGAAGGCATCCGGACCTATCAGGTCGGGCCCCATCGAGGCGCCGTGGTTCGCACGACGAACGACGTGACGTTCGTGGACGACTCGAAGGCCACGAACCCGCATGCTGCGCGGTCTTCGCTCCTCGCATATCCCCGCGTCGTATGGATCGCAGGGGGACTGTTGAAGGGCGCTGCCATCGACGAACTCGTCGTCGAAATTGCTCCGCGTCTCGTCGCCGTACTTGTCATCGGCCGCGATGGGACGCAGATCGCAGAGGCAGTGGCGCGACACGCACCGGATGTTCCCGTTGTGCGGTATCCGGCGGGAGACGATGCTGATGTGACTCATGTTGCTGAAGATGCTGACGTAGTGATGCGGGCGGTCGTCCAAGAGGCAGCACGCCGAGCGCGGCCCGGCGACACCGTGTTGCTCGCCCCGGCCGCGGCGTCCCTGGACATGTTCGTCGACTATGGGCATCGCGGTCGCAGCTTCGCCGAGGCCGTAGTCGATCTCGACTCCGCGGATATCGGCCACGCCATCGGGCCGGTAACGTGAGTACCGCATCCGGTCGATCTCGACCCGTCGCTGGTCCAGCCACCAGCGGACCACGCACCAGAATCGGCTTGTGGATGCGCCGACCGCTTGCGTCGTTCCATCTGATCGTCACCATTGCGGCACTCCTGACCATCCTCGGGCTGGTCATGGTGCTGTCCTCTTCGGCCGCCGAGGCCTATGCGACGGACGGCTCCGCCTACTCACTCTTCACCCAGCAACTGATCGGCGTCGCCCTCGGTGTCGTAGCGTTCTACATCGCGCTGCGCATGTCGGTTCGGATGCTTCGAAAGCTGTCGTTCCCGCTGTTCTGCATCTCGGTGGTCATGCTGATGCTCGTCTTGATTCCGGGTGTGGGGTCGGAAGGCGCAGACGGCGCACGTCGATGGTTCAACGTCGCTGGGATCTCGTTCCAGCCCTCCGAACTCGCCAAAGTCACGCTCGTCTTGTGGGGCGCACATCTTCTGGCCTCGCGGCGTAGCGAGCACGCCAGCTTGAAGTCGCTCCTTATCCCGTTGGTACCTGCATCGTTGCTGATGTGCGCGCTGGTAGTGCTGCAGCCGAACTTGAGTACGGCCATCGCCATCGGCATCATCCTCGTCTCGCTTCTATGGTTCGCCGGGCTCAATGCTCGCTTGTTCGGAATTCTGGTCGTCGGCGGAATCGGCGCCGCAACCGTATTGGCATTCACCGCGGGGTATCGCTCGAACCGGATCAAGGGTTGGCTCAACCCGGGGGACGATCCGCAGGGTCTGGGATATCAGTCCAAGCAAGCGAGATACTCCTTGGCCGACGGCGGACCCTTCGGCGTCGGACTCGGTCAGAGCCGTGCCAAGTGGAGCTACCTTCCCAACGCGCACAACGACTTCATCTTCGCGATCATCGGCGAGGAACTCGGCTTCATCGGGTGCCTGGCAGTGTTGGGTCTTTTCGCCCTGTTCGTGTACACCGGCCTCCGCATTGCCATGCGATCCGTCGACCCGTTCCTTCGTCTGTTGGCCGCCGGTTCGACGACCTGGATCTTCGCCCAGGCAATGATCAATATCTGCTATGTCGTCGGGCTGCTTCCGGTGACGGGTCTGCAGTTGCCGCTGGTGTCCTACGGTGGATCATCGACCGCGATCACGCTCCTCATGTTCGGCATCATCGCCAATGCCGCGAGACACGAACCCGAAGCGATCGCGGCATTGCACGCCGGCAGGGACAGCAGGCTCGATCGAGTACTCCGGCTCCCGATGCCCGCGTCGTTCTCGCCTCTGCGCGCAGCCGCAGCTCGATCCAAATCGACCAGGCCTGCCCTCGATCAAGAGGCCCGCCGCCGGCTTGCGGCACGTGCGGAGAGCGGGCGTTCGGCCGCACGTGAACACGCACAGGTGGGCGGTGCATCGAATCGAGCACGTCGTGGGGCCCCAGGTGAGCAACGGTCCGATCCTCGCCGTCGAGTGCCGAGGCAACCCGGCGCGCGACGCAACCACCCCGATGGGCAAGGATATCGACGGTGAATGCACGAAGTCGACCGCCGGTCACCAGAGCACTGTCCGTCGTCGTAGCGGGCGGAGGGACTGCAGGACACATCGAGCCTGCCCTTGCCGTCGCCGACGCACTACGCGCTATCGATCCCGAAATTCGGATTACCGCGCTCGGAACCGAACGCGGCCTCGAGACCAGGCTCGTGCCGGCGCGCGGGTATCCACTTGCATTGATTCCTCCCGTTCCCCTGCCGCGCAAACCGACACTCGATCTGCTGCGATTGCCGGTAAAACTCGTTCGATCGGTGCATAGGACCAAGAAAGTGTTCTCCGAGACCGAAGCGGACGTACTCGTGGGATTCGGCGGATACGTCGCTCTCCCCGCCTACATCGCCGCGCGTTTCGCTCGTGACAGTCGACGCATACCGATCGTTCTGCACGAGGCCAACGCCAGTGCGGGGATTGCCAACAAGGTCGGCGCCCGTCTGGCGACTCGGGTGCTGGCGGCCGTGCCGGGCTCCGGCGTATCCGCTCGCGGTGCGCAGGATGCAGAGATAGTTGGAATACCCGTCCGACCTACGATCACCGGGCTGGACAGAGCTTCTCGACGTGACGAGGCGCGAGCCTATTTCGGGTTGCCTGCGGACGGCCCCGTGCTGCTGGTGTTCGGCGGATCACAAGGTGCACGCTCGCTGAACGACGCAGTGTCCGGCGCCGCAGCCGAACTCGCCGCCGCGGGGGTCTCGGTCCTGCACGCACACGGCCCGAAGAACACCGTCGATGTCGAGTCGATCGAAGGCGCAACGACTGCGTACATTGCTGTTCCGTACCTCAACCGCATGGATTTGGCCTATGCGGCCGCAGATCTGGCGATGTGTCGCTCCGGTGCCATGGCCGTCGCCGAGGTGTCTGCGACAGGGCTGCCCGCCGTGTATGTACCGTTGCCGCACGGCAACGGTGAGCAAGACTTGAACGCTCGGCCCGTCGTCGATGCGGGGGGCGGGATACTGGTGCAGGACGCGCAGATCGACGCGGCGTACGTCGGTAGCACGATCGTCGACTTGATCACCGATACCGAGCGCATCGCTGCTATGTCCATCGCAGCGGGGAGTGCGGGTCACCGCGACGCTGCAGCTACGGTTGCGGAGATCGTGGTAGACGTCGCCTCGGTTCGACCAAACGAAGCGTCACTGTCGTGACGGGTGAAAGGATGGACATGTCCGAGCTTCCAGCCGAGCTCGCGAGAGTGCACATGGTCGGCATCGGCGGTGCCGGTATGTCGGGCATTGCACGTATTCTGCTGGCTCGTGGTGGCCAGGTCTCCGGGTCGGATGCCAAGGAGAGCCGCGGTGTTCTTGCGCTTCGGGCACGTGGTGCCCAAGTCCGAGTAGGGCACGACAGTTCCGCTTTGGACATGCTGCCGGGTGGACCCACCGTCGTCGTCACGACGCTCGCCGCGATTCCGAAAGACAATCCCGAACTCGTCGCTGCCGAGGAACGCGGTATTCCGATCGTGCTGCGCCCTGCCGTGTTGTCCTCGTTGATGGACGGGTATCGCGCGCTGCTGGTGTCCGGAACCCATGGAAAGACCTCTACGACGTCGATGCTCGTGGTTGCGTTGCAGCACTGCGGATTCGACCCCTCGTTCGCCGTCGGTGGTGAGCTCAACGAGGCGGGCACCAACGCGCACCACGGCAGCGGCGACGTGTTCGTAGCGGAAGCCGATGAGAGCGACGGGTCCCTGCTGCAGTACAGCCCGAACGTCGTGATCGTCACCAATATCGAGGCCGATCATCTCGACTACTTCGGCACGACCGAGGCCTACGTGCAGGTATTCGACGATTTCGCGGCCTTGCTCGAGCCTGGCGGAGTGTTGGTCGCCTGCATGGACGACCCGGGGTCCGCCGCCCTCGCTCAGAGAATCCACGCACGCGCACTGCCAGGGGTTCGGGTGCTCGGTTATGGATCGGCGAACGTCGCTACAGGCGAGGTCGAGATGGCGGTCCGTCTTCTGAATTGGGAACCCGAGGATGTCGGGGGTGTGGCCCAATTGTTGGTCGAGGGTGAGGAGAAGCCGCGGACGTTGCGACTGGGGGTCCCCGGACGTCACACAGCGCTCAATGCTCTTGCCGCGTTCAGCGCAGGGCGTCAGGTAGGGGCCGGGGTCGACGAACTACTGGCCGGTGTCGCCGGTTTCGGTGGCGTTCATCGCCGGTTCCAGCTCCGTGGGCGCGAACACGGTGTTCGCGTCTTCGACGACTATGCGCACCACCCGACGGAGGTCCGTGCGGTGCTGACTGCGGCACAGCAACTCGTCGCTGGAGTCGCGGGTCCAGACGAGCGTGGACGGGTGATCGTGGTCTTCCAACCGCACCTGTATTCGCGGACGGAAACTTTCGCTTCGGAGTTCGGTACGGCGTTGAGCCTTGCCGACGAGGTGGTCGTACTCGATGTGTACGGCGCGCGCGAAGAACCGCTCCCCGGGGTTACGGGTGCACTGGTGGCAGCGGCGGTGACCGTCCCGGTCAACTATCAACCGGATTTGTCTTTGGTGGCCAAGCAGGTTGCCGCGCTGACCGCCCCCGGAGATGTGGTCATCACCATGGGCGCGGGCGATGTCACGATGTTGGCCGGACCCATTCTCGATGCGTTGCGGTCGAAGACCGACTTCAGGATCGGGCAAGGTCGGGCATCGGAGTGACCGATCGGCCCGAGCGGGGGAGTCGACGCCGTGCCGCCAGGCCTGATCGCACGTCCAAGGCAAGACCGAAATCCGTGGCGACACCGAAGAATGGCGAATCCACCGGAAGGTCGACGGCCGGTGCGAATTCCGCGGCCGCATCGCACGAGGCGAAGGATCGCGAGCGCAGGCGCGAGGCTCGAGAAGCGGAACGTCTGCGTGTCTCGCGGTCGCGTCGCAAACTCGGACTGATCGCGGCGGCGGTGGTGGCTGTGATCGTGGCGGGATTTGCCCTGGTGTATCTCACCCCGGTGTTGTCCGTCCGCAAGATCGAGGTCACCGGAAACGTGACGGTGTCCGAGGAAGAAATTGTCGCCGACCTCGACATCCTGCTGGGGGAGAAGCTCGTTCGGGTCGATGTTGGATCAGCTGCACAGCGAGTCGCGGCTATCCCGGCAATGGCGTCGGTACGTGTTCAGCGGATGTATCCGTCGACCGTGCGGGTGACGGTGACGGAACGAGTGCCCGTGGCATTCGTGGACGAGCCGGACGGAACTCACTTGCTCGACAAGGACGGCGTCGACTTTGCCGTCGGTACGCCACTGCCAGGAGTCGTGCGCTTGGTGACCGATACGCCCGGTCCAGGGGATGCAGCTACGACAAGCGGACTGGCCGTACTGGATTCGATGCCTGACGCTCTTCGTGGTCAAGTCGGCGAGGTTCGCGCGACCTCGATATCGGAGGTGTCGCTGTCGTTGCTCGACGGGAGGACACTCGTATGGGGGAGTAGCGATAATTCGGAGCGCAAATCTGCTGTGGCGCTTACATTGTTGTCTCAGCCTGGACAGGTTCTGGATGTATCGAGCCCAGATCTACCCACCATCAAGTAGCTGTTCGGGTGACCGACAGGTACGGTCTGAAGCAAAATCTTTTCGCGGTGCCCGGCGCGCCTAATGGCAGAAGGTTGCACCGATCAATAGCGTTCATCAAGTCGAGTACTTGACATAACTCTAAGCCTATGGTTCAGGTTGAGACTTTTCCCGTACCTGACAGTCCAGACAACAACCACGGAAGGCGAGAGCCCATGACGCCCCCGCACAACTACCTCGCCGTAATCAAGGTCGTCGGCATCGGCGGCGGCGGCGTTAACGCGGTCAACCGAATGATCGAACAGGGACTCAAGGGAGTCGAGTTCATCGCGGTCAACACCGATGCTCAAGCACTTCTCATGAGCGACGCCGACGTCAAACTCGATGTAGGTCGCGAGCTGACTCGCGGACTCGGTGCCGGAGCGGACCCCGAAGTTGGTCGCCGCGCGGCAGATGATCACAAAGACGAGATCGAAGAGGTCCTCAAGGGGGCCGACATGGTTTTCGTCACCGCAGGTGAAGGCGGTGGCACCGGTACCGGTGGCGCGCCCGTCGTCGCCAATATCGCCCGCAAACTCGGCGCTCTGACTGTCGGAGTCGTCACACGACCGTTCTCGTTCGAGGGCAAGCGTCGCGGCGGCCAGGCCGACACCGGAATTCAGCAGCTTCGCGAATCCTGCGACACACTGATAGTGATCCCCAACGATCGGCTACTGCAGTTGGGAGATGCGGCCGTCAGTTTGATGGATGCATTCCGAAGTGCGGACGAGGTACTGCTCAACGGCGTCCAGGGAATCACCGATCTCATCACGACTCCAGGGTTGATCAATGTCGACTTCGCAGATGTGAAGGGTGTCATGTCCGGCGCCGGTAGTGCCCTGATGGGAATCGGATCTTCACGCGGTGAGGGTCGGGCCATCAAGGCGGCGGAATCTGCCATCAATTCGCCGTTGCTCGAAGCGTCGATGGAAGGCGCCCGAGGCGTACTGCTGTCGATCGCCGGCGGGTCCGACCTGGGTCTGTTCGAGATCAACGAGGCTGCTTCTCTGGTGCAGGAAGCCGCTCACATCGACGCCAACATCATCTTCGGTACAGTCATCGACGACTCGCTCGGTGACGAGGTGCGGGTCACCGTGATCGCCGCCGGTTTCGACGGTGGTACCCCCACGCGTCGACCTGTGGAAGCTGCGCCCGGAAATACGCGCGGATCCGTCGGTTCGGCCCGATCCGGCGAAGTGTCCTCGTCGAGGCCATCGGATTCGACCAGTTCGGCGGGAGTTTTTCGTGATTCCGCAGGTGCTCCGAGTGGAAGTAGTCTTCCGCCGCTACCGAATTCGGAGTCACGCAGTGCGCCGTCGAACGGTGTGCCCGGAACTGGGCGACGTGTATCGGTGTCCGAAGAAGAGGGCGAAGACGAGGTCGACGTACCGTCGTTCATGCGTCGCTGATCCGAACACTCATAGAGGGATTGCACCTACCGAGAGGAATGTCGCGCTGAACGGCAAAGTCCGCAGGGTTACCACCACCAGAGCGGGTGGGGTGTCGGCGCCGCCGTTCGACACTTTCAATCTCGGCGACCATGTGGGTGATGCTCCGGAGGCGGTCGCGGCAAACCGCGAACGACTGGGTCGGGAACTGGGCCTGGGCGTCGACCGCTTGGTGTGGATGGAACAGGTGCATGGTCGCACCGTCACGGTGGTGGACGGTCCGGTCTCCGAGACCGTACCGGTCACCGACGCAATCGTGACGACCGTTCCCAATCTTGGCCTGGTGGTACTGACTGCAGATTGTGTTCCGCTTCTGCTGTCCGACGACGAGGCAGGTGTGATCGCCGCAGTCCATGCAGGGCGGGTGGGTGCCCGAATCGGCATCGTGCCCAAGGTGCTGGAGGCGATGGTTTCGCTAGGAGCAGACCTCGGACGTGTCGGTGCTTTTCTGGGGCCGGCAGCAAGTGGCCGCCAGTACGAAGTGCCTGCGCATATGCGGGCCGACGTCGAGAGGCATCTACCCGGTAGTGCAACCACGACGGTTCGTAAGACGCCGGGTCTCGATATCCGTGCGGGCATTCGTAGGCAACTCGAGGCTTCCGGTGTATCGGCGGTGGTGGTAGATCCTCGGTGCACCATCGAGGACAGAACCCTGTTCAGTCATCGGCGGGAAGCACCGACCGGCAGGTTCGCCAGCGTGATCTGGATGGACACCGAGCCTGCTTGACTGGTGCCATGACTATCGCAAGTGACAGAGCCGTAGAGATAGAGAACGCACTGCTGTCGGTGCGAGATCGGCTGCGTGCGGCGTGTATCTCCGCCGGCCGCGCCGAAAAGGACGTGACGCTGCTTCCGGTCACCAAGTTCTTCCCCTCGAGTGACGTCGAAATTCTCTATCGACTGGGTTGCCGTGAGTTCGGTGAGTCGCGGGAGCAGGAAGCAACGGTCAAGGCACACGAGACGGCCGAGCACTTTGCCGACTCTCCCGCGAAATGGCACATGATCGGGCATTTGCAGAGGAACAAGGCGAAGTCGGTTGCGAAGTGGGCCTATTCGATCCACTCGGTAGACAGCGCGCGGTTGGTTCAGGCGCTTCAGAACGCAGTGCATCGTGCGCTGGGCGAGGGCGAGCGGACAACCCCTTTACAGGTGCTGATTCAAGTGAGTCTCGATGGCGATGTTCATCGGGCCGGCATCGAACGCGAACAACTGGACGAACTGGTCGACCTCGTCGCATCGGCAGAGAATCTCTCACTTGCGGGTTTGATGGCGGTCCCGCCGATCGAAGCCGACCCTGATAGTTCGTTCGCCGCTCTCGCCGAACTGCACCAGCGTGTTCTGGTCGATCATCCGGAGGCGGTCGAACTGTCTGCGGGCATGACCGGCGACCTGGAAGCAGCTGTGCGACACGGATCGACGTGCGTGCGTGTCGGTACCGCAATACTCGGTTCGCGGCCGATAACCTCGCCTGTAGAGACCACGGTTCACATCAGTCACAACTGACCCAATGTGAACCTGGAGACGACACGCTGAACACCCGCCCGGGAGTGAAGCCCGAATGGCCAGTTTTGAAGGAAGGCAAGGATCGATGAGCACCCTGCACAAGTTCAAGGCGTACTTCGGCATGGTTCCACTCGCGGACTATGAAGACGACTACCTCGACGAACCTGATACTCATCGGGTTTCGCGGGGGCGCGACACGTACGCCGAACTCGACGAGCGCGGCGACCGTGAATTCGGTGGCCCCAGCTTTACTTCTCGACGGCCCGCGCATGCCAATCTGGACGACGCCGAAGACTACGACGACTTCGAGGCGCCTCGGTCGGCTCCTGCTCTGGCACCCATCGGGGGCAGAAGTTCGCGCGGTTCAACCGGCGGAGGTGCTCGGCCGACGGCGACGCGTGGAAACCTCGCCGTCGATACCAGGATGGATGTACGGGCGGAAACTCGTCGAAGCCCGATCGTCGACGACGGAGGCCCCTTGTCCAAGATCACCACGTTGCAACCACGCGACTACAGCGAGGCGCGCACCATCGGTGAGCGCTTTCGTGACGGGACCCCCGTCATCATGGATCTCGTCGAGATGAGCAATGCCGACGCGAAGCGGTTGGTGGACTTCGCCGCGGGACTGGCGTTCGCACTGCGTGGCTCCTTCGACAAGGTCGCGACGAAGGTGTTTCTCCTCTCGCCCGCTGATGTCGACGTCTCGCCTCAGGAGCGTCGTCGGATCGCCGAAACCGGCTTCTACAGTCAGCAATGACTCGGACGAGTTGTGCGATAAGTCCGCGGCTCGATCGGGCGTCGGGGGTCTCTGACCTGGTCGCTTTGATCGAGCCGCTTTTTTCGGGCACAGTATGAGACGTGGCCTTGTTTGCGGTTCTCTATTTCGTACTTTTTATGTTCTGGCTGCTTCTCATCGGCCGCATCATCGTCGAATTCATCAGAACGTTCGCCCGCGACTGGCGTCCCACTGGAATTGTGGTGATATTGCTGGAAGCGATTTTCACGGTGACCGACCCGCCGGTCAAGCTGCTTCGCAGACTGATACCGCCGGTGAATCTCGGCGGAGTTCGACTCGACTTGTCGATCATGGTGTTGCTCTTCGGGGTGTTCATCCTGATGACTGTCGTGAGAGGGCTGGGATCGTAGGGTTCGATACTTTGGTACAAGACTTCGGGGACGCGAGCGACCAGCGCGACCGATGTGACAGAATGGACGCCAGTTACAGTTTGATTGTTCCGGACCGTATGGAATGGGATATAACTGAATGCTTGCTCTACCGCCTCAAGACGCGTGAAGGGATCCTTCCATGCCGCTGACTCCAGCTGATGTGCACAATGTCGCGTTCAGTAAGCCGCCGATCGGAAAGCGCGGCTACAACGAAGACGAGGTAGATGCATTCCTCGATCTCGTCGAGCAAGAGCTGTCGCGACTGATCGAAGAAAATGCTGATCTGCGCCAGCGAGTGGGCGAGCTCGATCAGGAGCTGTCCGACTCCAAGAGTTCGGCGCGACAGCCCGGCTCCGGCCAATCCGGCTCCGGCCAATCTGCACCCGTTCAGCAAAAGGTGCCAGAGCCGCAGCGACCTCCGGAGCCGCAACGCCCGGTCGAGCCTCCCAAGCCTGCACCTGTGGTGGCCCCAGCTCCGGCTCCCGTTGCCGCGTCGCAAAGCGCCGATTCCAACATGCAGGCGGCCAAGATCCTGGGCCTTGCTCAGGAAATGGCAGATCGTCTGACGAGCGATGCGAAAACCGAGTCGGAGCAGTTGCTCGGCAACGCGCGGACCAACGCCGAGCGCCTGGTCACCGATGCGCGTACGCGCTCGGAGGCAATGGTCACCGATGCTCGTCAGAAATCCGAGTCGCTATTGTCGGATGCGCAGACAAGGTCGGAGACCCAGCTCAGGCAGGCGAAGGAGAAGGCCGACGCACTTCAGGCCGATGCCGAACGCAAGCACACCGAGATCATGGCGACGATCAACGAGCAGCGATCTGTTCTGGAAGGTCGCATCGAGCAGCTCAAGACGTTCGAGCGCGAGTACCGGGTCCGTCTCAAGTCGTACCTGGAATCGCAGCTCGAAGAGTTGGAGAATCGCTCCTCGGCCCTGCCTGTGGACAATGGCAAGGACGGCTTCAACCAAGAGGGACAGTCCTCCGGGTACAGCCAGTCGTACGCCAAGGGCAACAACTAGAGGTTGTTTGCTTCACGCACGGCGCGCGACGGCTCGCTCCGGACCTGACGGTCGCTTGCCGGCGCATCCGGAACGAGGTGTGGTGTGCTTGTACTGACGCTGTGTGCGGCGGCAGTGGGGTTTGCCTTGCTGGTCATCGCTTTGATGACCGGCTCGGTGATCTGGGCTTGGGGCTGTATCGCAGTATGTGTAGTTGGTGCGGTTCTATTGCTGACGGGCGCGTTGGCCGGCAGGAAATCTCCTCCCGATCATCTCTCCCCGCCGAAGCATTAGTTCCTGAGCATCATCGGGTCTGGAAGTTCGATCGAAAGAAGTCAGGCGTTGATCCGGCGATCACCGGGGAGTCTTCGGAAGAACGGTGAGCCTTTACGGCCTGCTCAGTAGAACCGAACGGGTGGGCCCGTTACAGCCAGCGTGAGTGGCATCGGATCGTCCTGTGCGGGCGAATCCGATGCAAACGGGGTGGTACCGCGGTACCGACGTAAAGACACGTCGGACATCGTCCCCGTGCCGACTACGTTCCGCTCACACGAGCGGATGGCACGAGGAGTCATCATGACCGACGATCACACATCGACAAGCGATTCCTACCCGCTCGTCGACATCTACGGCACGAAAGCCGGCAGCGTATCGTTCCCCGATCTCGAGAAGAAGGTCCTCGACGCCTGGGCGGCGGATGGAACCTTCCGCGCCAGCGTGGACAATCGTGAAGGCGCCGAAGAATTCGTCTTCTACGACGGCCCTCCGTTCGCCAACGGACTGCCGCACTACGGCCATCTTCTGACCGGATACGTCAAGGATCTCGTACCGCGCTTCCAGACGATGCGGGGCATGAAGGTCGAGCGACGATTCGGCTGGGACTGCCATGGGTTGCCGGCCGAACTCGAAGCCGAGAAGCAACTCGGGATCAAGGACAAGTCCGAGATCGACGAGATGGGTCTGGCGAAGTTCAACGCTTACTGCAAGCAGTCGGTCCTGCAGTACACCGACGAATGGCGCGACTACGTGACCCGTCAGGCACGCTGGGTCGACTTCGACAACGACTACAAGACCCTCGACCTCGACTTCATGGAGTCGGTCATGTGGGCATTCAAGACACTCCACGACAAGGGGCTCATCTACCAGGGCTTCCGAGTTCTTCCGTACTCCTGGTACGAGCAGACGCCGTTGTCGAACCAGGAGACCCGTCTCGACGACGCATACAAGATGCGTCAAGATCCGGCCGTCACCGTGCGAATGGCGCTCTCCGCGCCGGGTTCGCCACTCGACGGCGCCGATGCTTTGATCTGGACGACGACGCCGTGGACCATCCCGTCGAATCTCGCGATGGCGGTGCGTCCGGACATCGACTACGTGCAGGTCGAGGACGGAGAAGGCGGACGCGTCGTACTCGCACGTGATCGAGTGGCTCATTACGCTCGGGAGCTGGGGGAGAACCCGACGGTGTTGTCCGAGCACACCGGTGCCGATCTTGTCGGGCTGAAGTACACGCCCCCGTTCGACTTCTTCATCGGACATCCCAACTCGCATCGTGTGCTGTCCGCCGACTACGTGACTACCGATTCCGGTACCGGAATCGTGCACTTGGCGCCCGCATTCGGTGAAGAGGACATGGACGTGGCGACGGCCAACGGTATCGAGGTGGTGCAACCGCTCGATCCGGGTGGAAAGTTCACCTCGATGGTGCCGCCGTACGAGGGCTTGATGGTGTTCGATGCGAACCCCGTCATCATCAAGGATCTGAAGGCCTCGGGACGGTTGCTGCGTCACGAGACGATCGAGCACTCCTACCCACATAGCTGGCGGAGTGGTCAGCCGCTCATCTACATGGCGGTTCCGTCGTGGTTCGTTGCGGTGACCAAGTTCCGCGATCGCATGGTCGAGTTGAACCAGGAGATCACGTGGGTCCCCGAACATATCAAGGACGGGCAGTTCGGTAAGTGGCTCGCGGGTGCGCGTGACTGGAACATCAGCCGAAACCGCTACTGGGGCAGTCCGATTCCGGTGTGGACCTCGGATGATCCGGCGTATCCGAGACTCGACGTCTATGGCAGCCTCGATGATCTCGAGCGTGATTTCGGTGTGCGACCGACCGATCTTCATCGTCCCTACATCGACGATCTGACGCGGCCGAATCCCGACGACCCGACCGGCAAGTCGACCATGCGTCGTGTTCCGGAGGTATTGGACTGCTGGTTCGAGTCCGGTTCGATGCCGTATGCGCAGGTGCACTTTCCGTTCGAGAACGAGGAGTGGTTCGCCACTCACAACCCCGGCGATTTCATCGTCGAGTACAACGGTCAGACGCGTGGATGGTTTTACACGCTGCATGTCCTGGCGACGGCCCTGTTCGATAGGCCGGCCTTCAAAACCGTTGCAGCACACGGGATCGTCCTCGGCGACGACGGCTTGAAGATGAGCAAGTCCAAGGGGAACTATCCGGATGTGAAGGAAGTGTTCGACAGGGACGGCTCCGATGCCATGCGGTGGTTCCTGATGTCTTCTCCGATCCTTCGAGGCGGAAATCTCGTGGTGACCGAGCAGGGCATCCGCGAGGGTGTTCGTCAGGCCTTGCTGCCGATCTGGAACGCGTGGAGCTTCTTGCAGTTGTACGCGGACAAGCCGGGCGTGTGGCGTACCGATTCGCCGCATGTTCTCGATCGGTACGTGCTTGCGAAGCTGGCTGCGACTCGCGATGCGATCACCGATGCGTTGGAGGGAAACGACATCGCAGGTGCGTGCGACGAGCTTCGCGTGTTCTGTGATGCATTGACCAATTGGTATGTGCGACGCTCGCGTTCGAGGTTCTGGAGTGAGAACGTCGATGCGATCGACACACTCCACACAGTGCTGGAAGTTCTGACGCGGATCGCGGCACCGCTTCTGCCGTTGATCAGTGAAGTCGTGTGGCGTGGTCTTACCGGCGGGCGTTCGGTGCACCTGATGGACTGGCCTGACGCGGGTGAGCTGCCTTCCGATCCCGAACTCGTCGATTCCATGGATGAGGTTCGAACCATCTGTTCCACTGTGCTCGGTCTACGTAAGGCGCAGAATCTTCGAGTGCGCCTGCCGCTGCCCGAGGTGACCGTCGCTGCCGAGAACGCGGAGCGGTTGCGTCCGTACGCCGACATCATCGCGGACGAGGTCAATGTCAAGAAGGTGGATCTGACCGACGACGTTGCAGTGCACGGCAAGTTCGAACTTGTCGTCAACGCTCGTGCGGCAGGTCCCCGCATCGGTAAGGACGTTCAGAAGGTCATCAAGGCCGTCAAGGCCGGTGAATGGTCCGAGGACGCGAACGGTGTTGTCAGCGCTGCGGGCATCGAGCTGCTGCCCTCCGAGTACGCTCGCAAATTGGTTGCTGCCGAGCCGGATTCGACGGCTGCGTTGCCCGGAAACGCCGGCCTCGTCGTGCTCGACTCGAATGTCACAGCCGAACTCGAAGCCGAGGGTTGGGCGAAGGATCGTATCCGCGAATTCCAGGATGCACGCCGTAACCTCGGGCTGGAGGTGTCGGATCGGATCGATATCGTCGTCGAGGTACCGGCTGATCGACGCGACTGGCTCGACACTCACCGGGAACTCATCAAGGGTGAGGTCCTTGCGCTTACCTTGGTGGATGGGGATCCGGGCCCGGACGCGATCGAGCTGGGCGAGGGTGTGCGCGCATTGGTCAGCCGGGCGCGATGACGGCAGCCGCATCGATGGAAGATGCTGTCCGCGAGATTCTCTCCTCGGCTCGCGGTGGCGTCGTGAAGATCGTGGTCGTCGGCGAACCGGTGCTTCGGGCGCCGGCCGCGCCATTGGTCGATCAACTCGAGATTCGGACACTCGAGAGGCTCGTCGAGGTCATGCGGGCGACGATGCACGATGCGCCGGGCGTGGGATTGGCTGCTCCGCAGATCGGTATTCCACTGCGGATAGCGGTGATCGAGGACATGTACGAGGTGGACCCGGAGATGGCGGAGGCGCGCGAGCGCACGCCGGTGCCGTTTCAGGTTCTCGTCAATCCCACGTACACCGCGATCGGGGATGCTCGACGCTCGTTCTTCGAGGGGTGTCTGTCGGTGCCCGGGTATCAAGCAGTCGTTTCGCGTCCTGCGGCCGTTCGGCTCGAATGTGTCGATTCGAACGGCAAGGAGATCGACGAGATCTTTCGCGGGTGGCCGGCACGGATCGTGGCGCATGAGACCGATCACCTCGACGGCACGGTATATATCGACAAGGCCGTCACCAGATCCCTGGCAGCGAACGAGGTCTACGCCGAACTGTGGCGCGATCCGTCACCACAGCGGGCGGCAGCGGCGTTGGGCTTCGAGCTCAGCCAAGAGTGAGAGACCGGCCGGGGGAGACAGCGGTGGAGTGTCGTGATGCAGGCGAGGTTCATCGCACATGACGGAGGCGCGCAGCGCGCGGTGGGTCCTGCATCTCGACATGGATGCGTTCTTCGCATCCGTCGAGCAGCTGACCCGTCCCACGTTGCGGGGTAGGCCGATCCTGGTCGGTGGGGCCGGTGGACGCGGGGTCGTTGCCGGATGCAGCTATGAGGCGCGAGTTTTCGGTGCTCGCTCGGCCATGCCCATGCATCAGGCACGACGGCTCGTCGGGGGAGGTGCCGTCGTGTTGCCGCCTCGAGGTTCGTTGTATCAGGCGCTCAGTCGCCGAGTGTTCGACGCGCTGCGTACTCCGATGCCGATCTTGGAACAGTTGTCGATGGACGAAGCGTTCGGGGAGCCGTCCGAGCTTGCGGGTGCGACGTCGGCGGAGGTACTCGACTTCTGCGAAGCACTGAGGACTCTGGTGCGTGAGGAAACCGGACTGGTGGCGTCGATCGGCGCGGGTACCGGAAAGCAGATTGCAAAGATCGCATCCGGGCTGGCCAAGCCGGATGGTGTCAAGGTGATCACTCCGTACGAGCAGACGGAGTTGATGGCGGCATTGCCCGTGCGCAAGCTTTGGGGGATAGGTCCGGTGGCGGAGGAGAAGCTTCGCAGGCTCGGGATCGACACGATCGGCACCTTCGTCTCCACTTCGGAATCGGAGGTTGCCTCGATTCTCGGGGCGACGGTCGGACCGAGCCTGCACCGACTTGCGCGGGGAATCGACGATCGCGCGGTGGCCGAGCGAGCCGAAGCGAAGCAGGTCAGCGCCGAAACTACGTTCGCACATGATCTCGTCACGTTGGCTCAACTGCGCGCCGCAGTGGAATCGAGTGGCGACGCCGCCCATCGTAGGTTGTGCAAGGACGGCCGAGGCGCTCGAACTGTCGTCCTGAAATTACGTAAAGCGGACATGAGCATCCTCACGCGCTCGGTGACTCTTCCATACGCAACCGTGGACAAGCAGACGATCGTTGCCGCGGCCCAGCGGCTGGTGCTCGATCCGGTGGAATTAGGCCCGATTCGCTTGGTAGGGGTGGGTTTGGCGGGGTTGTCGACCGTGCAGCAGGGCTCGCTCTTTCCTGAGCTCGACTACCACGCAGACGATGTTCTCGACGATCCGACGACCGCACCGGATCCAACGCCTATCTCGACGGAACCGAGCCCGAGGTGGCACCCCGGGATGGATGTAAGGCATCCTGAGTACGGACACGGATGGATACAGGGGGCAGGCCATTCCGTGGTGACGGTTCGTTTCGAGACCCGATCTTCCGGACCGGGTAGGGCTCGTACTTTTGCGGAGGGGAATGAGTTGCTCCTAGTAGCAGACGCGCTCGACAGTCTCCAGTGATGCAAGTTCCTACCGGTCGGTAAGCGAATCTGGCCGGTCGGTACCCGAATCTGGCCGTGCGAGATTTCGAATGGCATAGTGGGGCACCCGAGACGAACTATGACAAGTTGACCCCGCAGTGATCGACAGTGATCGCTGGCGATCAGAGTGAAAAGGACAAGCACTTGAAGCTTCGTAACACCCGCAAGGCCATGGTTGCAGGCATCGCGATCGCCGCAGCGTTCACGATGACCGCGTGCGGATCGGACGATGGCGGCGACGCTCCAGCCACCACCACTGCTGCGGCATCTTCCGCTTCAGCCGCACCCGACGCGAGCGGCGACTACCCGCCGGTTCCGACGGCGGAGGAACTCAACGCGGAACTGCTTCGCGGGCTCGATCCAGCCGTTCCGGTGGAGGAGAAGGCCGAACTGATCCAGGGTGCAGAGGCCGATCCCGACCTCATCAACCAGGTCGCGGCCGCAGCCGTACAGAACGGTGCGACGATTGAGCTCACCAGTGTCGACGACTTGGGTGACGGCACGCTCAATGCGGGCGCAACGCTGACGATCAACGGTCAGGCCAACCCCGGCAACTTCACCTTCGTCGCCGAAGACGGAAAGTGGAAGCTGTCGAAGGAGAACGCGTGTAGCTTCGTACAGCTCGCGCAGCTGACATCGCCCGCGTGCGCTTGATTTCGTAGCACTCGGTCGGATAGATGCCGGTGTCGTCCCTCTCGGGACGGCACCGGCATTTGCGTGTCCGGATAATCATGTTCGAGGAGATATCGCGAACGCGTCGTCTCACACGCCTCGGTCGGCGCCTCTGATCCGATCCACCGCGGTTGTGGCCAGGTCGGTCATGAGGGATGGATCGAAGGCATCCTGGCTAGTCCCGACAAGTTGTACGACCGTCGAATCGACCACGGCAACCACGACGTCCGACACCAGTGTGTAACCGCCACTGTCGATGGTCAGACGCACCGAGACCGACGCGTCGCCGACCGTTTTCTGCTCGCGACCCTCGAGTCGGTAGTCGACGCGCACTCCATCCGCATCGGTGCCGGAGTATTCGGTGCACTGAGCGAAAGTGTTTTGAAGTGCAGTGAAGGCCTCTGCTGCCCCACGGCCGGGGTAGCTCGCCGCGTCCTCGTCCAGCGAGGAGAAGTTCGGACCCGAGTAACGCACGTCGGCCCCAGCGGATGCACCGGGCAGCTGTTGCTCGATGGGTGCAACTACATTGCCGCAGGCTTCGGGATCGGTGCCCGATCGGTCCGGCGCGTCGTACTCGGGAGCCGGATCCATGCCGAGATCACGGACCGGGTCGGGAATCGGTGCAAACCCGTCGGGGAATAGATCCATGGTGAGCATCGCCGACTGTAGCGCCGCCGAATCGGTGATCGGTGATCCAAACAAGGGATCGGGTGCGGCGACAACCGGGCCGAGTGTGACCTTCGCCGCGGCATCGGACGCAGTATCGGACCCAACGCACGCGGCGGCTGACAACGCCGTCGCGACGGCCACAGCAGTGAGCAACAGTGGACGCGAGCTCATGGCGTGGTCCATCGAACGGTGTCGCTGATGTCCTGACGCAGGACGGTCGATCCTTCGGGGTCGCTGTACTGCTGTTTGCCGCCGACGGTGACCTCACCCGACAACGGAAGTGGTTTGCCGGCGTCGACTTCCAGGGTTCCCGTTCCCGTCATGGTGTAGGAATCGATGGTCAGTGAACCGGCGTCGTCGGGCAGTTCCAGCGTGGTCGACTCGGGTGTCTGGTCTATTCGCAGGTCGATGGTCATGCGATCGCCGTCCCGTGATCTCAGCGTTGCGGTCGTCACCTGGTTGAGCGTCACTCCGCTGATGATCTGTTGTTCCACGGTCCACACGGCGCCGACGCCGATCTCGGCGTCCGGATACGAGACCGACCTGTACACGGCCTGGTTCAGCGCCTGTTCGATGGCCGCACGTGCTGAATCCTGCGTCTCGTCCGACGGTGTGATCGTCAGCGCAGTGATCGCCCCGGCATCGGTCATCGTCAAGCCGGCAGCCGAACCTTCCGCTGGCGCCAACGCGTCGGTGAGTCGTTGATCTGCTGACGTCGCTGTGCCGACGCGAAGGTTCACCGTGTCGGAGGAGTCCATGTCTGTCGCGGTCAACGGCAGGGTGAGCTCGGGGGTGGAGAAGTCCTGCACTGCTTGGTCGTCGATCTGCTGAGTCACTGCCGAACGGGTGGAAAGCTGAACCGTCTGATCGCCGCTACGCACAGCGGTCACGGTCGATCGTGGTTCCGCACCCGGATCCAGCAGAGTTGTCGTCACCGGGGTGACGGGCAGCGAAACGCCGGAGGTAGGGGACGGGGTCGTCGCTGCCGACGTGTCCTCCCCGGAGGAGGTGCACGCCGTCATGAGAGTGGCGATTGCGGCGACGGCGGCAAGTCCGCGTAGACGTCGTACGGAGGTTTCGGAAGTCGAGATCACGGCACCCAGATTACGGACACGGCTCCCGTGCGAGTGGTCGCCGCCGGTCCGGATGTGTGGTGCGAGGCCTGGATGCGACATGATGGGGGTGTGAGTGAAGACCGCCCGACCGATCCGACCAGCCCCGACAGTACTGCCGACAAGCCCGACCCCGCGCGCACAGACGCGCATATCCCTGCGGAATCCGCGAAGTCGGACGGCGTGCCCGACAAGCCGCTGCGGACCCGGATGCTGGTTGTGATCGCGTTCGTCGTGCTCGCTTTCGACCTTGCAACCAAGATCGCCGTCGTTCATTGGATTTCGCCGGGCAGACCGGTCGAGATCTTCGGCGACGTCGTCACCTTGCGTCTGGTGCGGAACCCCGGCGCCGCGTTCTCCATGGCAACCGGTATGACCTGGTTGCTCACCATCGTGGCGGTGTGCGTCGTGATCGGCGTGATTCGGATCGGACGGACATTGCGTTCGCCCTGGTGGGCCCTCGGTCTCGGTCTCGTTCTCGGTGGCGCGCTCGGAAACCTCATCGATCGCTTCTTTCGTTCTCCAGGGCCGTTGCAAGGGCACGTGGTCGATTTCGTGTCGGTGGGGTGGTGGCCGGTGTTCAACGTCGCCGACTCCTCGATTGTGTGCGGCGCGATTCTTCTGGTCGCGTTGAGCCTGTTCGGGCTCGAACCGAACGGTCGACGTACCGAGTCGAAGAAGAACTCCACAGCGACGACGGCGGTAGAAAAATGAGGGAATCACGTTCGATGCCGGTTCCCGACGGACTCGACGGCATGCGTGTCGACGCAGGCGTCTCTCGGCTGCTCGGCTTCTCCAGGACCGTGGTGGCCACGCTCGCGGAAGAGGGCTCGGTGGTAGTCGACGGTGCCAAGGTCGGTAAATCCGACCGCCTGTCGGCAGGCACCTGGCTCGAGGTCGAACTGCCTGAGCCCGCCCGTGAGTTGACGGTGGTGGCGCAGTCGGTCCCGGGAATGGCCATTCTCTACGCCGACGACGATATCGTCGCGGTGGACAAGCCGGTCGGAGTGGCTGCGCATGCGAGCGTCGGCTGGACCGGCCCCACCGTGATCGGTGGACTGGCTGCTGCCGGGTATCGGATCTCGACGTCCGGATCACACGAGCGTCAGGGCATCGTGCATCGTCTCGATGTCGGTACCTCGGGTGTGATGATGGTTGCCACGTCGGAGCGCGCGTACACAGTACTCAAGCGCGCGTTCAAGGAGCGCACCATCTCCAAGCGGTATCACGCTCTGGTGCAGGGACATCCGGACCCGAGCAGCGGGACGATCGATGCCCCGATCGGGCGCCACGGCAGCAACGATTGGAAGTTCGCTGTACGTGCCGACGGCAAAGCCAGTGTGACGCACTACGACACGATCGAGGCTTTTCAGGCTGCGAGCTTGTTGGACGTGCACCTCGAGACCGGTCGCACTCATCAGATTCGGGTGCATTTCTCGGCGCTCCGGCATCCTTGCTGTGGCGACCTGACGTATGGGGCGGACCCGAAACTCGCAGCACGGCTCGGTCTGGAGCGTCAGTGGCTGCATGCCAAGTCGTTGGGATTCACTCACCCATCCGACGGCCGATGGTTCGAGATCGAAAGTGAGTATCCCGCCGATCTTCAGCACGCGCTGGAGGTATTGCGCAAGGCATGAGACGGTTCGGCGGGGCACTCGAGGCGGGCGTACTGGTGGCAGTCGTGGTTGGACTGCTCTGGTTGGTCGGGGCGATGAATCCGCTTCCGCGCCCCGGGGTGAACACCGATCGACTCGGGCCGGACAACGGCGAGATGGTGTCGGATTACCTCGACATGGCGCGGGGGACCCTGCGCGGTGTCGATGACGGCAATCCGCGTTGGGCTCTCGTTTCTTTCGACACGCCTCTCTCCCCGCAGCGGCTGGTCGCAGTTGCCGATGGTGCACGGATCGCGCGGGTACTTCTGCGAGTGCCGATGGACCGCGTGCAGAGTCAGGTGATCGACATCGGTGTCGCGGGGAGCGAGCAATCCGTGCTGCGGGCGGAGAGTCTGGCGGCGTCGCGGCTCGGCATGAGCGCCGGGCAGTGGGACCGCCAATCTCAGATCGACGCTGCATCGGCGGCGCGGCTCGGCTCCGGTTGCGACTGTGTCGTCGGCGCGGTACTCCGTGCCACTCCGTCGGCCTTGCTTTCCATCGAGAACACCGAGGGAGTACGAGCCGTCGAAGCGCTGCCTGCCGACGCGATTGCCGGGCGCTTCGCGGTGCGAGTACTGCTTCCTGAATTCGTTGCCGTCGTGGGACCCCTTCCCGACGACGGGCCCGTGCCCCCGCCGCGATGACGGCGCCTTCCGTCTCTTTCGTCACACCTGTCACGAGAGCTGCAGGACACGGTCATCGTTCCCTCAGGACACACCGACAGCATGGAAAATCTGTCGGCTCGAACGCTTAGAGTGGGTGGGCTTCGGTATGGATCCTTCCCGCTGGCGCGATAGGCACTGCCCGAAACTTTCGACCGAGATTCACACACAGTTCGACCTTCAGGAGACATGTTCGTGGCTGACTCGTTCGTTCATCTGCATAACCACACCGAGTACTCGATGCTCGACGGGGCCGCGAAGATCGCGCCGATGTTCGCCGAGGCCGGGCGCTTGGGGATGACCGCGGTCGGGATGACCGACCACGGCAACATGTACGGCGCGAGCGAGTTCTACAACGAGGCCAAGAAGGCCGGCATCAAGCCGATCATCGGCATCGAGGCGTACGTCGCGCCCGAGTCCAGATTCAACAAGAAGCGTGTGCTCTGGGGCGACCGGAGTCAGAAGTCCGACGACGTGTCCGGCAGTGGCGCGTACACCCACATGACGATGGTGGCCGAGAATGCCACCGGTTTGCGCAACTTGTTCAAGTTGTCCTCGCTGGCATCCATCGAGGGCCAGTTGGGCAAGTGGGCACGGATGGACGAAGAGCTGATCGCCACACACGCGGAAGGCATCATCGCCACCACCGGGTGTCCGTCGGGTGAGGTGCAGACGCGACTTCGGCTCGGTCAGGATCGCGAGGCGATGGAGGCTGCCGCCAAGTGGCAGGAAATCTGGGGCCCGGAGAACTTCTTCGTCGAGTTGATGGACCACGGGTTGTCGATCGAGCGTCGAGTCCGCGAAGGTCTGCTCGAGATCAGCAAGAAGCTCTCGATCCCGCCACTCGCCACGAACGACTGCCATTACGTCACGAAAGACGCAGCGGTCAATCATGAGGCGCTGCTGTGTATTCAGACGGGCAAGACTCTCAGCGATCCCACCCGCTTCAAGTTCGACGGCGACGGTTACTACCTCAAGTCGGCAGCAGAGATGCGCGAACTATGGGACGACCAGGTTCCTGGCGCCTGCGACAGCACGCTTGCCATTGCCGAGCGCGTCCAGCCCTACGACGACGTGTGGGCCCACCGTGACCGTATGCCGATCTTCCCCGTCCCCGAAGGACACACCCAGGGGACGTGGCTTCGACACGAGGTCATGACCGGGCTGGACCGCCGATTCCCCGACGGCCCGACCGAGGAATACCTCGCCCGGGCCGAATACGAGATCGGCGTCATCCTCGAGATGGGGTTCCCGGCGTACTTCCTCGTCGTCGGAGACCTCATCAACCACGCAAAGGCCGTCGGCATCCGGGTCGGGCCCGGCCGTGGCTCGGCTGCAGGCTCTCTCGTGGCGTACTCGATGGGGATCACCAATATCGATCCGCTTCCGCACGGACTGTTGTTCGAGCGGTTCCTGAACCCCGAGCGCGTGTCGATGCCCGATATCGATATCGACTTCGATGATCGCCGACGCGGTGAGATGGTCCGCTATGCAACCGAGAAGTGGGGCAGCGACCGCGTCGCTCAGGTCATCACCTTCGGAACCATCAAGACGAAGGCCGCGATCAAGGACGCCGCGCGTGTTCAGTTCGGGCAGCCGGGGTTCGGTATCGCCGATCAGATCACCAAGGCGCTTCCGCCTCCCATCATGGCCAAGGACATTTCGGTTGCCGGGATCACCGATCCGGCGCACGAGCGGTACAAGGAAGCCACCGAAGTCCGTGCGCTCATCGACTCCAATCCCGACGTCGCGACGATCTACAAAACGGCCAAGGGCCTCGAAGGGCTGATCCGTAACGCCGGCGTGCACGCCTGCGCGGTGATCATGTCCTCCGAGCCGCTCACCGACGCGATCCCGGTCTGGAAGCGTGCGCAGGACGGCGCGATCATCACCGGCTGGGACTACCCGTCGTGTGAGGCGATCGGCCTGCTCAAGATGGACTTCCTCGGCCTGCGAAACCTCACCGTGATCGGTGATGCAATCGAGAACATAAAGGCCAACAGAGGTATCGACATCGATCTCGATGCGTTGCCGCTCGATGATCCGGCGACGTTCGAATTGCTCTCGCGCGGAGATACTCTCGGCGTGTTCCAGCTCGACGGCAGTGCGATGCGAGATCTGCTTCGACGCATGCAGCCCACCGGATTCGAGGACATCGTCGCAGTTCTCGCGTTGTACCGCCCGGGCCCGATGGGGATGAACTCGCACAACGATTACGCAGATCGTAAGAATGCTCGACAAGAGGTCAAGCCCATCCACGCCGAACTCGAGGAACCCCTCAAGGTGATTCTCGGCGAGACCTACGGCCTTGTCGTGTACCAGGAGCAGATCATGCAGTTGGCGCAGAAGGTTGCCGGGTACTCGCTCGGCCAGGCCGACCTGCTGCGTCGGGCAATGGGTAAGAAGAAGCTGTCGGAGCTGGAGAAGGCGTATGCCGGTTTCCGGCAGGGCATGCTGGACAACAGTTTTTCCGAGGCAGCTATCAAGGCGCTGTGGGATACGGTTCTGCCGTTCGCCGGTTACGCGTTCAACAAGTCGCACTCCGCCGGTTACGGTCTGGTGTCCTACTGGACGGCGTACCTGAAGGCGAACTACCCCGCCGAATACATGGCAGGGCTTCTTACCAGTGTCGGCGACGACAAGGACAAGGCAGCGCTGTATCTGGCCGACTGCCGCAAGCTCGGTATCACCGTGTTGCCGCCGGACGTCAACGAATCCGAACTCAACTTCGCCTCTGTCGGCACGGACATTCGTTTCGGTCTCGGCGCAGTGCGCAACGTCGGCACCAACGTCGTGGCCTCCATTCTTCGTGCGAGGTCGGAGAAGTCGAAGTACACCGATTTCTCCGACTATCTCCAGAAGATCGATGCGGTCGCATGTAGCAAGAAGGTCACCGAGTCGCTCATCAAGGCGGGCGCCTTCGATTCACTGGACCACCCTCGAAAAGGGTTGATGCTCATTCACGCCGACGCTATCGATGCGGTGATGGGCACCAAGAAGGCCGAGGCGATCGGGCAGTTCGATCTCTTCGGCGGCGAGGACGCCGACGAGTCGATCTCGGCGGTGTTCAACGTGCGTGTTCCGGACGAGGAGTGGGATTCGAAGCATCGGCTGGCACTCGAACGAGAAATGCTGGGTCTGTATGTGTCCGGTCACCCACTGTTGGGTGTCGAGCACATGTTGAATGCGCAGTCGGACACCAACATTCCAGCGATTCTCGAAGGGGACGTCAAGGACGGCACCCAGGTCACCATCGGCGGAATTCTCGCCTCGGTCAACCGGCGCGTCAACAAGAACGGCCTTACCTGGGCATCGGCGCAACTGGAGGACCTCGTCGGCGGCATCGAGGTGCTGTTCTTCCCGCAGGCGTATTCGGTCTTCGGCGCAGATGTGACCGAAGATTCCGTGGTATTGGTCAAGGGTCGAGTATCGGTGCGTGACGATCGGATTTCACTGATCGCCAACGATCTCGCGGTACCGGACCTCTCGGCTGTCGGAGTTGCGAAGCCATTGGCCGTCAGCCTGCCGACCCGTCAGTGCACGGCGGACAAAGTCGGAGCACTGAAGAAGATATTGATGTCTCACCCGGGTACTTCGGACGTGCATCTACGTCTGGTGGGCGGAGACAAGGTGACCGCAATGAAGCTCGACGACAGTCTGCGGGTTACCCCGACGTCGGCGTTGATGGGTGATTTGAAGGCACTGTTCGGTCCTGGCTGCTTGGCAGGCTGACCGCTTCCGCGAGCTTCAGGGACCACCAGGCGAGGACCGTCGCACCTGCGCTACCGAGCACGGCCACCTGTAGGGAAGTGGTCAGTGCTAGAGCGCCGAGGAACACCAGAACGCCTACGGTAAGAGCTTCGAGCTTGTACACCGGCCACGGTGTGCCGGCGATGTCCACTGTGCGCAAGCGCGTACGCGTACCGGCTGTCGTCTCGGCGTGGGTCATCTCGTTGCTCCGATCGGAGGTGGCGAATTCTTGTTCAGGTTATACGTACCCAGGGTTTCGGGCTACCGAACTTCGGTGTCGGATATCCCTGTCATCGCGCAACCGGGAAGAAATCGACACTGGTGGCATGGGGGCCCGAGTAGGTGTTGACTGGACGCCATGCCGTTGACAGGGGAATACGAACCGAGCACCTCCGACTGGGCCCGCAAGCAGGCCGAACTTCTCGAGGAATCGGGGGGCACCCAAGGCACATCCATGAATGGAATGCCGGTAGTTCTGCTGACCACCAAGGGGAACAAGACGGGCAAGCTCCGTAAAACACCGTTGATGAGGGTCGAGCACGACGGTGAGTACGCCGTCGTTGCGTCATTGGGTGGAGCTCCGAAGCATCCGGTCTGGTACTACAACGTGGTGGCCGATCCGAATGTCGAATTGCAGGACGGTACGGACAAGGCCGACTACGTAGCGAGGGAGGTCACCGGCGAGGACAAAGCGGTGTGGTGGGAGCGCGCTGTTGCGGCGTACCCCGACTACGCGGATTACCAGAAGAAGACCGATCGCGACATACCAGTCTTCGTTCTGAGCCGGGCCTGAAACCTGCCGGTAGCAGTTCGCATTTCGCCGTGGAGTCCCGTTCATCGAGAGCGATTCATTGTCACGGCGCAAAGCGAATTATCGTCTACTCGTGACCCGCAACCAAACTTTCCCGCACCTTCTCGCCTCCGGGACCATCGGTCCTATGACCGTTCCGAACCGCGTCGTTCTTCCCGCAATGGATATGAACCTCAGCCATGACGGTGAAATCGAGAGTGGCGACATCGATCATTTCGTCGCGCGTTCGGCCGGCGGAACCGGGCTGATCATCACCGGATGCTGCGCTGTTGCCTACCCGGTGGGATGCACCAGCCGCAAGGAGCCGGGGCTCTCGGAAGACCGGTTCATCCCCGGAATCAAGGCGCTGGCCGACGCGGTGCACGCCACTGGCAGCAAGCTGTGCGTGCAGATGACGCACCACGGCAAGGTGGCGCGAATCGACACCCTCGACGGCCGACCGCAACTGGTGCCGTCCATGCCGAAGCCTCCGAGTGACATGAGTGCGATGGCCGATTGCACGCCCGAAGAACTGGGCAAGATGGGTGCTATCAACGAGGGCAAGAAGGCGACCTACCACGAAGCCACCAAGGAAGATCTGGATTGGCTGGTCCGCATGTTCGCCGAGGCTGCCGGACGGGTGAAGGCAGCGGGCGGCGACGCCGTCGAGATTCACTGTGCCCACAACTACGTCCTCGGGGCCTTCCTGAGTCGGTACACGAATCAGCGCAGCGACGAGTACGGCGGTTCCTTGGCGAATCGGGCTCGCCTGACGTGTGAAGTTATTCGGGCGGTCGAGGCGGAGGTCGGCGATTCGCTCGCCGTCATCGTGCGTTTGGCCGGTCAAGAGTATGGCGAAACCGACGGGCTGACCGTCGACGAAGCCGTTGCGGCCGCAAAGATGTTCGAGGAGGCCGGCGCTGACGCCATCCACGTCACCGGTACCGCACTGAACGCTTTCGCCAACTTCACCGACGGCCCCCTGCCCGACAAGGTCGGCTTTTACACCGATAATGCAACGCGAATCAAGCAGGCGATATCGATCCCCGTGATCACCGTCGGACGTATGCTCCCCGACGTCAGTGAGAAGATGATCGCCGAAGGACGCACGGACTTCGCGGCGATGGGTCGCCAGCTGCTCGCTGATCCGGACTTGGTGAACAAGCTCGAGGCCGGAACGCCGGAGCGCGTCCGTCCCTGCATCAATTGTTATGTGTGCGTTCAGGAGAACTTCTGGGACGAGACTCCGTTGTGTGCGGTGAATCCTGCCCTCGGTGACGAAACACTGCTTCCATTCGTGCGTACCGCCACCCCGAAGCATGTGGTCGTGGTCGGGGCCGGCCCCGGTGGACTCGAAGTCGCCCGTGTCGCCACCGAGCGTGGACATCGAGTTACGGTCGTGGACAAGGCCGATCGGCTCGGCGGCACGCTGTGGTTCTCGAGCCTTACGACCCCGGACAACGGGCGTTTACTGAAGTGGCTCGAATCGGAGACCTCGCGGCTGGGCGTCGATATCCGGTTGAACACCGAGGCGACGGTCGCTTCCATCAAGGCGCTCGACGCCGACGTGGTCGTCGTTGCCACCGGTGCTGTGCGTGAGCGGCCCTCCGTTCCCGGTGGCGATCTCCCGCACGTGCACACCGGCGATACGCTGCGTGCCTTGATGACCGGTGCCGGTGACACTTCCCAGGTGCCGCCGTTCCTGCGGACGATGGCCAAGCTGGGTAAGTTGTCCGGCATCACCAAGCGTCCTGCTCTCATCCGCGCCGTGACCCGCAAGTTCCTGCCGATGGGCAAGAACGTCGTCGTGGTCGGTGGCTCGCTCGTGGGGCTCGAGCTCGCAGAGTTCTTGGCCGAGCGTGGACGGAATGTGACGTTGCTCGAAGAAGGGCAGCAGCTCGGCGTGCCGATGGCGATGCCGCGTCGCTGGACTGCGGTTCGCCATGCGAAGGAGCACGGTGTGGTGATCCACCGCAACGCGACCGTGCAGCGAATCACCAAGGACCACGTCGAGTTCCGAGTCGGTGACCAGACGTTGACCGCGCCGGCCGCCATGGTCGTCGTCGCTTCGGGTGTTTCGGCGCAGGCTCCGCTCGCCGAAGCGCTGACGGGTGTAGTTGCCGATGTGCAGGTTGTGGGTGACGCTGTCTCGGTCGATTACATCGAGGGTGCGATTCATACGGCCTGGAAAGTCGCCACGGCTCTGTAAGCCACGGACTGCAGCCGACCTCGAGGTGATCGGGGTCGGCCGCAGCGGGTCTTCGGAAGCGCAATGGATGCCCGGTTCGAATCGGGAACTGTGCTGGTGGCAGCATGGACGAGTGTCCAACTCGCCTGATGTAGTCGTAGCCAACAGTCACACGTTCGCAGTCACTGCGGACGATATCGACACGGCTGCGCGACGAATTTCGGGCGTGGTGTCCGCGACGCCGTTGCAATACTGCGAACGACTCTCTGCTGTTACCGGTGCGCAGGTCTATCTCAAGCGCGAGGACCTGCAGATCGTTCGCTCGTACAAGATTCGCGGTGCCTACAATCTGATGGCGCAGCTGAGCCCTGAGGAGTTGGCGGTGGGGGTAGTGACTGCCAGCGCCGGGAACCACGCGCAGGGTGTGGCGTTCGCGTGCCGTTCGATGCAGGTGCACGGCCGGATCTATGTTCCTGCCAACACTCCCAAGCAGAAGCGTGACCGCATCCGCGTCCATGGTGGTGAGTTCGTCGAACTGATCGTCACGGGGGATACCTTCGATGCTGCCAGTGCCTCTGCCGCGGCAGATGTCGCGCGAACAGGCGCAACAATGGTTCCACCGTTCGACGACGCACGGACGGTGGCAGGGCAGGGAACCATCGCAGCCGAGATCATCGAGCAGCTCGGTGCCGCACCGGACACCGTGGTCATGCCGGTGGGTGGTGGTGGCTGTATCGCAGGCATCTCGACGTACCTGCGCGAGCGCTCCCCGGCGTCCGCATTGGTCGGTGTTGAGCCCTCCGGAGCCGCATCGATGACGGCCGCACTCGTCGCAGGCGGGCCGGTGACGCTGGCGGAGATCGATCCCTTCGTCGACGGCGCCGCAGTTCGTCGGATCGGTGACGTGCCCTACGCGGCGCTGCAGAACCTGGGTGCCGAGGTTGTCTCGCATGCGTCGCTGCCGCTCATGGCTGTGCCTGCTTTTCGGCCGGGAACCCTCGACGCCGGCCCGTTTCTCGTCACGCAGATCGACGAGGGGGCCATCTGCACGGCCATGCTCGATCTCTATCAGAACGAGGGTGTGATTGCCGAGCCCGCCGGCGCGTTGAGTGTCGCTGCGCTGCATCAGATTTCGGTTGCGCCGGGCAGTACTGTGGTGTGCCTGATCTCCGGCGGCAACAATGATGTGTCGCGATACGGCGAGATACTCGAACGTTCCCTTGTGCACCTCGGACTCAAGCACTACTTTCTCGTCGACTTTCCGCAGGAACCAGGCGCACTTCGTCGTTTTCTGGACGACGTCCTCGGCCCGGACGACGACATCACCCTGTTCGAGTACGTCAAGCGAAACAATCGTGAGACCGGCGCGGCGTTGGTCGGCATTCAACTCGGGGTCGCGTCAGGGCTCAGTTCGCTTCTCGAACGTATGCGCTCGTCTCATCTGCAGGTCGAGCAGTTGGAGCCCGGAACACCCGCATATCGCTATCTGACGTGATCGGTTCCGAGTAGCCGTTCGACGACCTGTTGATGCAATGTCGGGTCCACCGGCGGCAGATTCAGTAGCGCGCCCAGGTAGATGCCGTCGCCGACGAGTCGCACGATCTCGGCGTGCACCGGGTCGTCGATCTCGGCCTGGAGGCTCTCGTCCCAGAGTCGCATCATGTCGATGACGGCTTGTTGTATCTCTCCAGGCTTGCCGTCGACGCTGCGCAGTACGGCGAGGGTCGAGCGGTAGAGTGCCGTTTCCTTGTCCGAGATCGATCCGGGTGGCTGCAGATACCAGTGGGCGACGGTGGATCCGCCACGTTCGGCTTCGGCCCTTTGTTCGTCCGAACGCTCACCGAGTCTGCGGACCATGGCGGCGATCATCGCGTCCTTGGTGTTGAAGTGGTAGAGCAATCCGCCCTTCGAGACCCCGGCCGACGCGGCGACACTCTCGAGTGTCACCTTTGTCGACCCTTCGTCGAGGAGCAGTGTCTCGAGTGCGTCGAGTATTCGATCACGTGTGTCTGACGACATATATATCACTGTACCGACTGGACGGTGCACTGCTATTCTGGGTAACTGTACCGTCTGGACGGTCCAGTCACAAGGTTGTCGAACCGAGGAGAAGTTCGTGAACGAGTCGAGCATGCCCAGCATGCAATCCGCCCCTGACCGGCGGGCCACCACACAGGACTGGCTCGGGCTGGTGGTGCTCGCGTTCGCGGTGCTTCTGATCGCGGTCGACGGCACTGTGCTCGACCTTGCGCTGCCGTTCATCAGCTCCGACCTTGCGCCGACCAGTAATCAGCTGCTGTGGATCATCGATGTCTATTCGTTCGTGTTAGCAGGTCTACTCATCACGATGGGCACTCTCGGTGATCGGATCGGCCGTCGTCGACTGTTGCTCATCGGTGCTGCTGGATTCGGCATCGCATCGGTTGTTGCTGCATTCTCCGTCAGCCCCGAGATGCTCATCGCAGCACGGGTTCTGCAGGGCGTATCCGGTGCGACACTGATGCCTGCGACTCTGGGCCTCATCAGAACGATCTTCACCGACTCGCGTCAACGGATCATGGCGATCGGGATCTGGGGCGCTATGGCGGGCGGTGGTGCTGCCGCTGGTCCGCTCGTGGGTGGGTGGCTTCTGGAGCACTTCTGGTGGGGATCTGTGTTCCTCATCAACATCCCGGTCATGCTGGTGCTGATTGCGCTGGGGCCGCTGGTGATCCCAGAGTCGAAGGATCCGAACCCGGGCAAATTCGACCTCGTGAGCTCTGCCTTGTCTCTGGCTGCGCTCGTGCCCTTGGTTTTCGCAGTCAAGGAGACCGCGACCCATGGTTTCGATACGGTCAACGCCGTCGCTGCAGCCATCGGTATCGCTGCAGGTATCGCGTTCGTGAGGCGTCAGCGCACGCTGGAATCACCCATGATCGATCTTCGGCTCTTCGCCAAGCCGGCGTTCTCGACGGCGGTGTTCACCAACTTCCTGTCGGTGTTCGCGCTCGCCGGAGTCCTGTTCTTCGGCGCCCAATATCTACAGCTCGTCCTGGGAAACAGCCCACTCCAGGCCGGACTGCTGCTACTTCCGGGCACAGTCTCGAGCATCGTGACCTCCTTGATCGCGGCCTACCTGGTGCGCATCTTCTCGCCGGGGACGGTGCTCGGAACCGGGTTGGCCGTCGCTGCAGTAGGCGCGGCTCTGCTGATCGGACTTCGTGCCGACGGTGGACCCGGACTGTTCATCGCCGGCTTCGTCCTGGTCGGTGCCGGCGCTGGTACAGCGCTGACCCTCACCTCGGACCTGGTCGTGAGCGCGGTCGAGCCCGAGCGTGCAGGTGCGGCGTCCGCAGTATCGGAGACCGCGTACGAACTGGGCATCGCGCTCGGCGTTGCCATTCTCGGAACGGTCGTCATGTCGTACTTCCGCCGAGGCCTCGACGTGTCCGGGCTCGATCCGGTTCAGGCGATCTCCGCCCAGGAGACACTCGGTGGATCGGTTGCCGTCGCCCACACGCTTCCTACCCAGGCCGCCGAACTTCTGTCCGAGTCCGCTGACGCGGCATTCATCAGCGGCATGCACGCTGCGTCGGTGGCTACCGCTGTAGTCATGGCTGCCACTTCGATTGCGGTATTCGTGCGGCTGCGAGGCACCACAACGCATGCGTGACGGGTCGGCTCAGCTAAGCCTGTCGACGGTGTCGTTCACGACTTCGTCGCTGCAGGCACGTTGGCTGCGAGGATCGTGAACGAATGGCCAGGGATGGTTGTGGCCGAACCTGTTTCGTACGAGGTCGGCGGACTCCAGGACAGGAGAGGGATGCCGCCGACCGGGACCGTCACCTCGTGCGGTGCAAGGTTGCAGGCCAGCCGAAGCGATCCGCGGTGCAGTACGATCCAGCGTTCGTCCTCGTCGTAGTCGACGGAAAAGTTCTCGAGCCATGGATCGGTCAACTCTGAGTATTCACGCCGTAACGACAGCAGATCGCGGTAGATCTGCAGTAGCTGCGCGTGATCGCCGGTGCCGAGTTCGGACCAGTTCAGTGTCGATCGCTGGAATGTCTCCGGGTCCTGAGGGTCGGGAATGTCCGCGCTGTCCCAACCGTGCGCGGCGAACTCCGCTTTGCGGCCCTCAGCAGTAGCCTTACCCAGTTCGGGCTCGGGGTGTGAAGTGAAGAATTGGAACGGCGTCGATGCGCCCCACTCTTCGCCCATGAACAACATCGGTGTGTAGGGGGAGGCCAACACCAATGCGGCCTTGACTGCCAACTGGCCGGGTTCGAGATAGAAGCCCGGTCGATCACCGATCGCACGGTTGCCGATCTGATCGTGTGTCGTGGTGTACGTCACGAACGAACTCGCCGGAATTCGGCGGGTGTCGATAGGACGGCCGTGTGTCCGGCCACGGAAGCTCGAGTACGTTCCCGCATGAAAGAACCCATGGCGAAGGGTCGTCGCCAACGTCTGCAGTGAACCGAAATCTCCGTAGTAGCCCTGTCTTTCACCGGACACCGCAGCGTGGATGGCATGGTGAATGTCATCGTCCCACTGCGCATCCAGGCCATAACCGCCGCCGGACCGCGCAGTGATGAGGCTGGGGTCGTTGAGGTCGCTCTCAGCGATCAGAGTCAGTGGGCGTCCGAGATGAGCCGACAGTCGGCGTGTGTCCACTGCCAATTCTTCGAGCAGGTGGACGGCAGTGTGGTCGACGATGGCATGGACTGCATCGAGGCGGAGACCGTCGATGTGGAATTCGGAGAACCATCGAAGCGCGTTCTCGACTGCGTAGCGCCGCACCGGCCCCGAATCGGCCTCGGAGTAGTTGATCGCTTGGCCCCACGAATTGGACCCCTGAGCGAGATACGGTCCGAATCGGTCGAGGTAGTTGCCGGATGGGCCGAAATGGTTGTAGACCACGTCGAGTACCACTCCGAGTCCCCGTCGGTGGCAGGCATCGACGAAGCGCTGCAACCCTTCCGGCCCACCGTACGGCTCGTGAACGGTGTACCAGAGCACACCGTCGTAACCCCAGTTGTGGGTGCCGTTGAATCCGTTGACCGGCATCACCTCGACGAAGGTGACACCGAGGTCGACGAGGTGGTCGAGTTTGGCGATGGCCGCGTCGAATGTGCCTTCGGGAGTGAAGGTTCCGATGTGCAACTCGTACAGTGCGCCACCGGGCAGTTGACGGCCGGTCCATGTCGAATCGGTCCACTTCGACTCGTCCACACTGTGCAGCTGCGAGGGAGCATGCACCCCGTCCGGTTGACGCGGCGAACGGGGATCCGGAATCACGGTGTCGTCCTCGTCGAGGAGGAACCCGTATCGACTGTCCGGCCGAGCCTGCTTATCGGTGAACCACCAACCGTCGGACCGGCGCTCCATGTCGTGGACGTCGCCGTCCAGATGCAGTCGAACCTTCTCGGGGGTCGGTGCCCACACTTGGAAACGGTGGATCATGGGTGCAGCTCCTCAGTTCTCGCGTACCAGTAATGCCACGGGCAGCGAAGCGAAAAGCACCTCCGCTGAAATCTCGCCCGTGAATACGGAATCGGTCAGACGATCGCGCCACTGTCCGTCGGGGAGTACCACCGCTGTCGATCCCCAACCCTGTGATGCGAGTGTCAGCGAATGGCGGGTGGCAAGCGCGATCACATCAGGTTCGGCGAGTACCGATCCTCGGGCGAATCCGAGAACGTGCGTTGCAGCGGATCCGACGGCGTAGACGGGTGCGTAAGTTCCACCGACGAAACTGTCGGGCCGCTCACGCCGGAGTCGGAGGGCGGTGCGGACGATATGAAATTTCGCCGTACCGCTGCAGTCGACGACGGGTATGCCGGTGTCTGCGAGATGTTCACGACGCACCGAGTAGTCGACGGGACGCCGATTGTCCGGGTCGACGAGCGAATCGTCCCACAGTTCGGTGCCCTGGTAGACGTCGGGCACACCGGGCCCGAGAAGGTGCAGAAGCTTTTGTCCGAGTGCGTCGTTGCGGCCGTGGGGATCGAGCCGCGAGACCAGCATGCTGACCGATTCAGCGATCGACCCCGCCGTGATGGAGTCGAGCCAATCGTGGACCGAGGCTTCGAATGTCGTTTCGACGTCGTTCCATCCGGTGCGGAGACCGGCTTCGCGGACGGCTTTTTCGGCATAGGCGTGCAGCCGTGCTCGAAATTCTTCGGTGATCGTGCCGTCCGCGGGCCACACGCCGAATACGTTCTGCCACAGGAACAGTCCGGTTGCCCCATCCGGGCTCGGCGCGAGCAGTTCCCAGTCTGTCAAGCATCGCGCCCAGAGTTCGGGCGTCTGCGACAGCACGCCGATGCGGGCGCGAACATCCTCTCCACGCTTGGTGTCGTGTGTGGACAGCGTCGTCATCGCGGCGGACCACCGTACTGCTCGATCCGCGGATGCGAGATGGAACTGCGCTGGGCTGATACCGAATTCGGCGGGATCACCGCCGACCTCCTGCAGCGAGATGAGCCGCGTCGCGCGATAGAACAAGCAATCCTCGACGCCCTTGGCCGTCACGGCCCCGCAAACCTGCTCGAACCGCACGGCTGACTCGGTGCCACGAATCAGCGCGGTCGTCACCGCATCGAGGCCTGCTTCGAGGGCCGGGTCGCTCGCGCTGACCTCGCCGACGACTCGAGCGACGGTGCCGGCCAGAGGGCCGTAATCGGATCTGTAGTACGGCATCCGAGCCACCAGGGCGACCACCGCAGCGCTGATGTCCTCGTGAGAGATGGCTGTCGAAGACTCGCGCGCGATCGCACGGCTCAGACGAGAAACCTCGGGTGCGAGATCGCCTTGTGCGACAGAGATTTTCAATGCCCGCTCGGTCTCGTGCAGCCATCTCGCATCGTTGACCACACCCGTGTAGACCCGCGACAGCTCGCCGAGTGCCTCCGCGCCGTCCGGGTCGACGAACACCCCACCGAGATCGGCAAGAGCGTCGTATCCGGTGGTTCCGTCGACCGGCAGAGACTCGTCCAGGGGTTCGCCGCGCGCGAGGATCTTCTCCACTACCAGCCAACGGTCCGGCCCGATCACCTCGCGGAGTTCGGTCAGATAGCCGGCTGGATCGGCGAGGCCGTCCGGGTGATCGACTCGCAACCCGTCGACGAGCCCGTCCGACATCCAGCTGCTCACCTGCTGGTGGGAGGCTGTGAAGACGTCGTAGTCCTCCTGGCGAAGTCCGGCAAGACCGTTGACCGAGAAGAATCGTCGGTAGCCGACCAGGCCTGCCTTCCAACTGACCAAACGGTAGGCCTGACGGGCGTGTACTTCCTCCGCATTACCGTTCTCGGTTCCCTCGGCGATGGGAAACCTGTGTTCGTAATATGCGAGCAGAGGCTTCTCACCGGAGACGTCGATCACCAGTTCTTTCGTGTCCTCTTCGGATCCGAGGACCGGCAGGGCGATTTTTCCATCGGTGCCGTTGTCGCTGCGCCAGTCGATGTCGAACCAGTCTGCATAGTCGGAATCTCTGCCGCGAGCGAGAACATCCCACCACCAAGCGTTCTGCTGTGGGTCCTCGACACCGACGTGATTGGGCACGATGTCGACGACGACGCCCATTCCCCGTGCGTGAAGCTCGGCCACGAGCGCCTCGAATGCTGCCCGACCACCGAGAGCGGACGAGATCGTCTGTGGATCCACGACGTCGTACCCGTGCGTCGACCCTTCGGTAGCGCTCAGGATCGGAGAAAGGTACGCGTGGGTGACGCCGAGATCGTCGAGATAGTCGACGAGGTCTCGGGCGTCGTCGAGAGTGAATCCATCCCCGCGCAGTTGAAGTCGATACGTGCTGGACGGGATCGGCATGGGTCAGTCCGTCTTTCGTAGAACGAGGAGTGACCGGGCGGCCACCTTGACCGGTGTACCCGCTTCGATGACATTCTCACTCACCCCGGTCGGCGTGGCAGTGTCGAGTGCGACGGTCCATTCCTTCGCGTAGTTCCCATCGGGTGTGACGAACTCGATGCTCTCGTGATGTGCGTTGAAGCACATCAGGAACGAGTCGTCGACTACTCGTTCGCCTCGCTGATTCGGTTCGGGGATGCCCTCGCCGTTGAGGAACACCGTCAGGCTCTTGCCGAATCCGCTGTCCCAGTCCTCGGGCGTCATCTCCTCGCCCGAAGGCGTCAGCCACGCGATGTCGCGTGCCTGCTCACCGCTACGAATCGGTCGACCCTCGAAGAATCGACGGCGGCGAAACACCGGATGGTCGTTGCGCAGCGCGATGGCATTGCGGGTGAACTCGATGAGGTCGGCATTGGTCTCGGCGAGCGACCAGTCCATCCACGCCAACTCCGAGTCCTGGCAGTAGACATTGTTGTTGCCCTGCTGCGTTCGGCCGAGTTCGTCGCCGTGCGCAATCATCGGCGTGCCCTGGCTGAGCAACAGCGTGGCCATGATGTTGCGGACCTGGCGACTGCGGAGTTCGAGAACCTCGGGGTCGTCGGTCGGGCCCTCGACGCCGCAGTTCCACGAACGGTTGTGACTCTCACCGTCGTTGTTGCCTTCGCCGTTGGCCTCGTTGTGTTTGTCGTTGTAGGACACGAGGTCGTTGAGCGTGAAGCCGTCGTGGGCGATGACGAAGTTGATGCTCGCCCCTGGGCGACGTCCCGTCGCCTCGTACAGGTCCGAGGATCCGGTCAATCGCGATGCGAACTCACCGAGAGTGGCGGGTTCGCCGCGCCAGTAGTCGCGCACGGTGTCGCGGTACTTGCCGTTCCACTCGGTCCACAAGCCAGGGAAGTTTCCGACCTGATATCCGCCTTCGCCGATATCCCACGGCTCGGCGATCAGTTTGACCTGACTGACGACCGGATCCTGTTGCACCAGATCGAAGAACGCGCTCAGACGGTCCACGTCGTGGAGTTCACGTGCCAGCGTCGACGCGAGGTCGAAGCGGAAACCGTCGACGTGCATCTCGGTGACCCAGTAGCGCAGCGAATCCATGATGAGCTGCAGGGTGTGTGGATGCCGGGCGTTGAGGCTGTTACCGGTGCCGGTGTAGTCCATGTAGTGCTGTTCGTCGCCGTCGACCAAACGGTAGTAAGCGGCGTTGTCGATGCCGCGAAAGCTGATGGTCGGGCCCATGTGGTTGCCCTCGGCGGTGTGGTTGTAGACCACGTCGAGAATTACTTCGATGCCGGCAGCATGGAACGCCCGAACCATCGCCTTGAACTCCGTCACTGCGCCACCGGCGGTGGGATTGGACGAGTAGTCGGCGTGCGGTGCAAGGAATCCGAAGGTGTTGTAACCCCAGTAGTTTCGTAGACCTTGATCGAGCAGGGTCTGATCCTGCATGAATTGGTGGACCGGCATCAATTCGATCGCGGTGATCCCGAGGTTCAGCAGGTGGTCGATGATCGCCGGGTGCGCCAGCCCCGCGTACGTGCCGCGAAGCGACTCCGGGATGTCGGGATGTGCCACCGTCATACCTTTGACGTGGGCTTCGTAGATGACCGTCTCGTGGTACGGGCGTTTGGGCGCTCTGTCGGACTGCCAGTCGAAGAACGGATTGATCACCACGCTCGTCATGGTGTGACCGAGGGAGTCGTACTGCGGGAAGTCCTCGCGCGGCGAATCGTCGTGCGCGATCGGCTCCTCTTCGATCACTTCGCCGTCCGGATCGTCGAGATCGGTCTCGTCTTCGAAGGCTGTGCCGGCGCTCTGCGCCACCGGTTCCGCGGGAATGTCGGCTGCGGCTTCGGGGACGTCGAGGCTGTAGGAGAACAAGGAGCGGTCACCGTCGAAGTCGCCTTCGAACGCTTTCCCATACGGGTCGAGGAGCAGTTTGCTCGGATCGCACCGGTGCCCGTTGCTCGGATCCCACGGTCCATGAACGCGGAATCCGTACTTCTGCCCGGGTACCACCGAGGGCAGATACCCGTGCCAGACGTAACCGTCGGACTCCTCGAAACGGACTCGAGTTTCGGTGCCGTCGTCGGCGATCAGGCAAAGATCGACAGCGTCGGCGACCTCGGAGAAGAGTGCGAAGTTGGTACCTGCACCGTCGTAGGTTGCTCCCAGTGGATAGGCGGAGCCCGGCCAGACTGCGATCTCGAGTGTTTCGGTGGGAGCGTCCTCAGGCATGGGCCAACCTTACTGTGGCCCGGTGCAACCGGCTCACCACCAACCGGTCGCCGACGCAATCTGCCGACTCAACTCGGGGGTCAGAGTACGAACGTAGGTTGCGGTGAGGTGGTGCTCGTCGCGATAGACGAGGACGTTCCCCTGGATCACCCGGCATACCGGACCGTCGCACAATGCGTTGGAAAGGTCGAGTAGATGTACCGCTGGGTAACGGAACGACGCGGCCAGCGCCGGGTCGAGTGGGGACAAAGCGTTCTGGCGGGGCACTCCGCACGAGGTAGCAGTGCCACCTTCGGCCAAACAGTCGGCCGCTCGGTACGCAACGCCGTCGCGATCGAGCCATGGATTGTCGCGGATGCCGAGAACCGGTACTCCGTGATCAGCCAACTGGGCCCACACCTGTACGTACGAATCCGGGGTGAAGTCGCCGGGGCCGTCGGGGCGTGGGCGCGTCGAGTTGGAGAAGACGTAGTCGGGTTTGCTTCGCTCGATCTCGCCGAGAACGGAGTCGGTCCAGTCGAGACAACCGGGGTATTCGCTGTCGCCGAGCACCGGCATGCTTCCGACGGTGAGTGGACAGCCCATCTTCAGATAGGTGACGACGCGGAAACCCTTCTCGCGTCCCAGTTGATCGAGGGCGGTGATCCAATGTTCGGCGTGCGAACCTCCGGCCAGGGCTATCGTCCGTTCGGCCTCCTTGTTCCCGTACTCGCAGCTGATGACATCACGGGTATCGAAGTCCGCGATGCATCCCTCGATCGTCGTGATGGGGAGGTCTGCGGGAGCGGAGAACAATGCGGGTACTACTTCGGCGTCCTCGGCGAGTGCGCCGTCGGTGAGGACGAGTGCGCCCGGATGCGTCGATGCATCGACTATGGCGCCGGCTTGCAGGTCAGCGACGGAGCGGTCGATGTAATAGTTCCATCCGACCGAACCACAGACCACGACCGCTGCCGTCGCTGTTGCCACGACGGTGATCAACACCTTGGGAATCGACGGTCTCGGCGCTTGCAAGGGCTTTTCGACCAACCGAACTGTTGCCATTGCGAGAAGTACCGACAAGCCGACGACGACCAAACCCAGAGTCGGGCCGGCGGATGGCTCGCCGGTCAAGAACAGTGCGAAGATCAGGATCGGCCAGTGCCACAGGTACAAGGGGAAGGCAATCGAGCCCAGCCACACTCCGAACCGTGTGCTCATCAGCCGCGCGACGGGGGTCGCCGGGCCGGCGAGAATCAGCGCGACGGTCGCCGAGACGGGCACCAGCGCCCACGGGCCGGGGAACTCCCGGACGCCGTCGAGAACGAACCCGCACAAGGCGATGGCCGTCAGTCCGGCGAAGGCGAGCAGCGTACGCGCCGACCGACCGACCCACGACTGCCCGTCTCGCCATCCGTGTGCCGGACGATCACGGGCTTGGCGGACCGCGAACAATGCTGCGATTGCAGCTCCGACCAGGATCTCCCACAAGCGTGCTCCGGTGTCGTAGTAGTTCCACGACTGCATTTCGCTGGCACCCTCGGCTGCATAGACGAAGGACAGGAGCGCGGCACCTGCGAACAACAGGAGGTAGAGACCGGCAGGCGGGCTCATCTTCCGCCCTCTCCAGGAGCGACGGACGATCCAAGCGAGGCCGAAGACGACGGTGATCGCGAGCAGATAGAACTGGAACTGCACGGCAACGGACCAGAGATGTTGAACCGGGCTGACACTTTGGTCTGCTGCCAGATAGTCCTGAGCCGTCCAGGCAAGTTCCCAGTTCGTGTAGAAGAACACAGCAGACATCAGCTGATCGCCTACGTCGGCCCATCGAGTGCGGGGCAGAAGAGTCAGGGTGGCAACGGCGACTGCAGCCAGAACCACCATCAGCGGGGGGCCGAGTCTGCGCAGAATTCGCCGAACCCGTGTGATCGGATCGATACTTCCGCCGGAGTGCGCGGTGCGAATGAGCGAGGCAGTGAAGAAGAAGCCGCTCAACGTCAGAAAGACGTCGACGCCGCCGGAGACCCGTCCCATCCAGATGTGGAAGACGACGACGAGGGCGATAGCGATCCCACGAAGCCCGTTGAGATCGACTCGCACGTCGGAGGTCGAGGTCGGGCGCGGTGGGGCCGTCGCCTTGTTCTCGTCGCCGGCGAGAAATTGGGGCTGGACATGCATGGGAAGTTGAATGCTCCGACTTTTCGGCGGTACTCGGTCGTTGATGAGGCCTGCTCGCGCCACGATACTGGTCCACCTCACCAGACGAGCAATCAGCGGATCGTCACCGGGATTTCGAGTAACGCGCCTTCACGTGCAGTGGCCCCGAGCTCGAGCTCGGGGCCACTGCACGTGAAGATGTAGTCGTCAGCTGGTGGCGGCTTCGCGGTGCGGAAGCTTCCAGCCGGGACGAACGAAGTGACACGTGTAGCCACTCGGGTAGTTCTGCAGGTAGTCCTGGTGCTCGGGCTCTGCCTCCCAGAACGGTCCGGCCGGTTCTACTTCGGTGACGACCTTGCCCGGCCACAGACCCGACGCATCTACATCGGCGATCGTGTCGAGGGCGACGCGCTTCTGCTCCTCGCTCGTGTAATAAATAGCCGAGCGGTAGCTGACACCGACGTCGTTGCCCTGACGGTTCTTGGTGGAGGGGTCGTGGATCTGAAAGAAGAACTCCAGGATGTCGCGGTAGGAGATCTGCTCCGGATCGAAGACGATTTCCACAGATTCGGCGTGGGTTCCGTGATTGCGGTAGGTCGCGTTGGCGACATCACCCCCGGAGTATCCGACGCGAGTCGAGGCCACGCCCGGCCGATGCCTGATCAGTTCTTGTGCTCCCCAGAAGCAGCCTCCGGCGAGGATGGCGGTCTCGGTAGATGTAGTCACTTCTGCGCTCCTTCGTCTGAACTATCTTCGATGCTGTCGAACTGTGCGCGATAGTCACCGTAACCCTCGGCTTCGAGGCGATCGAGGGGGATGAACCGGAGCGCTGCCGAGTTCATGCAGTACCGCAAGCCACCGTCGACCTTCGGACCATCCTTGAAAAGGTGTCCCAGGTGAGAGTCGCCGGTCGCAGACCGTATTTCGGTGCGCACCATCAGGTGGCTGAAATCCCGCTTCGCAACCACATTCTGCGGCTCGACGGGCTTGGTGAAACTGGGCCACCCGGAGTGAGACTCGAATTTGTCCGCCGAGGAGAACAACGGCTCGCCCGTTACGACGTCCACGTACAGACCGCGCTCGTGGTTATCCCAGTATTCGTTGTCGAAAGCTCGCTCGGTGCCGTTCTTCTGCGTGACTCGGAACTGCTCGGGAGTCAATCGATCGAGTGACTGCTCGTCCTTGCTGTACGAATGCGACATCTTCTCGTCCTTCCTGCGGTTCTCTTCGCTGAAGAACCCCGTTGAATCAACAACTGGGTCTTTGCATAATTCCCGTGTCCTCCGGTTCACCCGGCCGGGCTTGCCGCTTCAGTAGGCTGGGAGAAAGAAGTGCCGAGGCACCGTTGATTCTTCTTCGTAGGTAGGGATTGGTAGATGGCATTGGGTTCTGATCGACTTTGGCGAGTACTCGGCCGTTCGGCGCAGAAGGGTCAAGCTCGCTCGCGAAGTCGGGTGGACCTGGCGTCCGAGCACGAGGACTGGGCGCGCGGTCTCACCGACTCCGAGCTCACCGCGGCGGCGACATCGCTTCGCGTCGACAAAAGCGAAGACCTCGATGTTCCGCGCTACCTGGCGCTCGTTCGTGAAGCGAGTGATCGCGCTGTCGAGCTACGGCCTTTCGACGTTCAGTTGCTCGCCGCCGTCCGAATGATGGCGGGCGACGTGGTCGAGATGGCAACCGGTGAGGGAAAGACGCTCGCGGGCGCGGTCGCGGCAGGCGGATACGTGCTCTCCGGCCGTAAAGTGCATGTCATTTCCATCAACGACTTCCTCGCCCGACGCGACGCCGCCTGGATGGCTCCGTTGTACGAGATGCTGGGGCTGACGGTCGGGTGGGTCACCGAATCCTCGACGTCCGAGGAACGGCGGAAGGCGTATGCCTGTGACGTCACGTATGCCTCGGTCAACGAGATCGGATTCGACGTTCTTCGTGACCATCTGGTCGACGACATCGCCGATCTGGTAGCGCCGACCCCTGATGTCGCGCTGATAGACGAGGCCGATTCGGTACTCGTCGACGAAGCACTCGTTCCCTTGGTCCTTGCGGGATCGGTACCGAAGGATGTGCCCGCGTCGAAGGTGTTCGAGGCAATTCGCGGCTTGGCGAAGACCGCCGATTTCGACACCGACGCCGACGGCAGAAATGTCTTTCTCACCGACGAGGGCGCAGCCCGGTTGGAAAAAGAATTCGGCGATATAGATCTGTACTCCGAGGAGCACGTCGGTACCACTTTGGTTGCGGTCAACGTGGCACTGCATGCGCAGGTTCTTCTCCAGCGTGATGTGCACTACATCGTCCGAGACGGGAGGGTCCAGTTGATCAATGCATCTCGTGGGCGCGTCGCGGAGTTGCAACGGTGGCCGGACGGTCTTCAAGCGGCGGTCGAGACCAAGGAAGGACTGAAGCCGACGGAGACGGGGGAGATTCTCGACACGATCACCGTGCAGGCTCTGATCGGTAGATATCCGACGGTGTGCGGAATGACCGGCACTGCGCTTGCCGCCGGTGAACAGCTCAAGAAGTTCTACGGGCTCGGTGTCTCGTTGATTTCGTCCAACCAGCCGAACATCCGAATCGACGAGCCCGACCGTGTCTACGACACTGCCTCGAACAAGAACGCGGCGGTGGTGGCCTTCGTGAAGGAGGTTCACGAGCGCGAACAACCGGTTCTGATCGGTACTCACGACGTTGCCGAATCCGAGGACCTGGCCGAGCAACTTCAGAAGCAGGGCGTTCCGGTCGTCGTATTGAACGCGAAGAACGACGCCGAGGAAGCGGGCGTCATCGCAGCTGCCGGCGTGATCGGAGCCGTCACGGTGTCGACTCAGATTGCCGGACGAGGAACCGATATCAAGCTTGGTGGACCCGGTTCCGACGCGAAAACAGCCAAGGACCGAGTAGCCGAACTCGGCGGGCTGCTCGTGGTCGGAACCGGTCGGCACACGACCGAAAGGCTCGACAATCAACTTCGTGGCCGCGCAGGCCGCCAGGGTGATCCGGGACGTTCGGTGTTCTTCTCCAGCTGGGAGGACGACGTCGTGACGGCGAATATCGGACCCAAGGAGCAGCCCAAGAAACACGACGACACCGGGCTGATCACTTCGGCGGGTGTTGCCGGAAAGATCGACCATGCGCAGCGAATAGCCGAGGGCACGATGCTCGAGGTGCATTCGCGGACGTGGCTGTACAACCAGCTCACCGCTGCGCACCGCGACATCCTCGACCGTCGACGTACGACGCTGCTCGCTAGCGCTGAAGCGTTGGAGCTTCTCGCATCCGTTGCACCGGACCGTGCTTCGGGGCTCCGCGCCGAGGTATCGGAGGACACACTGGTCGTGGCAGCGCGTCGAATCGTGCTGTTTCATCTCGATCGGGCGTGGTCGGACTACTTGGCACACCTCGCCGATGTGCGCGAGAGCATCCACCTGCGCGCACTCGGTCGAGAGAATCCATTGGACGAATATCACCGCATCGCTGTCGAGGCGTTCAAGACCGTCTCGGACAAGGCGATGGAACAAGCTCAGGTGACGTTCGAGACGGCCGAGATCACATCCGAGGGAATCGATCTCGACAATGCGGGTCTGCAACGCCCAACGTCGACCTGGACGTACATGGTGCACGACAACCCGTTTGCCTCGAGTGCGGGCAACAGTGCCGGGCTGGGCGCCGTCTTCGGCGGCTAGAGCCGCGCGGAGGCACCCAGATTGTGCCGGACTCCGTCGATGAACAGCCCCAGGCCGAAATCGAATCTGCTTGTCGAATCAGGACTTTCGAACAGCGGGGACGCCTCTTCGGTGAGGGCGCCGACGGAGTCCATCTGCATACGTGACTGCTCGTCGACAGTCTGGCCCAGCACGTAATACAGCAGCGTGTCCGCAGTGAGCTCGGCGTCGCTGCGGCTCGAACCTGCTCGGATGCAGACTGCGGCGAGCCGCTCGCGAACCCGGTTGGTGGTCAGTCGCGACGCATAGGTCGCGGCAACCAGTTCGGCGCCGTCTCGGCGTGAAAGCAAGGCATCGCGCAAGCGGTGGGCAAGTTCGCGCACCTGCTCATCCCATCCGGTACGGGTCGGGGGTGCATCGACGTCGGTGAGAAGGTGATCGGCGATCGCGCCGAGCAGTGTCTGCTTGTTGGGAAAGTGCCAATACAGCGCGCCGGGTTGGACGTGCAGAGACGTTGCCAGCCTGCGCATCGTCAAATCGCCGAGCCCGTATTCGTCGAGGATCGATATCGCGCCGTCGAGGACGTCCGCTCTCCGCAGTTGCACTCGGCACTCCTGTTCTTCGGTTCGGCTTTGACAGTATCCGACCGCCAGCATAACCTGAACGCCGTTCAACTTGAACGGTGTTCAATTATGCCCGTACGACCTAAGGAGCAGTTCGTGACCCAGATATCTGTGCAGTCCGACATTGTCGACAGAGCGCGTGCGCAAGTGCTCGAGAACGGTGAAGGGCTTACACAGAGCCAGGTGCTCGAGATTCTTCGGTTGCCGGAGGAACGGTTGGAGGAAGCACTGGCGCTGGCGCACGAGGTGAGAATGGCCTGGTGTGGACCCGAGGTGGAGGTCGAGGGGATCATCAGTCTCAAGACCGGCGGCTGCCCCGAGGATTGCCATTTCTGCTCCCAATCAGGCCTGTTCGAGTCGCCGGTTCGCGCTGCGCGCCTCGACATTCCCTCCCTCGTGGAGGCTGCCAAACAGACGGCCAAGTCCGGAGCCACCGAATTCTGCATCGTCGCGGCCGTTCGCGGTCCGGATGAGCGACTGCTCGCCCAGGTGGCAGCGGGTATCGAGGCGATTCGCAACGAAGTCGACATCGACATCGCGTGCTCACTCGGGATGTTGACCCAGGAGCAGGTCGATCAGCTTTCCGCCATGGGAGTTCATCGCTACAACCACAATCTCGAAACTGCCCGCTCGTATTTTCCAAAGGTTGTCACCACCCATACGTGGGAAGAGCGTTGGGGCACATTGGAAATGGTGCGAGCGGCAGGAATGGAGGTGTGCTGCGGAGGGATTCTCGGGATGGGGGAGTCGCTGGAGCAGCGAGCGGAGTTCACCGCGGATCTGGCTGCTCTGGAGCCGGACGAGGTGCCACTGAACTTCCTCAATCCGCGACCGGGCACTCCGTTCGGAAACCTCGACGTACTTCCGCCGTCCGAGGCACTTCTGGCTGTTGCCGCATTCAGGCTGGCGCTGCCGAGGACGATTCTTCGATTCGCCGGTGGGCGCGAGATCACCTTGGGTGACCTCGGCGCGCAGAAGGGCATTCTCGGCGGTATCAACGCCGTGATCGTCGGCAATTACCTGACCACTCTGGGACGGCCTGCGGAGGAAGATCTGGACCTCCTCGGAGAGCTTCGGATGCCGATCAAAGCCTTGAATTCGACCATCTAAGGTAAAGGCGTGACTACCGATCAGCGCTACAGCCTGCACACGGGAAAGCCTCTGATCCCCGGTGTGGACGAGACCGTCACCGAGGCGGCTCGGCTAGGTCTGGAACCGCCACGGTTCTGCGCCGAGTGTGGTCGACGCATGGTGGTGCAGATTCGTCCGGACGGATGGACCTCGAAGTGCTCGCGTCACGGATCGAACGACTCCGCGACTTCGGGAAGGCGATAGGGCCAGTGGAATCGACGATGGAATCGGACCGCGCCACCTTCGACGGGGGTGCGGCACCGATACCTCGGTTCCGGATCTTGGCCATCACTGTCGCCGTTGCTGTCGGGGTCGGCGCTCTCGCCGGCGTGTGTTGGGCACTTGCGGCCCCGGCGGAACATCTCGTCGTTCTCGCACCCGGACGGGGTGCGCCGTTGACCGGCGAGAGCCTGCACCGGTTCGATTCGGTCGCCATCTTCTTGTGCATCACCCTCGTCGCAGGTGTACTTCTCCCGGTCGGATTCTGGACGTGGACCGAGCGCCGCGGCCCGGCAATGGCACTGGGGTTGGTGCTGGGGTCCTTGCTGGGGTCGGCAACGACGCTGGGCCTCGGGGTATGGATGTCCGGAATCCTGCACAGCCGACCCGACGATCCCGCCGTCGGATCCGTTGTGGCGCGGGCTGCAGGCATGGAATCCCCGCTCGTGCTGATCGTGCAGGCTCTGGCGACCTCGTTCGTCGTACTTCTCCTTGCCGCCATGAACCCGCACGACAATCTTCGATTCACGCTGCACGACGAGGAACCGGAGCCCGGAGCGAATTCTGTCGCCGAGGGCAGGGCTCCGGGTCCACTGTGGAACGACGAACCTTCTGATCTAACTGGGCGGGCGTAAAGCGGCGAACTCGTCGGTGACGCGCAAGGAAGCGTCGGCGAATCTGTAGAGAGCGGGTGGACGACCTCCTGCCTTGCCCGACGGCGAGGTCTTGCCCGTTGCCTCCAGTACTTTTCGACGCCCGAGTACGCGCTGGAGATTTGTCGCATCCACCTGGTAGTCGAGGGCAGCGGCGTAGATCTCGCGCAACGTGGACATGGCAAATTCGACTGGCGCAAGCGCGAATGCGATGTTGGTGTAGGAGAGTTTCGCGACCAATCGCGTTCGTGCGTGTCGGACGACTGTCCGATGGTCGAAGGACATGTCGGGAAGCCGCGCGACCGGATGCCACTCGGTGTCTTCCGGCAGTTTCGGATCCGTGGAGATCGGGACCAGGCCCAGGAAGGTCGAGGCGATCCGTCGGTCTCCGGGTACCCGATCGGGGTCGCTGAAGATGGACAGTTGTTCGAGGTGGGCGACTTTTCGGACGTCTACCTTCTCAGCGAGCTGGCGGCGAGCGGAGGAGGGGAGGTCCTCGTCGGATTCGAGGACACCGCCGGGCAGCGACCATGAGCCCAGTTCCGGCTCGAGTGCACGCTGCCAGAGCAGGACTCCGAGTTCGGGGCTCTGGCCTGCGGTGAAGGTTCGAACCTGGAACACCGCGATGAGTACTTCATGGACGGTGCTACGATGAATCATGTTTTCGATCATAAGTCGAAAACCCCATCATAGGAAATCCGGACTTTTCGGGCCGGATGATCGGCGAAGGAGTTCCGCCATGGCGAGCAGTGCAACCGGCTACGAGACCAGTGGCTCCACGGCCACTGCTGCGACGGCCAGTGCGTCGACAATGAGCGGCTCCAAGCAGCTGGAATCGAGCTGGGCTGGAGTGTCCGGCATCTTCGACGGACCGGGTGGATACGGCGGCGTGGAGCCGACGCAGGAGTGGGCGGCCGAGATCAAACGGCTTGCGCGCCTGCGGGGAGCCACCATTCTGGCTCACAACTACCAGGTTCCCGCCATCCAGGACATCGCCGATCACGTCGGGGATTCGCTGGCACTCTCGCGGCTGGCCGCGGAGGTTCCGGAAGACGAGATCGTCTTCTGCGGTGTGCACTTCATGGCGGAGACCGCCAAGATCCTGAGCCCGAACAAGACCGTCCTCATTCCGGATCAGCGTGCCGGCTGCTCGCTTGCGGACTCCATCACCGCCGAGCAGCTGCGCGAGTGGAAGTCCGACTACCCGCACGCCGTAGTCGTGTCCTACGTCAATACGACCGCAGAGATCAAGGCACTGACCGATATCTGCTGCACCTCCTCCAATGCCGTCGAGGTCGTCGAATCGATCGACCCGAGCCGTGAAATCCTGTTCTTGCCGGACCAGTTCCTCGGTGCGCACGTCAAGCGGATCACCGGTCGAGAGAATCTCCACATCTGGGCAGGCGAATGTCATGTCCACGCCGGCATCAATGGTGACGAACTCGCCGAGAAGTCTCGAATGCATCCCGATGCCGAACTGTACGTCCATCCCGAATGTGGTTGTGCCACATCGGCTCTCTACTTGGCAGGCGAGGGTTTCGTCACGCCGGACAAGGTCAAGATTCTCTCCACCGGCGGGATGCTCGACGCCGCACGCACCACCGGCGCCAAGCAGGTACTCGTTGCAACCGAGATCGGCATGTTGCATCAACTGCGGCGTGCAGCGCCGGACGTCGACTTTCAGGCAGTCAACGACCGAGCATCCTGCGGCTACATGAAGATGATCACCCCGGCTGCATTGCTGCGCTGCCTCGTCGAAGGTAAAGACGAAGTGCATGTGGATCCCGAGACCGCACACATTGCGAGTAAGTCCGTGCAACGGATGATCGAGATCGGTAACCCCGGCGGCGGCGAGTGACACTGTCCTTCGGGGGGAGGGCCACGCCGGTCTCGATCACGTGGGAGGCGTCGGCCGATCTCGTGGTGGTCGGCGGTGGCGTCGCGGGCCTCAGTGCAGCAATAGCAGCCGGCCAGCGGGGACTGCGGGTCATCACCGTGAGCAAGGGCGGTTCGGCGGACACCGCGACGCAGTACGCCCAGGGCGGGATCGCAGTCCCTGGTTCGGGCGCCTCCGGTGATTCCATCGACGATCACGTTGCCGATACCTGCGTGGCCGGAGCCGGCTTGTGCGACGAGCCTTCGGTTCGTTCCATCGTCTCCGGGGGTCCCGACGCAGTAGCGGCGTTGGAAGCCTTGGGTGCGGTCTTCGACCGAGGCGCCGACGGCACGGTGGCGCGGACGCTCGAAGGCGGGCACTCGAGAAGTCGGATCATTCATGCGGGAGGTGATGCGACCGGTGCCGAAGTGCAACGGGCGCTTGATGTCTCGGGGCAAGCTGTATTGTTCGGTACCGCTGCCGTGTCCGTGCTCACTGCGCGAGGTGAGGTCAGTGGACTGCTCGCATCCTCTGCCGAGGGATTGGGCGTGATCCATTGCCCTGCGGTACTGGTGGCCACTGGTGGAGTGGGTCAGTTGTACTCGTGCAGTACCAATCCGCCGGGCTCGACTGCCGACGGAATTGCCCTCGCGCTCGCTGCCGGTGCGGAAGTGTCGGATCTGGAATTCGTACAGTTCCACCCGACGGTGCTGTTCGCTCCAGGCTCGGAGGGACGACGACCACTGGTCAGTGAAGCTGTACGCGGCGAGGGCGGGCACCTGGTCGATCTCGACGGCATCAGGTTCATGGGCGGTGTCCATCCGCTCGGGGACCTGGCTCCACGCGATGTGGTCTCGCGAGCTATCGCCGAACGACTGCGCATCACCGGGACCGACCATGTTCTGCTCGACGCACGCGCGATCCCCGGGTTTTCCAGACGGTTTCCTACCGTCACCGCCTCATGCCATGCAGCCGGAATCGATCCCGCCGAGCACCTGATTCCGGTCGCCCCCGCGGCGCACTACTCCTGCGGTGGCATCGTCACCGATGTGTGGGGCCGCACCACTGTGCCGGGTCTTCTCGCTGCAGGCGAGGTGGCACGAACTGGTCTTCACGGCGCAAACCGATTGGCGTCGAACAGTCTTCTCGAAGGACTGGTCGTCGGAAGACGTGCTGGAACTGCAGCCCTGGAACGAGTCGGCAGCCCCCGCGTCGATGCCGAACCCGCCCTGCCGTCGATGCGCACAATGCCGCGACGAGAACTACAGGCTCTGATGACCGAGCACGTGGGAGTGGTCCGCGATGAAAACGGCCTGGCCCACACGGCGTCGGTGCTGGGCTCGGCTGTGGACGCGGCATGGACGCACACTGCACGCTCCCGCGATGCCGTCACTCTGATCGAGGATGCAGCACTCACGGTGACCGCATCGGCAGTGGTGAAGGCAGCAGCTGCTCGATCCGAAAGTCGTGGGTGCCATACCCGTCTAGACCATCCAGCACCTTCGGATGCACTGCGGCACAGCACGCGAATTCGTCAGGCCGAGGACGGTTCACTCGAATTCGTATTGTCTTCCAACAAGATACGGCCGCCGGCCATGACAGGAGTGAGTTGACAGTGAGTGCACTGACCGATCAGGGACTCGACCCACATGAGGTGCGTGCACTCATTCGAACCGCCCTCGACGAGGACCTGCGCTACGGGCCGGACGTGACGACTATCGCAACGGTCCCCGCCGACGCCATCGCGTCGGCATCCGTCGTCGCCCGCCAGGCAGGGACTGTGGCCGGGATCGACGTAGGGCTGCTCGTCCTGGACGAGGTCATCGGTGAAGGGGCATACGAGGTTGTCGATCGAGTTGCAGACGGAACCGAAGTCGAAGCCGGACAGTCGATTCTGAGCCTGACAGCGCCGACGCGTTCGCTGTTGACAGCGGAACGGACGATGCTGAATTTGATGTGCCATCTGTCCGGCATCGCCACCACCACCGCGGCATGGGTTGCCGAAGTCGCCGACAGTGATGCGAAGATCCGTGACAGCCGCAAGACCTTGCCTGGTCTTCGTGCGCTGCAGAAGTACGCCGTCCGCGCCGGAGGAGGAGTGAACCATCGCATGGGTCTCGGTGACGCTGCGCTGATCAAGGACAACCATGTGGCCGCTGCCGGCTCGATAGTCGCCGCTTTGCGGGCAGTTCGCGCTGCCGCACCCCATATCGCCTGCGAAGTCGAAGTCGACAGCCTCGAGCAGCTCGACGAGGTACTCGCCGAGGGAGTCGAATTGGTGCTGCTCGACAACTTCGCGCTGTGGCAGACCCAGATGGCGGTCCAGCGACGCGTGAAACTCTCACCGCACACCAAGCTCGAGTCCTCGGGTGGACTGACATTGGATGTGGCGCACGACTACGCGAAGACCGGTGTCGATTTCCTTGCGGTCGGGGGTCTCACTCATTCGGTGACTGTTCTCGACCTCGGGCTCGACATGTAGGTTGTGTTGTCGATGGTCGAAACACAGAGTGTGCGGGTCGACAGTTGGGTCTGGGCTGTCCGGCTGTTCAAGACACGGTCGGCTGCTGCGGCAGCCTGCCGATCCGGTCATGTCCGCGTCAACGGCACCCCGGCCAAGGCCGGGCAACGTATCGGTCCCGACGACGAGATCCGCTTGCGTGTCGACGGCGCGGAGAAGATCGTCGTCGTCACGCGAGCAATCGCCAAACGTGTCGGTGCCGGTGTCGTGGCGGAATGCATGATCGATCGCAGCCCACCGCCACCGCCGAAGGAAGTTCTCGCCTCGCAACCGCGGCGAGACCGCGGTGCAGGACGGCCCACGAAACGCGAAAGACGCGACCTCGACAAGCTCCGAGGTATGTGAGCCGAACTATTTGGTTGTCGACGAAACGGCACCAGAACGTGGAGGTCCGGGCACAGGACGTCCACAACGTTTACGTCGGTTCGACACGATCGAAGCCAATCCGACTTGTGCGTCGTGTGGGAATGACGGCCCCGTAAACGGGCCGCGCCCTGAGTTTGACCGCAGGGGTGGTTCGGGTAGCGCAGCACCGAGCGCTGAACAATCAGCGGTCGGAGTTGGCCAACTTCTCTTTGCTGTGTGCATGACCTGTGGTCGCCGGGGTAAGTGAACACCCTTTTTGCCGAGTGAACCCCCAAGCTCTTTCGAGAGCAAGGGGGTTCACTCGACAAAAAGGGTGTGCGGTCAGCGCGACAGCAGTCCCGAATTCGAGGCGTTCGTCTCGAGGCCCCTACTCGATCCAGGCCTGGTCGAGCAACATGATGGCGTCGAGTGACGGGACTACACCGTAGACGTTGTCGGTCCATGGCACGAAACTGTGACCGGCCGCGAGCGGCAGGAACGGAGCCGTCGAATTGACCTCCGTCTGCAGGTCGGCTAATGCCGCGCGCTTCGCATCGTCGTCCTTCGCTGTCTGGACAGCACTCAGGATTTTGTCCATCGTCGGGTCGTCGACTCCGATGATGTTGTTACTCGAGGTGCTGTTCAAAGCGCTGTACAGGCGCGTGAACGGGGCTGGATCCGCGATGCTGTACGAGCCGGTGGAAATATCGAAGTCTTTGTCGACGTAAAGGCGCTTGACGACATCGGTGACCGATGCTCCGTATTCGATGGTCACGTCGATACCGACCGGCTGCAACATCGCCTGAATGGAAAGAGCCGTGGCCTGTCCGGACTGCGTCTGGGTTGTGAAGTACGTGATCTTCCCGTCGAAGCCGTCTGCTTTTGCCTCGTCGACGAGTGCCCTCGCCTTATCGGTATCCAGCGGCACAGGGGCGATGTCGTTGTGCCACTTGGACCAGGACTGGAACATCTCGGTGCCGGGCATGCCCTCACCGTTCTTGGCGCGCGTGTCGACGACGGTGGGGTCGATGGTCATCTGCATTGCTTTGCGCACCCGTACGTCGGCACCGGGACGGCCCTCGCGTTGGTTGATCTGCACAACGGAGTTGCCGAGGCTGACGGTCTCGAGGTACCCGGGCAGGGTGGCCATGGCAGTGTCCACGGCGTCGTCGTTGATGAGGAACGCCATCTGAATGCCCCCGCTGTTGAGTGCGTCGATCTTGGGCTGGTCATCCTTGATGGCTACGAACTTGAGGGTGTCCAAGTTCGGTTTGCCGTTCCAGTAGTCCTCGCGAGCTTGAAGCACCAGGTCGGCTCCGGGGGCGAGGCTCTCCATCGTGTATGCGCCGGCCCCGATCGGCTTGAACGTGCCGTCTGGCTGATCCGAGCCGGCAGCGACGACCATGCCGTGGCCGAACGCAAGCATGGAAGGGAACTCGGTCCAGGGCTGGTTCATCGTGTAGGTCACGGTGGAGGCGTCGGTGGCCTCGACGGACTTGACGCCGGCGGTGAACGCCTGGCTGTTGCCGCCACGATTCGTATTGAAGCGGTTGGTGCTGGCGACGACGGCTTCGGCGTCGAGCGGGGTGTCGTCGCTGAACTTGACGCCGTCACGGAGCTTCAAGGTCCAGACCGTCGAATCGTCGTTCGCGTCGAGTGATTTCGCCAGCTGCGGCTCGAAGGCTTCGGTGGTTGCGTCGTAGCGGACAAGTAGGTCGTAGACCGCCGCCATCTCGGTGCCGCCCGTGGAACCCGCGGGCTGGGTCTTGGCGGGATCGAGCGTGGAGACTGGGGAGTAGCCGGCGAAGCTCAGCGTGCCGCCCTCAACCGGATCGCCGCCCTTGCCTTGATCGCCGACAATGCCGATAGACCCGGGCGCGGACTGGGCGTCGGTCGAACCAGAGCCGTCGTTGTCGCTGTTACTCGTGCAGCCTACGAGTAACAGGCCGCTGGCCATGGTGGCGATGGCAATAGTGCCAAATCGTCGTTTGCCAGGAAATAGCATCGTGCTCCTCCAGCTTGTTCGGGGCGGTCCATCACGTGATTTCCACTTGATCAAGCGCTTGATTTTCTTGTAGCAGCAGAAGGCTACCAAAAACAGAGGGAGGCCGAGGGGTAAACGAAATCCTACGGATAGCATCCGGACGGAGGCGCGCGCACGGACTGATGACCGTCCGACTTCGGCATGAGTGGCTACGAGCAAACAGCTCTCAACTTCATCACCGCCGATGGCTACTATCGTCAAGATGAATGCCAACTGAACTTGCTGCGCCGCTGGATGGCACTGGGGCATCTCAGGACGTCGCCTACCGAAGCTTCGCCCCGGACAGGGTCGCGTAGACGCTAGGCCCCACGTTGCGGTTGGCCGTAAGACATAAGTGGCTCCGAGACCAATGGTCCATTACCAGCAAGAGGACAAAGCATGCAGAACATCGATCTTTCAGGCCGCTCTGCCATCATTACCGGGGCAGGTTCGGGCCTCGGCCGGGCCGAGGCATTGGGCCTGGCAGCACTGGGTGCAAGCGTCGTGGTCAATGACGTCGGCCCAGCGGGCGAAGCTGTAGCGCGCGAGATCGAGACATCGGGCGGTCGGGCCGTCGCTGTGCTCGGCGACGTCAGTGATTGGTCACTCGGAGAGCGACTCGTCGAGGCCGCGGTAACGAACTTCGGCAGCCTGGACATCGTGGTCAACAATGCTGGCATTACGCGCGACACGATGCTGTTCAACATGACCGAGAAGCAGTGGGACGATGTGATCGCCGTCCACTTGAAGGGACATGCTTCGGTTTCCCGCGCCGCAGCTGTGCACTGGCGATCAGCCTCGAAGGCGATCGGCGGACCGGTGTACGGCCGTGTGATCAACACTGCGTCGGAGGCGTTCCTTTTGGGTGGGGCCGGCCAAGCCAACTACGCTGCGGCCAAGGCTGGCATCGTTGCGTTGACGCTGTCGACCGCCCGTGGGCTATCGCGCTACGGGGTGACGGCGAACGCGATTTGCCCGCGCGCTCGCACCGAGATGACGGCCGCAGTCTTCGGCGAGGGCACGGAACGCGACGGTCTGGACATCATGGCCCCCGAGCGGGTCGCCACGTGCGTCTCGTTCCTCGCCGCCCCGGCCGCGGAGAAGGTCAACGGCCAGGTCTTCATCGTCTACGGCGACATGGTCGCGCTCATGGCGCCACCTGTCGTACAGGAGAAGTTCGTGGCTGCGAACGGGAGTTTCTCGGTGGCTGAATTGGCAGAGCAAGTCGTCCCGTACATAGAGGATCTTCCGGAGGGACAGAGCTACGCGGCGACCAGCATCAACGCGCTGGATACCACTGGAGCGATCGCAGGGGGCCAGTAGCACGGGCGACCAGCGCAGTCGGCCTTTCGGCAGGCAGTATCCGCCACCTCGAAGCGACTTGCAGCAAGAGTTGATCGACCCATCACCATCGTGGTTGGTGGTGATGGGTCGATCGGGTGGACTCTCACGTTGGCAATTGCTACGCGAACAGCGAACGACTCTCGCCGCTGCCGTCGACGGAACCAGCTCCTGGGTTCAGGGATTCAGGGGTCGATTGGTCCATGTCCCGTTCGGCCGCGCGAACCACCCACCAGCGGCATCGCTGCCTCCATCGACGTGCAAGGTGGTGCCGGTGACGTACCGGGACATCTCCGAGGCCAGAAACAGCGCCGGCCCCGCTACGTCGTGCGGGGTACCCGGGCCGCCCAGTGGGGCCCACCGGGGCCAGCGGTGCCGATCCTGTTCGGCGACCAAATTCGTGTAGGGCACCTGCGGGGTTTCGATGAGGTCGGGCGCAATGTTGTTGACCCGGATGCCATGAGGACCCACCTCCAGTGCGAGGCTGCGTGTGAAGTGCCGCAGCGCCGCCTTGTAGGTGGCGTACACGGTGTGGCCGGGGATACCGCGGTGTGCTTCGACGGTGGTCAGGTTGATTATGGACCCGCCTCGTTCACGCTCGATCATGCCCGGCAGTACCGCGTGCGTAGCGCGCATGGCGTGGCCGAGGTTGATCTCTCCGAGTTGGACCCACTCGCTGGGGTCGGCCTCGACGAAGGTGATCGGGGGCCGCAGGAAGTGGCCGACGTTGTTGACGAGGATGTCCGGCTGATGCGCGGCGAGATCGAGCGCCACGGCCGGGTCGGTGGCGTCCGCGATGACGGCCGTGATGGCCGGCACCTCGCGGGCCAATGCGGCAGCCGCCACATCGTTGTCGACCACCACCACCGCAGCCCCGTGCGCTGCGAACAGCCGGCTGATTGCGGCCCCGATTCCCTGTGCCCCGCCGGTGACGATGGCCGACTTGCCGATGAGCAGCTGCCCGAGCAGCGCGTCGGTGTCGGTCATGCCAGGCCGGCGCGGGTCTGGGCGACCATCTCTGCGATCGCGCGGGGCGCGTCGCCCTGGGTGTAGCCCAGTGCCGCGGTCTGGGCCGGATCCGTCTCGTAGGAGATCGTGTTGCCGCGGCCCTGCACGATGAACGCGTCGGGGAGCATCGGGTGCTCCTCATCGCGCGCGACGAGCGTGATGGTGCTGCCCGCCGCGTCGAAAATCATCTGGAAGTACTCGCGGAAGGCGAGGTTCGCGTCGCCCAGCAGATACGCCGTGCCGGTCTCGGCGTTGCGCAGCGCACCCCCGACCGCCTCGGCGAGTGAGCGCACCGACATGTAGTTGGTGCCGCCCGCGGGGGTGAAGTTCGGGATCTCCGGCTTTTTGCCGTCGGCCCAATCGAGGAATCGGCCGATGCGTGCCATCGAGGGGCCGGGGGTTACGCCGAGGATGTTGGGCGCGTTGAGGGTGGAGACGGTGAACTGGTCGTCGCCGAGAGCTCGAGCGCGCTCATCGGCCAGCGCGCGGGCGCGGACGTAGTCGTCGGTCTCGACCAGCTCCGGCAGGACCTGGTGGTAGTAGCTTCCGAGTTGGACGAAGTTCGGGACGCCCGCCTCCTTGGCCAGCGCGGCGAACCGCGGCACGCCACCGATCTGCATCTTCTCCCAGAACTCGGCCCGGTCGGTGTCTGCGGGGATGTGTCGGATGTCGTTGCCCGCGGCGAAGACGATTCCCTCGAACGGAGCCAGGTCCGAGGTGTTGAAACCTCCCTCGCTGTAGTCGCCGAGCAGGACGGGGAACTCGTTGGCGACCGTGCCCGGCGCCGGCTCGTTGCGGGCGGCCACTGTCACGTCGTCGCCCTGCTCGCGCAGGTATGTGGCGGTGGCGGTGCCGATCATGCCGGTACCACCGATAATCAGTACCTTCATCAGTCTCCTTGGATTTTCAACGATTCGAGGCCACTGGGCGGCCAGTGCTGTTTGTCGGGTTCGCTTGTCGAGGGGGGAGTGGTCCGACGATGAACCCTCTGAACTAGGACTGTGTCAGTTCGTTGCTGGTGTGGCTTCGGGTAGGTGGGCAGGCAAGAGCGCGGCGCGGCCGTGGCTGAGGAAATCGGCCTCGATCGCTGCCCGCTTGACGTCATCGAGTTTGCCGTAGGAGCTGGTCTTGCCGACCCGGATGTAGACGGGGTCGTGGGTGTTCCACGCGGCACTGCGAAGCGGTGCCTTGTTGACCTTGCCGCTACCGGTCAACGGGATCTGGTCGATCACCCGCACATAGGTGGGCCACCACTTGACACCCATCTCCGGCTGCTCTGCGAGAAACGCTCCGAAGTCCGCGGCATCGAACTGCTCGCCCGCGGCCATCTCCACTGCGCACATCACTTGATCACCCGTGCTGGGGTCGGGCACCGCGAATACGGGTGCCGCAGCAACACCAGGGACGCGCTGGAGAACTCGCTCCACCGGTGCCGCGGAGAAGTTCTCGCTATCGACCCGTAGCCAATCCGAGGACCGTCCGGCGAAATAGAAAAACCCCGCCGCGTCTCGGTAGCCCAGGTCGCCGGACCAGAAATCCTCGCCGCGGACGCGGTCGCTCATCGCCTCGGGGTTTTTGTAGTAGCCCTCGAACGTGTGGGCAAGGCCAACGGCGACCATCTGGCCTACCGCCGCGGGATTGGTGAGCCGGCCGCTCTTGTCGAACTCCGCCCGCGGGCACTCCTCCCCGGTCTGCTCATCGAGCACCCGGATATCGAGGTCGCCCTGAGGCCTACCCAAAGAATAGGCCGGGGAATCGGGGGTGCGACCAAGGCGGAACACTCCTTCGCTGAGCCCGTAGCCCTCCATGACCTCGCAACCGAACCGCTCGGTGAAGCGTGCGACATCAGCTTCCGAGGCCTCGGTGCCGAAGGCAAGCTCGAGGGTGCCCGTCCGGTCGCGGGGATTCTCCGGCTGGCTGAGGACGTAGGACAGTGCCCGACCGACATAGTTGACGTAGGTCGCCCCGAAGCGGTGGATATCGTCGGCGAACCTGCTGGCGGAGAACTTTCTGGTCATGCCCACCGTCGCACCGACTCGCATGGCGACGGCTAGGTTCATCATCACGGCGTTGCCGTGGAAAAGCGGCATGGACAAGTAGGTGACCGAATCCCTGCGCATCGACACCCGGTCGACGAGTACCTCGGCCAGCCGGCCCAGTCGGCCCTGGCCGACGATGACAGCTTTGGGTGCGCCGGTCGAGCCCGAACTGAACAGGAGCAATGCCAGCTGATCTGGCGTCGTGATGGATTCGGGCAGGCCTGCGCCCCGGTACGGGGCCAGCGTTTCCAGGTAGGACGGCTGGTCGACATTGAGGACCAGCTCCGGTGGCACCCCATGGCCGGTGCCCTCCACCAGGTGCGCGAGCTTGTCCTCGGTGATGATGATGTCGACGTCGGCGTGCTGGATGTCGTGCGCCAACTCGGGCCCGCTGCGGCTGGCGTTGATGCCGACGACGGCCGCACCGGCGAGCGGGCCCGCGGCGAGCCAGAAGACGAAGTCCGGCACGTTCTCCAGGAGCACGCCGATGTGGATTTGGCGGTCGGCCGGCGCGGGCGAGACGAGACCCACGAGGGCTGCTGCGCGGTCGGCGCCTTCCTGGACGACCTCGCGCCATGTCCACGACTGGTCCTCGAACCGGAGCCCGACCTTGTCGTCCTCGGCGCGAAGCCGGACGATTTCGGTGAATGTTTCCAACGTGCACTCTCCAAGATGATTGTGGCGCTCGCCGCCAGGGATGGGGCGGCACCAGGATTGAACAAATTTTCTGGGGCTAGGGTCAGCTCGCTGCTAGTCCTTCTCGAGCAGGCCCTCGGGGACGGAACCTGGGGGGTTGAAGTTCAGGTAGGGCAGCAGGAATCCCTCGTCGTCGAGGTCCGCGGGCTGCCAGCCCTCGAGCAGGCCCGAGCCATCGACGGCCTGGACCGGGCGGCCGAACTCCTTGAGCAGCGGGAGGCTGTATGCGACGCGGCCAGTGACCTTGTCCAGGTTCTCGCTGGCGAGCAGCAGCGCGGCCTCGGCCATGGTGTCCTCGGGCTCGGAGGGCCAGCCCGGCACCGCGCCGGCGGCGTGCTCGGTGGCGACGCCGCGGTTGGGGGCGAGCGAGCTCACCGCGATGTTGTCCTCGTAGAGCTCCATCGCGGAGCCGGTGCTGATGCGGTCGAGCATGGCCTTGGTGCCGCCGTAGAGCACGGAGCCTGCCAGCGGGTGGAAGGCGAAGGGCGGCCCGACGCGGGGGCCGGCCTGGCGCGAGGAGATGTTGACGACCCAGCCGGCTCCGCTCTCGCGCATGCCGGGGATCACGGCCTTCATCAGGTCCCAGGTGTTCCACAGGTTGGTCTCGACGGAGTCCTGGAACCACTCGCGCGACATATCGGCGAACAGCGTGTCGTAGCGGCGGGCCGCGGCCACGTTGTTGACCAGGGCGTCCACCCGACGGCCGAACCTGTCCTCGATCTCCGCGATCAGGGCGATGCGGTCCAGGTTCGGGTTGCCGAGGTCGACGGCGAAAGCGGCGGCACTGCCGCCGCTGGCGGTGATCAACTCCACTGTCTCCTCGAGTGAGCCCTGCAGCGCGCCGTCGCCCGCCCGCAGGGTGCGGGAGACAGCGGCCACGGCGATGCCCTCGGCCGCGAAGCGCCGCGCGATGGCCCGGCCGATCCCGCGGCTGGCGCCGCTGACCAGCGCGAGGCCCGGCTTGTGATCCTGAGTTGTCACGATGTGCACACCTATCTCTCGGGGGTTGGTGAACAGATATCTCTAGAAGCTGTGTCGACTGCGCAGCGCGTCGGGGAGGGCGCCGACCTGGATCAGCTGCTTGCCCTGGTTGCGGCCCGTCAGGACGTCCGCGAGGGCACGTGGGGCGTTCTCGATGCCGGCGATCACATCCTCGCGATACCGCAGCCGGCCCGCTGCGATGTGGCCGAGGGCCAGCTCGCGGTAGACCGGGTATTCGTCGTAGTGGTCCTGCACCACGAATCCCTGAATTCGCAGGCGCTTGCGCAGTACGGGCCGCAGCGCGGGACCGTGCTCTGCCTCCGCGGCGTTGTACTCGCTGGCCATGCCGCAGATCACGACCTGGCCGAAGTCGTTGAGGCGCTCGAAGACGGGGTCGAAGGCGGGGCCGCCGACATTGTCGAAGTACAGGTCGATGCCGTCGGGGCACGCTCGGTCGAGGCCTTCCGTGATGGTCTCGGCGGACCGGTCGACGCAGTCCGCGTAGCCGAGTTCGCGCACCACATAGCCGGGCTTGTCCCCGCTGGCGATGCCCACGACACGGGCGCCAGCAAGCGCGGCCAGCTGGCCGGCCACCATGCCGACGGCGCCGCCGGCCGCGGAGACGAGCACCGTGGAGCCGGGCTGGACGGTGGCGGCGAACTTCAGTCCGCAGTAGGCCACGAATCCCGGCCGCCCCAATACGCCGAGCTCGGCAGCCAGCCGGAAGCCGGGGCCGGGGGTCAGCTTGTCCAGCAGGTCGCCGGCCACGGTGTGGTACGTCTGCCAAGAGTTGCCGCCGCGCACCAGGTCGCCAGGCCGGAATCGCGGGTCGCGCGACTCTACGACCTCTCCGACCAGGGCGCCGTCGAGCCCGCTGCGCGGCGGCACTACGCCGGCGAGCACGACATCGCCGACCCGAGCGACCTGGCCGAGGGGGCCAGGCCCGGAGTCTGCGGCGGGTAGCCGGCGGCGCGCGCTTGGGTCGATAGAGAGATAGCACGCCCGGAAGACGACGTCGCCGTCCCGGGGTGTGCTCATCTCCACTGGCTCGACGAGAAAATCCCCCGGCTGGGGGAGGCCCCGCGGTGCGCGCAGCACGCGCACCGCGAGGTTCTCGGGCCTGGTCACTCAGGCGAGCCGATCGACGCGCCCTTCTCCAACGCGTCGCCCAGCTCAGTGCCGATGGCGCCCGCGCTGCCGAGGCTGAACGCGATCTGCCGGCCCCACAGGAAGTAGCGGTGGATTGGGTAGCTGATGTCCGCGCCCATGCCGCCATGCAGGTGCTGGGTGGCGTGGACGGCGCGCAGGCCGCCCTTCGAGGCCCAGTACTTCGCGACGAGAGCCGCGGCCTCCGCCTCGTCCTCCTTGCCGAGGTCCATCAGCCAGGCGGCGCGCTGGGTCGTGAGCCGGATGCTCTCGGTGTCGAGATAAGCATCAGCGGCGCGCACGGCGACGGCCTGGTTCGTCGAAAGCGGACGACCGAACTGGACACGCTGCGAGGTGTAGGCCGCGGTCTGCGCGAGCGCCTCCGAGCACACACCAATGGCGATCGACGCGAGTGCGACCCGTGCGCGGCGGACCGTCCACGCCAGGATCTGCGCGCCGTCGCCGGGAAGAACGTCGCCGGCGGCCACGGAGACGCCGTCGAAGCTCACCGCTGCGCTGCTCTCGTAGCTGGTGACGCTGAGCGGGGTGCGGGCCAGGCCGTCGGCGTCGGTGCGCACCAGCACGACGGCGACGTCGCCGTCGGGTAGTCGGACCGGCGCCAGCAGCGCGGCGGCCACATCGGCGGCGGGCACGGACGCGATTTCACCGTGTAGGCGCCAGCCTTCACCATCGGCCTCGGCGCGCACGGGGACGTCGTATCCGAAACCCGTCTCGAGCGCGCCGGTCACGATGTGTGAGCCGTCGATCAGACCCGGCAGCCAGGCCGAGATCTGCTCGGGGCTACCGAACTCGGCAATGGGAAGCGCCGCGCCGGCGATCGAAGACCAGAGGGGCACGGACGCCACGCGGCGACCCTGCTGCTCCAGCACGGCCATCAGCCCGAGCATGCCCAGGCCGGCGCCGCCGGCTTCTTCGGGCAACGCGATGCCCAGTAAGTCGGAGTCCGCAAGGCTCTTCCACAACTTGGCGTCATGGCCGCCGCTCTGCTCCACCGTCCGCAGGTGCGTCACATCGGACTGGGCGGAGAAGATCTGGTCTGCCAGGCCGCGGACGTCGGACAATTCGTCATTGAATTCGAATTCCATGTTACTTCGCTCCCGTTGTCGTCTTGGTGGCGTCGGTCTTGGCGGCGTCAGGGCGGCGACGCGCACCCATCGTCATACCGAGGGTCTTGCCCGCGACGATCTCCCGCATGACCTCGTTGGTGCCGCCGCCGAAGGTGTTGTTCTGCGCACGCCGGCCGAGCTGCTCGACGCGGCCCTCGAGGGCCGCGCCCGGGGTGCCGGGGCGCAGCAGGCCCTTGGCACCAAGGACCTCCTGCAGCATGCCGTAGGCGCTGACGACGCCCTCGGTACCGAAGATCTTGGCGGCCGCGGAGTCGCCGCCGCCCAAGGTGTTCGAGGCTACGTCCGCAACGAGGCGCAGGTTCATCAGGTCCGCAGCGCTGAGCAGCGCGTACACCTCGGCCATCTTGTCGCGCACCCACGAGATATCGAAGACGACGCCCTCGCCGGCGGGCTCGGCTTTAGCCCACTCGAGCACCTCGGCGAACATCTCGTTGGCGATGCCGCCGCGCGCGGCCAGTGCCACCCGCTCGTGGTTGAGCTGGTTGGTTATAAGGCCCCAGCCCTGGTTCAGCTCACCTACCACGTTGGACAGCGGCACTCGCACGTCCTCGTAGTAAGTGGCGGAGGTGCTGATGCCGCCGACGGTGTGGATCTCGGTGACCGAGAACCCGGGTGCGCTGGTGGGGACAAGCACCACGGAGATGCCCTTGTGTCGGGGCGCGTCGGGGTCGGTTCGCACGGCCAGCCACACCCAGTCGGCGAACACTCCGGCACTGGTGTAGATCTTGTTGCCGTTTATGACCAGCTCGTCGCCCTCGACGCGCGCCCGGGTCTCCAGAGCCGCGAGGTCGGTGCCCGCGTTGGGCTCGGTGTAGCCGATCGCGAAGATGAGCTCGCCCGCCAGGATCGGTGGCAGGAAGAAGTCCTTCTGCTGCTGGGTGCCGTTCTTGATCAGCGCGGGGCCGACCGTGTTCAGAGTGACCAGCGACAGCGGGGCGTTCGCGCGCACGACCTCGTCGTAGAAGACGTAGAGCGCCTCGGGGTCCTCGCCCCGGCCGCCGAACTCCTCGGGCCAGCCGAGGCCGAGCCAGCCGTCGGCACCCATCTTGCGCAGAATGCGATCGAAGGTGGGTCCGCCCTCGGTCTGTGTGACCAGGTCGCGGCGGTCCTGTTCGTTGATGTTTTCGGCGAAGTACGCGCGCAGCTCCGCGCGGAGGGCCTTCGAGTTGTCGGACAAGTCCAAGTACATGTAGGTGTCTCCTGTTCAGGAATTTCTACGGAGTTTTCAAGGGGTTCATGAAGGGTGGGTCGTCAGCGTGGCAAACCCAGCACTCGTTGTGAGATCACGTTGAGCTGGATCTCCACGGTGCCGCCACCGAAGAGGACGGCGGGCAGACCGATGTGGTCGATCACGTGGTCGGCGTCCGGATCCAGGACCGCAGCCTGTGGGCCCAGCAGCCGCAGCAGTTCCCGCGAGCCCTCGCGCTGGGCGAGTGCGTTGTAGACCTTGGCGACGCTGATCTCCGCCCCCGGACTCTGACCGGAAAGCCGAGCCAACACGCCGCGCAGATTGAGCGCAGACAACGCGAGCTCGCGGCTCGTGCTGTAACCCAGGGCCCGCACGGCGTCCCCACGGGAGCAACTGTGCGCGCCCTTCGCCAAGACATCGCGGAAGCGGTTGCTCGAGCCATGGTCCAGGGCTCCGCCCATGCTCAGTCGCTCGTTCGAGAGTGTTGTCACCGCGAGGCGCCACCCTTTGCCCGGTTCGGAGACCAGGCACTCGTCGGGCACGAAGACTTCGTCGAGGAATACCTCGTTGAACTCGGAGAACCCGGTGGCCTGCCGAAGCGGACGCACATCGACACCGGTGCTGCGCATGTCGACCAGGAAGTACGAAATACCCTTGTGCTTGGGCGCATCCGGATCCGTCCGCGCCAGGCACACTCCCCAGTCGGCCTCGTGAGCCATCGAATTCCATACCTTCTGGCCCGAGAGAATCCAGCCGCCGTCGACTTTGCGGGCAGCGGTGGACAGCCCCGCAAGGTCCGAGCCCGCGCCGGGTTCGGAAAACAACTGACACCAGACGATCTCGCCACGCAGCGTCGAGTGAACGAACCTCTGCTGCTGCTCAGCGCTGCCGTACTCGAGGATCGTGGGCAAGACCCACTCACCGATCACGGTTGTCGGCTGCTTCAGCCCGCGCACCGCGAATTCCTGCGCGATGACGGCCTGCTGTTCCGGGCCTGCGCCGAGACCGAACGGCTTCGGGTAATGAGGCGCCACCAGGCCCGCGTCAGCGAGTAGAGCGCGCCGACTGCCACCACGCTCCGGCGCCCAGCCCTCGCTGCGCACAGCGTCGTCGGGCAGTGCGTCGAGTTGGTCGAGCACGGCGGCTACCTCTGCCCGGAGCGCGGGCAGGGTGTGCGCTCCGATGAAGGAGAAGTCCCGGGTCGTGGTGATCGCGAGTTCGCCGAGTCGCTTGGCCCACATCTGATCGGAACCGGCGAGGGTGGCCAGGCTGATCGCGCGACGCCAATACAGGTGCACATCGTGCTCCCAGGTGAAGCCGACCCCACCCAGAAGCGTCACACATTCGAGGGAGTTGTCGATGCCTGCCGCCAGCGCGGCGACCACCGCCTGCGCGGATACGAGCGCACGCTGGTCGGCATCGTGCTCCTGTGCGCGGGCGGCATCCCATGCCGCAGCACACGCCACCTCAGCCCGCACCAGCATCATCGCGGACTTGTGCTGGACGGCCTGGAAGGTGCCGATGGCCTGGCCGAACTGCTCACGGGTTTTCACGTAGTCGACGGCTGTCGAGAGCGTCCACGACGCGATACCACTCGCCTCGGCAGCAAACAGGGTGTTACGCACCCATTCTGCATCCGCATCAGTGATGTCACCCAGTACGTCGGCCTGCGCAACCTCGTACCCGTCGAGCGTGAGTACCCCGATGGCACGGGTCAGGTCGACGCCTTCCTCGGCGGTCACCGCAGCAGTCTCGCCCGACACCAGCCGGAACCATACCGACGAACCGTCGGAGTCGCGTGCGCGGACCAGCACGATCTCCGCACCGGGCAGACCCAGTGTGGGCTCGGACGCACCCTGCACGAGCCAGCCGCTGTCGGTGCGTTCAGCGGTCAATCCAGAGCCGAAGGCGGTCGCGCCCGTCGCGCCGCCCGCGAACTCCTCGAGCAACCCAACCGCAGCCCCCGCGTCGCCCACTGGGCCGAGGGCCCGCGTGAGGACGGCGCTGGTGATCACGGTCGGTAGGAATGGTCCCGGATAGAGGGCTTTTCCCAATTGCTCGACGACAACGGCCAACTCGGTGATACCGGCCCCGTCCCCGCCGCTCTGCTCGGGTAAGTGGATGGCATGCAGGCGCTGTTGCACCAGCTGATCCCACGTGTCCGGCCGCTCGCCGGCCGCAAGCCCGGCGGTGTTCGCGCGGCCGTGCGCGATGGCGTCGGCGCGCACGCCGAAAGCCGTCACCGAGTCGGCGAGGTGCCGATGTTCCTCTTCGAGTGCTAATGCCACGATGTGCCCCTCAGATCCGCTCGAGAATGAGCGCGGTTGTCGACGCGGAGGCACAGATGGCCACCATCGCCGTGGATGCGTCGCGGCGCTCGAGCTCGTCGAGTGCCGTCGCGAGCAGCCGGATGCCAGTCGCACCGGCGGGGTGACCGACCGCGATCGCGCCCCCGTTGACGTTCAGCCGGTCCTCGCTCACGCCGTGCACCTGGGCGAAGGACATCGGGACCGACGCGAAGGCCTCGTTGATTTCGAACAGGTCGATATCGGCGATGGTCATGCCACTGCGCTCGAGCACTTTGCGGCCTGCGTCGATCGGGCCGTCGAGTAAGTACTCCAGATCACCTCCGATGATGCACTGGGCAACAATCCGTGCCCTGGGTTTCACACCGAGGTCTCGAGCTCGGGCGGCGGACATCAGCAGGGCAGCGCTGGCACCGTCGGAGATCTGCGAGGAACTGCCCGCCGTATGCAAGCCACCATCGAGGACGGGTTGCAGGCGTGCCAGCCCCTCCAGGTTGGAATCGCGCAGACCTTGGTCGCGGGTGACGCGGACCGGCTTCTGACCCGGTTCGAGACTCGGGACCGTGACGGGGATGATCTGCGCATCGATCCGGCCCGCGTCCCATGCCGCCTTCGCGAGCTGCTGCGAGCGCAGACCGAACGCGTCGAGATCCTCTCGTGTGAACCCGCGGTTGCGGGCTATGCGGTCCGCACCCGTGTACTGGTCGGGATACTCGACCGACCAGGATTCGGGCCGCGGCGTGCCCAGGCCCGTGCCGACCTTGGCGGTCAGCGGTGCACGAGTCATCAGCTCTACTCCGCAGGCGACGCCCACATCCGTTGCGCCGACTGCGATTTGACCAGCCAGCAGCTGCACAGCGCGCTGCGCGGTGCTGCACTGGGCGTCGATTGTGGTCGCACCGGTATGCGGGGGTAGACCGGCGTGCAGCCATGAGGTGCGGGCGATATTGCCGTACTGCTCACCCAGAGGGGTGACGCAACCGCCGATGACCTCCTCGACGATCTCCGGATCGATCCCGGCGCGTTCGAGCACTCCGCGCTGCGCCAAGCCGAGCAGCTCGGCGGAGTGAATGGTTGACATCCAACCGTTGCGCTTGCCGAACGGGGTCCTGGCAAGGTCGACGATCACCGGTGTCATGACAGCTCCTCAATTTTGTCCAAGACGTTCCGTCGAGGCTCATCCGAGACGTTCCGTCCGGGGTTGTCCCAGGACTTACCGTCCAGCCCGCGGGTGGTCAGGTTCCACTGGTCGATGAGGTCCAAGCTCACGCACACTCGCCCCGTCACGTCGGCGGCGCAATCGCAGAGCGCGAGAACCCCCTCGACCATCTCCTCGATGGCCTCGACCTGATCTGGACGGATAGTGGCACCGACCAATGCGGTGGCGCCCTCGCTGAGCACGGCAGCACGCGGCTGGACGGTATTGACCCGCACGCCCGTGCCGTACAGCTCCGCGCCCAAGCCGTGCGTGATCCGGTTCAGGGCGGCTTTGGATGCGCCGTAGACCGCCATCGATGTGCCAGGGGGCACCAGGTCGAATGGCGGGCCCTCGTGGTGGCGGGCCGTTGCGCTGGAGACGTTGACGATCCAGCCCTCGCCGGCCTCGACCATCGACGGGGTCGCCGCCTGCATCAGGTCCAGCGGAGCGTGCACGTTCGCTTCGAACGTGAGTTGGCGCCGCCGCAGCGGGTAGTCCGCCAGCGGCTGGTAGATCGCCGCTGCCGCGTTGTTGACCAGAATGTCGATCGGGCCGCCGAGCAACTCGGCCGCCTTCGCGATCACCTGCGAGCGTTCCTCGGGGTCGGTCAGGTCGACGACGATCATCTCGACCCTGCGGCCGTATCGGCGCAGCCGTTCGGCGGTCTCCTCCAAGCTGCCGGGCAGGCGCCCGCCCGGACCGAGAGTGCGCGCGATGAGAACCACGTCGGCACCCTCGGCGGCAAGCCGCTCCGCGACGCCCGCGCCGATGCCTCGGCTGGCACCGGTGACGACCGCGCGTCGTCCCTCGAATCGCTTGCCCACCATTTACTCGAACTTCGAGGCGAAGCGGTGGATGCTCTGACCGATGCGGACTACCTCTTCATCGGTGAGACCGTGGCTCATGCCCAAGGTCATGCCGCGGGCGAAGACCTCGTCGGCCACCGGCAACCCCTCTGGGGGCTGACGGAACTCGATGTTGTTCATCATCGGGTGACGGGTGATGTTGCCGCTCCAGACGGTGCGGGTGTCGATGCCGTCGGCCTCGATGGCCTCCTGCATCTGGCTACGGGTGAAGGGTGCGTCGGCGTTGATCATCACCGGATAGCAGAGCCACGCGGTGTCCAGGCCTTCGAGCTCGACGGGCGTGGTGAAGAACTTCGGGAACGCGCTGTAGGCCTCGGTGTAGGCGGCCCAGGTTGCCTTGCGGGTCTTGTAGTTGTCGGCGAGCTTGTCCAGCTGCACGACGCCGTACGCGGCCCCCAGCTCGGAGGGCTCGAAATTCCACGGCATTACGGCGTCGAAAATGAAGTCGTTGTCGTAGTCGACACCGTCGAGCTGCTCACGGAAGACGCGACCGACATCCTTGCCGCTGCCGAACAGGTTCGGTTCGCTGCGTCGGCCCCAACGACGCAGGAGCAGCGCCTTGTCACGGCTGGCCTCGTCGTCGACCAGGACCATGCCGCCGGTGCCTGCGCACGTGATGATGTGCGCCATCGAGAAGCTGGTGACGCTGATGTCGGCGCGGGCGCCGGTGGGGGTGCCGCGGAGCGTCGGGCCGATGGCGTCGCAGCAATCCTCGATAATTTTGAGACCGTGGCGATCGGCGATTTCGCGGATCGCGTCCCAGTCGGGGCAGTTGCCGGCGAGATTCGGTAACAGGATGGCACCGGTCTTATCGGTGATCATCGCCTCGATCTTGCTGACGTCGATGTTGACCGTGTTGGGCTCCACGTCCACGAAGACGGGGATCATACCGGCGCGAACGATAGGCGCGATATCAGTGGAGAAGGTCAGGGGAGAGGTGATGATCTCGCTGCCCTTGGGCAGGTCCAGCAGTTCGACGGCGACATACAGGCCCGAGGAGCCCGAGTTGACCATCACGCCGAACTTCTTGCCGCTGAGTTCCGCGATACGTCGCTCCATCTCGGCAACGTTCTTGCCGATGCGCAGGCCCTGGTGGCCACTGCGCAGTACGTCGACAACTGCCTGGATCTCTTCCTCGCCGTGCGTTGCGCGGGCGTAGGTGATGCGGTCGGTCATGGGAAACTCCTAAAAGGCTGATCGTGAAACTAGAAGGTGGGAGTGCTAGCGGTCGGCGGAGAGCACGAGAGCGCTGTGGGGTACGGGGGAGCCGCCGGTGACCAGTACGTTGTCCAACGTCTTGGTGGGCTGGTTGACAGATGTGCCGCGGATCAGGCGCACGCCCTCCGCGATGCCGTTGACGCCGTGGATATAACCCTCGCCGAGCTGGCCGCCGTTGGTGTTGATGGGCAGGCGGCCGCCGAGTTCGAGGTTGCCGTCGGCGATGAAGTCCTTCGCCTCGCCCTTGCCGCAGAAGCCATACTCTTCGAGCTGGAGCAGCACCATCGGAGTGAAGGCGTCGTAGAGGATCGCGGCGTCGATCTCGGCGGGGCTGAGGCCGGACTGGCTCCACAGCTGCTGGGCGACGAGGTCGACTTCCGGCATGGAGTCGATGTCTTCGCGGTAGTAGCTGCTCATAGAAATCTGCTGCGGGCCCACGCCCTGCGCTGCGCCGGTGATGATGGCGGGCTTGTTCGGCAGGTCGCGCGCACGCTCAGCGCTGACGATGACCAGTGCGACGCCACCGTCGGACTCCTGGCAGCAGTCGAGCAGCCGGATCGGATCGGCGATCAGGCGCGAGTTCTGATGATCCTCGATGGTGATCGGCCGCTCGTGGAACCAGGCCTTCGGATTGTTGGCTGCGTGCTTGCGCGAGAGCACCGAGATCGCCCCGAAGTCCGCGCTGGTGGCTCCGTACTTGTGCATGTACAGCTTGGCCAGGAACGCCTCCTGCTGGGCGGGGGTGAGCAATCCGTAGGGGTTGATCCAGTTGCGGTACTCCTGGTCCGTGTTCTGGTTGTACGCGAAGGCGGGCGGGCCTTGGCCGAATCGGTGTCCTGACCGTTCGTTCATCGCGCGGTACACCACGACGACGTCGGCCACCCCGGTCGCGACCGCGAGCGCGGCCTGCTGCACGGGCGCACACGCGCCACCGCCGCCGTGCGGGATGCGGCTGAAGAACTTGAGCTGAGGAATGCCGAGCGCGCGGGCGACGGCGATCTCGGGGTTGTTCTCCATGGTGAAAAGGGAGAAACCGTCGACCTCCTCGATTCCGATCTGTGCGTCCGCGAGTGCGGCGACGACCGACTCGCAGGCCAGCTGCCACTCACTGCGTCCGGAGTTCTTGGAGAACTCGGTCGCGCCGATACCGGCGATGGCGGCGGCGCCTGAGAATCCGCGGGTCATGTGCTCTCTCCTTGTTGTGGGGTCGGCTCCACGGTCACCGTGGCGGTCACATGGGGGCCCCGCGCGTTGCTACCGATCACCTTGACGGTCACTGCGTCGCCGTCGACCGCGGTGACCTCGCCGGTGAACGTCATGGTGTCGCCGGGGAAGTTCGGCACGCCCAGGCGCAGGGAAGTCTTCTTGATGCGGGAGGCGGGCCCGGACCAGTCGGTGATGTACCGGTCGATGAACCCGTTCGTGGAGTTGATGCTCATGAAGATGTCGGGGGTGCCGCGCCCCTGGGCCGCGCCCGGGTCGTGGTGGACGTCCTCGTAGTCCTGCGAGGCCATCGCGGCCGCGACGATCAGCGTCCGGTTCAGCGGAAGATCGAGCTCGGGCAGCTGGTAGCCGACCTGGCACTTTGGCATGCTCATGATTGGGCCTCCCCGTCGAGACCGGCTGCGCTGCGGCGGCGCAGCTGCGGCAGGATCTCCCCGTGCGCGTGCTCGGAGAACGCGACCTCGAGTTCCATACCGAACTCGAGTTCGTCGTGGTCGATGCCGGCGATATCGGCAACCAGCCGTGTGCCCTCCTCGAGATCCACCAACCCGACGGCCAGTGGGTACTCGAACGCGGGGTCCTTCGGGTGGTGTAGCACTGTGAAGCTGTGCAGCGTGCATTGACGCGTCGACTCCACGGTGTCCCACTCGAAGGACCGGCACGCTGGGCATGCCGGGGCCGGGGGGTGGCGCAGCGTCTGGCAGTCGGCGCAACGCTGGATTTCCAGTCGACCTTCCTTGGCCGCGGTGAAGAAGAAGTCGTTGTCTTGCGTCACGGTCAAGCGGGGGACCGAGGTGTGTCGATCCTGTTCGGTGCTCTCGCTCACGAGTGGGTCTCCTGACTGTTGGGGTTGAACCGGAGCAGTCGGAACCGCTCCTCTACCAGCGTGTCGCCGACATCATTGACGTAGTTCTTCAGCAGAGTGATGAAGCATCCATGCCCGAGGCCCGTCCTTTTGAACGGCGAGATCGATTCGATAGTGAAGTAGGCCGTCACGTGATCGCCTGGGTACAGCTCTGCGAAGTACTCCTGCTCGACGTTGGTGGCTACCACCGAGGTGAAACCGGCGTCGTCGAGCAAGGCGAGCAATCGCGAGTAGGCGAAGTCCTCGATCGCGCCTTCCGCGCGCAGACGCTGCACCTCGCGGTAGCGGCGGTATCCGGACATGACCCAGGTGGAGATCATCGCGGGTGGACAGATGACATCCCTACGGCCAGTTGCGCGCGCAGCCTCAGGGTCGACGTAGATCGGGTTGAAGTCGTCATGGGCCTCGGCCCAGTTGCGGATCATGGCGGCATTGACGTCATAGCGAGCCACGCGGGGCGGCTCGGCTTCCACCCCGATGAAGTCGGCGAATTGTTTTTCCAAGTGTTCCACTGATGCCCTCCGCAATTCCTACTTGAGCAAGCGCTTGATTTTGAGAGTATCAGCGCCTCGCGGAAATGAAAACTACGGTCTGAGCGAGAGGCCCGCGAGGCATACCAGCGCGTCCAGTCGGTTACGCTGAGCCCACGTCGCCGGCTAACGAGGGGTGCATAACCTAGCCATGGGATTCTTGCGGCCGTAGCCGTGAAGATGCTCTGGTACGCCTCCTGGGGGCGCATCTCGCTGGCTCCAGGCACCAAGAATTCATGACGCCGAGGCATCGGTGTGACTGTGTCCGACAACAGACAAGAAGTGATCACGTGACAACAACGACCCCGGACCGCAGGGCGCAGATCCTTGATAGCTCGGCGGAGTTGTTTGCCAGGAAGGGCGTCGCGGGAACCACGGTGCGCGACATCGGTGAGGCGGCTGGAGTCTTCTCCGGGAGCCTGTACCACTACTTCAAGTCGAAGAACGCGATCGTGGCCGAGTTACTCGCTGATTTGATGGGCGATATTGCGGCAAGGTTCGAGCTGATCGAGGCGACAGCGTCGAGTCCCGTCGAGATCATTCGGGGGCTGATTCGTGAGACGCTCACGGTGATAGAGCTGCATCCGTACGCGACCGCGATTTACCAGAACGATCGCAACTACCTTCGTGAACACGAACTACTGGAACCGGTCGACCGTGCGTCTCGCGGGATCCGCGAGCACTGGCTCGAGGCAATCAAGCGGGGCACGGAGGAGGGCGCGTTCCGGGTCGATATCGCGCCGGAAATCTTCTACCGGACCGTGCGAGACACCCTGTGGTCGACCACTCATTGGCCGGACCGAAAGCAGTACACGCTGGCAGAGTTCTCCGAGCTCATGGCGACACTATTTTTCAGTGGTTTCTGCCTCGTCCTGGACGAGTAGCTCGGACGAGACTCCGAGCGCGGCGGGCGGCTCCGTGTCTCGTCCAGCGAGATCCGCACGATGGCGCGCCCTTCGCTGTGGTTACAGTCGCCGTCGATGCAAGCGCCCCTGCTTTCATCATTGATAGGAGGCCTGATGGGCACCCCCGTAATTGTCGATGCTGCCCGATCGCCCAGTGGCAAACGCGGCGGTTGGCTGTCCAGCTTGCACGCGGCACAACTGCTCGGACAGGTTCAACGTGCGGCGCTGGAACGCGTCGGTGTCGAATCCGAACTGGTGGAGCAGGCTATCGGTGGCTGCGTCACCCAAGCTGGTGAGCAGGCCTCCAATGTGACCCGCACGGCCTGGCTCAATGCCGGGTTATCCGAGCAGACCGGCGCTACCACTATCGATTCCCAGTGCGGTTCGGGGCAGCAGGCAGCGCACCTTATCGCCGGTCAAATCGCGCTGGGCACAATAGACGTGGGCATGGCGTGCGGGGTCGAGATGATGTCGCGGGTGCCACTGCTGTCGAACATTCCCGAGGGTCTCGGCGGGCCGAAGCCGGCCGATTGGACGCTGGACCTACCGAATCAGTTCGTCGGTGCAGACAGGATCGCGCGCCGTCGGTCCTTCACCCGTGAGGATCTCGACTCGTTCGGGCTGCGTTCGCAGCAGCGTGCTGCTGCGGCGTGGAGCGAGAAACGCTTTCATCGTCAGATCATTCCGATCACAGTGCCCGGGCCCGACGGTTCCGCTGTCATCGATCGCGACCAAGGCCTGCGGGAAACCTCCATGGACGCACTGTCCGCGTTGCGTCCGGTGATCGACGGTGGGCTGCACACTGCAGGCACGGCCTCGCAGATCTCGGATGGTGCAACCGCGGCGATACTGATGGACGAGTCCCGCGCCCGGGACCTCGGACTGCGTCCGCGCGCCCGCATGGTGAGCCAATGCCTGATCGGTGCCGAGCCCGAGTTCCTCCTCGACGGGCCTGTGCAAGCTGCCCAGCGGGTGCTCGATCGGGCCCGGATGAGCATGTCCGACATGGATCTGGTCGAGGTCAACGAGGCTTTTGCCTCGGTGCCCATGTCGATGGCGCAGATGCACGCGGTGGACCCGGACAAGCTCAATGTCAACGGCGGCGCGATCGCGCTGGGCCATCCGGTGGGCTCGACCGGCATCAGGTTGATCGCCGCGATAATCGACGAGCTCGAGCTTCGCGACCAGCAATTCGGATTGATCGCCGTCTGCGCGGGCGGCGCCATGGCCAGCGCAGCGATTATCGAGCGGCTATGACGGGCAACGCGCAGGCGAGCGGGCTCGCTGGCAAGGTGGCGGTGATTTCGGGCGCAGGCCGCATCAGATCCATCGGCCGCTCCATCGCGATGGAACTTGCGCGCGAGGGCTGCGATCTGGTGCTCACGGGCACGGGGCGCACTCCCGACCGGTACACGGACGAGGAACGGGCCAGCGGATGGCGGGACATCGAGTCGGTGGCCGAGGAGGCGCGGGGCCTCGGAGTCCGCGCGCTCACCGCGGTACTGGACGTCTCCGACGAGGCTGCGGTCGATGGGTTGCTGGAGAAGGTGGTCGCGGAGTTCGGTGGAGCCGACATCCTCGTGAACAACGCCGCGGCCGCTCGCGCTGGGGACCGCGTCCCGGTCACGGACCTGGCGGCGGACGTCTGGGATTTCGTGATGCGGGTGAACGTGCGCGGGACCTTCTTGATGAGCAGGGCATTCGCTCGCCAATTCGTTGCTCAAGGTCGCGGCGGCACCATCGTCAACATCTCCTCCATTGCCGGAAAGATCAGCGGTGCCAACGCGGCGGCGTACTCCGCCTCGAAGGCTGCGGTGCAGTCCCTGACTTCGTCGATGGCCAAGGAATTGGGCAGCGAGCAGATTCGGGTCAACGCGCTGTGCCCGGGGATCGTGTCCACTTCACGTCTGGACGATCTGACGGCCGACCAGTGGGGCGTGCTGATCGAAGAGCGGGTGCCGTTGGGCCGGGCCGGTACCCCGCAGGAAATTGCGTTTGCTGTGGCATTCCTGGCCAGCGACAAAGGACGGTGGATTACCGGGCAGTCGTGGAACATCGACGGCGGCCAGATGACGATTCGCTGACGGGCCGCGTAGTTGGCAGCGCTGTGCGTATATGCGCGCAAGGCGGCTGTTCACTAGTGACCAGCTGTGGACCCCGGTAGGTTCGGCTCCTCGAAGGGCGTGACGGCCCGGGCCCGACTGGCCACTCCTGGTCTCGTCTGGCAGGTCGGACGCCTTGTGGCCTGGAGTGTTGATTTCGCCCGCGGTCCAGTGACCGCGGGCGACCTAGTTGCGCAATCCCTGTGGCGTGCATCGACGCACATATTCCTCTGTGACTGGTTTCACGCTGTTCGTGTTTTTTTCGTCCGACTGCTGTTAGGTTTGAATCAAGCGCTTGCTCAACACATGCTCGGTTTCGAGTTGTACCGGAAGAATCGGACTCGGCTTTCGGTGCCGGTGAAATAGCTATCACCTAGGCCGCGCTGCAGGTGTCCTCTGCGCACTGCGCGTCCCAGAGTTTTCCGGTTGATCGTTCCCCGGTTCTGCATCGCCGCTGAGCGGTCCCACAGATAGGAATCACCATCGAGAAAGTAAGGAAGCCTTATATGTATCGCACCAAGGAATTGCTGTGGAAGTCGATCGCGGTACCCTTCGCGGCCACGCTGCTGCTTGTCGGCTGCGCCAGCGGGGCCGACACCGGTAGTGGGGCCGCCACCGACCAGTTGAGCGAGGGCATGAGGGGGGCCACCGACAGTGGTGATCCCGTCTCCGGAGGAACCCTTTCCTTCGGGGCGTACTCGGAACCGGCGGCGCTGGACCCAGCAGTGGCGATCGCCGCAGTCACCACGGGTGGCATAGAGATGCTGAACATCTACGATTCGCTGCTGCGATTCGACACCGAGTCCAACGAATTCGTTCCGCAGATGGCGCAGAGCCTCGACCATGATGACGACTTCCGGACCTGGACCCTGACGTTGCGGGACGGCGTGAAGTTCTCCAACAACATGCCAGTGGATGCGGCGGCGGTGCAAGCGAGCCAGGAACGTTATGCGGCAAAACCTGCTCCGGAGGCGGCGCTATGGAACGACAGCGTGGAGAGCATCGAGACATCGGGCGACAAGACCGTTACCTACACACTCAATAAGTCCTGGGCCGACTTTCCTGGGTTGCTCACAACCGGACCGGGCATGATCGTCTCCACCGAGTCGGACGGTCCGGACGGAAAGTTCACACCGATCGGGGCAGGGCCCTTCACCCTTGCTACCTGGGCTCAGGCCGACAGTATGACGTTGTCGGCACGAGAGGACTATTGGGCAGGCGAGCCGAACCTGGATGCGCTGCGCATTGTGTATCTCCCTGGGACACAGGTCGGACTGGAAACCATGTACAACGGCGGCATCGACTCGACGTTCGTCCGCGAGCCCGACGAGGTCGATGAGGTCGTGGAGCGCGGGATGAGCGGCTATGTGAACATGACCGCCGCCGGAAACGCCGCGCTCATCAATGCCTCGGAGGGCCGTCCCGGCGCTGATCCACGTGTGCGTCAGGCGATGCAGCTTGCCGTTGATCCGCAAATCATCACCCAGCGCGCATTCGACGATCCCGACCTGGGAAACGGCACGATTTTCCCGGAGTATTCGCGCTGGCACACGCAGACCCAGGCCACGCCTGTTGCCCCTGAAAAGGCCAAGCAATTGCTTGCGGAGGCAATGGCAGACGGGTATGACGGCAAGCTCGAAGTGATCGACGCATCAGACCCGGCTTCGCAGCAGACTGCGCTCGCCGTCGAAGCGCAACTGGAAGCGGTTGGCTTCGATGTCCGGGTCAACCTGATGCCGACAATCGGTGACCAGGTCCGCACTATTGCCAAGGAACGGAACTACGACCTCGCGGCATGGGGTCTTGCCTACCGCGAATCCGACCCATTTCCGAAGATGCAGGCAACGATGCACAGCGAGGGCAAGCAGGTCTATGGGATGTACACCAGCCCAGAAATGGACTCGCTGATCGATGAACTGCAGTTGGCCTCCGACAAGGACAAGAAGGCTGAACTGGTCGACCAGATCCAGCAGCAGGTCAACAAGGATGTGCCCTACTTGGTCTACAGCTCCTTCGCTGAGTTCGTCGTCTGGAATCCCACCGTGCACGGAGTAGTGGGCTCGTCCAATTCGATGGTGCTCTTCGGGACGGCGTGGAAGTCGTAGTAGCTCTCAGGCGGTCGCGGATGGGCAGCGTCGAGAGGTGCTGCCCATCCGTGGCGGTGAAAATATCTACCCGGCCGAGGGGGGAGTGCTGATCGAGCACTCTGCGGTGCGTCAACGCGTGGTGCGCCCTGGTCAACAAGTTATGGAAATTCCCATTTCTAGGGTCGCCGCGGCCGCTTGCCAGAAGAGAAATTTTTCTTGCTTCCTCGGGCGCCCTTGGCCGGCTGGCTCGCCTTCGCGGCCAGTTGTTGCTTCTTCTTGGCCGCACTGTTGTTGCGGTTCGCTGCACTGGTGGGTGGCGTCGGAGTTCCCCGCGAGCTTCGGACAGAGCGGCCGCGGACGATGCCGACGAAGTCCTCGACCTCTTCGGTGGTCTTGTCGATGAGCCATGCAATGGCGACGGGGGAGCCCGCTACGCCGTCGATCGGGCGATACACGAGGTCCTTGCGGCTGTGCAATCGGGCGATGGACTGTGGCATAACGGCGATACCCAGCCCTGCGGCAACGTACTCGACCAGTTCGGCGTGTGAATTCACCTGCGGCGGTGCCAGTCGCGTGCCGTCGGCGATTTCGGTGGCGATCGACGCCCATTCGGGAACCTCGGACGGTTCCTGCAGCAGGTGCTCGTCGGCGAGGTCTGTCACGGCGATGCGATCGAACGCGGCGACTGGGTGGTCCTTGGGAACGACCACCACCGTCACTTCCTCGTAGAGGCCGATGACGCTGAGATCGTTCCGGTCGACCGGGAGTCGAACGAAACCGACGTCGACCACGCCCGATCGAAGCGAAGACTCCTGCGTGTCGGCTGTGGTGGGGACCAGCTCCAATGCGATGTCTGGGAATCGCTCGGACCAGATTCGGGTCCACTTGGCCGGCGTCACGCCTTCGGTGAAACCGACGGTGAGCGTGGCTGACTGCTCGTTCGACGCGTTGGCACGCAGCAATTCATCTTCCTCGGCGACCATCACGCGTGCGGTCTGGAGGAAGTCGGTGCCGCGATCGGTGAGCTCTGTCGGCGACGCGCCGGGGACGAACAACGAGTAGCCGAGTTCGGTTTCGAGTTCGATGACCGCGGCACTCAACCGCGTCCGGGCGATGTTCAAGGTTTTGGCAGCGCGAGCGAAATGCAATTCTTCCGCGACGGCGATGTACCAGCGGAGGGACTGCACGTCGAAATTCACATCTCAACAGTAGGCGACTCGGGCCGTTGTCCTGGACAGTGGCGTCCGGTCCAGCTGTGGGCAGATAGGCTGTCGGGGTGAGCCCGGAGAATAAACCACAGCAGATGAAGCCCCTTACCGCGGCGAACAAGCTCGGCATCTACCTTCCCGCAGCGCCGGAAGAGTTTCAGGCCGCGTCCATTTCCCGCGCCGAACTGGACGCATTGCGTAAAGAACCGCCGCAGTGGCTTGTCGACCTCCAAGAGAACGGCCCGTTCCCGAAGGACGTCATTGCGCGCAAGCTCGGGGTGTCCATCGCAGGTCTTGCACGAGCCGAGATCACCGACGCCCTGACCGAAGCCGAGATCGGCCAGCTTCTTCGAGAGCAGCCCGAGTGGCTGGTTCGAGAGCGTCGTACGCAGGATGAGGTCCGCGCGGAAGCCGTGCGGGTCAAGGCGAAGGACGAGGCTCGACGGGCCGCTACCAACCGGCCACAGAAACAGCGGTAGTACAGGCGTTTATTGCGCCAGGACGCCGTCGAGGTAGACCCATCGGTTGTCCTCGCGAACGAATCGAGAAGATTCTCTGAGCACCCCGTTGCCATCGGGATGGCGATAGAACGCACTGAACTCGACCTCGCCCGTCTGGTCCATGAGCCCTCCTTCGGAGGTTCGGTGGACGTCCAATCGATACCAGCGTTGCTGCGGGTCGAGCGTCAACTCGGTCGGAGCCGTCGAACTGTGCCAGGTCTTCAGCAGGTAGTCGGCGTCGCCGACGCTGAATGCGCTGTAACGCGATCGCATCAAATGTTCGGCCGTCGGTGCGGTCGCTGTTCCGTTCAGAAACGGTTCGCAACAGCGGTCGAAGGGCTCACCGCGCAGACATGGGCAACTTCGACTCATATTCCGCAAGCCTCGATGTGGGTCGTCACGCCGCCGTTCCCGCTCTGATCGATCGACTTCACTGGGGCCATCGGTCCATTGAACATCGTCGAACCGTAGCGGCTCGCATGGATGGGCCGAATACGGGTATGAGCACGTCATGGCTTCCACACAGATCGTCGACCAAGGACCTCGCATCGTGGCTCGTCGGATCGAGGTACGAGCGCCCGCCGCCGATCTCTTCGCTATCGTCGCGGACCCACATCGGCACGGTGAACTCGACGGCTCGGGCACGGTGAAGGACACGGTCAAGGGACCGGATCGATTGAACCAGGGCGCCAAGTTCTCGGTCGGAATGAAGCAGTACGGCGTTCCGTACCGAATCACCAGCACGGTGACCGACTTCATCGACTCCGGCACCAGCAAGGTAATCGAATGGCGGCATCCCCTGGGGCATACGTGGCGGTGGGAGTTCGAGGAGAAGACACCGGGTACGACCACGGTCACGGAATCGTTCCGCTACGCAGCCGCCAAGGCGCCGAAAATGCTCGAGATGTTCGGGATGCCGCAGAAGAACGCGGATGGAATCAGCGCGACTCTGGACAATCTGGCACGTCGGTATTCCTGACCTGCTCATCGGTAGGTATGTGCGGGAGGACTCGACCCCCTCACCGGGTTCGTTACAGGTCGGTGATTGTCGGCCCCGATCGCTATCGGCAGTGATACTGTTCGCCGAACTAACGTCAAAGCATCGCCGGAGGGCGGACGCGTGAAGATCAAGAACGCAATCGTGACATGCACAGCGGTGATGTTGTGTGCGTTGACGCCGTCTGCGGTAGGTGTGAGCGTCGTGTCCGCCGAGGACCTACCCGTGACGTCGGCGACATCCGGTGATGGTTCGCGCATCGTGTCGTCCACCCGCATCGATGATCGCCGGTCGACGCTGGAGGTCTACTCGGCGGCCATGGACAAGAACATTCCAGTCCAGGTGATGACCCCCGCAGATGGTTCTGTTCCACGGCCGGTTCTCTACCTGTTGAACGGAGCGGGAGGCGGCGAGGACTCCGCAACGTGGCAGTCCCAGACGGACTCGACCGAGTTCTTTGCCGACAAGAACGCTTTCGTGGTCACACCACAGTCCGGAAAATGGTCCTACTACACCGACTGGATAAGCGATGATCCAGTCCTCGGTCGAAACAAATGGCAGACCTTCATCGGCGAAGAACTTCCACCGTTGATCGATGCACAGTTCGATACCAACGGAATTCAGTCGATAGCGGCCCTCTCCATGTCCGGCACCTCGGTTCTGAACTTGGCCATCGCCTATCCAGGTCTCTACAAGGGCGTGGCCGCCTACAGCGGATGCGCGCAGACGTCGGATCCGCTCGGGCAGCAGTTCGTGAAGTTGGTTGTCGAGTTGTACGGAGGCGGAAACGTCGAGAACATGTGGGGACCGCTCGACGGACCTGTATGGCGTGAAAACGATCCACTCCTCAACGCTGAAAAGCTGCGTGGCACCGAGATCTACATGAGCACCGGCACCGGGCTACCCGGCATCCCCAACGACACACCGCTGAATCCTCGATTCGCGGAAGGCAAGGCCACACTGTTCCCGGACCAGCTACTGGTCGGCGGCGGTATCGAGGCCGTCGTGAATTTCTGCACTTCGAACATGGCCAAGGAGCTGTACCGACTCGGAATCCCTGCCGAGGTGAATTTCCGTCCCGTCGGAACGCACTCCTGGGGCTACTGGCAGGACGACCTCCACGCGTCGTGGCCGATGCTGGCGCATTCGCTCGGTATCTGAGCTCGGCATCTGGGCTCGGCATCTGAAAGGGCGCCACTTCTGTCACTCGGCGCAGCCGTACGCCTCGAGCTGGCCCACGGAAATCGACTCGCGGTGCAGCTTCTCCACGCTCTGAGGTCGGACCTTGGTGAGCGTTCCCGACACGAAGCGGTAGTCGAGCGCAGGACGTGAAGCAGTAGCCGAATCCGGGGGAACTATCCTGGAGGTTCGCAACCGAAATCTTTCGACCCTCGAAGGGAACACTATGTCTGCCCGCATCGAGCTCGCTCGCGTGGATCTACGCGGTCGAACTCCATCCACTGCCGAACTACGCGGCGCTCTCCCACGAGGTGGAGTGGATGTCGATGCTGTTCTGCATCAGGTGCGCCCTGTCGTCGAGGCAGTTCGCGATCGTGGCGCCGACGCCGCACTCGACTACTCCGAGCAGTTCGACAGCGTCCGCCCGGACCGGATTCGCGTCCCTGCTCAGGCACTCGTCGACGCTCTTACCGAGTTGGACCCCGCAGTGCGCGAGGCACTCGAAGTCGCCATCGCACGGACACGATTGGTTCATGCCGAACAACGGCGCACCGACACCACCACCACTGTGGTCCCCGGTGGAACGGTCACCGAGAGGTGGATCCCGGTCGACCGCGTCGGACTCTATGTTCCCGGCGGCAACGCCGTCTATCCCTCCTCGGTCGTCATGAACGTCGTTCCCGCTCAGACCGCGGGCGTCGGTTCCTTGGTCGTGGCATCCCCACCGCAGGCCGCGTTCGGCGGATTGCCGCACCCGACCATTCTGGCCGCCGCGCACTTGCTCGGCGTCGAGGAAGTGTGGGCTGTCGGTGGCGGGCAAGGTATTGCGTTGCTCACCTATGGCGGCACGGACACCGACGGAACGGAACTGGCGCCGGTGGACTTGATCACCGGACCCGGCAATATCTACGTCACTGCAGCCAAGCGGCTGTGTCGGGGACTGGTCGGAATCGATGCCGAGGCAGGCCCCACCGAAATCGCAATTCTGGCCGACGATTCCGCTGACCCGAAACACGTCGCCGCCGACATGATCAGCCAAGCCGAGCACGACGTCATGGCGGCGAGTGTGCTCGTCACCACGAGTCCGGGGCTCGCCGACGCCGTCGACGCCGCCCTCGAGGCACAGCTCGCGTTCACCAAGCACGCCGAGCGCGTAGCGACAGCATTGTCCGGCCAGCAGTCCGGAACGATCCTCGTCGACGACATCGAGCAAGGCCTTGCCGTCGTGAATGCGTATGCGGCCGAGCACCTGGAGATTCAGACGAACGATGCCGCTGCTGTCGCTGCGAAGGTGCGCAGTGCGGGCGCGGTATTCGTCGGCGCCTGGTCTCCGGTCAGTCTCGGTGACTATTGCGCTGGCTCGAATCACGTTCTCCCGACGGCGGGTTGTGCCCGTCACTCGTCCGGACTCAGTGTTCAGACGTTCCTGCGTGGAGTCCACGTCGTCGACTACTCGGAAGCGGCATTGAAGGATGTCGCAGGTCACGTGATTGCGCTTGCCAATGCCGAGGATCTGCCAGCACACGGTGAGGCAGTCCGGCTTCGTTTCGAAGGGCTATCGTCGTGAGCGGTGTCGTTGGGCAGTCGATCACCGTCGACGATCTGCCGATACGGGACAGTCTGCGCGGGCAGTCGGCGTACGGCGCGCCGCAGCTGAACGTACCGGTGCAGCTCAATACCAACGAGAATCCGTACCCACCTACCCAGGCCCTGGTGGACGACGTCGCCGAGTCGGTCCGTGCTGCAGCAGCTCAGCTGCACCGGTACCCGGATCGCGATGCCGTCGCTCTGCGTACGGCACTTGCCGAGTACCTGACCTCGCAAACCGGAATTGCGATGGACACTGCCAATGTCTGGGCCGCGAACGGGTCCAACGAGATTCTTCAACAGCTTCTGCAGGCATTCGGCGGGCCGGGGCGAACATCGCTGGGCTTCGTGCCGTCGTATTCGATGCACCCGATCCTCGCGTCGGGAACTCAGACCGACTGGGTCGAGGCGAATCGGCGAGACGACTTCTCGCTCGATATCGACTACGCAGTCAGTGTGATCGGCGATCGCAACCCCGACGTCGTCTTCGTGACGAGCCCCAACAATCCGACCGGGCACAGCGTCGGTGAAGCGGATCTACGGCGGATACTCGACGCTGCGGATGGCATCGTCATCGTCGACGAGGCGTACGCGGAGTTCTCGGCACTGCCGAGCGCACTGGGTCTGATCGGGGACTACCCGAGCAAGCTCGTGGTCAGTCGGACCATGAGCAAGGCCTTCGCTTTCGCCGGTGGCAGACTCGGCTATCTTGCTGCAGCGCCGGCCGTGGTGGAGGCAATGTTGTTGGTGCGCTTGCCATATCACCTTTCTGTCATCACCCAGGCCGCGGCGTTGGCTGCTCTTCGGCATGCAACGGAAACTCTCGGAAGTGTTGCGCGTCTGTCGGCCGAACGCGATCGGGTCATGGCTGCGCTGACCGATATGGGATACGACGTCATTCCCAGTGATGCCAATTTCGTCCTCTTCGGCCGGTTTGCCGACTCATCGGCGACGTGGCAGCGCTATCTCGACGACGGGGTGCTGATCAGGGACGTCGGCATCGCCGGCTATCTGCGCACCACGATCGGCCTCGACGCCGAAAACGATCGATTCCTCGAGGTGAGTGCGAGACTCGCTCGCACCGAACTGCATACCGAACAAGAAGTGGAGTCCATCAGATGACCACGGCGCCCAGGATCGCGCGTATCGAACGCGCGACGAAAGAGTCCGATATTTCGGTCGAACTGAATCTCGACGGCACCGGTGTCGTCGACATCTCCACTGGGGTGCCGTTCTTCGACCACATGCTCACTGCCCTCGGCACACACGCCCGGTTCGACCTCACGGTGCACGCCAAAGGTGACATCGAGATCGAAGCCCATCACACCGTCGAGGACACCGCGATCGTGCTCGGCCAGGCGCTCGGTCAGGCGTTGGGTGACAAAGCGGGGATCACCAGATTCGGTGATGCGTTCATTCCGATGGATGAGACGCTCGCACATGCGTCGGTGGATGTTTCCGGCCGGCCGTATTGCGTGCACACCGGTGAGCCCGACTACATGGTCCATTCGATCATCGGCGGCTATCCCGGAGTTCCGTACGCGACGGTGATCAATCGTCACGTCTTCGAGTCGTTGGCGATGAATGCACGCATCGCGCTGCACGTGCGTGTGTTGTACGGGCGGGATCAGCATCACATCACCGAGGCCGAGTTCAAGGCGGTGGCCCGCGCGTTGCGTGAAGCAGTCGAGTACGACCCGAGGATGACTGGAATTCCGTCCACCAAGGGCACTTTGTGATTTCGGTTTGAGTTCGTTGTTCGCCATCCGCGGGCTTCCCGCAGCGATGGTCATGGGCGCAGCGGCATTCGGCGGATTCGGTCTTCTTCTGCCCGTGGTTCCACTGGCGATTTCCGAGAACGGCGGGTCGGACGCGTTGGCCGGCGCAAGCACCGCGATCTTCATGGCCACCACCGTGGCTACGCAATTGTTGGTTCCTCGCCTTCTGCGTCGCTTCGGCCACCGACTCGTACTCGCTGCCGGTTGCGCATTGTTGGGTTTGCCGGCGATCGTGTTCGCCGTATCCGTAGCCGCGGGACCCGCGTTGGCTATTTCTGCCGTGCGCGGCGTCGGCTTCGGGATGCTCACGGTTGCGGGTGCAGCCTTGGTCGCCGAATTGGCTCCGGCGGCGCAGTTGGGCCGAGCAACGGGAGCTCAGGGAATCGCTATCGCGTTCTCTCAAATGGTCACCCTCCCCGTGGGTCTTGCTGTCTTCTCCGTTGCCCCGACCCTCGTGTACGTCCTCGGGGCACTGGTCCCAATGATGGGGTTGATCGGGATCGCATTTCTGCCTCGAATTCGTCCGGTACCTCAGTCGAGGGGGTCCCATGTCGGAATTCGAACCAGCAGAGCGCAGTTTGTCATCCCGTGCCTCGCCATCGCAGCGGCGTCGGCGTCGTTCGGGGGACTGACGACTCTGTTGCCGATCGCAGAATCCGAGCGCGCTTCGTTGATCGGTATCGCGCTCTCGGTTGTCAGCGGGGCGATGCTCGTCGGCCGTTACGGGGCAGGTTGGATCGCCGATCGGATCGGAATCGGCCGGTCGCTTGCACCCGCATTGGTGGGAGTTGCGGTGGGCGTGGCGGTCTTCGCCTTCGCGGTGTCGGGCAGTACTCCAGGTGCGGTGTTTCTCATCGCCGCCGTCGTATTCGGTGTCGGATACGGAGCCACCCAGAACGACAGTTTGGTGATGGTGTTCAACGCCGCCGGACCGGAGCGGTACAGCCAAGCCAGCGCCGCCTGGAACATCGGTTTCGACGCAGGCACCGGGGCAGGGGCAATGGCGCTGGGGCTCATCGTCGGAACGGCCGGGTACACCGCCGGTTTCGGGATGGCCGCAACCGTGGCCGCGATCATGGCGGTAGCGGTGGCGATATCGGCTCGAAGAGCGACCGATAGACTCGCGGCATGAAATCTGTGGTGTTGCTCGACTACGGCTCGGGCAATCTGCACTCCGCGAAGCGGGCGCTGGATCGAGTCGGCGCGGACGTCACCGTCACTGCCGACCCAAAAGCGGCGCTCGCATGCGATGGCCTCGTCGTTCCCGGGGTGGGCGCGTTCGCTGCGTGCATGGAAGGTCTGCTGGCGGTCAAGGGTGATCGGATCATCGGTCAACGGTTGGCTGGTGGACGCCCGGTGCTCGGCATCTGCGTCGGAATGCAGATCATGTTCGAACGGGGTGTCGAATTCGGAATCGAGGCGGCTGGCTGCGGTGAGTGGCCTGGCACCGTCGACCGGCTTGCGGCGCCTGTTTTGCCTCACATGGGATGGAACACCGTCCGCGCTCCTGAGAAGAGTGTCTTGTTCGACGGTATCGATGCGGAGACGCGCTTCTACTTCGTTCACTCGTACGCAGCGCAGCGTTGGGAACTCGAGCCGTCGGAGGTCTTGGCAGCGCCGATGTTGACCTGGGCCGACCATGGTGGCGATTTTCTCGCCGCCGTCGAGAACGGGCCGTTGTCGGCCACCCAGTTCCATCCGGAGAAGTCCGGGGACGCAGGGGCTGCCCTGTTGAAGAACTGGGTCGATTCGCTATGAGAAAGCGCGATCGCGAGTTCTCGTTCGGACGTCTCGCGATCGCGTCTCTCGGCAGCGCCACACTGATGTTGGTGATCACTACAGTGGTCATTGCGCTGCTTCGCCCAGGCCCGGGGTGGGGTCTGCTCATCGTGGCGATCGGTATCACGGCAGCCATCACTGCTATGGGTGTCGTCTCGACACGGATGACGCGGCGCGGGCTCGGCCCCGAGGAATGAGGGTTCCCGGCTCGATGCGGGACTGGCCCGCCCCGACGTTCGGGTGAGGCAGATGGACCAGTAGTATAAGCGCACGTGAGCCTGGTCCTATTGCCTGCTGTAGATGTCGCAGGCGGCGAAGCTGTCCGTCTCGTTCAGGGAGAGGCGGGGAGCGAAACCAAGTACGGATCCCCGCGGGATGCCGCACTTGCGTGGCAGAGGGACGGTGCAGAGTGGGTGCATCTGGTCGATCTCGACGCAGCCTTCGGTCGTGGTTCCAACCGCGAGTTGCTCGCGGACGTCGTCGGTGAGCTGGATGTCAAGGTGGAATTGTCCGGAGGTATCCGCGACGACGAGTCACTGCGAGCTGCGCTCGCCACTGGTTGCGCACGGGTGAACCTCGGCACTGCAGCCCTCGAGGATCCTGAGTGGTGTTCGCGTGCCATCGGTGAATTCGGCGATCGTGTGGCAGTCGGTCTCGATGTGCTCATCGTCGACGGTGCGAACCGGTTGCGCGGCCGTGGTTGGGTCAGTGACGGCGGTGACCTGTGGGAGGTTCTCGAGCGGCTCGAGCGCGACGGATGTTCGCGGTACGTCGTTACCGACGTGACCAAAGACGGAACGTTGACCGGACCGAACCTCGAACTCTTGAGCCAGGTGTGCGCCAAGACGGACGCACCCGTCATCGCCTCTGGCGGCGTCTCGACTATCGATGATCTTCGCGCTATCGCAGGCTTGGTCGGCGTCGGTGTCGAGGGCTCGATCGTCGGAAAAGCTTTGTACGCAGGACGTTTCACATTGCCGGATGCCCTCGCGGCAGTATCCGGATAGCAGGATGAGCCTCCCTCTGGACCCACAGCGACTGCTGAGTATCGCAAGCGGATTGCTCGACGGCACACACGATCGGTTCGTCGCCGGTGTCGGTGCCCCCAGCGCCGTCCAGAAGGGGCCCGATGATTTTGCCACGGCCGTCGATCTCGAGCTGGAACGACGGTTGAGTGCGGAGCTGTTCGAGCAGACCGGGATTCCGGTGCACGGCGAAGAGTTCGGTGGTCCCGATCTGAACGAAGGCCCGGTCTGGGTCCTCGATCCGATCGACGGCACGTTCAACTACTCGGCCGGACTGCCCTCTGCCGGAACACTGTTGGCACTTCTCGACGACGGTGTGCCGGTGCTCGGCTTGACGTGGCTGCCGCTGATTCAGCAACGTTTCACCGCTACCGTAGATGGGCCGATTCATCTCAACGGCATTGCTTTACCCCGTCTCGAGGAGCGATCGCTCAGGGACTCGATGATCGGCTTCGGCGCGTTCAACATTGCGAGCCGGGGACGGACGCCTGGGCTGTACCGGGTTCGGATTCTCGAAGAGCTCTCCCGGGTGTCCTCTCGCATCCGAATGCACGGGTCCACCGGAATCGACTTGGCGTACACCGCCAGTGGAGTTCTCGGCGGATGCGTCGTGTTCGGACATCAAGCGTGGGACAACGCCGCAGGCGCGCTGCTCGTCGAGGCAGCCGGGGGTGTGGTCACCGACCTGGCCGGCGAACCGTGGACCATCGAGTCGAAGTCGGTCGTGGCGGCGTCGCCGGGTGTACACGAAGAACTGTTGAACGTGATCAGTGCATTGGGAGATCCAGCCGACTTTCTCGAAGGGCGAGTTCGATGACCGTAGCCGTGCGTGTGATTCCGTGTCTGGACGTCGACGCCGGACGCGTCGTCAAAGGTGTGAATTTCGAGAATCTTCGCGATGCCGGTGATCCGGTGGCGCTCGCCGCCGCCTACGACGCCCAGGGAGCCGACGAACTCACATTCCTGGATGTGACGGCATCCACGTCGGATCGAGGCACGATGCTCGATGTCGTCAGTCGAACAGCCGAGCAGGTGTTCATCCCGCTCACCGTCGGTGGCGGGGTGCGGACCGTGGACGACGTGGATCGTTTGCTGCGTGCAGGAGCGGACAAGGTCAGTGTCAACACTGCAGCTATTGCTCGGCCGGAATTGCTACGCGAGTTGAGCGAGCGATTCGGATCGCAGTGCATCGTGCTCTCGGTGGACGCACGAACCGTTCCCGACGGGCAACCGGATACGCCCTCGGGGTGGGAGGTGACCACGCATGGTGGAAAGCGTGGGACCGGGATCGATGCGATCGAATGGGCAACGCGCGGTGCGGAACTCGGAGTCGGTGAGATCCTGCTCAATTCGATGGACGCCGACGGCACGAAGGCAGGCTTCGACCTGCCGATGATCGCAGCTGTTCGCGCTGCCGTGCACGTCCCGGTCATTGCTAGCGGGGGAGCAGGCTCGGTGGAGCACTTTTCACCGGCGGTCACTGCAGGTGCAGACGCAGTTCTCGCGGCCAGCGTATTTCACTTCGGTGATCTGACGATCGGTCAGGTCAAAGCCGCAATGCGCGGCGACGGCATCGTTGTTCGCTGAAAGGTATAACGGAGAAGATGACTCTCGACCCGGCAATCGCAGCCCGTCTCAAGCGAAACGAGGCGGGCCTGTTCAGCGCGGTCGCCCAGGAACGCAGCACGGGCAGCGTGCTCATGGTGGCGTGGATGGATGACGAGGCGCTCGCACGCACCCTCGAGACCCGCAAGGGTACGTACTACTCCCGCTCACGTGAGCAGTACTGGGTCAAGGGAGAGACGTCGGGACATACGCAGTACGTGCATGAGGTGCGCCTCGATTGCGACGGCGATACGGTCCTGCTGGTGGTCGATCAGGAAGGTGCCGCCTGCCATACCGGCGACCACACGTGCTTCGATTCGGACGTATTACTGAGCTGACTGCTGCTGGGCTGACGTCTTGCCGGTCTGGCGACTCAGGCTTTGCCTGTTCCTTCGGCAATTCCTTTGTCGAGTTGCCGAAGCATGACTTCGCTGAGTGCGGCTAGTCGAGCGACTTCGGAGTCCCCGAGTCCTTCGAACAGCAATGCTTGAACTGTGGCGACGTGACCGGGCGCGGATTCGACGACCTTGTCCATCCCGCTGTCGGTGAGCACTGCGTACGAACCTCTGCTGCCGGGGATGCTCTCGCGGCGCACCCAGCCCACCTTCTCGAGTTTGGTGACCACGTGCGAGAGGCGGGACAGGGAAGCGTTGGCGAACTTGGCCAGATCGCGTAGCTGGATACGCCGATCCGGATGTTCGGAGAGTACGGACAGTACGAAGTAGTCGAAGTGGGTAAGCCCCGAATCTCGTTGCAGCTGAGTATCGAGGGCGGCAGGGAGCCGCGTCAGGAGCGCTACCAGCGATCGCCACGCAGTTTGCTGATCGTCGGTGAGCCAACGAGGTTCGGCGCCTTCTGCCGTCACGTTCATCGACCTGTCCATCGCGGTGAGCCCTTCCTTCGAACACGATCACTCGTCGAGACAAGTCTGTCACTCTTCGTGAAAATGAACGTCTCCGCCACGGCTCTTCGGTATCCGGGGTCTACTTCTTCGCTCGAGCTCGTAGGAATTCGAGGGCATGGTCGGCGTGCGCTTCGAACCGAAATTCGCTCGAAAAGGACTCGAGCAGGGTGCGATCTGTGTCGATGACGAAAGTGGACCGCTTCACCGGAGACAGCTTGCCTAGAAGTCCGCGTTTCACGCCGAATTGCGTAGCGACGGAACCATTCTCGTCGGACAGAAGTGGGTAGTCGAAGGATTTCACATCGGCGAACTCGGCCTGCTTGGCGACGGTGTCGTTGCTGATTCCTGCTCGTGACGCACCGACCTCGGCGAATTCGGCTGCGAGATCGCGGAAATGGCATGCCTCTGCGGTGCATCCGGGAGTCAGTGCGCCTGGGTAGAAGAACAGCACCAGCGGACCGTCCTTCAACAGGCCATCGAGCGAACGTGGCGTGCCGCTCTGGTCCGGAAGTGTGAAGTCGAGGACTTTGTCGCCTGGTTTCATGCACGGAGGCTACCGTGCGGCGAGAGTCGAGTGCAGCACCTGAGAGAATGGGGGTATGCATGGCGAGACCACGACAGTGCCCGGTGCTCACGACGGCGTCGACAGGGGGGCGACGACCAGTCGGGCGGAATTCCGAGCGCTTGCCGCCGAACATCGCGTCGTTCCGGTAGTACGGAAGGTTCTCGCCGATTCCGAAACACCTCTGTCGGCGTACCGAAAGCTCGGCGGCGATCGTCCGGGCACCTTCCTGTTGGAGTCGGCGGAGAACGGCCGATCATGGTCGCGCTGGTCGTTCATCGGTGCAGGCACCCCTGCAGCGTTGACCGTCGAAGACGGGGAAGCAGTGTGGCGTGGGAACGTCCCCGCCGGTGTCCCGTCGGGTGGTGACCCTCTGGAGGTCCTGGGCGAGACTCTCGAACTGCTCCGTTCCGAACGCTTGCCGGACCTGCCGCCGCTTACCGGTGGAATGGTGGGGTACCTCGGGTACGACGCGGTCCGCCGGATCGAACGACTCCCCGATCATGCCCAGGACGACCTGCATGTACCCGAGATGGTCATGCTGCTGGCGACTGATCTCGCCGCGGTCGATCACCACGAGGGTGCAATCACACTGATCGCCAACGCGGTCAACTGGGATGGCACCGTCGACCGCGTGGACGAGGCGTACGACGACGCGATCACCCGGCTGGATCGGATGTGTGCGGATCTGGCAGCGCCCGCCTCGTCCACGGTGTCGACGATGGCACGCCCGAAACCCGAGTATCGGCGGCAGCGCACGTCCGAGGGCTTCGGCAAAGATGTGCATCGGCTCGTCGAGGAGATCGAGGCCGGCGAAGCCTTTCAGGTGGTGTTGTCACAGCGCTTCGAAATGGACACCGACGCGGCTCCCATCGACGTCTATCGGATGTTGCGTGCCTCGAACCCGAGTCCTTACATGTATTTGATGCACGTACCCGGTGCCGACGGTGAGACGGCGTTCTCGATCGTGGGTTCGAGCCCCGAGGCACTGGTGACCGTCGTCGACGGTCTGGCGACGACGCATCCGATCGCGGGAACCAGGTGGCGCGGTGACTCCGAGGAGGAGGATGTTCTTCTCGAGAAGGATCTGCTGGCAGACGAGAAGGAGAACGCCGAGCACCTGATGCTCGTCGATCTGGGACGCAACGACCTCGGCCGAGTCTGCACGCCGGGCACCGTTCGGGTCAGCGAGTATCGGCATATCGAGCGCTACAGCCACGTCATGCACCTCGTGTCGACCGTTGCCGGCCGCCTCGCGGAAGGCAAGCAGGCACTGGACGCGGTCAAGGCGTGCTTCCCGGCGGGCACGCTGTCGGGTGCCCCCAAAGTACGGGCCATGGAATTGATCGACGAGTTGGAGCCGACCAGACGCGGCGTGTACGGGGGCATCGTGGGGTATCTCGACTTCTCCGGTGATGCCGACACTGCGATCGCTATTCGCACCGCGCTCATCAAGGATGGGACGGCCTACGTGCAGGCGGGAGCCGGTGTCGTGGCAGATTCGGTGGCCGAGTACGAGGACACCGAGGCCAAGAACAAGGCGATGGCGGTACTCGGTGCCGTTGCGGCCGCGCAGTCGCTGCGCCCGGTCGGAGGTACAGACCTGTGAGTGAGGATGCGACACCCGGCAAGGCCAGATCGGACTCGTCGAGCGTGAATCCCATCGATTCGGACGCGACATCGCCGAAGGGCAGTCGGTCCCGCTCTGGAGCAGCGGCCGTTGTTCTCCTACTCATCGGTGCAGCCTGCCTCTGGGGAAGTTCGAGGATGACGTGGGTACATGTCACTTCGTTCGACGGTCTGGGGGAGGAACGATCGACGGATCTGCTCGGTAGTGCGTGGGCTGCGGCATCCACGCCGCTTGCACTTGCACTTCTGGCGGCCGTCGCAGCGTCCTTCGCAGTCAAGGGAATTGCGTCGAGAGTCCTCGCAATTCTCGTTCTGCTCGTTGCCGTCGGCGCAGGCCTACCTGCACTCGAATCTCTGCTGGGCGAAGTCTCCGATTCCAAGGCGGCCAGTATCGCCGAACTCCCGGCACGTGCGGAGGTGACCTCGACGGTTGCGTTCGCCTTGCCCGCTGTCCTTGCGTTGATAGGCGCAGTGAGTGCCCTGTTCGCCGCCGTTGCACTGTTTCGGAAACCGACCACGCGGAAGGTATTGTCCTCGAAGTACGACGCCCCAGCCAGTCGCCGCGAGGAAGTTGCGCGTCGGGCCAAGTCTGCCGCAGACGGCACTGGGGCAAACGGGGAGGGAGAAGACTTGACCGAACGAATGCTGTGGGATGCCCTCGACGCGGGCGAGGATCCTACCGACGAGTCCGGCCCCCGGAATTCGTGACACAGAAACCGCCCTCTACGCTAGTGAAGACCTCGATGAGTTTCCTCACATCAGGTCACCGATGGAAAGGACTCGGGTCACCATGACTGTTCTCGATTCGATTCTGGACGGTGTTCGCGCCGATGTCGCAGCACGCGAATCGGTCGTCGATTTCGCTGCCGTGAAGGCTGCCGCTTTGAAGGCTCCTGCACCGCTCGATGCGACCGCGGCACTGCACGAGGACGGAATCGGCGTTATCGCCGAGGTCAAGCGCGCAAGTCCGTCGAAGGGTGCATTGGCCGATATAGGCGACCCGGCTGTACTGGCTCAGGCATACGAGCTGGGCGGGGCAAGAATCATCAGCGTTCTCACCGAGGAACGCAGGTTCAACGGTTCGCTGGCCGACCTCGACGCCGTGCGCAAAGCAGTGAGCATTCCGGTGCTGCGCAAGGACTTCATCGTGGGGCCCTATCAAATTCACGAAGCGCGTGCCCACGGAGCAGATGTCATTCTGCTGATCGTCGCAGCGCTGGAACAGCAGGCTCTGGCATCTCTGCTCGATCGGACCGAGTCGCTCGGTATGACAGCTCTCGTCGAGGTACACACCGAAGCCGAAGCCGATCGGGCTCTCGAAGCGGGCGCCACCGTCATCGGGATCAACGCCCGCAACCTCAAGACCTTGGAGATCGACCGAGACAGTTTCGGCCGAATCGCTCCCGGACTGCCCAGCGAAATCATTCGGGTCGCCGAGTCCGGCGTCCGCGGAACGGCAGATCTTCTCGCCTACGCAGGTGCAGGTGCCGACGCTGTGCTCGTGGGCGAGGGACTCGTGACCAGTGGTGATCCGCGTACTGCCGTATCCGATCTGGTGACCGCAGGAACGCATCCGTCCTGCCCTAAGCCTGCTCGCTGATTCACGACCTACCGGCGCTTGTTTGCGCCGGTAGGTCGTGTAAGGCGGGTACTAAACCCCGAATTTCGGTCGTAGCGGTCGCTGGGGCAGACTGGAGAGGTGACCAGCCACCTTCAGAGCCCCCGTTTCAAGGGCGGCGATCTACCCGAGAGCAGCCTCGGGTTGACCGACCGCAGCAAACACGATCCCGATATCGGCGGGCACTTCGGTGTGTACGGCGGGCGGTACGTTCCAGAGGCGCTGATGGGCGTCATCGAAGAAGTCACCGTCGAATACGACAAGGTACGCAGTGACGAGGAATTCCTGGCAGAGCTGGATCGACTCCAGCGCGACTACACCGGGCGACCCTCCCCGGTGTTCGAGGCCACTCGGTTGTCCGAGCATGCCGGCGGCGCAAGGATTCTGCTCAAGCGAGAAGACCTGAACCACACTGGTTCTCACAAGATCAACAATGTCCTCGGGCAGGTGCTGCTCGCCAAGCGAATGGGCAAGACGCGGGTCATCGCGGAAACCGGAGCAGGGCAACACGGTGTCGCGACGGCCACGGCGTGTGCACTGCTGGGGCTGGAATGCGTCGTGTACATGGGTGAGGTCGACACCGAACGTCAGGCTCTCAACGTTGCACGAATGCGGTTGCTCGGATCTTCGGTCGTGGCTGTCACCTCGGGGTCGCGGACGCTGAAGGATGCAATCAACGAGGCCTTGCGCGACTGGGTCGCGCATGCGGACGATACGTATTACTGCTTCGGAACCGTGGCCGGCCCGCACCCGTTTCCATCCATGGTCCGCGACTTTCAGCGGATCATCGGACTCGAAGCGCGCCAGCAGGTTCAAGCGTCGACCGGACGCCTTCCCGACGCCATTGCCGCCTGCGTCGGCGGCGGATCGAACGCTATCGGGATTTTTCACGCGTTCATCGACGACCCGTCCGTCCGCCTCGTCGGATTCGAAGCTGCAGGAGATGGCGTCGACACCGGTAGGCACGCGGCCACCATCAGTGGCGGCTCCCCGGGCACTTTGCACGGGACGTACTCATACCTTTTGCAGGACGAAGACGGCCAGACCACCGAATCACACTCGATTTCAGCGGGATTGGACTACCCGGGCGTCGGTCCGGAGCATTCCTATCTGCACGACATCGGGCGCGCGGAGTATCGGGGTATCACCGATACCGAGGCCATGGAGGCTTTTCGACTGCTGTGCAGGACAGAGGGCATCATTCCGGCGATCGAATCTGCGCATGCGATCGCGGGCGCGCTGAAGCTGGGACGAGAACTCGGCAAGGACAAGATCGTGCTGGTCAACCTCTCCGGGCGCGGCGACAAAGACGTCGATACTGCGGCCGAATGGTTCGGTCTGGTGGACGCAGACGGTGAAGCGCACGTAGACGGCGAAAAGGGTGACCCCGCATGACCGAACGACCTTCCAGGCTCGGCGCCACGTTCAAAGCGTGCAAAGACGAGAATCGGGCCGCACTGATCGGCTACCTCCCGGCGGGATTCCCGACGGTCGAGAAGTCGATCGAGGTCTTCGAGACCATGGTGTCTTCAGGCTGTGACATCGTTGAGGTCGGTATTCCGTACTCCGACCCCGTCATGGACGGGCCTACCATCCAAGCTGCGGCAGATACCGCACTTCGTGCTGGTGCTCGAGTGCGTGACGTGTTCACGGTCGTCGAGAGAGTCTCCGCGAGCGGCGGCAAGGCAATCGTGATGACCTACTGGAATCTCGTGATGCGATACGGCATCGACGCTTTCGCCCGGGATCTCGCTAGTGCAGGTGGCCTCGGCATCATCACTCCCGATCTGATCCCTGACGAAGCCGACGAGTGGATCGCTGCCTCGGATGCACACGATCTCGATCGCATCTTTCTCGTTGCACCGTCTTCGACCGAAGAGCGATTGGCCAGCACAGTGAAGGCCAGCCGTGGATTCGTCTACGCCGCGTCGACCATGGGCGTCACCGGGGCTCGTGATGTCGTCAGCTCGTCCGCCCCTGAACTGACTGCCCGGATCCGCAAGCATTCCGACATACCGGTGGGTGTCGGTCTCGGTGTGCGATCGGGTGCGCAGGCCGCCGAGATCGCAAAGTACGCCGATGCAGTCATAGTCGGTTCGGCTCTGGTGTCCGCAGTCGACAAGGGTCTGGATGCCGTCGCGGCTCTGACCAGCGAACTCGCCGAGGGTGTCCGTTCGGCTAACGTAGCCCTGTGACTTCCGTCTTAGGACCCTCGACTGCAGTTCTGGCGTACATTCCCAGTCCGCCGCAAGGTGTTTGGTACATCGGACCGATAGCGCTCCGTGCATACGCTCTCTTCATCATCGTCGGGATCGTGGTCGCCGTCGTCTGGGGTGATCGCCGGTGGGTGGCCAGAGGTGGAACCAAGGGCACAGTGCTCGACGTCGCCGTCTGGGCAGTGCCTTTCGGCCTGCTCGGTGGCCGCATCTACCACGTCATCACCGATTGGAGCACCTACTTCGGGCCGGGTGGTGACCCGGTTCGCGCGCTCAAGGTGTGGGAAGGCGGGCTCGGAATCTGGGGTGCAGTTCTCCTCGGAGGAGTCGGCGCCTGGATCGCTTGTCGTCGTCGCGGAATCCCGTTGCCCGCGTTCGGCGATGCGGTCGGACCGCCGATCCTGCTCGCCCAGGCGATCGGCCGTATCGGTAACTACTTCAACCAGGAACTGTACGGACGAGAGACCACGCGAGCCTGGGGCCTGGAGATCTTCGAACGCGTCAACTCCGCCGGCCGCCTCGATCCTCTGACGGGTGTATCGAACGGCGTGCTCGAAAAAATCGTTCATCCGACGTTCCTGTACGAGCTTCTGTGGAGCCTCGCCATCGTTGTGCTGTTGGTGGTCGTCGACCGTCGATACGCCATCGGCCACGGGCGCTTGTTCGCTCTCTACGTCGCCGGATACTGCGCCGGTAGATTCTGGGTCGAACTACTTCGCGACGACTACGCCACGCATATCGCAGGAATTCGCGTCAACACCTTCACCTCGGCCATCGTGTTCGTTCTGGCGGTTCTCTACTTCGTACTGGCAAAGAAGGGCCGCGAAGATCCGGCAAGCCTCGAGTCCAAGGACCACACGAGCGCCTCCGCCGATACGGAAAAGACCGGGTCGGAAGAGTCCGAGTCGACAACCGAGAAGACGACTGATGCGGCGGTCGAGCTCGAGAAGGACTCTGCCCCGACGTCAGGTCGTGAGAAGGATTCCCCCGGTAAGTGAGGCAGGCGACCCGCAGCTTTCGGCGGGCGCCGAAAGCTGAAGGATCTGACGGTATGGATGTGGCAGGCTGTGCTGGCTGCCATCGATTTCGAGCAAGGAGTAGCCGGTGAGCGAGCCCGACAACAAGCCCGAGAGTGGGTCCTCCGATGAGGGATCCAACAGCGAGACGGAACGAATCGAGACGCCACCCGATTTCGGCACGCCGTTCGACTACGACGCAACTGCCGAGGCGTCGTTGTCCGAGCAGCCTGCAACTTCGGAGACCGGACCGGTGACCGGTGCAATCGGATCGGGATCGGGTTCGGGCCCTGGATGGGCCGTGCATTCTGGTATCGGCAATGGTCCGGGGTGGGGCGAGTCGCCGAGCTATCCACCTCTCGCCGCCTCCGACCCCGCCTCCGACAATGGGCCAGGTTCCGGAGTCAGTTTCGACAAGCCGAATACGGCACCGTCGCAAGGCGATACTTCGCCCGAACAGAACTTCGGCGCATCTCCTTACGGCCAGTCGGGCCCGGTGTACGGGGCGCCGGATCCTGGCTACCCGCAGCCGAACCCCAACGAGCAGTATTACGACCAGTACCAGGGCGGCGGTTACGGTCCACCGCCATCGGGACCGCCACCGGGAGGATTTCCACCGCCACCCGGATATCAGCCGCAGCCGGGATACCCACCACTGCCCGGTTACCAGCCGCAACCTGCCTACGGGGGTTATCCAGGAGCACCGTACGGAGTCGATCCCATGGCGCCGTACGGTAGGCATCCTGTCACCGGTGAGCCGTTCTCGGACAGGTCCAAACTGACAGCGGGTTTACTCGGAATCCTTCTGGGTGCTTTCGGCGCGGGACGCTTCTACCTCAATCAGCCGGGCATGGCGGTCGCTCAGATCGCAGTCACGTGGTTGACCTGCGGAATCGGCGGGATCTGGCCGCTGATCGACGGGATCATGATGCTGACCGGCAGCGTGCGAGACCAGCACGGGCGGCCTCTTCGGGACTGACGCTTCGCGCGATGACCCGCATATCGCTACGGCAGGGAACGGGCGGTCGACGATTCCGGTGTTCGTATGCGGACCGAAGTACGGCAACAAGTGGTGGGGCGCGGCCCCACCGCTCTCTCGAGATTCTCCGTGAGTTCGCCATGTTGGTTGTTGCTCTGCCGCTCACTCTCGTCGGTCTCGCGCTGGCGACGGTTTGTTTCGCGCTTGGTGTTGTCGCGGTTGCGACACTCGTGTTGGCGCCACTTGCATTGGTGTTCGCGAGCATCGTGCAGGCGAGTGCGACCGCGCGGCGTGCTGTCCTTGCCGCCGTAGTGGGGGTGCCGCTTTCCCCGCCGAACCGGCCCGCGGTGTCGTCGCGGCGGAACCCGTACGTCCTGGTTGTTGCCAAGCTTCGCTCCGGTCGGATGTGGCGGGACTTGGGTTCACACCTGACCTCGCTGCTCGCGGTCGTTCTGTCGATCGGGGTGGCGACAGGGACTATCGCCCTGATAGTGCGTGCCGTGGTGTGGCCGGCTTACGCCGTGGGAAACCCGTCGTTCTACGAATTGGCATGGGGCGGGCCAATACTCGCTGGAGCTATGGCGGTGCATTGCGTGCCGGGTGTGGTTCTGTTGGTCGCCGGGCCGTGGTTGTTGCGGTGGCTCACCCGACTGTGTCTTCTTGCCGCTGGTGTCGAACGGGACACCGGACATCCTGGCTCGATCGGCGGGACCCTGAGTAGGGCAAGCAGCACCGGCCTCTGAACCGATGCAGTTGCTTTCACCAGCGCCTGCGTCTTATTACTCATCGGTAGATTTTTGTTGGCCGCCTCTGCCGACGAGTCGAAGCGACACACCGACTAGGCTCGTGTTCGTGAGCCGACGTACGAAGATCGTTTGCACCCTTGGACCTGCGACCGCTACCAGTGAGCGAATCCGTGAACTCGTAGAGAGTGGAATGGATGTCGCCAGACTGAATTTCAGCCACGGTGATCACCCCGATCATCAGGCGAACTACGAGAGGGTTCGAGAGGCATCGAATCTCACCGGCAAGGCCGTGGGAATTCTCGCCGACCTCCAGGGCCCGAAGATTCGCCTCGGTCGATTCGCCGAGGGTAAAACCACCTGGGCCGCCGGTGAATTGGTGCGCATCACCGTCGACGAGGTCGAAGGCACCCATGATCGGGTGTCGACGACCTACAAGGAGTTGGCACAGGACGCCAAGGAAGGTGACCGCCTGCTTGTCGACGACGGCAAGGTCGGGCTCGTCGTCACCGGCGTCGAAGGGAACGACGTTCTGTGCCGGGTCACCGAGGGCGGACCGGTCAGCAACAACAAGGGCGTGTCCCTGCCGGGTATGGACGTATCGGTTCCGGCGCTGTCGGAAAAGGACATCGCGGACCTCGAATTCGCCCTGGACCTCGGCGTCGACTTCATTGCTCTGTCCTTCGTCCGTTCGCCTGCCGACGTCGAACTCGTCCACTCCATCATGGACCGAGTCGGCCGCCGAGTGCCGGTCATCGCCAAGATCGAAAAGCCCGAAGCAGTCGACAATCTCGAAGCCATCGTTCTTGCATTCGACGCTGTGATGGTCGCCCGCGGCGACCTCGGCGTCGAGTTGCCGCTCGAACAGGTACCCCTGGTGCAGAAGCGTGCCATTCAAATCGCTCGCGCCAACGCGAAGCCCGTCATCGTCGCGACTCAGATGCTCGAGTCGATGATCGAGAATTCGCGGCCTACGAGAGCTGAAGCGTCGGACGTGGCGAACGCGGTTCTCGACGGCACCGATGCAGTCATGCTCTCCGGTGAGACCTCCGTCGGCAAATACGTCATGGAGACCGTCCGTACGATGGCTCGGATCGTCGAAACAGTCGAGACCGAGGGTGACGGCGTTCCGCCCTTGACACACACCCCGCGTACGAAGCGCGGCGTCATCTCCTACGCCGCCCGGGACATCGGTGAGCGACTCGACGCCAAGGCGCTTGTGGCATTCACTCAGTCCGGAGACACCGTACGACGCTTGTCTCGTCTGCATACCTCGCTCCCGCTACTCGCGTTCACCTCGATTCCGGAGGTGCGTAGTCAGCTTGCGTTGAGTTGGGGGACCGAGACATTCCTGGTTCCGGAAGTCGAAACCACCGATGCAATGGTGCTCGAAGTGGACAAGGCCTTGCTCGAACTCGGCCGGTACAACAAGGGCGATCAGGTCGTGATCGTCGCCGGTGCGCCCCCCGGCACAGTAGGCTCGACCAACTTGATCCATGTGCACCGAATTGGGGAAGAGGACCGGTAAGTGGCAGATGTGGGGGGACCCGGTGCCGCGGCATTACCCGGGACCGATGTGAAGACGGATCTGCAGACGCTTCTCGAGTTGCTCGACCTCGAGGAGATCGGTGAAGGTGTGTACCGGGGGGTGCACCCGCGCCAGGTGGGCAGCCGCACCTTCGGCGGTCAACTCGTCGCTCAAGCTCTTATCGCTGCCGGTAAGACGGTCGCGGGCACCAGCCGCGATGTGCACGCTGTCAACGCACACTTCATCCGTGGCGGAGACGTCAAGAAACCCATCGACTATCACGTGTCCATCCAGCGCGACGGACGCGCATTCGCCAACCGCCAGGTCACCGCGATTCAGGACGGCAACGAGCTGTTCGTGATGTTGGCCGCGTTCCAGGACTTCGGTAAGGGGCTCGAGCACAGCGTCGAACTACCCGATGTGCCATACCCGGATGCGTTGCCTCCGCTCGGCGATCACTTCATCGGATACGAAGATCGCCTGCAGATGTTCGTCAACGCACTCAAGCCGATCGACATGCGTTACGCCAACGACCCGACCTGGATCATGCAGGGAACCGGTGAGAGGCTCACGCACAATCGGGTGTGGATGAAAGCCGACGGCGAACTTCCCGACGCGTCGATCTACCATGCGGCCACGATGGCGTATGCGTCGGACACGACAGTGCTCGACTCCATCATCACCACTCACGGGCTTTCATGGGGGTTCGATCGGATCGTTGCGGCGACCGTCAATCACTCGATCTGGTTCCACCGGCCGTTCCGATTCGACGAATGGGCGCTCTACGCCACCGAATCACCGGTAGCTGCCGGCTCGCGGGGCTTGGCCACCGGTCGGTTCTTCTCGATGGACGGGCTGTTGTTGGCCACCGTCGTCCAAGAGGGTCTCATCCGACACTTTCCCAAGAAAGAACGACTGGCCACGTAGTTGTCAGGCAGTGCCTCGAGAGGACCGACGGTCGCTGACGATGGAGCGCGTCAGGGACGGTCGCTGACGATGGAGCGCGTCAGGCGCCGTCCTCCACCGGGAGGACAAGGTCGCCGAGGGTGCCCAAGGGCTGACATGAACGGTGGGTGATCCGCCAACCCGCATCCGTGCGCAACCACCTGTCGTCGTATATCCCTACGAAGTCCCAGTGCTGCACCGGGCGCCCAGGCGCGGAAAAGTGTATGGCCCGGATGTAGCTCGTCGACGTGGCCCGGTCTCCATCGACACGGACGCGGTAGTTGCCGGTCAAGTGCTGGGTGGGCCCGCAGCGGCCGAGATAGCGGATGGTGTTGGCGGTGATCGCAGGCAGACCCTGCTGACCGTAACCCTCGGCGTCCTCGGTGAAGATCTCGCCGAGGCGGTGCCACTCCTTGTGGTCGAGGATCCAGGCGATTTCGGTGAGCTGCTCGACGATCTCCTGGCGGTTCTCATTCATTGCATGCTCCATGGGTGGCTGGGATCATTGTTCTCTCACCGAAGATATAACCGCAGAGACGACCTGAAATACCAACGACGGCCCAGCGCAACCGAGTTCAGCGGTCGACGACCGCCCACGCAGCGAGCTTGGTCTCGAAACTCATGGACGCGTGCGCCGGACTCGTCGACGGGAGCAGAGTCGTCGTGACTTCGGTGGTCCGCACCGTCGTCGGCGCGTACCGGCGATAGCTGGCTTCGGCCTTGGCGCCGTTGAAGAAGATCCGCTCGATCGACGGGTGAGAGTCGAGGAGCGCGGCGATTTCGTTGATCTCGATGGAGGATTCGACGATCGCGGAGTCGAGGCTTCCTGTCCGCGTGCACAGCTTCATCACATCCCAGACGGCGATGCCGTGGCGTCGTAGCGCGGCAACGCGATCTTCGTAGTCCAGGTTCGGTCCGGCCTCGAACAGTTCTCCCATGATCCGCCAGAACGTATTTCGTGGATGTGCGTAGTAGGCCTGGGCTGTCAGCGACGCGATTCCCGGCATCGATCCGAGTATCAGCGTGTGCGCATTGTCCGAGACTATCGGCGCAAAGCTGTGGATGGTGGTCATGATCGAAACAATCTCACGTTGCGAAAGCGCTGCATGGGTAGCAGTGGCTGACGGACAATGACCATCATGTTGGACCCACGAGTACTCGACAACCATGAGCTCGATGCAGAACTGGCTGCACTCCGGCGGGGGCGTGACGCCTCGATGGACGAAGGAGCCGGAGACGACACGTTGGCCGAGGCGGATCGGCTGATCGAGAGGTTCGAAGCGGAGATAAAGGCACGACACCAGGATTCCAGCCTGCAGGACTAGAGGGAGGACTGACATCTGACGGCGATCGTCAATGCGACGCAGGCGGCTCCGGCTGCGCCTGTGCGTGCGTGGTTCCACGCAATCCAGCTGTCCAGGTAGGCCGACCAGACCTGAGCGCCTGCCGGGGAGTCTGCACTTGCTGTCGCCAACGTGTCATTGAGCGGGACGTTGACGACCATCGTGACCACGGCGCAGCCGAAAACATACAGAATTGCGCCGACCACTACGAGGCTCTGCGATCCGGTGCCGAACCAGATGGATCCGGCGGCCGCGACGATCGCGGCAACGGCACTGCCGATAAACAAGGTCAGGAAGCTCGGTGACACGATCGAGACGTTGATCTGCTGCATCGTCGCGATTGCCGCCGACGGTGGTTGATTCTTCAGCGCAGGCATGACGCAGATCGAGAAGGCGAGCAAGACTCCAGCAATGAGGCCGCAGCCGATAGCAGCAACCATGGTTGCGACGGCGGTCGTTCGTTCGATCACGAGCGGCTCCCCGCTACGGACAACGACGCAGCGAACGCTTCGATGCTCGTGGGCGTGGTGTTCGCGGATGTGCGAGGTACCGGCTCGGTCAGTTCACCGCAGTTGAACGCCCGGGTCATGTCCACGTAGTGGTGGGAGTACTCGAGCGAAAATCCGATAGTTGTCAGAACCGATGCCATGTCGGCGTACGACAGTTGGACATACCGCGGATCGGTGATGCCGAGGTGCCTACCCAGAATGGTGGTGGCTTCGATGTAGCTCACGTCACGTTCACCCAGGAGCTCGCGGACGGCATAACCGTCCCAATCGGGGTCGACGAGCGCATCTGCTGCGGCGGCCGCGATATCACTGGCCGAGATCATCGGGATAGGTAGATCCGACACGATCGAATCGACGTGGCTGCCTTGCTGGACAAGCTGGTCGACGGCTGCCAGCAGATTCTCGAAGAAGGACACCGGACGCAGGGCCGTCACGCGAACGCCGGTGAGGGCACGCAGTCGAGCCTCCTGGCGATGCAGCGCGCCGATCACTCCCGGTGCGTCGGGTCGGTCGGCGCCCAGGCTGCTCAACGTGACGACCGTGGATATTTTGCTCACGGATATGGCCGATGCAATCGACACCCCGAATCGGTCCTGTTCGGCCGAATAGTTTTCGGTGAACGGATTGCTGGGGACCATCGCGAACAGCGCGGAGCACTCGCGTAGCAGCTCAGCGAGCTGAGCGGTGTCCGCGAGATCGAATTCCCGCACGTCCGCGCCGCGCTTCGCGAGATCATCCAGCGTCCTCGCGCTTCTTCCCAGGACTCGAACAGGCAGGCCGCCATCGAGTAGGACGTGTGCGATCTTGTTGCCGACGTGTCCGCGTGCACCCATCACCGTGATCATGAGGTTTCCTTCCGTTGCTATTGGTGGATGGAACCCAGTTTGATCTGCCGGTCCAAGACTTTCTATGACTCAAGATCGCTGTTTCATGCTCAATCGTCCAGATTGGGTTACGGTCGGTGTATGCGAGGAGAAGATCCATGGAGATCGTCGGACCCGTTGGGTGAGGCGCTGCATTTTCTCCGGATGACGGGCACGTTCTATTGCCGATCCGAGCTGTCCGAGCCTTGGGGCCTCGAGATGCCGGTGATGGAGGACTGCCTGTGGTTCCATGTCGTCACCAGCGGTAGATGCCTGCTCAGCGTCGAAGGTACTCAGCCACGTTATTTGGTTCCCGGTGAGTTCGCTCTGATACCACACGGTCTCGGGCACATGCTGTCCAGCGATGTCGATGCGGCGGAGGATGCGCCCATGGTCCACGACCTACCGCACGACTACCTCAGCGATCGGTACGCGGTCATTCAACACGGGAGTGGGGGCGCGGCAACAACATTGGTCTGTGGTGCAGTACGTCTCGACCACCCGTCGGCGGTTCGATTGATCCGATCGCTTCCACCGCTGGTCGTCGTCGAATCTGAGCCGTCACCACACCTGTCCTGGATGCACAGCACGCTCGGCTTGGTCGCTGATGAGGCGCGGCAACGTCGGCCCGGGGGAGAGGAAGTCATTACTCGGTTGTCGGACATCCTTGTCATACAGGCACTTCGGTCATGGATCGAACATGATTCAGCGTCGAAGGTCGGTTGGCTCGGTGCACTGCAGGATGTAAGCATCGGGCCCGCATTGGCATTGATTCATCGAGAACCCGACCATCGATGGACGGTTGCGTCTTTGGCTACAAGGGTGTCGATGTCGAGGTCGGCGTTCTCAGCGAGATTTACGTCGATGGTCGGCGAATCGCCGATGCATTATCTTGCGGAGTGGCGAATGCGGAGCGCTCATGATGCTCTTCGGTCCCATGATGTATCCGTGGCGGAACTGGCCAAACGTAGCGGCTACCAATCCGAAGCAGCATTTTCGAGAGCATTCAAACGGATGCTCGGAGTCTCGCCGGGAAGCGTTCGACGCCGTATCGACGTCTCGCTGGTGCCGTGACCGATTCGACGGATGAAAGTCACGAAATGCCTGTCCTGAGTCTGATCCCGCGAACAAAGGCGCGCTCGACGAACCTGAGCTCGGTCAGTCGGTCATCGGGCGGTCGACATATCCGGTGGTGTGCTGTGTGTCCGCACTGCACTGGTAGTAGACCCACTTGGCGTCCGAGGTGCCGGCGGGATCACCGAACCGGTGAGTGACACGCTCCGCACATAATGTGCCTGCGCCTCTGTCATGGCAACGAAGATTGCTAGGTATGTACATGGCCCCACCATAGGCCCTATCCGCAAGGCCGTTTACCAGGAGTTTTTAGGTATGGCTTATTCGTCTCGTCCCTGTGATCACGCATAAGTCGGGTTGCACGAAGGGGAGTAGCGCGACATTCGGGCTGGTGTCCTCTTCGATCTCGAGGATTCGTTCGATCAGGCCGCGGTGCACCGAGCACACCACTTGTGGATGCGCCACCGCCGAGTCGCGAAACGGACAGGCTCGCAATTCGATCGTTCCCTGGGCATCGGTGTGTGGGTCGAAGCCGAGTTGGTCGAGGACGGTCAGCAGCTCGACTCTGTTCGTTCCGGCCATCGTGTTCTGGGCAATGATGTCGTCTGCCCACTGCCTTCCTGCGTCTTCCGCACTCGCGCGGCCACCGTCGTCGTGGGTCGCCAACGCCTCGGCCAGTACGTCGATGAGTTGTACTTGCGAAGTCTCGCTCCGCACCACTGGCGTGGCAGTGTAGAAAGTTCGGGGCCGTCCGCGACGCTTCTCCGAGATCGGCTGGCGCCGAACCATTCCAGAGCCTTCGAGATGGTCGAGATGAAACCGAACAGTGGTGAGATGCAGGTCGATTCTGGTGGCTATGCTCAGCGCGTCGAGTGGATCGCGAGACTCGACGAGCATGTCGAGTATCTGCCGCCGCGTTTCGGATGCGAGCGCGGCGTGATGGGCATTGTCGCTCCGATCAGCCATTGTTTGAAAGTATCACTATCCGCTAAATTCAGACATCACAGACCCGCTTGGACGCTGCGCGTACTCACGGATTCGTTCTCGCGACGTGAACTCGCGTGAAGCCGTCGATGAATCGAGTAGGCGATCCGGCGCGCCTGGGTCTTGGCTGCCTCGGCCTTCTGTCCGGCGAAGCTCTCGTCTACGTTGGCGACCCAGATTTCGAGCCACCGGTCGAAGTGTTCCTGCTCCAGTGGGAACTTATCGTTCAGTGCGACGTGGAGTTGGAACGCGTTGCGCTTGTACTTGCCTACGCGAAACAGCACTGTTTCCCAGAAGTCGCACATGATCGGCAGGTGATGGCTTAGATCCATGACCGCGATCTCGGTGAATATCGGACCGATCAACGGGTCGGCGAATGCTCGTTCGTAGAAGTCGCCGACCATGGTCTCGACGTCGTGCCGGTCTCTCAAGTCTCGCATCATGCTATCGATCCTAGTTGATTAAAAAGCATTGTGATACTTTCTATTCATGGAAGCGGCAACTCACACGTTGGTAACCAAAAATACCGATGACGCGCAGCACGTGCGTCCGGTCGAGAAGGGCAAGGTCAAGACTCGCCGTGTCTTCAAGGGGCCGGGAGTGACGATGATTCGTTTGACCATCGATTCCGGTGCCGTGATGACCGAGCACACTGCGGCGGTACCCATTGTGTTGCAGTCTATTTCAGGAAATGCCGTGATCGAGGTCGGCGGCGAACGGATCGACATGTCGGCCGGGGCGATAGTTCATGTCGATGCGCGCGTTCCGCACTCTGTCGAAGCGATCACCCCAGCTCACCTACTGCTCTTCTTGCTCGAACGGGCTCCGTCCGAGAAGGCGAAGACGCCAGAAGCCATCCAGGAGCCGGCGCGATCCGATGTGGTCCTCGCCAGCACCGGCGCCGATGCCGCCGCTATCGAGGCAGTCCTGAATCGGCACGCTGAAGTATCCGGCGCGCTTTCCGGCTACGCGACGCGTGTGATCGACGCCGCGAGTGCGGGGGATGAGGGCTTGGCCGTCGGGACGCGTATCGAACTCCTCGCGTGGTGCAGCGGTCCGTTGGCCGATCTCCTCGACGCCGAGGCAGCAGATTTCGGTCGGGCTTTGCGCGAGATCGACGAGGCATTGGCAGATCGAGTCGTCCACGAGCGCGACGCGGTCGTTGCATCGAGCCTCCGAGTAGCGGAAGCACAGTCCGCCGTCGAGGGCGCTGCCGAGGTCGCGGGTCTGCGGGTGTACCTCGGCCAGTACCTGCGTACCTATGAAAGTCGCGCGCTGCCTGCTCTCGCGCAGTCGAAAGCGGCATCCTTGGCAGCTCTGTGGGCGAAGGTCGAAGCCAAGACGTCGACTGTCGCTGCAGGAGTGGACCATGCGGCAACCGATCATGTCTGTGAATGCGGGGTCGTGGACGAGCCGGCGACCGCCTGACTACGGATGAAGGTAGACGCCCTACGCGTCACTTACGTTCTGGGCGTGTGCTTCGTCATCACCGGTGGGCTCGTCGCTGCGGTGACGGGCCCACTGGACCTCGAGCGAGGAAGTTGGCTCGCGGCTTACTCGGTATTGGTGTGTGGTGTCGCACAATGCGCACTAGCGGTCGGCCACACGGTCACCGGCGCCCCCGCTCCGACATCACAGCTGTCATGGATTCGGCTGGCCGGCTGGAATCTGGGCAATCTGTTGGTGATTGTCGGTGCGCTACTACGGGTTCCGATCCTCGTCGATATCGGGGCGGTCCCGTTGGTGATCGCATTGGTACTCAGTCTTCGATCGACCCGGCACGCTGGCCGGCGGACGCCCGCGATGGGATATCGACTGGTACTTCTCGTACTGATCGTGAGCATTCCGATCGGAGTGACTCTGAGTCACGCTCGGGCCGCAACGGCGCCCGCCGAACCCGCTCATGGCACGATCGAATCCTGGTAAGCGGAAGGGCAACCGATGCTGCGAAAGGCGCCGAGCGAAACACGACACCCTGGCGGGTGTCGGTTCACAGTGAATCTTTGACCTGTACTACGTGGTGCCCTCGGTGAGACTCGAACTCACACTGGACGGGTTTTGAATCCGTTTCCTCTGCCAATTGGGATACGAGGGCTGGCATCTTCAAGCAACGATTGACGAGTCTAGAAGATGCGCCGCGGGGGTGTTGCACCGGTACCCTTCAAAGGCTCGAGCACTGATGGGCGATGACTGTCGAAGGAGACTGGTACGTATGAATGCTCCTGTTGCGCAAGGTAGTGGCAAGCCCGCACTTCGTGTCGTAGTTGCCGAGGACGAATCTCTGATTCGCCTCGACCTCGTGGAAATGCTTCGCGAGGAAGGGTACGAGGTGGTGGGTGAGGCGGCCGACGGTCAACGGGCGGTGGATCTGGCCATCGAACTTCGACCCGATCTGGTGATCATGGATGTGAAGATGCCTCGTCGCGACGGCATCGACGCCGCATCGGAAATTGCCGAGAAGCGGATCGCACCTGTGGTGATCCTGACCGCATTCAGTCAGCGAGAACTCGTTGAGAAGGCGCGCGATGCGGGTGCCATGGCTTATCTGGTGAAGCCGTTCTCGAAGGCGGACCTGATACCGGCCGTCGAACTTGCGGCCAGTCGATACACGGAGATCTCGTCGCTGGAGAGCGAGATCGTCGATCTGCAGGAGCGACTCGAGACGCGGAAGCTGATCGAGCGCGCGAAAGGCAAGTTGATGGAGTCTCAGTCGCTGACCGAGCCTGCGGCGTTCAAGTGGATTCAGCACGCAGCGATGGACCGTCGAACGACGATGAAAGCCGTGGCACTCATCATCATCGAGACTCTGGACAACACTGCGTAAGCGAGGGTTTTCGGCTTCGGTGGAGGGCTCAGGCTACAGCCACGTAAAACTTTTGCCCATCAGGTCACAGTAAGGTCACGAGCCTCGTTCTCGCTGATCGCAAATCGCCTCGGACAGCTACCGTCTGATCCACACAAGAGCCTCATACGACTCAGGTGTGCTTCATAGCGATGAGCAAACCAAGGAGACCCTAGATGGCAAAACGGACCTACGTCCGCACGGCTGCGGTGTTGGGTGCTGCATCATTGGCACTGTTCGGATGTTCCTCGAACGACGATTCGAATTCGAGTGACAGCACCAGCGCCGCCGGCGGAAGCTCGGCAGCAGAAGAGACGGTCTCGACCGACTGCACGCCCGAAATGGCCACTGCGGGCGCAACGCCTGTCACCACTCCGCTTGTCGTGGGAACTCTGCTCCCCGAGACCGGAACTCTCGCGTTCCTCGGGCCGCCTGAGGTTGCAGGTGTCCAACTCGCCATCAACGACGTGAACGAGGCCGGTGGCGTACTCGCCCAGCCCGTCCAGCTCATTCCCGGCGACTCGGGTGACACGACCACCGATACCGCGACGACGACCGTCGACCGCCTGCTCGCCGGTGGCTCCGACGTCATCATCGGTGCAGCGTCGTCCTCGGTGTCTCTCAAGGTCATCGACAAGATCGCCAGTGCAGGCGTCGTCCAGTTCTCGCCGGCCAATACCTCCGATCAGTTCGTTTGCTATGCCGACAAGGGGCAGTACTTCCGTACCGCACCGACCGACGTGCTGCAGGCACAGGCGCTCTCGAAGCTCATCGCCGAGGACGGCGCACAGCGCGTGTCCATTCTCGCGCTGAACGATCCCTACGGAACGGGCCTCGCCAGCAACACCGTCGATAATCTCGAGGCGGCAGGCATTCCGTCGGATCAGATTCAGAAGATCATCTACGATCCCAACGCACAGTCGTTCAACGCCGAGGTGGACGACGTCAAGACGTTCGCACCCGATGCCGTCGCGATTATCGGCTTCGAGGAATCGGCGAAGATCATCACCCGTATGCACGAGGTCGGCATCGGACCGTCCGACGGAATGGCTGTCTTCGGCGTCGACGGCAACATGGGTAACGCACTCGGCGAATCCGTGGCAAAGCCGTTGCTGGACACGATGAGAGGTACGACGCCACTCACCGACGTCGGCCCGGCATTCCAGGACCGACTCAAGGCCATCAACCCGGCCCTGGTGGACTTCAACTACGCGGGCGAGTCCTACGACGCGGTGGTGATTTCAGCGCTGGCAGCCGAGGCCGCAAAGTCGACCGCAGGTACCGATATCGCGGCGAACATCAACGCAGTCACCAAGGGCGGCGAGAAGTGCACGACCTATGCTCAGTGTCTTCCGCTGGCAAAGGCCGGAACCGACCTCGACTACGACGGAATCACCGGTGCGCTGAACTTCACCGACGGCGGCGAACCCGCCACCGGTTCCTACGGCAACCTGGTCTTCGGGCCGGACAACACACTGACCACAGATGGATTCATCGTCGTTGGCGAGTGATCGACTGATTCAACTAGGGAGCCCCGTTCTGCTCGGCAGAACGGGGCTCCCGTTGTTGTGCCAACAGCATTCTGTGGCGCGCAGATGTGAGAGCTACGCGGAACTGGCAGGTACGTCAGGGGCTCTGTGTTGCAGGAGCTTTCGGCCCTGCTCGTGGGGACTCGGGAACACAGTCGCGCGTGCCGGACGCTATTACTGAGGGGGAGTATGCGATGGATCAGTTGGCGTTCTATCAGCAGAAGCTGGAGTACGAGATCGATTCGTGGGATCTGTACGCGGCATTGCAGTCTCAGGGGGAGCTGGGTACCGATGTCGTCGTGGTGGACGGGCGCAGCACGGTTGCGTATGACCGGGAGCATATTCCTGGTGCCGTGAGTATTCCGCATAAGACTATTTCGCAGGAGTCCCTAACGGGTTTCGACAGGGCGCCACTCTATGTGACGTATTGCGATGGGATCGGCTGCAATGCTTCCACCAAGACTGCGATGAAGTTGGTGAGTCTCGGCTTTCGGGTGAAGGAGATGCTCGGCGGGTTGGATTGGTGGAAGCGTGATGGTTACGCGACAGAGGGGCAGGATGGTCGGCCTGGGGTCGAGGTACCAGCGTGCGGGTGCGATGGCGAGGCCGGCTGACGACAGGCCCGGAGCTGGCTTTGTCGATGACGACCAAGGATGTCGACGGGTTCTCCGAAAGCGAGGAATCGCGCAGACGCCGACACGGAAACAACCGTGTCGGCGTCCTGCGTAGCGTGCGAGGTGCGGTTACTTCTCCTTGCTTCCTGCCAACGTTCCGAGGTACAGCTCGATCACCTTCGGGTCGTTCATCAGATTGGTCCCGGTGTCGGTGTAGGCATTTCGGCCCTGATCGAGGACATAGCCTCGGTCGCAGATCTGAAGACACCGACGCGCGTTCTGCTCGACCATGATGATCGAGACGCCTGCCGCATTGATCTTCTTGCAGCGAATGAACACTTCGTCCTGGAACATCGGCGACAGGCCCGCCGACGGCTCGTCGAGCAGCAGCACCGACGGTTCCATCATGAGCGCGCGACCCATCGCGACCATCTGGCGTTCACCGCCGGACAGTGCGCCCGCCTTGACCCTTTTGCGCTCACCCAGGAGTGGGAAGAGTTCGCTGACGAACTCGAAGCGCTCAGCGAACTTCTTGGGACGCAAATAGATTCCCATTTCGAGATTCTCTTCGATGGTCAGCGACGGGAAGACGTTCTGCGTCTGCGGGACGTATCCGACGCCTTTCGTCACCAGCACGTGCGCTTCGGCCGAAGTGATGTTGTCACCGCGCAGCTTGACCGAACCTTCGCGCACGGGAATCAGCCCGAACAGAGTCTTCAGAAGTGTCGACTTACCTGCCCCGTTGGGGCCGATGATGCCGACGATCTCACCGTCGCGAAGGAAGAAGTTGCAGTCACTGAGGATGTTGACGCCGGGAATGTATCCCGCAACCAAATTGTCGGCTCGCAGTAGCGCGCCTTCGGCCAGCCGAGCATGCTCTGCCGGGGTCGCGGCAAATTCTGCGGCGGTCAACTTTTGTGTACCGGGTTCGCTCATTTGTCGTCTTCTCCCTTGGCAGGCCTGTCAGCCGCAGCAGAGCCTCTAACGACGTCCGGAGCGAAAAATTCGGGTTCCGACAGGTCACCGCCGGCCTCGAGCTCTTCGGCCTCTGCCTGCGCGAGTGCTTCGGCCAGTTCGGCGGTCGCACCGACGGGGTTGCCGTTCTCGTCGAATTCCAGCGCCTGGTCGTGGTGACTTCCCAGGTACGCGTCGACGACAGCGCCATTGTTCGACAGTTCCTCGGGCGTGGATTCGGCGATGACACTGCCCTGTGCCATAACGACGACCCAGTCGCTGATATCTCGGATGACGTCCATATCGTGTTCGACGAACACCACGGTCATTCCGTCGTCGCGCAGTGATTTGATATGCCCCAACAGGCTTTGTGTGAGAGCAGGATTGACGCCTGCCATCGGCTCGTCGAGCATCACCACAGCCGGGTCGGTCATGAGCGCACGGGCCATTTCGAGCAGTTTGCGCTGCCCGCCCGACAATGAGCCGGCGAGATCGTCTGCCTTGGCGTCGAGCTTGAATCGAGCCAAGAGATCGTAGGCGCGTTCGGTGATCTCCCGTTCCTGGGCTTTCCACGTCCATGGCATGAACGTGTTGAGTATGCGTTCGCCCTTCTGCCCGGTGGCGCCGAGGCGGACATTGTCCAGGACAGTGAGCTTCGAGAGTGCTTTCGTCAGCTGAAAGGTGCGCACGACGCCTTTGCGGGCAACCTGATGCGGATGCATCTTCCCGAGTGACTGGCCATCCATCGACCAGGTGCCGGTGTCGGGTCGATCGAAACCGGTCAGCAGATTGAACAGCGTGGTTTTGCCTGCGCCGTTCGGTCCGATGAGTCCGGTGATGCAGCCGCGCTGAATCTCGAGGTGGGCAACGTCGACCGCTTTGAGCCCGCCGAACGTCCGTGAGACGCCGTCGACGACCAGGGTTGGGTCGGGCTTCGGTGCGCCGGGAGTGCTCGGTACGCCTGCGAACAGTGCTCTTCGCTCTTCGGAGCTGAGAGCTTTGGCAGCGCGTGCGGCCAAAGCCGATGAGGTGTCAGGCATTGAGTTGGACCTCCCGCTTGTTCCCGAGAATACCCTGGGGTCTGAAGACCATCAGAACAGCGATCAGGATCCCCAACAGTACGAATCGAGTCGCACCGACCTGCTGCTCACTGAGGTCCAGCAGGGGATCGGGGCCGGTGATCGCCTGGCGAAGGATGGCGTCGGGGATCGATAGTAGGAACCAGAACAACATGGCACCGAGCACCGGTCCGAACACCGTCGCGGCACCGCCGAGAATCAGAGCTCCGAATGCGAAGAAGGTCTGCGCGGTGGAGTAGAAGTCCGGGTTGATGGATTTGGTCTGCAGTGCGTTGAACACGCCGCCCATGCCGCCGATGACACCGCCCATGACAAGGGCCTGCATCTTGTAGACGAACACGTTCTTACCCAGCGATCGCGCAGCGTCCTCGTCCTCGCGCACAGCCTTGAGGACGCGGCCCCACGGGCTGTGTGTGAGCAGGTACACGAAGCCACAGAGAACGAGTACGAGTGTCCAACCCACCACCATCGACCATAGGTCGTCGCCATAGAATTTGACGCCCAGGAACGAGTACTGCTTCCCCGAGTCGAAGGGACTCAGCGACGTGAACGGATCAGCGAAACCGAACAGTCCGTTGGTCGATGCGGTCACCGAATCCGTTGCGGTCGAGCGGAAGACGAGTCTGAGTATCTCCGAGGCCGCGATCGTGACGATAGCCAGATAGTCAGCCCGCAGCCGGAGCGTCGGGATGCCGAGGACGAGCGCGAGCAGTCCGGCCGCACCGAGACCGACGAGGATACCGACCCACAACGGCTGCTGATAGGTGACCGTCATGATGCCGACGCCGTATCCGCCGAGCAGGGCGAACCCGATCTGGCCGAAGTTGAGTAGTCCCGCATAACCGAAGTGCAGGTTCAAGCCGATGGCGAGTAATGCGTAGAAGATTGCGGACGGACCGATCAGCTGCGCGAGTGAAACTTGAAGAGCTGCAAGAATATCCATCGATTCACCCGATCCTTTGCCGCGAGCCGAGTATGCCCTGAGGTCTGACGACGAGGATGAGAATCAAGACGAGCAGGCCTCCGATGTATTTGAGATCGGGATTGATGAACATCGTCGACCACTGCACGAGCAGCCCCACGATCACGCAGCCGAGGAGCGCTCCGTATGCAGTTCCGAGCCCGCCGAGGGTGATGCCGGCGAACATGAGGAGTAGCAGCTTGAAGCCCATCTCCCATTGCACGCGACCGCCGAGTTCGGACAGTCCGAACAGGACGCCACCGAGAGCAGCGAGCCCGCCGCCCATGCACCAGACGAATGTCACGACGCGTTCGACATTGATGCCCGACGACGCCGCAAGGTCACGGTTGTCCGCGACGGCGCGCATCGCTTTGCCGATCCGCGTGCGTTGCAACATGAGCGCGACGCCGACGAGCACGACGATGCTGATGATGATGCACGCCAGATTGACGTTGGTGATGGCGAACGGACCCCACTCGTTCTGGGTCTGAGCCTGGTAGTCGTCGAAGGGCTCGGCGCGGTCGGAGAAGAAGATGAGGATCAGGTACCGCAGTGCGATCGCAAGGCCGATGGACACCACCAGTTGTGCGATCAGCCCGGTCTTGCGTTTTCGCAGTGGTCTCCAGATGGCCGCGTTGTTGAGCCATCCGATGGCGACGCCGACGATGACGGCCAGGATCGTGGCATAGATCAGTTGAATACCCATGCTGACGTTGAACACCCAGGCAGCTACAGCCCCGAGAGTGACCAGTTCACCGTGCGCGAAGTTGGTCAGGCCGGTGGTGCCGAAGATCAAACTCAGACCGACTGCAGCGAGGGCGATGACGAGACCGAAACGGAAGCCGTCGACCGTGGTCCTGATGAATTTCTCGTAGAAGGGAAGCTCATTTGAGGTGCGCGCTTCACCGAACGAAAAGATCACGGTGTTCGTGCGGCCGGCCGCAATCTCGCGCTGCACTTCGCCCTGAACGCTGACTCCGTCGGGAAGCGTCTCGGAGTCGACCTCGAAAGTGTATGACCCTGGGGATAATTCGAGAGTCCAGCGTCCACCTTTCTCGGATGTCGTTCGAGCGACCTCGTCGCCGGTCGAATCGCGCGCCAGTACGTCGACGTCGGTCAGGCGTTCGCCACCGTTGTTGAGGCTGCCGCTGACGGGAACCGCGTCGGCGGCCGGCGGTTGAGATGTCGACGACGACGGTGGGGGAGTCGGCGTCGGTTCCTGGGCCAGCGCGGTGCCGCCGAACGTCACGGCGGCTATGGATCCGAGGATCGCCAGGAGGAGGGCTTGCTTGATGAAGCGAAGCGGGGTTCGGCTGCGATGCCGAAGTCGAATCTTCCTACGGGTCCATCGAACAATTGGGGCCACGCACGTCCTCCGGACGGTTGTCGGTTGAGCCTCGAGACCTCGGCTGCTGCAATTGTGGGACTGTAACCGTTGAAAGCGCACGAAATCGGAGTCTTGAATTTCCGGAAAGTATCGTTTGTGTTTCGAACTACCCGGTCGGTGGTTCGGGCCGGGAGTCGCATCCACTGACGCGGTGTCGGAGCTTCTACTTAGACTGGTCAACCGTGAGCCCCATAACCGAGCACAGTGCAGCATCGAAACCCTCGACCGGCAGTTCCGCCGACGGTGAGCAGCCGACGCTGTTGCTGATCGACGGTCATTCCATCGCCTTTCGCGCGTTCTTCGCGCTGCCCGTGGACAACTTCAAGACCACCAGCGGCCAGACCACCAACGCGGTGTACGGGTTCACCTCCATGCTGATCAACCTGCTCCGAGACGAGAAGCCGACGCATATCGCGGCGGCATTCGATGTGTCTCGGCAAACATTCCGGGCCGAGCGGTTCCCGGCCTACAAGGCGAACCGAAGTAAGACGCCCGACGAGTTCGCCGGCCAGGTGGACATCACCAAGGACGTCCTCGGTGCCATGGGCATCCCGGTGATGGCCGAAGCCGGCTTCGAAGCTGACGACATCATCGCGACATTGGTGACTCAAGCGGAAGCACTCGGCTACCGGATCCTCGTGGTGACGGGGGACCGAGACGCGCTGCAGCTCGTCACCGACAACGTCACTGTGCTGTATCCGAAGAAGGGTGTCTCCGAGCTCACGCGGTTCACCCCGGAAGAGGTCACCACCAAGTACGGCCTCACACCGGCGCAGTACCCGGATTTCGCTGCATTGCGCGGAGACCCGAGCGACAACCTGCCTGGTATCCCCGGTGTCGGGGAGAAGACGGCCACCAAATGGATCGTCGAGTACGGCTCACTGGAAGAGCTTGTCAACAACGTCGACAAGGTCAAGGGCAAGGTGGGTGACTCGCTGCGAGCCAACCTGTCCGGTGTGGTGCTCAACCGCGAACTCACCGAGATGGTGCGTGACGTTCCACTTCCGTACACGCCGGATCAGTTGGAACTGGCGCCGTGGGATCGCGAGAAGATCCATGCGCTGTTCGACGATCTCGAGTTTCGAGTGTTGCGCGATCGGTTGTTCGACACCCTGTCCTCCACGGAGCCCGAGGCCGAGGAAGGCTTCGACGTCCGTGGAGGCACCGTGCCGGTGGGTGAGCTCGCACAGTGGCTCGCGGTTCACGCCTCCACGGGGGAGCGTCACGGCCTCTCGGTCGTCGGCCCGAGACGACCGTTCGACAGCGATGCGCTGTCGATCGCGATCGCCGCATCCGACGGCGAAGGGGGCTTCGTCGATACCAGCTCTTTGGATCCATCGGACGAGCAGGCACTGGCGGCATGGTTGGCCGATGCCGGTCAACCGAAAGCGCTCCACGAAGCAAAATGGGCAATCCACGCGTTGCGTGGTCGCGGGTGGACCCTGGGCGGCTTGACCAGCGACACTGCACTTGCCGCGTATCTTGTCCGCCCGGGTCAACGGACGTTCAACCTCGACGATCTGTCGCTGCGGTATCTCAAGCGCGAACTGCGCGTCGAGGATTCCGTCGAAGGCCAGCTTTCACTGCTCGACACCGAGGACGTCGCGGAAGCGGCCGTGGCGGAGGGCGAGATACTGCGCGCCCAAGCAATTCTGGATCTTGCTGCCGCACTGGACGACGAGTTGGCGGCGATCGAATCGAGTTCACTGCTCTCGGAGATGGAACTACCGCTGCTGTCGTTGCTCGCGGACCTCGAGGCGACCGGCATCGCTGTCGATGAAGCGCATCTCGGTGAGCTGCAGAGCCAGTTCGCCGACAAGGTGAGCGAAGCCGCCAATGCTGCCTACGAAGTCATCGGCAAGCAGATCAATCTCGGTTCCCCGAAGCAGCTGCAAGTGGTGCTGTTCGACGAACTCGAAATGCCGAAGACGAAAAAGACGAAGACCGGCTACACCACCGATGCCGATGCGCTGCAAGGGTTGTTCGAGAAAACCCAGCATCCGTTCTTGAAGTTTCTGCTCGATCACCGTGATGCGACACGCATGAAGGTCACCGTGGACGGGTTGCTCAAGTCGATCGCCGACGACGGACGAATTCACACCACGTTCAATCAGACCGTGGCAGCCACCGGCCGGTTGTCGTCCACCGACCCGAACCTGCAGAACATTCCGGTTCGAAACGAGGCTGGACGCCACATCAGAGACGGCTTCGTCGTGGGCGAGGGGTACAGCACGCTCCTGACCGCTGACTACAGTCAGATCGAGATGCGAATCATGGCCCACGTGTCCGGTGACGCCGGCCTCATCGAGGCGTTCAACACCGGTGAAGACCTGCACAGTTTCGTAGGCTCGCGCGCGTTCGGCGTGCCCATCGAGGACGTCACCCCCGAACTACGCCGACGTGTGAAGGCCATGTCCTACGGACTTGCCTACGGCCTCAGTGCTTTCGGCTTGGCCGCGCAGTTGAAGATTTCTACCGAGGAGGCCAAAGCGCAGATGGAGGCCTACTTCTCGAGGTTCGGTGGGGTTCGTGACTACCTGCGAAACGCCGTCGAAGAGGCGCGAAAGGTTGGGTACACCTCGACTCTCTACGGCCGCAGGCGCTACCTACCCGACCTCAACAGTGACAACCGCCAACGTCGTGAGGTTGCCGAGCGCGCTGCGCTCAATGCGCCGATTCAGGGAACTGCAGCGGACATCATCAAGGTGGCGATGATCGACGTGCACAACTCTTTGGCGGAATCGGGCCTCCGATCACGAATGTTGTTGCAGGTGCACGACGAACTGGTCCTCGAGGTCGTCGAATCCGAGCGGGAGCAGATCGAGCATTTGGTTCGAGACAAAATGTCCTCGGCCATCGAGCTTTCCGTTCCGCTCGAGGTGTCCGTCGGCACCGGAACGAGCTGGGACCAGGCTGCACACTAGACAGCAGCCTGCACACAGGAAACAAGAAAGCCGGTCGCGTATGCGAGCGGCTTCTTGTTCGTTCAGGCCTGAATCATTCGGCTGGGGCGTCGGCTTTCTGCTCTTCGATCTGTGCCTTCACCACGTCCATGTCGAGCGCCTTGATCTGCACCACCAGATCTTCGAGTGCTGCCGCAGGCAGTGCACCCGGCTGCGCGAACACGAGAATTCCCTCGCGGAACGCCATGATCGTGGGAATCGACTTGATGTTGGCAGCGGCGGCGAGTCCCTGCTCTGCTTCCGTGTCCACCTTGGCATGCACCACGTCTGGATGCTCCTCGGAGGACTTCTCGAATGTCGGTGCGAACTGGCGACACGGACCGCACCAGGACGCCCAGAAGTCGACGAGTACCACGTCGTTGCCTCCGACGATGTCGTCGAAGTTCTGCTGAGTCAATGTCTGTGTAGCCACGCCTGCCCTTTCGTCGGTGTTTTCGTTCTCTAGAGTCCCTCAACGCACCACTAGGCCGAAAGCTTCCCGACCCTGCAGGCTGCGCCCAGTTGTCAAGCCGGTTGCGGTGACGCGCGGAAGGTTCGCCGATAAGAATTGGGTGTCGTGCACCGCACACGCACGAAATGCTGACGCATCACCGCTGCGTTGCCGAACCCGACGCGTTCGGAGATGACGTCCATCGACAGATCCGAATCTTCGAGTAGGTGCTGAGCCGCCAGAACACGTTGGTCGTTCAGCCACCGGGCGGGAGTGGTCCCGGTCTCGGCTTGAAACCGGCGCGCAAAAGTCCGGGCGGACATGTTGACCCGCGCCGACAGCTTCTGCACCGATAGGTCGTCGCCGAGGTTCTCCGTCATCCAGTCCAGAAGCGGAGCAAGCGTCTCGATTTCGGTGGTGGGCAGCGGAGTGGTGACGAACTGGGCCTGCCCGCCGTCACGGTGCGGTGGCACGACCATGCGGCGAGCTATCCCGTTGGCAACCTTGCTGCCCTGCTCTTTGCGAACGATGTGCAGGCACAAGTCGATTCCGGCTGCGGTGCCTGCGCTGGTGAAAACATTGCCGTCGCCCACATAGAGAACGTCCCGGTCGACCTCGGCAAGCGGATACTCGGCGGCAAGCCTGGCCGAGTTGCGCCAATGCGTCGTACATCTTCGTCCGTCGAGAAGCCCAGCTTTGCCGAGCACGAATGCGCCGTTGCACAGGCTGGCGACGCCGGCGCCGCGTGCAACCGCGGCGCGCAACTTGACGAGCAGCGGCTCGATCGAGGCGTCGTACTCGCTGGTGCACAGGTAGCTGCCGTCCTCCGAGGAGTATGTGCCTCCAGCCGGAACGACGATCAGATCGGCCTCGTCGAGCTGTGACAGGTCATAGGGGACGTCGATGGTGAAGCCGAAACGGGTCCGGATGGGTTCGGCTACACCGGCGATGATCGAGAAGTCGTAAGTAGGTAGACCCTCGTCGGATCTGTCGAAACCGAAGACCTCGCATGCCACTCCGAGTTCGAACTGCTCGGTCAGCGGCAGGAGTGGCACGACTACTCGTTTCAGCACGAAACCAAGTATGGCAGAAAACCGAGGTAACGTGTCATAACCGCCACTGTTGCGCGATATCACCTGGCAGCAGGCTTGCCACATGACCATTGCACTGCTCATCCTGGCTGTTCTGACGGTGATCCACGGGGCGATATCCCTCGGATACTCTCCCGATACACACCGGGAGGAGAGCCAATTCGGTGACTACCGGTTCTGACGGACGATCCATTCGCGCTTGTCTTCGCCGTCCCACCGTCTCAACGCCGACGTGGTGCCGACGAGATCGGGTTGCGCAGAGTCGAGACGGAGCAGAGCCTCGGCCAGTTCGACGCGAGTCATGCGTCGTGCGAGTGTGACGTGCGGAGTCCACTTTCCCGGTGCGGTATGCGAACGAGAACCGTCCGCGTCGCCTACCACATCGGATACGCGCGCGTGGAGATCGATGAGTCTCCTCGACGGCACGACCAGTCGAGCCAGCGTCGCGTGTCTGCCACGGAAGACCACGAATGCACCAAGTCTGACGGGCATGTCGACCAGAAGGTATTCGTCGTGCACCCGGGTGTCGAACTCGTTCATCTCGTCGGCAACCGACAACGTGATGTGTGGACGATTCGAGATGCCCTTGTGCCTGCCTTGGCTGGGTAAGTCTGCCTCGAGCAGTAGTTGCCATTCCCGTCTGACGGCAGCGTCGAGCGTGTCGTCGAGGAGCAATTCCAATGACTGGACCATAGTGAGTCATGATGTCTCACATGGCGCACGAAGACGCTCGGACACTGAGAATCGGGTCGATGCTCGGCGACGGGATCGGCCACGAGATCGTGCCTGCCGCGATGCGCGTCGTCGACGCCGCAGTGGGCGCGGAGACTTCGCTGCGGGTCGAGTGGGTCGAACTACCTCTCGGACGTGAGGCGATCGACTCGCACGGAACACCGATCCCGGACTCGACGCTCGACGAGTTGGCGACACTGGACTCGTGGATTCTCGGGCCGCACGACAGTGCGTCCTACCCTGAGCCCTTTCGTTCGCAGCTCACGCCGGGTGGTGTGGTGCGCAAGAAGTTCGATCTTTTCGCCAATATCCGTCCTGCGCGTGCATACCCGGACGTTCGGGCAATGTCACCGGAGATGGACCTCGTCATCGTCCGCGAAAACACCGAAGGCTTCTACGCCGACCGAAACATGTTCCTCGGTAGCGGGGAGTTCATGCCGACACCCGATGTCGCCCTTGCGGTCGGGGTGTTCACCCGTGCCGCCTGCGAACGGATCGCGCGCGAGGCTTTCACGTTGGCGCGCGGGCGCCGCAAGCACGTCACCATCGTGCACAAGACGAATGTTCTGTCGATGACGACGGGTCTTTTTCGCGATGCCTGCCGAACCGTCGCCGATGACTTCGCGGATGTCGTAGTAGACGAGGAGCACATCGACGCCCTGGCCGCTCATCTCGTCAGGCGGGGTGCCGATTTCGACGTGATCGTCGCTGAGAACATGTTCGGTGACATCCTTTCCGATCTTGCCGGAGAGCTGTCCGGGTCGCTGGGAATGGCGCCGTCACTCAATTCCTCTGAGACTCGAGCGATGGCCCAAGCCGCCCACGGCTCGGCCCCGGACATCGCAGGCAAGAACCGTGCGAATCCGACCGCGTTGTTTCTCTCGTCCGCGATGCTGCTCGATTGGCTCGGTGATTACAGCGGCGACAATCGGCTTCGCCGTGCCGCCAAGCGCATCCGTCACGCGGTAGAGGGCACTCTCGGCTCCGGAGTAGCTACGGCAGATCTCGGCGGCAGGGCATCGACGAGCGAGTTCACCGAGACCGTGGTCGCCAGAACCTTGCGTGTCTGAGCGACGCACAAGAGAATATGGCCGACCGGAAACGACGCCGTACGCTCGACCCCCGCGTTACTGTTCGATTACCTGCACTACATAGGTGACAGCTGTCGTCTAAGTTCGTATCTCTGGCAACATCGCACGCCGCGATGTCCTGTTTCGATTTCTGGAGGCATTCTCTTGTTTGCACGCTCGTATTCGAGGCCCGCGCGAATCATTCTGGCGCTCAGCGGCGCCGGGGCACTTCTGCTGACGGCATGCGCTCAGAACACCGAGGACGGAGGCGCTCCGGCCGCCGACGAGAAGACAGCGGTGGAGATCAGCGAGGTGGCCGAAGTTGCCGCGACGCTCCCGCAGAAGAACCAGGACTCCGGCACGTTGGTCGTCGGTGTCAACGTTCCTTACTCGCCCAACGAGTTCAAAGACGCCTCCGGCAAAATCATCGGATTCGATGTCGACCTGATGGATGCCGTGGCAGGTGTTCTGGGAGTCACCGCCCAGTACGAAGAGGCAGACTTCGATCGGATCATTCCGTCGGTGCAGGCCGGAACCTACGACTTGGGTATGTCGTCGTTCACCGACACGAAGGAACGTGAAAACTCGGTCGACTTCACGACGTACTTCAACGCCGGCACTCAGTGGGCGCAGCAGGTGGGCGGCAAGGTCGACCCCACCGACGCGTGCGGTCTCAAGGTTGCAGTTCAGACGACCACGATCCAGGACCAAGAAGAAGTTCCGGCCAAGAGCGCCGCCTGCGTAGCAGCGGGGAAGCCCGCCATCGACATTCTGAAGTTCGACAGCCAGGACGACGCGGCCAATGCTCTCGTTCTCGGACGGGTCGACGCCATGTCCGCGGACTCGCCCGTGACTGCCTACGCCATCAAGCAGACCGGTGACAAGCTCGAGGCCGCAGGTGAGGTCTTCGACTCCGCACCGTACGGCTACCCGGTTGCCAAGGGGTCGCCACTTGCCGCGTCGTTGCAGCAGGCTGTCCAGTACCTCATCGACAATGGTCAGTACCAGACGATCGCGGAGAATTGGGGCGTCGAAGCAGGCGTGATCGACGAAGCACGGATCAACGGCGCAGTCAGCTGATGTCGATATCGATCCAGGTTCGTAGGGGAGAGGTCGACGAGTGTCCACCTCTGCGGTGAATCCCTCCGAACACAGCGAGGGAGCCGATCAGGTACCCATCAAGGCTATTCCGTTGCGGCATCCGGGTAGGTGGGCGGCGGCACTGGTCGTCATTGTCTTGTTTGCGCTGTTTGCTTACGGAGCAGCGACAAATCCAGCCTTCGCTTGGGACACGTACGGTCGGTACCTGTTCGACTCGAGGATCGGCACAGGTGTCGGTTTGACGGTGCAACTCACCGTGTACTCGATGATCATCGCTGTCGTGCTGGGCGTCGTGGTGGCCGTGATGCGGTTGTCGCCGAACCCGGTTCTTCGAAGCGCCGCGTTGGTCTATCTGTGGGTCTTTCGTGGAACTCCGATCTACGTCCAGCTCGTGTTCTGGGGCCTCCTTCCGTCGATCTACAAGGAGGTGGCGCTCGGAATACCGTTCAGCGTGCAGTTCGCCACGTTCAACCTGCAGACGCTGAGTAACGCATTTGTGTTCGCAGTCATCGGCTTGGCGCTGAACGAGGCCGCCTACATGGCCGAGATCGTCCGCGCGGGTGTCAACTCCGTTGGTGAAGGACAGGTTGAGGCATCGACGGCGCTCGGGATGTCCTGGTCGCAGACGATGCGCCGAACTGTGCTGCCGCAGGCGATGCGTGTGATCATTCCGCCGACCGGCAACGAGTTGATCAGCCTGCTCAAGACCACCTCGCTCGTCGTAGCCGTCCCGTTCAGCGGTGACCTCTACGGCCGCGCACGGGATATCTCTGGCGCGAACTTCGAGCCGGTTCCGTTACTTCTGGTGGCATCGACCTGGTACCTCGTCATCACGAGTGTGCTGATGGTCGGTCAGTATTTTCTCGAGCGTCACTATTCGAAGGGTGTGTCGCGAACCTTGACGAATCGTCAACTGCAGGCTCTCGCTGATGCCCAGGGCGGCAAGCCGCTGATGGCGCCGCTTTCCTCCGAGGGTGGTGCGATGTGACTCCCATGGTCAAGGCAGATCAGGTGTGCAAGAGCTTCGGTGCGCTACGGGTTCTCAACGGGATCTCGCTCGAAGTCGACAAAGGCCAGGTCCTGTGCATGGTGGGACCTTCGGGTTCAGGGAAGTCGACATTTCTGCGGTGCATCAATCACCTCGAGCAGGTCAATGCAGGCCGTCTCTACGTGGACGACGAACTGGTCGGGTACGAGGAGAAGAACGGCAAGCTCTACGAACTCCATCCGAAGAAGGCTGCCAAACAGCGCAGCGACATCGGAATGGTCTTCCAGCATTTCAATTTGTTTCCGCATCGAACTGCGCTCGAAAACATCATCGAAGCGCCGACTCAGGTCAAGAAGATCAAGAAGAAGGACGCGACCGCACGAGCTATGGAGCTCTTGGACCGGGTTGGGCTCAGTGAGAAGTCGGGTGCGTATCCGGCTCAGCTCTCCGGTGGCCAACAGCAGCGCGTTGCCATTGCGCGGGCCCTCGCGATGGATCCGAAGCTGATGCTGTTCGACGAGCCGACCTCGGCCCTCGATCCCGAACTGGTCGGCGAGGTCCTCGGTGTGATGAAGCAACTCGCCAAGGACGGTATGACGATGATCGTCGTCACCCACGAGATGGGTTTCGCACGCGAAGTCGCCGACCAGCTCGTCTTCATGGACGCCGGAGTAGTCGTGGAAACCGGGGAGCCCCGGTCGCTGCTCGCGAACCCGCAACACGATCGCACGAAGCTGTTTCTGTCCAAGCTGCTCTAGTCGGGCTTCCTGCAGCTGAAGATAGCGGTGCCCGGAAAAAGTTGCCCACGGAGCGGACTCCACTGTCCCCACTCCTGATCGAGCCATTCGGGCCAGTCGGGCTCGATGATGTCGCGCAACTCGAGGCCTGCTGCAACGATCTCGCGGACCCGATCGCCGATCGTGCGGTGGTGCTCGGCGTACGTAGGTGTGCCCTCGCTGTCGAACTCGACATACGGCGTTCGATCGAAGTACGGAATGGATGCGGTCAACCCGGCTTCCCCCGGGTCATCCGGAAAGATCCATCGCATCGGGTGGTTGACGGCGAATACCCAGATTCCACCCGGTGCGAGAATTCGCGCGACCTCGGCCATCACGTTCGCCGAGTCGGCGACGAAGGGCACCGCCCCGAATGCAGAGCAGGCGATGTCGAAACTTTCGTCCGCGAAGGGTAAATACTCTGCGCTCGCTTGAATCAACGGCACGGTTGTACCCCCGGCGGCCATCGCGTCGAGTCCCCGAGCAAGCATCCCCGCGGAGATGTCCAGACCGACGGCATGTGCGCCGTGAGCTGCCAGCCAGCGGGCGCACGGCGCTGATCCGCAGCCCACCTCGAGGATGCGCTTGCCGGCTATCTCACCGAGGAGGTGGGCATCACCCTCGTGTAGTCCTTCCGGGCACCAGACGAACTCGCCCTGCTCGGATCCGGCACCGAGGAACTCGCCGTGAGTGCGGTGATACTCGTCCGCATCCGAATCCCACCACGAGCGGCTTGCTCGATCACTGGCCTGGGAGCTGAGCCTCCCGCGACCAGGGTGAATCGGTAACTGTGGTTCCGCCGGTGGGGTGTTTGGAGGGATCGAACTATCGGTCATCGACGACACGTTAGTCGGGTTTGCCGCAGTGTGATCATCTCGCGTACCCTGTTGGACGCGAGTGTGTACATGCTGCGGGCCAGCGCTGTTCGAGTGTCCGATTCTCGGAACCGAGAACAATGCCGGGTGCAGCGGTTCTGTAGAACCTTCTCGGGAACATTCTTGTCCGCCGTTTGTTCCACTGACTGGATCTACCGTTCAGCACTTGTTCCAACACTCGTTTCACAGTCCGACCGAACATCCATCAACCGATACCCAACCCGTCCGGAGCAACTCAACACATGCCCTCAACTACTACCTCACCGCAGGTGGCCGTAAACGATATCGGCTCCGCAGAGGATTTTCTCGCGGCGATCGACGCCACGATCAAGTACTTCAACGATGGTGACATTGTCGAAGGCACCATCGTCAAGGTCGATCGTGACGAGGTTCTGCTCGACATCGGTTACAAAACCGAAGGTGTCATTCCTTCCCGCGAGCTCTCCATCAAGCACGACGTCGACCCCAACGAGGTCGTCTCCGTGGGAGATGCGATCGAAGCACTCGTTCTCACCAAGGAGGACAAGGAAGGCCGTTTGATCCTGTCCAAGAAGCGAGCTCAGTACGAGCGCGCTTGGGGCACGATCGAAGAGCTCAAGGAGAAGGACGAGGCCGTCAAGGGCACCGTCATCGAGGTCGTCAAGGGTGGACTCATCCTCGACATCGGTCTCCGTGGCTTCCTTCCCGCCTCGCTCGTCGAGATGCGTCGTGTCCGCGACCTCCAGCCGTACGTCGGCAAGGAGATCGAGGCCAAGATCATCGAGCTCGACAAGAACCGCAACAACGTGGTCCTGTCGCGCCGCGCATGGCTCGAGCAGACTCAGTCCGAGGTTCGCAGCGAGTTCCTGCACCAGCTCCAGAAGGGGCAGGTCCGCAAGGGCGTTGTCTCCTCGATCGTCAACTTCGGTGCATTCGTGGACCTGGGCGGCGTCGACGGACTCGTGCACGTGTCCGAGCTTTCCTGGAAGCACATCGATCACCCGTCCGAGGTTGTCGAGGTCGGCACCGAGGTCACCGTCGAGGTTCTCGACGTCGACCTGGACCGCGAGCGCGTTTCTCTCTCGCTCAAGGCGACTCAGGAAGATCCGTGGCGCCAGTTCGCTCGCACACACGCGATCGGTCAGATCGTTCCCGGTAAGGTCACCAAGCTCGTTCCGTTCGGTGCGTTCGTTCGCGTCGAAGAGGGCATCGAGGGCCTCGTGCACATCTCCGAGTTGGCCGAGCGCCACGTGGAGGTTCCGGACCAGGTCGTGGGTGTCGGCGACGACGCACTCGTCAAGGTCATCGACATCGATCTCGAGCGTCGTCGTATCTCGTTGAGCCTCAAGCAGGCCAACGAGGACTACGCAGAAGAGTTCGATCCGTCCAAGTACGGCATGGCCGACTCGTACGACGAGGGTGGCAACTACATCTTCCCCGAAGGCTTCGACTCCGAGACCAACGAATGGCTCGAAGGTTACGAGAAGCAGCGTGAAGAGTGGGAAGGCCGCTACGCCGAGGCTGAGCGTCGTCACAAGATGCACACCGCTCAGATGGAGAAGACAGCCAAGGACGAAGCTGCCGAGGCTGCCAACACCAACTACTCCTCGGAGTCGGGCCAGGCCCCAGCCGAAGCAGAAGGCGATGCTCCCGCAGCATCGGCTCCGGCTTCGACCGGTGGATCGCTTGCCAGCGACGCACAGCTTGCTGCGCTGCGCGAGAAGCTGTCGGGCAACGCCTGATAGAAGTAGTCCACCCGTAAGGGTGTGAGAGTGATGCCCCGGTTCTGTACTTCAGAGCCGGGGCATTTCTTCGTCGATGGCACGGGTCGAGTTACATCAGGACCCGGGATGTGCACGCAAAAATAGACCCGATCCGTGTGGATTCGGGCCCATTTTCAAATTCGATGGGGTTTGACTCAGCCTGCGACGGCGGGACTCCACTGACCGACGCTGGACGTCCGCTTGCGCATGGTGGCGAAGCTGTGCCGAGCCGGGCTCAGCAACGTGGTGAACCAGTTTCGCCGATGGTCGGCCAACGCCAGGGCAATCTCGGGGATGAGCACGCAGTGAACACCCAAGTCCATGCCGAGACGGTGCCGACCCTGGTGGATCTGATTGCTTCGCATCGAAGGGTCCTTTTCGCTAGCAGTGGGTCGGCAAATATTTATCTCGCACGTCGAAGATAACGGACATGACGGTAAAGCTGGTGCATTTGGGGCTGGTGTGCTTCGGCGTGTTCGATGACAGACTGGACACCATGTTGAGACTCGGCCTCACCGGAGGCATCGGAGCAGGGAAGTCCACAGTGTCGAAGATTCTCGCCGGGCTCGGTGGTGTTTTGGTAGACGCCGACGTGATCGCGAGAGAAGTAGTCGAGCCAGGGACGGATGGCTTGGCGCAACTCGTCGACACCTTCGGCGAGGACATTCTCGGGCCGGACGGAGCACTCGACCGTGCTGCACTCGCGGCCAAGGCATTTCGCGACGACGAATCGCGAGGGAAGCTGAATGCGATCGTCCACCCTCTGGTGGGGCAGCGAACCTCGGAACTCGTCGAGGGCGCACCCGAGGACGCAGTGATCGTTCAGGACATTCCGCTGTTGGTCGAGGGCAAGATGGGTGCACTGTTCCATCTCGTCGCCGTGGTCTACGTCGACTCGGAGGAGCGCGTGAATCGTTTGGTCGGGCAGCGGAAGATGGTCGAGCAGGACGTCCGTGCGCGGATCGCGGCCCAGGTGACCGATGACGCGCGACGTGCCGCGGCCGACGTCTGGATAGACAACAGTGGTGCGCCCGGTGACATCGAAGATTCGGCGCGCAGCCTGTGGTTCGACCGGCTCGTACCGTTCGAACGCAACATCCGTGAGGGCACCGTTGTTACTACCCATCCGACCCTCGTGGCATCGGATCCGACATGGGAGGACCAGGCAGGAAGGTTGTCGGCCCGTATTGCTGTCGCATGTGGAAGTGCAGCCGTTCGGATCGATCACATCGGATCGAGCGCTGTTGCCGATATGGAATCCGTCGACACCATCGACATCCAGATCACGGTCACCGGCCTGGGCGTCGCCGACTCGCTGACAGAACCGTTGGGCCGGATCGGCTTTCCTCGAATCCAGCACATCGAATCGGACGATCCGAAGCCCGCGTACGGCATCGGGGGAGAAGCAGATCCCGCGGTGTGGGGCATGCGATTGCATGGAGCTGCCGATCCGGGCCGAACGGCGAACGTCTACATCAGGGTCGACGGCTGGCCGGCTCAACAGTTCGCGCTCGTATTTCGTGATTGGCTCCGCGCTGATCCTGCCGCCGCTGCAGAATACGTCGATATCAAGAGAAGAGCGGCCGCTGCCGCCGAGGGGATTACCGAAGATCAGGAAGCTGTCACCGCGTATAAGGATGCGAAGGCACCATGGTTCGATCGGGCCTACGCTCGTGCGTGGGAATGGGCCGAAAGAACCGGTTGGCAGGCCTAACGGGCAGCTTGCGGGCGCCACGTGGTCGGCATCCCGATCGATGCCAACCACGCGTCCAGGTCGTAGTCGAACCGAGCAAGTCCATCGATGGCCGTCACGGCACGGTGCATCGCAAGCTCGGCCGTTTCCGCGTCGAGGTGTTGCTCCACGCGTGCCTGCAGGAGCTCGTCCGCGTCGAGTAGGTCGAATCCGCGCCCGGTTCTCACCGTGATGTCGAGGTAATGGTCGGTCGACGTCCAGATGTGCGGCGCAGCTACGAATTCACCGATGTCGACATAGTAATTTTGATCACGTCGGTGTCCCGGTAGGTAGTGAAATATAGATGCACGTATTCCAAGGCTCGGGAGCAACCAAGACTGCAGATAGTCGAACTGGGGATGGTCGGACGGCCTGGCCATGTACAGACCCCAGGACTCGGCCCGGTACTCGTCAACGGGGCGAACGACGCCCTTGGGGTCGGTGTTCGTCGACGCGTCGAGGTCGAAGTATTCGACTTTGGGGGCGTGCACGTGCACTCGAGTAGCCTCTGCGGCGTGTCCGTCCATGACTGACCAAGTTACCTGTTCGGTTCCAATCTGCACGGTCGAACGCAGCATCGCCTCGAACGTGTCAGTGGTCGCGTCTAACCTGTAAAGCATGGCCTTTGCATCCGAACATCCCGTGGTGGCTCACTCGGACTTCCGCCACGTCGGAGACATCGAACGCACCGGGCCCGCATTCGAGGTCGTCAGTGAGTACGAGCCGGCCGGAGACCAGCCGGCCGCCATTGCCGAGCTCGAGCGCCGGATCAGGGCCGACGAGAAGGACATCGTGTTGCTCGGTGCCACCGGTACCGGTAAGTCTGCAACGACGGCTTGGCTCATCGAGAAGCTGCAACGCCCCACGTTGGTGATGGCCCCGAACAAGACCTTGGCCGCACAGCTCGCCAACGAGCTACGAGACATGCTTCCCAACAACTCGGTCGAGTATTTCGTGTCGTACTACGATTACTACCAACCCGAGGCATACATCGCTCAGACGGATACCTACATCGAGAAGGATTCCTCGGTGAACGACGACGTCGAGCGGTTACGGCACTCTGCCACGGCCAGCTTGCTCTCGCGGCGCGACGTAGTGGTTGTCGCGTCGGTTTCCTGTATCTACGGTCTGGGCACACCGCAGTCGTACGTCGATCGGTCCATCGAGCTGCAGGTAGGTGTCGAGGTTCCACGCGATGCCCTGTTGAGGCTTCTGGTGGATGTGCAGTACACCCGCAACGACATGGCCTTCACTCGTGGTTCGTTCCGGGTTCGAGGTGACACCGTCGAGATCATTCCCTCGTACGAGGAATTGGCGATTCGGATCGAGTTCTTCGGAGACGAGATCGAGGCGCTGTACTACCTGCACCCTCTGACCGGTGATGTCGTCCGTCAGGTGGACTCCGTCCGGATCTTCCCCGCCACGCACTACGTTGCTGGCCCGGAGCGTATGGAGAAGGCAGTCAAGAACATCGAGGCGGAACTCGAGGATCGGCTCGCCGAGCTGGAGGGCAAGGGCAAGCTGCTCGAAGCTCAGCGACTGCGCATGCGCACTCAGTACGACCTCGAGATGATCAAACAGGTTGGTTTCTGCTCCGGTATCGAGAACTATTCGCGGCACATCGACGGCAGAGGCCCAGGCACAGCGCCTGCGACGCTCATCGACTACTTTCCCGAGGATTTCCTCATGGTAATCGACGAGTCCCATGTGACCGTCCCTCAGATCGGCGCGATGTACGAGGGCGATATGTCCCGCAAACGCAACCTGGTCGAGTTCGGTTTTCGGTTACCGTCGGCGACGGACAACCGGCCGTTGACATGGGAAGAATTCACCCAGCGGATCGGGCAAACCGTGTACCTGTCGGCGACGCCCGGCAAGTACGAACTGGGGCAGACCGGTGGAGAGTTCGTCGAACAGGTCATTCGTCCCACCGGACTCATCGATCCCGCGGTGGTCGTCAAGCCGACCAAGGGGCAGATCGACGATCTCGTTCACGAGATTCGTATCCGTGCAGACAAGAACGAGCGCATCTTGGTCACCACATTGACGAAGAAGATGTCCGAGGACCTCACCGACTATTTGCTCGAGCTCGGCATCAGAGTCCGATACCTTCACTCCGACATCGACACTCTGCGAAGAGTGGAGTTGCTACGCCAGCTGCGGCTCGGGGAGTACGACGTTCTGGTCGGTATCAACCTCCTACGTGAGGGGCTCGATCTGCCGGAGGTGTCACTCGTATCGATTCTCGACGCGGACAAGGAAGGCTTCCTCCGTAGCGGCACCAGTTTGATCCAGACAATTGGCCGCGCAGCTCGTAATGTGTCCGGCGAAGTTCACATGTACGCGGACAAGATGACGGATTCGATGAAGTACGCCATCGAGGAAACCGATCGTCGGCGCGAGAAGCAGGTGGCATACAACAAGGAAAAAGGCGTCGATCCGCAACCACTTCGAAAGAAGATCGCGGACATCCTGGATCAGGTGTACGAGGAGGCCGACGACACCGACGAGTCGGTGGAAGTGGGTGGTTCCGGGCGTAATTCGAGTCGGGGTCGTCGTGCCCAAGGCGAGAAGGGGCGCGCCGTCAGTTCCGGCGTATACGAGGGGCAGGACGTCAAGTCGATGCCGCGGGCCGAGCTGGCAGCCCTGGTGAAGAACCTCACCGACCAGATGATGAATGCGGCTCGCGAGTTGCAGTTCGAGCTTGCAGGCAGGCTGCGGGACGAAATTCAGGACCTGAAGAAGGAATTACGCGGGATGGACGCAGCGGGTCTGAAGTAACGCGGATCCGGCCATGCCGTAGCCAACGCGCCGCGACCATGCCCTAGTAACGCGCCGCAACGAAGGGTCTGGGCGTTCGCTACGGTTTACGACATGGACGCATCCACTGCCGGCCGGAGTGCTCGCGCACTCGAACTTCTTCATTCGGTGGCGTACTTCGTCCCAGAGACTCAGGACGGGCTGGTGGAAGCGGGCCTGGCTGGGCGTGCCTGCTATTTCGCTGGCCGTGCTGCGCCGTTGGGCGCAGTGGGGGCTGGAGTTGTGACCGCCACTTTCTACAATTTCAACCGTGAGCTGATTGCACCGTTGATTCCCGCCGCGTGGTCGATATGTGCCCCGGAGAAGATCATGCAGATCCGCTATCGCGCATTGGACGCCGCCTTCACGAGGCTTCTGGGTGCTGACGATATTTCTTCACACGAGATGAGCGAAGCTGCCGAACTTGCTTCGATAGCTGCCCGCGGAATTCCCGGGGACGATGGACGACCGCTGTATTCCGCGTACGCCGAACTCGAATGGCCGACGGCACCGCACCTCGTTCTGTGGCATGCTCTGACGCTTCTTCGCGAGCACCGTGGGGATGGACATATCGCCGCCTTGCAGACCGCTGAATTGAACGGCATCGAAGCCTTGATCACCCACACCGCAACCGGGTACGGCTTCGAAAAGGAGTTCGCTCGTAAGCGTCGTGGCTGGTCGGTCGAGCAGTGGGACGAGGCCGCGGGAGCACTTGCCGATCGTGAAATCCTCGACACGGACGGTTCGCTGACCGAGCACGGGCAGGACATCCGCACCCTTGTCGAGGACATCACGGACGATCTGGCGCTCGCTCCGTGGGCTTCGTTGGGTGAAGACGGCGCCGCACGTTTGGTCGAGCTCGCGTCGCCATGGCGAGACGCACTTCTCGCTCAGAAGGTGTTCCCGGACGGCATCTTCGGGACGGCCGTCAAAAAATAGCGCGTCGGTTCGGTCAGCTGGTGATGTCCTTGGTGGCGAACACCCGCCAGGCGATCACGCCGAAGACGGCCGCGTAGGCAAGCGCGGAGAACGATCCGACGAACATGTCGTTCCAGCTGATCGTCGGTTGTAGCGCGTCGGTCCACGAATTTGCGTAGTGCCCGGGCAGGTAGTTGCGAAGTGAGCCGAGCGCGGTGATCTGGTCCAGAATCTGCAACAGAATCGACGTCATCACTGCTCCGCCGACCGCGCCGAGCGGCGCATCGGTCAGAACCGAAAGAAGCATCGCCAGGCCTGCCACCCACAACAGGTTGACTCCGATGTACGCCACTGCGATGGCAAGTCGACCGAGTGCGTCGACGTAGGGCAGTCCGTCACCGAAAGGGGTGACGAGTGGTTCTGCGCCGTAGAGCGCGGTGCCCAGAATCAGCGACACGAGGACCAGAACGATTACGGCGGCGATGGACAACGTCGCCGACACCAGAGCTTTCTGCACGAGAAGCCGGGTGCGCGGCACCGGGATGGCAAGTAGATATCGCAGCGATGACCAGGACGCTTCGCTCGCCACGGAGTCTCCGAAGAACAACGAGACGACGACGATGAGCAGAAACCCGACCGACATGAACAGTGCAAACACGGTGAAGTTGACACCACCCCGGGTCCCGAGTTCTATCAGACCACCCGTGTCGGAGTCGGCCGAGGAGCTTCCGACGGCGAAGGCGATTGCCAGGATCACCGGCAACAGTGCAAGGAATCCGATAGCCAACTGTGTGCGGCGCCGACCGAACTGTCGACGCAACTCGGTGCGGAACGGAAGGGTCTTGCCCGCGTGGTAGCCGGGGGCCCTCCCGTCTGTGTGCGTCGTACTCATTCGTGTTCTTTCGTCGATACGGTTCCACTGGCTTCAGCGTCGATTTCGGCTAGCTGTGTGATGTGCTCGGTGTCACGATGTACCAGGTCGAGGAAGACATCTTCGAGCCTCGTGGACTGGGAGAGCCCGCGCACTTCGAGGCCCGCGTCGAAGAGTGCCCTGATCACGATCGCCGGATCGATGCTTCCGATGTCCACACGAACGACCGACTCGTCCACCACAGTCGGCGAACACCCCAGACCGCTCAGCACTGCCGATGCCTTCTCTGCGTCGTCGACTCGTACTTCGGTCATTCCGCCCGCAGCAGTCAGCTCCCGGACAGTGCCCGAGCTGATGACCGACCCGCGGTTCATCACTACGACGTGCGTACAGGTCTGCTCCACCTCGGCCAACAGGTGACTCGAGACCAAGACGGTTCGTCCGGTCTTGGCGTAGTTGATCAGCACCTCGCGCATGGTGCGGATCTGTGGTGGATCGAGACCGTTGGTGGGTTCGTCGAGGACCATCAGATCCGGTAGCCCCAGCATTGCCTGGGCAATCGCCAAGCGTTGGCGCATCCCTTGGCTGTACGACTTGACCTTCCGCTCGACCGCAGTGCCGAGATCGGCGATCTCCAACGCTTCTTCGAGGTGTGCGTCTTCGAGGGGCCGGCCGGTGGCTTGCCAGTACAGGCGCAGGTTTTCGGTGCCACTCAGGTGGGGAAGAAATCCAGAACCCTCGACGAACGACCCCAGCCTCGACAAGACGGGGGCGCCCGGGGAGACCTTGTGCCCGAAGACCCGGATGTCCCCGCTCGTCGGGGTGATCAAACCCATGAGCATCCGCAGGGTGGTCGTCTTTCCTGCGCCGTTCGGGCCGAGCAGGCCGAGCACCTGCCCCTGACGGACTTCGAAACTGACGTTGTCGACGGCCTTGAATCCGTTGGAGTACGTCTTGGCCAAATCGGTGATCACCAGTGGGGTGTCGATGAGATCTTCGTCCACTTCGGCGATCAAGCGTCTGCGTGATCGGATGATGTTGACCGCGATCAATGCACCGAGTGCGGCGGCGATGACGCCGATACCGACGATCGGGCCGAGTGGAACGGTACTCGTGCTGCTCGCCACACCCGCCACTGTCGGCACTCTCAGCGCCGAATCATCCAATGCAACAACGAACTGCGCGGGCTCGAGCGGAACTGCGTATGCCTGATCGGTAGTGGACACCGAAACTTCGACGTGATGTCCCTCGGGGACTACGTAGCTGACGCCGGGCAGAACGACCGACACCGGAACCGGACCCGAATCGACGGTGTTCGGTAGGCGCACCGGGGCGACCGCGCCGCCGGGCAAGGTGCGCTTACCGTCGGGACCGACGTCGTACAGCTTGACGAACAGGACCGCCTGCTGCGGTTGCGCGAATGCTCCGATACGCAGATCGATACGGGATGCGCCCGTGATGGTGAGTGGTTCGGTCAGTGGATCGCCTGCAAAGGTGGCAGCTTGGCCGGGGAGGTCCGCGGACAACTGCGCACCAGCTGATGTGGCGCCCAAGGTGGACAGCACCGAGCCGAGGCCCGGAACGGATGAGATCGCGGATGGGGATGCCCCTGGCGGTCTGATGATGGTTTGCTCGTTCGGGGCTCCCGATTGCTCCGACATGGACGAGGTAGGACCAGAGGGGCGCAGCTCGACGGGTACTTCTGTGGTTGCGCTCGGTGCGCCTGCGGCGTCGGAACCGGAGAGCCCGGGGTATTCCGGCGCTGTCATTCTGCGGCCGCGAGTTCGATTCTGTTCGATCGCAGGGGTCTGGAGCGAGTAGACGAACGGACGCGGCTGATCTGCCACATCCTCGGTTGTATCCGACATCAGTTGTGTGCGAAGGAAATCCTTCATCGTGTTCTCGGCGACGCCGCTTGTTCCACCGTCGTCGTGACCGCCGTTGAACCAGCGAACCTGGACATCACCACCGGCATCGGAGATCTGCCTGGCCGTGGTGTCGGACTGATCCAGCCCGAACAGGGTGTCCTGCATTCCCTGCACCAGGAGCGTAGGTGCCTTGATGTTCGACGCGACGGCCGCGGGGGAGTGCGCCGTCAGCAGCGCCGACAATTCCGGCGAGGGCTCACCGGTTACCGCCGATTGCGCGTACGCGGAGCAGAACTCGGGTGCGAACCGTCCGCATCTGGCTGCGGCACCGGCTTCGCTACCTCCAGGGCGCGAAGCTGCACCAGCTCCGAAGAAGACTCCTGCCCATCCGCGTTTGAGTACTCCCTGTCCGCCGTAGACCGTTGCCGCAGGAGTTTTCGATGCATCCAGTCGAGCGCGGTCGGCCACGCTCGTGACACCGTAATTGGGGAACAGTGCCTGCCCCAGGTCGTTCCAGGTGATGGCCGACGCGACTGCATCTATCCGCTCGTCGGTTCCGGCAAGGCTCAACGCCAGTGCGCCGCCGTAGGAACCGCCCGCGACACCGACTCGGGGATCGCCGGGTCCGTCGAGTCGAACTTCGGCTCGACTCGCGAGCCAATCCACCAGGCCGCGGCCGTCCGCGACCTCCCGATCGGGGTCATTGATCGATATCGAGCCGGTGCTCAGTCCGAAACCCCGAGCGCTGTAGGTCAACACCGTGAACCCGTCGTCGGCGAGCGCTCGTGCCTGTCCGTCCACCGAGAACTTGTCGCCGCCGAATCCATGGGCGAGAAGGACAGCAGGGGCCGGGGTGGTCCGGGGTATGTAGAGGCGCGTGTCGAGTGCCACAGTCTCCGTACTGCCCGGACTCTCCGGTAGCGTCACCGTGGTGTCGAGGGTGGTCGACTCATTCTCTGCGCTGGAGGGGCGGTTGACGAAGTAGACCGAGACACCTGCAACCACTACCACCAGAAGGATCGCAAAGGTGGAGGTCTTTGCAGACCGTCTCGGCCAAGGGATGCGCATACAAGCCAATGTAGGTGAGACCGCGAGATCGTGTTGTCGGCGATCTCCGCATGATGACTGACCGTTACCGATAGTGTCATCGCAACGATCTTCGAGGCCTGGCATGTCAAGCCTCGTAGAGATTCATGAAACAGCGGACGAAAGCGTCACGAGTTTGTGTGACACAACCTACAACTGGAGGAATGAATGAGTGCCTACCGCACCGTCGTCGTCGGAACCGATGGCTCCGAATCGTCTTTGCGGGCTGTGGAGAAAGCCGCCGCGCTGGCGGGTGACGCCGACGCGACACTCGTGATCGCGTGCGCCTACTACCCTTCGGATCCGAAGGACAACGCCAAGGCAGCCGATGCCCTTCGCGAAGATGCCTACCAGATCACCGGCTCTGCACCCACCCATGAGATTCTTCGCACCGCTCGCGAGCACGCGATCAAATTCGGCGCCAAGAAGATCGAGGAGCGAGCGGTCGTCGGGGCCCCCGTCGAGTCGCTGCTGGAATTGGTAGGCGACGTCGAAGCCGACCTTTTGGTCGTCGGTAACCGCGGTCTGAACTCTCTGACCGGCCGCCTACTCGGATCAGTTCCGTCCGATGCTGCACGCAAGTCCACGTGCGACGTGCTTATCGTTCACACGGTTCGCTGAGCAGCTTCTCGCTGTTCGACTACTTCGCTGTTCGACTACTTCGATGGCAGTCGACCCAGAACGGGTCGGCTGCCATCGGTCGTTTCCGGCTGTCTCGCCGTCGTTTCAGTGGGCCGATACGGCGAACGAGGCCAATCCCGACAGTTCGCTCGGCAATGTCTCGGCATGAACGACGCCCAGGCGTTGCGTCGCACGAGTCAGCGCAACGTACAGGTCGCCCATGCCTCGTGGGGACTCCTCGAGGATGTCTGCAGGTTCGACGATGAGCACCGAATCGAATTCGAGTCCCTTGGCATCTCTTACTGTCGAGACGGTCACAAACTCCGATGTCAGATGTGACAAGTCTGCTAGAAGCCCGTGCGGCACCAGTACGGCGGTGAGACCGGGTCGCGGGTGCTCGGAAACACGCTCGGCGACAACCTCTACGAGATCGGCGCTCGTGACCTGCTGTGCCCACGGCAGATTGCCCGATTCGCGGATCGACCTGGGAACCGACTGAATTGGGTCGATGGCAGCCAACACATCCCGCGCAACGACCATGATCTCCGACGGTGTCCGGTAGTTCACAGTCAACTCCGTGCGTTTCCACCGCTGCGCGACATACGGTTCCAACACTTCGCCCCACGATGTGGTGCCTGCTGGATCTCCGGTTTGGGCGACGTCGCCCACCAACGTCATCCAGCGATTGGGGATACGACGCATCACCATTCGCCACGCCATGTCGGACAGTTCCTGGGCTTCGTCGACGATGACATGGCCGTAGGTCCAGGTGCGATCGCCTGCAGCTCGCTCGGCCGTGGTCAGTCGGGCGCCGGAGTCCTGTCTGGCGGCAAGTTGGCTGGCGTCGATCAAGTCGTATGCCATCAGGATCTCAGGGTCCAGCTCGTCCTCCAGATCCTGGGGCGCCGAGCCTGTCAAAATATCCAACGCACCTTGAGCATCGGCAATCTGACTGCGCCACTGCCGATTTGCTCGTTCACGTTCGGCTGCATCATCGATCCCCAGCAACTCGGCCAACTCGTCGAGCAGAGGTGCATCTCCTGCACTGAAACCGCGTCCCACGCGTAGTAGGGAGTTCCGTTCGGCCGTCGACAGATCCGGGGTAGCGGACTCGATTCTCTCCGGGGATGCGAACAGCTCCAGCAGAACTTGCTGCGGGGACAGGTCCGGCCACAGTGCATCGATTGCTGCCATCACGTCGGCGTCGTCGCGCATTTCGTCTCGCATGTCGGCAATGTCATCGCGGCTGAGCAGACTTCCACCGTCGACGAGGTTCTCACCGAGAGTTGCCGCGAGCTGCTGTGCAAGTCCGTCGATCACCGAGGACACGAACAGTGGACGCGCCAAGTTGTGTGGTCGTCGCGAGGATCGTGCGCGTCCGCGAGCCCGCGAGACGATCTTCTTGTCGAGGACGATGTCATAGGTGTCGAAGCGCAAGCGCGTCGGCTCCGCCGGAATCTCTTGGCGATCGCGCACTGCCTTGGTCAGAACAGCGACCATCGACGTCGAGCCCTTCACCTCGGCCGCGGTGATCGAATCCTCCACCGTGGCCCGGACGCCCGGATACAGATTTCCGATCGTCGACAACAGCACACCGGTTTCGCCGAGCGAGGGCAAAACCTGGCCGATGTAGTCCAGGAACGTGGCGTTCGGACCGATGATGAGAACGCCACTCTTCGCCAACTGCTGTCGATAGGTGTAGAGCAGATAGGCGGCACGGTGCAGGGCCACGGCCGTCTTGCCGGTTCCAGGGCCGCCCTGTACGACGAGCACGCTGCGGTGCTCCGACCGAATGATCGCGTCCTGTTCGCTCTGGATGGTCTCGACAATGTCGTTCATGTGCCCGGTGCGTGCAGCTTCGAGTGCAGACAACAGTGCGCTCTCACCCGCAACTCCGGTCGCCGTCGCATCGCGTCGCGCGTGCTGGGCCGCCTCCAGATCGAGGTACTCGTCGGCGATCGAGGTGACGCGGCGGCTGCGGGTGCGGATGTGTCTGCGGCGAACTATGTTCTCGGGCGCAGCGGGCGTCGCAAGATAGAACGGACGGGCCATCGGTGCGCGCCAGTCGAGCAGAAGTGATTCGTAGTCGTTCGCCTCGTCCAGGATGCCCACCCGACCGATGTAGCGGACACCGTCCTCCTCCGATTGTGGCGCGAGGTCGATGCGACCGAAGCACAGTCCGTTTTCGGCGGCGTCGTACTTTGCAATGTCGTCGTTGTACATCTGACTGAACGATTCGCGCTCGCTGCGAGCCTGCGGAGTGCCGCCGGTTGCGAGGAGTACAGCACTGAGCCGTGTACTTGCGTACTGACGGAGCGCATCCAACTGGTCGTAGAGCATAGTGACGTACGACTGCTCGCGATCCTGGTCGGACAGGGTGTCTTCTGACTCGTCAGCGATTGTGGGGCCGTCGTCCGGCAAAGGGTCTCCTCGGGAGTTCGGCGGCGAAATTTCGGTGAATCGAAATTCGCCCAAGCAGTCTACGACAAAAAAGAACCCCGCCGCAGAACCGCAGTTCAGGACGGGGCCCTTTTCGATCAGCCTGTCGAAATGGCTACTTGGAGTACTTCTGAACGCGCTTGTCCAGCTCTTTCTTGGCCTGCTCGACCTTCTTCTCGAGTTTGGCCTGAGCCTTCTCGGTCGCCTTGTCGAACTCCCGGCTCTGCTGTGCCGCGCGCTTGCGAGCACGCTTGCTGAGTGTTTCGGTCCGATCGGCGGCGACTTCAGCCCACTTACTGCCGCGGTCCTGCGCTAGTTCGGCAAATTCCGATGCCCGCTCAGTGGCAAGATTGGCCCACTTGGAGCCGCGATCCTGGGCAAGCTCGGCCAAGACGGCACTGCGCTCGGCTGCCGTATCGGCGAGCTTTGATCCCCGGTCGGCTGTCTTGTCGGCGAGCTTGGAGCCGCGCTTCTGCGCGACCTTGGCGAGCTCGGCGCTACGGTCGGCTGTCTTGTCGGCGAGCTTGGAGCCGCGCTTCTGCGCGACCTTGGCGAGTTCGGAGCCACGGTCTTCGGCCTTGTGCGCCCAACGTGAGAGCACCGGCTGTGCGGCGTCGGCGAATTCCGAGCCCTTTTCCGCTGCGACATCGGCCCACTTGGATACGACGGGCTGTGCGGCGTCGGCGAATTCCGAACCCTTTTCCGCTGCGACATCGGCCCACTTGGATACGACGGGCTGTGCAGCGTCGGCAAAGTGCGAGCTACGAGTCGCAGCGACCGCTGCCAGCTCTTTCACGCGGTCGGAAGCGATACCGAGACGGTCTGCGGTGTCATGGGAGCCGGGTAGCGCAGACTGAACGGATTCTGACGCCTTACGTGCGGCACGGCGACCTCGCCATGCCAGGGATGGCTTGCCCTCGGTGTCGACCGCAGCGATGAGCAGGCCACCCAGCAGGCTGACGTTCTTGAAGAACTGAGTGCGCTGCGCAGCTTTGGCAGCGGGATCGGTCTCGTTCCAGAAGGCGTGGCCGACATAGGTCGTCGGAATCAAACTGCCCGCCAGCGCGAGTGAGGCAATCCGCGGTGCCTTACCGGTGGCAAGCAAAAGACCGCCGCCGACCTGAATCGCTCCGTTGATCCGGACCAGTGTCTCGGGATCGCTGGGGAGATTCGAAGTGACGCTATCCGGCAACGCGTCCTGGCCCTGTTCGATCAGTGGTGTGGCGGCTTGCGCCCTGCCTGTTGGGTTCCGGAGCGCGTCGATGCCCCCCGCGATGAAGATGGTCGACATCAGCGGTCGGGCGATACGGCGGACAAGCATTGACAGCCTCCTGCGTAGTTCGTAGGTGAACGAAGATGTTCCACGCGGCGCAGCACAGGAGTAAGCCCCCGCACCGACCACGTTGTTCCAGCGTAGCCATACCCAGGCTTCCTAGGTTTCAAGCGTGACGGTGTTTCACCACCCGCGTTCGCGCCATTCGCCGAGGTGAGGGCGTTCGGCACCGAGCGTCGTGTCTTTGCCGTGGCCCGGGTAGACGATGGCATCGTCACCGAACCGGTCGAACAGCTTCGTGGTGACGTCGTCGAGAAGCTGTACGAAGTTCTCGGGTCCCGACGTCTTTCCGACACCGCCTGGAAAGAGTGAGTCGCCGGTGAAGATGTGAACGACGCCGTCCTTGGTATCGGTGTGAGCCAACGCGATCGACCCAGGCGTATGTCCTCGCAGATGGATGACGTCGAACGTGAGTTCACCCACGTCGATGCTGTCTCCTTCTTGCAGCAGGCGGTCCGGTGTCACCGGGAGTGGTTCGGCGTCCAAACTGTGCGCAGCAGTAGGTGAGGCGGTGCCTGCTGCGATGTCTTCCAGTGCCTGCCAGTGATCAGCGTGTTGGTGCGTGGTGACGATGAGTGAGAGTCTTGGCGCGTTCTCGTCGATCAACTGCGCCAGGCGTGGTGCTTCGTTCGCTGCATCGATCAGCATCGATTCTCCGGTGGTGGAACAAACGATGAGATACGCATTGTTGTCCATGGGGCCGACCGACATTTTTGTGATCGTCCCGCTCGAGATCGTGCGTCGCGCAGGCGCTGATCCGGGGGAGACTGCGCCGGTGTAGTCGTCGTCGATGGCCATAAGGTGCTCGTCCATCTGGTGGACGCTACCGTCGGCGCGACTACAAACCCTGTCCGGCCCTCCGAGTCGGAAGAACGTGTCAGAGGGTCGGCCTAGCATTGCTACTGCGTGAGGTTCGCCCTCACGTATGCATCCATGGAGCGACGGTTCGACTGTTCAGCCCGGTGGTACACGAGCCTGACAGCCTGGTCGTTCGACAAGAAGGGAAGACAGTGGCGGATCGCCTGATAGTGCGGGGTGCGCGTGAACACAACCTGCGAGGGGTCGACATCGACCTTCCTCGGGACAGCCTCATCGTCTTCACAGGTCTCTCGGGTTCAGGCAAATCCTCGCTCGCCTTCGACACGATCTTCGCCGAAGGTCAGCGCCGTTACGTCGAGTCGCTGTCCGCGTATGCGCGCCAGTTTCTGGGACAGATGGACAAGCCGGACGTCGACTTCATCGAGGGATTGTCGCCTGCTGTCTCCATCGATCAGAAGTCGACCAACCGAAATCCGCGGTCGACTGTGGGCACCATTACCGAGGTTTACGACTATCTCCGCCTGCTCTTCGCTCGTGCTGGGACGGCCCACTGCCCGGTCTGTGGCGAAAGGATCGCCCGGCAGACCCCGCAGCAGATCGTCGATCAGGTGTTGGAGATGGAAGAGGGGATCAAATTTCAGGTCCTCGCACCGGTCGTCCGTACCCGCAAGGGTGAGTTCGTAGACCTGTTCGATTCTCTCAATACCCAGGGTTATTCGCGTATCCGTGTCGACGGCGTGGTCCACCAACTCAATGATCCTCCGAAGCTGAAAAAGCAGGAGAAGCACGACATCGAGGTCGTGGTCGACCGACTCACTGTCAAGGCCGGCTCCAAACAGCGTCTTACCGACTCCGTCGAGACCGCACTGCGTCTCGCCGACGGCATCGTGGTCCTCGACTTCGTCGACCGCGAAGAAGATGCCCCTGACCGCGAACGTCGATTCTCCGAAAAGCTCGCATGTCCCAACGCGCACCCACTCTCGATCGACGACCTGGAGCCACGGTCATTCTCGTTCAACTCCCCGTACGGCGCGTGTTCCGAATGCCTCGGTCTCGGCGTGCGCAAGGAAGTGGACCCCGAGCTGGTCATTCCGGATCCGGATCTCTCGCTTGCCGGCGGTGCCATCGCCCCGTGGTCGATGGGCCAGACATCGGAGTACTTCGGCCGCCTGCTGTCCGGGCTGGCCGACGCCATGGAATTCGACCTCGACGCGCCGTGGAGCAAACTGCCCGCCAAGGTCAAGCGCGCAGTTCTCGAGGGCAGCGAGCACCAGGTTCACGTCAAGTACAAGAACCGCTACGGTCGCACCCGCTCGTACTATGCGGAGTTCGAAGGCGTCATGCCGTTCTTGCATCGCAGGCTCGAGCAAACCGAGTCCGAACAGATGAAGGAACGCTACGACGGCTACATGCGCGACGTTCCCTGTCCTGCCTGCGGGGGAGACCGGCTGCGCCCGGAGATTCTGTCGGTCACGATCGAAGCGGGCGATTTCGGTGCGAAGTCGATTGCTGATGTCTGCAAACTATCCATCTCCGAAACCGCAGACTTCTTGAACAGCCTCACGCTGGGTTCCAAAGAGGAAGCCATCGCCGGTCAGGTGCTTCGAGAAGTTCAAGCGCGACTCGGCTTCCTTCTCGACGTCGGTCTCGAATATTTGTCGCTGTCGCGCCCTGCTGGCTCGCTTTCCGGCGGGGAAGCTCAGCGCATCAGGCTCGCTACCCAAATCGGGTCCGGACTGGTCGGAGTGCTGTACGTGCTCGACGAGCCATCCATCGGGTTGCACCAGCGCGACAACCGTCGGCTCATCGACACGTTGACCAGACTCCGCGATCTCGGCAACACCCTGATCGTCGTCGAACACGACGAGGACACAATTCGAACCGCAGACTGGGTGGTCGACATCGGACCGCTCGCCGGTGAACACGGTGGCCGCGTCGTACATAGCGGTTCCTACGAGGATCTACTGACCTCGGAAGAGTCGCTGACGGGCGCATACCTGTCAGGGCGTTTACAGATTCCATTGCCCGATGCGCGACGGGTTGTCGACAAGAAGCGTCAGGTCACCGTCGTGGGTGCTCGCGAGCACAATCTGCGCGGCATCGACGTCAGCTTCCCCCTCGGAGTGCTGACTGCGGTGACCGGAGTGTCAGGTTCGGGTAAGTCGACGCTGGTCAATGACATTTTGGCGACCGTCATGGCCAACAAGCTCAACGGGGCGCGGCAGGTGCCGGGCCGTCATACCCGCATCAACGGCTTGGACCAACTCGACAAGCTCGTGCGCGTGGATCAGTCACCGATCGGGCGTACGCCCAGGTCGAACGCAGCCACCTACACCGGCGTGTTCGACAAGGTTCGCACTCTGTTTGCATCCACCACCGAGGCGAAGGTTCGCGGCTATCAGCCCGGTAGGTTCTCGTTCAACGTGAAGGGCGGTCGGTGCGAGGCGTGCTCCGGCGACGGAACCTTGAAGATCGAGATGAACTTTCTTCCCGATGTGTACGTACCTTGTGAAGTGTGCGAAGGCGCTCGCTACAACCGTGAGACGCTCGAGGTCCACTACAAGGGGAAGACGATCGCGCAGGTCCTCGATATGCCCATCGAGGAGGCAGCGGACTTCTTCGAGGCCATCACTTCCATCCACCGGTATCTCAAGACGCTCGTCGAGGTCGGCCTCGGCTACGTCCGACTCGGCCAGCCCGCCACGACGCTGTCCGGCGGTGAGGCGCAGCGCGTGAAGCTCGCTGCCGAACTCCAGAAGCGGTCGACAGGACGGACTGTCTACATTCTCGACGAACCGACCACCGGCCTGCATTTCGAGGATATTCGGAAGCTGCTCGGTGTGGTCAACGGTCTCGTCGACAAGGGCAACACCGTCATCGTCATCGAGCACAACCTCGATGTCATCAAGGTGTCCGACTGGGTGATCGATATGGGACCAGAAGGCGGCAATGGCGGTGGAACGGTTGTGGCAGAAGGAAATCCAGAGGAAGTAGCAGCAGTTCCGGAAAGCTATACCGGAAAATTCCTGCAGGAGGCGTTGTCCCGTGAACCCGCGCCGGAGCCGAAGAAGGCGCCGGTCAAAAAGCGCCGACCACGAAAGGCCGCTTCGGTCTGACCATCCCCATGGATGTCCAGCCGAAGCGGGCCGAAGGTGGCCGGCGAGCGGAAAAGGCGTAGGAAGCGGATCAGTACACCGGGCCGGTGTACTTCTCTCCGGGACCTTTCCCTGGCTCGTCGGGATGCGCGGACGCTTCGCGGAATGCTTTCTGCAGAGCCTGAAGCCCTTCGCGGATCGGTCCGGCGTGTGGTCCGAGGTACTCGACCGACGCCGTGACGAGCCCTGCGAGTGCGGTGATGACTCGTCGCGCTTCGTCGAGATCGAGATAGGGGCTTTCCGACGGGTCCGGCTCGGACAGGCCAAGCTTCTCGGCCGCCGAGCTCATGAGCATCACGGCGGCACGGCTGATTACTTCGACAGCGGGAACGTCTGCGAGTTCGCGGACTTCTGGTTCGCGGCCTTCATTGACAGGTTCGGGAGTGCTCGTCATGCTCACGAGGATGGCACGGCGGCACGAGCCACTGACATCAGGTGTACCCGCGCCGATGCCCACATCACTTGAATGGTCCATTCATACGATCAGATCGCTCGAGCGCGTCATTGATGCTGTCGGCGTGTTCCCGCAGGCGTCGATTTCTCGAAACCCTGGGCGGCTGGTACTGTTCCTCATCGACCGTCTTCGGCGTGTTCTTTCTTACGAAAGCGCACTGTACGGAGGCAGCAAGTGGAGCCCGACTCCCACCGGTACCCAGTGTTTCAAGCTGGTTCCGGTCCGGTCGCCCGCAGTAGCAGAGATGCCACTCGGGCTTCCTCTTCGGAGGAGACGATATTGCGATGTATGCGGTATTTGTCGATCGGTCGACATCGGGCCCTGCACCAGCGGAATGCTGGAGCAGGGTTTTTTCGTTGTAGGAGAGAGTGTTCTCCGACAATGAGTGTCGAAGGACCCGGGCAGGCGGGCTGTGCCAATGGCGGGCGGTCGGCTAGACCCCTCACCGCACTACCTAGGAGGCCCCATCAGCACTGAGACTCGCATCAACGATCGCATTCGTGTTCCCGAGGTTCGTTTGGTCGGACCTGGCGGTGAACAGGTTGGCATCGTGCGTGTTGAAGATGCACTCCGCTTGGCTCTCGAAGCCGATCTCGATCTCGTAGAAGTGGCTCCCGACGCTCGTCCGCCGGTCTGCAAGATCATGGACTACGGGAAGTTCAAGTACGAGGCAGCGCAGAAGGCGCGCGAATCGCGCAAGAACCAGACCCTCACCGTTATCAAGGAGCAGAAGCTCCGCCCGAAGATCGACGCCCACGACTACGAGACCAAGAAGCGCAACGTTGTTCGCTTCCTCGAAGCCGGGTCGAAGGTCAAGGTCACCATCATGTTCCGCGGACGTGAGCAGTCTCGTCCGGAGCTCGGATTCCGTCTGCTGCAGCGTCTGGGCGCAGACGTTGCAGATCTTGGCTTCGTCGAGACCTCGGCCAAGCAGGACGGTCGCAACATGACGATGGTATTGGCCCCACACAAGGGTGCCAAGACTCGCGTCAAGGCACAGGAAAGTGCGGCGGCTCCGCCCGCTCAGCGTGCTCCTGCTCCGGAACCGACTACCTCGGCTTCGGCTGCTCCGGCACCCGCCGCTGCAGAGCCTGCTCCGACAGATGCTCCGGCAGCAGCAACGCCGCCGAGCAACTAGAGACTGCGCTACCGAACCGAGTACGACCCGTAAGACGTTCCATGCCGACGCTATCGGCATGGACGTGCCGAGCAAGACCGAAGAGCAACACAGAACTGAGGACTCCATGCCCAAGCAGAAGACTCACAGTGGCGCCAAGAAGCGATTCAAGGTGTCCGGCAGCGGCAAGATCATGCGCCAGAAGGCTGGTCGTCGCCACTTGCTGGAGCACAAGTCCAGCAGGAGAACCCGTCGTCTCGACGGCGTCGCAGTTGTGACCAAGGCCGATGTGCCGCGGATGAAGCGCCTGCTCGGCATCTGATCTGGACTTCATAGTCGACCGTCTTGGTCGGCGCCATCCCATTACCATTCGGGGTTTCTAGAAGCCCCCAGATCGACAGGATTTACCAGTGGCACGCGTAAAACGGGCGGTCAACGCCCAGAAGAAGCGCCGTTCGATTCTCGAGGCATCCAAGGGATACCGCGGACAGCGCTCACGTCTGTACACCAAGGCCAAGGAGCAGCAGCTCCACTCGCTCACCTATGCATACCGTGACCGCAAGGCACGCAAGGGTGACTTCCGTCGGCTGTGGATCACGCGTATCAACGCAGCAGCTCGCGCCAACGACATCACGTACAACCGCTTGATCCAGGGCCTGCGGCTCGGAGGCGTCGAGGTCGACCGCAAGATCCTCGCCGAGCTCGCTGTGTCGGATGCACCGGCTTTCGCCGGCCTCGTGGCCATCGCCAAGGCTGCATTGCCTGCCGACGTCAACGCTCCTGCTGGAGAAGCAGCCTGAGCAAGCTGACGCACGACGATCTAGATCCTGAACGGCCCGTGGACATGCTCACCGAGCGGACTCCACGGGTCGTTTCGGCTGTGAAGCTGTTGCGTGCGTCGGAGCGTCGAAAGTCGGGGCTTTTTCTGGCCGAAGGAACCAACTCGGTGACCGAGGCACTTGGTGCGGGTGTCGTCCGAGAGTTGTTCTATGCGGAGGATTCCGCCGATCGCAACGGCAGCGTTCTCGATGCGGCCCGCAGCGCGGGAATTCGAACCCATGCCATCAGCGCTCGAGCGGCAAAGGGTCTGTCCGACACGGTGACGCCGCCTGGGATCGTCGCGGTCTGTCGACTCGTGGATGTGGCGCTCGGCGATGCCTTCGGAGTCGATCCCACTTTGATCGCTGTTCCGGTGGAGGTATCTGAGCCGGGCAACGCGGGCACGGTCATCCGGGTCGCCGACGCCGTCGGTGCCGATGCGGTCGTGCTGCTGGGGGATTCGGTCGATCCGCACAACGGCAAATGTGTACGAGCGTCGGCGGGGAGTCTTTTTCACTTGCCGATCGCTCGCGAACGCTCGGTCGAACAGGGGCTCGGTGCCCTGCGGGCGAGCGGAATGAAAATTCTTGCCACCGCCGCCGATGGTGAGATCGATCTCGATGATGCCGACGAGCTGCTGAGTGGTCCGACGGCGTGGTTGTTCGGCAATGAAGCTCACGGATTGGACGCGACTGTGGCAGCTTCGGCCGATCATCGCGTCAGGATTCCCATTCATGGTCGTGCCGAGAGCTTGAATCTGGCAACAGCGGCAGCTATCTGCTTGTACTCGAGTGCCCGCGCTCAGCGCAGGTCCCGCAATAATTGACTCGACCTTCTCGCTTAGGATCGGCAGAGTCGTTCGAACGACATCACCCACCATCAAGGAGTTGCACCTCTCGTGGCGAAGAAAGATGGCGACAACGCCCAGCCTGTCGATCCGAGCGTGCTCGAGGAGTCCGCGCTGGCTGCTGCGGTCGATGGTGCGGAGAAGGCATTCGCCGAGGTATCTGATCTGGACGAGTTGTCGAAGGTGAAGATCGAGCACATCGGCAACCGCGCGCCGCTGGCCCTTGCTCAGCGTGCTCTCGGCTCGATTCCGGGGGATCAGAAGGCTGACGCCGGCAAACGCGTCAAGGTCGCGCGCGATCGCGTGCAGAAGGCGTTCGACGCGCGCCGCGAGGTTCTTCTCGCCGAGCGCGATGCGGCGATTCTCGTCGCCGAGACGATCGACGTGACGTTGCCGTCGAATGCTCGTCCGGTCGGCGCTCGTCACCCCATCACGATCATTTCCGATCAGGTAGCGGACGTTTTCGTTGCAATGGGATGGGAAGTCGAGGAGGGTCCGGAAGTCGAGACCGAGCATTTCAACTTCGACGCTCTCAACTTCCTGCCTGATCATCCTGCGCGCACCATGCAGGACACGTTCCATATCGCACCCGAGGGTTCCCGTCAGGTGCTTCGGACTCATACCTCGCCTGTACAGGTGCGCTCGATGCTGTCGCGCGAGTTGCCGATCTACATTGTCTGCCCTGGTCGGACCTTTCGCACCGACGAGCTCGACTCCACGCATACCCCGGTGTTCCACCAGGTGGAAGGTCTTGCGATCGACAAGGGGCTGACGATGGCTCACCTGCGTGGAACTCTCGACGCGTTCGCGCGTGCACTGTTCGGTGACGAGACGCGCACGCGTATGCGTCCCAACTACTTCCCGTTCACCGAGCCTTCGGCGGAGGTGGACGTGTGGTTCCCGAAGAAGAAGGGCGGAGCCGGCTGGGTGGAATGGGGCGGCTGCGGAATGGTCAATCCCAAGGTTCTCCGTGCCAGCGGAATCGATCCGGAGGTGTACTCGGGATTTGCATTCGGGATGGGCTTGGAGCGGACTCTGCAGTTCCGCAACGACATTCCCGATATGCGCGACATCGTCGAGGGCGATATCCGTTTCACGTTGCCCTTCGGCGTCGAGGCCTGACGGACGCAACGTTTCTTTACCGACTGCCCGCGAGGCACCACCGTTTTCGACACGCAGAAAGAGCTGAGCAGACGTGCGAGTTCCACAATCCTGGTTGACCGAGGTTCTACAGCGCACGGCGCCGCAGTGGAAAGTGACGCCGGAAGAACTCGACGAGGGCTTCGTTCGGGTCGGCTTCGAGGTCGAGGAGCTCGATTCGCTCGACCAGGTGACGGGCCCCCTGGTCGTTGGTCGGGTCACGTCGATCACCGAGTTGACGGAGTTCAAGAAGCCGATTCGTTTCTGTTCGGTGGACGTCGGGGCAGACGGACCGCAGGAGATCGTGTGCGGGGCTCGTAACTTCGCCGAGGGTGATCTGATCGTCGCTGCGCTGCCAGGCAGCGTGCTTCCGGGTGGATTCGCCATTGCTGCGCGTGAAACGTACGGCAAGACGTCGAACGGCATGATCTGCTCGACGCTGGAGCTCGGTCTCGGCCGTGATCATGCCGGCATTCTGGTCCTGCCCGAGGGGACTGCGACGCCCGGCGACGATGCCAAAGTGGTTCTGGGTCTGGATGATTCGGTCATCGAGCTCAACGTGACGCCGGACCGTGGCTACGCGTTCTCGGTGCGTGGTCTCGCGCGTGAGCTTGCAAGTAGCTTCGATCTCGAATTCGCCGATCCGGCCAGTGGTCCGGTGCAGAACAACGAAGGTGAAGTGTGGCCTGCGACGGTCGAGACCGAGTCGAACGCCGCTCGGTTCGCGCTGCGGAAGGTCAGTGGAATCGATCCGGCTGCGGTCACGCCGTGGTGGATTCAGCGTCGTCTGCTTCTCGCGGGCGTCCGGCCGATTTCGGCGGCGGTCGATGTGACGAATTACGTTCTGCACGAGCTGGGACAGCCTCTGCACGCGTTCGACGCTGCGAAGTTGTCGGGTGACATCGTCGTCCGTCGTGCAAAGGCAGGGGAGAAGCTCACTACGCTCGATGACGTCGAGCGGACTCTGGACGTGGAGGATGTCGTCATCGCCGACGATTCCGGTGCGATTTCACTGGCCGGAGTCATGGGTGGGGCATCGACCGAGGTCGGCGCCGACACCGTAGATGTGATTCTCGAAGCTGCCTCGTTCGATCCCTTGGCGGTGTTTCGGACCGGTAGGCGTCACAAATTGGTGAGCGAGGCCAGTAAGCGTTTCGAACGCACGGTGGATTCCGCGCTGCCGGTCGCTGCGCTCGATCGTGCCGCTCAGCTGCTCGTGGACATCGCCGGCGGCCGAATCGAACCGCTGCTGACCGATGTCGGATCGGCCGTGGTGTTCCCCGCCGTTCGCATGGATATCGACCTGCCCGACCGCATCGCCGGGGTGGCGTATCCGAACGGCGTCGCGGCGCGCAGGCTCACTCAGGTCGGGTGCGAGGTCGAGGTCGGCGTCAGCGAGTCGGGCCACGGCGAACTCGTCGTGACGCCGCCGACCTGGCGGCCGGATCTGCAGCAACCCGCAGACCTCGTCGAGGAAGTTCTGCGGCTGGAGGGTCTGGAGAAGATTCCGTCCGTATTACCCTCAGCACCCGCAGGCCGCGGACTGACCCCCACGCAGAAGCGAAAGCGCGCAGTCGGCAAGTCGCTTGCCTTCGCCGGTTACGTCGAGGTATTGCCGACTGTGTTCCTTCCGACAGGGGTCTTCGATACGTGGGGCCTTCCGGCGGATGATGCGCGTCGGCGAACCACGACGGTGCTCAACCCGTTGGAAGCCGATCGGCCGGAACTGGCGACGACCATCCTTCCCGGCTTGCTCGAGATTCTCGCGCGCAACGTCGCTCGTGGTCAGCGTGATCTGTTGTTGTTCGGAATAGCGCAGGTCGTCCTGCCCGGTGACGACACCGTCACGGTGGAGCCCATTGCCGTCGATTCTCGACCGTCGGACGCCGAGATCGCTCACCTGCGTGGGTCGCTGCCGGATCAGCCCGTTCATGTGGGTGCGGTCCTCACCGGTCACAGTGTGCCGGCCGGTCCTTGGGGTCCGGGCCGACCAGTGGAGGCGTCGGACGCTTTCGCCGCGGCGAGAACCGTCGCGACTGCAGCGGGGGTCGAGATCGAGTTGAGGGCGGCGCAGAAGCTGCCGTGGCATCCGGGGCGATGCGCGGAGTTGGTTGTCGAGGGCGTGGTGGTGGGCTATGCGGGGGAGCTGCATCCGGCAGTGCTCGAGCGGGCGCAATTGCCGTCGCGCACGTGTGCGGTCGAGATGAATCTTGATGCACTGCCGATCATCGAGTCGTTCCCGGCGCCGGTCGTCTCTCCCTACCCGGCGGTGATGCAGGACGTCGCGGTCGTGGTTGCCGACACGGTCCCAGCCTTCGAGGTGGAATCGGCGTTGAAGTCCGGCGCGGGTGAATTGCTCGAGAGCATTCGGCTTTTCGATGTCTACGAAGGCGAGCAGGTCGGCGAGGGGCAAAAGTCGCTGGCTTTTGCTCTCGTCTTCCGCGGTGTGGACGGAACGTTGACCGAGGCGCAGGCGTCGGAGGCTCGCGATGCGGCAGTAGCTGCAGCGGGAGAAGCAGTCGGAGCGCGCTGGCGAAGCTGATACGTCCGTTGTCGTTCTTCCGTAGCGTGGGGGCACGGACTCACGGGACAGAGGAGGAATCATGGGCACTGGTAGCGCAGAAGATCGATCCGATGTAGCGGTGCTGCGGGAGGTGCTCGCTTCGGTTGGCGGCCGTCCGGCTCTCGCGCCGGTCCAAGCCGCCGCATCGGCGTTGCTGGCGGAAATAGATACGGCCAGTAGTGGTGTCGAGCCTGGCAAGGTTCCGCCGGGCGATATTCCGGATGTCGACGTTCCGGGGTTGACGCGGCCGCAAATCGACCAGCCGCTCGGTGACCCGCCGTTGGGTATTCTGGATGCCGAAGTTGTCGGTGACAGCGGCGTCGATCAGTCGATCGGAGGCGTGAGCACCGGTTACTCGGCCCATGGGTCGCCGACCGGATACAGCGAAGACGGTGTTCCGACGTGGGACAACGTTCGGGACAAAGTCGAGCTTCGGACGGGTACCGCGCTGGGCGCCGAGGAACTCGATCACCTCAGCCCGGCTGGTCGTACGCTGGATGAGCAGTGGAACGAACGTCAGGAGTCGGGCCGAAAGAAGCTCGAGGAGATCCGACGGTCGATGAAGGACAGTTGAGCGCTCGGTCGCCCCAACTATGAATGAGCTTGCATGATGGTGCATAATCAAACGTATGGTTGATGCTACGAAAGACGGTGAGCGGTCAGCTCCGCTGAGAATCGCAGTCGCGGGGGCAAGCGGATACGCCGGCGGCGAGATTCTGCGATTGTTACTCGGCCACCCGGGCGTGCGATCAGGAGCGCTCGTCATCGGATCGTTGACCGCCGGAGGTAATGCGGGCGCGGCACTGGGGGACTTCCATCCCCATCTACTGCCGCTCGCAGATCGCGTGCTGTCCGAAACGACCATCGATGAACTTGCCGGACACGACGTCGTATTTCTGGGACTTCCGCATGGCAAGTCCGCAGAAATCGCGAATCAGCTTCCCGAGACCGTCGTTATCATCGATTGCGGTGCCGACTTTCGCCTCACCGACCCATCCGCATGGGAGAAGTACTACAAGACTCCGCACGCGGGGACGTGGCCTTACGGTCTGCCCGAATTGCCGGGTGCGCGGGAGAAGCTCATCGGTGCCACGCGCATCGCTGTGCCGGGTTGCTACCCGACGGTGTCGAGTCTTGCGCTCGCGCCGGCCGTCGCTGCCGGCATCATCGAGCCGCGTGTCAATGTTGTTGCCGTGACCGGAACTTCGGGGGCCGGACGCGCCCCGAAGGCGGACCTGCTCGGGTCCGAAGTCATGGGCTCTGTGCGGGCTTACGCGGTCGCAGGTGCCCATCGGCACACTCCGGAGATAATTCAAAATCTTTCTGCGCTGTCGCCGGTCCCGGTCTCGGTGTCGTTCACTCCGATCCTCGCTCCCATGCCCCGCGGAATTCTCGCCACCTGCACAGCCGTCACGACAGCGACGCAGGAGCAGGCGATCGAGGTGTACGAAAAGGCCTATGCCGCTGAGCCGTTCGTGCACGTACTCGGTGGTGGCAGGTTACCGCAGACAGGAGCTGTGATCGGGTCCAATGCAGTGCAGCTCAGTGTGTCGGTCGATGTCGACGCCGGTTTGCTCGTCGTCATCGGTGCGATCGACAATCTGGCCAAAGGCACCGCAGGCGGCGCAGTGCAATCGATGAATCTTGCCCTTGGAATACCAGAGACCGACGGTCTCTCGACAGTGGGAGTTGCACCGTGACCAGTCTTGCTGATGCGCATGCCTTGCCGGGCAAACTCGTTCGGACACAGGGAGTGACGGCTTCCGCCGGTTTTCGCGGCGCTGGAATCGCTGCAGGCATCAAGGTCAGCGGTAGAACCGACCTTGCGTTGGTCTTCAACGAGGGCCCGGATCTGACCGCGGCAGGCGTCTTCACCCGCAACAAGGTCAAAGCTGCACCCGTGCTGTGGTCGCAACAGGTGCTGCGTACCGGAAAGCTCCGTGCGGTCATCCTGAACTCGGGTGGTGCCAACGCCTGCACGGGTGCACCCGGATTTCAGGATGCGCATCGCACCGCGGAGGAAGTGGCTGCAGCGCTCAGCAATTGGGGGACCGAGACCGGGGCTGTCGAGGTCGCAGTCTGTTCGACCGGGCTGATCGGTGACAGGTTGCCGATGGACAAACTGATACCCGGTGTCACCGAGGTGGTTCATGAGCTCGCCGGTGGTATTTCCGGCGGAACCGATGCGGCACATGCCATCATGACGACGGACACCGTGCCCAAGCAAGCTGCGATTCACCATGTCGACAAGTGGAATGTCGGTGGAATGGCAAAGGGCGCAGGGATGCTCGCGCCCTCGCTCGCGACGATGCTGTGCGTCGTCACGACCGATGCCGTTGCCACCGCGGACCAGCTCGACACCGCGCTGCGCAACGCCACCCGGTTGTCCTTCGACCGGCTCGATGTCGACGGCGCGACGTCCACGAACGACACCGTATTGCTTCTGTCCTCGGGCGCGAGCGGGGTGACACCGTCCCAGGACGATCTCGACGCTGCAGTACTTGCTGTCTGTGATGATCTGGCAGATCAGCTGATGGCCGACGCAGAAGGCGTCACCAAGCGCATTCTCGTGAAGGTGTCCGGGGCGGTATCTGAGGACGACGCACTGATCGGTGCCCGAACGGTCGCGCGTGACAGTCTCGTGAAAACAGCGCTGTTCGGTTCTGACCCGAACTGGGGCCGAGTGCTGGCCGCAATCGGTATTGCGCCGATCGAGCTCGATCCCGACCGACTCTGCGTCTCGTTCAATGGACATCCGGTATGCATCGATGGTGTCGGAGCTCCCGACGCCCGCGAGGTGGATCTGTCGGGTGAAGATATCGAGTTGACCATCGATCTGGGTGTCGGCGACGCGTCGGTGGTCATCCGCACGACCGATCTCTCACATGCCTACGTCGAAGAGAACTCGGCGTACTCCTCGTGACCGGGTCGGATTTGTCGGCTACGCAGAAGGCGCACACGCTCGCGGGTGCGCTGCCGTGGCTGCAGAAGTTTCACGACAAGATCATCGTGGTCAAGTACGGCGGCAACGCCATGATCGACGAGGATCTCAAGCGTGCGTTCGCCGCAGACATGGTTTTTCTGCGGACCATCGGCATCCATCCGGTTGTCGTGCACGGCGGCGGACCACAGATAACTGCGATGCTGTCGCGCTTGGGCATGAACGGGGAATTCCGTGGAGGATTCCGCGTCACCACCCCTGAGGTCATGGATGTCGTGCGGATGGTGCTGTTCGGCCAGGTAGGTCGCGAGCTCGTCGGTCTGATCAACAGTCACGGCCCCTACGCCGTCGGCATCTCCGGGGAAGATGCGCATCTTTTCACCGCATCGAAACGCACGGTGATGGTCGACGGCATCGAAACCGACATCGGCCTCGTCGGCGACGTCACCTCGGTCAATCCGGATGCCGTGCTCGATCTCATCGCCGCGGGCCGGATTCCAGTGGTCTCCACCATCGCACCCGATTCCGACGGCGTCGTGCACAACATCAATGCAGATACTGCCGCGGCAGCGCTGGCGGAAGCAATCGGCGCCGAGAAATTGGTTGTCCTCACCGATGTCGAAGGGCTGTACATCAATTGGCCCGATCGTTCCTCTTTGACGTCGAAGATCGATGTCGACGCATTGTCGGCGCTTCTGCCGTCCCTCGACGCAGGCATGGTGCCCAAGATGGAAGCCTGCCTACGTGCAGTTCTGGGTGGTGTTCCGTCGGCACACGTCATCGACGGCCGAGTGCCGCACTCGGTTCTCGTCGAACTCTTCACGGGCGAAGGAATCGGCACGATGGTGCATCCCGCCCAACACGCAGAAAAGGAAAACCAGCTATGACCGACCATGTCGCAACTGTCGATCTCCAGGCGCGGTGGTCGAACTCGCTGATGAACAATTACGGCGTGCCGCGTGTCGCTCTGGTCCGCGGTCAGGGCGCTGTCGTCACCGACGCGGACGGCAAGGAATACCTCGACCTGCTCGCTGGGATAGCTGTCAACATCCTCGGTCACGCGCATCCCGCCGTCATCGAAGCGGTGACCACGCAGTTGTCGACCCTGGGGCACACGTCGAATCTGTATGCGAGCGAACCGGGAATCGCCCTGGCCGAACAGTTGCTCGCGAATCTCGGCGCGGAAGCGTCGGGTCGAGTGTTCTTGTGCAACTCGGGCACTGAGGCCAACGAGGCTGCCTTCAAGATTGCCCGGTTGACGGGTCGACCGAACATCGTTGCGGCAGAGAAGTCGTTCCATGGGCGCACGATGGGTGCCTTGGCGTTGACAGGTCAGCCGGACAAGCGTGCACCGTTCGAACCGATGCCTGCAGGCGTTCAGCACGTGCCGTACGGCGATGTTGCAGCGCTCGAGGCTGCGGTCGATTCCGATACTGCCGCGGTGTTCCTCGAACCGATCATGGGTGAGGGAGGCGTTGTCGTTCCTCCCGAGGGGTATCTCGTCGCCGCTCGCGAGATCACGGCCCGTCACGGCGCACTGTTGGTTCTGGACGAAGTCCAGACCGGCATCGGCCGCACCGGCTGGTTCTACGCGCACCAGGCCGTGGGAATTGTGCCGGACGTCATCACGCTCGCCAAGGGCCTCGGTGGCGGATTGCCGATCGGTGCCTGCATCGGTATCGGGGAGGCAGCCACCTTGCTGCACCCGGGTAAACACGGCACGACGTTCGGCGGGAATCCCGTGTGTGCCGCCGCTGCCCTCGCGGTCCTGCGCACGATCGCACAGGACGATCTGATCTCGCATGCAGATCGGATGGGGAAGCTGCTCATTCATTCGATCGAGGAATTGAATCACCCTCTCGTCGACCGAGTCCGCGGTGCAGGCCTGCTGCTCGGCGTGGTGCTGACCCGGCCCGTCGCGCCCGCCGTCGAGTCGGCCGCACGTGAAGCCGGATTCCTGATCAACGCGGCGCAGCCCGATGTGTTGCGTCTCGCTCCACCACTCGTACTGACCGAGGACCAAGCTGCATCGTTCGTCGCAGCGCTTCCCACACTTCTCGATTCAGCACAGGAAACGGAATAGCCATGGCAATGATCAACTTCCTGCGGGACGACGACCTGACTCCGCAGCAACAGGGCGAGGTTCTGGCCATCGCCGCCGAACTCAAGCGCGCTCCGTTCTCGAAGCGACCACTCGAGGGGCCTCAGGGCGTCGGAGTCATCTTCGAGAAGAATTCCACTCGAACTCGTTTTTCCTTCGAGATCGGGATTGCACAGCTCGGCGGTCATGCTGTCGTCGTCGATGGCCGCGATACTCAGCTGGGGCGTGAAGAGACTTTGCAGGACACGGGCAGGGTGCTCTCGCGCTACGTCGAGGCGGTGGTGTGGCGCACGTTCGGGCAGGAGCGACTCGAACAGATGGCCTCTGGTGCCACCGTCCCGATCGTCAATGCGTTGTCCGACGAGTTCCATCCGTGCCAGGTGCTCGCCGATCTGCAGACTCTCGCCGAGCATAAGGGCTCTTTGACGGGCCTCGAACTCGCGTACTTCGGTGACGGCGCGAACAACATGGCGCATTCGCTTCTGCTCGGCGGCGTCACCGCAGGAATCAATGTGACGATTGCTGCGCCGAAGGAGTTCGCACCGTGGGACTACGTTCTCGAGGCTGCTAGGGAGCGTGCTGCGCAGACGGGGGCCACGATCACGATCACCGACGACCCGCAAGCCGCAGCGACAGGCGCAGACGCCCTGGTCACCGATACGTGGACTTCGATGGGCCAGGAGAACGACGGACTCGATCGCGTCGCACCGTTCCGGCCGTACCGGATCGATGCGGAGCTGTTGGCGCTCGCCAAGACCGACGCCGTCGTGCTGCATTGCTTGCCCGCACATCGCGGGGAGGAGATCACCGACGAAGTTCTCGACGGGCCTCGCAGCGTCGTATGGGACGAGGCCGAGAACCGGTTGCATGCACAGAAGGCACTGCTGGTCTGGCTGCTAGAGCAGGCGCGACGGCCGTGAGCGAGCAGGTGTCGTCGATGTCGTCGATGCCGCTGACGGCGTCTACGCGGGCGGGCAGGCAGGCACGCATCGTGTCCCTGCTGTCGACACACCAGGTGCGCAGTCAGCCGGAGCTTGCATCGTTACTGGTCGCCGAAGGTATCGATGTAACCCAGGCGACACTCTCGCGGGATCTCGACGAGCTCGGAGCCGTCAAACTTCGTGCGGCCGACGGCGGCGCCGGAGTCTACGTGGTACCCGAGGACGGTAGCCCTGTTCGAGGCGTATCCGGCGGAACTGACCGACTCACTCGCATGCTCGGCGAGCTGCTCGTATCGACGGACTGGAGCGGAAATCAAGCTGTTCTCCGAACACCGCCGGGCGCTGCGCACTACCTCGCCAGCGCGCTCGACCGGGCCTCGTTGAGGGAGATTGTGGGAACGATTGCCGGGGATGACACCATTTTGGTGATCGCCCGCGAACCACTCACCGGACAAGAGCTCGCGGACAAGCTGGAAAGATTGGCCAGACGCGCGGATTAGCAGTCCCGCAGACGGCAAAACCGAGAATTACCCACAGCTACAAAGGAGCGCATACATCATGGCCGAACGCGTCATTCTCGCCTACTCGGGTGGATTGGACACCTCCGTCGCCATCAGCTGGATCGGCAAGGAGACCGGTAAAGAGGTCGTCGCCGTCGCCATCGATCTGGGTCAGGGCGGTGAGGACATGGAGGTCGTGCGCCAGCGCGCCCTCGATTGTGGTGCTGTCGAGGCCGTCGTCGTGGACGCTCGAGACGAGTTCGCCGACGAGTACTGCTTGCCGACGATTCAGAACAATGCGCTGTACATGGATCGCTACCCGCTGGTGTCTGCGATCAGCCGTCCGCTGATCGTCAAGCATCTCGTCGAGGCCGCTCGTTCGCACGGGGGCACCGTCGTCGCGCATGGTTGCACCGGTAAGGGCAACGACCAGGTCCGCTTCGAGGTCGGGTTCAACACACTGGCACCCGAGCTCGACGTCCTCGCTCCTGTTCGCGATTACGCCTGGACGAGGGAGAAGGCGATTGCGTTCGCCGAAGAGAACAAGATTCCGATCAACGTCAGCAAGAAGTCGCCCTTCTCGATCGATCAGAACGTGTGGGGCCGTGCAGTCGAAACCGGCTTCCTCGAAGATCTGTGGAACGCCCCGACGAAGGACGTCTACGACTACACCCAGGACCCATCGGCCAACTGGACAGCCCCGGACGAGCTCATCATCGGCTTCGACAAGGGCCGCCCGGTCAGCATCGACGGCCGTCCGGTGTCGGTTCTCGAAGCGATCCAGGAACTGAACACGCGGGCGGGCGCTCAGGGCGTCGGCCGTCTCGACGTCGTCGAGGACCGTCTCGTGGGCATCAAGAGCCGCGAGATCTACGAGGCTCCCGGCGCGATGGTTCTGATCCGCGCGCACGAGGAACTCGAGCACGTCACCCTCGAGCGTGAGCTAGGACGCTACAAGCGGCACACCGATCAGAAGTGGGCCGAGCTGGTGTACGACGGTCTGTGGTATTCCCCCCTCAAGGGTGCCCTCGATACGTTCAACGAGCACACCCAAGAGCACGTGTCCGGCGAGATCCGCCTTGCACTGCATGCGGGTTCCATCAGCGTCAACGGACGCCGTAGCGACAAGTCGCTGTACGACTTCAACCTCGCGACGTACGACGAGGGCGACACTTTCGATCAGTCTTCCGCCAAGGGCTTCGTTCAGCTTCATGGGTTGTCGTCGAAGATCGCCCACAAGCGGGATCTGGGATTGTGAGTTCGGCCGAGGCTCATGGCACCAACGAGGGGTCACTGTGGGGCGGACGCTTTGCGTCCGGCCCCGCAGCGGCCATGGCCGCGCTGAGCAAATCCACACATTTCGACTGGGTGCTCGCGCCCTACGACATTCGGGCGTCGATGGCACACGCCCGCGTCCTCAACGGCGCAGGTTTGCTGACGGCTCAGGACCTCGAGGCGATGCTTGCTGGTTTGCAGGGGTTGGCCGACGATGTCGCCTCGGGCGCCTTCGTGGCAGCGGAGTCCGACGAGGATGTCCACGGTGCACTGGAACGGGGTCTGATCGACCGGGTGGGAGCCGAGGTCGGCGGACGTCTTCGGGCAGGCCGCTCACGCAACGACCAAGTCGCGACACTGTTCCGGATGTGGCTACGTGACGCAGTTCGTCGGGTATCGACGGGTGTGCTCGATGTAGTGGATTCCCTTGCGACGCAGGCTGCGTCGCATTCGAGCGCCGTCATGCCAGGAAAGACGCATTCGCAGGCGGCGCAGCCGGTTCTTCTGGCACATCATCTCCTCGCTCACACTCATCCGTTGTTGCGAGATGTTCAGCGGTTCGTGGACTTCGACGTCAGGGCCGCAGTGTCGCCCTACGGATCGGGGGCGTTGGCTGGTTCCTCGCTCGGGTTGAGCCCGGAGAAGATTGCCGCGGAGTTGGGGTTCGATTCCTCGGCGGAGAACTCGATCGATGCAACTTCCTCACGTGATTTCGCGGCTGAGGCGGCTTTCGTCCTGGCGATGACGGCCGTCGACCTCTCGCGTCTGGCGGAGGAGATCATCTCGTGGAGCACGCCGGAGTACGGCTATGTAACGCTGGCCGACGCGTGGTCCACCGGAAGTTCGATCATGCCGCAGAAGAAGAATCCCGACGTCGCGGAGCTGACGCGTGGTAAATCCGGTCGGTTGATCGGAAATCTCACGGGATTGTTGGCAACCCTGAAGGCTCAGCCTCTGGCGTACAACAGGGACTTGCAGGAAGACAAGGAGCCGGTCTTCGACTCCGTTGCCCAGTTGGAGTTGCTGCTTCCGGCTCTCGCCGGTTTGGTGCAGACCCTGGAGTTTCATGTCGATCGCCTGGCAGAACTGGCGCCGGCAGGCTTCACACTGGCCACCGATATCGCCGAGTGGCTGGTTCGTCAGGGCATTCCGTTCCGGGTGGCGCACGAAGCTGCAGGTGCGTGTGTGAAGGCAGCCGAGGCACGCGGTGTGGGATTGGCCGAACTTACCGATGAGGAGTTGTCCTCTATCGACCCGGCTCTGACGCCGGAGGTGCGCACCGTTCTGACCGTAGAGGGATCTATCTCGTCTCGTGATTCACGAGGTGGGACTGCTGCGGTTCAGGTTGCCAAGCAGTTGGACGGAGTTCGTTCGACGGCGGAGCGCCTTCGGAATTGGGTCGATTCGGGCATCGGAGCGCACTGAGACGCAAAACAGTCATGTTCGCCGGATTTCTGACGGTCGTGTGGCAAGCTTGCGGAAACGTGGCAAGTGGGCGGTCGGAGTCCGTATCCCGAAATGCAGGGGATTGAACCGGGAGTTGTAGTTGTGGGACTGAACGCAGACGCGGTGCGCGGACCGTTGCGACGTGCGATCGCAACTGCACAGAACGGATTGGAAGTCCTCCGTTTGGGTGGACTCGAAACCGAGGTCGATCCATCTCCCTTCAAGATCGTCGATCGAGAACCGATGTACAAGTTGCGTCGCTATTTCCCCGACGCCCTCGGTACCGATTCCAGGCCTCCGGTCGTTCTCGTTCCACCGATGATGGTGTCAGCGGACGTATACGACGTGACCACCGAACACGGCGCCGCCGGGATTCTGCACGGGATGGGTCTCGATCCGTGGGTCGTCGATTTCGGTTCGCCCGACACCGAGGAAGGCGGTTGGAGTCGCACCCTCGCCGATCATGTCGTAGCCATCAGTGAGGTCATCGACAAAGTTCACGAGCACACCGGACGTGACGTCCACCTTGCCGGTTATTCCCAGGGTGGGATGTTCTGTTACCAAGCGGCTGCCTATCGCAGTGGGCGAAACCTGGCCAGCCTCATCACGTTCGGCGCTCCGGTCGACACATTGGCAGCTCTGCCGCTCGGTATTCCGGCCGGCGTGGCGACCCGCGGCGCCGAATTCCTTGCCGACCACGTCTTCACTCGGCTGGCGGTGTCCGGATGGATGGCCCGTACCGGATTTCAACTGCTCGATCCAGCCAAGACCGTGCGATCTCGGCTCGATTTTCTACGACAACTCCACGACCGCGAGGCGTTGCTTCCGCGTGAACCACAGCGTCGTTTCTTGGCGCTCGACGGCTGGGTCGCGTGGTCGGGTCCCGCTGTTGCGGAGCTTTTGAAGCAATTCGTAGTGCACAACAGAATGATGACCGGCGGGTTCGTCATCAAGGATCGCCTGCTCACCTTGTCGAATCTGACGGTTCCGGTTCTCGCGTTCCTCGGCGAGGTCGACGACATCGGGCAACCGCTGGCCGTGCGCGGCATCAGGCGGGCAGCGCCGCGCGCAGAAGTGTACGAGAGTACGCTGCGCGCAGGACATTTCGGGCTCGTAGTCGGGAGTTTGGCAGCATCACAGACGTGGCCGACAACGGGAGAGTGGATTCGTTGGCGTGAGGGTCTGGGAGACAAGCCCGAAGCAGCGCACGAAATGATGTACGACGAGCACCAGGACACCGACAGTGGTGTGTCGGTGAGCAACCGGATCATCCACACTGCAGCCTCGATTGCCGAAGTCGGCGTAGGGGTCGGCCGTGGACTCGCAGCTGCTGCAACGGGCGCGATGCGTGGCACTCGCGAGATCTCCACCGAGGCCGTACGAACCTTGCCGAGGTTGGCGCGACTCGGTCAGATGCAACCCCACACTCTGGTGAGCCTGGGACGACTCATCGCGGAACAGGGACGAAAGTCGCCCAACGGTGAGTGCTTTCTGTTCGACGACCGTGTCCACACCTACCGGGCCGTCAATGCTCGTATCGACAATGTGGTCCGAGGGCTGCTCGCGTCGGGTGTCAGGCCGTCCGCTCGCATCGGTGTACTGATGGACACTCGCCCCAGCGCGCTGGCGGCCATCGCAGCGTTGTCGCGTATCGGCGCTGTCGCAGTACTTTTCCCACCGGGTGGAGATCTCGAGAGCGCACTGCTAGCGATCGACGTCGACACCGTCATCGCCGATCCCGAGAACATGAAAGCAGCGACTGCGGTGGCCGCCAACGTACTCGTTCTGGGTGGCGGAGACGCTCGAACTCTCGATATCCCCTCGGGTTCCGATGTCGTCGATCTCGAACTGATCGATCCGGACTCGGTGCGATTGCCCGCGTGGTACTCACCGGATCCTGGCCGTGCCCGTGAACTCGCGGTGGTGCTGTTCAACCCGACCGAACGTGGGTTGGAACCGCGCTTCATCACCAATCATCGTTGGGCCCTGTCTGCGTTCGGCACTGCAACAGCAGCGGCTTTGGGTAGTGGCGACACGGTGTATTGCCTTGCCCCTCTTCATCATTCCGCCGGTTTACTGGTCAGCGTGGGCGGTGCGCTTGCCGGCGGTTCGCGCATAGCGCTCTCGCGTGGTCTCGAACCGACCAGATTCGCCGAGGAGGTATCTCGTTACGGGGTCACCGTCATCAGCTACACCTGGGCGATGATGCAGGCGATCCTCGACGACGAGCTATCGGCTCTGGACCTCAGTCATCCGGTTCGACTCTTCATCGGGTCCGGAATGCCCGTCGGACTCTGGAAGCGGACGCTCGAGCGGTTCGCGCCTGCGCGGGTGCTCGAGTTCTATGCCTCCACCGAGAACGACGTCATCCTCGCCAACGTCGGCGGTTCGAAAATCGGCTCCAAGGGCCGACCGCTTCCGGGGAGCGCCAGGGTGGCACTTGCCGCCTACGATCCGATCAACGCCCGGCTCGAGGAGGACGAAGACGGTTTCGTTCGCATGTGCCGAGACGATGAGGTCGGCCTTCTACTCGGTCGTCCAGGAAGCGACGGCGAGGTCACCAGTCCGCTGATGCGCGATGTCTTCCAGCCAGGAGACTCGTGGATTCCGACGGAGAATCTGTTTCGACGCGACTCCGACGGGGACTTCTGGCTCGTCGACCGCAAGGACACCGTCGTGAAGGCTCGACGCGGACCGGTCTTCACTCAGCCGATCATCGACGCGTTCGGTGACGTCGAGGACGTCGTGTCGGTGGTCGTGTACGGCGTAGATCCGATCGGCTCGAGTAGAGAACATCACCGTTCGGATCGACGTGTCGACGAGATTGCAGTCTGCGGGGTGTCCGTGCGGGGCGACAACTCGCTACCGGTCAAAACCGTAAGCGATGTGTTGGCAGTGTTGCTGCCGGCGCAGCGCCCCGACATCGTCCACATCGTCGACGAAATTTCGCTTTCTCGTGCGTTCCGGCCGAAGATGACCGAACTGCAGAGAGCTGGGGTTCCGGCTCCGGGTGTCAGGTCCTGGTACTACGACGCCGACTCGGGGTCTTACCGACGGTTGACCAAAGCGGTTGTCGCCGAACAGTTCACGAAGAGCTGACAGAGCCTCCGTAGGCAGTCGAGGCTGCGATGGATCGGTCATCGGATAAGTTGATCGCACGGACTTCGCTCCGGCCAGGTAGGACAACACCGAGAGAAGGACTTCAGTGGCTATCGATCAGACGCTCCTCAGCATTCTTGCTTGCCCCGTGGACAAGGGGCCGTTGCTACTCGTAGAAGACGAACTGTTGTACAACCCCCGACTGCAGCGCGCTTACCCGATCGAGAATGGGATTCCTGTGTTGCTGGTAGATGAGGCGCGAGACGTGGATCAGGCCGAGCACGAGTCGATTGTGGCGCGGGCGCAGTCCTAGTCGCTATTTTCGGGCATCGGCCCGGTGAGGTATTGCTGCAGGATCGGGGCTACCCAGTCGACAACCCGCGCGACGGGCATCGACGCCAGTGGTTCGAGCGCGAGTATGTGCCGGGCGAGCAGCAGTCCAGCCATTTGTGACGCGACGAGGTTCACGCGTTCGAGCGCCGAGCCGATCGGGCTGTCGACTCTTTTCGCGACGTCGCGGAGTGCGACCTGCAAGAGAAATGTACCGATCAACGTCGTGTCCCCGGATGCGATCATGGATCGGAACGCTGCGATGACGGCTTCACCGTCTTTCGAGTCCCACACTCCCAGAATTGCAGTAGCCAGGGCGCGACCAAGGTCGTCGTTGTCGGCAGCTGCGACAGGTTCCAGAACTTCGGCTGGGTCTGCGGGGAGTGCAATGGCTGCAACGAACAGGCCTCGTTTGGTGCCGAAGTAGTGGTGGACGAGTGCAGAGTCGACGCCTGCATCGGCAGCGACGCTGCGGATGGAGGTCGTATCGAAACCGGACTGCGCGAACCGGGTGCGAGCGGACGCAAGGATCGCCTCCCGGGTTTTCGATTGCCCTGGCCTTCGCCCTGATTTGCTTCCGACACCGTTCGCTTCGGTCACGGGGTTCTCCGTCGCAGCGTTGCCGCTCCAGCACAAAGAGCGAGCACGGTGAAGCCGGCGACCACCGCTATGTCGGCCCCCATTCTCCCGGTCACGCCGGTGTGCAGCGAGACTTCTTGCAGTGCATCGACGGCGTAGGTGAGTGGCAGAAAGTTACTGATGATGTGCAGCCAGTCCGGCATCTGATCACGCGGAACGAGCAGGCCACACAGGAAGAACTGCGGAAGCACTACCAAGGGCATGAATTGAACTGCCTGGAACTCGGTTTTCGCGAAGGCGCTGCACAGTAGACCGATCGACACGCCCAACATCGCCACGAGCACAGCAATGACGACAACCCACACGGCTGGTCCGGCCGTCGTCAATCCGAGTGCCCCGAAAGTTACCGTGCAGGCGAGGAGGGCTTGACCGAGTGCGGCTACGGAAAATGCCGACCCGTAGCTCCCCAACAACTCCAACTTCGACATCGGAGTCGTCAGTAGTCGTTCGAGGGTTCCCGAAGTTCGTTCACGTTGCATCGCGATGGAGGTGATCAGGAACATCACCACGAACGGGAGGATGCCGAGCATCGTGATTGCGATGCGGTCGAACAGCGACTGCTGGCCGGCCGGTGTCGGAACATTCGCGTACAGGAAATAAAGCAACACCATCAGTAGTGATGGGACCAGCAAGATCATCGCGACGGTTCGACGATCAGCCCGCAGTTGTCGCAGGATCCGCCCGGTACCCGCGGCGTAGATGCGCGCGCTCACGACGCCGCCTCGATCGATGCCGTGGAGAGGATCAACGAGAGGAATGCTTGTTCGAGGCTCGTTTCACCCGTCCGGGAGCGGAGTTCGGCTGGACTGAGCTGCGCCAATACTCTGCCGTCGCGCATCAAGATCAGTCGACTGCAGTGATCGGCCTCTTCCATGGCGTGACTGGACACCAGAATTGTGGTGCCGGATGCGGCGAGGTCGGCAAATCGTTTCCACAGCTCGGCACGGAGTACAGGATCCAGTCCGACGGTCGGTTCGTCGAGGACGATGAATTCGGGCTCCGCGACCAGTGCACTTGCCAGCGATACCCGACCCAGTTGACCGCCGGACAATTCACCCGCCGGCGACGATGCATGGTCGGTGAGTCCGACGGACTCGATGGCTGAGTCTGCAGATGCGGCTGTGCGTCCGAACAGTGCGGCGAAGTAGGCAACGTTCTCGCGAACCGTCAGATCGCCGTAGACGCTGGGGGCTTGCGCGACGTAGCCGACAGTGGCACGCAGGCGTGTGGACCCGGCAGGGAAGCCGAGCACGGTGACCGTTCCGCTCTGGACTATCTGAGTACCGACGATGGCCCGCATCAGCGTCGACTTTCCGCATCCGGAGGGTCCGAGAAGCCCCGTGATGGTGCCGCGTGGGATGGACAAGTTCACATCATCGAGAGCCACTCTTTTTCGGCGCCGAACGTTGAGGTTCGTAATCTCGACTGCATTCACCGAATCGACAGACATGGCGGCGCCTCCTGGATCTCATCGTTTGATGATTTCATCGCATGATGAATTTATAACCCCGGCGATGGCCAGCGGTCAAGGGACGAGATGATAGGACACGTGGACCTGGCAGAACTCGAATACGGTGACCCTCCGGCGATGGCACGACGGATACTCGGTGGCACTTTGACTGCCGGCGGCGTCGCGGTTCGAATCGTCGAAGTAGAGGCATACGGCGGACCGGTCGACGGTCCGTGGCCGGACCCGGCCGCGCACTCGTATCGCGGTCAGACGAACCGCAACGCGGTGATGTTCGGGCCCGCGGGTCGCCTGTACGTCTACCTCAGCTACGGAATGCACCTCTGCATGAACGTCAGCTGTGGTCCCGACGGGACACCCGCCGCCGTGCTTCTTCGGGCAGGTGAGGTTGTTGCCGGCCACGACATCGTGGCGGCGCGGCGCCCAGCCGCACGATCGGCTGCCGCCTTGGCCAGGGGGCCGGGAAATCTCGGCAGCGCACTTGGAATCGGTCTCGAAGACAACGGAACAGTGCTGCTCGACTCAGATTCGTCGATCACTCTGGCATGGCCCCTGGTTGCTGCGAGTCCCGTTGAGATCGCATCCGGCCCTCGCGTGGGGGTCAGTGTTGCGGCAGAAAGAGAATGGCGATTCTGGATTCGAGGGTCTTCGGCGGTATCGAGCTACCGGCGCAGTCCGAAGGCTCGACTGGTGGGTGAGCCGGAGGCCTGACGACGGCGTCCTAACGCACATGCGGGAGAATCGAACGCGTGAGTGAGAACATAATCGACGAATTGACCTGGCGAGGGCTCATCGCGCAGTCCACCGATGTGGACGAGCTGAAGAAGGCGACCGAGGCGGGGCCGATCACTCTGTATGCGGGCTTCGATCCAACCGGTCCCAGCCTGCATGCGGGTCACCTGGTTCCGTTGCTCGCACTGAAGCGCTTTCAGCGCGCCGGTCATCGCCCCATCGTCATGGCGGGCGGCGCGACGGGCCTGATCGGCGACCCGCGGGACGTGGGGGAGCGGACCATGAACTCCTCCGATACCGTCCGCGACTGGTCCGATCGAATCCGCGGACAGCTCGAGAGGTTCGTCGAATTCGACGAGACTCCGACGGGCGCGATCGTAGAGAACAACCTGCACTGGACCGGCGAGCTGTCGGCGATCGATTTCTTGCGGGACATCGGCAAGTATTTCTCCATCAACGTGATGCTGGCACGGGACACGGTGAAGAAGCGGCTCGACGGCGACGGTATGTCCTACACCGAGTTCAGTTACATGCTTCTGCAAGCGAACGACTACGTGCAGTTGAGGCGCACGTACGGGTGCTCGCTACAGATCGGTGGGTCCGATCAGTGGGGGAACATCGTTGCAGGGGTGGAACTGAACAGGCGCCAGGACGCAGAGTCCGTGCATGGGATGACGGTCCCGTTGGTCACGTCTGCAGATGGAAAAAAGTTCGGCAAGTCCACCGGTGGGGGCAGCTTGTGGCTCGACCCCGAGATGACCAGCCCGTACGCCTGGTACCAGTACTTCGTGAACACCGGCGACGCCGACGTGGTGAAGTACCTTCGCTGGTTCACCTTCCTGGACCGAGCCGAGCTGGATGAGCTGGACCTTGCAACCAAGGAGCGACCCCATGCCCGCGAGGCGCAGCGTCGCCTTGCGGCCGAGATGACGACCCTGGTTCACGGTGAAGCGAACACCCGTGCGGTGGAGCTTGCCAGCCAGGCGTTGTTCGGCCGCGCGGAACTGGGTGAGCTCGACGAGACAACTCTTGCCGCGGCACTGCGCGAGGCGTCGATTGCACAGGTTCAGGAGGGCGAGCCCAAGACGATTGTCGATCTTCTCGTAGCCACCGGGCTCTCGGACAGTAAGGGTGCGGCGCGGCGGGCCGTAAAGGAAGGCGGTGCTTCGGTGAACAACCAGAAGGTCGTCACCGAGGACTGGACACCGAGTGCCGGCGACCTTCTTCACGGGCAATGGCTGGTGGTACGCCGTGGAAAGCGAAACTTTGCCGGAGTACAGATCACCGGATCGTTGTAGTCGACAAAGTGGTGGCCGGAGTCACATGCGTGTGATTCGGGCGGAAGAGTCAGTAATAGGAGCCCGGACCTCCTGCCACCACGGATTTTGGACGGCAGACTTGCAGTGACCTGGGGATTTGACGCGTTGTTCTCCTGCGCGTAACTTTATCCAAGTCAGAGCGAGCCGGACACCGACCGGGTCTTCACAGACCGGGACACGAGGTTGTACGGGGTTTGCACTGAAAATCCTGGTTCGGCAAGATGGTGTTGTCGTGTCCGGGTGATCCGATGTGACGGGGTTATTGACTCGGTCGCTTGGATTAGCTA
>NZ_JBEPPH010000005.1:0-327913 GCF_040547235.1 Rhodococcus sp. UYP9
CCACAAGCGGATGATCATCGACATCGGATGCTTTCACCAAATATAAAATTCGGCACTGACATTCATCGACACACTGTTGAGTTCTCAAAGAACACGCACACACCATTTCGTTCGCATTCGCGTTCGATCCGGGGCTTACACGCTCATACCCCGAACATGGCTGATTTCTCTTGCCTTGTTCGGGAGTGTCAGCTCGAACTTCGTCCAACCTCGTGTCCCGCACCTCTCGGTCCGGGTCGGTGTCCGTGTCGCTCTGACTCGACAAAAGTTACGCCAACAAGAACGGTTGTGCAAATCGCCTGGTCAGCGGCTCGCGCTGGTTAAATGCAGACTCCACGCCGTCCGATCGGACCGCATACGGTGGATGCATGCTCCTAAATCCGCGCTACGGGTCCGCATCGTTGGCCGATGTGGTGCCCTCGATACTCGCTCATCTCGGTGTCGCCGGTGAGGTGGATCGAATCGGTCTGGACTTGGACGGCGTTCGCCGAGTGTGTGTGCTCGTTGTCGACGGCCTGGGTTCGGACCAACTCTGGGCCCACCCGAAGCAAGCGCCGTTCCTCAACTCTCATTCGTCACCACCGATCACCGCAGGCTTCCCCACTACGACGGCAACCAGTCTGAGTTCTTTCGGCACCGGGTTACCGCCTGGCTCGCACGGGATCATGGGGTATCTCGTCGAAGCTCCCGGCCACAAGCGATTGATGAACAGCCTGCAATGGAAGCTCGTCGGTGCCAGGAAGTCCGAAGGGCTTCCGGTCGACCTCGTTCCCGAGAGCTTTCAGCCCACCCCGACGGCCTTCGAGCGTGGACTCGATGCCGGTGTGAGGGTGGCGCATATCGGACCATCGATGCAGAACGGTTCGGGACTTACCCGCGCTGCGCTACGGGGGCCGTCGTTTCACCCGTCGGTGTCCATCGGAGATCTCGGAGCGCAGGTCGGTGACATCTTCGATTCAGCTGGGCCGACATTGGTCTACGCCTATTACGGAGATCTCGACCTGGTCGGCCATGTTCGTGGTCCGCAGTCGCTCGCGTGGCGACTGGAGCTCGGTCACGTCGATGATCTCGCGCAGGCGATCGCTGAGCGCCTTCCAGATGACGGCGCACTGGTAGTAGTCGCAGATCACGGGATGGTCGAAGTCGAGGACCGAATCGACTACGACACCTCCGTGGAACTGCAGCGGGGAATTCGCCTTGTGGGTGGTGAGCCACGGATGCGCTACCTGTATACCCGCGAGGGAGCCGGTGACGATGTAGCTGCGACGTGGCGGGAGCACCTCGGCGCCGGCTTTCGCGTCATAGCAAGGGACGACGCCGTCGATCTCGGATGGTTCGGCCCGACTGTCTCGACGGACGCCTACGGACGAATTGGCGACCTACTGGTCCTGGCGATCGATCGGTCCGTCGTGATTCGGAGTCGCACGGAAGTGTCGGCATCGGCTCTCCGCGGACACCATGGGTCGTTGACATCGGCTGAACTCATGATCCCGGCGCTGGTCATCCGTGGGAAGAACTGATGCGAACGATTTTTGTCGGTATCCCCCGCTAGGTTTCTCCCCGTTCGAGAAGTTCGCGGTTGATGACGGGGAGAAACAATGTCGACGTTCGAGGTTCGAGAACTGGATAGCTCGACGGAGAAGGACTGGCGACGGTTCGCTTCGCAACTGGGCGATCGGCTCGCATCCGGTGAGTGCACCGCAGATTGGTCGCTGTCGCCGGCATTCCTGCCCGAGGGTGCCGACAAGGTCGAGATGCGCCTGCGGAAGACCACGCGCAGAACCCTCGTGTGCGTGTCGTCGGGACTGTCGAATCCACCTTCGCCTTGGCGCCAATCCGGTGTTTCCGACATTCATGTGTTGGAAGAGCCAGTCTTGTGTGCAGATCGGTTCGCATCGACGGTTGTCACACAGCTTCGTCGCACGTGGAACATTCCACACCCAAGCTTCCTCGTGGGTTCGCAGGACGGGAGCACCGTCGAGGGCGTCTTCGGAGTAGAACTGCTCGGCGACGCCGGAGAGGTCTTCGAGCCGATGACCTCCTCGATCCATGCTGACGAGGAAGCGCTCTCGAGAGCAGTCCGAAGGGCATTGCAGGCGCTCCCCGGGCCGGAAATACGCTTGGCGGCGGACGGAAGCTGCACCGTGCCGTTGGGCAAGGTAACTGCTCACGTCTATGTCGCTGCTCTCGACGAGGTACGCGTCGATGCTCCGATCGTTGAAAGAATCGGCGGTCGAACACGCGCTGCCGAAGTGGTGGCGGATCTCAATCGTCGCCATCCGCGGCTGACGTTTCTCCTCATCGACGACCGCGTTCATTTCACCTCGAGCATCGACGCACGGCCATTCGTACCCCAGCACTTGATGGATGCCATCATCCGTCTCGCAGATTTCGTCACCCGAGTCGATGATGATTTCGCAACCGATCTCGGTGGTCGGCTCTCGACATTGCCACTTGCTACTGGTCCCGGGGATGCCCCGGACGACGCAACCGAGGACGAGGTACCCCCGCAGTTGATGACGTTGCTCGAACTCGACGCGGAGTTGAGCGGGACTATCGACGCCGGAGATGTCGTGTCGGTGTGCGGGCGGGACCAGATGAAAATCTCTCGCTACGAGAGGTTCTGCGTCGAGCAGTCACAGTCCTGGAAGGAATGTGCGCGTGAGGCCCGTCTTCGCGGCGAGTCCGCCGCTGCATCGGAATGCGCAGAGGAGGCAGTTCCTTGGGACCGTGTGATCGAGGCGCTGCGGTCGGCGCTCCGCACTGTCGGGTTCTACGACAACGCCTGAAGCCGCCGGTCCCGATCGATGACCGATCGGGAGCTGCCATCTCTACTGCAACGACCGCAGACCCGGTACCGTCGCGGATGAGCACTCCGATGCAGTTCACGAAAGACTCATGTTGGTCGCTGCCCTCCGTTTAGCACTGTTCGGCAACCAATCGAGCTCGGCAGGGTACGGATCGTCGCAATCGAGCGCCAAGTACGCATGAGCCAGCGCCCTGGAGGTTTCGTCTTGATCGACTCGAATGCTGTGAACGCCCTCCGAGCGAAGACGCTCGGCCCCGAACACAAGTCCTTCCCTCCGAGTGCGTGGGGACAGTCCGTCGAGCAGTACATCGGCACCGATCCAAGACTGGCGGACTTCCAAACGCCATTGCTCACGGTGGATCGCGGGCGCATGCAGCACAACATTGCAGTCATGGCCCAGTGGGCACAGCACGCCGGAGTGCGGATCGCGCCGCACGGCAAGACGACGATGGCCCCGGAACTGTGGCGTCTCCAGCTCGAATCAGGCGCCTGGGCAATAACTTTGGCCACGATCTGGCAGGTGCAGCTCGCACGAGCGTTCGGCGTCGAGCGAATACTCCTCGCCAATGCCCTCGTCGATCCGATAGGACTGACCTGGCTTGCATCCGAACTGGAATCTCATCCGGAATTCGAATTCTATTGCTGGGCAGATGGTCTCGAGACAGTGGCAGCAATGAATACTGTGCTCGATTCTTCGGTTGCCGCTCGTCGGGTCAACGTGATTGTCGAACTCGGCGGAGAACATGGACGAACCGGCGCACGAACGACAGAAACTGCACGCGCAGTCGCTGACGCTGTCGTCGCATCACCATCACTGGCACTCGCCGGGGTCGGCGGGTACGAGGGAGCACTGAGCCATGACCGCTCAGCGGCCGGTCTGGCTGCTGTCCGCACGTACTTGGACACCGTCGGCGCCCTGCACCGGGAACTACTCGATGCCGATCTCTACGACACTCATGCCATCGTGACGGCCGGTGGCAGCGCCTATCAGGACCTGGTGATCGAGCGATTGTCCGCCATAGCGGACGAGAGGGGTGAGCACGGCGTCACCACGTCGGTGGTACTGCGCTCGGGCGCTTACATCATCCACGACGACGGTTTCTATTCACAGATTTCGCCGATGAATGCGGTTCGCTCCGACAACCCGTTGAGATCGGCGATGCACGGCTGGGCACGCGTTGTGTCCACGCCAGAGCCTGGGTTGACATTGCTGGACGCTGGGAAGCGCGATATGCCGTTCGACGAAGGACTCCCGGTACCCCAGAACGTCGAGCACGCCGAGGTCACCGCACTCAATGATCAGCACGCGTTCCTGCGTATGCCCGAAAATTCTTCCCCTCTGCCGGTCGGAACTGTCGTACGCCTTGGTCTTTCGCATCCGTGCACTGCATTCGACAAATGGCGACTCATCCCTGTGATCGACGACGCCGACTCCGACAATCCCCTCGTTGTGGATCTCGTCCACACCTTCTTCTAAGACATAGCCATGACCGACGTTCTCGGCGCGTGTGCGACCCCCGCGCAAGGGGAGCTTTCTCGCGGAACCTCGGCCACTATGTGATCTGGTCGCCGACGAAATGTGTGTTGTCGGCGGACAGTTCGCGATTTCCTGCTCGGGATACGAGAGCGTCGATTCTGTTGTCGAGGCGGTGTGCTTTCTGCACGACGTCCATCGCAGAATGGTCGCCCTCGGCTCGTGTAACCAGGTCCGCGACCCTGACCAACGCGGCAACCCTGTCGATCAGTTGGGTCCATACCGACTCGAGCGCAGCACGGCGGGTGGCGACCTGGACTCGAGTGGCGTCGTCGAGCATCACCTCGGCGATGCCGTCGAGTTCGGTGCTGATGTCGTGCAGGGAGTTGGTGTCGACGGCGACCTGAGTGAGTTCCTCGGCAAGGTCGAGTTGCGTGCGCTGGACGAGAAAGTGCTCGGATCTCCACGCCGGTGAGGAATTCACGCGATTGTACGACGTGCCGGCGATGAAAAGCAGAGTCTCGTATCGGTCGGCGAACACATCGTCTTTTTGATCTGCGACCTGAGCCATCACTGCTGATGCGCGGTCCCCCACATCTTCGAACCGAGTGTTCTTCGATACCTCGGCCACCCGATCAGCGGCAACGTCGAGTACCGACAGCCCTGTTCTAACGGCGAGACCACCGATGTGTTGCTTCGGGACGGGGGTGTGCAACAGCGCATCGAAGAGTGCGTCGCGCTGGTCGAGATCCAAATGGATTCCGTCGCGACGCTCACGTCGAACGGCGCGGACACCGTGTGCGTAGTGGTCGGTCGACATCACCACGATCGTTCGAAGGTGATCGAGGCGCTTGGTCAGCTCAGCGGCTCGCATCCGATAGACCAGCGCGGATCCCGGCTTGTTCTTCGTATCCTTGGCCAACCATCGTGCCCGCTCCTCGGCGAGGGTTCTCGCAGCAGCAAAGCCTCCGATCGTGGGCACCGACCTTCCTGCTCTACGACGCGCGGCGAGTATTTCCCGGGTGGGGGCATCCAACCGGCCTGCAGCGATCGCCACCGAGGACGCGTCGGACAGCATCGGCCATCTGCCGTCCACTCGCGCACGCTCACACCAACTGCGAACCTGCTCTTCGACGCGTTCTCGGCTGGTACCGATTTCTGTGTGCTCGAACATGTCAGCTCCTCGTGGGCGTACGACCAGAACCCACTGTTCCAGAATTCTCACCACGTTGGCGCGCGGGCGGTCCAGAACCGACCTCGCGGGCATCAGGACGAGTCAGGGGCGGCCGGCCTTCTCCTTACCGAGAAGTGCCTTGGCTTCATCGAGGCCTTCCCACACGTTCCACATGAGTACACCTCGCACCTTGTCGCCTTCGAGGTAGTAGATGACGCCTTCTTTGGGCTCGACCTTCCATTCCTCCACCGCACGCAGAGATGTATCGATGGTTCCCACGGCCTGGTAGCCGTCGTCGAAGACGTCCGAATAGAAGTACGGCGTGTAGGTGTACGGCTCGGTACCGCCTGCCATGATGCGGCCGACTGCCTTACCCATCTCGATTGCGTTGTCCACGTGTTCGATGCGTCGACGGCCCAGTATCGCGTCGGGATAGTTGGCGACGTCGCCTGCCGCATAGATATGCCGATCGTCGGTACGAAGGTACTCGTCGACGACGATGCCGTTGTCGACGGCCAATCCACTGGCTTCGGCAAGCTCGACGTTGGGGCGAACGCCGAGCCCGAAGACGACTCCATCTGCTTCGACGCTCGAACCGTCGTCGAGTTGCAGTTGCACTCGAGCCGAGGCCTCGGCAGCGGTCGTCACCTTGACCGCCCGCCGGATCGTGACGCCATGCTCACTGAACCCTGCCTCGAATGCCGCCGCGAGAGTGGCCGGGAACATGTGACCACCGACGACGTCGTCGCTGGTGATCAGCGTGACGTCGACGCCGTTGAGTGCCAGAGCCGACGCAATTTCGGTACCGATGTATCCACCTCCGACGACGGCAATGTGAGAAGCCGTCTTGGTCAGGTCCCGCAGCGCGCGATAGTCGGCGAACGTACGAAAATAGATGACTCGCGGACTGGGAGCGATGTCGAGTTGGACCGGCGATGCTCCGGTCGCCACCAGCAACTCTCCGTACTCGAATGCGTCTTCGGATTCGGTCGTCACGGTTTTGTTTTGACGATCGACCGACCGGACTCGCGTGTTGGTGAGCACTTCGGCACCGGTGTCGGACGCAGTATTCAGCGGAACCTGATCGCGACCGAAGTCCTTGTCCGTCCACAACTTTTTCGAAAGGGCCGGTCGGGTGTACGGCTCGTCGCTGTCGGCCCCCAGAATACCGATTGTCCCTGAGGTGTCCTTCTCGCGGATGCCGCGGGCTGCGGCGTCGGCGACCATGCCGCCACCGACGATGAGGTAGTCGTAGCGCACGATGAACTCCTTGCGGTTGTCGTTATCGAACGACTACCCCGAAACCCGAACCGACAATCCCGAAATCCGAACGGACGATTACTGTGCCGATCGTCGGTGTCACCCGAATCGAGGATTCTTCTTGCACGAGCAGTACCAGCGACGTCCCGCTACGAATAGTTGATATGACGTCGAACGCTCTACGCCAGAGTCGGCTACTGACGCCGCGCTGGAGGGTCGATACTGCACCCAGGTGTCGAGTCAGACGGTGTGGACCGCGATTGTTGCCAGCATCACAGCCCGAAAGCCTTGGCCCCCGCCTGATTACTAGGCATGTTGGTGCAGGGTACGAAACATCGTTGACACTTAGAACTAACGTGTAACAGTTCCGAGGATCCGAACGACTCACTCCTCAGGACGCGAACAAAAGGAGACGATGTGACATTGCAGATCGATTCGCTCGCCATCAGCGCCAACGGAGCACAGACAGACGAAGTCAAGATCGACCAGCTCGATGAGCAGCTAGTCATGCTCGACGCCGATATTCTCGGCGCGATCGAACGCCGCACCGAATTGGCGCGCACGCTCGCCGCTGCCAAGGGCGAAGCAGCAGTTCCAGCTGAATCGACTATTTTCGATGCCCTCGGGTCGGACGGCTCGGTGTTCTCTCGGATGCTTGCACGCATTGCATCGAGCACACGCTAAGTAGCTACGTCCCCCGGCCCTTCGCTTTCAGTGGCCCCGCACAAAGCCGACAGGCTTGGTGCGGGGTCATTTGCGTTCGGTCGGCCAGAGATGGTCAGAGGGACCAGCGCTCACAATGCTCCAGTACTCACAGTGCTCGCAACGCCCCACCGTCGACAGTGACCGTCGAACCCGTGATGTACGACGCGGCGGGCGAGGACAGAAACGCGACCACTCTTCCGAACTCGTCAGGATCACCGATCCGCCCGAGAGGTATGCGAGCCAAGTCGTCGTCGCCGATGGCTCCGCCGCGAGTTGTATCGAACCGACCTGGCAAGACGCTGACGATGCGAATTCCTCGTACACCCAGCTCGTCTGCCATATCCTTGGCGACCATTGCCAGCCCTGGTCGAAGGCCGTTCGAGATTCCGAGACCTGTCAACGGCGACTTCACCGAGCTCGACAGCACCAGGACAATTGCGCCGCCTTCCGTCATCGATGCTGCTGCTGCTCTGACCAGCCGTACTGTTCCGAGAAAGATCGAGCGAAACGCGTCTTCCCATTGCTCGTCCGTGGCTTCCAATGCCGTGCCGCGCGGTGGTCCGCCAACGCTGACAACGAGACCGTCGATTTTGCCCCAGTGCGCGAGGGCAGCCTCGACGACAAGTTCTGCGCTGCTCGGGTGGCCATTGTCGGCGACCATTCCGTTCACAGCGTTCGGGCGATGAGCGCCGAGCTCTGTTACCGCGTCGTCGACTTTCTCCTGAGAGCGAGACGACACAGTCACCTTCGCGCCTTCGCGTAGCAACTCGCGAGCACTGGCCAGACCGAGTCCTTCGGTTCCACCAGTGACGATGAACGACTTACCGGACAGTCCCAAATCCATGAATTCTCCTCTTCGACGAAACAGCGGGAACGCGCTATCAGCTCGTTCCCGCGGACCCATCTTGCTACAGAGCTGCGCACCGGAGACAAGCCGGTCGCTTCACGGCCCTGCGGATCAGCGCCGAGCGGATGCTGTTCGCCGACGCTCGCAACCGGTCACAGGTGTGCGGGCAGACCGAATCTCTCGAAAAGTGTCAGATCGAAGAAGGACGCCACATGTACGACGCGATTGGCTCGGAAATCGAGAACGTGTAACTGAAAAGCGACATGTCGACCCAACTCGTCTCGCATGTACAGCCCGTACGCCGGCCGGCCGTTGGCAGCGGTGGGCAGCATGCGCATGTCCCCGGGCCCACTGGCAGGGCAATTGCCTCGAATGAGCGCTCCGATATTTTCCCCGCCCTGGTACCACCCGACGAACGGCGGCATTTCCCACACCGCGTCCGTGGTGAACAGCTCGACGAGCTGACCGATGTCGTAACGCTCGAAACTGTCGACATACTTTTCCAACAGTTCCTGGATCTCCGCCGACGAGGGCTCGACGACTCCGTCCGCGGAGGGGGTGATCGAGTCCAGTTGCGCTCGTGCGCGCTGCACGAGGCTGTTGACTGCTGTCGTAGTCGTTGCCAGAGCCTCGGCTACCTCCGAGGCTTTCCATTGCAAGACCTCCCGCATCAGCAGTGCCGCACGCTGTCGCGGCGAAAGGTGTTGCAGGGCAGCGATGAATGCCAGGCGGATGGATTCTCGTCCGACAACAATGCTCGCTGGATCGCCCGAATCGCTCAACTCCGAATCTGCGATCGGCTCCAGCCAGGAGATTTCGTGACGCTCGATCAGATCGTCCGTCGGATCCGAGCTGGGTGCCCCGAGACCGGTGGGCAGGGGACGCCTCGAGCGTCCTTCCAATGCCGTCAAGCAGGTATTGGTGGCAATTCGATACAGCCAAGTCCGCATGGACGATCTGCCCTCGAACTTTCCGTAACCTTTCCAGGCTCGGATGTACGTCTCCTGAACGAGATCCTCGGCGTCGTGAATGGACCCCGTCATGCGGTAGCAATGAGCCAGTAGCTCACGCCGGTACGGGTCGAACTGCGTAACGAATTCGTCGCCCTCTGCGACCGTGGTCGTCATTTCTTCGACAATAGTGCCCTCCCCCGACAGATGCGCGGTACTTTTCACACCCGATGCGCGACGTACCGCGGCAGAGGTCGGTGGCCGCTCATCCCTGCGCTAGCCTTCGGTGCACCAAGGCCGAAGTTCATCGATCGAAAGCAGCCCCCATGACAACATCGACGAACATCGATGACCTCGTCGAGGAGGTGTATCTGCAGCGTGGCCGCGCTTGGCAAGCTGCGCTGGTCACCACGCAGAACTTTCTCGAAACAATTGCCGACGAGATTCTCGACAATGTCGATCGCGATCGCCTCAATGCCCAGTCTGCGCGAATCAAGGACCCCGCCCGGGCCGCGGACAAGCTGCGTCGCAAGATCGCCGAAGGCCGGATCACCGAGCCCAGCACGGTGGATGAGGTCGTCGACGCCCTCGGTGACCTCATCGGAATCAAAGTCCTGTGCAAGAGCCCCCGCGATCTGCACGCGTTCGTCGAGGCATTGGAGTTGGCTTGTCGGGATCCCGAGTGCTCGGTGCGCTTCGCAAAGGACCCGATGAATTACGTGGCATTTCCCAAACCGAGTGGCTATCGGGCGTACCACGCGGTGCTTCTCGTTCGGGTCGCAACGCACCAGGGCGACATGGATGTCAAGGTGGAGGTTCAGGTGAAAACCCGGCTGCAAGACGCCTGGGGTGAGCTGACCCACGAGGACATGTACAAGCCCGGTGAGGCACTCAAGCCGTCGAAGACTCATGAGAATCAAGCTCGACATATGGCCGATCTGCTGTTGCAGGTCGACCTCATGGCAGACGATCTCGCGGCACAACTCGATTCACAGACCACCGCTGCCAAAGATGTTGCCGCCGAACCGACTCCGGTGCCGAAGGATTCCGCGATCATCAGCGCGCGCGTGACCAGGACCGGTCCGCGCTACGCGTTGGCCGTGGGCCCCGACGGTCGGCGCGGGCTCATACCCGCCAGGTCGGTGAAGGCCGTCATCGGAGCCACGGACCGTATCGATGTCGACGACTACCTCGAAGTCGGGGATGTCGTTCAGGTCGTCGTCGAGGATTCCGAAGATGCACTGTATTACCATCTTTCGTCTCAGCCACCGTCCCGTCGCTCCAGGCGCCGCCGACGCGGGAGGGCGGGAGCGGAGCCTGCGGAGTGAGCAGGGTTGGGCGGGAGCGGAGCCTGCGGAGTGAGCAGGGTTGGGCGGGAGCGGAGCCTGCGGAGTGAGCAGGGTTGGGCGGGAGCGAAGCCTGCGGAGTGAGCAGGTTCGAGGTGTCAGGACTGTTCGCGTCGGGAGGTCTGTCTGGTGGGTTCGCGTCCGTCGAAGTATCGAAGGAGCGTCTCGTCCTGCGCGTCGGGGTACCAGCCTGGCGCAATTCTGGTCTTCTTTCGACGGCTCGGGGAGCGGCGTTCGCTGCTGACCACGGTGGCACCGATTCCGGCGAGCACGGCGCACGACCCGATTGCCAAGAATGCGATCACGGCTATCTGAAACAGATCCATGTGTTCGGTTCCCCCGCCCCCTGCGAACTCGTCGAACTGTCGTCATCCCGGTTTGCCGGCCCCACCGACCGGATTCGTTCAGCGATGATACTGACACATGTTCCACCGAAGGGGGAACATGTGGGTGCACTACTACCACGCTGCCTCAGCAGCCGGATTGTTTCACCTGGGCTTCTCAGGTTTGTCCTAGGTGGGTCGGGTAGACCTCTCTTCCTGTGACAGCCACCGATTTTTCTCCCACTCCTATGGCAGTAGTTGCCGAGGTACCGGCGATCGGGCGCGGCCGGTTGGGCGCAGATCGTGTCGTGCCGGTCGCGGCGTTCCTCGTCCTGGCACCTCTGTATGCGACGCTTTCGGTATTGGGGCATCGCCAACTCCGCACGTCCGGATTCGACCTGGGAATATTCGTTCAGCAGATTTCGTCGTATGCGAATCTGCGTGCACCGACGTCGGATCTACTTGGAACCGGTTACAACACCCTCGGGGATCACTTCTCTCCGATAACTGCGCTTCTCGCGCCTTTTTACCGACTTTTCCCTTCGGCTGAGACGCTGCTCGTGGCCCAGGCCGTGCTGTTTGCGGCCGCTGTCATTCCGCTGGCTCGCTGGGCGGTTCGAGAATTCGGTGCGCTCATCGGCGTCGTCGTAGCGTCGGCGTACGGGTTGTCCTAGGGCGTGCAGGCGGCGCTGAATTTCGATTTTCACGAGATTGCTTTCGCGATGCCGTTGCTGGCGATGTCGCTGGTTTCTCTTGGTACACGGCGCTGGATATCCGCGCTGGCCTGGGCGTTGCCTCTTGTTTTCGTCAAGGAAGACATGGGCTTGACCGTTGCCGCCATCGGACTTCTCGTCGCACTGTGGACTTCGGGGAGGACCCGGCTTTACGGATTTCTGACTGCACTGTGGGGTCTCGGATGGGTGGTGCTGGCGGTCGAGGTGATCATTCCGCTGATGAGTGCGGACGACTCCTACGGCCAGGGGTCGAAGATGCCGCCGCTCGGGGCAGGCATTGCCGACACCGCCCACGGCTTCGTCGAAGGAGATTCACGGGCCGCAACTGCATTCCTCCTGCTCGCAGTGTCAGGGTTCGCCGCAATCCGATCCCCCCTGCTGCTGGTCGCTCTCCCGACCGTGGCCTGGCGGTTCCTGAGCGACAATTCCAACTTCTGGAAGCCGATCTTCCATTACAACGCCATCTTGATGGTGGTCGTCTTCGCTGCTCTCATCGACGCGGTGGTGCGTAGTCGACGTCATGGACAACTCACCGAGCGGGGCGTCCGGACGATAGCTGCCGCGGTTGCTGTTTTCGCTGTGGTTGCCTTGCCGTTCCTGCCGCTGGCTCGACTGGCCGGTGCGGACGGTTGGCGTGTGGACCCACAAACGACGGCGGCGCGCGTGATCTCGGATTCGATCCCCCGCGACGAGCGGATCGCCGCCGCGAACAATCTGGTTCCTCAGTTCGTCGCAACCCATGACGTTTCGGTCTTCCCCCACCGTCCGACCGACACCACGACACCGGATTGGATCGTCGTCAACCGATCCGATCCAGCAGGCTGGCCGACGGACGAAGAGGGCGACTCGAAAGCGCTCTACGTGGCCTTGTCCTCGGGATATGAGGTTCAGTACGAGGCGAACGGCATCGAAGTTCTCCGGCGAACACCTCTGAGCGGGGATGCCGGATGATGCTCGACTCTGCGACAATCCCCCGCAGCGGAACAGAAATCCCGACTGGGCGACCTATACTTCGCTGTCATGGAATCGGGGACACCAGCTACGACGGAGCGGGAGGAGGGTCGCGACATCGACGCACCGCTAGAAGGATTCACGGATTCGGGCACGACCGACGGTGTGGACTGGCGCGTCGAACGCCAGGAGCCGGATGCGGCACCGCTGTCGACCAAGACGAAACCTGCCGCAATCAAACCCCCACCGAAGCGCACTCCGTGGAATCGCAAGAACCCGTATCAGGCCACCGTGCTGACCAACCGTGTTCTCTCCGGCCCGGGTTCGTCGAAGGAAGTCCGTCATTACGCCTTCGCTCTGGGCGACAGCGGTCTCGTGTACGAGCCAGGAGACGGGCTCGGCGTCCGCCCGATCAACGATCCCGAGGTTGTCGATGCGCTGATCGGTCGACTCGGTGTTTCCCCGGACACCACCGTCACGCTCGAGGGAGCCGAACAACGCCTCGACGAGCTACTCACGTACTCGTTCGAAATCGGCGTGCCGTCGATGGATCTCATCGAGGCCGTGGCCGAGCGGACCGGCGACGACGAGCTGGGGCATGTCCTCTCCACCGGCGATCGCGACTCTCTCGACGCGTGGATCTGGGGCAAGGACGTCCTCGATGTTCTCTCGATCGATCCGAAACTCGGCATGGAGCCGTCGGTGCTCCTCAATTTGTTGCGGCCCTTGCAGCACCGCGTCTATTCGATCGCCTCGTCGCCGCTGGCACACGAGGGCACAGTGCACGTCACCGTTGCGAGCGTGCGTTATCGGTCTTCGGAACGTAACCACGGCGGTGTCTGTTCGACGTACCTTGCAGATCGGGTAGGCGAAGGCGAGAGTGCCGGTGTCTTCCTCTCCCCCAACAAGTCGTTCCGACTGCCCTCCGACGACGATGTGCCGGTCGTGATGATCGGCCCCGGCACAGGTATCGCCCCGTTCCGCGCGTTTCTGCACGAGCGTCGGGCGCGCAAAGCATCGGGACGGAACTGGCTGTTCTTCGGAGACCAACATCGAAGTAGCGACTTCACCTACGAGGACGAGTTGAGCGAGTTGTTGCGCGACGGTGTTCTGAATCGGCTCGATCTGGCGTTTTCTCGTGATCAGCCGGACAAGATCTACATCCAGCATCGGATGCGCGAAAGCGGCAAAGAGCTCTACAGCTGGCTCGAGGAGGGAGCGCATCTGTACGTGTGCGGCGATGCGACACGAATGGCCAAAGACGTCGATGGGGCGCTGCACGACATCGTCGCCGAACACGGCAGTTGCTCTTCGGATCGAGCCGAGGACTATATATCAAAGCTCAAGCGCGACAAGCGCTACCTACGGGACGTCTACTGACCGATCGACACAACGTGATCTCCTGAGTTCGGCGTCGGCGATCGTTGGCCGATCGTCCAAACGCTTCCACCTTCGGCCGGTGAAACTCTGTAGCGGTTGTGCCTGACGATCGGTGCCGTCCGCAGACAGGATGGAATCCACCGATAGAAGGGGGTTCCGTGCAATATTCGCTCGCCGACTTCGACGAACTTCCCGAGGACGAGGCCGTCGTACTGTTGCTCGAGTGCTGTGCGAGCGGCTCCTGGGCACACACCCTCTCCTCGGCGCGGCCGTTCGGGTCGCGAGCTGCGATTATCGCCGCCGCCGAGCGCGCGATCGCCGAGCTCGACGGCGAAGATCTGGACGACGCCCTTGCCGGACACCCCCGCATCGGTGAGCGCGCGAACGACCTGTCCTCCCGCCGTGAGCAGGCGGCCGTCGCGACGGCCGACGCTGAAGTACTTGCCCGGATCGCCCAAGGCAACCTTGCCTACGAGGAGAAATTCGGGCACGTGTACCTCGTTCGGGCGGACGGCCGGTCGGCTGCGGAATTGCTTGCCATCCTCGAACGCCGCCTCTGCAACGACCCAGATGCCGAGCGCAACGAGGTGCGCACCGCGCTCGCGGATATCACTCGACTACGGATCGAACGTCGGTTCGTCCACTCCCCGGAGGGCACCGAATGAACACGCTCAGCACCCACGTCCTCGACGCCACAGCAGGGGTCCCCGCACCCGGGTTGAGCATCACGCTCACCGACGAGGACGGCACTGTCCTCGGTAGAGGCGCCACCGACCACGACGGCCGAGTCGCCGACATCACCGAACACCCGCTTCCTGCAGGCATTTACACCCTCACCTTCGCGACAGGTGACTGGTACTCCGTCCGCGCGACCGAAGCCTTCTACCCCGAAGTTGCCGTCACATTCCGTATCCCCCAGGGGCGGGGTCATTTCCATGTTCCGCTGCTCCTGTCGCCCTATTCGTATTCCACCTACCGCGGGAGCTGACCCATGACCGAATTGACCGGCAAGATCATCCTTGGGCCACATCGATACGGCAAGGCGGAGAATCGCGTCGTTCGGATCGTGCGTGACACCGACCGTCACGAAATCCGCGACCTCAATGTCTCGTCCTGCCTGCGGGGAGATTTCGACGCTGCGTATCTCGAGGGCGACCAGGGCACCGTCCTGCCCACCGACACCCAGAAGCAGACCATCTACTCCTATGCCAAGGAAATGGGCGTGGCGTTCATCGAGGAGTACGGACTCGCACTCGCTAGACACTTCGTAGACGATGTCGCACCGGTTCACTCCGCGCGCATCGAGATCGAGGAGTACGCCTGGGAACGGGTCGTCGTCGACGGTGCCGGCCACGATCACACCTGGACCCGCAAAGGTTCGGAGGTACGTACGGCCGCGATCACGGTGCAGGGCAGCGGTTCCGACCGGAAAGAATGGGTGATCGGGGGGCTGAAAGAGCTCGTCGTCCTCAAGTCCACCGGATCGGAGTTCCAGGGGTTTCTCACCGACCGGTACACCGTCCTCGAACCTGCCCTCGACCGCATCATGGCGACCAGTCTCGATGCACAGTGGCGGATCACCACCACAGATCTGGACTGGGATGCCACCTATGCGGGCATCCGGTCGACGATGCTCGAGGTCTTCGCCACGCTTCATTCGAAAGCACTGCAGCAGAGCCTGTTCGAGATGGGGCGCGCGGTACTCCAGCGGTATCCGTTCATCGCGGAGATTCGACTCTCCGCGCCCAACAAGCACCACTTCGTCTACGACATCGCACGGTTCGGTGTCGCGAACGACAACGAGGTCTTCAACGCCGACGACCGACCCTACGGATTGATTCAGGCGAGCGTGCTGCGCGAGGACGCCCCCGATGCAGGCATCTCCTGGGATCCGTATACCGGTGCCATGTAAGAAGTGATCGTCAGTCGAGAGATCGAAGCGCCAGATACAGGTCGAAGCGGTCACCGGTACGAGTGAGACTGCGCCCGGTGAGCGCTTCGACCCTTCCGATGCGGTAGCGCACGGTATTGAGGTGGACGTGCAGCCGCTCGGCCGCGCGCCGCCAGGACCCGTCGCAATCCAGGAAAGCGTCGAGGGTATCGAGTAATCCTGAGTCGGTGCGATTGTCGTGTTCGACTACGTCACCGAGGATGCGATCGGCGTACGAGCGACGCAGATCGTCCGGCAGGGTCCACAGCAACCCGACCGCCGAGTCGAGTTCCGCTCGACGCACCGATATCGGGGCCGAATCATTGTGTGCTGCTGCGACTGCCGCTGTCGCCGAACGAATTCCACCGTCCATATTGTCGTCGGCACTTATCTCCCCCACCCCGACGAACAACCGGTCGTGCCGCAACGCGGGTACCAGCCTGCCCAGATAGCGACGTAGCGTCTCCGTCACCTCCTCTGCCGTACCTGGCGCGACCGCCACCACACGACCGAAATGATCGACCCTCGTCACGGCGCCAGCCATCACATCCTCGAGGAGGGCGCGGAGCACCTCGGTCTGTATACGCCCCTCGGTCTCGGCGACAACCACAACCCCGGTACTCGTCCGAAGGTGGCGCGTCATCTCTGCACGGTCGGCAATCTCCCAGGCGACCCGACGCCGCTCGTCACGGCGAACCCGGTCCAGCGCGAGAACCGCAGCGAGTTCGCCGAAGGCCTCGACGCACTCGGTGTGGGTCTCGATGTCCGTATCCCCTTGCCGCACTACCAGGAACCACGAATCGATGCGGTCGGCAAGGCCTCGGCCCACGGTCAGCACGGTGATACCGCCGGGGACCTCGGCCGGAAATCGGGAAGCGGTCAACGCGGCGGCAGTCACGCGATCGAGGTCGGTATCTTCGAGCGGCGCCGACGCTGTCACCGAGACCCCGGTGGCAGTGATCAGTGAGCATCGGACCCCGAAAAGTTGTGCAAGACCATCGAGCAGTTCGTCGACGCTGCGCCCGTCCGCAACGGCGGCGAGCCACTGCCGCTGCCGCGCCAGCCCGGTCTGCAGGCGATCCATACGCGCACCCGCCATCTGCCCGGTCATGAACTCGATCACCCGGCTGAACGGTACGTCTTCGGGCACCACCAGCAACGGCAACCGGTGCCGCACGCAGGCCTCGACCACGTCCTCCGGGACCTCGCCGAGAAGCGCCTCCCCCGCGGCCATCGCCGACACCCCCGCACCGACGAGTCGTTTGACGAACAGATCGGTGTCCTCGGCCGAGCGCCGCCACACCAGTCCGGTGAACACCAGTGCTCCGGCAGTGACGTATCGCGTCGGGTCGGGCATGTCCGTCGTGCATGCACGCAACACCGGACCCGCGAGGGCTTCCGCATCACCGTGCAGAACCCGGATTCCGAGCTCCGGAGCATTCACTACATCGCGAAGAAGCACGATGTTCACCTCCTGGTGATCGTCTTGGACGATCGAACAGTAGGAGCGCAGTATTTCCGAAGCGTTTCGTGTGTGCTGCCGGAGAGGTTTCGTCCTCCCGAGCAGTTGACTGAAGACTCCGAACGATATCGAGGAGTCGACCATGGAGCCGCACCCCACTAACCGGCAACGTGTGATCCGCGGTGCACACGTGGTGACCATGGACGCCGCCCGTGCGGAGTACCGAAACGGCTACGTCGTCGTCGACGGCAACCGGATCGTCGCGGTCGGCGCGGGTGAACCCACCGGATACGACGAAACGCAGATTCTCGACGGCACCGGCTGCGTGCTCACGCCCGGACTGATCAACACCCACCATCACCTCTACCAGTGGATCACTCGCGGGCTCGCCGCCGACCACACCCTGTTCGAGTGGCTCACGACCCTTTACCCCATCTGGGGTGGGATCGACGCCGGCGCCGTCCACGTCGCAGCCAAGGGCGCATTGGCCCAACTCGTCCGCACCGGATGCACCACCAGCACCGATCACCACTACGTCGTACCTCGCGACGGCGGCGACGTGTTCGGCGCCGAGATCGCGGCCGCCGCCGAAGTCGGTATTCGTTTCCATCCCTGCCGCGGTTCGATGGATCTCGGTGCCAGTTCCGGTGGCCTGCCTCCTGATCACCTGGTCGAGAGCATCGATGCGATCCTCGAGGGCAGTCGCGACGCCGTCGACAGGTGGCACGACCCGTCGTTCGACTCGATGTTGCGGGTCGCGCTCGCCCCCTGCTCGCCGTTCTCCGTGACCGGCGACCTGTTGAAGGAGTCGGCGCTACTCGCCCGCGACCTCGGTGTGCGCCTACACACCCATCTCGCCGAGACACTCGACGAGGAATACTTCTGTCTGGATAAGTTCGGCTGTAAACCGTTGCAGTACATGGAATCTCTTGGTTGGACCGGTCCCGATGTGTGGTTCGCTCACGCGGTGCATCTCGACGACCGGGACATCGGGGTGCTCGCCGCCTCCGGGACGGGAGCAGCCCACTGCCCCACGTCCAACGCCCGACTCGGTGCAGGGATCGCGCGAGCCACCGACCTGTACGCCGCCGGGGTACCGCTGGGCCTCGGCGTCGACGGAGCCGCAAGCAACGAGTCGTCCTCCATGCTCGAGGAGGCACACCACGCGGCCTTGTTCGCCCGGGCGCGAAGCGGACCACAGGCCATGACGGTGCGTCAGAGCCTCGAACTCGCGACGATCGGTGGTGCGCGAGTCCTCGGGCGCGAGAACGAGATCGGTTCGATCGAGACTGGCAAGCTCGCTGACCTCGCACTGTGGCGAATCGACGGTCTCGCACACTCGGGAATCACCGACCCTGTCGCAGCGCTCGTGCTCGGTAGCACGCCCCCGCTCGAGCTGCTGCTGATCGACGGCCGCGAAGTGGTCGGTGGCGGAGAGGTGCGCACCGTCGACGAACATGCTGTCGCGCGCCAGGTCGCGGAGGAACACACCAAGCTCGTCGCGAAAGCGGGGTGATCACCAGTGGATCTGCATGCCGTCACTGTCTACGACGTCGCACACGAACGCGCCGACCTCATGCTCGGGGCCGGGGAGGCTTTCCTCGGCGGCGGCACCTGGCTGTTCTCCGAACCCCAACCGCACCTGCATCGTGTGCTCGACCTGACAGGTCTCGATTGGCAGCCGGTGAGCCTGACACCCGACACCCTCGAGGTCGCGGCCACGTGCACCGTCGAGCGCCTGGCCGGACTGTCCGGCAATCACGAATGGCCAGCGGCACCGGTGTTTCGACATTGCGCCGAGGCACTGCTCGCGTCGTGGACGATCTGGAAACAAGCCACCGTCGGTGGCAACATCTGCCTGTCCCTTCCTGCCGGATCGATGATCTCGCTCGCGGTCGCGTTCGAAGCAACTGCGGTGATCTGGACGGTAGACGGAGGCGAAAGACAGCTGCCGATAAACGAATTCGTCACCGGTATCGGGTCGAACACGCTCACTCCCGGCGAAGTGTTGCGCGCCATCCGTATCCCGATGCGAGTCCTTCATGCGCACACAGCTTTCCGTAAGATTTCTTTGTCACCACTAGGACGATCGGGCGCCGTCGTCATCGGGCGACACGACCTCGACGGTACGGCCGTTCTGTCCGTCACCGCCGCGACGACGCGACCCTACGTGCTGCGGTTTCCGCAATTACCGACGGCACAACAGCTTTCCGACGCCCTCACCGGGTTCGTTCCGGTCGAGAGCTACCACACCGACGCGCATGGTCCCGCGGACTGGCGTCGCGCCGTCACCGCCGTTCTCGCCGAGGAAGTGCGCACCGAATTGTCGAGCTGGGAGGACACGCTGTGAAGCTCACCGTCAACGGCCGCGAACTCGTCGCCGATCCGCGGCCCGGCCAGTGCCTGCGCACACTACTGCGCGAAACCGAACACTTCGAGGTCAAGAAGGGCTGCGACTCCGGCGACTGCGGAGCCTGCTCGGTGCTGGTGGACGGCGAACCCCTCCACTCGTGTCTGATGCCCGCGTCACGGGCGGAAGGCAGCGAGGTCACAACGGTGACGGGATTGGGTACCGGTGACGACCTCCATCCGCTGCAACAGCGGTTCATGGACGCAGCGGGTTTCCAGTGCGGCTTCTGCACTGCCGGCATGATTGTCACGGCGTCGACGTTCACCGGTGAGGATCTCGACGACCTGCCGAACAGATTGAAGGGCAACCTGTGTCGTTGCACCGGCTACCGTGCCATCGAAGACGCGCTGCGCGGACGCACCAATGTGGAGGAGGCGCAGGGCCCGTCGTGCGGGAAATCCCAGCGAGCGCCTGCTGCAAGCCGCGTCGTCACCGGTACGGAGCCCTACACGCTGGATGCCACTGTCGAAGGACTGCTGCACATCGCGATGCTCGGCAGCCCGCACACGCACGCCCGCATCCTGTCCGTGGACACCACCGAGGCCGAAGCTCTCCCTGGCGTGCATGCCGTGCTGTATCACCGCGATGCACCCGCGACCGCATATTCGACGGCGCGGCACGAACAGCGCCGGGACGATCCGGACGACATGTATCTGTTCGATCGCCTCGTGCGGTTCCGCGGCCAGCGGGTTGCCGCCGTCGTCGCGGACAGCCCAGCGCTCGCCCAGCAGGCCGTTGCACTCATCCGGGTCCAGTACGAAGAGCTTGCGTTCGTGCTGGATCCCGAGGAGGCTCGAGGGGCCGGCGCTCCCCTGTTGCACGCCGACAAGGGGCCTGCCGCGCGCATCGCTGATGTCGGGCGGAATGTCGTCGCCGAAATGCACGGTGGCAGTGGTGATATCGACGCTGCCGTGGCGTCGGCGGCCGCTGTGGTCCAGGGACGCTGGCACACCCAACGTGTGCAGCACACTCATCTCGAAACACACGGCGCCATAGGCTTTCTCGACGATACCGACCGCCTCGTGATACGCAGTTCCACGCAGGTACCGTTCCTCGTGCGCGACGAACTGTGCCACATCTTCGGACTCGACCGGAGTCGGGTTCGAGTATTCGCCACCCGCGTCGGTGGCGGTTTCGGTGCGAAGCAGGAGATGCTGGTCGAGGATGTCGTCGCCGCCGCGGTACTACGAACGGGGCGAGCAGTGCAGTGGGAGTTCAGCCGCACCGATCAGCTCACCGTCGCACCGTGCCGTCATCCGATGCGCGTAGCCGTCACCGTGGCTGCCGACGCGAGCGGAGTGCTCACTGCACTCGCGATCGATGTGCTCGCCGACGCAGGTGCCTACGGCAACCACAGTCCCGGCGTGCTCTTCCACGGCTGCACCGAGTCCATCGCGGTATATCGCTGCGCGAACAAGCGCGTCGACGGCCAGTCGGTATATACGAACAACCGACCCTCCGGTGCGTTCCGCGGCTACGGGCTCGGTCAGGTGATCTTCGCGGTCGAGTCTGCGATCGACGAACTCGCCTCGAAGCTCGGTCTCGACCCCTACGAATTTCGGCGACGCAACATCGTGGTACCCGGCGATCCGCTCGTAGCCGCACATCCTGAAGGTGCCGACCTGATGTATGGCAGCTACGGCCTCGACCAGTGCCTCGACCTCGTCGAGCGTGCGATGACGCGTGGCGGCGGCCGTCCTGCCCCGGTGGGCAATCATTGGAAGACAGGTGACGGGATGGCGCTGGCCATGATCGCCACCAACCCGCCCAACGGGCACATCTCGGACGCGTCGATCGAGTTGCTCGAGGACGGACGGTATGTCGCTCGAGTCGGTACGGCCGAGTTCGGCAACGGAACGACCACGGTGCACATGCAGATCGCCGCGACCGCGCTGGGCACGCGGCCCGACCGAGTCGAGATCCGCCGGTCCGATACCGATGTAACTACCCACGACACCGGCGCCTTCGGCTCGTCCGGGACTGTGGTTGCCTCGAAAGCGCTCCTTTCGGCCGCCCAGGAGTTGCACCGGCGGATGGCGAAGACTGCTGCCGAAGTCACCGGAACGAATCCTGAACATGCGACGCTGTGCCCGGATGGTGTCCGATGCGGCGAGCGCTTCGTCACCTCCGCCGAACTATTGATAGCTGCCGGCGGCCAATTGCGTGCCGAGGGTCGGCACGGCGGCCTGCCCCGATCGCTCTCGTTCAACGTGCAGGCATTCCGGGTCGCGGTGGACACCCGAACCGGCGAAGTGCAGATTCTGCGGTCGATTCAGGCCGCCGATGCCGGCACGGTCCTGAACCCCGAGCAATGCCGGGGACAAATCGAGGGCGGCATCGGGCAGGCAATCGGTGCGTCGATGTTCGAGGAACTCGTCACCGACGAAGAGGGTCGCGTGACGACGGATGCATTGCGTAGCTATCACATTCCGCAGTACGCCGACCTTCCCCGCACCGAGGTCTACTTCGCCGACACCTATGACGAGCTGGGCCCGATGGGCGCGAAGTCGATGAGCGAGGCCCCGTTCAACCCAGTCGCCCCCGCCCTCGCGAACGCGGTCCGCAACGCAATCGGTGTGCGTCCATACCAATTGCCGATGTCGCGTGACCGGGTCTGGAGAATGCTGCAGTAACCGCAAGAGCGTTGACAGCCAACGTGAGTCGCGACTCACGTCGTGTCCGCCCGCCTATGGGCGAGGAGATCACCAGCTCGATGCCTTCACGAAATTCGGGCGCTTCCGCCTTAACACGAACGTCACGGATAGGACATGGCAGCTCAACTATGACCCTGCATCGTCTCGACTCGACACCTAGCGAATTCTCGGAAGGCCACAACCGAATGTCGACAGCACTATCTCGTTCCGGCATCACCGACTCGGCCACCGGATCTCCCACCCCGGCAGAGGGCATCGTGATGAACGATATCCACCGGTCCTTCGGAGACAACCTCGTCCTTCGAGACGTCTCGCTGCACGTACGCCCCGGTGAGGTTTATGCCCTACTCGGGGAGAACGGTGCGGGCAAGTCAACGCTCATGCGCATTCTCACCGGGCAGCTACCCCCGGACTCCGGCTCGATCGAAGTCGACGGACGCCCTCTGTCCGACGGCGGGAGCACCCGAATTGCCATGGTCCATCAGCACTTCATGCTTGTACCGAGCATGACGGTCGCCGAGAACTTTCTGCTCGGTCGTTCCCGCGGCGTCGTCGGGAAGAACCGGCTGCGGCGCACCCAGGACGACATTGCTGCGCTCGCCGAAGACACGGGCCTGGCCTGCGACCCCACCGCCCGAGTCGAGACGCTCTCTGTCGGCGAACAGCAACGCGTGGAGATCCTCCGCGCCCTCCATCAGGGTGCCGGATACCTGCTGCTCGACGAGCCCACCGCGAGTCTGGCTCCGACAGAGATACATTCGCTCCTCGCACAGATCCGCCGCCTCGCGTCCGAGCGCGGCGTCGGGATCGTACTCATCACCCACCACCTCGAAGAGGTTCTCGAAGCCGCCGACCGGGTCGGGGTCCTTCGAGCGGGGAGACTCGTCACCGAGAGGCCGGTCGCGGGTGTCACCACAGCCGAGCTCGCAAGCGACATGGTCGGCCGCGAGGTCGGGCTCGGCGTACGCCGAGGCGCCACCGGGCCGCCCGGAGGCCGCATGCTCGAACTCGTCGGAGTGTCGGTGCCGGGACAACTTCGCGACGTCACCCTGCGGGTGGCGGCAGGACAACTCGTCGCCGTCGCAGGTGTCGAGGGCAACGGGCAATCCGCGCTCGAGGACGTGCTGTCCGGGCTCGCCACCGACCCGACAGGCGCAGTACGCATCGCCGACCGAGAAGTCGATACGTCGACCCCTCGCGCCCTACGCGAAGCCGGTGTCGGTGTCGTTCCGTCCGACCGCTATGCCCGCGGTCTGATCGAGTCCCTCGGTATCGACACCAACCTTGCCGTCGACAGCTACACCAAGCCCCCGCTGGCCCGCCGGTGGGGAGCTCTCTCGCGAAACGCTATCCGCGACCGCGCCGAGCGCATCATCGCGGCACTGTCGGTGAAGGCTTCGAGCCCGGGCACTCTCGCCAAAACACTGTCCGGTGGCCACGCTCAGCGCGTCGTTCTCGGCCGAGTACTCGACGGTGCGCCCGCCGTCCTCGTCGTCGCCCAACCCACACGAGGTCTCGACGTCGGTGCCACCGAATTCGTCTGGGACACCCTCGTGGAACACCGGGTCCGGGGTGCCGCAATCCTGTTGATCTCTTCCGATCTCGACGAAATTTGTAGCCTCGCCGACCGAGTCGTCGTCCTGTACCGCGGAGGCATCGTCGCCGAGTTCGACGACGGCCCGTTCGACCGGGAGGCCCTCGGTTACGCGATGGGTGGATTCCAGGAAACAGCGGCATGAGCGCCGGCACACTCACACCATCGGCAAAGACATCGACACCTGACACTGTTGCCCCGCAGCGCTTTCGGGGCTTGGTGGTCACCTTCGGAGTTCCACTGTTCGCGTTGGTCGTCGGCCTCACCGTCGGCGCAGTCCTCATCGTCCTCGCCGGTGGCAATCCCGCGCAGGCCTACGCGACGATGATCGATGCCGCGCTCGGCGGAGACACCCAGCTCGGACGGTTGCTGACAGGCATGACTCCGCTGGTACTCATGGGACTCGGCTACGCGATCGCGTACCGCACTGGCTTCATCACCATCGGCGCACAGGGCCACTACGACGTCGGCGCAATCACCGCCGCGGCCGTGGTGCTCAGCGTTCCACTCGGCACCGGCTGGGTTGCGATTCCCATCGTCGCCATCACTGCAGCGGCTGCTGGGGCATGTATCGGTGGCATCGCCGGGGTGTTGAAGGCCCGACTGGGGGTGAACGAGATCATCTCCTCGCTCATGCTCAACTACTTGGTCTTCTACACACTGGCCTGGGCCGTCCGTAAGCCTCTCGCCAACCCCAACGGATTCACCCCGGAATCCGAGCGCATCCCCGATTGGGCGACGCTCGCTACGATTGCGGGGACCCGAATCCACTACGGCGTCTTCGTAGCTGCCGCCGCCGTGCCGCTGGTGTGGTGGCTGATGCGGTCGACTCGGTTCGGATTCGCATCGCAGGTCGTCGGGGCAAGCCCTACCGTGGCCGCTGCGAACGGTATCTCCGTCGCCCGAACCATCGTCACCTCGGCGTTGGTGAGCGGAGCGCTCGGTGGAGTCGCCGGGGCGATCATGTTGCTCGGCAGCGAGTTCCGTCTGTCGCTGGCCGTATCTTCGGGGATCGGATTCACCGCGATCGTGGTGGCACTGCTCGGCCGGCGCAATCCTTTCGGCATCGTGCTCGCAGCGGCACTGGTTTCCGGCCTCACGCTCGGCAGCCAGGCCGTGCAGCGCACGCAGGAGATTCCCGCCTCCATCGGCACCGTCGTGCAGGCCGTCATGATCCTCACGGTGCTGCTCGCCAATCGAATTGTGGAGCGTGCCCGATGAACTGGTCCGACGTCCTGGGTGCCGGTGCACTTGTGCCACTGCTCACCTCTGCGCTGCGTCTCGCGGTGCCCATCATCCTCGCCGCGGCGGGAGCGTGTCTCGCGGAGCGCTCCGGCTTGATGAACCTGGGCATCGAGGGCCAGATGATGGTGGGGGCTGTCACGGCTTTCGTGACCACTTACTACACCGGACAGCCGATGCTCGGCGCCTTCTCCGGGGCTGTCGCGGGCTTGCTCACCGCTGCGATAGTCGGCTACCTGACGATCACGATGGCGGTGGATCAAATCATCACGGGCATCTCGGTGGTGATCCTCGGCACCGGGTTCGCGTCCTTCCTGTATCTGCAGGTTTTCGGCGTCACCGGCACACCCCCGCGCATCCAGGGCACCACCCCCGTCGATCTGCCCGTACTGTCCGCACTCCCGGTGCTCGGTCCGATCGTGTTCTCACAATCCCCACTCGTGTACGTCGCGCTCGCGCTGGTCGTCGCGCTGTGGTGGGTACTGTCCCGCACTGCCTTCGGTCTCTCGGTGCGCGCCGCGGGTGAAAACCCTGACGCTGCCGACTCTGTCGGTGTTTCCATTGCGCGGACTCGGTGGATCACGCTGTTGATATCGGGCGCCGCGGCCGGGATGGCCGGCGCCCTCGTCATCGACGGCCTCGGATTCTTCCAAGACGGCATCACCGGAGGACGCGGATGGATCGCTCTCGGTGTCGTAATTCTGGCGCGATGGAATCCGCTCGGCGCCATGGCAGGCGGCTTCATGTTCGGACTCGTGGACGCATTCCAGCTTCGGGTGCAGGCCGCCTCCGGGGGCCAGTCGACGTCGGTGCCCTACGAACTCTTTCAGGCGATGCCGTACGCGGTGACCCTGCTGGCAGTGGTGGCTACCACCGTCTGGTTCTCGCGCAGCAACGCACCCAAGGTGCTCGGCGTTCCATTCGTTCCCGCCAAATAGACCTCCCCCAAACAGGACTCGCGAAGGCGGGTCCTCCGTCCCCCCAAGGAGAAATACGTGAAGAAGCTGGGTTCTGCTCTCGCAGCAATCGCTGCCGTCGGTGTCGCCGTATCAGGATGTTCGAGCTCCGAGGCAGGTGGGGAACAATCCTCCGATAGCACCATCAAGGCTGCAATCATCACCTCCGGTCCCGTCAACGACCTCGGATGGAACCAAGGCATGGTCGACGGAGCCAAAAAGCTCGAAACCGAAGGTGTACTCGAACTAACGGTGGTGCAACAGGATTCGGGTGCAACTTCCGAGCAGATTGCACAGATTGCGACCGATCTGGCCGAGGACGGCAACAAACTGATCGTCGGCCATTCCTTCAACTACGGTGAGCCGATCAAGAACATCATGGCCGACTACCCGGACGTACTGTTCGCCTACGCCGGCGGTTTCGGCGACATCACCGAGAACCTCGCCGACTACAGTCAGCCGTTCTACGAGGGTTCGTTCCTCTCCGGCATACTCGCCGGCGAGCTCACCAAGACCGGCATTCTCGCCGGCACTGCAGGCTTCGAAACCCCGGTGTGCAAGGCACAGATCGAATCGTTCGCCGACGGCGCGCGTCTGAGTTACAAGGGCTCAGGCGAGATTCAGCTCCGCCCCTCGTACATCGGTGGCTGGTCCGATGCCGCGGCCCAAACCCTCGAAGCTGTCAACGCACTCGTCGACCAGGGAGCTGACCAGTTCACCACTTGCGGTGTCGACGCGGCCACCATCGAAGGGGCCAAGCAGCGAGGTGTCGGTGTCGCGGGGTACGCCATGGACCAGACCGCGCTCGCACCCGAGAACGTCGTCTCTTCCATCGTGTGGAACCTCGACGAGGTACTGCGCGCGATGGTCTCCGACGTCGAAGCCGGCAACATCGATCCCGCGAAGTACTACGAGGTGAACTTCGCCGAAGGTGGCATGGACGTCGCGATCAACCCAGCATTCGCCGACCGAATCTCACCCGAGACGATGGCGCTGTTCGAGGAATACCGCGGGAAGATCAAGTCCGGAGAGTACGAGGTCGAATACAAGGGCGGCGCGTAGTCCCACGACGTTGGCCCTCGAAGTGGTATCGCCACCTCGAGGGCCGACGTCGAGTCTCCGATGCAGTGTGTAGATCGGCAGTGTCCCAGAGATTTACGCCTCGAGGCGTCCGAACCGGCTCTTAGAGTGAGCAGTCCTCGCGCCCATGGCCGGAACACCACTGCACAAGCGCGTGCGCGAGCTCCTCAGCCATCGACAGCTGCGGTGCATGGTCGGTTTCGAGCGTCACAACCGCAGCACCCGGGGTGCGTTGCTGCATCTCCCGCTGGGTGACAAGTGGAACCGTGCGGTCCAATGCAGACTCGATATAGAGACGCGGCACGGACCCGTACCGCTCCGCCGTCCAGGTCGGAGCCATGAGCCGCGCGGTTTCGAGTTGCGGCACCAGCCGGCGTGCAGCGCCGATCGCGGCCGCAGATCCTGCTTCGTGGAAGAACACGACCGCTCCGGCCTCGGGAGGCACCACGGTACCGCGACCGTCGGAAGTGCTCTGGAGCCATGTAGAGATACCCACGGGAGGTTCGAGTCCCAGCCCGTCGCACAGCATCCCGAAATCGACACCCGACGGAAGCATCATCCCCGCCACATACGCCACGCCGGCGATGCGAGCAGGCAGCATCTCCGCGACTTGGGTCACGATGATGCCACCCCCGGAGTGCCCGACGAGAATTGCCGGACCGTCGAGCGCTGCCACGTAATCGGCTACGAAGCCCGCGACGTCGTCGAGAGTGACGTCCGCTTCATCCCACTGCCCGACTCCAGGCAACGACAATGCGTGCGGGGTGTGCCCAGCAGCCCGCAGCGGAAGAAGAAGGGAGTCCCATACCCAACTGCCCGCCCACGCACCGTGGACGAGTACGACGTGACTCACGACCGATTCTCTCCAGCGGCGGCAAGCACGCGGGCTGCTTCCCGCACGGCAGCGGTGTTCGCCTTGCCGTGCCGGGAACCTGCGAGCTTGGCCTTTATGTGATCGCGAACGACGATCGGATCGTACGGTTCCGCACCGGCGTACTCCGGCAACGTCGAGATCACCGCATCGACGTTGCCGTCGTGAAAGAACGCCACCGAGCGACGTCGCTGGATCATGCCGTCGACGATCGGGGGCTTCACGCGGTGCAAGGTGGACATCCATCGGTCGTCGGTGATGCGGGCGGTCAGATCTCCGAGATTGACGAGCAGTGCCCCTGGTAGTGGTTCGACGTCATGCCAGATGCCGTCCGATCCGAGCACCTGCAACCCTGCAACCCGGTCGGCCCACAGGACGGTGACGATTCCGAAATCGGTGTGCTCACCCATCCCGACCAGGTCTCCGTCGAGGGTCACCGTCCCTTCGGGGAGCGCATAGTTGTTCATGCGCAGCACGTCGATCGAATGGGCGGTGAGCTTGTCGAAGTAATCGGGTTCTTGACCGAGCGCATCGGCGAAGATTCGGGTGAGGGTGCGGGCGACTCGGGCGGCTTCGGTGTAATAGGCCTGCACCCGGTCCTCGAAGTCGGGGACCTCGGGCCAAACGTTGAGCCCGTAGTCGTCCTCCGACAGATCCAGGTGCGCGAAGGACCGGGCTTCTACGCCGATGTTGAATGCTTCGAAGAAGTCGTTCATGCGATTCGCGGATTCGACTCCGAGGCTCAGGCTCAGGGACTCGCTCTTGGGCGGGCTGTATCCCCGGTTCGCGCCGACGACGCGGTACTGCTTTTTCCTCGTCAACGGCAGGCAGAAGAAGTCGTCGACGGCGGCGGTGAGCCCATCGATGACCGGGTCCGGCACACTATGGCCGAGGATCTGGACGAATCCGACACGGGTACAGGCGTCGTCGACTTCTCGTACCACCCGGGCGCGGTCTTCGTCACTACCGCCTCTTACGTACGGACCGATGTCGACGGCGGGGACCTCGAAGATGTCAGACGGTTGTGGGCACATGTAGTTCTCCTGCGGGGGCGGGGATTTCGGCCGAGGTGACGGGGGCCGACGTGCCGGGCCCGGACGCGGCGCGTGCCAACGTTCCGAGCCGTGTGTGGTTGAACAAGAGGTTCAGTGAGAACGCTGTGATTGCAGCAAGTGTGATTCCGCTACCGAGCAGGATCTGCGCGGCGGATGGGAAGTTCTCGAACAGTCCCTCGGCGAATTCGGGCAGCAAGCCCATGCCGACCGCGACGGCCGCGATCGTGGAGTTGATCCGGTCCGACAGGTCCACCGAGCGCAGCGTGTTTATACCGACCAGTGCGACGGTCGCGAACAAGATCAGGCCGACGCCGCCGACGACCGGTTTGGGCAGCGCTGCGACGATCGAGCTCATTTTCGGCAGGGCACCGAGCGCGATCAGGATCACGCCGGATGTGGCCGTGACGTAGCGGCTGTACACGCGGGTGGTGGCGACGGCGCCGACGTTCTGGTTGAACATGGTGTCGATGAAGGCGTTGAAAATACCTCCCAATACTGCGGACACGCCATCACCGGCGAGACCGCGGGCGATGTCGCCTTTCGTCACTTGCTTACCGGTGATCTCGCTGACGGCAAGCATGCTCGCTGTCGACTCGGCGAACGCGACGGCCATGACGATGCTCATGGCGACCACTGCGGTGATCGGAAACTCGGGCGCACCGAAATGGAACGGAGCAGGCAGACCCACCCATGACGAGCCTGCGACGCCCCCGAGGTCGATCAGGCCCAGCGGGACCGCGACAACCGTACCGATGACGAGGGCGAGAAGCACGCCGAGCTGCGACCAGATCCCGCGGCCGAGGCACAGGAAGCCGACCGCCACGGCGATGACCAGCACTGCCAGAGCAATGTTGGTTGGTGAGGCGTACGACGGTGAGGATGGGTCGCTTCCGACGATCAGACCGCCCGAGACGCCGACGAGCGACAGTCCGACGACGGTGAGCAGTGCGCCGGTGACGAGCGGCGGGAAGAACCTGATGATGGAGGCGAACGGCCACGCCAGCGCCAGGCCGACGATGCCGCCGACAAGCATCGATCCGTACACTGCCTGCAGACCGTACTCCTTGGCGATCAGGATCATCGGCGTCAGACCTGCGAACGTTGCGCCGCATACGATCGGGAGCCGAGCTCCGGCGAGCTTGCCGACACCGAGGCTCTGAACGATCGTGATGAGACCGGCGATCAACAGGTCGGCACTGATGAGCATCGCGATGGTGTCGCGGTCGAGCCCGACTGCCGCCCCGAAAACCAGTGGGACCGTGATGCACCCGGTGTACATGATCAGGACGTGTTGGATACCGAAGGCAAGTTGCCGGAAGAACGGCAGTCTCGTGTCGACTGGGTGCGGTGTCGTCATGGTGGAGCGCTCCGTTTCGGATGCAGGGCGGTATGCGTGCTGGATACATACTGGGCCCCGCACTTTTCGGGCTCGAGTCCGAATGTTTCGCGCCGGTAAGGAAATTCTCACCGGTGCGGCGCGGGCTCTAGACCAGTCGCCCGTTCACTCGCAGTCGCGCAATTCCTCCGTCTGGATACACATCCAGCCTCACGAACCGCACCGGATCGCAAGAGTCCACCCGGAACCGATGACGGCAGTCCGGCAGCAGCGCAGTGCGCGGCACCAACTCGACCCAGGCGAACTCATCGGAAATATCTGCCTCCGTTGCCATTCCGCTCAATCGCGCAGATCTCGGCGCATTGCCCACGAAGTACGAGGTGTCGATCTCGACATGGTCCACGCGCCCTTCACCTGCCAGCCGCAGCACGACGTAGTCGTTGCCGTCGTCGCGCCTACGCGCGTTCTCCCAGCCCTCTCCCATGGTGCGGGCTCGGCCCGGACCGATCATGTTACGCGGCGAGGAATAGAACCGATCCGAACACGCAACCACATCGCCCCCGTTCTCGATCGCGGCGAGATCGATTGTGCCGGTAAGAAAGTCCGGATCTGGTCGAGCCTGACCGTGCACCCGGAGCCGCGCAACACCGCCATCCGGAAAGATGTTCAAACGCAGATCGGTCCACCTTCGATCGTCGTTCACCACGAACGAGTTGGCGGTGTTGCCCTGTAGTGCAACCTGATCCAAAATCGGTTCCCACGGCGCGTCGAGAAGGTCCTGTGCCGAGGGATGTCCATCGACGCACACGCCATCGACGGATGCGAAAGGTGGGAAGTTTCCGGTGAACCAGGCGGTGTCGATCACAACGCCGTGTACCACTCCTGGAATTCCGAGCCGGATCACTGCGAAATCGTGACCCTCTTCGCGTCGACGGCGAGTTTCCCATCCGTCGTACACTTTTCCCTTGTGGCCGAACTCGTTCGGGTCGAATTGGGGTGCGCCGGGAGAGATGAGATTCTCACGGCTCGCGAAGAATTCGTCGTTTGCATACACGACGGCTCCACCCAGCACACGGGAGGCGAGATCGGGTAGGCGCAGGAAGTCCGCGTCGGTCATCGGGTTTCCTTTCTGGACAGCAAAGCACCGCGCGGCGAGGGATTGTGTGCAGGCTCGAGGGTGACAGTGAGTGGCTCACCCGCGAGCCACGTCTGCCGGACGACGCCGGCGAGCGCGCGCTCTGCGTATGGGGTCACGGCGTTACGGTGGTGCAACCGTTCGGGGAAGACCACGAACGCATCGTCGGGCGCGAACACGCACAGGTCGGCGGTGTTGCCGACAGCGATCGTTCCGCGATCGGCCAACCCCACCAGATCGGCTGTGTGTTCGGCCATCCAGCGGGACACGTCCACCAGAGTGTGGCCGCGCCTGCGCGCTTCCGACCACACGACGGGCAGTCCGAGTTGCAGAGACGAGATACCGCCCCACGCTTCACCGAAATCACCGCGGGCGAACTTCTTCAATTCAGGCGGGCACGGCGAGTGGTCGGAGACGATGCAGTCGAGCGTGCCGTCTGCGAGACCTCGCCACAACCCTTCACGGTTACGTGCCTCCCGGATCGGCGGGCAGCACTTGAAGTGGGTCGAGCCGTCGAGAATCTCCTCGCTGAACAACGAAAGGTAGTGCGGGCACGTTTCGGCGGTGACGGGCAGGCCCTCGGCCTTCGCAGCTGCGACGAGCGGCAGGCTTTCCGCATCCGACAGGTGCAGGATGTGCACGCGGCATCCCGTGTGCCGTGCGCCCTCGATGACCTGTGCGATCGCGCGCGCCTCGGCGATGGCGGGCCGTGACGCCAGGAAGGTGTCGTAGTGCGGACCCGTCGGAGGAGGCTGCTCGTCGAGGGTCGGGCCGTCCTCTGCATGCACGATGAGCAGGCCGCCGAACCCAGCGATCGTCCGCATCGCGGCAAGCATCTGCTGCCGATCGAGCGGTGGGAATTCATCGAGCCCCGAATGAGCCAGGAAGCACTTGAAACCGTATACGCCTGCGTCCCAGAGAGGTTCGAGATCGGCCAGGTTGCCAGGTATCGCTCCGCCCCAGAATCCGACGTCGACCGTCACTTGATCGCGGGCGACCTTCTGCTTCACCGTCAGAGCGGCGACGTCGACGGTGGACGGGACGGAATTGAGTGGCATGTCCACGAGCGTGGTTACCCCGCCTGCCGCTGCGGCGCGCGTGGCGGTCGCGAAACCTTCCCATTCGGTGCGTCCGGGTTCGTTGACGTGGACGTGGGTGTCCACCAGGCCCGGCAGCAGTACCTCGTCGGCCGCGAGGGCTACCTCTCGCGTATCCGGCGGTACCGGACTGTCGTAGGCCTCGATCGCGGAGATCCGGCCGTCCAGCAGACGGACCGCACAGGCGCGGATCCGGCCGTCGACGACGGCGCGTTGCGCGCGAATCACGGTGCTCATCGGACCTCGGTGACCGAGTGACCTGCGAGCCGGGACAGGTGATCGAGGGTCGTTCCGGTGCTGGCGCACACTTCCTGTTCTGTGATGGCGCCGCAAGTCGACCCTCGCAGTAGAAACGCTGCGAGGGCGCGAGCAGTCGCGGGTTCGTCGAGATATCCGGACGCACGACCGGGGTCGAGGTACGCCGCGACCCGAGCGCCCGCACCGGGCAGCGACCTGCGATAGAAGGCGAAGCTGGCGGCGTACCGCGTCGGCAGCTGCGCGGGGTGCAGATCCCAACCCTGGTAGAAGCCGCGGCGCAGCGACCTGTCGACGAGGCGTGCGTGCAGCGCCCACGCCGCGCGGATCTCGTCACGGGTGCCGACGGGGAGGCGGTTGGTCGATCCGTCGGAGAGACAGACACCTGTTCCTGCTGCGGCGACCTGCATCGTGGCCTTGGCGTGGTCCGCGACCGGGTGATCCATTGCCTGGTATTCGGCTGCGATGTCGCAAGCGGCCGAATAGTCGTAGGTGCCGTAATGCAGTCCGGAGCATCGACCCTGCGCGGCGCGGATCATCGTCGCGACTGCGGCTGTACCGTCAGGGCCGCAAATCGCCTGCGGTGTCTCGATCTGAATCTCGAACCGCACGGGCGCAGCAAGCGAATAGGTGACCTCGAGGTGTTCGCACACCGTGACCATCGCCGCAACCTGTTCCGGGGCGGTGACTTTCGGCAGCGTGAGGACGAATCCGTCCGGAAGGGAACACTTTTCGGCGACGATCGATACGAAAGCATCGAGGGTGCGTAGCCCCCGCCTGCGGGTCGCGGCCTCGAACGACTTGAAGCGGAGCCCAACGAAAGGTGTAGCGGATGGAGCGAAAGCGAGCACAGCGGCAACGCGTGCGACGTGCGCGTCCTCGTCCTCGTCACGTTCGTGATCGGGGATCTCCGGGCGGGTGAAACCGTCCTCGAAATCGATGCGGAGGTCCTCGATCGGTTCGCGCTGCAGTTTGGCCCGCACGAGTGGAAGCACTGCTTCGGCCATTTCCGGTTCGATGCCGGTGACGATCGCAAGATCGGCCGCGCCGTCGATGTGGGTGTCGAGAACCTCCAGCGCCTCGACGCCCCACCGCGCGACCGTGTCGGCGTCGTACTCGTTCGCCGGCACGTAGACCGTATGTACGGGCTGTCGGCTGCCATCGGCCCCAGGGTAGGCAGCGGCGTATGCCGCGTCGACATCCGCGAGCGACCTTTCGAGAGTCGCTGCGAGCGTAATGAGTCCTGTCGGCACCCGAACTCCTGTTCTCCACCGTTGTAGACCACGTGTGATTGCGCCGACGGTATAGCGCCAGTTCACGCTTTCGGTTAACGGCGGTTACGCCCGCGTTACGCGTCGACGGGTCTACACACACCCCCGGGGCGGAGCGGAGCGGGTCAGGCCAGGAGGATGCGGCGCAATCCACTCGCTCGCAACACCTGACGCTCGACGCCTGCGCGTACCGCGGCCTCGGTCCCGATTATCCGAACATGCACCCGAGCGCGAGTTATCGCGGTGTACAGCAGTTCCCGGGTCAGCAGCGACGACGCCTCGGCCGGCAACATCACCGAGACTGTGTCGTATTGACTCCCCTGGCTTCGGTGGATGGTCATCGCGTAGACCGTCTGCACCGAAGACAAGACATTCGGATGAACCAACATCGGCTCCGATCCGCGCTGAAATGCTGCCATCAGCGCGCCGTCACCGGTATCGATGACCACGCCGGTATCGCCGTTGTAGATCCGCGCTTCGTGATCGTTCGCCGTCACCAGCAACGGTTGGCCGGGATACCACTGCGACGGATCGAGGTAGACACCGGACGATTCCGCCACCCACTCCATTGCCTGCCGCGCCCACCGCTGCACTCCGTAGGGTCCCTGTCTGTGCGCGCACAGCAACCGGTGGGCTTCCAACCCACCCAGAGCGGCGGTCGCTTCACCGGCCCTGGCAGCAGTGGTCACAGAGTCGGCAGTCCGAAGGATGTCGGTTCGCAGTGCTGACAGGTCAGCGGGCGCATGGAAGGACAGCTCCTCGCGATCGTCGTTCAACAGGCGCATCACCTCCTCGGACTCACCGTCTCGAACTGCCACTGCCAGTTCGGCTATCACGCCGCCGAAGCGCCTACCTCGGCTCAGCCGTACGACCCCACTTCGGAGCCGGTTGCGTTCCCCTCCCGACAACGCGGCCTCGTAAGGATCGTCGACAGCGTCCACGTCACGGCCGATCAAGGCATCCAGTTCGGGGTCGGATTCACCGTGAACAGGTCTTGCCACGAGATCCGCCAACACGGCTCCGGCATCGACCGAGGTCAATTGATCCGGATCGCCGACCAGTATCAACCGGGTGTCCGATCTGACGGCTTCGAGCAGCCGACTCATCATTGTCAGCGACACCATCGACGTCTCATCGATCACAATGACGTCGAAGGGCAGCTTGTTCGATGCATTGTGGCGAAATCGACTCTTGCTTCCACGTTGCCAGCCGAGCAGGCGATGCAGGGTCATCGCGGTGAGGGTGTCGGGTAGACCGAGCTCTCCCGATTGCTCGGCCACCGATTCCTGTAGTCGCGCAGCCGCTTTACCGGTGGGGGCCGCCAAACCGATACGGATCGAAGGTCCGTACTGGCGGACGAACATCGCCAGTACCCGCGCGACAGTATGAGTCTTGCCCGTACCCGGTCCGCCCGCGACCACAGCTGTCCACGACGTGGCGGCAAGAGCGGCAGCGATGCGTTGCCGGTCGGGCGCGGCAGTGGGCTCGCCGTGTTCGTCCACGAAGAGTGTGTCCAGCAGAGTCCTGACCTGATCGGAGTCGACGACCGGACGTGACTCGTCGCGTCCGGCGAGAACCTCGCGGATCGTTCGCTCCTGCAGGTAGTACCGATCGAGGTACAGAAGCTCACCCTCGTCGGTAGCGACGAGCCGAAGAGGCTTCAGTGGACCGCGATCTCCACCGCGTACCAACGGACTCACACGGAGCGCGGAGGTGATATCTGCCAGCTCCGGCCATGGGAGGGCATCGAGGTCGACATCCGACTCCTCGTCCACGGTGACCTCGCGAAACCGGTTCAGGTCCAGACACACCGAACCGGACCGGACAGCTCGAACCGCGAGGGCAGTCGCGAACAATACGTGCTCCGAGGGCTCACCGCCGAGCGAGCCCAACCGCAGAGCGACGTGCACGTCGGCTGCCGCCAGAACGCCCGCCGAATTGAAGGTTCGTAAAATACCGGTGGCTCGTTGAACCAGTTGTGCGTCGGTCATGATATGGCTGATCCTGCCAGGAGATCGGACACGGACGTAACCAGTTCGGCAGGAGGATTCCAGTCGAACACCCCACAACCCGAGGGCGTTTCGGGCCCGACCATGCCGCGGACGAAGTGGTATTGCACCCCACCGAGGTGGACCTCGGGATCGTATCCGGGCTGGCGCCACCGCAGATATCGATGCAGCGCCACCGCATATAGCAGCGCCTGCAGCGGATAGTGCGAACGCAGCATCTCCTGAGCCATTCGTTCTCTGGTGAAATGCATGACGGTCAGATCACCGCGGGACAGCCTGTTCGTCTTGTAGTCGACGATGACGTACTTGGGCCCGGGCAGTCGGAGGACGGAGTCGATGCTGCCGGTGAGATAGCCACGCAGCGGCTTCGATTCGAGAACTTCGAGCTGGTCCGCGTATGAGGCTAGCGCGTCGTCCGCGGGCAGATGAGTGCGGAGCAGTCGCGAGATACCCCGCAAAGTTACCTTCGCTGTCCCGGGATCGTCGCCTCCGTTCAGTGGCATCTCGAAGTCGAGTTCGGCCAGATGGTCACGTGGAGCTATGTCCGCGAGCGTCCCGAAGCCGAGGGGAGTTCGCAGGACCGGCATCAACGCTGCAGCAAGTGCTGACGCGTCGATCTCGACCGACCTCTCGGCAACCGCTTCGTTGCATCGAAGTAGCACTTCGGCCTCGAGATCGATCGCTGCGGTATCGACGTGTTCGAGGATCTCGTGCACAAGTGTGCCGAAGTCAGCTCCCGCAGGCATACCGTTCATCGGAGACGGAATCCCTTCCAGCACTTCATCGATAGGTCGTGCGTCCGCTGGCTCGTCGTCCTTCTCTGGTTGCTCGGGTTCGCTGGACACCCCGGGCACGTCGTGAGCTGCGGCGGTCAACGCGGAGTACGACGTACGACGCCACAGCATGTCGAGACCACGCGTGAACGTCGCGGCCGCAAGCTCTTCGGTCGTATGTTTCACCGCACTCCACGTTGGGACTGCACTGCGCCGGCCGACTGTCTCGATGGAAATCCGGCCACCCGCTTTGCCGGCCCAGGACTCGAGCCTGCCCGCCACTGCAACGTCTTCGGGTACCTTGGCCTTCTCCTCGGGCTCGGGCACTCCCGACACCCGGGCGAAGATCAACCGATGCAACGGCGACGCTGCGGTGGAGAATGCCGGTGCCCACCATAGGACGAGCTGACACTGAGCTCTGGTGAGCGCGACGTAGAGCAACCGAAGTTCTTCGCCCGCTTCTTCCTTGTCGCGAATCAGTTTGCGAGCGGCGTATCCGCAACCGGTACGGCCTCCGACATCGAGGACACGCTTGCCGTTCTCGTCGTGCAGTAGGAGCGTGCTGGGATAGGGATTCTTCGACGCATCCCACGCAAACGGGATGTAGACGACGGGGAATTCCAGTCCCTTGCTCGCATGCACGGTGGCGATCTGTACCGCTGCTGCGTCGCTGTCGAGACGTCTGCTGCGGTCGGCGATGCTGCCCGATGTCGGATCGTCGATCCTGTCGGTGAGCCAGCGGGTCAGTGCACTCGGTCCGAAAGACCCCTCTACGGCAGCACGATTGAGCAGTTGAGCTACGTGACGTAGATCGGTGAGGTGCCGCTCACCGGCTCGGAGTGCCAGTAGTCGACCTTCCAACCGTGTTTCGGAGGCAAGCTTTTCGAATACGGCGGCAAAACCTGCATGCGCGAACAACACTGCAAATTCCCGCAATCGAGCACTGACGTCGGATACGGCGTCGTCGCCTCCACGGTCCAGCTTCTCCGCGGTCCATCCGAACAGCGGAGTGAGTGCGGCGAGGCGAACACGATCGGCACGGTGTGGTTGTTCGAGCGCCTGCAGAAACCACAACCAGTGGCTTGCGCTGAGCGTGTCGAACACGCTGGACCCGCCGGCCAGTACCGAGGGCACGCCGACTCGATCGAGCGCATCACGGACCAGTGCGATCTGTGAGCGAGTCCGAACCAGTACCGCAATGTCTCCCGGAGCAACAGTATCTCCGCGCCGCGGCAGCGAAAGAGGGGTCGCGGACCGGAGGAGCTCGACGATATCGGACGCGACGTCCTCGGCGACACGGTGACGAAGCATGCCGACCGCTGGAAACCCCGCTTTGTTGAGCGGGCCTGCACCTGTCCGAGGGAGGAAGCGAAGACGCAGCGGCGGTACACCGGACATCCGGGAACCGTCGTGTGTCGAGCCCACGGGGTGAGCGATGATGTCGCCGTGCCCGAGAGCTGCTCCAGCATAAACATTTTCGAGCGCACCGAGCAGACCGGAATCGCTTCGCCAGTTTCTCGTCAGTTCGAGGTGTCGATCGGCGAGGCCGACAGCATCGAGGTAACTGAGCACCTCGGCGCCGCGGAACGCGTAGATGGCCTGCTTGGGATCGCCCACCAGTAGCAGAGTGGACCTGCCGTGGAATGCTCGGCGGAGAATGTCCCACTGCAGCGGGTCGGTGTCCTGAAACTCGTCGACCAGCACTACCCGAAATCGTTCGCGCACCCTGGCACACGCGGCGTCACCGTGCTCGGGATCGAGGAGAACACTGTGGAGCAAACTCAGTAGATCGTCGAAATCTCGTATCCCGGCTAGCTTCTTGCGACGATGCACTTCTGCACGCGCCTCTTCCGCAAAAATGACGCGATGACCCGCTTCGGTGTCTTCATCACGCCCCGGGACCAGCTGGGCTTGTCTGTCCCGAACGGCTTCTCGAGCCACTTGACGAGCATCGGCCGGCCCGATAGGCGGATCGAAGTCTGCGCGGCTGTATCGCCGCAGGTAGATATCGTCGACTACCTCGCTCGTCAGGTCGTCGACTGCCTCGACAAGAATCGCTTCCGGTTCACGTTCTCCGGTGATGCCCAACCCGTCGAGCATGCGCTGACAGAAGCTGTGGGTCGTCGCGATGGTTCCCGAGTCGAATTCGGACAATGCACGAAGCAACCGTGTGCGACGCAGGGCGACTTCTTCTTCCGTCCCCTCGGCCAGATGACGGACGAGGGAGTCGTTGCTTGTCGACGAACTGCCCAGCCCGGCCGCGACCTCGGCGAATCGATTGCGCGTTCTTTCCCGCAACTCCTGAGTTGCGGCCCTACTGAAGGTGACGAGCAGCAACTGCGAGACATCTGCCAAACCCTCGGCGATGTACCGGGTTGCGAGACCGACGATCGCGAACGTCTTGCCTGTTCCAGCACTGGCCTCGAGGACAGTGGTTCCCTCTGGGAGTGGACCGAGGAGGTCGAAGTCGGTCATGGCTGGCCCTCCTTTTCCGCGTCGAGCAATGGACACCACAATCGGCACGCGAGCGCTCCGAAGAGCGTCGATTCCTCACCCCAGTGCGGATCTTCGGACCGGACCGGGGTCGAGGTCAAAACCTCCAGCGAGGCGCTGGCGCCGTACAAGTACCCGATACTGCGGTCTTTCGCATCACCGAATTTGTCGGACCAGGTCTTCTCGGCCGCCGCGATGGCATCGTCCGCCGACGCACCACGAAACCGGCGCTCTGCGTAAACCGACGATGCCCCCGGCGCGATCGGAAGCGGTGACGACAAACCGAGGTCCCGTAGGGCAACGAGCAGTTCCAATTGCGCGAGCGCATCCACGGGTGCCGTGATCGTCGATCGCCACGCCGCTCGATTCCCCGGTCCACGGCCCGTCGTTATAGCCTGCCACGGTCGCGAATCATCCTGTGCTGCAACGGCAAGGAGGCGAACCCATGCGGCCAGACGATGCTTCGGCGCAAGACGCGAGTACGACGTCCGGGCAATGGTGTCGCCATGAATTCCGGTGACCGTTCCGCTCAGTCGTCGACCGGATTGGAGTCGGATGGATATGTCGAGTGTGCCTGCGTCACCGCCGTGAACTTCTCGGGAAACGTCGACCAGCGCATCCACGGCGCGAGTGATGTCCTGCAACTGCTTTTCCCCGAGACGAAACGGTGGGAGGGTCCCGCGACGCCATTCTGCAGCACGGAAGTCCGCGACTTCGGTGCCTGCAAGACGCTCGGCGAGCATGCGATCACCGATATCCCACTTCTGCAGTCCGTCCAATTCGACGGTGAGTGAATCGGACAGATCGTCGTCGATCTCCGGTACGCGAATGCCCATGCGCTGTTTGAGAAATGCGGCAATGGGATGTTCGAGAAAAGCAACAAGATCGCCGAGAGCCACGTCGCCGAGTCCTCGCGTCGGGAGCGCCGAGGCGAGAAAGGGTGGTGGCGAGACGGGTTCGCGTTGGCTTGCTCGCGCTCCGTCGAGCGAGGCCTTGTCGTAGCTGAGCGGATCACGTCGATCGAAGTTTCGGGAGTCGAAGGGTTGCAGGGGATGTCGAGTGACCACATCGGCTCCTGCAGTTGCCGCGACCACGTCGAGAAGTTCGGTGAGCGGAATTGCCGGTGGCTTCACCGAACCGGACACCGGATCTGCACCCGTGTAGAACAACAGCAGCTTCTCCCCTGCCGACATCACTGCGTCGAGCAATAATTGACGGTCCTCACTGCGGACGTCACGCTCGCCGGGCGCAGGGTCACGAGAAAGAACGTTGTCGCCATCGACACTGCCCGCTCGTGGGAACACTTCGTCGTCGAGGCCGAGAAGCACCACGATCCGATGCGGAACGGATCTCATCGGAACCATGGTGCAGACCGTCAGCTCGCCGGTACGGAAGTTGGCTCGCGAAGGCCGTCCGGCAAGAGCCCGCGTGAGCATAGCCCGCACGTCGGCCAACCGGATGACCGAGTTTTCGCCGTGCTCGGTGGCCTCGGTGAGTTCGCGTAGTGCTTGCGCGCGTTGCCATGCGTCGGAGGGAGCAACCTCCGCGAGCAGATCGAGTGCTCGAACGAGTGCGTGGCGCCATTCTGCCGTCCGCTGTGGCCCTTGTAGATCACGCAAGGTCACCGCCAGGCGATCGATGAACTCCGCGAACCTACCGGTCAGGTCGATATCGTTGCCGTCCACGTCGTCGACCGGCAGTGCCAGATCGAGCCAATCGTGAGCGGTTTCGTCGGCAGCTACGCCCAACAGCAGACGATCGACCGCACTGTTGAACGTGTTCTGCCGGAAGCCGCCGAGGCCGAAGCTCTCGCGTTGACGGGAGTTGATTCCCCAACGAGCTCCCGATACCTGCGTCCATTCACGGAGGCGTTCCACATCGTCAGCGGAGAAGCCGAACCGTAGGCGGACCGGGTCGGCAGCGACGAGGTCGAGAAGCTGACTGGCCGTCACTCGGCCCACCGCAAGGTCGAGCAACGTCGCGATCACGGCGAGAAGCGGATTGGTCTGCCGCAGACCCCGGTCGGCCAGCCGGACGCGAAGGGTGTGACCGGGATGAGCCAACCCGCCCTGTCCGAAAGTCGCTCTGATCAGCGGCGCATAGGTTTCGACGTCGGGGCACATGACCAACACGTCACGGGGTTCGAGCGTCGGATCCTCGTCGAACAGGTGCAGCAGGGTCTCCCGTAAGACCTCGACCTGACGTGGAGCACCGTGACACGCGTGGACGGCGACGGTTCCGTCCGGTTCGGCGGTCCTGGTCGGGGCCCTGTTGTTCGCGATGTCGTCCTGCACTCGGCCCAGCAATGTGTCGGGAAAGCCGGCACCGGGTTCGACCGTATCGACGAGGTCGCCACCGAGCCCGAGGAGTCGCATCTGCAGTTCACGCACGTCTCGCGCAAGGCCGGCGAGCAGCGGGTGTTCGATCGTCAGTGCCGATCGGTCATCGGATCGCCTGTTGACGCGTTGCTGGTCGACGCGTTGCTGGTCGACGCGCTGTGTCCACATTCGATCGCTGGGATGCGGCAGCCACACGTGCACGTCGCGATGTTCGGCGATCGCGGCTATCACCTGCAATTGATCGGTTGTCAGTCTCGTTGCACCGAATATCGACACCCGTTCAGGGAGGTCGAGTATCGACCGGTCGGCGCGGATGGCTGCACACGCATCGTCGAGAAGTTCGGCAGGACTCGAGTGTCCGATACGGGCGCGTACCGCACGCCACAGTTCGGCCTGCCAGCGCAGGTCCTCGGCCAAAGCGCCGCCGACGCCGTCACTGTCGATACCTGTCGACCAGTCGACGATCATCGACGGACGGTCCGCGGCGTAAGTCCGGAAGAGCTCGGAGAGGTGGGCTGCCGTGGACCATCTACGTCCGGCCCGGTGCTCGTCCGTTCCGTTACCGAGGTGTTTGGCGAGCACCGCGCACCACGGTTCGTCCAGCGAGCCGTCGATGACGTCGAGCGTCGTCCACAGGACGCGTCCGCGTGACCACGGTTCAAGGTCGGGATCGCGTCCGAGGGCCGCTGACCGCGCGTTCTCGACGAGGCGGGTCGGCGAAGGAAACTCGATATTGGCGCCGATACCGTCGGCCGATGCCCCACCGAGCGACATCGACAGACGCTGAGTCAGCCAACGCTCGACGCCCTTCGCCGGAACCGAAATCACTTCGGCTGCAAATGGATCGGCCAGAGGGGTGGACATCACCTCAGCCAGTGCCGTTGCGAGCGAATCCCCGCGGGTGGCGCGATAAAGCCTCAGCACCACTGAAATGTCTCCTTCTGCGATCGCTCACTGCACGGACTTTTGCTCGACCCTACTCGAGCAGACCGACATACTTCGGTTTCGACATCGACCTGCACGGCACCGACCCGATGAACGGCTCGACCACCCGAATATGTGGAACACTGCGCTGCGGTCGCTACAGTTGGACAGTGACCGACTCCGCGGAACCCGACCGATCGACTGAACGCGACTCGACGTTGCGCATCACCGCACCTGACAACGGCAGTCGGGTGAGATAAGTGATTCCGAGATTGTTCCGAGGACTGTGCGACGACGCTGCCCTCCTCCAACCCGGTGACACTTTGCTCGAGACCGCTGTCCAGCAGCATCTTTCGTACAGGGACGCAGCATTCTCGGACCTCGTCGGTCCGTTGATGATTCCTATTCCCCGTCTCGACGAACTCACCTATGTGACCGAACCATTATCGATATCGCTGATCGCGTCGGGTGGTCCCGCCACAGTCGAGGCCGCGCTCGATCGGATGTATGCGAAGTCGAATCTGACCGTCGCCACGATCGAGGTGGCCCTGCCGGACGGGACCGACATCACCGCACTGGGTGCCGTCGACCCTGCCATCGACGTCTACGTCGAGATCCCGCGCGGACAACACCGAGCCGAGGTATTCGACGCCGTGGACGAGCGTGGCTACCACGCCACGTTCCGTACCGGCGGCGTCACCGCGGACGCATATCCTGACGAGGAGGAACTGGCCGCTGCCATCCATGAGGCTGCGCGACGTGAAATCTCCTTCAAAGCTGTCGCGGGACTTGATCACGCGATTCGAAATACCAACGCTGACACAGAGTTCGAACAGCACGGCTACCTCAACGTCCTCCTGGCCGCACAGGCTGCGCACAGCGGCGCCAGGGCCTCGGATCTAGTTACCATCCTCGCGTTGCGTGACCCCGAGGTGCTGGCCCAGCATGTTTCCGCGATCGAGACCGAACGCGCATTCCTCTCGTTCGACACCGGCAATATACGACAGTTGCTCGACGATTTGATTTCGCTGGGTCTCTTACCCCCGATGTAGCGACGAAAAAAGCCTCCGGTGGGAGGCTCTCACCCAGAAAGCATGAGGTCCGTGGAGAACGGCATATCGGGGCCTGCCGAGTCGGCATACTGATTCTCGACCAGGGATAACCGACTGTGCGGCGGTGAAGACGTGGATACGAACGTGCTCGTGGCGGGGGCCGGACCGATAGGGTTGACGGCAGCGATCGAACTTCGGAGGCGTGGAATCTCCTGCCGCGTGATCGATCCGCTGCTCGAGCCTCCGCGCTACGCGAAAGCTGTCGGTATTCAGCCTCGCACGCTCGAAGTATTCGAGAACATGGGCGTGCTGAAGACCGTCCTGGATGCGTCGATCATGATGCGCGGACAGATCGTGTACACCAACGGCCAGCAGGTCGGCCGAATCGAGTTGGCGTTGCCCGCCGATGTGCCGTTCGGCTTTGCAATGCTGCCCCAGTACGAGACCGAGCGGATCCTCGCGGAGCGACTTGCCGAACCCGGGACCGAGGTGGAGCGCGGAGTCGGCATCGTGTCGGTCCATCAGGACGCCCACGGAGTAACTGCCACCACGTCCGACTCCGTAATCGACCACGTTCAGTACGTCATCGGCTGCGACGGCGCCCACAGTGTCGTCCGCAAACAGCTGGGGCTGACGTTCGAGGGTGACGCATTCGCCGAGGCCTACATGCTCGGCGACGTCGAAGTCGACTGGTCGCAGCCGACCGGGTACGGGATAAGGATCGCGAGCACTGCCACCGACGGCAAAACGAACGGATTGTTGGTGGCTATCCCCCTGCCGGGACGGAAGCGCTATCGCATGACCATGCTCGTTCCGCCGGAACTGACTGCGGGGCCCAGCAGTGGCGACGGCATCGCGCACGGGTTCGCTGGAGGTCCCGCACCCGAACTGCATCACATTCAGGCCGTTCTTGACCAGCTGGCACCAGAGCCGACGACCGCGTCGAATCTACGCTGGTCATCGGTCTTTCGAATCAGCCATCGCATCGTCGACGCATACGGCCGCGGCCGCGTGTTCGTCGCGGGCGATGCCGCCCACATTCACCCTCCGACCGGTGCTCAAGGCATGAACACCGGCATTCAGGACGCCCACAACCTTGCCTGGAAGGTCGCACTGTCCGTGCGCGGTGTGGCCGCCCCTGGCCTGACCGACAGCTACGACGCCGAACGCCGTCCCGTCGGCGAAGAGGTCGTCGGAATGACGGTCCGAAACGCCCGCGAAGGAATCGGTGCAGGCGACAGCTCCGTGGAGACCGCGATGCGCAAGCAAGCTCAACTCCTGATCTCGTATGCAGGAAGCCCGTTGATCTCACAGGCCGACCCGAAAGCCGCCGTCGTGCAGCCCGGGGAACGCGCCCCCGATGCGCGGGGACTGACCCGCGACATGGTCGCGTTTCCTATCCGCCTGTTCGAACTCTTCGGTGGCGTCGGCCACACGCTCCTGCTGTATTCGGACGGTGAGGTCGAAAAATTCGAAGAGCTTGCCGCTGCAGCCGTCGACGCCGCGCACGGACTTCTCGACGTGTATCTGCTTGTGGCGAGCCACGTGACATCTGTGTTGCCGGTCGTTGTCGATTCCGCGAGCGAATTTCGCAGCGCATACGGTGTCACTGGTCCGATTGCATTCGTCATCCGCTCTGACGGGTACCTCGGTCATCGGGGTCTCGAGGGAGTGATCGAGAACCTGAAGAAGACATTCGCGCGATGAGTTGTCCGAGGGTAAGCCTCTCCACCATGAAGGATTCTGATGGTGACGCGATTGGGTTCATCGGCGGTTTTCGAGTGCACTACTGATCACCGGCAGGTTGGAAAAGTACTCGAAGAAGAACAATTCCGCGGTCGACTACATTTTGGATACCCAGTAAAAAATCCGCTGACGGCTGTAGCAATTCAACTCACATCGACTGCGTCCTAGAAACTTTCGTGTGCATCCAAGCATGTATGCACACGACTGGCTTTTATTTTCTTTTGGGCTACAGTTTATAGAACTGATTGAACCGAAGGAGTGAGTCTACCGTGAAAGCGGTCATGATGGAATTTAATTTTCGGGTATGCGCCTCACCCGAACGACTTCGACAATTTCTCGAACAGGGGGAAATTGCTCTTGATGCAGCATGCCCGTTCCGCGTACAGCGTGAGCGCACCGTCGACGAGGTGATTTCGCCCCTCCTGTCACGGCAATGGGACCGACTCAATGTCCCCGGGTTGTTTTCTCCACCGCAAGTATGGGAGATCGGGTACGGCTTCTCCGACCCGACAGGTCGGCTGACCAGTGACAAACTCGAGTCGATCTCGAGAGATGTCACAGCCGATTTGCAGCGCTCCAGCGCCGATAACTTCAGCGAATCCGCCCCCTGGATTCTGACGCTGGCGACCGATACCGACCGTGCCACACGCCAGACGATCATCAGCCGCTACCGAACGCTGGAGTTGGCACGCTCGTCCCCCTGAGGCGCCGTGAGTGTCGTTGTGTCGACTCCCCGGTACCTCGATTCACCACAGCAACAAAGAGGTCGATCGTTAATATGGCTCTCGTCGAGATCGCTACGTCGTCGCTGTCCGCTCATCGAACGGATGGTCCGCGAGCAGGAACCACCGCCGCTGCACTTGTCATCGGGCGGCCCATTCGACTTCACCAAGACCTGCGCAGCGGGCTCGTCGACCAGGGCGTCGCGGTGACTGTTCGTAATCCTTACGCTTATTCGGACCAGCTCGACGGCGTCGCGCATGCCGACCAGTCAGCGCCGGAAGCTGTTACCGTCGGCGGTCCGATCACGACAGAAACCATCATTGTCTCCACCGAGGCGCCGTCGGGAGGACGCGGACTGGTTGCCCGCTGGCGCGAGCGCGCCGCGCAGTCCGAGGAGAACAACAGAATTGCGGCCGCAGTTGTAGATGCGTCGTCGGAGTTCAGCATGTGCCGACTCCTCGTTGTGTGCGATGGCCGAGCCGCCTCCCAAGCCGGGGTGGAGGGCCACAACGCGAAGCGCCTGGCGCAGCGGTTGAAGTACGAAGTCGAAGTCGACGGAACACCCGTGGTATCCACGTCGTACCTCGTCGTCGGCACTACTTCACCGTTGCGCGAGTCGATCGAGGCGATCGCCCGGTGGTGTCGACGGGAAACCGCGCCGATCCCGCAGTGACAGCGCACGTATCGGCGCGCGGAAAGCGTGTGAAACTAGTGTGACTGGAGTTTTATTTTTTTCCGGCTACAGTCAGGGAAAGACACGCGATGCGAAAGAAGGTGTGAACGCTGTGATTCCTATTCTTGTAGAGCTACGCGGTTGTTCGTGCACCGCTCCGCCAGGGCACTAGGCTGTTCCACCTGCATTCGTCGATGCACTGAAAAACTACGTTGCACCGATAGCCGTCGTGCGGGTGTCTTTACGCCACACCACTGATAACCAGCTTCCAAGTCACTGTTTTCCGAGTGAAGAGCACTGCACACTTGCAGTATTTCGTATCGAGTGTTGGTCGGCGGTACATCTCTGAACGCCGAAAAGCGGGCATCGACTCGGTGCCACATTTTTTGCTTACTGCACCTGACGTGTCGAGCACTGCTCGCCGCGTCGATTCCTGTATTTCCACGACCTCGGAATGGGACGACCGCCGAGTTTTAGTGCAAGGAGAAACTCCATGACTACCGCTGAACTTATCTCGACCACAGGTGCCGCTTCAGAAGAGGCCCGCGAACTGTCTGCCTTGCACATTCGGCGCGCTGAAGTCGCAGCCGAGGTGATCGACTTTCGCAACATGGGCGATCTCGAGAACAACGATCCTTATCATCGCTCTCGCGAAGAATTGTCGAGCATCGACCGCCGCATCGCGGAGGTCCAGGAGTTGGTGACTGCTGCCGCTGCGGTGACCGACGACGGCACCGTACAACCGTTTTCGCTTGTCACCGTCATGTTCGATCGCGACCCCGATGACGTCGAGACGTTCGTGTTGACTGCGGCCACAGGGAACTCTGCGGACGAAATAGCGACATGTTCGCCGTTGTCACCGCTGGGCAGGGCATTGATGGGGTGCCGCGTCGAGGATGAGCGCACATACGTCCTGCCCACAGGCGCCGAGAGCACCGTTACCGTTCTCTCGATTGCCGCAGGTCTCGAACGACGACTACTGGAATCTCGGACAGCCGAATAGTTTTCGAGTCTGCAATCGGATTGCCCCGTGCAGGTCACCGCACGGGGCACTTCGGTGATGGCTCAGATCACTCCGAGCGAGATCATGGCGTCGGCGACTTTGACGAATCCGGCAATGTTCGCCCCGTGTACATAGTCCCCTGGCATCCCGTAGTCCTCGGCGGTCTCGACTACGCGGCCATGGATTCCCGTCATGATGCGCGCCAGGCGGTCATCGGTGTATTCGAAGCTCCACGAGTCTCGAGATGCGTTCTGCTGCATCTCGAGAGCCGATGTAGCGACTCCGCCTGCGTTGGCAGCCTTACCTGGTGCGAAGGCAACGCCCGCGTCACGGAACACCTGCACCGCTTCCGGTGTCGTCGGCATATTGGCGCCTTCGGCGACTACGACAACGCCGCCTTTGACGAGAGTGACGGCCGCGTCCTCGTCGAGTTCGTTCTGGGTTGCCGCTGGTATCGCGACATCGCACGCGACATCCCAGATGGAACCACCGGAAGTGAAGGTCGCATGCGTGGCGGTCTCGACGTACTCGCAGATGCGGGCCCGGCGCGACTCCTTGATGTCCTTCAACAGCTCGAGGTCGATGCCCTTGGGGTCGACGATGTAACCCGAGGAGTCGGAACAGGCGACGACGATGCCGCCGAGCTGATGAATTTTTTCGATTGCGTAGATCGCAACGTTGCCGGACCCGGAGACCACTACGGTCTTGCCCTCCAGCGAAGACTTGACAGTTTTGAGCATCTCGGCGACGAAATATGCCGCGCCGTAACCGGTTGCCTCTTTGCGCACCTGAGAGCCACCCCAGTTCAAGCCTTTTCCGGTCAACACTCCGGATTCGTACGAGTTGGTCAACCGCTTGTACTGCCCGAACAGGTATCCGATCTCTCGACCGCCGACACCGATATCGCCGGCCGGAACATCTGTGTATTCACCGATGTGACGATGAAGTTCGGTCATGAACGACTGGCAGAATCGCATGACTTCTGCGTCGGAACGGCCCTTCGGGTCGAAGTCCGATCCGCCTTTGCCACCGCCGATCGGCAGACCGGACAACGCGTTCTTGAAGATCTGTTCGAAACCTAGGAATTTCACAATCCCCAGATTCACGCTGGGGTGGAATCGCAGACCGCCCTTGTACGGTCCGAGCACGCTGTTGTACTGAACGCGAAAACCTCGGTTGACCTGCACCGCACCCGTATCGTCTACCCAAGGGACTCGGAAGATGATCTGTCGTTCCGGTTCACACAAGCGCTCGACGAGTCCACTGTCCGCGTAATGGGGATAGCGTTCGAGGACAACACGCAACGATTCGAATACCTCTGCAGCAGCCTGATGAAATTCAGGTTCACCGGCGTTGCGCTGAAGAACTTGTTCATAGATCGCTGCCACCTGTTCACGCGCAGACACCGTATTCACCTACCTGTTTCGCAATAATTCGACGTCATCACGGCAGCAACCATGCGATGGTGCCGTAGGCAGTCGCGGTTTCGACAACGACTGCGCATCGCAGCTTACGGCAGTATGATGCTCGAGAATCACGACCTGGCCCCTCGATCCGATACATACGCAGGTCAGGTATCATTTTGGACTCGTCCCGGACCCTTGTCACAGGTAGTTCGATTCGTTATTCGTCCGATGGGTCGTCGAAGATCGGCAATTCGATTGTCGGCCCCAGCCTCTGGAGTTCATCCCGGTGCATCGCGCTCAGTCGGACGAGTGTCAGTTCACCGTCGCTGGTGAGCTCGACTCTGACCGTTCGGGCGTCGGACGGATCAGCTGCCCGGCGAACCAAGCCTTGTTTCTGCGCGCGATCGACCAGTTCGACCACACTGTGATGACGCAACTGCAGTCGCTCTGCCAACTCCCGCATCGCAGCCCACTCACGCCCCGGAAAACCCTTCAGTGCCAGCAGTAGCTGATACTGCTGCGGGGTGAGTCCATGAGACCGCACGGTCTCCTCACTGAAGCGAAGGTAACGACGAATTCCAAATCTGAAGCGCGCCAACGATTCGAATTCCCGTTTTGTCAACGGCACCGGTTCCTGTGGTTCTTCGGAAGACACAGCGGCAACCTCCCTGTTCGATGAGTTTCATTGGCGCAGTGCGAGAACGGTGAGTACACGACTCGCCGTTCACCGCCCGCGCCATGAGCGAGAGCTAGGCAACGCCCTCGTCGTTGTTCTCGATCCAAGCAATCGTCACGGGATCGTCACTGTCGAGGCGTTGCATTTCTTCGCGTCCGTCGCAGCTGCACAAGGCCACCGTTGCCTTGGTGGCGGTGCGCGATACCAGCCGCCACGTGCCGCCGCAGTCGGTCCAACGAGTCAACGTCGCAATCACGTCTCCCTCGACGTGACTGCCTACGTCACCGAGCGCGCTGTGTAGTACGACCCGTCCCATCTCGAGACGGTAGGTCAACCCGACGACCGCAAGTGCACCGCGGTCTGTTCGGTCGGCAATGAGCCTGCTTCGAGCGGTGATCAGCTGCACGGTCTCCTCGACATGGCGCGCCTCGAATTCGTCGATTCGAGTGAGTCCTGTGCGGCGTCCGGCGAGAATACTCGGAGTGACACGCTCGACGATGTCGCGGATGTAACCGCCCGGCATCGCGACACCGTCCACCGCGTCGACACTCGCTCTGACGGCGCCGCAGCTGTCGTGACCGAGGACGGCAATGAGTGGCACATCGAGGATGTCGACCGCGTACTCGATCGAACCCAGTACCGATGCGTCGACGACGTGCCCGGCGGTTCTGACGACGAACAGATCTCCAAGACCCTGGTCGAACACGATCTCCGCTGCCACACGAGAATCCGAACACCCGAAGACCACCGCCTTCGGGCGCTGGACGTCGACCAACCGAGTTCGGTCGTCGATTCCTTGGCGGGGATGCCGGCAATCGCCGGCGACGAAGCGCTCGTTTCCGGCGCGAAGTTCACTCCACGCCTGCGCTGGAGTCGGAGACAGTGCACTGATCGGGTCCATCGGAGCCCCTTTCCTGGTGTCGGCCATAGTCGCCGAGACGGTCCGAGTGGAGATCCCGAGACATACGCCTCCGGGACAACCTCCGATCCAACTATATCGTGAGACGATACAAATTGAACGTGCGGCTCGAAGGTAACTGGTCCGACCCGATCGCAGTGCGGCCCGTTAGGCTGTGGGCCATGGGATCCAAAGGGCCGGCAAGCCGAGGCCAGAAGCGAGCAGCAAAAACCAAGGCTCGGCAGAAACGGCAGAACCCTGCGGGCACTCAGCCCGCATCGATCCCCACTGATCTGCTCGACGATTTCGCCACCTGGCTCGAGCATGGAGAGATGGCCGAACACGCCGAACGAGTAGCAGGACTCACCGGCACCACTCTCACTCAGATGGCCAAGGCCAACCCAGCCTTCTCCGTCACCGCCTGGACGCCGAGCGATGCGCACTACCTAGTCGATGCCGCCGAACGGGTCGAGGATTCCGACCCTGACAATGGGCATGCGGCCGCCCTCAACATCGTCCTCTGCGTGCTCGAGTTCCTAGCGTTCCTCGACGAGACCGACGCCTGGACGGGTTCGGAAGACGATTTCGCGCACTGCATGGAAGACCTCAACGACTTCGTGTACAACGATCCCGACGTGCTCGAGCCCGATGACATCGAACTGCCCGAGGTCACCGCAGAGGAGGAGTCTGCAGCGCTGGCGCTACTGCCCCTGATCTCAGGTGTCGATGCTTTGGTCACGCGCGTCGGTTCCTCGATCGCCGTCGCCGATGTTCCCGACCTGTCCGCTGCACTGGCGAATGCGGACGATGCGGCAGACGATCCGGCCGCGGACCTCACCGAATTGGACTACTGGGCGGCAGCCATCGCCTCGGAGGTACTCGAGGTCGATGGCAGCAACGTGGTGCCGGGCAAGAATGTGGACGCCTTCGGATCGCGCTCGATCGACGCGCTCCGAGATGTGCTGACACACCACATCCGTCATCAGCTCACTTCGGTCGAGGACGATGTGTCGATGGCACTGTCCAACACGTTCGCAATTCAGACACTCCTCGCGGCAATGACGGACGACCTCCCCATCGACAATGCCGAAGAAGACTACGAGGGACTCGAGGGCGAGGATCTGCGAACCGCACAGTTGATCGACTATCGCGTCCGTTCCCTCCAGGACCAAACTATTCTGATTACCACCGAAGACGCCCTCGAGGTACCGACTGCGCTGCGACCTGCAGTTCTACAAGGCATTCGCCTCGCGGAGCCCTTCGGTGAGCACGATCCGATGGAATCGTCCTGATCGGCGGGTAACAAAGAGGGTCGTACATCCGACAAGGTCTTCGTACGAGCAGCCACCGCGGATGCAGTATCTGCGGCGCCGGCTTTCCAGCGAGTGCCCCGTTCGCGGACAAGTTCTCGTGGCCTGCCCCTCTAGTCCGATCCGAGGACCGCACGATGACCGAACCCAATTCGGAGCCCTACGTTTTTCCTGGTGCTGCACGTCCGGAACGTCCCCGCCCACTGCTGGGCAAGATCGTCGCCTGGATATCCGTTGCACTCGGCGGTCTGTTTCTGATCGCCTCACTCGCCGATTTCTCGTTCGCCGGAGTCGTCTTGGGCGCGTGCATGATTGCCGCCGGTACGCTCTACGTTTTCGGAAAGCCCTCACGTGGTCGGATCGTCTGGGCGACCCCGGCTGTTGCGTCACTACCCGCATTGGTTGCTCTCTCGATCATGACCCCGACGCCCGTGCCTGACGAGACGGGCAGCTCACGGGCTTTTTCCGCTCCCACAGTGGCTCAGGTGACGACTTCGACACCGAGCCCGAAGACCACGACCGCTCCCCGTCAAAGCACGACCACGCCAGGTCCGACCACGACGATTGCACCGAGCACGGTCGTTCCGCCACCAGAGCCAGAAACTGTCTACGCTCGGCCTCCGGTGCCGACGACAACGCAGTACGTCCCGGCTCCGACACCGGTGTATGTTGCCGAGCCAGAACCCGTCTACGTTCCGCCAGCGCCCTTGGTCGCGGTGCCCGAAGTTCCTTCCGCTGTCTCCTACGCGAATTGCACCGCCGTCCGGGCAGCAGGAGCGGCACCGATCTACGCCGGCGAGCCGGGATACAGCTCGAAGCTCGACCGTGACGGAGACGGCGTCGCCTGCGAAACCTGAAGTACAGCTGGGCTTTCAATTCGCGGTGTGTTGATCGGTAAGCGTTTTCTTACACGGGGGCGGTTCGGGACTGCCGTTCTTGTCGTACCCCATCGATACTGTCCTTCTCGTCAGGCGGATTCGGCCGCCTGACGAGAGGGAAGGCGTCATCGTGACGGACAATCGCAAGATCGACCTTCAGGCCTCCATCGACGAAGCGTGGTCGTTGTACGCCCAAGAATTGATGTCGTTCGTAGCAGACATGACGAACTCTGAAACCCTCACGCTCACTGCGGAATCCGGACTCGATCGCGGCGACGGGGACAGCCCGTGGATCGCACTCCAAGCCGAATACGACGGCATCATCGCCTGCACTGCCGTTCTCGACAGCTATCTCTACGAGGGTGTGGAACCGCCTGCCGGTGACGACGCAGCGCTGTTCGCTCTGGGGTGGGTCACTCCGGCGACACAGACGGAGGTCGGCCAGCTCGTCAGCCGTTCGATGATCGGTCATCGCGACAACGCCGAAGAGCTGTCTCGGTCGATAGTCCGTGCGTTCCGCGAGGTCTGGAACGTCGCGCATCCGGCGTTTCTGTCGGCTTTGACCGAGGGCGGAAATGGTCGACAGTTCCGTACTTCCGTCGACTGCCGCACAGTAGATGGCACGGCAGTGATCCCTCTCGACCTCGATCATCTGCGTGCCCTCATCGTGCAGACGGTCGACGCCCACTTCGATCTCGCACTCGAATCGAACGGCGATATTCGGATAGACGGGTTCACATTCCCTGTGCACGTCTGCTTCGATCACGATGCGACGTCGGTCCGCATACATGCACCGCTGGTCACCGGGGTGTCGCAATCTGCGATGCTGGCGCGGAGGATGTCCTCGCTTACGAGCAGATGGAAGAACATCACCTTCGTCGTGGCCGGTGATCAACTGTTCGCGGGTGTTTCGATCGATACTCGAACCTTCGTCCCCCGTCAATTGACTGTGCAGCTCTATCGTTTCGGGCATTTCCTCGAAGGTATCGACGCACCGTTCGCTCTTCGTGTCGGTGGGACGGTGTTCGATCCAACTCACCGCCACGCAGATCCGCAGCCACCGGTATCGTGGTCCGACGACGGAGGAACGCTCGGTACGCTCCGTGCAGCATGCGAATTAACCGGTGGCCCAGTGGATTCTGCGACAGTCGACGCCCTCTGCCGACGCCAGGATGTCGGGGAGCTGGCCCAGCGCGCACAGTGGACAGCCCAACGCTTCCGCGATCACGCACATCGACTAGGAGACGAACGCCGCGTACGTGCAGCCGTCCTATGCGACTCGTTCGCGCTGAGCTGGACCTATGTTGCCGAGAGCCTGCGCCGAAGGCATCGGCCCGCGCGACAACTCACTCCCCGGCCTGAGCAGTTTCAGCTCTTCGATTCGCTCGAAGAACCTGGACTGTTCGATATGGATTAGCTCGTCGGGATAACTCAATAGTGCGCTAATCTGGGCGGGTGGCTACTCAGGATCATCCCGACACCGCACTGACGGATTATCCGCGGCCGTCGGTTGCCGTCGATGTCGCAGTGCTGACGGTACGAGACAACACGCTGTGCGTCGTCGTCGTACCGTCACCTCGGGGTCGTGCGCTACCCGGAACCTTCCTACATCCGGGCGAGAGACTGGCAGACGCCGCCGAACGCGCCCTTCGCAACAAAGCAAGCCTCAGCGGCCTGTCGTTTCATCAAATCGGGATGTTCGACGTGCCGGACCGAGACGATCGCGGCTGGGTGTTGTCGATGGCGCACGGCGCCGCAGTAGCCTATGAAAACTTGGGCACCGCAGTCGATCTCGTCGAGATTCGCAATGGATCGCCGACCTCTGAACTCGCGTTCGATCATAACGCCATGGCGGCGCTGTCGGTGGTGGATCTACGCGAGCGCTACGGTTCACAGGTGGACCCGGCCCACCTGCTCGGGTCCACCTTCACCTTGCTCGAGCTCAGGAGACTCTATGAGGTCGTCTACGACAAGGAGCTTCCCAAGGACACCTTCAGGCGGCATGTCGCGGGTGCGCTGATCGGCACCGGCGATTCGTCGACCACGGGCGCCGGCAGGCCGGCCGAGTTGTACCGCAGAAACCCTGACGCTCGGTTGCCGGAGTCCGCGGCGGCCCTCTTCAAGAGCTGAGGCCCGGCGTGGGACTAGCTCAGCAACCGGGTTGTCAGCTTTGCTCCCAGTGCGGAAAAGGCCACCACCGACACCACCTCGACTCGGCTGTATGCACCGACGATCGCTGCAAGCTGTTGCGCTATCGCATCTTCCAGCGGCCAACCGTACGATCCCCCGGAGATCAACGGAAAGGCAACAGTCCGTGCACCGAGCGAATCAGCGACTGCGAGACTGCGTATGTACGCAGCCCGCAAGATGCCGGAGCGATCCTCGTGCGCCGAATAGCGCGGACCCACCGCGTGAATTACCCACTTGGCGGGCAAGAGACCTGCCGTCGTTGCCACTGCCCCACCGGCCGCAAGACCGTTGGGTAGGGATGTAGTCCGCAGAACCTTGCACTCGGCAAGCACGTCCGGCCCACCCGATCGGTGGATGGCCCCGTCCACGCCTCCCCCACCGAGCAGCGTCGAGTTCGCCGCATTGACGATGGCGTCTACGCGCACTCTGGTGATATCGCCTTCGATGACATCGATGATGGTCATGGCGTGCCTCCTGAATTGGCCACGATATCGTCGGCGATCGCGACGAGATCGTCAGCGGTGAGTTGGGGATATCCATGGAGCATCGACCGCCATCGCGTCGGCACAGCCGACGCGCCCCATTTCGCACCTAGCAGTCCGCCCGCAATTGCGGCAGTCGTGTCGGTGTCGCCACCGGCAAGAACACACAATTCGAGGGCTTGGACAAGGTGCTGTGGTCCGCCCTGGTCTGCTTTCACAATCGCCCACCATGCAGTCTGCAGCGCGTGGACGACCCAGCCGTTGTTCGGAAAGTCCGACGGCTCACCCCGCTCGGCCGCGTCGAGGAGCGGTCCCCAAAATGCTGCTGATTCCGCAGAGTCGACCCACAGCCGAATCCCGTCGAAGTTTCCTTCGAGCACGGCATGGCGGATCGCGAACGACCACATCTGACACGCCTGGGCGGCGCGAGGGTCGGGGTGTGTCAGAGCACTGATTGCGGCGGCGGCCTCGACACACTTCGTTGCGCTGTCGAGGTAGCGGAGTGCGACTGGGGCTGTCCGCATCAACGATCCGTTACCACCGGTTCGGCCGGTGAGCGCATTTGCACACCTGGTCATCTCGGGCGCATTTGCGCTTCGGTGTCGCAGCACAGCCCGCGTCTGGTTGCCGATATCCGGTGGATTTGTGTCGTACCAGGCGAGGAAGTTCGCGGCGACGGCGTCGAGGCCGTCGCCGGTTCCGACGTCTGCGCCCTCTCGCGACGCTTGGGCGATGGCCGCGGCCATCGATGTGTCGTCGGTCCATTCCCCCGGGGCCCAATCGAATGATCCGCCACCGATCATGTCGATGACAGTGCCCGGCGCCGGGTGCGTGAACTCGTACCCAGCGCCAAGCGCGTCTCCCGCGGCGATGCCCAGTAGCACGCCTGCGGCGCGATCGGCTTGTAGCGGCGTAACTTTCACGTGCAACTCCCTTAGCTCGATTCTGCGCTTACATTAGCGCATAAATGCGCTAAGCACTAATCGGGGCGGCAGTGACAGCAAGTCGAAGAAGGCGCTTCCATTTACTGATACGACGAGTTACATTAACTCCCACCTTCGAACGAAATAAGGAGAAGCGATGACACTTTCGTCAGAACCGCGCGTGCGATCGGCCGACACCGACGCGGAGACCGAGCAGTACAACGAGACGCTCCGACTCCTGTCCGAGGGATCCGTGGACAAGCATTTCGATCCGTACGTCGATATCGACTGGGATTCTCGTAAGTTCGAAGTTACCAAGGACGACCGCCGATGGATACTCCCGGCCACAACCGACGCGCTCGGCGGCCACGCCTGGTACCAGGCACTGCCGGAAGACCGACAAATCGATATCGGCATGTGGCGCCAAGCCAACATCGCCAAAGTCGGATTGCAGTTCGAGAACATTCTCATTCGCGGGATGATGCAGTACGTATTCTCGCTGCCGAATGGTTCTGCCGAGGCTCGCTACTGCACCCACGAGTCGATCGAAGAGTGCAACCACACCCTCATGTTCCAGGAGATGGTCAACCGCGTCGATGCTGACGTGCCGGGTATGAACCGTCCGATGAAGTGGATCTCCCCGATCATCCCGTTGTTCGCGACGCTGTTGCCCGAGCTCTTCTTCGTCGGGGTCCTCGCCGGCGAGGAGCCGATCGACCACATCCAAAAGGCATTGCTACGATCGGGCGAAAACATTCATCCGATCATGCAGAGCGTCATGGTCATTCACGTCGCGGAGGAAGCCCGTCACATTTCGTTCGCGCACCAGCTGTTGCGTCGCCGGGTGCCGAAGATGTCCAGGGTCGGACGCTTCTTGTTGTCGTTGGCATTCCCCATCACCATGCGAATCCTGTGCGACGTCATCGCCATTCCACCGAAGAAGTTCTGGCAGAAGTTCGACATCCCGAAGTACGTCAAAGACGACTTGTTCTGGGGCACCGAACAAGCCCAGCACAGGTTGCAGGACTATTTCGGCGACGTTCGCATGCTGGCCACCGACACCGGAATGATGAATCGCTCGGCAAAACTACTGTGGAAGGCATGCGGAATCGACGGCAGAGCGTCGCGCTACCGCAGCGAACCCGATCGCAGCTCCGGCCACTTCGCAGCTTGAGTCTCGAGTTCACCTCTCTCCACTGCCGGGTCGCCAGTCAGGAAGTCCATGCCCCACATCGTTACTCAGTCATGCTGTAGCGACGCGTCATGCGTCTACGCATGCCCGGTCAACTGCATTCACCCGACACCGGATGAGCCTGACTTTCTGACGGCCGAGATGCTGCATATCGACCCGTCGTCGTGTGTCGACTGTGGCGCCTGCGTCTCGGCGTGTCCGGTTGATGCAATCGTGCCAAAAGCCAAGCTCACCGACGCGCAGTTGCCGTTCTTGCAGATCAATGCCGATTTTTACAAGCAGGATCGGCCTGCGCGTCCGTTGCTTGCGCCGGTGTCACCGGCTCCGACGGTCACCAGGGAACGTCAGCCACTTCGCGTGGCTATCGTCGGATCGGGACCTTCGGCGATGTACGCGGCGGACGAACTCCTCACCCAACCTGGAGTGAAGGTCGACGTCTACGACCGACTGACCCGGCCGCACGGCCTGGCACGGTTGGGCGTAGCGCCGGACCACGAAAAGACCCGTCAGGTATCTCGACTGTTCGACACCATCGCTGCGCAGCCTGGATTCCGGTTCCATCTCGGTGTCGAGGTGGGAGAGCACATTACGCACCAGCAGCTGCTGGATCAGCATCATGCCGTGATCTACGCAGTCGGTGCATCGTCGGACCGGGAATTGACGATTCCCGGTGCGACGCTTCCCGGCCGCAGGTCGGCCACCGACTTCGTCGCCTGGTACAACGGTCACCCCGACCATGCCGAGCGCCATTACGACCTGTCCCACAAACGTGCGATCGTCATCGGTAATGGCAACGTTGCCCTCGACGTGGCCCGAATCCTGACGATCGATCCCGAACGTCTGGTCGGCACGAACGTGCCCTACTACGCTCTGAAAGCGTTGCGCGAGTCCAGCATCGAAGAGGTACTGGTAGTCGGCCGGCGCGGCGTCGCACAGTCGGCTTTCACAGTTCCGGAGTTCGCCGGCCTACTCGGCACCTCGGGGGTGGACGTTTCGACGCACCGCGACGAGATCGTGCTCGACGCAGCCACGATCGCACTGACCGAAACCGACGAGCTCCCGCATGCTGTAGTTCAGAAGCTGCGCCTGCTGCAGAGATTGGAAGACTCGGAAAGTAGAGGCGGTAAGCGAATCATGTTGCGCTATCTCCTCTCCCCCAAGCGAATTCTCGGTGATGCGGCAGTTACCGGTGTCGAGTTCGATCGCATGATGCTCGACACCGGCATCGACGGCACGGTACGGAGCGTAGCGACGGGTGAAGTCGAGACCGTCGACACCGGCCTGGTGTTGACGTCGATCGGCTACCGCGGCGTGGCGATCGAAGGTGTGCCGTTCGACGAACAAGCAGGAATCATTCCCAACGACGACGGCCGCGTCCTCGAATCACCGGGCGGTGCACGGTTTCCCGGAACCTATGTCACCGGCTGGATCAAACGCGGGCCGTCAGGATTCATCGGTACCAACAAGTCCTGCGCACAGGGAACCGTGTCCAATCTGGTCGCCGACTTCAACAGCGGGAAGCTCGCCGACATCGACTCTCCTGCGCCGCTGAAACGGCGCAGCTGGCTGCGCCGCCTCTGACGATCCGACCAAGCTCAGTTGATCCCGTGATGCAGTTCGGCGACGTCGGGGTGCGCTCGCGTACGCGACTTCCACGCGTTGGCACCATAGGTATCGAAGATCGGATTGTTCGGATCCGCCTCGACCCCTTTGGAATTCACAGCCAGCTCTTCGGGCAAGGACACGATCGGAATGACGGCGTCCAGTGCGGGGCTGAGAAAGAACGGGATCGAAACGCGGTCAGCGCCCGCTTCGGGTGCCTGCACTCGATGTCGCGTCGCACGCAGATAGCCTTGCGTCGCGACTTCGAGAAGTTCACCGATGTTGACGATGAATGCGCCGTCGACAGGAGGTACGTCGATCCACTCGCCCACCTCGATTTCGACCTGCAATCCCACCGAGTCCGGTTCGACGAGGAGGAGAGTAAGAACGCCGGAATCCTTGTGCGCGCCGACGCCCTGCGGATTGTCAGAGCTTCCGGGGTACCGGACGATCTTGATCAACGACGCTGGACTGTCTGCGAACGCGTCGTCGAACACGTTTTCGGAAGCTCCGAGTGCCACCGCCCAATGCCGAAGGACCCGCAACCCGAGCTGGGACATGGTCGATTCCCAGGATTCGAAGGCCGGCTCGAGAGCTGGGAGTGCAGAGGGCCAGAGGTTCGGTCCTTGGAGATTCCAGTAACCCTCGGCACCGTCGATGACGGGCCGTTCGGGGCCGATGTCTATCTGCTCACGCCAGTCGACTTCGCCGTTGGTCAGCTCGCCCCCGAGGCGTGAGTAGCCGCGGAATTGCGGGCTCTTCAGCTGTGAGATCTCGTCCTTCTCCTCCGGCGCGAGGGCGAAGAACGAGCGAGCGAGTCGAAGAACTTCCTCGCTGCGAGCCGCCGGCACACCGTGGCCCACCAGGTAGAAGAAGCCGAATCGGTGTGCAGCATCCAACAGGGCGGCCCGGAAGCCGTCTGGATCGGTGTCGACGAGTGACATATCGAGAACTGGAAGCATGCATCCCATTATCGACGCGTCCGTCCGCTCTGTCAGACGCTCGATGCCTGCCGTGCCTTTTCGACGAGATAGTCGCCCATGTCGGCGCTGTGGGTCATTTCCCAGTAGTCGACGATGCGCCAGGGCAATGTCGATACCACCCGTCCAGCGTCGTTTCGGTACCAGTTGTCCATGCCCGGGTGCGTCCAGATCATCCGCGAGTGCGCCTCGTCGTGGCGTCGCAGGTAGTCTTCTTCGACTTCGGGCTTGCACTCGACAGCGCCGATTCGATTGTCCGACATGTATTTCAGGACATCCATGATGTAGCGGACCTGACATTCCGCGATGGTGATGTAGCTACCACCGTGCCCGAGGACGGTACCGGGCCCGCAGGTCAGGAAGAGATTGGGGAAGTCCGGCACGGTGATGCCGAGGTGCGCATGGGCGTCCTCGGGACCCCACCCGTCGCGGATCGACCTACCAGAGCGACCACGAACTTCGATGGGCGTCAGCAACTTGTGCGTCTCGAAGCCGGTAGCCAGGATCACGACATCGACCTCGACCTCGGTCCCCCGCTGTCCCCGCACGGTGTCGGCACCGATCGAGGCGACACCCTCGGCCACGAGGGTGACATTGTCGCGGCGAAGGGCATCGAACCACCCGTTATCGAGCAACATGCGCTTACCGAACGGGGGGTAGTCCGGCAGCGACTTCTCGATCAGATCCGGCCTGCCTTCGAGCGCGTTCTCCAGGTATCGGGTGAACACTCGCCGGTGCGCATCGTTGATCGCGTTGACCGATTGTGCTGGGTTCTTCCACTCCGGATCGACCTGCAGCGACGGGTGGACGCGGTCGTTGAAATTCCAGGCGAGTCGCGCTCGATACCAGAGCCGATACAGCGGCACCGTCTCCATCAGGTAGCTGACGTCTTCGTCGATGGGGGCGAAATAGACGTCACTCGACGCGACCCACTGCGGCGAGCGCTGGAACACCGTCGCATGACCGACCGTCGAGGCGATGGCGGGAAGTACCTGCATGGCGCTGGCGCCGGTGCCGATGATGGCAACGCGTTTGCCGGTCAGATCGAGCCCCTCGGGCCACTCTGCGGTGTGAAAGATCGGTCCACGGAATGCGTCGATACCCGGTATCGGGGGGACCTTCGGGCGATTGAGTTGGCCGGTGGCGGTGATGACCACATCTGCGGTCAGGACTTCACCGCTCGTCGTGGTGACGGTCCATCGTTGCCGCTCCGCGTCGTATACGGAGGTGGCGACCTCGGTGTCGAATCGAATTCGTTCCCGGAGATCGTGGTCGGTGGCCACATCGCTGAGGTACTGCCAGACCTCTTCACGCTTGCCGAAATGTGTGCTCCAGGACCGTGGAGCAAAGGAATATGAATAGAGGTGACTGGGTGTGTCGACACCCGCCCCTGGGTAGGTGTTCTCGAACCAGCCGCCCCCCACGTCGGAATTCTTCTCCAGCACAACGTGATCGATTCCGGCTTCACGTAGCTTGATGGCTGCGAGCATGCCCGAAACGCCTGCCCCGATGACGATGACCGACAGGGCACTGGCGGTGACTGCCGGTTCCGGGGCAGAGACGAATCCCATGTCCTCGGCGATCATCGACGCAAATTCCGGTGGCACCGACTCACCCACCGCGGCGCTGATCATCTCTACGAGTTGATCGTTCGACGGCGACGGGAGTGCCGGCGGCGTACCGTTCGTCCACTCGGAGATGGCGTCGAGGGCGGCAGCCCTGATCCTCTGCGCGGCGTCGGGCGCAAACCCGCCGGCATCGTTGTCGTCCATGCCACGGCTGCGGGTCGGCAGGTAGGGGGCCTCGAGCCAGACATGGTCGCCGGTGAGTTGGTAGAGCACTGCGACCAGGCTCGGCATGTTTGCCGAGTCGAGCGCCCGAGCCAGCCGGTCGCGGTCGGCAGTATTCACAGATGCAGACATGTTGAACCTCTTTCAGCGCCCGAGAAAAGCGAACTCCATAAAAACTAACCACAGTTAGGTAAATATCCGCAAGCACTTCGACGAATCCGCACTAAGCGCAAAGCTGCCACTTGACAATGTGGCATACACCACACAATGCTTCAGGCACTACCTAACAGTGGACAGGCGAAGGGATTCAACATGGAGCTCACCGAGGCAATGCGCACGACCGGAACCTGCCGGCGGTACCTCAGCGACCCGGTGCCCGACGAGGTGTTCAGGAAAGCCTTCGACGTCGCTCGCTTCGGACCCCAGGGCGGTAATCGTCAGCCGGTGCGATGGATCGTCGTCCGCGAGCAAGCCCGCAAGCAGGCCCTCGCCGACCTGTATCTGCCGATGTGGGATGCCTACTTTGCCGGCATCACCGGCGGAACAGTAGCCGTCGGCGCCCTCCCGAAAACAGTGCAGGACGCCGACTTCTTCGCCCGCCACCTGGCCGAAGTACCCGCAATTGTCGTCGTGTGCGCGGCAGTGGACGGCTTGCATCCCACCGACCACGAACTCGGCAGACTCTCCGTCGTCGGTGGCGCTTCGATCTACCCGACAGTGCAGAACCTGTGCCTGACCTTGCGGGACCAAGGCGTGGCCACCGCGGTGACCACACTGTTGTGCGCAGAAGAACCCAAGGTACGCGAACTACTCGAAATCCCCGAGGGGTACATCACCGCCGCTCACATCGCCGTCGGATACCCTGAACGGCCGTTTCCCAAGAAACTCACCCGCGATCCCGTCGAGCAGATCGTCGCCCTCGAAACGTTCACCCAGCCGATGTTCGACGCCACCCTGTCCCCCGCGCTCTGAGCCGACCGAACATCTTCAGGAGAGACATAGTGACCGGCACTGCCCAGCATCACCGTTCGTTGATCGGCCGCGCCACCATCGGCGATCAACTTCGTCGACACGCGCGAACGCAGCCGAACAAGACCGCGTTCATCAGCTACCGATCCGACGGTACGCGCCTGGTCACCACTTACGGAGAGCTCGACGCACACGCGAACCGATTCGCCAATCTCCTCCTCGATCTCGGTGTGCGGCACGGTGACCGAGTCGCGTCGATGGCCCGCAACAGCGTCGATGTGGTCATCGCCTACTACGGCACACTCAAGATCGGTGCGGCGTTCACCGGCATCAACGTCATGTATCGATCAGCAGAAGTGCGGCACCAGCTCGAACACGCAGAGCCGACCGTGGTGGTAGCCGATGTCGAATTCGCCGACGCGGTCGCCGGCGTCAAACCGGAGTCGACGACGCTCGTCACGTTCGGCGCGCACTACGAGGAGCTGACGGCGCAGATGCCCTCGTCCGACCCCGAAGTCGACATGGACGAGAACGACGTCGCCATGGTCATCTACACCTCCGGCACCGAGGCCGCACCGAAGGGTGTGATGATTCCCCATCGCAACTTCCTGATCTCCACGGCGCCCGCGTGGAGTTGGGGTCTGCGGACCGGCCCCGAGGACACCTGGTTGTTCGTCATGCCGTTCCACACCATCGCAGGCCTCGGATCGATGACAACTCTGACACTGATGGGTGCCACGCTCGTGTTGCCTGCAACCGTCGACCCGGCACTCTCACTCCAGATCATCGCCGACGAGAAGATCTCGGTCATCGCCCAAACTCCGACGTTCTACATGGCACTCGCTCGCGACTCCGCTTTCGGGAGCACCGCAGTCGGGCAGGTCCGGCGTTGTCTCACCTACGGTGGCCAGGTCTCACCCCACACCATCGAGGCGTGGGCGAGTGCGGCACCGGAGGCAATCTGGGGCACCTACTGGGGACAATCGGAACTTTCCCAACTGGGATCGGTCGGCTGGTTCTCCACCCTCGACGACATTCCCGGTGGCGACGCGTCGTGGATCGGTAAACCGGTCACGCACCTGGAGATCAAGGTCGTCGACGCCGAAGGCAACGACGCCGAGATCGGCGAATTGGTGTGTCGCACTCCGTCGGTGATGCTCGGATACTTCAAGGACGAGGAACGAACCGCCGAAGTCTTCCGTGGCGGCTGGGTACACACCGGCGATATGGTGCGCGTCGACACCGATGGAAATCTGTTCTTCTACGATCGCATGAAGGACATGATCAAGACCGGGGGAATGAATGTATCTTCGCAAGAGGTCGAACGCGCCATTCACGCACACCCGGAGGTGCTGCGGGCAGCTGTCGTCGGAGTGCCTGATCCCTATTGGTCCGAGGCAGTGACTGCTTTCGTCATCGCGCGCGAGGGGTGCACACCCGATCCGCAGGCCATCATCGAGCACTGCCGGATCGAACTGGCGACCTACAAGGCTCCGAAATCCGTGCACATCGTCGAAGAATTACCAGTCGACGCGCAGGGCAAAATCCTCAAGAGGAACCTGCGGACCATGGCCACCACAGCGGAGGAGCCCGTATGACCGCGCCCGATCGAGAAGCCGTCGTCCCACGCCAGATACGAACGCAACGCCGCCGCGAGGACATCGCGTCGAAAGCAGCAGAGATCTTTGCGCGCGACGGGTACGCCAACGTCGGTATGCGTGACATCGCCGACGCCGTCGGGATCCGCGGAGCAAGCCTCTACCACCACTTTCAGTCCAAGGAAGACATTCTCTTCGCGGTCTGCCTTACTGTCACCCAGGAGCCCTCCGAAGAGAATCTGCCACTGCTCGACGCACCGGGCACGCCCACAGAACGATTGGCCTCGCTGGTGCGGGCACATCTCGTACATCTCAACCTTCGACGCGTCGAGTACATCGTCGGGCTCCACGAGCTGGCGTCGCTGACGCCGGAACACCGGGCCACGATCGAGGACTATCGGCGGCGCTACCAACGACGCGTGCGCGAGGTCATTGCCGCCGGTATGCACACTGGGGAGTTCACGGTGTCCGACGCCCGCGTAGCCGCCTTCGCGGTGACGGACATGCTGAACGGAATCAGTAACTGGTTCCATGACGGAGGGGATCTGAGCATCGAAGCCGTCGCAGACACCTACGTCGATCTCGCTGTGCACCGACTGCTCGGCGCGTCGAGCAATGGTTGACGGCGACTGGGAACCGGGCTTTCATCAGGTACGCGATGCGTTGGCTGCCGACATCGATTCGGGTGCGGAACTCGGTGCCTCGGTCGTCGTCGACATCGACGGCCGCCGTGTGGTCGATATCTGGGGTGGACACTGCGATTCCGCACGGACTCGTCCGTGGGTTCGCGACACGATCACCAATGTCTGGTCGACGACCAAGACGGTCACCAACCTCGCCGCATTGATGCTGATGGATCGCGGACTCCTGGACCCCTATGCACCGGTTGCCAAGTATTGGCCCGAGTTCGAGGCCAACGGCAAACACGACATCGAGGTGCGGCACCTGCTGTCGCACACATCCGGCGTCTCGGGTTGGGACGCACCGTTCACCACCGAGAACATGTACGACTGGGAGCTGGCCACTACTCGATTGGCTGCGCAGGCGCCGTGGTGGGATTCGCGCACCACGTCCGGGTACCACGCAGCGACGCAAGGGCATCTCGTCGGCAAACTCGTGCGCCGCACAGCGGGTAAGACGTTGGCGCAGTTCGTCGCCGAAGATATCGCTCGCCCTCTCGGCGCCGACTTCCAAATCGGTGCTCACGAGCAGGACTGGGAACGCATCGCCGCCGTCGTGCCGCCACCCGTGAGCACTTCGTCGAAAATTCCCGACCCGTCGAAAGTGCGACGCCGAACCTTCCTGGGCCCGCTGATCGACGCCGAGTCCGCGAACACCGCGCCCTGGCGCCGCGCCGAGCTGGGTGCGCTCAACGGTCACGGTAATGCTCGCTCCGTCGCAACGATCTTGTCCGCGCTCTCACTCGGCGGAACGGTCGACGGCGTACGTCTACTCGGACGCGACGCTGTGGAGCTTGCGTTCGACGAGCAGAGTAGCGGCGTCGATTTGGCCTTGGGTGTGCCGCTTCGTTTCGGGATCGGATTCGCGCTGCCCCAGCTGGAGACGGTTCCTTACATTCCTGACGAGAAGATATGTTTCTGGGGCGGATGGGGTGGGTCACTGATCGTCATGCATCCCGAGAGTGGAATGACGTTCTCCTACATGATGAATCGCATGGGTGAGGGGATCATCGGATCCGATCGAGCCCAACATTATCTCGAGGCCACGTACGCCGCGCTGGGCGCAAGCTCATGAGAAGAAACTCGATGAGTCGAGAAGAAATGGACGAGACGCGATGACCGTCATCAGCATCGACAGGGATGAGAAAAACCTCGCCTTCACGATCGTTGCCGAGTTCGACGCGACGCTCGAACGCGTCTGGCAGATCTGGGCAGACCCACGCATGCTCGAACTGTGGTGGGCTCCAAGTACTTCGCCGGCGACGTTCGAGACCCATGAATTCGAACCAGGCGGAGTGGCCCACTACTACATGCTCGGTTCTCACGGGCAGAAAGTTCGGGGGCGGTGGTCGATCACCGCAATCGATGCTCCGCGAACCTTGTCCTTCGACGACGGGTTTGCCGACTCCGATTGGGAACCCATCGAAGATATGGGCACCGCGCATGCTCTCGTCGAACTGGTGGATCTGGGCGGTCGGACGCGGATGACTACGAAGATGACCTTCGATAACGCAGATCAGATGCAGCCGATGGCCGAGATGAAGATGGATGAGGACTTGGTGACAGCAATGTGCCAAATCGACGGAATCCTCGCGGAGCCGATCATCTCGTAGGACGCCGGGCGGGCATGGTGTTCCACTTGCGACGAGATTACGCGGGAATCCGCTTGTCCGGCCCGCAAGTGGAACATCATGCTCGCACTCCATGTGAGAATCTCCACCATGACCGAAAACATGCATCACCGACTGAACTACATCGAGTTTTCCGTGACCGATCTGCCTGGCGCCCAAGCGTTGTACAGCACCGCATTCGGCTGGGATTTCAACAGCTACGGCCCTGGATACGCAGGGATTGTCGGTGCCGACGGTGATGAAGTGGGCGGCCTGGCATTGGTGGACGAACCTGCACCGCGGGGCGGCCCACTCGTACTCTTGTATTCCGATGACCTCGATGCTTCGTTGGCGTCCATACGTACAGCCGGCGGCACCCTGCTGAAGGACCCCTACGAGTTTCCCGGCGGTCGACGCTTTCATTTCGCCGATCCCAGCGGCAACGAACTCGGCGTTTGGGGCCCGTGATGGACATCGGGTGATCGGCCTCGCAGCCAGCCCTATTCGAAAAATGCGTATGGGGCCTCTGGAACCGCAAAGACCAGATCGGCTCGCTCACGCGCCCCTGCAACGATATCGGAGTTGGGAAGATCCACTCGTTCGGTCCATGTACGTGCATCGGCGAGCGCTTTTCCGTAACGACGCTGCCTACTGATCAACCGTTCGGTGAGAATGTTCTGCGCGACGTCGAGATACCAGACCTCGTCGAGTGCCGCTCGAACCACCTGCCATCCCCCGTTTGCGGACAGCAGGTAGTTGCCTTCGGTGATAATCAGGGCAGTGCTGCGCAGAATCGGCACTGCTGATCCGACCGATTCTTCCGTTCCGCGATCGAATCGCGGTGCGTAGAGCACCTCGGCATCCTGCTTGCGTAGCCGCCCGAGCAATGCGACGTACCCGTCCACATCGAACGTGTCGGGCGCTCCTTTGCGGTCACGTCTGGAGAGCCTGGTCAGCTCGCTGTTCGCAAGGTGAAATCCGTCCATCTCGACGATCGCGACCCTCGCTCCGAGCGCCTCGCCGAGAGCCTTACACACCGTCGACTTTCCTGAGCCAGGAGGACCGGTGATACCCAGGATCTTTCGTTCGCCGGAGCTGACCGAGTCGCGAGCTCGCTCGGTCATGTACTCGAGCATCCGATCGAACGACTCAGCGCGATACACCGGTTGATGCTTGCTCACTCCTGAACTTTCCTTTCGGGCGCGCACGCCACCGGCGAAATACGACCTACACATCCATCATGCCCTGCACCGCTGGCACCACCTTTCGGCTCTCCGAGCTTGACGATCACAACCCCGAGCAGAATGAGGCCGCCGCCGCACACCTGAACGAGCCGCGGAGTCTCACCGAGCAAGAGCCAGGCGAACACGAGAGCGGACAGGACCTCGGTGAGCCCGACGAACGAGGCGAGGCGCGAGCCGAGTCTGCGGATCGCAGCGATTCCGCAGACGTAAGCGAGCGCGGCGGTGACCACGCCCAACAAGGCGATCGACACCCACCAGGGCACGGTTGCACCGGCAAGGACCACATTCGAGGTGGTGGCGGCGAACGGCACGATCCCGATCAACCCTGCCACCATCAGGATTACTCCGCCGAACAACAACCCGCCCGCCGCGAGCGCCAACGGCGGTAGACCGTGCCCTTCTTCGGCCGACATGATCCAGTAGACGGCTGCTCCGGCCATCGCACCGAGAGCCCACAGAACTCCGATCGGGTCGATCGATGCACCCGAGATCAAGTCGAGCACGAACACCAGACCGACTGCCGCCACGGCCGCACCGAAGACGGTCTTGACCGTTGGACGTTGCTTGTGGCGCAACCACATCCAGCCGATAACTGCGATAGGCGAGGTGAATTCGATCAGTAGTGCAACACCGACCGGCATGTAACCGACAGCATTGAAGAACGCAAGCTGACATCCCGCGACGGCGATCGCTCCGTACGCGACGATGGTTCCCAGGCTGCGGGGTACGAGATTCCAGCGACCCCGCATCGCCAACGCACCGGGGAGAGCAAGGACCGCGGCCGCGATCAGAACTCGCGCGGTCACCGCAGCCCCAGCAGTCCAACCGGCGTCGAGAAGCCCCTTTCCCAGTGGCCCGGAGAGACCGAATGCCGCCGAGGACACCGCGGCCAGGCCGAGTCCCGAGGCCAGCCTGGAGGTTGGCTGCACGCGAATGTCATCGGTCAAACTCGTCATGGCACCTTACGTTAAGGATCACAATGTAAGGTGTCAACATGGTTTTTGCTCATGACACCGAAGGGGCGATGCTGTCCGCAGTCGTCTTGGTGAACTCGGCGGAGGATCCGGACACGATGACGACGCTCGAGCAACTGTCAGCGTTCTTCGTCGAGCAGGGCTACACCGGCAGATTCGACGGCGATCTCGCCGAGCTCGACGCAGTACGCGCGCTGCGGCCACTGTTGCGGGCACTGCTCACCAGCGACCGCGACGGTGCCGTGGAGATCGTCAACCAGATTCTCGCCGACGCCGAAGCACTGCCGCGGTTGGTCCGCCACGGAGACATGGACTGGCACCTGCATGCGGTGAGCGACGACAGGCCCCTGGCAGACAGGATCGCCGTCGAGTCGGCCATGGCGATGATCGATGTGATTCGTGCCGACGAACTCTCACGGTTCGACGTCTGCGCGGCCGACTGCGGCGGCATCGTGTTCGACCTTTCCCGTAACCGTTCCCGAAAGTTTTGCTCTTCTTCCTGCGGAAACAGGACTGCGGTCGCGGCCTATCGCGCCAGGCAAGGCAGTTCGTGACGGTCGTTCGAGCCCGAGTTTTCTATCGAAGTAGATTCCTTTTCGGCTGATGTCGATCGATTCTCGACCCGTTCGACGTATAGGTAGAGGGACCGAAGAGGACGTCCCCGCAGCGGAGGAGAACCGAAATGAAGTACATGTTGATCATGCGCACCACCGACCAGGCCATCGAAGCTGCCAAGGACATGGACTTCGCCGAGATCATCAACGCTATGGGCGCGTACAACGAGTCGCTCCTGAAGGCAGGAGTCCTACTAGCAGGTGAGGGGTTGGCGGGACCGGAAGAGGGCTTCATCGTCGACTTCGATGCCGAGACACCGATCATCTCCGACGGGCCGTACGGAGAGACCAAGGAGTTGTTCTCGGGATTCTGGATCATCCAGACCTCCTCGAAGGACGAGGCAGTCGAATGGGCCAAGCGCTGCCCGCTCGGCCCCGGCGTGAAGCTCGAGGTCCGTCGCGTCACCGAGATGGAAGAGTTCGATCAGAGCAACGAATACATTCGCAAGGAAGCCGGTTGGCGCGAGGAGCTCGGGACCGATCGACCTGTTTCTTCCTGAAGCTATGACCGAAGATGTTCGACGCGAGGTCGAGGCCGTGTGGCGGATCGAGTCGGCGAAAATTCTCGCAACGCTCACCCGAACTGTCGGCGATCTAGAACTCGCCGAGGACCTTGCCGGACAGGCTCTGCTCGAAGCCGTGGAGCAGTGGCCCACTTCCGGCGTTCCCCGCAACCCGGCTGCATGGCTGATCTCGGTCGCGAGAAGGCGGGCGATCGACGGATGGCGCCGCAAAGATCGGCTCGACGAGCGTTATACGCACTTCGCCCGCGAATTGGAGAACGACGCCTCGGCATTGGAAACCGAGACGTGGGATCCCGACCGTATCGACGACGACATCCTACGGCTGATCTTCGTTGCGTGCCATCCGGTTCTCAATCGAAAAGCTCAGGTGGCGTTGACGCTTCGGGTTGTCGGCGGACTGACGACCGAGGAGATCGCGAAGGCGTTGCTGATATCGACGGCGACGGTTCAGCAGCGCATCGTGCGGGCCAAGAAGACGCTCACCGCAGCGAAGGTGGCCTTCGAGGTGCCGGGACGCGAGGAGTTTGCCAGCCGACTGGGCGGGGTCCTCAGCGTTGTGTATCTGGTGTTCAACGAGGGTTACGCGGCCAGTTCGGGTGAGGAGTGGATGCGCACCGACCTCAGCAACGAAGCGCTGCGGTTGGCACGCATCCTGGCCGAACTGGTTCCGCAAGAGCCCGAAGTGCATGGCTTGGTAGCGCTGATGGAACTGACTGCGTCACGGTTCGGCGCCCGCACCGACCCCGACGGTGTGCCGATTCTGCTGTCCGAGCAGAACCGCACCAGGTGGGACCGCGGGCAGATCACCCGAGGCCTGGCGTCGCTTGCACGTGCCGACGCTATCGGGCGTGGTCGCGGCCCGTACAGCCTGCAGGCAGGGATCACGGAATGCCACGCCGTCGCAGCGACTTTCGCCGATACCGATTGGAAGCGAATCGTGTTGCTGTACGAGGCATTACAGCAGCTGGCGCCCTCACCCGTCGTCGACCTCAATCTTGCAGCAGCTGTCTCGATGGCCTACGGCCCGGTCATCGGCCTGGAGTACGTCGACAAGCTCGTCAGTGCGGGAACGCTCTCCGGATACCACCTGCTGCCGAGCGTGCGAGGAGACCTCCTTGCCCAGGTCGGTCGAATCGACGAAGCACGCATCGAATTACTCGAAGCCGCAAGGTTGGCGGGCAACGAGCGTGAGCGGGCGGTGCTGATCGCCAAGGCCGCCGGACTCGGACGTACTCAGCGGTGATTGGGCGGGCGGCGGCAGCGCGGTCTTGATGTCAAGGCTCGGATACTATGACGCACAGCGTAGTACTGAACACACTTCTGGGAGCCCCATGACCGACACGCACCCCTTCGACGACGCGTTGACACTGGAAGCCGTCCGCGACGGCGTCGTTCGAGGTCACACGTCCACTGCATACAAAAACATGGTCGGACCGTTCGGTGGTCTCACCGCGGCAACGTTGATTCGCGCTGTCGAAAAGCATCCCGACCGGCTCGGCGAACCGATTTCGATCACGATCAACTTCGCCGGCCCTGTTTCCGACGGCGCATTCGAGATTTCCACTCGTGCCGTGCGCACCAACCGCAGCAATCAGCATTGGTATCTGGAACTTTCGCAGGACGGCGTGGTCGCCACCACCGCAACGGCCGTGTTCGGGACGCGTCGGGAAACCTGGAACGACGTCGAGGCATCGCTCCCGGCCGCACCGGCGCCGTCCGATCTCGAAGCCGGCGGGTTCCCGGACTTCATCGCCTGGGCCAAGAACTACGAAATGCATTTCGCTGCAGGCAAACTCAGTGAGGATGAAGCGACCGACTCGACGGCAACATTGTGGGTCCGCGATGCTCCCCCGCGGCCGCTCGATTTCGCATCGCTGACCTCGATGTGCGACATCTTCTATCCGCGCGTATTTCAGCGTCGCGGCAAATTTGTTCCGGCCGGGACGATTACACTCACCATCCATTACTTCGCGACTGCCGCAGATCTCGCGACGCAGGCCGAAGGTCATCTGCTCGGCACGGCGCGTGCGCGACGGTTCAACCAGGGGTATTTCGATCAGTCGGCCGAACTCTGGGGTACCGACGGCCACCTGCTCGCGACCAGCCATCAGGTCGTCTACTACAAGGACTGACGGTTTCTGCACACTACCGGGTGATATCGACGGGATCCGTCGATATCGCGCGATAGTGTGCAGAACAGGTACTTGCTACGCCATTTGAACGCCGGCGATTTCTTCTACTCCACCCTTGCCGTCGAAGGACAGTTGTCGGAACGCGACCTTTTCGACGAAGAACCTGTCGTGGCTCACGAGAATCACCGCTCCCGGGAACGCCATCAACGCCCGTTCGAGCACCTGGGTGCTCTGGAGGTCGAGGTGGTTGGTCGGCTCGTCGAGCACGATCACACCGGCACCGAACAGCAGGCACTGTGCCAACGCCACACGCGCTTTCTGCCCACCGGACAGCACGCCGATGCGTGTTTTGAGGTCCATCTCGGAGAACTGCAGCAATGTCAGGAAGCGATTGACTTCCTTCTTCGTTGCCGTCAAGGCCAGGCTGTCGGGCATCGCGTTGACCGAATGGGTGACCGTGTCGTCGAGGTCGAGATCGGCGAGCACCTGGTTGTAATAGATGAACGACGGCGCCTTGGTCTTCCATTTGATCTTTCCGCTGTCCGGCTTTTCCGAACCGGTGAGGATGTCGACCAACGTAGTCTTGCCGCAGCCGTTCGGCCCCGTGATGGCGATGCGGTCCCCGCGGTGGACAGTAAACGATACATTGTCGAAGAGTTGTTGGTCGCCATAGCTTTTCGAGATTCCCGAGATCTCGGCCAAGTTGTCGTGCACATGAAGCCCGCCGTAGATCGCGGAGACGACGGTGTCCACTGGACGCGGCGCTTTGCTCTTCTTGATGTTCGCCAGACGACGTTTGAGCACACCACTCGGGTTTTTGACAGCTTCTTTTCGGTCGCTGATCGCCTCTTGTTCGTAGGCCAGCAATTGCTGTTCGTTGCTGAACTCGCGTTCGAGGTTCTTGAGCCGAAACTGTTTCTGCTGAACGTAATCCGAGTAGCTGCCTTCGTACGTCTGCAGGTGGTGGTTCTCGATTTCGACGATGCCGGTGACGACCTGCTCGAGGAATGCTCGGTCGTGCGAGACGACGAGCAGTGCGCCACGGAAGTCGCGCAACCACCGCTCGAGCCAGGCGATGCCTGCGACGTCGAGGAAGTTGGTCGGCTCGTCGAGCAACAACACATCCGGGGCTTCGATCAGAATCTTGGCCAATGCTGCTCTGTTGCGCCAACCGCCGGACAACCGGTCCACCGGCAATTCGCGGCGTTCGGCGTTGAACCCGAGCATCGAGAGCACGGTGTCGATTTCCTGGTGGTACGTCCAGCCGCCCTTGTGCTCCATCAGGTCCAGCAGTTCGGCCTGACGATCGACGAGACGGTACATCTCCTTCTCGTCGAGGTCTCCCCCGAGCTTGCCCTCGACCTCGGCGAGTTCGAGTTCGATCGCGTGAACCTCGGTGAACAGCGATTCCAGCTCGGCTTGGATGCTGCGATCGCCGTCGAGTTCGGAGAACTGCGAAAAGTAACCGATCCGCGCGCCCTCGGTGACGTCGACAGTGCCCGAATCCGGGATCTCACGACCGAGCAAGAGCTGCAGAAGGGTGGTCTTGCCGGTACCGTTCCGACCGATCAGGCCGATGCGATCACCGTCTGCGAGGCGGAAGAAGACCTCGCGCAGCATCACTTTCTGGTCGTATCCCTTGGCAACGTCGTTCAAGCGGATCCAGCTCAACGAAAAAACAACTCCTGGGATACGGGGTCCGGTTCAGTGTTGAACCAGCCCGCCCACTGTACCGGGCGGAGCACAACACTGCCGGTGCCCCAGCTTCTACTCCCGCGGGTATCGACCCTGTCAGACTTTTTCGGCGACGATCCGCCAGTTGAGGTCCGCGATCTTCGCGCGCTCGGCCTGATTCCAGGCCTCACCTCCGGTCTGCAGCAGTTCTAGCGACTCTTCGACCCAAGGCGGCGCGACCTTCACTTTTTCCAGGCCGCGAACTGCCTTGCGACCGCGGCGAATCAGGTTGGCCTTCTCGTCGCACAGGGGCCAGGCCTCACTCTTCGACGGAGCCGACAGCACGATCCGGAAGCCCGCTCGCTCGAGGGCTGCGCACACATCTGCCGGGTACATCGACTGAGTCGCAGCAAGCGTTGGCAGGAACAACTTGTGCAGGGTGACGTGTTCTTCGTTGTCCCAGTCGAAGAACGGCGTCAGCAGGTACTCCGAGCAGGCATAGCGTCCGCCGGGCTTGAGGACCCGGTACATCTCCTGGGCGTGGGCATCGAGCTCGTCCTTCTTGAAGAACGGCCAGACTGCCTGGACGGAGAAGCAGCCGTCGAAAGACTCGGACTCGTAGTCGAGGGGCTTGTGGTGATCTCCGAACTTGAAGTGCAGCCGATCACTCATGCCACATCGGGCCGCCCATTCGTCGGCATTTTCGAGCTGATTGGGATCGATGTTGTAGCCCGAGACCTGTCCGCCGGTCAAGGTGGCCAGGTGATGCGCAATTCGGCCGCGTCCGCATCCCATGTCTAGCAGATGGGAATCGGCGGCGTCCTTCAGCGCCAACTCCTTCAGGAGCGCCTTCTCGAGCAGAATCTGGTTGCCGTAGAGCCCTTGCTTTCCATCGAGCATCGGCGGGATGTAGAGCTTCTCCAAATCGAACACCGACAGCATGTTGTTGAGGACCTTGTAGTAGTCCGCGACGGCCTTGGTTTCGTCAGCGGTGTCGGTAGCTTCACCTGCTTGCATGCGTTGGAAGAACTGAAATGCGTCGATGGCCGACTGTTTGTCCTCGTCCGAAAGCGTCGCGAGTCTCTTGATCCCCGTTGCAGCGGTCTTGATCCGATACCAGTCCACTTGTACGCCTTTCGAAGTCGGCAATCCTCGACCTCAAACTAGTACACGTTCCAGTTTTTCAAGTCCGAATTGGGACATCGTCGAAGTGGCTCTCGATTCCGTCAGCCTCTGGACGCCGCGGTGAGCGTTCCGTCCGGGGGCGTGACGACGGCGGGTGGGCGCCCGGAAAGTAGGTCGAGTACTGCTTTCGGGCGGGCCAACCACTCGCGCGCATAGTTCCGGACGACTGCCAGCCAGTTGCATTCGCACTCGGCGTCGATCCCGTGCGCATCGATGCCAGCGTCCCGGCACAGTGCGACGGCACGTGACACGTGCAGACCCTGGCTGACAATCAGTGCCCGGCTCACACCGAACGTGTCCGACGCACGGGCACAGGTGTCGAAGGTATCCAGACCGTAGTCGTCACCGACGATCTTGTCGCGATCGACTCCAGCGTCGACGAGATACTTTGTCATCGCCGCAATCTCGTTACCCGAACGGCCATGTGCGTCGCCGGACACCAGAATCGCTCGTGCCCTCCCCGAGTCGTAGACCTCTATGGCGGCATCGAGTCGGCCGGAGAGAAACTTCATCGGCTTGCCGTCTCGAACTTGCGAGCCGAGCACGATCACCACCGGCGCGTCCGGTGCGTCCGCGACGTCGTGAACACGGCCGGACGAGACCACGGCGACCCATGCAGCCGATGCCAGGACGATAGCGAGGACCACTCCGATCGCTCCGGCAATCGCACGAATCATCTTGCGGCTGAACATTTTCGATCTTCGTTCGTTGTTCGCCCTACTCACCCGACTCCGATCGTCCCGCGCACGTGATGTCTCACGTATACCGAAGCCAACCTACCTTGCCAGGATCGGGACGCTTCCCTTCCGAAAGCCGAGAGATCCGGCGTGCGGGAATGTAGCTACCATCGGCGTACATGGAACCGAAGAGCTACACCTCCGGCGAGCGAGTGTTCGGACCTCCTCGTGGGACGTTCGATGCAGATTGGGCAGCAACAGCTCTGCGCTCGAACCGTCCGGAACTCGACTTTGCGACATCAGTACGGGCCGTCGAACAGGCGTGGGATCTCCTGCGAACCCGCGATCTCCGAGGCGCCGAACTGGCGAAAGCGCTCGATATGGAACCCGATCTCGCTTCGGCGGTGGCAGCCGTCGCCACCGAGATCGCAGAGTTCTACCTCGATCGGTCCTAGCGCGGAGACAAGTCCCGGCTCGACCGTCAGCGACTACTACTTCGAGCGGGCCGACCTGGGAAGGAACGAGCCGGGAGTCATCAGGATCCGGGTTCGATTTCTACCTTCCGGTGACCCCGGTCAGCTCGTTGGGCGTGTGGGCCAGTTCGCCGGAAGTAGAAACTTTGCCGGTTGCCAGATCCACCGCATGAACCGCACTGCCGGCGGGATCCGACACGTATGCGATGCCGCCCTGCACGAACAACGCCGGTCGTGGTTCCTGCCACTTGACGGACTCTTCCCAGGCATCGACGACGGGGATCGTCTCAGTGACGGACTTGGTAGCGACGTCGATGATGTGGAGCGCTCCGTCGGTACCGAGCACGATCGCTTCCCCGGCCGGTCCGCGGCCGAGCGAGCGGAACGTGTAGCTGGTACCGAGGTCGACCAGCGTGAGCTCACCCGAGATGGTATCGGTCAACGACACACGGGTCGGACGCTCGATCTCGGCTTCCGGATCGGTCTTGTAGTCACCGAGCAGGATCGGTGAGTTCTCGTCGCCGGCCTGATTTCCGATGCGGCCGTACGTATCCGGGCTCTGTACCTTGCGGATCTCGCCGTCACGGTAAATGAGCAGGCCGTCCTGGCATCCCACAACAACGGTCTCCTCGGCGGCAACAGCTTCGCCGTGCACACCCGGGCATTGCTCGTTCCGGGCGATCTCGTTGCGATCGGCATCGAGCACGGTGATACCGGTGCGGTCGTCCTCGTTACCGATGGTGGTGAGCAGCGATCCGTCCGAGAGTGCCACCGCGACACCATGATGGGCTTCCGGCGTCGTATAGCTCTCGGCTTCGGGCTTGCTGCCTTCCAATAGCGCGGCCGACTCGAACATCTCGACCTTGCCGGTGCCGTCGTCGAAAAGGACGGTCTTGCCGTCGTGCCGCACGACGTGCCCCGGGGTGGTTGCGTCGAACTTGATGTCGGTCAACGCAGGGGTGGACGTGTACGACTGCGAACTGTCGGTCCAAGTACCGGCGTCGAGGGCGGTGAAAGCGCCTGAGCTGCTGACGAAGAGGTGCCGTCCGTCGCCGGCCGGGTTGAGTCGGGTGAAGCCTTCGATGCCGGAGATGTCCTCGACCGTTTCGAGCGTCGTAGCGTCGAGGATGAGCACGCCGCCGTCGTAGCTGGTGGCGATGCGGGGGGTGGGTGCCGGATGGGGCTCTGCGGCAGCCGTTTCGGCAGTGGGTTCGACAGACTCCGCTTCCGTGCCGGCTTCGGACGAGCAGGCCGCGAGAAGCGCGAGAAAAGTACTCAGCGCGACTGCCGCGCCGAGGGTGCCATACGAACGATTTGTCTTCATGATCCAAAAAGTACCGGTATTTGCAAACGATTGTCAAAACCACTTGTGCGCACAAGTGCATGTGTTGCAACGGTTTTGGCCTACTGCGTCCACACAGTGGCGCTACGACAGGCCGGACGCGATCACCGTCGAGTTGTAGTCCATCATGCCCAGGTACGTCGATGCCTCGGAGTTCTCCTCACCCAGCGATTCGGTGTACAGCTCGACCACGCCGATGTCCACGCCGGCCTCCGACGCCATAACCTGCGCCAACCGGTCGGGCTGCGAGGAGTCGACGAATATCGTTCTCACCCCTGCTTCACGTACCGTCCCGGCCAGGTCGGAGAGGTCCGATGCACTGGGCGAGGCCAGTGTCGTACCACTCGGAATGACTGCTCCGATGATCTCGAAGTCGTATCGATCGGCGAGGTAGCCGAACACGTGATGGTTGGTCACCAGTGTGCGCTTGTCCGGTGCGATCAGTCCGAATCGTTCGCCTATACGCTTGTCGAGTTCGAGGAGCTGCGCTCCGTATTGCGCAGCAGCAGAGTCGATTGCGGACTTGTCCACCCCCGCTACCGACTCCTTCACCGCATCGCCGATCAGGTCGACCACCGTGCGCATTCGGTTCGGGTCGGTCCAGACATGTGGGTCCAGCGCTCCAGCCGACTGTCCGGTCACGTACGCGATGGGGTCGGCGGCCGGCCCGACTTCGACTACGTCCACGCCCTCGGAGCGTGCGGCTTCGATCGTGTTCGCAACTCCCTCCTCCAAGCCGAGGCCATTGGCTATCAGCAGGTCAGCCGATTCGACCTGTGCCGCCTCCGCCGCCGAGATTTCGAACGAATGCGGATCGGAGTTCGGCGGCATCAATACCAGTACGTCGGCCTGTTCGCCGACGATGTTCGACGTGATGTCACCGAGGATGTTGGTCGTGACCACCACGGTCGGCTTGTCGGAAGTACCCCCGTCCGAGCACCCTGTCAGGACGGCAACGAGCGAAAGGGCGAGCAGCACTATCTTTTTCATGCGCCGACCACGCCCACCGATGCAGGCGAGAAACCGAGGTCGATGATGCGGGAGATACGTCCCGCGTCGCGGTAGTCGATCTCGATGACGGTGCCTGCTTCTGGATCGGAGATGTACGCCCTGTTGCCGCCAACCTCAACCGACGGCATCGGGTCGCCTTCGTCGTATCGCGCGGACAACACCGGTGTCGACGACAGTTCAGCGCCGGTCACCCCGTCGAACGTGCGGAAGGTGCCATCCGTCTGCAGCGAAAAGATGGTCTTGCCGTCAGCGGACACACTGGATGCGAGAGCCTTGTCTGCGGTTTTCGCCTCGACCCAACGGCCCGAGCGGGTGTCGAGTGCGAGTACTCCCTCGGCGGTGGCCGCGGAGACGATCGCTCCCTTACCTTGATGGTCGAACGACCATGCCCGATTTCCGACCGTCGGGTAGGGCAGCTTGGTGGTAGTGAAATCGTCCTCGACCTTCAGCACGCCGTCGTCGCATGCGAGCACGAAGTAACGCGGGAACACAGCCGTGCCGTGCATGTCGGGGCATGCCCCATCGAGAGCACGTACCAGTTCGCCTGCCTCGTTGCGCAATTCGAGCGCGTTCGGGAGATCGCCTTCTCCACCTCCGCTCGACACGATGTACTGACCGGACACAGGGATCACGATGCCGTGGTGGGGTGCGACCGCTTCGACCGTCGTGGCAACGGTGGCCTCACCCTTGCTCAGAATGTCGAAGTCGACGACGTCTGCCGTTCCCGTGCCGTCGTAGAAGACGGCCACCTTGCGGTCACCTACTAAGACGTGGGCAGGATCCTCGCCGTCGAGCGATCCGATCTCGGCCGGGTCCTTGACGTACGAGTGGGAGTGGTCTCCGTGCTCGATGGTCCACGAACCCGGATCCAGAAAGTCGACGCGTCCGCCTTCGCTGTCGACCGCGACGACGTAGCGGCCGTTCACCATGGTCAGCCGGGCTGCATTCTCGACATCGAACGAGCCCACGGATTCTTCGGTGGCCAAATCGATGACCTCTATCCGTCCGGAGTCGGCATCGGCGATCACCAGGCGCGGTTCGGGGCCCTCGACCTCCGTTGATCCAGCTTCCGCGGCGAGGTCACTCCCAGCGCCTGCAACTCCGGCCGTCGACTCGGTAGAGACTTCCGAGGATTCTGCGCTGTTGCACCCTGCGATCGCCAGTGTGGAAACACCGAAGATCATGACCAATCGACTTGCGGACATCAATACCCCTAACGGAAACGATAACGATTGTCGTTTACGTTAGAGGATGTTAACTCGATAAGGTAGGCCGCCCCTGCGCCCGCCTCGCTAACAACGCTCTCCGACTCGATTTCACGGCAGCGATAACGAAGAACTGCAGTACCGCCAGCCCGGCGATCGTGGAGCCCGCAGCGGTATTTGCGTTCCAGGACACGACGAGACCGATCGCTGTGGCGGACCATCCGAGCAGCGTGGCAATGATCATCGATTGCACGATCGAGCGGCCGAACAAGTACGCGGTCGCTGACGGTGCGACGAGCAAGCCGAACACGAGCAATGTTCCGACGATGCGAAACGACGCCACGACTGCCAGCACAACGAGCGCCAGTAGAACCACGTGCGCGAGGCGAGGCCTGAACCCGAACGTCTGGGCTTTACGTTCATCGAAGACGAGCGCGACGAAAGGCCGGTAGGCGACGGTGGACACCCCCAACGCGAGTACGGCGGCGAACACGAGGAAAACCAGGTCCGCATACGTCGCGGAGAGCACGTCACCGAACAAGAAAGACGTCAGGTCTACGGCGAACGACCGCGCCCGAGAGACGATGACGACCCCGAGTGCGAGCATGCCGACGAAGAGCAGTCCGATGCCGGTGTCCTCCGAAAGGGACGAGTTGCGCGACACCCACGCCACTCCCCCGATCATCACCACCGCGCTCGCGGCGGCACCGACCATCAGATTCGCGCTCATCAAATAGGCAATTGCAACACCGGGCAGCATTCCGTGCGAAAGTGCGTCGCTGAGAAATGCCATGCCGCGCAACACAACCCACGTGCCGACGAGTGCGCACAGGATCGATACAAGCATGCCGGCAAACAGGGCACGCTGCACGAAAGAAACGGCCAAGGGGTCGAGTAACCAATCCACGGCGAGGACACTATGTGACAATGATTGTCATGAGCGAATCGGTGTCGGTGCAATTCCTGTCCGTTGCGTATGGATCAACCATTGCATTGACGGACGTGAGCGCCAGCTTCGTACCAGGCACCGTCACCGCCCTCGTCGGACACAACGGCTCCGGCAAATCCACGCTCCTGCAGACACTTGCCGGCATCGTGCGCCCCACCTCGGGAACGGTGACCGTCGGCCGACGACGCGTCAGCTACGTCCCGCAACGCAGCGATCTCAACGATCGAATGCCCGTCAGCGTGCGTGAGGTGATCGAGATGGGCACCTGGCCGCGGCGCGGCATTCTCGGCCGAGCAGGCTCGGATGACAGGAAGTCCGTCGACGCCGCCATCGAACGTTTGCAGCTCACCGAACTGCGTTCACGCAGACTGTCGACGCTTTCCGGTGGCCAGCGTCAACGCACCCTCCTCGCGCAGGCGCTCGTCGAGTGCGGCGATCTCGTCCTGCTGGACGAACCCACCACCGGTCTCGACACGAAGGCCCGCGACATCATCGACGGCGTCATCGACGAGGAGGCAGCACGGGGAGCCGTAGTCGTGATGGCCACGCATGACGCGGACGACGCCCGACGCGCCCACGCGACGATCATGCTCGGGCGGGGCGAGATCCTGAACTCGTAGCTGGTTCGTCCGGCGAAGTAGGTACTGTGCATACTGTGATGCACGGCACAAAGTGCGGTGTCGTCGTTCGAAACCCGAGGAGTGAGAAAATTCGTGAAGAGCACCATGCAGGACACCCCGCTGTCGATCGGTCAGCTCGTTCGGTTCGGCACCACGATTCACTCTGCCGCCGAGGTCACCACCTGGGGTGACAACGGTCCGACGACGGTCACCTTCGGCGACTTAGGTAGGCGCGCAGCACAACTCGCACACGCACTGCGCTCCATCGGCATCGACGGTGACCAGCGCGTGGCAACGTTCATGTGGAACAACGCCGCGCACATGGAGGCGTACATGGCGGTGCCCGCCATGGGCGCTGTGCTGCACACGCTCAACATCAGGCTGTTCCCGGAGCAGCTCACCTATATCGCCGAACACGCCGAAGATCAGGTCATCATCGCCGACGCGAGCCTGCTGCCACTGCTCACACCACTGCTTCCCACGATGTCGACCGTGCGCCATCTGATCGTCGTCGGCGCAGACCCGTCGGCCGTGCAGGCGCCGGCGAGCATGACAGTGCACGGTTACGAGGACTTCCTGTCCGGCCACCCGGAAGAATTCGACTGGCCCGAACTCGACGAACGATCCGCTGCAGCAATGTGTTACACCTCTGGAACCACCGGAGACCCCAAGGGCGTCGTGTATTCGCATCGCTCGATTTGGCTGCATTCGATGCAGGCATGCATGACCGACGCCATGGCGATTGCGCAGTCCGACAAGGTACTTGCGATCGTCCCGATGTTCCACGCCATGTCCTGGGGGCTCCCCTACGCGGCACTGATGGTGGGCGCCTCGCTGATCATGCCGGACAAGTATCTACAGCCCGCACCTCTGGCCGAGATGATCTCCACCCTGCGCCCCACCGCCGCAGCCGCCGTTCCGACGATCTGGCAGGCACTCCACTCCTACCTGACCGAGCACCCCGCCGATCTGTCGAGCCTGCGCGACGTGGTGGTCGGCGGGAGCGCATGTCCGCCGAGCCTGATGCGTGCATTCCACGACGAGTACGGCGTTCACATCACCCAGGCCTGGGGCATGACCGAGACCTCTCCGCTCGGCACCTCAGGCCGGCCCGACGCCGGACTCTCCCCAGAGGAGGAGTTCGATCTTCGTTGCACACAAGGTCGATTCGTGGCCGCCGTCCGCGCTCGACTCGTCGACGACGCCGGCAAAGAGCTGCCGTGGGACGGCAAGCAAGTCGGCGAACTCGAGGTTCGCGGTCCATGGATCACGGCCAGTTACTACCGCGGCGATGCCGCCGACAAGTTCGACGACGGCTGGCTCAGGACGGGCGACGTCGGCACCATCTCTTCGGGTGGATTCCTCCGGCTGACGGACCGGTCGAAGGACATCATCAAGTCCGGTGGCGAATGGATCTCCTCGGTCGAGTTGGAGAACCAGGTGATGGAGCATCCCGCAGTGCGCGAGGCTGCCGTCATCGGCGTTCCCGATCAGAAGTGGGACGAGCGTCCGCTGGTTGCCGTCGTCGTGCGCGACGGCGAAAAAGTGACCGCCGAGGAACTACGCGAGTTCCTCTCCAGCCGGGTCGCCCACTGGCAGCTTCCGGAACGCTGGACATTCATCGAGGAAGTACCCAAGACGAGCGTCGGGAAGTACGACAAGAAGCGCCTGCGCAGCACCCACGCCGACGGCAAGCTCGAGGTCGTGGAACTGTCATAGAACTGTCGTAGAGCGATCTTTCGTCATCGACGGCGGATCGCTCTACGACCCTCGAAAAAGGATCAGACGATTCCGAGCGCGATCATCGCGTCGGCAACCTTGATGAAACCGGCAATATTTGCACCGTGCACGTAGTCGCCGGGCTTGCCGTACTCCTCCGCGGTAGCGATCGTCCGGTGATGGATGCCGCGCATGATTGCCGCGAGCCGCTCGTCGGTGTACTCGAAGCTCCAGGAGTCGCGGGATGCGTTCTGTTGCATTTCGAGAGCGGAGGTAGCGACGCCGCCCGCGTTGGCGGCTTTGCCCGGTGCGAAGGCGACGGATGCGTCGCGGAACACCTGAGCTGCTGCGGGTGTGGTGGGCATGTTTGCGCCTTCGGCCACTACCTTGACGCCGTTCGCCACGAGAGTATTCGCTGCGTCGGCGTCGAGTTCGTTCTGCGTTGCCGACGGCATGGCGACATCGCAGGGCACGTCCCAAATAGAACCTCCCTCGGTGAACGTCGCTCCCGCGACGGTGTCGCAATAGGTGCCGATGCGTTCGCGTCGTACCTCTTTGATGTCCTTCAAAAGTTCGAGGTCGATGCCGTTGGGATCGACGATGTAACCGGAGGAGTCCGAACATGCGACGACTTTGCCGCCGAGCTGGTGAACCTTCTCGATCGCATAGACCGCGACGTTCCCGGAACCGGACACAACCGCAGTCTTGCCGTCGAGGGAAGTTCCCAGCGCTTCGAGCATGTCGGCCACGAAGTATGCGACGCCGTAGCCGGTGGCTTCACGCCGTACCTGCGAACCGCCCCAGGAGGTTCCCTTGCCGGTGAGCACCGCTGATTCGTACGAGTTGGTCAGACGCTTGTACTGGCCGAACAGGTAGCCGATCTCGCGGCCGCCGACGCCGATGTCCCCGGCAGGCACATCGGTGTACTCACCGATGTGGCGGTGCAACTCGGTCATGAACGACTGGCAGAACCGCATCACCTCGGCTTCGGACCGGCCCTTGGGGTCGAAGTCCGAACCGCCCTTGCCCCCACCGATAGGAAGACCGGTCAGGGCGTTCTTGAAGATCTGCTCGAAGCCCAGGAACTTGACGATCCCCAGGTTGACGGTGGAATGAAACCGCAAGCCGCCCTTGTAGGGTCCGAGCGCGCTGTTGTACTGCACCCGGAATCCGCGATTGACATGTACCGCGCCTGAGTCGTCTACCCAGGGAACCCTAAAGATGATTTGCCGTTCGGGCTCGCACAGGCGCTCGATGAGGCCGGCTTCGGCGTATTCCGGGCGGCGATCGATGACGACCTTGAGCGAGTCGAACACCTCGGCGGCCGCCTGGTGAAACTCGGGCTCGCCGGCGTTGCGCGTCAGGACTTGCTCGTAAATCGTTTCGATCTGGTCACGCGTGGACACGCACTTGCCTCCTGGGTGAGAAATACGAAACATGACGGTAACAACCAGACCTATCTCGTGGCGATCCCGGCTACCTTCCAGCATCCCGACGGGCCGATGGTGTCTCGTGGCTCACATAATTGGTATCTCAAATGCATATTGAAATATTGTCGTGACATGCAGTTGACCCGGTTCACCGATCTCGGCCTGAGAATCGTCATGCGCCTGGCCGTCGAACAGCCTGGAGATCGCCCAGGCAGCAAGGACATTGCCGAGCAATTGGCAATCTCGTACACCCATGCTGCCAAGGTGATCGCTCGTCTGTCGGAGCTCGGAATTGTCGATGCTCGCCGCGGTCGTGGTGGTGGTTTGGCTATCACCGAGCTCGGTAGAACTGCATCGATCGGCTGGCTCGCACGCCGTCTGGAAGGCGAGTCGGAGGTCATCGAGTGTGATGGATCGAACCCGTGCCCGCTACGAGCCAGCTGCCTTTTGCGGCCGGCACTGCGGCGCGCACGAGAAGCGTTCTTCGCCTCTTTGGACGAGCTCCTCATCGAAGACGTCATCAGCCAACCGACGCGCGGGGTCCTGCTCACACTTCCTGCGATGCCCAGCAGGTTGCCAACAGTGAAAACAATGATCGGGGAATAGACATGCTTTCCACAGAATCCAAAGAGGTCATCCGGGCCACGCTCCCAGTCGTCGGTGCTGCGATCGGTGACATCACGACGACCTTCTACCGCACCATGTTCATCGATCACCCAGACCTGGAGCGCAATCTCTTCAACCGAGGCAACCAGAAGCAGGGCGAGCAGCAGAAGGCGTTGGCCGGGGCAATTGCCGCATTCGCTTCGCTACAACTCGAAGAGGACCAGGACCGGGTCGACATGATCCTTTCCCGCATCGCCCACAAGCACGCCTCTCTGGGCATCGAACCTGCGCAGTACCAGGTTGTCTACGACTACTTGTTCGGCGCGATTGCCACGGAACTGGGAAGTGCTGTCACACCAGAAGTTGCTGCTGCATGGACCGAGGTCTACTGGCTGATGGCCGACATGCTGATCTCGATGGAGGCCGGCCTGTACAAGAGCGCGGGCGTCGAGATCGGTGATGTGTGGCGCCAGGTCCGCGTGCTCGATCGACGCTTCGAATCGGCAGATACCGTCTCGTTCGTACTCGCCTCCCTCGATGGTGATCCACTACCGAGTTTCATTCCGGGCCAGTACCTCTCCGTCGCGGTTCACCTCGAAGACGGGGCGCGCCAGATTCGTCAGTACAGCCTGTCCTCGGCTCCGACAGATGCCGACTGGCGGATCACCGTCAAGCGCATCCCTGCGAAGGTGTCCGCAGACGGTTCGGAAGTAGCTGCCGGTGAAGTGTCGAACTACCTGTTCAACAACGTCTTCGAGGGTGACATTCTCGATGTGACCACACCGTTCGGTGACTTGATGCTCACTGACGACGATGCACCGCTGCTGCTCGTGTCGGCGGGAATCGGCTGCACTCCCATGATCGGCATGTTGAACTACTTGGCCGAAAGCAATGACACGCGCTCCATCTCGGTACTGCATGCCGACCGGACCCAGAGCGATCATGCTCACCGCGCCGAATTAGGTCACCTCGTCGATCGAATCCCCTCGGCGACCTTGCACCGCTGGTACGAGAACCTCGGTGCGCGTCCTTCGGACGATTCGATCAGCATGGGCCGCGCGCAGCTGAACAACATCGACGTCGCACCCGACGCACACGCGTACGTCTGCGGTCCATTGCCCTTCATGCTCGAAATTCGCAACGCATTGATGGACAAGAACGTGGCGACCGAGAACATCCACTTCGAGGTCTTCGGTCCGGACAGCATGGGGATTCAGCGCACTGCGTAAGTAAGTAATAGTTTCTCGCCGGTGAGGTCGGGCACCTCAGCCGACCTCACCGGATCGGTTACGCCCCCGCGCCGCGCCTCTCGTTACCAAAGCAAATGGTATTCAATGGACATCACGGCGACCGCCGCCAGAGATGTCGAGATTGATCGAGGACCATGGACGAGCACGCGGCGCCGGATCGGCACAGCACACTGATGACGGTTCTGGTCGTCACCTCGATCGTCGCAACGGGGATCGTAGTCGCCGGTCTCACCACGACACGCGAGGAACCGGAATTGACGGTGCAGCCAGTCACCTCGACGGTGGTGTCGCCTCCCACACCGGAGGAGTACGTGCTCGTCACCCCCGAAGTCAAGTACCCGCAAAAGATTCCGGGATGCACCACTGTGGACGAACCCGAAGAGACCCGATACTCGAGTCTGTATGTCTCCTCGGTGCAGAGCTACGACAATCCCGCGGCCCCATGGTTCAGCGGACCCAAGGCACACCTGATGTCCGAGGCATTGGTCCGAGCCCTGCCCGCCGACACGGCGTTCGACGACGGGGTGATCCCCTACTTCGACCCGATTCCGGAACGCGAAGGGACAGCCGAAGAAGAGATCGTCGACTCGACGAACGCCACGGCTTCCATCTTGCGGAACAGCCGGTCGGGTTACCTCAGCGTCGGAGTCTCACAGAACACACGCTCGGTACCGCCCTGTGTCGCCGGAAATCTCGACGAGCGAACAACCAAGTCCGACGGGACTGTCGTCGACACTCATGACACCTGGCAGGAAGTCAACGGCGAGAGAACCTCCGAGCGCAGTGCGATCGCGTACCGTACCGATGGTTCATGGATCGCTGTGTATCTCTCCGCGCCCGGACCGCAGGACGCTCTTCCAATTCCGCTCGACGTTCTCGCCGATATCGCCACCGACCCAGCGTTCATCACCTCGAGCGCTCCCCCGGCCGGTACTCCGGGCAACTCGTCGGACTGCGGATCCTCGGCTTTGTCCGGCACCACCGGATCGTTCACGGCCCCGGACATCTCCGCTTTGAATGCCGCTCTACGGCAAGCGAACACCGAATCGCTGACCCCGTCGCCGGCTCTCGGATCGTTGCGCACCCACCACTGGGGCGGTGAATTGTGTCAGGTAGTGAACAGCGCCGCAGGACAGTTGACGATCACCATCGGCGACACTGCGCAATCCGATCCAGGTCGGTACACTTCCGGCACGTCCGTCTCGGTGCCGACTCCGTCGGGGCTGACAATCACGATCACAACCGAAAAGCCTTGGGATACGGCCAGCTTGGAACAGCTGGCGTCGACCCCGGGATTGGACCTGCAGTGAAGCCCCGCACTCGACTGATGATCGGTGGAGCGGTGGCTGTCCTCACGGTGTCGGCAGCAACCGTGACACTGACACAAGATCGCACGACGACGGTCAAGCGCATCACCGATGCCACACCCGATGCGCCTGGATTGGCCTGGGCCACAGAGGCATCCGAGAGCGGCCTCGACGGCGCCAGTTATGCAGACCCCCGCACCGGATCGGAGTATCCGTGGGGCGCGGGCGCCATTCGTGTCGAAGACATCCTGCTCACTCTCGCGGTTGTACCCGATGGAGACTCCCCCAACTCCGACGCAGTCATGGTCGGCATCGAAGCCGATACCGGCGACGTGAAATGGACAAGCCCTGCGCGTGATCTCGCAGCATGCGCCGAGACACCCCTGGACGGGCAACTCGTGTGTCACTCGCTCTCATACGGTGAAGCACCGGGACTGGTCACGTTCGATATCGAGACCGGTGAGTCTCGGCACTTCGACAGTGCACCGGAGATCTTTGCAGCCACCGTCGCGAACGATCGAATCTACGTTGCCGCAGGTGATCTAGAAGGTGGTGGGGTTCAGCTCCACCGCGGAACCCTCGATGATTACGACGCCGACTGGAGCGTTCCACTGGACGTCTCGGCCGGCTGGGAAGACCAGTACGCAGACCAGCTTATGATCGGTTCCGAACTCGCTCACTTCGATCTCGGGGGAAGCTTCACCACGTTGGACGCTGCGACGGGTGCCCCCGTGTGGTCATCGGATGTCCTGGATGACTGCCTCATCGCGGAGTACCGAACATCCGGTGACATCGCCATCGGTTCCACTTACGATTGCAACGCGCCATCGTCCGATATCACCGGAACCATTGCCTTCGCGCGCACCGGTGAGCCCCTTGCCACCTCGTCGAGCACAGCCGAGCACTACCTGTCCATCGACGAGCCGACAGATCCGTCGATTCCCTTTGTCCTGGGCGATACTGCGTTCGACCGCGTGAGCGGTGAACAGCGCTGGCGCAGCGATCAACTCGTCTTCGATCAGCCGGCCGACGAATGGAACGAAGCGAGAACTCTCGGAACACTGAATGCGGTCGTCGGGGACGTCGGGCTGCTGCGGTTCGATCAGAGCACTACAGCGATCGACCTACGTTCGGGCCGGCAACTGTGGCATTCCGAACAATCGTGGTCTGTCATCGCCCGCGACGGTGACACGGTGCTCACCTCCACTGGCGGGATGCTTGGTGCTGTCGACGTTCGAACCGGCGAAGAGCTATGGTCGGCCGAATACGCCAAGATGCTGCCCGAGTCGTCGTCATCGATGGAAACCTACGTCGGAGGCGGCGACGGGAGGTACGTACTTCAGTCGAGTTCGACTCTGGCGCAGCTGAAACCGTTGCCGTGACTTCGGCGATCCACCGGAGAGATACGAGGGTTCGTCAGCGTGGGCCGAACTGACGGTCCCCCGCGTCGCCGAGTCCGGGTACGACGATGGCATCCGTGTCGAGTCCTTCGTCGATGCTCGCCGTCACCAGCCGTATCGGAAATGTCGAACCCTCCAATGCTGCAACACCTTCGGGAGTGATCACCACACATACAACCGCCACGTCGGTGGCTCCGCGCGCGACCAGCAGTTCGATTGTCCGCAACATCGACCCACCGGTAGCCACCATCGGATCGAGGACGAATACCGGGGTATCGGACAGATCTGCAGGCAACGACTCGAGGTACGGCACCGGCTCGAGGGTCTGCTCGTCTCGCGCCATTCCGACGAACCCGACCCCCGACTGCGGGATCAGAGCGCTCGCCTGCTCGACCATCCCGAGTCCGGCGCGCAGTACCGGTACCAGCAGTGGCGGATGCGCGAGCCGTACTCCGGCAGTAGGTGCAACAGGAGTGTTCACCTCGAACTGCTCCACCTTGGCATCGCGCATCGCCTCGTACACCAACGTGTGGGTCAGTTTTCGCAACGCCGACCGGAAGGTTGCGTTGTCACTGCGCGAGTCCCGCATCGTCGTCAGAAGTGTTGCCGCGAGCGGATGGTCGACCACATGCATGTCCATGGTCGAAGACTAAGGGGTACCCGGCGCCGGTCCGCAGGCGAAAATGTGCCGAGCCGCCCGGTCAGTGTCGGCAACATTTGCCAGGGACTTCCTCACTGCGTGCACGTTGACTCGTGACCTATGACACCTCCTGATTCCGTTGGGCCCGTGAACTCCGTCGGTCCATTGAGTGATTGTCTCGTCGTCGATCTTTCCCGTGCACTGGCCGGACCGCATGCAGCGATGATGCTGGGCGATCTCGGTGCGCGCGTGATCAAGGTCGAGTCACCTGTCGGAGGTGACGACACTCGAAGCTGGGGTCCGCCGTTCGTTCCGGACGAAGACGGTGAACGGCACTCGACGTACTTCTTGTCTTGCAACCGCAACAAGGAATCCATTGCCCTCGATCTCAAGGGCGACGATGGCCGCGACACGTTGACCGACTTGATCGGGCGCGCGGACGTGCTCGTCGAGAACTTCCGCCCGGGAGTGTTGGATCGCCTGGGGTTCAGCATGGAGAAGCTACATGAACTCAATCCGCGTCTGGTGGTCCTGTCGATCACCGGATTCGGTCACGACGGACCCGAGGGCGCTCGCCCCGGCTACGACCAGATCGCGCAAGGCGAAGCCGGACTGATGTCGTTGACCGGGCCGTCGCGCGAAGAGCCGACGCGGGTGGGCGTCCCGATCGGAGACCTCCTGGCGGGGATGAACGGCGCCTACGGCGTGGTCGCCGCACTGCACGAGCGCAACACCACGGGCCGCGGCCGAGTGGTGCGCACCAGTCTGTTGGCCGCCATCGTCGGAGTCCACGCTTTTCAGGGCACGCGCTACACCGTTGCCGGTGAGGTGCCCCGCCCGACGGGTGGCCATCATCCGTCGATCTGCCCGTACGGGCTGTTCCACTCGGCCGAGGGTCCGGTCCAGATTGCCGTGGGCAGTGAAGGATTGTGGCGCCGCTTCGCACCCGAGTTCGGACTCGACCGCCCGGAGTGGGCTACCAATCCGCAGCGTGTCGCCGACCGAGATGCGGTCATCGCCGCGGTCGAGGAAAAGTTCGGTGAATGGCCGAGCGACAAGCTGCTCGGCGTGTTGGACGACCTGGGCATCCCGGCAGGAAAGGTACGCGATCTCGCCGAGGTCTACACGTGGGACCAGACCCTCTCCCAGGGCCTGCTGATCGACGTCGACCACTCTGCCCTGGGAACGATCAGCCTGCCCGGGCCACCACTACGATTCGACGAAGATTGCGACGGTGCCGGTATGCGGACAACCCACGCCGCGCCGCCCACCCTCGATCAGCACGGTGACTCCATCCGCGCATGGCTCGAGGCTGCCCGATGACTCGCACGGGTGCACCTCCCAGGCTCGGGGCACTCGAACTCGTCGAACTGGTCGTCGACGCCGAAAGCTTCGTTCGATGGGACAGCGAGCCACTGGCTCCGATAGGGGTGCACGGACCACCGGAGCAGAGCTACCTCGACGAACTCGATGCAGCCCGGGCGAGTACCGGGTTGGACGAGGCCGTCCTCACCGGTGAGGCGTTGCTCGATGGCCGTCGAGTCGCAATCGTCATGTGCGAGTTCAAGTTTCTGGCCGGCTCGATCGGGGTCGCGGCCGCGGAACGGCTGGTGCTGGCGATCGAGCGTGCCACCGCGGAGAGTTTGCCGTTGCTGGCAGTACCTACCTCCGGTGGTACGCGGATGCAGGAGGGCGCAGTCGCCTTCATGCAGATGGTCAAGATTTCGGCTGCAGTCGCAGCGCACAAATCCGCGGGCCTGGCCTATGCCGTCTATCTTCGCCATCCGACGACGGGTGGAGCGTTCGCCTCTTGGGGTTCGCTGGGGCACGTCACTGCCGCTGAGCCGGGTGCACTGGTCGGCTTCCTCGGCCCGCGCGTCTACAAGGCGTTGTACGGCGAGGACTTCCCGGCAGATGTGCAGACAGCGGAAAACCTTGCCGCCCACGGTCTCGTCGACGCAGTGGTGCCCCCGGAGGAATTACGCGGCGTCGCCATCGCAGCTCTCGCTGTTCTGTGTGCTCCCCATGAACCGCCACCGCCGGTACCGAATGTGCCGCTCGAAAGCTTGGACGATGTTCCAGCGTGGGAGTCGATCGGTCGGTCGCGACGTTCGGACCGGCCAGGCGTCCGTCGATTGGTGAAGGCGGCAGCGAACACCGTCACGCCGTTGCAGGGCACCGGTGCAGGCGAGTGGGAACCAGGATTGTTCCTGGCATTGGCAAAATTCGGCGCCTCGGCCTGTGTGTTGCTGGGCCAGGACCGCACTTTCTCTGATCTGCCGCTCGGTCCCGCAGGGTTGCGGGAAGCGCGTCGCGGGATGCGACTGGCGGAAGAACTTCGGTTACCGCTGGTCACCGTCATCGACACCGCAGGTGCCGCCCTGAGCAGGGAAGCAGAGGAGGGTGGCCTTGCCGGTGAAATTGCCCGCTGTCTGGTCGAACTGACCACGCTGACGGCACCGACAATCTGCCTGCTTCTCGGCCAGGGCGGAGGTGGGGGCGCACTCGCGTTGCTTCCTGCCGACCGAGTGCTCTGTGCGCAACACGCCTGGCTCTCCCCCCTGCCGCCGGAAGGAGCATCCGCCATCAGGTTCCACACCACCGATCGCGCCGCCGAGATGGCCGATGCTCAGGGCGTGCGCAGCCTCGACCTGTTACGAAACGGGGTCGTCGACCGCATCGTGGCCGAGCGACCGGACGCCGCCGATGAGCCCGCGGAGTTTCTCTCGCGGCTCGGCGAAGTGCTCGAACACGAGCTTGCGCAATTGCTGGCCGCCGATCCGAAAGACTTGGTGGCCTCCCGCCTGGACCGCTACCGCCGCCTGGGCGTACCGCAATAACGAAAAACCCCGCCGGTTTGGGCAATCCTTGCCAGTGCAGCTGCCCCGCCCTGTAAGTAGCGTCACAGGAGTGAGGGTGCCGCACCGTGTGGTCACCGGCTGACTCTGCAGTACCCACAGTTCCCCAATAGAGGAGATTTCAGTGCCCGAAGCAATCGAGGTTCGCAAGGTCCCGCTGCACAACGTGTCCGATGCAAGCGAGCTGGCCAAGCTCATCGACGACGGAGTGCTCGACGCCGACCGTGTCATCGCGGTCATCGGTAAGACCGAGGGCAACGGCGGTGTCAACGACTACACCCGCATCATCGCCGATCGCGCTTTCCGAGAGGTACTGTCCGCCAAAGGCACCCGCAGTGCACATGACGTCGGCGAGGTGCCGATCGTCTGGTCCGGCGGAACCGATGGTGTCATCAGCCCGCACGCAACCATCTTCGCGACCGTGCCGGCAGAGAAGGCCGTCAAGACCGACGAGCCACGCTTGACGGTCGGCGTCGCCATGAGTGAGCAGCTGATGCCCGAGGACATCGGACGCACTGCGATGATCACCAAGGTCGCTGCGGCAGTGAAGGATGCCATGGCCAACGCCGGCATCACCGACCCCGCCGATGTGCACTACGTACAGACGAAGACACCACTGCTGACCATTCACACCATCCGTGACGCCAAGAGCCGCGGCAAGACCGTGTGGACCGAACAGACCCACGAGTCGATGGACCTGTCGAACGGCGGCACGGCACTGGGGATCGCCGTCGCCCTCGGCGAGATCGACATGCCCACCGACGAGGACGTCATGCACAGCCGGGAGCTGTACTCCGCTGTGGCCTCCTGCTCTTCTGGTGTCGAGCTCGACCGCGCTCAGATCGTCGTAGTCGGCAACGCGCGCGGCGTCGGTGGCCGCTACCGCATCGGTCACAGCGTCATGAAAGATGCACTCGATCAGGACGGCATCTGGGATGCTATCCGCGACGCCGGTCTCGAACTTCCCGAGCGTCCCCGGACCAGCGACTTGGACGGCAAGCTGGTCAATGTCTTCCTCAAATGCGAAGCAAGCCAGGACGGAACGGTCCGTGGCCGCCGCAACGCAATGCTCGACGATTCGGACGTGCATTGGCACCGTCAGATCAAGGCCTGCGTAGGCGGCGTCGCTGCATCCGTGACAGGTGACCCGGCAGTGTTCGTATCGGTGTCGGCCGCACACCAGGGTCCCGAGGGTGGCGGCCCCGTTGCCGCCATCGTCGACCTCGGCGAGTAGCAACACCGCGTTCGATCGGCGCCGCGCCGAAGCCGCACGTCCAGGCTTCGGCGCGGCATACCCCCCACACAGTCTTCGTCCAGTTGAAAGGAACGCGCATGGCACACGCCATCGAACCCGTCGACGAGGGCGATGCCACCGTCGCGTACGCCGGCCCGAGTGATGCCCCGAGCGAGATCGTGATGCGCGATGCGCTCGAGCTCAGTGGCATGATCAAGCGCCGCGAGGTGTCGTGTGTCGAAACCATGACCGCCTACCTCGACCACATCGAACTGCACAACGGAACTGTCAACGCGATCATCGCGTTGCGGGACCGCGAGGAATTGCTCGATGAGTCGAAGGTGCGTGACCGCCAACTGGCGGACGGGCACTACCTCGGGTGGATGCACGGGTTTCCGCATGCGGTCAAGGATCTTTCGGCGGTCGAGGGCTTGCCGTTCACCTCCGGGTCACCCATTTTCGCGGACCGCGTTGCCGCCACCGACGACCTGTTCGTCAAGCGAATAAAGGCGGCGGGGGCCATCATCGTCGGCAAGACGAATACACCCGAGTTCGGATTCGGTTCGCAAACGTACAACCCGGTGTGGGGTACGACCGTGTCGCCGTACGACACCTCACGCACTGCCGGCGGCAGTAGTGGTGGAGCGGCCGCGTCGTTGGCGCTTCGTATGCTGCCGGTGGCCGATGGCACCGACTACATGGGTTCTTTGCGCAATCCAGCCGCCTTCAACAATGTCGTCGGCTTCCGGCCGTCCTGGGGACGAATTCCAGAGTCCGGCTTCATCGCTCAGGGCGCCGTTTCTGGACCGATGGGACGATCCGTCACCGACGTCGCACACCTTCTTTCCACGATGGCGGGGCCGGATGCCAACGCTCCGTTGGGAATCGACGAGGATCCCGAGATCTTCACTCGCAGCCTCGAACGCAACTTCCGTGGGGCACGCATCGCATGGGTCGGTGACTGGGACGGCTATCTGGCGACGGAGCCCGGTGTCCTCGATATGTGCGAGTCCTCGTTCGAGACGTTCCGGCAGATCGGCTGCACGGTGGAGAGCGCCCTGCCGGACTACAAGCCGGAGGACATCTGGCAGTTGTTTCTGAAGTGGCGGTGGTGGGCGCAGCTCGGAATGGTCGATCTGTACAACGACCCACGGACCCGAGCCCTGATGAAGCCCGAGATGCTGTGGGAAATGGAAAACGCCGTGACCCTCTCTGCGCTCGACGTCACAAAGGCTGCGGAAGCTCGCAACAGCTGGCAGACGGCGTTGACGAAAATGTTCGAAACGTACGACTTCATTCTTGCGCCGAGCGCCCAGGTGTTTCCGTTCGACAAGGACACCCATTGGCCGCAGAGCATCGACGGACGCCCGATGGATACCTACCACCGGTGGATGGAGACCGTCGTTCCGTGGACGATGACCGGCGTTCCCGTCGCCGCAATGCCGGTGGGATTCGATGAGCGTGGGCTTCCGATGGGAGTCCAGATCATCGGCCGGCACGGCGCCGACCGGGCGGTCTTGCAGCTCGCTTACGCCTACGAACAGGCAACTCAGTGGGTCCGGAGCGTCCTTCCTCCCGCGCTTCGGACGAACTGACCCCCACTGCTGGCCTAACAGCGGACAGGTAAAGTCGAACAATGAATGAAACTGTCGGCGATCTCACTCCGCGGACACGTGCTTTGTCGGCTCCGGCAAGCTACGCGTTGACGGTGGAAGAACTTCTTGCGCTTCCCAGCCTGACCGGCTCGCAGTTGATCGCGGGCAAGGGCGGTCTCGAGAAGGTCGTTCGACGGGTCAACGTCATCGAGGTGCCGGACATCCTGCCGTGGGTCAAACCGAACGAACTGTTGGTCACCACCGGCTTCCCCTTGCGACACGCGGACTCCGGGCGCCCGTTCGACGCTCATTCGCTGGTCGAACTCGTCGAAGGCCTCTCCGAACGCGGAGCAGCGGCGCTCGGCGTCAAGGAGGGCAGGTACTTCGGCGACGTCCCAGCAGCGATGATCGACGCGGCCGACCGACTCGACTTCCCGCTGTTCCTCATCCCCCGGGACATCGGCTTCGACGAGGTGATGTCCGAGGTGTACACCCACCTTGTCGACAGCCAGGCCTGGGCACTCGACGTCGCCGACCGCATGCACCGCGCCTTGACCACGATCGTCCTCGAAGGCGGTGATTTACCCCAGATCGCCGACGAAGTGGCGACGCTGTTCGAGACGGCTGTCGTCATCTGCTCCCCTGACGGCAGAGTGCAGGCGACAGCGGGAGCGAGCGCAGACCTCGAAGCGCTCGAGACCTTACCGTTGTTCGATCCCTCTGGCCGGTTACATACCGAGCGTCTTCACGTGGGCCTACAACCGGCACCCGGAATGGCGTCCGGCCAGATCGCGGTTGCACCGATCAATGCCGGCGGCACCGACCACGGCCTCATCGTCGCGGTTGCACGGGCAGGCGGTCTCGGGCCGGTGACCATACAGTCGCTCGAGCGTGCTGCGACCGTCGTCGCGTTGGCAGTAACGAAGAAGCTCGCGGTGTCTGCGGTGGAATCGAAGTTCCGTGGTGATTTTCTGCGCGATGTCCTCAACGGTGCAGCCGAGCCCACCGACCAGATCATCGAGTACTGCTCCCAGCTCGATTGGGATGTGAACCGAAGCATGGTCGTCATCGTGGCGCAGCTCGACCAAGTAGCCCAAGCGAGTGCAGGACAATCGGTTCAACCACCCGTCGTCGGGCGGATGCCACATGAGCGGCTCACCGCTGCCTGGCAACAGGTTGTGCGCCGCCGCGACCGGTTCGCTCCGGTCGTGGGATTCAGCCACGAAGTGGTGACGCTGATGCCGGCAGGGCAAGGGGATGCGCGCGCAGTCGTCGAGGATCTGATCGCCTCCGTTGCGGGCGACAGTGGTGGCGGCAGAAATTCGTTCGGAACCGGGGTCAGTCGCGTCATCGACTCCGTGGCCGACATTCCCCGGGCCTACGATCAAGCGCGCAAAGCTGTCATGGTCGGCCGCCGCATGAACGGTGCAGGTTCGGTCGCGCATTTCGACAGCCTCGGGGTGCACCGGCTGTTGTCCCTGGTCGACGACGGCGACGAGCTGCAGGCCTTCGCGACCGAGGTGCTCGGTTCGCTGGCGGGAGAGGATGCCGACGCAGTCGATCTGCGGCAGACCCTGCAGGCGTTGCTGGATACCAACTGCAACGTCGCCGAAACAGCGCGAGTCCTGCATTTCCACTACAACACGCTGCGCTACCGAATCGGAAAATTGGAAAGCATCCTCGGTCACTTCACGACGGACCCGATCCTGCGTTTGGATGTCGCCTTGGCGCTGCGGGTGGTGGAGATGAAGGGTTTGTAACGCGGTGATCCATGTCGAGTCGAGCGAGCAGCTGAGGAGTTTGTACTGTGTTACAAGGTAATTCGATCGGTCTCGATGCTCACTCGCTCGCCGAGGCTGTGTCTTCTCGCTCGATGTACGCCCGCGAGGTGATCGAGCAGCACCTCGCTCACATCGATCGGGCGAACCCACGCCTCAACGCGATCGTCACGGTCGCCACCGAGTCCGCGAGGCAGGCTGCAGACGAGATCGATGCGCGCCTGGCACGCGGCGAATCCGTCGGGGCTCTCGCCGGAGTCCCGTTCACGGTCAAGGACTTGATCGCCACGGCCGACGTCAGAACAACCGCAGGCTCGACGGCGTTGGTGGACAACGTACCTCGCGTCGACGCACCGGCAGTCGCCCGGATGCGAGCCGAAGGCGCCATACTGATCGGGAAGACCAACACGCCGGAGTTCGGTGCCAGCGGACTCACCTACAACGATCTCTTCGGATACACCTTGAATCCGTTGTCGCCGGACGGAATCGATCGCTCTCCCGGTGGTTCGAGCGGGGGTGAAGCGTCGGCGATCGCCTCGGGAATGAGTGTTGTCGGTCTCGGCACCGATTTCGGCGGCTCGGTCCGCTGGCCCGCCCACTGCACGGGCCTGTGTTCGGTACGGCCCACCGCTGGACGCATCTCCCCCGACGGCCAATATCCCGGTGTCATGTTCGATGGGCGAGTGTTGACGAACGCAGCCACGATGCACGGCAGCGTGCAAACGATCGGGCCGATGGCGAGAAATCTGGACGATCTGGCTTTGATGCTGCGCGTCCTTTCCTCGCCCGAATTTCGATGGGTGGATCCAGCAGGCGTGCGTCTCGATGAGCTCGATGTCCGCTGGGCCGCAGGCGAAGGCACCGTCCCGGTGTCTGCGGAGATTGTCGCCGCGGTCACGGAATCGACGGAGCTGTTGGCACCGTCGGTGAAGTCCATGCAGCCCTACTCGGGCTCGGCACTGCGGCAGGCGAACGATCTGTTCACGCGGATGCGCGCCGCCGAAACTCAGACGGACATCCGGCAGTACGGGCCTGCCACAGGATTCGGCGAGAACGTTCGAGAAATTCTCGCCGCTGTCCGGCCCACCCCCCGCACCGATGCCGAGGCGCTGTGGGCGGAGCGCGGTGTCCTGCGACACGAACTTCTCTCCACCATGGGCGATGTGCTGATTCTTCCCGTCGCCTCGATCGTGGCTCCGCCCATCGGCGAGACGCGGTTCGATGTCGACGGCACAGTGCTGTCGTGGTCCGAGGCGCTGGCCAGCAGCCGAGCAATCAGCATCCTGGGCGTGCCGTCGGTGGTCGTACCGGTTGCGACCTCTGAATGCGGGCTTCCCATCGGAGTGCAGATCGTGGCTCGTCCGTGGCAGGAGCACAACGCTCTCGCTGCGGCAGCGCTGTGTATGCGGCAGACTCAGCGATAGCAGCTACCTCGGTACCGGTCAGTTCCTGCCGCGATGGCGAGTTCCGACAATCACTTCCACACTATTTGGGCGAACTCTGTCGCTGGTAACCGGACGCCCGGGCGCTAACGTGATCACCATCACTTCACTCCTGAAAGGAGAGCGACGCCATGCGAGATATTCTCGAAGATCTGGCCCCTTGGCTCGAACGCCACGAGCCGTTCGCTCTCGCAACGGTTGTGCGCACCTGGCAGTCCTCCCCTAGACCTGCGGGCGCTGCGATGGCCGTATCGAAGTCCGGGGACGTCGTCGGCAGTGTGTCCGGCGGTTGCATCGAGGGCGCGTTGTACGAACTCGCCCAGGAAGTGCTTGCCGATGGGCTTGCCCGAACCGAGACCTACTACGTCGCCGACGACGATGCGATCGGTGTCGGCCTGACCTGTGGCGGCACCATCGAAGTTTTTCTGCGGCTGATCAGCGGGCACGCGTGTGCCGAGTTCACCGAAGTGGCGCGGCTGATCGCCGAGGGTACGTCCGTAGCAGTACTCACCGACCTTCATGTCGGTGAGCCGACTCGGCATGCTGTGGTCAGCGAGGACCGCACCTGGGACGAATGTGCCGGACCGGGCCTCGTCGAGGTTCTCGGCGGTGACGAACCGTTCATGAGCAAGGTCCGTGACCGCGTCCACGCGGGCGAGTCCGGGCTCGCAGTGCTCACCCATGGCGAGAGCGAACAGGATCGCCCGCTGGAGGTAATGGTCGAGCTGTTCGGACCGCCCCCACGGATGTACATCTTCGGAGCGATCGACTTCGCCGCAGCGATGTGCCGACTCGGGAAGTTCGCCGGCTTCTACGTCACGGTCATCGACGCCCGCGCAGTATTCGCCACGCGCGCGAGGTTCCCGGATGCCGACGAAGTCGTGGTCGCGTGGCCGCACACGTTCCTCGAAACCGCTCCCGTGGACGAACGCACTGTGATCACCGTGTTGACCCACGACGAAAAGTTCGACATCCCGCTGCTCGAACATGCGCTGCGAACCACCGCGGTGTACATCGGCGCACTAGGAAGCCGTGCCACACACGACCGCCGCGTCGACCTTCTCCGTGGCCGGGGAGTGACCGAGGCCGAGTTGAACCGGCTGCACTCGCCCATCGGACTCGATCTCGGCGCCCGCAACCCTGCCGAAACCGCAGTGTCGATCATGGCGGAGGTTCTCAAGACCTCTCGCAACGCCACCGGCCTCGAACTGCGCACGCTTCACGGACCGATTCACCGCGAACGCAACTCGTCGTCGGCATCGGTGGACGAGCGTGCAGACCTCGGATCGGGCGCACGTTGCTGACCCGCTCTACTGCTATCGCTGCCCGGGTGACCGACAGCGGAGCCGAGAGTACGACGGTGGAGAGCATTCTTCACACGGACTTTCTGTTCGACAGTGTGATCCTCGCCGGGCGCGAGGGCCTCGGTCGGATCGTCGATCGCCTCACCCTCATCGAAAATCCCGAAAGCATCCGGTTCTGGATCGGTGCGCAAGACCTCGTTCTCACAACAGGATTCGCGCTCGCTCAGTCCACCGAGCCGCTCGCTTCGTTCGTATCGGCCGCACATTCTGCCGGGGTCGCCGGCATCGTCATCCACTTCGACGAAGACATCACCACAATCGACGACGACACCCGCGCCGCTGCCGATGAACTGGAATTGCCGTTGATCGCAGTGTCGGAATCGTTCGCACTCGATCACGTCCTGGCGCGAGGCGTACGCGATCGGGCGGAGCAGCAGGTTCGAGCGATGTACCGGTCGGAGCGGTTGCGACGGCTGTTGGTCGCGAAGATGGTTGCTGGAGGCGGCGTGGCCGAGCTGGCGTCGGCGGCGGCCGCGGAGCTCGATGTCGCAGTCTTGATGACCACCTCGGACGGAAGAAGGTTGGCGACGGCCGGCGCCGACGAGGAAGTTCGGGCGCTGTCCCGCAGCTCGGCTCTCGATGGCACCGGAAGGTTGAAGACCGATTCGACCGACGGCGGCCTGGGGTTGCGCACCACGGACGAGGGTGCGATCGCGGTGTGCGCGATCTCGGCGAACGGCATCGACCACGGACGGGTCGCCGCCTTCAGCCGACATCGGAGGCTCTCGACGCAAGATCTGCACGTGGTCGACGCAGCAGCCGCAGTGTTCGCGCTCGCCGTGACCCGCGACCTCGCACTGTCGACGATAGAAGAAAAACACCGCGCCAATTTCTTACGTGACCTGCTGTTGGGCAGGGGTGGGGAACATCCACACGCGGTGGCGCACGCGCAACGCTTCGGCTGGAACATCGGCAGACCGGTCGTCGTGGTCGTCATCGAACCCACCCCTGGAGTCGATGCCACGCGGCAAGCACCCGACCGCATGCCACTCGTCGACCGGCAGATGATGGCGTTCTCGGGTGCGCTCGCGCAGCGGGACCCGCACGCTGCCATTGCAGCGCTCGGTACCGAAACCGTCATCATGATGGGGGCCGGGCCGAACACGGTGAACGCGATCCGCGACATCATCGACAGTGTGCGCGGCGATGGCGGAGGCGGCCGACAACCATTCGCCGTCGGTATCTCACGCCCCTGTACTTCGGTGGAGGACATTCCGGGGATTTACGGTCAAGCCCGAACCGCACTGAAAGTAGGCCGCCAGATATACGGGACCTGGGCTGTCACCACATTCGACGATCTGGGCGTATTTCGTCTACTCAGCTTGGTCGAGAACGACGAAGAACTCACTTCGTTCACCAAAGAAACTCTGCACGAACTGACCGAACAGACAGTGGAAGCTCGAGATATGCGAAAGACACTCGAAATGTTGCTCGCCACCAATATCAATATTGCCGAAACTGCCCGAAATCTGCACTTCCACTACAACACTCTGAGATATCGCGTCGTCAAGCTGGAGAAAATACTCGGTCCTTTCACCGAACGCCCTGATTTACGTTTGGACCTGTCTTTGGCTCTCAAAATAATGGCAATGCGCGGTATCGACCATTACATGTGACGGTCATCCAATCGAAATATTGGCAGATTACGCTCATGGCGGTTCAGAAAGACCGCAATACCGTTCTCTTTCTATAGCGATATAGAAATGCACCTCAATTCGTGAAATTGCTGCGTCTACAACGAGAAAGAAAGGCTTCACAATGCCGATCTGGAAGATTCACGGGGACGGAAAGAATATCCTTCCGGGCGAAGTCGTCGCGCCGAACGAGCGGTTGAACTGGGGGCGCACTGTCAGCCTCGGAGGACAGCACGTCGTCTCCATGTTCGGGGCAACATTCGTCTTCCCGATCATCATGGGCCTCAATCCCCAACTCGCCATTCTCATGTCGGGGTTCTGCACAATTTTCTTCCTGCTGGTAGTCAAGGGCAGGATCCCCAGCTACCTGGGAACCTCAGCGGTCTTCGTCGGTGGCGTCGCAGCAATTCGAGCACAGGGCGGAACGTCGGCGGAAGTCACCGGCGCGATTCTGGTGGCCGGCTTGGTGTTGGCGATAATCGGTGTCGCCATTCACTTCATGGGCGGCGGCGTGGTGGTAAGGATACTGCCCCCTGTCGTCACGGGCGCGGTGGTGATGTTGATCGGATTCAACCTCGCACCGGTAGTGGCAAGTGTCTACTGGCCACAAGACCAGTGGGTCGCGTTGGCCGTGATGTTCGTCCTGATAGTGCTCAGCGTCGCGCTCCGCGGATTCCTCGGGCGTATCGCCATTCTGCTGTCGCTGGTATTCGGATATGCGTTGTCCTGGATTCTCGATCTCGCGTTGGGACCGATCACCTCGTACGACGCCACCGCAGGTGCGGTGACCGAACACTTCCGCGTCAGCTGGGCAGGCGTCGAGTCCTCGCAGTGGTTCGGGCTACCGCCGTTCTCCGATGAGGCCAACGGCATCGTCGGTATCCATGCGCCGTCGTTCTCGCTGGCGTTCATCATCCTGGTTCTGCCGGGTGTCATCGCGCTCATCGCCGAAAACGCCGGGCATGTCAAGGCCGTCGCCGAAATGACCGGGGACGACCTGGACCCGCTGATGGGTCGCGCCTTGGCCGCCGACGGCATCGCGACCGTCATGGCCAGCGCGGTCGGAGGCTCGCCTACTACCACTTACGCCGAGAACATCGGCGTCATGGCGGCAACCAAGGTGTACTCGACAGCTGCTTACACCGCGGCAGGAATCATCGCGATGATCCTGGGGTTCTCACCGAAGTTCGGCGCCATCATCTCGGCAACACCGGGCGGTGTGTTGGGCGGAATCACCGTGGTCCTCTACGGAATGATCGGCCTGCTCGGCGCCAAGATCTGGAAAGAGAACGGCGTCGACTTCGGGAACCCGCTAAACATGATGCCAGTCGCGGCCGGCCTCATTCTCGCCATCGGCGACACCTCCCTGGTCTTCAGCGACTCGTTCTCGTTGACCGGGATCTCGCTGGGCACGATCGTCGTGATCGCTCTGTACCACCTGTGTGCACGTATCGCTCCTCAACATATGCGACCCGGCAACACCTCCGCCCCTGACGGAACTGGCCCCGAGCAGCGCACACTGGGAGACGCTATGGGACCACGACGCACCAGAGACGGCGGTGACAACGGAGAGGTCGACACCCTCGATCCGGTGCGGTAGCGAGCGATTGCAACTTCACGCAGTGGCCTTTGTCACTTTTAGACGAGACACTTATCAGCACAGGCAGGCAGGATCGGACTATGAAACCTTCGCCACTGAAATATCATCGGCCCCGGTCGATCGAGGAAGCGTGCGAGGTCCTTGCGGGGGTCGATGGCAAGGTCCTCGCAGGTGGGCAATCGCTCATTCCGATGCTGTCGATGCGTTTGGCTGCGCCTGGAACTCTCGTCGACATCACCGGGATCGATCGGCTCGATTCCATCACCGCATCCGCAGAATCAGGTGTGACCTTTCAAGCGCTGGCAACGCATGCGTCGTTGGCTTCGAACCCCGGAGCCAACGACGTGCAGCCACTGCTCGGCCGCACGCTGCAGTTGGTGGCTCACGCCACGATCAGGAACCGCGGTACCACCGTGGGATCGATCGTGCACGCCGACCCGTCGGCGGAAGTTCCTGCGGTACTGGTCCTGCTCGACGGTTCGGTGACCGTGCAGTCGGTGCGGGGCCGTCGCGATATCGCCGCGCGAGATCTGTTCCTGGGCCCGCTGGAGTCTTCCCTCGAACCGGACGAGATCGCGATCAGTGCAACCGTGCCGGCGGCCCGAAGGGGCGTCGGAACAGCGATCGACGAAATTGCCCGTCGACATGGCGATTACGCGCTCGTCGGTGTTGCAGCGCGCGTCGAGGTGGAAGACGGCGTGGTGACGAACGCTCGCGTCACCTATGTCTCTGCCGGTGAATTCGGCGAAGTGCTCGACTATACGGACGTCATCGGCGGGGCCTCGGTGTCCGACGACCGAGATCCCTTGTGGAACGTGCTGTCGGAGGCCGCGCGCAAGCGCGTCGAGACCGAAGCCGATATTCATGCCACTGCGCGGTATCGCTCACAGCTCGTCGCGGCATTGACTGCGAGAGTGGTCATGGCGGCCGCACGCGATGGAGCACTTTCTTTGGCAACCAGGCAGTCGACGCTACGCGTCGACGCCGGAGAGAAATAACGATGACAACCAAAGACGTCGAACAGCAGCTTTCCGATCTGATGGCTGAGACCGGTGAACAACATGTGGTCGTGTCGTTCACGCTCAACGGCACCAAGCAGACGATCACCGTTCCGGCGCGAACCATCGCATCCGACGCCATCCGACACAATCTTCGGCAGACCGGGACACACGTCGGGTGCGAACACGGGGTGTGCGGTGCATGCACGATCCTGTTGGACGGCAAGCCTATTCGGGCCTGCTTGATGCTTGCCGCGAGCCTCGAGGGTCAGTCCGTGACAACGGTCGAGGGTCTCGTGGAACCGGACGGCACCTTGCATCCTGTGCAGCAAGCATTCATGGACTGTCACGGGCTGCAGTGTGGATTCTGTACCCCCGGATTCGTCACCACCATCGCGGCCTTCCTCGAAGAGAACGACTCCCCGACACAAGAGGAAGCTACCGAGGCCATTGCCGGCAACATCTGCCGATGCACCGGTTACCAGAACATCAAGGCATCGGTGTTGCGTGCTGCCGAGATCAAGCGCGAGCGGGCGGGCGAGTTCCCTCTCGGTAAAGACGACGAATCGAGCCGGGCCGCGCTGGAAGGCAAAGTGCGAGGCAAGACCAATCCTGTAGGCGGACGGGCAGGCCGAGCATGAGCATCGCAAGCAAGACCGCAGCACAGACATCCAACAGCACGGCCCCCCTGTTCGGTCAGCCGCTGGCACGCTCGGAGGACACCCGACTGCTCAGCGGGGAGGGTAGGTACCTCGACGATCTGGGGCATGGGGCACTGATCGCGGCGTTCGTTCGCTCTCCACACGCACACGCACGGATCACCGACATCGACGTCGACGCAGCACTGGAAATGCCGGGTGTCCATGCCGTCTACACGTACGAGGACTTGGCCGAGGATTCCGAAGCAATGTCCGAAGGGCTCCCGCTTCTGATTCCGCACCCCGCAATCATCGCTCCCCGCAACGGCTTTCCCTTGGCGAAAGACGAGGTCAATCACGTCGGCGAGGCGATCGTCATGGTGGTGGCACGCAATCGATACGTCGCCGAGGATGCGTGCGCGAAGATCGACGTCACCTACGAGATCCTCGATCCGGTGGTGGGGATCGATACCGCTCGCCGCGCCGATCGCCAGGTTCACCCCGATGTGCCGGACAACGTCGCCGCGCATCTGCACCACGGCTTCGGTGACATCGATGCGGAGTTGGCGCGGGCGCCGCATCGGATCACCTTGAATCTCGAGGTGGAACGGTCCGCATCGATGCCCATGGAAGGTAAGGGTGTCTACGCACGGTGGGACAGTGACGAGGAAACGCTGACATTCTGGTCGTCGACACAGACCTCGACTTCCGTTCGCGCAGCGGTCGCGGCCCGACTCGGTATGGCGATGAACAAGGTGCACTGCATCGCCCCGGACGTCGGCGGCGGCTTCGGCGTCAAGATCATGCATCCCTGGCCCGAGGAAGTCATGGTGACCTGGGCTGCCCGACAGCTGGGCAAAGCCGGCATCTCGAACGAGGTCAAATGGGTGGAAGACCGCCGCGAACACTTCATTTCGAGCGCCCACGAACGCGGTCAGGTGCAGGAAGTCACAGTCGGGTTCGACGACGACGGCCGCCTGCTCGCATTCGATTTCACGCTCTGGCACGACAACGGCGCCTACCTGCCGTACGGGATCATCGTCCTCATCAACACTGCGACGCAGGTGCTCGGCCCGTACAAGCCGGTGTCCTTCCGCGTCAACGGATATTCGCTCTACACCAATACCGTGATCGTCATCCCGTATCGCGGTGCCGGCAGGCCGCAAGGCGTCTTTGCGATGGAGCGGTCGATGGACGCGATCGCCAAGTATCTCGGTAAGGACCGAATCGAGGTTCGCGAGAAGAACATCATCAGGCCCGAGGAGATGCCGTACGACTTCGGCCTGATGTTCCAGGACGGCCGTCCGTTGATCTACGACACCGGCGACTACCAGGCCGGGATCGACAAGCTCAAGGCCCTGATCGACTGGGACACCTTCCCCGAGTACAAGAAACAGGCTGCGGCAGAGGGTCGCTCGGTCGGCATCGGGGTCGGCCAATATGTCGAGGGCACCGGGCCCGGACCCTACGAGGGCGCACATGTCCTGATCGAAACCTCCGGCAAGATCAAGGGTGCCACCGGGCTCACTACTCAGGGCCAAGGTCATCAGACGACCTTCGCGCAGATCGTCGCCGACGACTTGGGCGTGGACATGTCCGACATCGAGATCGTGACCGGCGATACTCGTCGATTCGGTTATGCGGTGGGCACTTTCGCTTCCCGTGGCGCAGTCATGGCTGGTTCGGCTTTTCATGTGGCGGCACAGATGGTCGCGGAGAAAGCGAAGAAGGTCGCCGGCAATGCACTCGAGATCGATCCACTCGACCTGGAGCTGCGCGGTGGACACGTCTGCAAGATCGGTACCGAACCGGGAGCCGAGGGGACGTCCATTGCGCTCGGAATCGTTGCTGTACTGTCGAATCCGCTTCGGTACGCATTCGATGCGGAGTCCCGGCTTGCGACACAGTTCGCCAACGTGGACACCGACATGACGATTCCGCCGATCCCGGAGGGCGAGCAACCGGGGTTGGAGGCCACCGGGTACTACTCTCCCCCGAGGTCGACCTTCGCATCCGGCATTCATGCCGCCATCGTGGAGACCGACCCGGTTACGGCCGAGATCCACGTCGAGCGGTATGCCGTCGTGCACGACTGCGGCAATGTGATCAACCCGAGGATCGTCGAGGGCCAGATTCACGGTGGCGTCGCACAGGGAATCGGTGGGGCGCTCTACGAGAAGATCGTCTACGACGAGCACGGACAGTTGCTCAACGCATCCTTCATGGACTTTCTGCTGCCCTTCGTCACCGAGGTACCCGACACGATCGAGATCGACCACACCGTCACCCCGTCCGGGCTCAATCCGCTCGGTATGAAGGGCGCCGGTGAGGCCGGAGTCATTCCGACCACGGCAGTCATCGCGGCAGCGATCGAAGACGCCGAGGGCTTCGCCATCACCTCGATGCCCATTTCCCCATCAGACCTGTTCGAGCTCCGACTCTTACACGCAAGTGCCGAGCCGGAAGATGAATCACCCAAGGAGAACTCATGAGAATCGCAGGCACCGCGCAGCTGAAAGCACCTCCCGCGGAGGTGTACGACAGCATGCAGGACGGCCGAGTGCTGGCGGCGACTATCCCCGGCGTGCAGTCCCTCGATCAATTGAGCGACGACCATTACAAGCTCTCGTTGATCGCCGGTGTGGCAGCGATCAAGGGCACGTACGACGGCGAGGTCCGGCTCTCGCAGCAGAACCGGCCCGAGTCCTTCGTGATGACCGCGTCCGGGGCGGGAGCGCCGGGCACGGTGCGCGCTGATGTCACGATCAGGTTGGAGCCGACGGAAAATGGCGGCACGCTCCTGAGCTACGACGCCGATGCCGTCGTCGGCGGCATGGTCGGTGGCGTCGGTCAGCGGATGATCACCGGTGTCGCCAAGAAGATGGCGGGTGTGTTCTTCAACGGACTCGATGGCGTCATCGCCAACGGGATTCCAGAGGCGACTCCTGCCGCTACGGCAGTGGTCGCTGCAGACGGTGCCGCGCCGGAGGCAGCCACCGGCGGTGTTGCTCTACCGATCGGCGCTGGTGTGCAGCGTGTCGGTGCAGGTCCGGCGCCGGCAGGTGCGTCGGCGCAGAGTGTCTTGATCGCCGCTGCGGCCGGGGCGGCCATCGCGTTGGCCGGTGTTCTCGTGGGCGGCATTCTGGTTCGAAAAGAACGGTAAGTCACCACTACTGGGGAGTGATTCCCAGCGCTACCTCGACTGCGAAAGGCCGCTCTTCCCTGTCAGGGAGGGCGGCCTTTCGCATTGCCGTCGCAATGTGTGCCAGTCCCCCGCCCGCTCCTCGCGTCGGGAAACACAAATGAAGCGAGCGAGTTTGGCACCTTGTGACAAAGATACTGACGCGCTGAAGGAGTCCAATATCACTAGACGTCAGGCATGCGCAGACCCGATCGGCGGTCGCGCTGCCTACGAACCCAATCAAGGAGGAAGCGTGGAGCCAAGAAAGATTCGGGTCGGGATCGACACCGGTGGAACATTCACCGATGTGGTGGCAGTGGACGAAGAGTCCGGTGAAATGGCCACCACGAAGACTCCCTCCACTCCGGCAGATCCAGCCGAAGGATTCCTCGCTGGGATCGACAAAGTCCTGCAGCAACTCGGGGTCACGGGCGACTCGCTCAGCGCAGTGAGTCACGGCACCACCGTTGCCACCAACAAACTGCTCGAAGGCAAGGTCGAGAACCTCGGGTTCATCACCACCGAGGGCTACGAGCATGTGCTCGAAATTGCTCGCCAGTCGGTACCCGACGGTTACGGCAACTCGTACTTCTGGGTCAAACCCGAACGTATCGTCCCGGCCCATCGCGTCCGCACCATTCGTGGCCGGTTGTACTTCGATGGCACCGAGATTCGTCCGCTCAACGAGGACGATGTTCGCGATGCTGCACGGTTCTTCAAGGCAGAGGGAGTCAAGACCCTCGGTGTGTGCCTCGTGCACTCCTATGCCAACCCTGATCACGAACAGCGCGTGCGGGACATCCTCCTCGAGGAATACCCCGAGGCGACGGTCAGCATCTCGACCGAAGTTCTGCGTGAGTACCGCGAGTTCGAGCGGTCCATTACGACATTGGTGGATGCGGCCGTGAAGCCGAACATCCGCAACTACGTCAACAACATCGCCACCCGGCTGCGTGAGTTCGCCACCGAGTCGGGTGAAGCCCGCGATGTTCCGTTCTACGTCATGAAGTCCAACGGTGGTGTTCTCTCCGCCAAAGAGGTTGTCAATCAGCCGATCACGACTGTTCTGTCCGGGCCCGCAGCCGGCGCCCTCGGTGCAGCGTTGGTGGCCAGTGCAGCGGGCGTCGATCAGGTGCTCACCTGCGATGGCGGCGGCACCTCCACCGACGTGACCGTAGTGGTCCACGGCGAGCCTGCTTTGACGACCGAAGGACGCGTCGGAAACTATCCGTCCAAGATTCCGATGATCGACGTGGTCACCGTCGGCGCCGGCGGCGGGTCGATTGCCTGGATGACTCCTGAGGGAACCCTGCGCGTCGGACCGCAGTCTGCCGGTGCCGATCCAGGCCCGATGTGTTACGGCAACGGCGGTTCCGCTCCGACCATCACCGATGCGCATGTACTCCTGGGCCGGATACCTCCCCACCTGCTCGGCGGTGAGATCCCGCTCGATACCGATCTGGCAAGGAAGGGTATCGAACAACTGGCACAAGAGTTGTCGCTGGAGATCGAGGCTTGCGGAACCGGAATCCTCGAAGTGTCCGCCTGGAATCAGGCCAACGCACTTCGTCAGATTTCCGTCAAGCGCGGACTCGATGTACGCGACTTCACCCTCGTGACGTTCGGTGGATCCGGTTCACTGCTCGCCTGCAGGTTGATGGACATCCTGGGACTGAAAGATGTTCTGGTACCGCTCAATCCAGGTAACGTATCCGCCTTCGGTCTGCTGACCGTCGATGTGCGCAACGATTACGTCCAGACTCATGTCAGTCGGCACGACCGTCTCCGTGCAGAGGACTTGCAGTCCGAACTCGAAGTTCTCGCCGAGCGTGCCGATGCAGCACTGGCAGGAGAGGGCTTCGCGCCCGAAGATCGCCAGTACGCACGCACCGCGGATCTGCGCTACTTCGGTCAGGCCTTCGAGGTTCGCGTGCCGATCGTAGACGGCGACATCACCCAGTCGACGATGGATCAAGCAGCGGAGGCCTTCCACGAAGCGCACCGCGAGCTCTACGGTTACGACTTCCGCAGCGACAAGAGCCAGTTCGTCGAGTGGGTCAACCTGCGGGTCAGCGGTATCGGCCCGATCAAGCGACCGGTGTTGTCCGAGATTGCCAAGGGAAGCGGCGCCGAAGTCGCACGAACGGGAACGCGTCGGGCCTACTTCGACGGCTGGCACGAGACCGCGATTTACGATCGCCCGGCGCTCGGTGCCGGTGACTCCATCGAAGGACCGGCCGTCATCGAAGAGTTCAGCTCCACCGTGCCGGTGGATCCCGGATTCTCCGCTCACATCGACAACTTCGGAAACATCCGCATCACCAGGAATCTCGACTCGAACGGAGCGCACTGATGACTGTCATCGACATGGTTAACAACAAGCCCTACCGATTGACTCCCGTCGACGCACCCGCGCCCGACCCCGTCCTCGTCGAGATCGTGGCCGGGTATCTCGCGAGCGTCGAAATGGAGGTGGAGACTGCCATTGCGCGAACCTCCCGCTCGCCGATGATCCGCGACGCGCACGATTTCCGCGCGGGAATCTACGACCGGAACATGCGCAAGCTCACCGGCCGCTCCTACTCCGCCCTCGTGCAGCCCGTGGTCCGCGACTTCCCCATCGACACGATGAAGCCCGGGGACGTCTTCTTCCACAACGACGTCTACCTCTCAGAGGGTGGCATCGGCCACCTCCCCGACCTTTGCGTCACGGTGCCCGTGTTCGCGACGCTGCCCGGGGCGGACAAGCCCTCGGTCGTCGCGTTCGTGCAGGCCTTCGGCCACCACGACGACATCGGCGGCTGCTGCCCCGGCTCCATGCCGTCCGGCGCCACCTCGGTCTACGAGGAGGGGCTGATGGTCCCGCCGATCAAGCTGTGGGACCAGGGCGTGCCCAACGAGGCGGCGCTGCGAATCATGACCCGCAACTCCCGGATGCCGGACGCGTTGGCCGCCGACCTGGACGCCGAGTGCTCGGCCTGTCTGATGGGTGCGCGCAGGCTGACGGAACTGTTCGAACGCTACGGCGTCGAGACCATCGAGGGCTGCTTCGACGCTTCGATGGATGCCTGCACCGAAACCTATCGGCGCGAGATCCTGTCCAAGATCCCTGTTGGGGAGTACACCTGGGAGGACTACGCCGAGCACGACGGCGTCGACGAGCCGATGCTGCACGTGCAGCGGATCACGATGACCAAGACCGCGCCCGAGGACGAGGGCGGCGAGCGGCTGATCCTCGACTTCACCGGCACCGGACCGCAGGCGAAGGGGCCGATCAACCACTGCGGCGATTACGCCGACGGCAACTTCCTGGCGAAGTGGCTGGCGCCGGTGCTTCGCAGCCTCGCTGACACCCCGGAGCGGATGGCCGAGCTCGACGTCAACGAGGGCATCATCCCTCTGATCGAGATGAAGTTCCCGGAGCCGGGCACGCTGATCACTCCGATCTTCCCGGCACCCACCAACGCCCGCACGTTCGTGATCCTGCGACTGCTCGGCGTACTCACCGGTGCCATCGCGAAGGCCGTCGACGGCAACATGCCCGCCGACCAGGAGACCATCCGCTACACCGGCGTCTACGGTGAGGACTTCGAAGGCCAGTCCTACCTCATGCGTGAGGTGCTCGGCGGTGGCTCGGGCGGGCGTTATTACGCGGACGGTGAGGACACCATCCACGTGGTGCCCGACTCGCGAAATCTTCCGACCGAGTTCACCGAGAGCCGTTTCCCCTTCATCGTCGAAAAGCTCGGCCTGGCACGCGATTCCGGCGGCGCCGGCCGCTACCGCGGTGGCCTCGGGTACGAGAAGCACATCCGCATGCTCAAGGATGCGCACTTCATGTCCATCGCCGACCGCTCCATCCTCGCCTGCTGGGGCGTCAAGGGCGGCAAGGCCGGATCGCCGTTCTCCGTGGTGATCAATCCGGGTGAGCCCAACGAACGGCTCTTCGACGCGCTCACCGACGCGGAGCCGATCCGTGCCGGGGAGACGTTCCGGATTCGCACCACCGGTGGCGGCGGATGGGGCGACCCGCTGGAGCGCCCCCTCGACGAGGTGGAGCGTGACGTGTTGTGGAACAAAGTCTCTCGTGAGAGTGCGGCCGCTGACTACGGTGTGGTCATTGCGGAGGGCGAGGCGCAAGCCGATGCTTCGGCGTCGGAGAAGCTTCGCGCCGAGATGCGCGCCGCACGCGCGGACAACGAGCCTTTCTTCGATCGGGGGCCCGGTTACGAACGGCTCTCCGGCGGTGCGAAGTTCGCCATATACGACTTCCTCGACAGCTGACGTTCGCCCGTGAACAGTGAAACCGCCTGTGGCACCGACATTGCAGTCGTCGGTGCCACAGGCAAGACCGGAAAGGCCGTGGTCGCCGCCCTCGACGGGCGGGCCACGGTCCGGCAGTTGAGCCGCACCGCGCCGGATCATCCGATCGATCTGGACACCGGCGAGGGTCTGAAGGCAGCATTCACCGGCTGCGCCGGGGTGTATTTCATCGCACCCAATCTGCATCCGGACGAACCTGCCGCGCTACGGCGAGCGTTGGAGGCCGCGAGTGAGGCAGGGGTGGATCATGTTGTCTACCACTCGGTCGCGTGGCCCTACAGTCCGCGGATGCCGCACCATATGGACAAAGCCCGATGCGAGGACGACCTGCGGGCATTCGCCTCACGTCATTCACTGCGTTGGACCATCCTGCAGCCCTGCGCCTATACCCAGAATTTCGATTCGATACTCACCGGAGAATCCACCGATCTCGTGGTGCCGTATAGCACCGAATCGAAGTTTTCCTTCGTAAGCCTCGGCGACGTCGCCGAGATTGCCGCCCGAATTTTGTTGGCAGCCGAGGAGCATCATGGGGCCACGTACGAACTCGGCGGCCCCGAGGCAATGAGCGTCGGCGACATGGTTCGACTCGTCGAGGAGATGACCTCACGGTCGGTGGCGGTGGAACAACTCGATGTCGAGCAATGGATGCACGCCTACGGGCAGAGCCTCGGCGTCGATGGCCGGGCCCGGCTCGGGGCGATGTTCGAGTTCTACGACGATCGAGACTTCCTGGCCGGCGGAATGGCAAGCAAGGCCTTGCTCGGACGGGACCCGACACCGGTGCGTGCCCTGGTTCGCTGAACCGCCCAGTTACGCAAGCGCCTACTTGTCCCTATCGATTCGGAAGCTGGCGGCTTCGAGCGCGAGGCGTCGAATCTCGGCGAGGGCTCGTTCGAGTATCACGGTCCCGAGAAGCATCGTCTCGACGGCAGCCGTGCGGTCCGGCATGGCTCGGGCGTATTCCACTTGCGCCTTGGCGGTCCGCTCGACGGTATCGGCTGCTGCATCGAAGTCGGTGAGCGTTATCGGAAAGTCGAATCTGCGCAGTGTGGCAACAAGTTCGGCCAGCCGGTGTGGCGCGGGAGCATTCGGCTCGATATTCCAATCCCTGTCGGCGAGCCATGTCTGCACCTCACCATAGGCAGTCTTCACCTCGACCGGCTCGTCTTCGTCGGGGAGCTGGTCGAGGCCATGCATGACCGCCCCGAATGCGTCGTGGATCGACGTCGAGTCATCTTCGACTGCGGCCAGTGTTGCGCGCACATGCGAGATCGAGAGTCCCCCGATGTCGATCAGGGAGCGAATCAACCGCAGTCGGCGGATGTGATGTTCGCTGTACACAGCTTGGTTGGTCGCCGTCTGCGCGCCACCGAACAGCAGACCTTCACGCAGGTAGTACTTGATGGATGCAATGGACACCCCGCTGCGCTGGCTGAGTTCGGAAACCCTCACCGCTGAACCCTTGACATCATTTATCGATAGTAGCACTATCCATTATGGATAAAGACGCTATCGGTAAGATCGACTGCGGAGCCGTCAACGAAGGGGTGCGTACATGATCCGAAGTCGAGTTCAGACCGGCCGGTACACCGCAGAGGTCGAAGGTGAGTTCGTCATCTTCCTCATCGGCATACGCCTCAACAAGCTATGGAAGATCCACAAGTGGATCGGCCCATTCCTCGCCATGCCGCGAATGCTGCAAGAGTTACAACAGCACCCTGACAAGGGCCTGCTGGGCGCTCGGATGTCGTTGGGGGGCCGCACGATCACCGTGGTGCAGTACTGGCGCAGCTTCGACCAACTCGAAGCATTTGCGAAAAACCCGAACGATCCACACCTACCGGCATGGAAGGCGTTCAACAAACGCGTCGGCGCCGGCGGCGACGTCGGGGTCTACCACGAGACATACCGTGTCAGCCCTGGTCAGCACGAGTCGATCTACTCGAACATGCCCATCATGGGGCTAGCCGCAGCCGGCAGATCGGTCGCAGTAGGAAAGCGCAGTGAAACGGCGAGAGCACGCATCGCGGGGTCATGAACGGGGATTCCGGATGTGGCAGTTCGGTTCCGAAACCGACCAATCATGTAGGACCCTTCTGGCACAGCACCCAGCATGAAGTCCTCCCTCGAGGCTGCGCGGACGACCGGCGTCGTGCGGTCGAAGACGCAGATGATCGTTGCTCGCTTCCAACGAAACGCGTTTTGCTGCCTACCAGGGCTTCAGGTCCGGATGGGGTCGGCGGCGAGCATGATCGAGTCGATGTACGAGTCGCATAGTTCGAGCATGCGTGCTTGCGTCACGTGGGTGGACTTGTTCAAGGCCTGAATTGCCAAGCCGTCGAGCATGCTCAGAAGCATGTCCGTCAGGTCGGCAGGGTCGGCGGCCTGGTTGAGAACGCCCTCTGCTGCGGCATCGTCGACGGTGGCACGAACAATTCCCCGCCAGGTTTGGTAGATGGTGTCGTTGAGCGCTTGTAGCTCCGCGCTGCCGAGTGCTGCCGCCCAGAGTTCCACCCACACTCGCCACGCTGTGATGGTCTCGGGTCCAGCGGGTAGGTAAGACTCCACCAAGTGGTGCAGGTGCGCACGAGGTGATTCTTTGCCCTCCCCGATCCACTTGCGGCGCTGGAGCGAGTTCTCGAAGTTGAACGCGAATGCTTCGTGTAGCAACGTGTCTTTCGACTCGAAGTAATAGTGGACGGTGCCACTACTTATGCCGGCTCCCTTCGCCACATCGGCTACCCGGACGCCCCGGAACCCCAACTCCGCGATGCTTTCACATGCGGCCTGCAGGATTTGCTGCCTACGCTCGGCCTCGACACTCGGGCGTGCCATGTTGATCACCACTCCTTCTCATCACTGTTGGCTACCGTATCGGACAAGCAGTGGAGTGACTCGCGGACGAAAGCGTTCGCGTCTGCCTTTTCGTGGAGGTCGCCCACGGCAGTACCCCGCACGCCAGCAGAATTACCGCCATTCCGGCCCATTGTCCAGGCATCAGGGACTCTGCGAGGACAAGGCTTGCAGCCAGCACACCCACTATTGGCTCGAGCAAACCCAGCAGGCTCAACGAGACCGCACCGAGCCTGCGCACCGCATAGAACGCACAGCCGATGCCGACCGGAATCATGAAGACCCCCTGCAGGATCACCGACACCCACCCCATCGATGTGATCGCCAGGCTCTGCCAGGTCACCAAGGCGACCGCCCCAGCGGTCAGCCCAGCGCCCGCCGTAACCAGACCGCCGGCGACCACGGCTCCCACTTCTTGCACCCACCGCTCACCGAGCACTAGGTACAGGGCATAGCCCAAAGCGCTGGCCACTGCGAGCCCGATGCCCGCCAGCTTGACGTCTGCCGCCCCGGTCCAGCCGACCAGCCCGATTCCCCCGATCATGACGAGGCATAACGCGATAACCAGCGGGCTGTGCCGCTGGCGGTAGGTCAGCCACACCATCAGGAGGACGAACACCGGGTAGACGTGTACCATTACGACCGCGACCTGCACCCCGGTGGACTGAACGGCCGCAAAATAACAGAGGAGCTGAAAGCCGAACAGGGGCCCGCACACCAGCATCAGCTTCGCAGGTGTCCGCCACGACGTACGTCGAATCCGGCCGGTGGCCCAGGCGAACAGCAGGATCGCTGCTGCCCCGAAGAGGCTGCGCAGCGCGACGAGCATCGTCGGTGTCAATCCGGTTTCGTAGGAGAGTGCGGCAATCGTCGGTGTGAGTCCATAGACTACGGCCGACAAGACGCCGCACGCCCAGGCGACAGCGACGTGCGGCGGGGTGGCCGGATTCGCCTCGACGCCTGGGCGTTTGGTCGACAGTGACACGTGGCTAGAGCTTCCGCGAGATCACGAGTCGCATGATGTCCGAGGTTCCTTCCTCGAGCTCTTCGAGCTTGACGTCGCGCATCCACTGCTCGACGGGGAACTCGCGGGAGTAGCCCCAACCGCCGAGGGTCTGGATCGCCGCGTGGGTGACGAACATGGCCATCTCCGAAGCCGTCAGTTTGGCCATTGCAGCCAGCCCTGTCGAATCGTGGCCGGCGTCGAGTGAACGAGCTGCATGCAATACCAGCAGGCGCGCGGACTCGATGCGATTTGCCATGTCTGCCAACCGAAATGCGACGGCCTGGTGCTCGATGATCGGCTTGCCGAACTGGGTGCGGTTACGGGCGTAGTCGAGTGCGAACTCGTAGGCCGCGCGCGCTGAGCCGACGGCCGCTGCGCCGAGCACGATGCGCGAGATATCGAAGGTTTTCATCAGACCGATGAAGCCTTGGCCTTCGTCTCCGAGTCGATCCTCGTCGGGGACGAAGACGTCGTCGAAGAACAGCTCGCGGCAGACGATTGCGCGCTGGCCCATCTTCTTCATAGGCTCGCCCCAGCTCAGACCCGCCACGTCGCTCTTGATCAGGAATGCGGTAATCCCCTTGGACCGCTCGTTGCGGTCCGTCTTGGCGAAAACTACGTACTGACTGGCCGCGCCGGCGTTGGAGATCCACACCTTCTGGCCCTTGATCTTGTATCCGCCGTCGACCTTGGCGGCGTAAGTGACCATGGATGCGGCGTCCGAACCTGATCCCGGCTCGGTGGTCGCGAGAGCCGTCAGCAGGGGCGAAGTGCCGGTCAGTGGACGCAGCCACTTTTCCTTCTGCTCATCGGTACCGAGCTCGAGGATCGGGTCGGAGAAGAAGCCGTTGGAGCACACGAAGTTGCCGATACCGGGATCGCCGAAGCACAGCTCCTCCTGGACAAGGCACTGAGTGAAGACGTCGGTGAACCCGCCGCCGCCGAACTCCTCCGGGATCATGTAGTCGGTGATGCCGACCTGCGCGGCCTTCTGGAAGATATCGACGGGTGTGACCGTGTCGGCCTCGTCGACCTCGCGGCCACGGGGGCGGATCTCCTTCGCTGCGAAGTCGCGGCAGAGCTTGACGATCTCGCGCTGCTCGGTGGTGAGGGCCCAGGGCTCGAACGCGGTGAGGGTCATCTTGATGGCCTTTCTTAATTGACTGGTCAGTTAACTATGTACCGAAGTGTCTGAAATGTAAATAGATGCGCGAAAGTTGCTCGTATTCAATGGTTCACATCTGCACCGACGTCCATTCCGTGAACTCCTCGAAGCCGATCACACCGAGCTCACGGCCCAGTCCGGAGAGCTTCCAGCCACCGAACGGCGCCAGCGGGTTGAACAACGCGCCGTTGATATCGACCTGCCCGGTATCGAGTCGTGCCGCAATCTCCAGTGCAGCTTCCGCATCCGCCGACCACACCGCGCCGGCCAACCCGTAGTCGGTGGCATTGGCCAACGTCACCGCATCGTCCTCGTCCTCGTAGGCCTCGACGACCAGGACCGGGCCGAAGATCTCCTCGGTTGTCACCGGATCACCGCGTTCGATACCGCACAGAACTGTCGCGCGCACGTAATGCCCGTCGAGTCCGGGGATTGGATCCGAGCCGCCTGCCGCGACCCGCGCGCCGCGCTCGATCGCGCCGTCGACCGCAGCCAGCACCGACAGTCGTTGCTTGTGCGAGACCAACGGACCGAGATCGGTACTGCGATCGGTCGGATCCCCCACCACCAGCGCGTCGGCACGCATCGCGGCCAACGTCACGGCCTCGTCGTAGCGCTCCTGCGGCACCAACAACCTGGTCCACGCGCTGCACGTCTGTCCGCTGTTGAGCATCGCGGCGTCCACTGTGGCGGGTACCGCGACTTCGAAGTCCGCGTCGGCCAGCAGCACCGAGGCGGACTTCCCGCCGAGTTCGAGGCACGCCCGCTTGATCAGCTCGCCCGCTGAGCGGCCCACCTGACGGCCCACCGTGGTGGAGCCGGTGAAGGACACCACTGCGACATCGGGGTGCTCGGTCAGCGCAGGCCCGAGCACGGTTCCGGAGCCGGGCAGCAGGTTCACCACCCCGGCGGGGAGCGAGGTCTCGAGCACCGCGTCGCAGAACAGGTACGTGGTGATCGGAGTCAGCTCGGCGGGTTTGAGCACCGTGGTGCACCCCGCTGCCAAGGCCGCACCGACCTTCGCCGCCAACTGGTAGAGCGGATAGTTCCACGGCGTGATGCATGCGACCACCCCCGCCGGGCGACGCAGCAGCACCGAGTTGCCGGTTCGCTCACGTAGCGGGGTGTCCCGTGCAATGACGGCGAAGGACTCGATGATCTCGATCGCCAAATCCACGTGGGCCTCCTCGGCCACCGTGATCGGCGCACCGACCTCTGCGATCGTTGCTGCGACCAACTCGTCCCGGCGATCACGTAGTGCGGTCACCAGTTCTTCCAGTGCCGCCGAGCGCTGCTTTCCGGTGGTCCGGCCCCAGCCCACACCCGCGGCGACTGCGGCCGCGACAGCAAGGTTCACGTCTGCCACGGTGGCGGACGCGGCCCGGCCGACGATTTCACCGGTGGCAGGATTCTCCACATCCGTCGTAGTCGAGCGCGGTTCCCAGCGCCCGCCTATCAATACGGTGTCGCGCATCCAGTTCTGCGGTGCGGTCATGACTTCTCCTCGCGAATGTGAATGACGGTGGGCCTATCGGCCGCGAAAGCTTTCGTGACCGCGTCGGTCAAGTCGGCCGAGGACTCCAGGCCGACACCCAGACAACCCATCGAGCGGGCCAGGGCAGGGAAGTCGATGGCGGCCAAGCCCACCGCGTGGACGGGGTCGGATCGTTCGATCATCTCGTCGCGGATTTCGCCGTAGCCGCCGTTGTCGACCACGATGATCGGCAGCGGCACAGCGAGTTCCGCGGCCGCGGCAAGTTCGGCGATAGTGAACATCACGCCGCCGTCACCGAGCATCGCCACAACTTGCCGGTCACCCGCCGCGATCTTTGCGCCGATCGCTGCGGGCAGTCCGTAGCCGAGAGTGCCGACACCCGTCGGGTAGAGGAAGGAACGCGGCCGGTGCAACGGCAGGTTCGCCATGGCGCCGTAGTAGCAGGCCATGGTGGAGTCGCCGACGAGTATCGCGTCCTCGTCCAGCGCCTTGTCGAGTGCGGCGAGAATGCCCAGGTAGTTTTTGCCCTCGACCTCTGAATCGGACCGCAGCCTGATACGCCACTGCGCAGCACGCTGCATAGCGGGTTCGCGAACCAACCCGTCGATGAGCGCGCGCAAAGTCGCGGACGCGTCGCCGATCAGTGCCACCTCGGGAATCGCGTTGGTGCACACCGATGTCGGGTCGATATCGATACGGATCAACTTCCCCTCCGCCTCGAGCGGCCCGTACCAGAAGTCCGAAGGCGCGAGCTCGGTGCCGACGGCGAGTATCGCGTCGGACTCCGTGACCAGGTCCTTGACCGACGGCAGATGCACGCCAGCCCCGAGCGAGAGGTCGTGACTTTCCGGCAGTACGCCTTTGCCATTGGTGGTGGTCAGCACCGGAGCTCCCAGCAGCTCCGCCAACTCCCGCAATGGGGTTGCCGCACCAGAAGACCCGCCGCCCGCGATGATCAACGGCGAGTCTGCCGCTGCCAACAATGCGCGGGCCGTCTCCAGTACAGCCACGGGCGCAGTCACCGCGGACTGAGCAATCGGGCCGAGGATGGTCACGGGTGCCGCCTCGTCGAGAATATCGAGAGGGATCTCCAAGTACGCCGGTCGTGGTCGGCCAGAGGTCATTGCGGCGAAACATTGAGCGACAGCGAGCGGGATCTCCGCGACGCTTGTCACCCGTTGGCTATGTCCCACAATCGAATCCATTGCGCCGGTCTGGTTCTTGATCTCGTGCAGGATGCCGTTGCCATTGCTCGGGTGCCGCAGGGGTAGTCCTGGCGAAATCAATAGCACCGGAATGGAATCGGAGTATGCCTGGGCTGCAGCGGCAGCGGTGTTGAGGATGGCCGGGCCGGACGTCGTAATCGCCACTCCCGGCTTGCCCGACGTGCGCGCGTAACCGTCGGCCGCGTACCCGGCCCCCTGCTCGTGCCGGGTGAGCACGTGGGTGATCTGCGACTCCGCGAGCGCGCCATAGATCGGCAGGTTGTGGGTACCGGGAATACCGAATACCGTCCGGACACCATGAGCTTCGAGCGCGGCAACCAGCGCTTGGCCGCCGTTCATGTCGGTTGCCATTTCAGGCCTCGTTTCGAGGATCGGTGTAGATCGCCTTGCCCAGCCACTGCCCGCCATCGACCACAAGGGTTTCGCCGGTGACGTAGGCGGCCCGGTCGGACAGCAGGTAGGCCGCGGATTCCGCTACCTCCTCGGGTGTGGTGAACCGGCCCGCCGGGACGCTGGAAAGTACACGGGCACGGGCCTTCTCATCGGGCCACAGCGCAGCGCCGGCGCCCTCGGTCTCCGTCGGTCCCGGCGCGATGCAGTTGAGCCGGACACCGCGCGCAGCCCACTCCACTGCCAAGGTTCGCGTCATCGCAACCACCCCAGCCTTTGCTGCGGCGCTGTGCACGGTGCCAGGGTGTCCGTGCCACGCATAGGTGGCGATGGTGTTGAGGATCGCGCCCCGGCCGGCGGCGAGCATGTGCTTGCTGGCAGCGCGAGTGCCGTAGAAACTGCCGTTGAGGACGATGTCGATGACCGCCTTCCAGCCGCCCGGTGACAGGTTCTCACCGGGCACGACGAAGTTGCCAGCGGCATTGTTGACCAGCACGTCGAGGCGGCCGTGCCGTTCGACGACGCCGTCGATCAACGCCTCGACCGCTGCGGCATCGCGTACGTCGCAGGTCAATCCTTCACCTTTCCCTCCGGCAGCCTCGGCGAGGCGGACGGTCTCGAGCAACGGCTCTTCGCGGCGCCCGACTACGGCTACAGTGCCTCCCGCTGCGGCGTAGCGTACTGCGATGGCCCGGCCGATCCCCGATCCCCCGCCGGTGATAACGGCGACGCGGCCGGCGAACTCGTTACGAATATCTGGTGCAGTCATGTCGATGTCCTTGCTTGTCAATGCTTCTGAGAAGATTTGGGCTTCTGAAGAGATTCAGTAGGAGGGTTCTTCGATGATCAGTGCGTCCACCGCAACGATGCCGTTCGGTCCTACGCGTAGCGGATTGAGCTCGATCTCCGAGATGCTCGAGTGGGCGGCGGCAAGTTCGGAGACTGCCACGACAAGATCGGTCAGTCCGGAGATGTCCACCGCAGGCTTGCCGCGCCAACCGAGTAACAGTGCGTGGCAATGGAGTCGCTCGATCATCGCCGCGGCGGTGCTGCGATCCACGGGCGCCATCTCGATCGCGACGTCACGGTAAACCTCCGCCTCGGTGCCTCCAGCTCCGACGACCACGACAGGTCCGAGGTCACGATCGCGGCGTACACCCAGCAGGATTTCCACGACGTCCGGGCGCCGGTCCATCTCCTCGAGGATGTACTCGCCGTCGCCGAGCGTGCCGTGCATCTGGGCAAAGGCTTCGCGGGCATGCGTCACGTCTCGCAGACCGACCGATACGCCGCCGACCTCGCTCTTGTGCTCGAGCCAAGCGGCTTTGAGGACGAAAGGAGCCGTGAGCTCAGCGGCTACTCGGTCGATGTCCTGGGCCACGAGAACGCGGCCACTGCCGGGGAACTCGACCCCAGCTCGACGCAGAAACGATTGAGCCGCAGGATATCCCGGGCCAATCGGAGTGTGGTCTGGCGCCGATACGGTCATCTCTCGACCGGATCGTTGCAGGGCGGTAACAGAGGACAGGGAGGACACCGCAGCCTCGATACTGGCGTAGGCCGGGATACCGTGTTCCCACATCGCCTCGATCGCGGGGCCCTCTGCCACCATCGAATGCACCAGCAATGGCTTACCTGCCGCGCGTGCCGAAGCCGCCATTCGCTCGACCAAATCGGTTTCGCAGGCGGCAAGAGTTGGTGTGTCGACGCCGTAGCTGCCGAAGTAGCCGGTCAACAGTACCGAGTCCACTTCCTCCGATGCCAGCATCTGCTCGACGACGGTGGCGTAGGTGGTCAAGTCCTTCTCGCCGGCTCCGGCGAGATCGACGGGATTGCTGACCGCAGCACCGTCCGGCAGCATGTCCGTCAGGGCGCCCGCCAGTGGTTCGCTGAACGCCGCAACTTCCAACCCGGCCATGGATGCAACGTCGGCCGCGATACCGGTCTGTCCCCCGCTGTCACCGACTACGCCGACACGGCCGCCGGCGGGTAGGTGCGCCGACATCAGCAGTCGCGCCACCTGAATGATCTCGGTGGGGGTATTCACTCGCACCGCGCCCGCGGCACGCGCCGCCGCATCGACGACATCCAGTGCGGAGGTCATCGATCCGGTGTGCGAACGAGCCAACCGGGTGCTGGCCGCGCTCGCGCCCACGGTCAACAGGATCGTGTGCTTACCGGCCGCGCGCAGTCGGGCGATCGTCGAGATCAGTTGCTTGCCGCCGGCGAAGCTTTCGAGATAGAGAGCAACGACTTTGGTGCGCTCATCGCCGATCAGGTCTTCGAGCAGCTCGGCCGCTATTACGTCGGTCTGGTTTCCGATGGAAACGAAACGTGAAATACCCAGTCCGGCGCGATCTGCGAGTGTCGCGATCTCCGAACCGAGCTGGCCGCTCTGCGAGATGATCGCGATGGAGCCTGGAGTGAATTCACCCCAGGCCAGCTGCAGCGTGGTCGAAGCGTCGAAGATGCCGAGGCTGTTCATGCCGACCATTCGGGCCCCTGCTGCCTTGATCCGCGCGCCGATCTCCTGCTCGCCGGGTGCTCCGGCGGTGATGCCGAGAAATCCACGCACTCCCAATGCGAGCGCTTCGTCGACGACCGCGCCCACCGTAGCCGGCGGCACGCACAGCGCCACGAGCTCCGGCACGGCCGGTAGATCCGCGATGCTCCGGTAGCTGCGCTCGCCGAGGATATCGGCCCCGCTGCGGTTGATCAGATACACGCTGCGCCGATCGCGGCCTTTGAGTGCGCCGCGCGCCAGCCAGTATCCCCACTTCGACAGATCCGCCGACGCCCCGATGACGGCGACCGATTCCGGATCGGTGAACACGCGTAGGCTTGCGCCGGCGATCGTGGTAGTAGCCATAGCGATGGAACTCCTGAGTTGGTGAGGCTGGTTCAGCGATCGAGGACGGTGAGATCGACGGTGGGCCAATGCGCGTGCACTGCGGCACCGGCCGTCACCGCGTCTGCTGTATGCGGGACGGGGGTGCGGGCGATCAGCAGACGACCATCCGATGTCCGAACCTGCACCTGACGGCAATTGCCGAAATAGACTGTGTCCTCGACAGTTCCGTCGATCTTGTCGTGGTCGGCGGCGACGGTCTCGCCCGCACCGATGATGCCGATGCGCTCGGGACGCAGCATTACGCTGGCCGTTCCGCTGGGTTCGGTGGCCGGCACCCGGAAGCGGTTCGCAGTGTCGTTCTCGTAGAAGACACCGTCGGTGATCGTGCCCGAGAAAATATTCGACGCGCCGATGAATTCTGCCGCGTAGGTGCAGTTCGGGGACTTGTAGAGCTCCTCGGGTGTGCCGACCTGGACGATTGCGCCGTTTCGGAGCAACGCGATGCGGTCGGACATCGCGAGGGCCTCGTCCTGGTCGTGGGTAACGAAGACGAAGGTGATGCCCAGTTCCTTGTGGAGGCGACGGATTTCGAGCTGCAATTGCTCGCGCAGCAACTTGTCGAGCGCACCGAGGGGCTCGTCCATGAGAAGCACCGGTGGGCGGAATACCACCGCGCGGGCCAGCGCCACGCGCTGCTGCTGCCCACCCGAAAGCTCCGACGGCATCCGCGCGCCGAGGTGGCCGAGCTGGACCAGCTCCAGGGCGTCGGCGACGCCCTTTTTGATGTCCGCCTTGTTCCACCCGTGGCGGCGAAGCGGGAAGGCGACGTTCTCGGCGACGGTCATGTGCGGGAACAGTGAATAGTTCTGGAACACCACTCCGAAGCCGCGTTTGTGGGGCGGCACCTTGGTCAGCATCCGACCATCGACCTCGACGTTGCCGTCCGTGGGCTTGATGAAGCCCGAGATGATATTGAGCAAGGTGGATTTTCCGGAGCCGCTGGCGCCGAGCAGCGTGAGGAACTCGCCACCGCGGATGTCGAGGTCCAGGTTGTCCAGCACGGTGGCCTGACCGTACTTCTTGGTGACACCGGTGACGGTGATGGCCGCGCCTGGCTTCTCGCTTGTGGCCGGGGATTTCAGGGTTGCAGTGCTCATGACGTTGCTCCAATCGTGGCGCCGGCATTGCGGTGCCGATACGTGCGAATGCTCAGACGGATCAGCTTCATTGCTCCGAACAAGAGGAATGAGCCGATGATGACGAACAAGGTCAATCCGGAGATGGCGGCGACGGTCGGGTCTACGGAAACCTTGACGCCGGACCAGATCCGCACCGGCAGCGTGGTCATTTCCGGTCCGGAGAGGAAGATCGCGCTGACGACCTCGTCCCAGGAGGTGATGAAGGCGAACAGGGCTCCGGCGAAGACGCTGGCCGCGATGTTCGGGAACGTGATGCGGAAGAAAGTGGAGATCGGCCCCGATCCGAGGCTCTGCGCCGCCAGTTCCAATCCACGATCGAAGCTGACCAACCCGGACGCCACGTTGATGATCACGTAGGGCACTGCCAGCGCGGTATGCACCAGTACGAAGCCGAGCGTCGTCTCGGTCAGGCCCATCTTGAGGAAGACGATGTAGACCGCGAGACCGACGATGACGTACGGCACGATCACGGGTGCCAGTAGCAAGGCGGTGAGCGCCCCACGGAACGGGTACTTTCCGCGGACCAGGCCCATAGCGGCCAGCACGCCCAGCACTACCGCACAGATGGTCGAGAGGACCGCCACTCGCAGACTTACCAGCGCCGACTCGATCCAGGTCGGATCGTTGATCAGCTGCTCGTACCAGCGGGTGGAGAACGCCTTCGGTGGGAATTGCAGGAAAGCACTGTCCGAGAAGGACATCGGGATGACGACCAGTACTGGCATCAGGAGGTACGCAATGGTCACCGCGGCGACGAGAATCAACGCCGCGCGGGTCAGGAGTCTAGTCATGATTGCCCCATCAAGTATTTCTTCATGTCCACGAATCGGCTGGCGATGGCGAGGAGTACGAGGGTGCTCACGAGCAGCAGGACACCGAGCGCGGCTGCGAAACCGAACCGCAGCACTGTGCTGACTTGTTGGACGATGAGCTCGCCGATCATCGTGTTCTGCGGACCGCCCAGCAGGGCGGGCGTGATGTAGTAGCCGAGTGCCTGGATGAAGACGAGGATCACGCCGGCGAACATGCCGGGCATCGTCAGCGGCACGTAGACCTTGGCGAATGCCAGCGAGGGCCTGGCCCCGAGACTCTCTGCCGCTTGGAGCAGCCGACGGTCGATCCCGCGCATCGTGGCGTATAGCGGCAGCACGGCGAACGGCAGCGTGATCTGAACCATGCCGAACAGCACCCCCGACATGTGACGTAGCAGCGGCAGGGGTTCGTCGATGACGCCCATAGAGTCGAGGGCGGTGTTCAGCGCGCCGGTGTCCCGCAGCACGAGCACCAGCGCGAAGCTGCGTACCAGCAGGCTGGTCCAGAACGGTACGAGGACCGCGATGATCATCACGGCTCGCCAGAACGGGGTCGCCAGAGTCATCAAATACGCATAGGGGAACGCGATGAGCAGTGTCAGCACCGTGGTGCCGATTGCGACGACGAAGGTGTTCTTCAGGACCTTCAGGTAGAGGGAGTTTTCCCAGATCGCCCGGTAATTATCCAGTCCGACAGTGGGATCGGTGAAACTCTTGGAAAACATCATGATAAGTGGCGCGATGAAGACCACGAGTAGGAACACCACGACCGGCAACAGCAGCAGCGACCACCCGTTGGTCTCGAAGCGTGACCGCCACGGCGGCTTTGCACTCTTCGGCGGTTTGGGAGCCGTCACTTCGACCGGGGCTTCGAGAACATGACTCATGAGATGGCCCACGCATTCAGTCGCTCGGTGACTTCGTTGTAGTGCTCGGCCCAATAGCGGTAGTCGATCGCGCCGGCCGATTCTTCGATGTTGGCCGGGTAGGTCGAGAGTTCCTTGGCAATATCGGAGGGGACCTCGTCGAGCGCCGCGGGATTGACGGGTGCGAACAGACTGCCTTCGGCATCACGGGCCTGGCCCTCGACGTCGCCGAGGAAGTGGACCATCCAGTCCATCGCCAGTTCTGTGTTCGGGTAGCCCTTGGGGATGACCACCTGGTCGTGCGAGATCAGGTTCTCTCCCCATTCGTTTGCGATGGGTTGATCTTCAGCCGCAGCTTGGCCGACTCGACCGTTCCAGGCTTGGACCAGGGGCGCTTCGCCACTGGCGACCAGTTGAGCCTGCTCGTCTCCAGTGTCGTAGAAGACGATGTCGTCCTTGATCGTGTCCAGCTTGCGGAATGCGCGATCCAGATCGAGCGGATAGAGATTCTCCGGCTCTACCCCGTCTGCCAGCAGTGCGGCCTCGAACATGCCGCCGGTGGCGTAATTCCAGAAACCGCGTTTGCCAGGAAAAGTGTCGGTGTCGAAGAACTGAGCCCAGGTGGTGGGGTGAGCGTCGGGGAAGGTGTCCGTGTTGTAGGCGATAGTGAACGCGTACAACAAGACTGGGATACCGCAGTCGCTCATGAACTTCGGATCGATGTTCGCGGCGACGGCCGCGGCCTTCACCTCCTCGGACAACGGGGTGAGGGTGCCGTTCGCGCAAGCAGTCTCTGCGTAGTTCGGCTCTACCTCGACCACGCCCCACTTGACGTTGCCGTTGTCGACCTGGGCGGCGATCTTCGCGTAGTCCGAGGGCGAGTCTTGGCGGACCTTGAGACCGTTCGCCTTCGCCCACGGAGTCACGTAGCTCTCGATGTGGGTCTGCTGACCTGCCCCTCCCCACATGGTGACGGTGAGGGTTTTCGACGGATCACCGCCCACCCCGCACGCAGAGAGAGCTAGCAGTGCGGCCAGCCCTACTGCGACTCGGGATCCAATTTTCGCTGATCTCACGCTCGACTCCTTAGTTGACTGACGCGCCAGTTAGTTATGAAGTGTGGCGTGCGTCATGATGAAAGTCAAGATGTGATGCGCGTCTAGTTCCGAGCTCGCCGACAATCGGGTGGGCTACGTGAATCCGCTCCAATAGGCCGGGCCTCGAACGTGAGTGACCGTGACGCAGTACTCCATCTTCTCGCGTGACCGAACAGTGCTGGAAAAAGAACGTTCGACGCGAATGTGCCGGCACCGGTGATTCACCTATACTTCGTGGAACAAGTTGCCGCATAATACAACTCGTCCGCGCATAGACCGTTTCCAACAACGGCATGCTTCGATCGGGACTAGTTGACGGCCGCGCCGATCGGCCCGAATGGATCCCGAATTCCGTGCAATCCTAGGTCACGATATGCGTGTCGACGGCGCAACTACCCGAGGCACTGTCGTGCGAACGACCGACCCCAGTCAGGTCCGGCATCTCTTCGTCCGAGACCCGATCCAACAGCTCCTACGAGGGTGAAAAGGTCGAGTGTCGGCCGTGCGAGGTATTGCGTGTACGGACGCTCCGAGTCCGGCACCCTCCACCAGATGGCGGACAGCGAATCGAAAATCGCCGCGTTACGTTCGGTCCCATCGCATCCTGCTGCCACAGTCACCAGAAGCAGAATCCCGGCGTCAACTTCCAGGTCGGACTTGCCCAGTGGGGATCTCGAGACTGCCCGGCGCCACAAACCTACGGGATCGTTGGCGAGTTTTCGACCATCCTGTGTCAGGATCAGTCGCCCCTTGAGCACTCGGGCGAGGCCGAGGTCTTTCAGTGCGGTACGCATCCAATGAACCTGATGATTGTCGATTTCACGCGAGGAGTTGCCGATCCAGTCCCGCCCCCAGTCCAACTCGTCCCGCATTGCCGCGACGTCAACGGGTCGTAAGTAGTTGGCAGCGGTCAATTGAAGCCCTTCCGGGCCGATGCGAGCACGCATCCAGGACAGCTTCTCCATGGCGACGCCGGAGATGACTGGGTCCACGTCGACGTCGTCGAAGTCGATGAGTCGAAGCATAGGCGTGAGAAATCGGTGGTAGTCGAGCGGCGCGCGGTCGAGGATCGTTCCCAACAACGGCGTCGCACGGGTGACCAGTCGACTCAGGTCACTGAGATCGCGCCTGGACACAATCCGCGCGTTGGCCTCGTCCACCTCGAATCGACCTGCCTCGAACGTTCCAGCCCACTGGCGATAGTGCTCGTGCTCCTCACGCCCCGGGTCGGCGAGGGCCTCCAGGAAGTCCTTGTATCCGTACGGTCCCCCGCAGTCCTCGGGAGGGCACGCGCGCTCACCGCCGAGGCAGCGGGCGCCGTCGTCACCCAGCCTGCCGATTGCCTCCACGACGAGCCGGTGCTCCCAGTTGTCGCCGAAATCGTATTGATATCCGAGGCTGTCACCCACCCGGGACAGCAACCGGCCTATCGGGATGTCGTCCTCGGCAATCCCGGTACCGTCGTCGCCTTCGTCGAGCGAGAACTGCATCTCGAACCGTTGACCATCACCGGCACCGCCTTCCCCTGAAGAGAATGCGTGTAAATGTCGGTCCTCCCAGCCCATCGCATCCTGAATCACGTTGTGCAACTCGGGAAGAAGCAGGTTCGAAGGCAGAGCAAGACGCCGCCACACCGGTGGCTCCACTTCATCCAGTGTCACCTTGATTGTCAACAACACAGGCCGGTCAGTCTCCGTCACCCGCACGACATTAGCTCAACCGCAACCGCCGGCCTTTGAAGGCCAGATCAGCGAACTTGCAACCAATCCCTCCCGAAAATCGATGGCTAGCTGTCCACCTCGACGCCGTATCGCACGGCAAGTTCCGCCAGACCGTCGTCGTACCCTTGACCGATTGCGCGGAACCGCCAGCCCGCTCCTCGGCGGTAGATTTCGGCAAGGAGCAATGACTGCTCGGTCGTCGCCGCGTCGAGAACCGCTGTGGCTACGGGAGCCCCATGCCCGTCGAGAGCGATCGACACAGCACCGATATCACCGAACGTGGCGTCGCCTTCGATTGCTGCCGCGACCACGATCCGTTCGCAGTCGGCTGGCACCGACGTCAGATCGATGCCGATCCCCTGTTCACTGTCCCCATCAATAGTCAGCGTAACTCCACCGTCCGACGTCGCCGGTGCATTGAAGAAGACGAAATCTTCCTCGCTCGAAACCAATTCGTCGCTGTTGAGCAGGAAGGCGACCACATCGACGGGCGCGCTGTCGGTGTCACTTGCTCGCCAAGACACGTTGACGGACAACGAAGTCATGCCCGGGTCGAGGTCGAGAACACCTCCCCGCGGAACGAGAGGGGCAATCTTCGGTCGTACGGGGCCAACTGCAACCGGGTGGTCCAGATTCAACGCACTGTCGACCAGCACCGGGGTGAGCACTGTTAATCCACGTTCGGCGACTCGCGGCATCCGAGGGTCGCCATCACCATCGGTCAGCACCAGAACGTCGGTCACACCCGCACTCAGGTTCACTGCCGGCGTCGCGCCGAGCTGAATCAATCGCGAACGCATCAAGACAGACTCGACGTGCGACCCACCCATCACCAGTACGCGTCGGTCTTGCCACGGCTTGTCGGCCCCGAGGCTAGCCGGAGGTGACAGTGGCGAAGTAACGACGACCGATGCCCTCGCGCCCTTGGCAGTCCCCGAACGCACTGCGTCGAGGAGGTCGAGGATCTGCGACTCGCCCACGACCTCCAGCCCGTTGGCGCGGGCGCGCCGAACCTTGCCACTCTCGGATGTCGGATCGGAGCAGACCACCAGACTGGTGTAGCGGCTCACCGAATTCATGACGTCGAGCCCTGCCCGATCGAGACGGGCGGCCAGTTGTAGCCGTGGAATATTCGTGCTTCCACTGATTACGACGCGCATCCCCTGGATCAACCCCTGTGACGGGTCGAACCGGCCCGGATTCTCCCAACCGCAGTCGGTCCGTGGGACGGAGTCCGGATACAGCGTCAAGCGCTCGGTGCACATCGTCACCGGCAGTGGCAGATCCAACGATCGGGCCAGACGCGAACTATGGGTGAAGATCTGCGCCAAAACGACAGCATCGTCGTATGCATCGTGCGCGTTGGACTGCATGACCTTCCAATGTGCAGCGAGCGTCGCGAGTTTGTGGTTCGGTAGGTCGAGTTGTAAGCGACGTGACAACGCGACGGTGCACAGCCGCTGTTTGGTGGGCATGTCCACACCTGCGCGCATAGCTTCCAATTTCAAGAACCCATGGTCGAAGCTCGCGTTGTGCGCGACCATCGTTCGACCGTCCAGCATCTCCATGAGCTGCGGAGCAACATCCTCGAACTTCGGCGCACCTGCCAGCCGATCCGGAGTGAGCTTGTGAATATGCACCGGACCAGGATCGCAACCCGGGTTCACCAAGGTAGACAGTTCGCGGCCGACATTGCCGTTCTCGTCGATCGTCAATGCGGCAATACTGAGAACACGGTCGCGGCTTGCCTTCAGGCCGGAAGTCTCAACATCGACCACGACCCAGCGGTCGTCCGTGGCCGTAGTGGCATTGCGCATCTTTCCTGCTTCCGACGATAGCGGTCCGATCTCCGGTCACTATGCAGCATCTACGGTGAGCACACCACCAGAACACAATCCAGTCCCGGACTCTGACGTGAACTGCCCGAGACAGAAGTTCATTCACTCGAATGAACGAACTGGTGAATATGTCCAGTTTCTCATTGGATAATTGAAAAGCACTTTCGCCGTAGTACTCCCGCTACCGGCCCTCGGAAAGCCTGTCACGAACGGATCGTACGAATGCCCGATGAATCACTGTCCGCGCAGCCTGGATGGTATCCGACCCCGGATGGCCGCCAGCGGTATTGGAACGGCTCGACGTGGCTGGATCTGCCGGAGCCATCAGGACCCTCGGCGCCCACCAGCGTGAAGACCCCGAGGTGGCGCCCATCCAAGAAACTTGTCATCATCGCTGCCGCAGCTTTGCTCGTGTTGGCTGTCGGAGGAATTACCGCCACGGTAGTTCACGACTCGAACGTAGAGGCGGAACGACAAGTTGCGCAGGACGCCGCCGATCAAGCCGCACAACAAGAGTCCGACCGTGTCGCAGCCGCTGCCGCAGCACAGAAGAAGGCGGACGACTCCGAAAGGGTCTCGAGGCTCATTTCGGTAAGCGGCATCGAAAGCAGCATCAAAAAGATGGCCGAGGACCACATCTCGAAAGGCATCGTTGATGGGCCGATCATTTCGGTATCGTGTTCACCAGTGAGCGGAGGATCGGCCGACGATCTCACTGCGACAACGACTGTATTCGAGTGCTTTGTTTCGAACGAAGACAACGGAGATGGGACCATGAGTGGTTACAAGTACCACTCCACGATGAACTGGACGACGGGGAGTTACACCTACGGCTTCGGCGCACCGTAAGCGAGTCCTCAGACCGATCGTCCCAGCTGTTCGGCTGCGTCGCGCAGTTGAACACCGATTCAGTCGGTCGCGTCGTCGAACATGTCGCGGGCTGCGCCGAGGTGCAACCGCCGAGGCCCGCCGAGTCAGCTCTCCAGAGACTGGGGGATTTCGAGTGCGGTCATCATTTCGTCTCTACCTGCTGCGCAGTGCGGTAGTGCCCGGCGATCTCTTCCAGGGCGCCTTCGACCACCAGTCCCCTACCGACGGCGCGCACGATCTCCTCGTCGACTCCCAGGTCAGTTGCGATCTCGTCGGCTGACACTTCCGATGCAGCAGATCGCTGGAGTAAGCGCTCGCGGACATCGTTGCGAGAGACGATTCCTCGCTTCGGCTGCGCTAATACCGCATCGTCGAGATGACGTGATGATTCGGTTGGTTCACTTATCGGAGTTTGCGATTCACGCACCACCTGCGCCGAGGAGACCTCGGAAGCCTGAGCGATGGGCTCTATCCTGCGCGTCCGAGTTGCCGCCACACCAGACATCACGGGGGCACCAGCAAGGGCCTCCTCTTCAGCAATGTCTTCCACGACCGATTCGTCAGCGGTCAGTGTTATCGGGGCCCATGTCGTCGGCGCCTCCTGTCCTGCGGAGGCGTTCACCGAGTACGGGGAGATACCGAGTGTGTCGAGCGTTTCCCATAGGGACGAAAGCGCAGCCTCCTGGTCCAGGTAGTACTCGGATTCGCGTAACCGCCAGAATGTCCAGCCGACGCGTTTGATCTCTTGTTCTCGCTCCAGATCGGCGTTCCGCTGTTCGGGAGTCGAATGAAACGCGTCGCCGTCGCACTCGACGGCCAGCCTCGACGCGCCACCGGTGACAACCAGATCGATTCGGCGGCTGTTGACCTCGACCTGGGGGTTGACGTGATAGCCGCGAGCGACGATATCGTTGAACACTCGCTGCTCGAAGAGACTGTCGAACGGTGACTGGCGAACGTCACGACTGACGTTCTCCGGCATGGCTTCTGCCGGAACCGGCGAGGTCGAGCTGATATAGGTCAGCAATGACTTCCTGAGGTCACCTGCTTTCAGTCGATCCGCCGTCACGGAGTGGAACAGCCAAAGCTGATCTTGCGCGCGTGAGGCAGCCACGTTGAAGCGGCGTTGGTACTCGCTCTGAGTCAAGGAGATGAACTTCTGCTCTGGGGCGACGACCAGTGACAGCATCACCACATGACGTTCGTCGCCCTGAAAGTCGGGTGGTGTACCGACTCTCAGCTTCCGCTCTTCGTACACTTCGGCGGACACCCGGCGCATCAGGAGGTTCTCGATGACGTCGACCTGTGAGCGGCCCTGAAGCACCACGACTCCGAAGGTCTTGCCGTCGTAGGCCGGGTTGTCGAAGCACTCGATCAGTTGGTCGACAATGGCGGCTGCTTCGAGTTCGTTTCTGAGCGTTGCGCCCTTGCCGAGATGAACGGCGCCTTCGACATAGGTGTGAGCCAGCGGTGGGAGCCGGTCTGCACCGAACTGTCGAACCGGGATCAGCGGCGAATCACGGTAGAACTGGTTGCTCGACCAGTTGATGATTTCCGGCATGCACCGGAAGTGCTCACGTAGCCGGACCACCTGGCCGAATCGAGTCCGCAGCATCGAGAACAGACTCGACCGCGGAGTAAGCGTTGTGCGCACATGCTCAGGTAGGTCACCCAGATAGAGGTCGAGCCGATCGAAAATCGTGTCGAGCGCGCCGCTCGACACTTCGCTCGGTGTGCACTGCTTGTCGTCGCCCACCACGATGACGCGTGGCGCCAACCAGAGTAGGAACAGACTCGTGATGTCTGCTTGGCTGGCCTCGTCGACGATGACGACGTCGAACGTATTGGGCTTTGCTGGAATGGACGAGAGAACTTGCTGAAGCGGCATCACCCAGGCCGGGACCGCGCTTTGCGCTTCGAGCATCGCCGAACGAGCTGCGCTGCTGTACTTCTCCGCATACTTGCCAGTGCCCATACCGATGTTGGCGACATGGTCGCGGTATGTCTGCAGTGCTTGAACTTCTGTCGCGGTCATTCGCTTGAGCGAGTCGCGCCACGCGCTCGCTGCGGCGAGCTGGGATGTCAGTTGCGCAATATCGGCGTCGACGGCGTCGAGTTCCGCATCGAGCTCCTGCTCCCTACCGGTTCGGTGCTGCTCGACGATCCATTCCTGGGCACGTCGCCATGCCCAGGCTTTGTCGAGTTCCCAACCGATTCGGTCCCATTCCTCGTTGCCGGCTGTAGTTCGAACGAGCTTCGCAAGGGCGGGCGCTGCTTCAGTTAAACGAGACTCCAATTCGGTCAACCGCAGTTGGTTCAGTGTTTCACTGCACGCCGAGACATACTGATCGACTGAGTCTTCCAACGCGCTGAAGTCAGCCGAGTCGAGCGTGTGGATCAATACCTTTCCCTCGGGTGAGGGGGCTTTGTCCATCTCGATCGACACGGATCGGACCAGCTGATCCAACTCCGCGCGTGCGCTTTCCACATCCGACCTCGTGGCTATAGCACCGGCCGCGCCTGCAATCGACAACGCTTCGGCCAGGGAACGAACTCTCGGGTGCGAATGCGAAATAGACCTGAGCTGTGAGACCAGCTGATCACGAGTTGCTACAACGTTTCGAATAACGTCCAAGGATCGGAACGTGCTTTGCAAGCTGTTGATCTGCAGGCCTCGAGATCCGTCGACGACTACCGAAATGCGCAGGTCGGCGAGGAGCATCCCTGCTGAACGGATAGCGTCCAAAGCCCTCACGTGCTCCGCCACTGCACGGAGTGCACTGGCGTCGGCCGCGGGAGCACCATCCACGGTGGCGACAATGCCTGACTGTTCGTAGGCTCGCTGCTGAACGCTCTTGAAGAATCGACCCGACTTCCATTTCGCACCTGTCTCCAGAGCGACGGCCAACGCGTTGAGGACAGTCAGGCCCTGAGATGTCGTGTCCGAGCTGTAGGCATCTCGCGGACCCACGGCGGAGTCTGCTCGCACCGCGATGTCGAGAATCGCGGGCAGAGAATCAACACGCGCCCAGAGGTAGTCGGCCTCGCCGGACAGGACGCGGTCGGCCAGTTGCTGGAATTGGGGCGAGAGTTGCTGCACGTCGTCGACGAGACCATGCAAGCTCTCGCACAGCGACCGAACCTGTTGCGCAGTGGGCAGGTCGACGCCCCCGAGAATCTCGATGAGCTGCGCGGATTCGGCGGTATCGGTCGAAACCTGCGTGGTAGCTCGGCTGAAAAGCTCTTCCAGTGCCGGCCGATCCGGCAGCAAGAATTCGATGGGAGTAAGTAGTTTGGCGGGCCGAGCACTCTGAGTCGGTGACGCTGTACTGATGAGCTTGCGTAGCTCACCGATCTCTGTGCCGGACAGGGAAGGTTGCTTCGCGTGCAGTGGCCCGGGAAGCCACGAATACGTTGCCTCGTTTGCCTTCGCCTGTTTGACGATCGACGCTGCGCTACCTTCGTATCCGTCGGAAACATGAGGATGCTGGTAGGTTTCGGCTTCCCGCAGCGAGCGAATGCGTTCGAGGATGACTGAGCGATTCTGCCGGGCGGCCTGCCGTCGGGCAGCAAAATCTTTGATTCGTTGATCTTCGAGGCGCTCGTTGAACGAGGATTTGCGCTCGGCGATCGTCGCGACACTTTTGTTCAGCTCGTGCGAGCCACCTCGTGCAAGATCGGTGATGGAGACACAGAGTTCCTGCATCTCGACCGGCAACTTGTCCCGCAGTACGCGGAGTGCCTGCGATTTCTCGCTCGTGACGAGGACTCGTTGACCGCGAGCCAACAACGCCGAGACGAGGTTGGCGATGGTGTGGGTCTTGCCTGTTCCAGGCGGACCTTCGACGACAACGCCGCTGTCCTTACCCAACCGTTCCAGGATCTGTGACTGCTCGGCATTGGCAGGAAGCGGGAAAAGAGGATCGTCGGCGAGTGTCGAAGAAGCGGCAGCGCCGACGCTCTGGAGCCAATGGAGACGGTCGTCGGGCTCGATCGCTTCCACCAGCTGAGCCAATCCCAGAGGCACTGGGGAATCGTCCGCCTCGACGTCGGCGATCATCTTCTCGTAGTACTCGACCAGTGCAAACGCGCCACGCTTACGAAGCACCAATGCTGGTGACGGCGTGAGCATCTTGTCCGCTTTGGCAGCGGATTGTTCCAGTAGTTCGTTGACCTCGATGGTCTGTGTGAGGGCCCGCGGTGCCCAGTCTTTGAGGAATAACAGAACGCCATCACTCAGCGGCGATACGGCCTGCTGTTGTAACTGCTTCTGCAAACCGAGCGAACCCGAGGAATCGAAATCTGATCTACCCGTGAGGAGCTGGGTGTCCTCGAGTCGTGGCGAGCTCATCGGGGTCAGGCGTACAACGAGATCACCGGTTGCTTCGTCACGGTCAACGGACGCGCTCTGAGTGATCAGGTGGGTCTGCACAGCGTCTTCGGTGTCGAACGACGCAAGGGAAAGCAGCCCTGATGCCAGAACCAGTTCGACGGATTCCGGACGGGCAGACAGCTCCTGCATCATGCGCTGCAGCGCCTGATAGAACTCTGCCTGCGGTCGCCTGATGCGATCGGACGCAGCCCAGGTCTGCCACGTCGGCAACCACTCAGCGAATGCGCTGCGCACTGTCTCCGCTTCTGGTGAGTCGCGCTGGATGGCGCCGAGACCGGTCAACGAACAGGTTTCCGACAACTGCGGAGACTTCGATCGACTATCGGTAACCAGCTTCGCGTCAAGCCATCCCGTGAGAACCTTCGGGACCGGCGGCGGATCTTCGATGCTGACTCGTGGGGCACGGACAGCGATGCCGCCTTGCACTACCGACGGGTCGACCTGGGTGACCCTGTCATCACGGAACAGCCATTCGACCTGCGCATGCTGCTGGACCTGCAACACCGGACTGGTGCGAGACTTTACGATCTCGCGGAGGAACTGCATGAGGCGCTTTACCCGCCCCTTGAGTTCTGCGTCGTGTTCTCGACTAGCCACTGCCAACTCCAAATTCGCCCCCGGAGGCGACGTCTTCGCTCCCGCGGACAATCTATCGGTTGCCTCCGACACGTAATCCGTTAGCAAGAGCAAAGTGCACGATGGCCCATCGACTTACGGATGTGTGCAGCGATCACTGCCGGCCATCGGACCAGCCCGACCGAACGATCTAGCATGGGCGGTGTGATCGAACGACAGCCTTCCGGGCACGCGCTATGAACGAACGTGAGATGTCAACGGAAACAGGGATCGAGGGGCACGTTTTCGTCGTCCGGGGCAGACTCGAAGCAGTGGCATCGGATGTCGTGATCGTACCGACGGATGGAACATTCGTACCTCGTCGAACGTGGTGGCCGGCCCTCGACATCGATCAGAAGCCCCCGCCGCCGCTCGACCAAGATCACAGGGCTCGGCGATTTCGACCGCACAGTACTCAGAGCCGATCCGCCTGGCTGTTGCACGTCGCCCACGGCGGCCATCCATCCGTCACGTGGCTGATCGACGGCCTCGAACATCTTTTACGACTAATCGACGCCGACCGGCCGAAGTTCGTGAGCGACGGTCGAGTGAGACCGCTGATCGCGCTCCCAACCATTGGGGTAGGACGAGGAGGGTACGCAGGCGTCCGCGGAAAAGTGATCGAGGCGCTCTATGCGACAACACTCGAATTTGTCGCAAAATCCGACTTCGATGTCGTTTTCGTGGTGGAGAATGCAGCGGATTACGCTGCCTTCCAAGCAATTCGGCGAGAACGATCCTTGCCAACTCGCCAGCGCGAGGCGGGCGCCCACTTGGCTTCCAAAATTCGAGGTGGCGACACCGCTCTCCTGCTCGGTGCCGGCGTCAGCATATCGGCAGGCCTCCCCACCTGGGACGAGCTACTCGCAACCATCAAAAAGGACACACTTCCAGACCTGGATCCGGATCAATTTGCAACGCTGGGTGTCCTCGACAGAGCCCAATTGCTGTCGAAATCTGTTCAGGGGCAAACCCTCGGAGAACGCGCAGCGGGAGCTACGGGAGCTGATGCGAAAAAGGTACCCACCCTTGCGCACTGTCTTCTGGCGTCGTTGTCAGTCGAGAAAGTTGTCACCACCAACTACGACTCCTTGTACGAGGACGCATTCAAAGCAGCGAACGGCCCAGATTCGATCTCGGTATTGCCGCGCGAGAACGCCGTTGGTGATCGCGCATGGCTACTCAAGATGCACGGTGACGTCGCGGCACCTGAAAGCATCGTGCTGAGTCGTCGAGACTTCGTTCGCTACGACGCCGAGCGACGCCCTCTCGGGTCCATCGTGCAGTCCATCATGGCTACAGGCCATCTCATTGTCATAGGCGCCTCGATGACCGATGACAATGTACTACGGCTAGCGCATGAGGTTCTCGCAATGAATGCCACCAATAATCATCAACGTCCGTTGGGGACGGTGGTCACCCTGCAGAACGATCCCGTACGAAGTGCACTCTGGGAAGGCGATTTCGACTACCTCGCAGCGTCCGATTCCTCCAACATGAAAGTAGCGGCGCGGGACCTGGAGATCTTGCTCGACGGAACAGCGATGTACTCCAGCGATAGATCCCCGTACCTACTCGACAATCGGTATGCCGAGCTGTTGAGTCCAGAAGAGGCACAATTGGCCGACCACCTTCGTGAGGCTGCTCATCGAATCCGCTCACTCACCCCTGCCCAACGCAGCAGGTGGAAGTCACTGGAGACAGTTCTGACGGCTATGGGCGACAGTGAACTATCCCTCAACCACGCTGGCACTCAGCCTGAGCGGCCCGTGAAAGCAATTCGGGACCGTGGGCTTTTCAGAAGGTGATCGACAATCGCGCGAGATGCGCCGCTCCAGATGTTTCTTCGGCACCTAATTGTGCGTAGCCGGAGCCTGGACCGAGCATGCAGGCGCGGGTGGCGAAGCCACCACAACCGAGGAGAACGCAATGGAATGGTATGTGTCGATCTGGAACAGCGAGACGAAACGAATCGTCACCCGGGGTGGCGAGGCGCATGATCGTGAGACCGCGATCGAGCAGCTCGTCGCGATGGGACGTTCGCTCGCATACACCGAGGACGGCACGCTGATCGGCAAATTCGGCAATGTCGTCGTCGACGACGAGCCGGGTAACTCGGTCCCTTTCGGCGACCAGGACCTGAGTGACGACGAACTCTGTCGCCGGGTGCATGCCGCAATCGAGTACACGATGGGACGGACCGAACCATCACACGAGCCTATCCATACGGCGTCGGTTACACACGAGGGTCCCACGAAGTTCTCTACCCCAACGGGTACCGTCACCGATCAATGGGACCGAATTGCGCTGTGGCTCAGCACCTATCTCGACACCGCACCTGTGGTCCCCGCTGAGCAGACCGCCATCGACGACGCTATCGCACGCACCGGCGTTAGCTGGCCCGAGGAGCTGCAGGCGCTTTTCAGGTCGGTCAACGGGTTTCCACATGATGCGTGGGTACCGCTGCTGCCATCGCACGAGTTGTTCGATCTCGAGCGCGTGATCGACGAGCGTCAAGTGGAGCTCGAGGTCTGGGGCGAATTCGCCGAGGACATGGACGAGGACCAGTTGAGCGCGTCGATGGCCGGGGACTCGGTGGGCACGTGGCTCCCAGAGTTCGTGCCGTTCGCGGGCGTCGACGGCAACCTACTGTTCGTCGACACCAGGCCCGGTCCGCTACACGGATGCGTGACCGAATTCGACAAGGTCGGCGCGGACGACGACGGCCCGCAGTGGATCTCGATCAGCGCGTTGCTCACCGACCTCGCTGATGCTCTCGAGTCGGGCCTCCCGTTCGCCGGGGTGTGGACACCGTCAGTGGTCGACGGGCAGTTGGAGTGGTTGTACGCCAACTAGATTGGACTCCTGGACCGGTCCGCAGCATCGCGTTGGCGCTGCACAGCATTTCTCGTGAGCGTCTACCTCTGCCGGAAGTCCGAGCCCTTCGACAGCATGGTCGGACTGTTCGGGGCACGGTTTTTGGTGAACTGCAGCATCCGGACCAGACCTGGTCACCACACCGCGGCTGATCGGTACCTTCGGCGCAGTTCACTGACGATCCTCTATTCCGTCGATAACCTCGCGCGGACGCTCCCCGGTAGCGCTCGCACCCGAGAGGTCCAACTGACAACACGAACAGAGTCGCTACCACCTGGCCCGACGGGTGCGCTCGGCGAAACGGTCGAGCGCATCGAGGATCTCGTCTGCCTGCCACACGCGGTTCCGTCGCCCCTTCGACGTCTGGTGGAGAACGCCCGCGTCGACGAGTCGGTCGATGGCTCGCTGAGCAGACATATCACTGACATCGAACGTCCTCTGCACGAAAGGGTTGTCGATCACTGGTTGTGCAATGAGCGCATCGATCAGGCTCCATACGACAGATTCGCGGCGCGCAACAACGGCTCCGATGAAACGATCTCTAGCAGATGCCAATTCGTCGATCAATGTTCGGCCATTCGACACCGCTGTGAAAGTCGCGGCATTCAGGCGCCGAATTATCGGTTCGACGTGCCCCATTCTGTACTCGTCGAGGCTCGAAAAGTACGACGCCGTGTCCGTCAGCAGACCGGCGGACAATGGGGCCGTGACACGTTCGATTGCTTCTGCCCGTCGAAGCATCGTATGTATCAGTGATCTGCCGGTACGTCCGTTCCCATCGGTGAACGGGTGAATCGTCTCGAACTGAGCATGGGCGATGGCCACCTGCGGAAAGACTGGAAGATCGTCCCTCGATGCGAACACGAAAAGATCGTCCAACGACGCCGCAAGCCGATCGTGATGTGGCGGAACGAATGCAGCGTGGTGTGGGCCGACATCAGAGCCACCGATCCAGACCTGCTGAGTGCGCCACCGGCCTGCGTCGGGATCACCGGCCGGCTTCATCAGTGCCCGGTGCATGGCTAGTATCGACTCGGCAGACACCGTCGCACTCACTGCGAGTGCGGCCTCCATGGCGCGCACGTTGCCGCTGACGATCGACGCGTTTCGACTGCTCGGCGAGCCCAACTCGGCGAGAGCCAACGAACGCGCGCCGACGGTGAGGTTCTCTATCTGTGATGAGGCAGCGCTCTCGGATCGCAGCAGGATCGAGCTCATCGGCGCCAGCTCGGTGGACGAGCCGAGCCGCTTCGACGCGTATTCGTCGAAGCGAACGATTTCACGCAGCGCATCCTCGGATTCAGCCGACAATTCAGCAGGAAGCCGAAGCTCGAGGTCACCGATCCGAGGAAGGACGGCAGCTCGGTATTCCCCCGCGTGCAACCTGCGCTGGGTTCTGGATGCATGCACGGATGACGCCTGCCACGGCCGACTCTCGTACTCGACAGCAGCCAACCCGAGATTTGAATCAGTGGCCACCAGACCAGCATACCAAGCCTTACACCTCTATGCATTGGTAATACTCCCCGATGACGCCAATATTGCCCCGCATCTACAGCTGCTTACCCGGTCATCGGACCGCCCGAGGCTCCCCAATCGACAGAACTGATCTACGGCATCGCGGCCCGCTGCGCTGGGCGCTGATAGAACGTCCGGCGCTTTTTAGCTGAAATAGTCTCGCTGTGACAAATTCCGGGTCGGCGGTGCCTAGCCTCTACGGAATTCGACCGACACTGTGCGTCCCTGGGAATCGGTTGCGTAGATTGAGTTCTCGGTGAGGGTCATGAGCCAGGTGTTGCTACTGCAGCTGCCTGATAGCACGGTCGCTCGCACGACCACAACGGCACCGTTTCGACTCTCTTCTGTCCAGTCCGCGTTGCATGGCCGGCCTGGTATATCGATATTTGCACGTAGCGGGTTAGCTTGGCTGATGTTGAGCGCCGCCAGGTAGGTTCCGTCGGAGACGGTCCAGGTTCCGTACCAACCGCCGACGACTCGATCGTCTGCCGGTGGAGCCAGGGGGAGCGGAACGAAGGGGAATCCCGGCACCGTGCCCGGGGCCTCGGCTGATCCAAGCAGCGGAGCAACGGAATTGAGAACGTCGCCTGCGCTACCTGTCGCCATATTGCCAATGTCTGGGATCGGAAGTTCCACTACACCGGAACCCAAATCAACAATCGGGCCGGCGTGCGCCGTCGCGCCTACTGTCGAAAACAAAGTCGCAATAGCGATCAAGGCAATTAGCGGCGAAAACATTTTCTTGCGCATTGAGCATCTCCAGGTGTTTGACCAACGATCGATGGCCTCAATCTACAAATCCGCGGTCGCGAAGTCTGTCTGCTGTTCGGTGGTCGACTCTTCGAATGTCGGTCGCTGAATGCGCCGCCACACGAACACATTTTGTGACCTGCACCAGTAGGAAGCATGTGTAGTAACCGATGCCGTGGGGAACGTCGATCTGAGTTGGAGGTCTGTCGAAATCTATTCGACCACAATGCCTCCCGTACTGAGAGCCATGGAACCAGGCTTGGTTGTCCAGTCTCGACGTCATCGTCACCGGGGACTCGATGATGACGACGGCACGGGTGCGCAAACATCCAGACCACCTCGGCGACTCATACCACAGATGGACCGGCTGCGGGAGGCGCCAGTGCATACCTCGTGGGGTCGAACGTCACAGTTCGTGAAGATCGATCAATCCGTCTTGGATGGCCCGCGCGAGTAGTGCGGCCTTCGTCGAGGCGCTCCGTCCTGCCTGATCGTATTTGGTCCGGATTCGGCTCAGATGCGTGTTCACGGTGCCGGGGGCGATGAACAGCATCTCGGACACCGCCGACTTCGAGTCCGACTTGATCCACGCCAGCAGAACCTCGACCTCTCGTGTACTGAGGCGTGGGCCGCGTGGCCGGGTTGTTCGGGCTATGTCCGGGTCGAGGGAATCTGTCATTGTCACGCGCGGTCCTCACTCTGGGTGCCGCACATCCTGGTGACGTGCGCGCATTGAATCCCTATGCAAGCGGATTGGGCCGCCCAGGTCACTCCGCGCACCGATAGCCACCGCTCTCGAGTGACAGTGAGTACTCTCGCTAGGTGCCGTGGCGGGATCCTGCTGTGGACACAGCTTCATTTGGCTGATGGACGTGGATTCATTCGAATAAATGAGCAAGGGGCAGAGATTGACCGAGCACGATGCATTGGCGTCGCAATTCGTCGAGGCCGGAATTTCTTTGCTGGCCGAACAGCCACGGGAGGTTCTTCTCCGGGGGTTGCGGAGCGAAGATGTCGTCCACCGTGCGGGTGCGTCACAGGCGACGTTCTTCCGACGATTCACTACCAAATCCGAGTTCGTCGACGCCCTCGTCTCACGACTGACCGAATCCGGGTGGCCGACCGCTGAGGCCGTTCGGGACGCGGTGCGGCTGAGCCGTCGGACGCACGCCGAGGCAGTGAACCCCGCCGTCGTCTCGCTGGCGGCGGACACCTTCAACGTACTCGTAAACGACGCCCTGTCGGCCAGAACCGTTTTGGCGCAAGCGTTCGGCAGTAAGCGGGCGTTGAAGGCGGACTACGGCCGTAGAGACGAATTGGTCGTGGCCGCGTACGAAGCACTGTTCGAGCAGGCCGATGCCACGATGCGCAGACCGTTCACGGTCCGAACTCTAGGCATGACCGTCAACGCGATGCTCGACGGCTTCCGCCTGCGCAGCCGAGTCGATCCCGCGGCGGTCTCGGCGGCCGGCGTCGCCGATGCAGTGCTTGCGTTCCTCGGTGCGGTGGTGGACACATCCGGTCGGCACCAGCATCTTGACGACGTGGTCGCGCCCGTCGAACCGGTCGTGACGCGGCCTCGACCGCGTGATCCGAGGGCCGCCATCATCGACGCTGCGCGCATCGAATTCGGCAAACGCGGATACTTCATGACGCGTATCGACGACATCGCGGACGATGCCGCCGTACCGCGTGCCGCCGTCAAAAAGCTCTTCCCGACGAAACAGCACATCCTCGTCGGAGCGCTGCAAGCACGCGTGGACCTTCTGCGGGAGACTGTGGCGGATGATCTCCTCATCGGGACGGACGAAGTCACCATCATCGAGAACTTCTTGCTCCGCTGCGCGCGATTGGCTGCCCACGAGATCGAATTCATGGATGCGATGCTGGTGGCCGTGGCGCACGATACCTACGGCGAACCCGACGGCCTTCTATCCATCAAGCAAAAGCTCAACATTCCGTCCATCATCGGACCCGTCATACAGCAGGGCCAGGATTCCGGGACTCTGGCCTTGATCGGCAGCCCGGTCGACCTAGCCGCGGGAATCACGAACACGCTCCTCATGCGGTGCTTCACCCGTCGGAACAACACCCCGGAGGACAACGCGAAGTTCATTGCGGATTTACTGTTGCGTGGGCTCGGGGGCCAGCCGCATCAGTCCATCTGAACCCTGGCGCGGCACCGATCGAGGCAGTCGAGAAGTCGACTCCGAACGCCGTGTTCGAGGAGTTGGGGGTCTGTCCGCATCGTGTGGGTTGGTGGACCGGTGTCTTTCGTTCACAGAATCGGGACCAAATGTCTTATTTCGCACGGCCATCGTCGATCAATCGTCGGATACCTATCCGAGGTCAGCCGCTTTACATTCATCGATATGCGGCGATTGAAAGTCTTCAGTTTCATGGCAGCGTCCTTGTTGCTCATGTCTGCTGCGTGCGGTGAAGACGGCGGCGAGACCACCAAAGGGCCTGACGCGGTGGCGTCCTCGTCGGCCGTCGACGTCGACGACACAGCGTCGGCTACCCAGCGAGCACCAGCAGGCAACCCATGCGACGGGACCCGTGGTCTATGTGAGGTCGTTGCGTCCGTCGACGTCGACGGTGACGGCAACTCGGACAACGTGGCCATCGAATTGGTCGACGGTCTGGTCAGCGTCCACATCGACACGGGCGGCACGGTTTCGACTGCGAGTGTCGAGGACAAGCACATCCTCCGCAGCGACATCACACCGTCCAACGTGTTCGTCGGTGCCTATCACATCACGCGCGAGCAGGGCGCGGATATCGTCGTCGACGGAAAATTCGGGCTCGGCGGTTCGGAACTGTTCGGCGTGATCGGGTGGGACGACGGACCCGTGGTCATTCCCGCTCCCCCCGTCCTTGCTTCCGAATTCGACGACGCGACTGCATGGACGGTCCCTACCGAGGGGTTACGAGTTCTGGTGCGATGCCCGCAGCCAGGATCGGTCGGGGTGGTCACGACGGAGGGTGACAGCAGCTACGGGACACCGACTCCGGGCGGTGCGTACACGGAGACTGTCACCTCCGACTGGGCGAACGGGGAGTGGGCTGAGAAGGATACGAACAGGGTGCCCGGTGAATACACCAGTTCGAACAGGCTCGCCAAAACTGGGACGTTCGAATGCGAACCGGTGCACTCTGCTCCCCCAGCGTTCGCGCCGACGGTCTCCGACCTGGATCCGAACATTGTCCTCGGCGGCCGACCACCCTCATACTCCGACGGATATGGCGAAACAACCCCCGTCAAGATATATTTCGGCGGATCCCCCAGCGGTTTGGTCAGCGACATCGTGTGGGATTCTTGGGGTGGCGAACGCGCAACCGGTCACGGAAACGCGTTTTATGTTGTCGATTCCGTGGCGGACGCCGAGATGATGCCGGCCGAGGTCGTCGCATACGACATCTCGACGTGCAACACACGCCGCGCCTACTCGACGGTGCAATGGTACTTCCCGTCCATGGGTGAGGATTTCGATCCAGCACTTGGCAACGATGTGTGTTGAGCCCGATAGTCGGGACTGTTGATAACGTCGCGCAGGTTTCTGGACAGGTCGAGACCCGGCGGACGGTCGCTACATCCGGGGCATGGACATGAACGGGTACGTCGATTTCGTCCGCGAGGACATTGCCGGGATGAGCTACATCTTGTCTACGTGAAACGACCCGTGGGTCACACGACGCTCACGGCAGAGGGTCGCGTTTGCTTGCCGTATCGACTGTCCACGGCACGGAAGTACGGGTCGAGGGCGATGCGGCCGTCAGGCATCACCAGCATAGGTGGAGGTTGCATAGGCAGAATCGCGCCGGCAATGAGTGAACCTGCCCTCGTCCCGATGTCGAGCGCCGGTACGTTCACGCCACCGTCGATCTCGTGACCAAATGATGCCAGATCCATCGAAATTGCTTTGAGGTCGGTTGATGTGTCGGAGACGTGGGTCCCCGAGTTGATCGCAGATTCGATGAGTTCGGCCATCAGCGCCTCGTCGCCCAAACGATATGCCCAGTCGAACAGGTTCGAGGTCCACAGGGCGACAGTTTTCGCCCAGGCTTCGCGGGTAGCGGCAGAGTTGAACTGAAACCTCTGGGCGTCGAGGTATTGCAGTGCGGGGAGAGCCAAGTCGACCGCTTCGCGCAGTCTGTCGTCCCCAGTATCGGAAACATCCCACAACGCCGCAATGTAGTCACACTTGGCTGCATCGAGCATCGTGCCGAGTTCGAGAGCGGCGGTCCGGGCGGCACCGAGATGTACGAGTCCGCGATCTTTGTTGCCCAGCAACAGTTCTGCACAGGCACAATTGCGTTCTGCCCACGCGACTGTGCGTCGATGAGCGGGGTCTTGCCTCAACTCCTTCAGCGCCTCCCCGATCAAATGGGCGGCCCTGGCGAACTGGGACTTCAAAATCGCCACGGCACCCAGGTTGCATCGACACAGGGCGCTTTTCTGTCTCTGGCCTAGGCGGGTGAACAGTGCGGTGGCCCGGAGAAATCCTTCCTCGGCTGCGTCGAGTTCGCCCCGCGAGATGTACAGGCCGGCCAGATTCTGGTCGAGCATTGCAACACGATCGGTGGCGCCCATCGACTCGAAAGCACGCCGAGCGCGTTCGAAGGCCTGCGCGGATTCCTCCAGCCTTCCAGTCTCGAGATACAGCTGACTGAGGTGCGCGTCGGATGATGCTGCAGCCGAGGATATCCCGCTTTTCTCAAGCGCGTTCCGAGATTCGACCAGTGCACGTTCTGCGTCCGAGTAGCGGCCGAGAGATGAATACGCTGCACCGATGTTCTGCAGGCACAGGTCTGCTTGCTCCCTTTTCCCTTGTCGAAGGTACTCTGCGCGGACCTCTCCGAGTCTGTCGATAGCGCCTTGATAGTCTGACGATAGATACAGAAGCAGCGCCAGGTCCTGTCGGCAATCGTTCACCAGCCCGGCTGATTCCTCGAGCCCGTGCACCACGCGAAGCGCTTCGAACAACAGCACTTCTGCGGCAGGTAGCTCCGCCAGTGCACTTCTAACCGCGGCACGGTATCTGAGACTTCGAGCGTGGTTGAAGCGCTCTCCCGACGCGGCGAACACCTCCGAGGCCCGTAACAGATAGGAGTCCGCCGCGGTGTGATCTCCCATGTGCATGTGAACCGTACCGATGTGCATGTCGCACAACGCTACTGCGACAGAATCATCGAGAACGACGCTCACATGCCTGGCCCTCGAGTAGACAACGAGCGACTCATCCATCCTGCCCAGATCTTCGAGGATCCCGCCGAGACTGATGTCGATGTCGACAGCCTCTGCAGGCTCGACATCGGCATAGATGTCTCGGGCCGCGGTGAGTGACGCGATAGTGGGTTCGACCGACCGTCGGTGTGCATGCAGTCGAGCCAGCTGTCGGTGACAGTGCGCGCTCCGTTTGCCGCCGGTCGTCTCCTGGTGACGGTCGAGTGCATTTCCGAAGGCAGTGAAGGCATCGTCTACCCGCTCCGCGTCCAGATAGAGCTCGCCGAGTTGCTCCCAGCAGTCGCCCTCCATATCTGGGTGTGAGGTCGAGCCGAAATAGTCTATCGCCGAGAGTAATTCGATCTCGGCTTCGTCGATATTATTCAAGCCCGAGCACAGCCCGAACAAGAACCGACAACGCGCGGTGCCGACCTCGTCGCCGTCACGCTCGTACAGGTCCCGAGCAGTTCGAAATGCGTTCCGCGCGCCCACGGAGTCGTCAATCTCGATCGAGCACGTCCCAGCGCTCTCGCTGCTGTCGGCCGCTTCCGCCCAGTGCTCGGCGAGCCGGAAACACTCCGCGGCACGTGCATAGGCGCGACGCGCTGGGCCGAAAGTCTCCAGTTTCTCGTATACCTCCCCCAGCGCGTTGGAATACAACCCCTCCGACTCGATGTCACCCCAATCGGCGCAAACCGCACAAGTCGCTTCGAGAAGTTTCGCCGCTTCGTGCGCCTCGCCGAGATCAGACAGCGCCATTCCGAGGATCCCCATGCAGTCCCCGGTCAACTCGACATCGTCCACGTCCACGTCCACGTCTCCGTCTCCGTCTACGAGAAGTCGGAGCGCGTACCTGAGCGAATCCACAGCCGAGTCCAGCTCACCCAGTTCCAATTGCAGAGCGCCGATCCACCTCAGACAATGCGCGATACGGTGCGCATGACCCGCCGATTCGCAGTCCGCCAACACGGCGCACATGACACCGAGGGCTTCGATGGTCCGGCCTTGGTCCAACAGATCGAGTCCGGTCAGAAAAACCGAACTGGGCCAAGCGTCTTCGGTCATCGTCTACTGCACCTTGTCCCTGAACCGTGTGCCGAGTACAAACCGGAGAACGCAGAACACCACCCCATAGGCGACGAACGCCGAGACGGATCCGACGGAGTCCGCGTCCTGGCAATCCACAGTCGATCCGTAGGCCGAGGTCAGCATAACGATCAGGGCGAGGCCTACACCGACGGTCATGAGTCCGAGCTCAGGTGCGACCCCGATGATCGCACCGAGTACGACGGCTGCGCTCAGCCCCAGCACCATCGGCCCGGGTCCACCCACGACCCCGACCGGCGACGTGAGGAACAGGACCACGTCGACCGCTCCGAACCACCCCAGGCCGACGCTACTCACCACCGAACTGCGCAGTCCTCCGACGAAGAATCCGGCCACCCCACTGACCACGGCGACCAGAACGAACAAGGCGATTGCTGAAATACGCAACGGGACATTGGTCTCGACGCCACAGATCTGAGGTTCGGTCACACTGGCCAGAGCGGGTATGAGCGCGATTAGTCCGAGCAGCGAGTACAGCAGGTTTCCGGCCTGCTCGACGCCGGGAACGCGTCGAAGCTTGCTGAGAACGAACGCTACGGCAGCGAAAAAGGACCCGATTACAAAGGCCGACCCGATGTCGATTCGGCCCGCAGCACTGAGCTGAACGAGGGCGGCGACCGCCACGAAGCCGCCCAGAAAGGCGACACCGTCGGGGTTGACACCGGCAAGCGCACCGCCGCCGGATGGTCGGTCACCACGCGCGAACGCCCGTCGTCCGAGCAGGAAGTGGGCGATGATCATCGAGAAGGCCAGCACGACGACGATCGCAGTCACGTAGCCAATGATCACCGATCTTGCCTGGCCGCGAAAGTCATTCAATGACGCGAATCGAACTCGACTCGCATGGGGTTCGGTGCTGACCTCGCCGAGCACGACACGATGGCGAGCGTCACTGTCGTTCGAGCGAATGACATTGCTGGGCTTGCCGACCAGACATTGGCACCATGATCGCCGTGACTATCCAACGCGGTCACCGGCGTAGCAGAGCAAGAGGAGTCAGCACATGCCCTATCGATCATCCGACATTTCTTGGGTAACCAGTGGGTGGTGGGCCGCCGACACATCGAGGACCGGACGTGTCGCGGACGAGTCGATCTCCCGCACCCAGCTGATCCAGCTCTGGGTCAAGGCTGCTCCGGAGCCCAAACCGAACGTCAAGCATCTCGCGGAGGATCTGGCGAAATGGATGAGTGAACTGGGGTCCACTGCCTGGGTTGTGCAGACGACTTCACCCGAAGCAGCCCGACGAATGAGGCAAGGCATCAATCAGGTTCTCGACGAACGCGACATCTGGGACGACGTCTCTACCGTCACAGCGCAGTACGCAGACCCCTTTGCTCGTTGCTCGGCAGGCGTCGTCACCGAGGTGAAACGTGAACGTCCCAGGGGCCTGCCGAATGCCATATCGACGGCGGTCCGCAGGTACGAGGACGGCCCACCGCGAACAGCTGCCCGCAACTCGATGATCGCGGAGGTGGATTGCGGGACCGTGACGGCTTCCCGTCCCCATGCCGACACATTCGTCGAGAACCTGGAGAGCTATCGAGACGCCATCGTGGCGGCTGCGATGCGGGCATACAGCGGCAAGCTGACCGAATACCTGGAACGCACGGACGACCACTTCGATGAAAGCACACGCGCGACGCTGATTGCCGCGCTGGACGATCTCACCGAGAGATATGGCGAGCCCGACGCTGCGGACCGCTTGCCGACGCCGGTCGAATCGCGGTTCGTGGACGAAACGCTCTCGAAGTTCCTGACTGCGCGCGCAGCCGATCAGCCGGCGACGGATACACCTCTGCTCCAGGGCAGCACTCTCTACACGACCGCAGACGTGGCCAGCGAAGCATGGCGTCGTGCCAACCGGAATCTGTTGAGACTCCACATCAACGCTGTTCCACTCGATGACGAACTGATTGCTCGGGTGTACGGATCCAATCTCAAACGCGCCACCCAGGACCTGCAACGCAAGCTATTACGCGAGGAACACCATAGGTCGGTGAGCGACCGGCCGGCGGACATCGACACGGTTCTCACCCAGCCGCAGCTCTATTTGGTTCCTGACCACGACCTCGGACACCGCAGCGCTATGCTCCGCGCTCTGTTCCGCCAAGCGTGGGAGCACGTGTCCAACAGCGACGTGGAGTCGACGAATCCTTGGGAGTGGACGGCGGGCGGCACGTCCACCTGCTGGGAACGTAGGACAGTCCTGGAGATACTGGGCGCGTACGCGAACCTCGAGACAGATCACTACTCCGAACTCGTGGACAACATCGAATCAGGACAGGTCGAACGGGCGATCGCTCACCGCTACGATACCGAACGGCCCGCCGACACCCTGGCGGAGAACCGGAAGGCATCGATCTCGTTCGCTACTCGACTGCTGCGCGGAGCGCTGGCCATCTCGCTTCACGACGACGACATCCTCGGCGGGGACGGCTTTGAGGTCGTCGGCCAGAGAGCCTCAGGTCAGACCTGGGCCCAAAAAACAGCAGAGGTCCTGCGTACTCTCCACGGGTATCGTGAGACTTGGAACCTACTGACGGAGAGCACGTCATGAGCCGGCTGGTTCTATCCGATACAACAGGATCGAGTTGGGACAGTGGGCTAGCGCCGGCAGTAGCGGAAGTCGCCGTCGAAATCGCACCGGGCGTCGACGTCGTTGTCGACGCCGCCGACACATCGACGCTGTTGAGTTGGCGAGTTCTTCGCGACAGCAACGCGCAGGCGTTCTCCGACGCGGTGGCAGAGCCGGACGTAGCGCAGATCGTCGAGTCCGCTCGTACTGGATCCGAGACCGAATGCGATACCTTGCATCTTGTTCCGACGTGGATACGTCGGGCCCGTACCTCAGCGATAGCGAGATGGGAGCTCTCCCCGATCGACGAGGGTGCACTCATGTTGGACGAGGCGGGCGCGCGTTACCGCACCGGCGATCACGACGGGGCCGCGCGTTTGGTAGCCGCGGCTTCCCCGGCGCTGGAGATGCTCACCGAAGATTGCGAAAACGGTGAAACCTGCAGTAGCGCAACGTCCGAACTTGCTTTGCTGGCCGCATTCGCGCGCGAGGTCACGATCGGCGAGGACTGGGGATACGCCATTGCGGCCCTGTCGGGACGAATCGACACGATCGCCGCTATCGATACCGTCGACGACGAACTGCTGATTCGATGGCTCGAAGATCTGGTCGAGGCCCAAGCGTTCGATCTTGTCGGGATTGACCTGGCCGGAGGTGACTCGACCGCTCGCTCGGAAGTGCAGAGGGCATTCGTCGATCCTCATCTCGTTCCGCCGAGGATCTTGGAGTGGAGAGGGGCCCGGGTGCCCGAACTGCGAGCCGAGTTCGACACCGGCGCTCGACCACCTCGGCTGGTCCTGACTGTTCCACTCGCCTCTGGAGTGGATCCGCAGTGCGCCGAAGCCTCCCGACTGATCGGATTTGCTGCAGACAGCTCGGGAAAGCTGCTCGCGACGACGCCGATGGTGCCGACCGGAACCATCCTGACGGGCAGTTTTTCAATTAAGGAAGCAGAGTTCGAGACGGCGACATTCGGAATTTTCGACTCCACCGGTGATCCGCGAGACCTCCGTCTGGGACGACTTGCCCCGGCTCTGATCGACGCCGACCGCAACATGATCGAAGCGTGGGGTCTGGGCCGCTCGGCGACGGCTGCACTCCACACGGTCGACGCTTCGGCAGACGAGGAGGCAACCGCCGCTGCGCAGTCGGTCGCGGACGGTTTCACCGCTGACGCCCTCGATGCGGCCGACTGTGCGGTCGCTGCGCTCGAGCGCGTCCGCACGTCAAGCGGCGTCGAATCCACGCCCCTGCTCGCCTTGGTGGCAGCTCGTATCGACGCAATCCGAGCGTTCATCGAACGGATCGAGTCCCACACGCCTGAACTCGGTGCACAACCTCTATTGACCGAACTTCTCCGGGCACCTCAGTTCGACGACTCCGACCTCGATGTGCGCAGGTGACGGACCACCTGGACGCCGATCGATCTTCCTGGCCCGTCGTCTTGCTGAGGGCGGCTGACGCAGGCCCCACCTATCTGTCGTGGACCTGGCTCGACAATCCAGCCTCGCCGAGCGCCATCAAGCTCGACACTGCACAGGCGAGCGCTGCGCTCGATCTTCTCGATCGCGCGCTCCTGGCACCTCTGCCTCTCGCCGGCAGCGGCAGCGGCAGCGGCAGCAGCAGCGACGACGACGAGTACGAATCCAGGGAAGCCGCCGCCCACCGCGCACTGGTGAACGGGGCCTTCACGAACCTCGCCGAGGAACGCCTGTTGTCCGCGCAGCTCACCGAAGCGGTGCTACCCGAGACCTTGCGAACGGAACTGATCGACCGCGCGGACAGCCACGGTGCTGTGCATATGAGGATCACGCCAAGTCCGAGGCTGGCGCGCGTGCCGTGGGAATTGCTGTTCGTCGATGCCGGCCGGCGACTGCTGGATGTAGCCGTCATCACCTTCGACCCGCCTTCCACCGTCCACGCCGAGCGCACCGTGCTTCCTCCACGATGGGCGGAGGTGAGCCACCTACCTGCACTTCATGTTCTCGATCCGTCGTTACCGATCCGGGCCGTCGAGCATGGACTGGGAAGAACGTTGGCGGGGCTCGCCAAGAATGCACTCATCAGGGGAATTTCGTCCGAAGCCAGTGTGAAAAACACTAGTTCGCACACGCGACTGAACACGTCGCAGATCATCAGCAGGCTCGACCTGTCTCGTCAACTTCACGCTCCGCGATCCCGGTTCTTCTATTTCGGCCATGTGTCGTCCACAGCCGACGAACCTGGATCTGCGTCGATTCACCTACACGACACCGTCGGGGCGGCCGGTTCGGCATCATGGGGGATGGCGCAGCCGCTCCGACCACGGACCAAGAGTGGCACTCTTGCCACTGCTCGACCGGACGATCACCTGCCGCTGTCCGCCTTGGACCTTCTGTTGGGGACCCAGCAGTGCACGGACGAGAGAGTCTGGGCTCTGTACGCATCGGACGGCCCCCAGTCCGGCCATGAGATCTGGCCGGTGCCAACCAGGGTGGCACTCATAGCGTGTGAGGGCGGCGTCGATTTCCGGTCGGTAGAGACGTTCGGTCTGGTCATCGCCATGGTGGACTCGGGGGCTTCACTCGTCACCACGACCCGATGGACTCTGCCGACCGACCACGCATTCCATTCTGTTGCAGGAGTTCGGAGATCGGTATTCCCCACGGTCGAGTTGGCTTTGGCCGTCGACCGTGCCCACTCTCGCCAGGACCCGATCGGTCTGGTGCATCACTGGCAGCGAGAGCAACTGACGAAGTGGGAATCGAGCCCTGCCAGCATCGAACATTCTCCCATCGTGTGGGCAGCGTTGACGCACACCGTCGCCGAGGCCAGGGTTCCGACGAGTGCGCAGAACCGATCAGGCGGCGTCGAACCGTCCTGAATACACGGCGGCGGTCAGTTGCCGCGGTAGCAGCCGAGTCAGATAGCCGCTCAGTTTGTCGTTCACCGCAATACCGACCGCGCCTCGGGTGCTGAGGAACGCCGCCAACCGACGATGATCGAACCCGCCCGACGCTCGCAGTAGACACAGGCTGTCCCACCTGATGTCTTCCCGACGGGCCGTCAGTTCGTACAGTCGGTCCCACACCGCCGATTCGACTGCTCCGAGGAGTTTGTCGCAGTCGATCACCCCTGAGTACGACGCGCTGAGCTGCATGACCTCTTCGAACACGGTCGCCGGTTCCGGGAGCGCTGCCTTCATGTACCTCGACCATCGTTCGTCCGGTATCACATTGTCACCGGGCGTCGAATCGAGCGTTGGATCCGGCAAATGTGTGCCGTGCGGATGGTCGAACTCGTCGCCCATTTAGTCCCCCCGAATTGCGCAGCGCCCGCGCCCGTTCGGACGCTACGCAACCCAGATTAGGCGTCGATCGAAGGCGTGGGAATCGGCCGATAGGCGGACACTAGTGCTGCGCCATCGACCTCAGGAATGCGCTCTCGTCCAACTCGTTCCACCGTGTTGCCGATGATGCCGACTCACCGAGCAGAATTCGGTCCAGATCGACGCGGTATCGACCGGATCGAAGGTCCGTACCCGACACCACCAGTCTCGCCGCCAACGCCGCCGTCGAGCCAGCCGCGTTTGCGGCCGTCCCGAGCTGGGGCCAGGACGGCAGTGACCGTCCGACCTGAGTGAGCGAGTACCTCGTGCGCGGCGTCACGTCACTCCCGACGATCGCGTTGGCCAATCGCATTCGGTTTGCGGGCTCGTTGAGTTCGGACTCGCTGCACTCTGTCAGATCCCCGGCTCTGCCATGGAACGGTGGGTAATCTGCGTCGAGGTCGTAGCGCTCGACGTCGAGAATAACGTTGTCGCCATTGTCGGTTGCCATCACGACGGGGATGCGCAATGCGCGGGCCTGGAGGCGAATTTCCAACTTCATCGCGAGATCGTCCATCTCCTCCACCAACACCGCCAGCCGTTCACCGCCCGACGATCGAAGAAACGTCACGTCCGCACTCGTGTAACCGCCAGGGAACCCAGACACATCCGAATACGGATCGATCTCCAAAATTCTTCTCTGCGCAAGAGTCACTTTCGCCACGCCCAGGTCACACACCGAACCCTGTAGCCGGTTCAGATTGCTCGGGCCCAGGGTATCGGGGTCCGCGATACGGAAGCGACGGGCGCCGGTCAGCGAACATACCACCGCCACCGACGATCCGACGCTCAGCCCCGCGATTCCGATCAGGGCCGAGCCCCACGTGGTTTGCTCGTCGTCGTCGAGTAGAAATCGGTTGCGTGCGGTCCGCAGACGGTAGAAGTGCACACTGTCCGGAAGACGGACCAGGGTCGATCGCCATGGGATGTGGACGAAGCGACTCGATCGGTCCACGTCACGCTCGTCCCTCCAGTCGAAGGGCAGAGAGCCGAAGGAATCGATGGCGATCAGCTCCGAACGCGCTGTCGCCCAGCCGTCGACATATGCCAGTCCTGCATTGGGTCTGCGTAATTCCCTGATCCTGGCCGCGTCCTCGGTGGGATGGAGTACCTCGATCATTGTCCACTCACTTTCTGGATATGGCGTAGCTTGACGTCCACTTCGAAGCCATCACTGGCGAACGTTCCGAAGGTGACCTCCGGCTCGACCAGAGTTCCCAGAAGACCGTGTAGCTCCTCGAATTCGCTGCTTGCCGCGACCAACGCATCCACGACGGCGGTCTTGATGAGGTCCGCACACGCAGCATCTGCACGCTCGGCCGATCCGACGCCGGGCCGCAACTCCACGTGCAGAGACAGCGCGCCGCGCAGGTCCTTCTGCGCGGTGGTTGTCATGACGAATTTTCCCGTAACGGTGTTGGACAGCCTCGGGTCGGAGAGAGCCGTACGAACTGGCTCGGGATATATGTTGACCGCATAGAACGACACCGCGATGTCTGCCCGACGCTTCAGAACGATGAATCCTGAGTGCGCAGTCGAGGCCGCGACGTCGACGGTGTGACCGGCGTCGGACAGCCTGCGCCGCATCTCGTCGGCACTCAACACCTCACCGATGTCATTCATACGGTACCGAATCAGCGGAATCGTGTTGTCGACCGTGAACAGCAGGAACCCTTCGTCATCAGTCTCGACGAACCGCATCGACGCGTCGTATTCCACCAGCGTCGCCGACGCTGCAGTGCCGCCGAAGATCGATGCATCGAGCTCGGCGTCCCCGACGGCCAGGCGTCGAACAGCGATGGTCGTCGGTGTCTCGTGACCGATCATTCCCGCGTCTGCAGTTCCGTAGACCAAGCAGATGTCCTCTGGACGATCGGACTTGCCGACTAACGCGAGTATTCCGTCTCGCCAGGCCTCACTGATGCTTTCGCCGGCCAGAAGAAACTTCAGATCTTGGCTGAGTACGTGCTGACCTGCTCCATCGAGTACGTCACGGACGAAGGGTGGGTACCCGGCGATCAGTACCTGTTCGTAGTGACGCCCGAGCGAGCCGATGTTCTCGCGAACGGTATCGACATGAACACCGGGCGTCACAACCGACACTGGAAAACCCTGTTTGCGGAGCTCCTCCACCGCCCGCATCGTGTAGATGCCGCCGATCCAGTTGCCCATCGCAAAGCACACCACGACCAGTGTCGACTTACGGTCGGCTTCATGCTGCCGCAGGATGCGCTCGTGGAGGTCGACGCTCTGTTGTAGCGACAGTTCCGCGCGCGGCCAGTTCGTCGGCGTGCCCGAGGACCCCGAGCTCGACGACCACAGGCACGCGGATGCAACATCTCCACCCGGAATCAATTGCGGGAGAGAGTACATCGCGAGGTAGTTCTTCTTGGTCATGGGTGGAATGTGCAGAAAATCGGCTGACGTTCGCACGCTGTCCGGGTCGAAGCCCAGGTTCGTCAGCAAATCCGGATACGCGTCTGTGCTGCGAACCGCCTTCCAGAACGTGTCAAAGGCCCCGTTCACTCCTGCAGCGCTCCGTGTCGACTGTGTCAACGACATGGCCGAGTTCCTTTCGTGGAACAAGACGCGGATCGTCTTGCTGCACGGGATACCGAACCCCCGGACCGTCTCCGGGCCGGCCCACAGACACGCCTGCTCTGTAATCCGATCGACGTACAGACAACCCGGCAGGCAACTGGAATCCTGATCTCCTACTGCCACTCCCCCGGGGTATGGATCCAAAGATTCTGGCCCGTCGAATGTTTCAGACAGAGGTGTATGTGCGAACGAATGCCGACTTGGCTTCCATCATCCTTGCGGACGCCACGGTTGCTCATGCACAACAGCTAGCCGCCCAGGCTCGATCCGCGCAGGTTGCGCAAGAACAGGCCGATGCCGAAACCGCTCGCCTTGAGGTCGCGGCCCAAGCCGAACACAGGAGAGTACAACGTTCTGCATTCCTTCGGCGGGTGCGCGGGCAGGGTTTCAGCTTGGTGTTCGTGTCGGTTCCGCTGTGGGTTCTGACTCCGGTCGCCGGGTCGATCCTCGCGGTGTTCAGCGACAACATCACTCAGACCGTATTCCTGTCGGGTGACAGCGGCGCGACCTCGGGGAGCGGACCGGGCACGCTGTACGGGCTTCTGGCCAAGCTGCTGATCGCGATGATCGTGTGCCTGGTCGGTTTGGCCTTCGTCTTTCCGTATCCGGATGGTGAAGAAGTAATTTCGTCGGCGGGTATCGGCGGATTCGCACTGGGTGCTCTACTTCTCTTTTACCAAGCACTGGCAGGCTCGGGGTCGGCAACGAGCTGGTGGTGGCCTCCCCTGTTCGCAGTGGTCGGCCACCTCGTGTTCGGGGGCATCAGAATGTCTGCAGCAACCGGAGCCGAAGCCGAGCCGTTCGCCAGGATGCGGTTATGAGCGGTCCCAAAGGAATTCAGTACGAAATTGCCTCGGAGCGGCGACGCGCCGAAGACGCATTACAAAAGTGGCGCGCGCTCAACGGACGCGTACAGGCCTTTTCATTGAGATGCGCTGCGGTCAACATGAGCGACGCTCGTGTTGTCGCCGGTGCAGCCCCGGCAGGGACGTCCGCTGCCATCGAGACGGCGTGTGCGGCGCTGGAGCAGAACCTGGCTTCGGCACAAACAAGGTTTGAGTCCCGACTGAGCGCGCAACGCTCACAACGGATCACCCACAGTTTAGGAGCGATTCTCGAAGAACTGGACCAACGAGAATCGGCAGCCTCGGCGTTGGAAGAGGACGTTCGGTGCGAGTCCTCACACAACGTCCCTGAAGTCGCGGACAAGGTCGAGGCCGATGTCGCGGACCGTGTTCGACGAGTGCTGTCGTCGTTGGTCGAACAGTCCGATGAGGTGGAGGCGGCCGCCGCCGGGGTTCTGCGTGCCCAGCCCGCTCGCGCTCGGTTGCTTCTGTCAGACCTGAGCAGCCGGGTGAACGCGGCCAACCGCCGATCCCAGCAACGGATCGACAACCGCGGGCAAATCGAGGAGATCAGGTGCGAAGCTGCCTCGTTACTCGACCGCAGTCGGATCGACATGCTTCTCGACGGCGCGGACAATGCCCTCGAATCCAATCTGGACCCGACACCGTCGTTGACCTCTGCCCGGGCGACGCTGGCAAGGCAGTCTGCCCGCGAACGGGAAGAGCGAGATCGAGCCTTCGTGCTGGACGCAGTCACTGAATCCCTTGTCGGTCTAGGCTATTCGGTGTCTCCGATCGATCTCGAAACGCCGAGTTCAGTGGTGTTCAAGCGCTCTGGTTCACAGACTCACGCAGTGACGGCGAATGTGAGCGACGGGGAGATCGGGCTCCGCACCGTCAGGACGACAACCGCCACCGACAGGGCTGCCGATCTCGCCGCCGAACAGCAGATGTGCTCGGATCTCGACCCGCTCATCGAAGCCCTGCGAGCACGAGGGGTTGCCCCGGGCAGAGTTCGGGCTGTGCCGGCCGGTGTGACCACTCCGAAGCTGATTGCCTCGACTACTGCCGCACTGGCAACGGCCAAGCATGCGAACGTCGGCACACGTCGTACAAGCGAAAACGAACGGAGTCGAGAATGACGCCGGACGCAGGCGCGATCGACGAGTTGCCGGCGTGGCTGCGCGAGATCGACGTAGCGTTGGCCGCGAACCCTCAGATTCTCGTCACCGGAAATCAGCGTGACCTGGTCTTGTTGCCACGGCCGCAGTCTCCGCATCCTCGCGTGTCGTCGGTTGTCGACGCCGTCATCTCGCTTCTGTCCACAGCAGGTCACACCAGCGTCATCGTCGCCGAACCAGTCGACGGTGCGAGGTCGGCCATCGACTCCGACGGTGTCGCCGCGAACATCATCGCGGCGGCCTCACCGTCGGCTAAAGACGAACGTTTGCTGGACTGGCTGCCGCGTCTACTGCGGTCGGTCGTCACTTCCACACTCCCGTGTTGCGTGGTCATCGACAGCGCGTCCCGTCTCACTCCGGACTCGGACTTCTCCGAGCCGGCCATGCACACGTTGCTCGTCACCGCCGAGAAGCTTCTCGTCACCGCGAAACGTGTCAAAGTCATCGGGCCGCACCGTACTCCGCTATACAACACCGTAGTGTGGCTGCTCGACCGTGAGAGCGACCTTCCCCACTGGTTGATAGGCGGTGAGCTCGCTCGCGTCGTGTCGATTCCTGCGCCTGGAATGTCCCAACGCACCATCATGGCGGCGAGCTATGTGGCGTCTCTGCCCGATGCACCGGAACCAGGGCCACTGTTCGACGACATCGTGTCCCGATATGCGTCGCAGACGAGTGGCCTGACGCTTCGCTCTATCCGCGAGATCAACCGTCTGGCGATCGACCGTCTCATCCCTGCGTCCGCTATCGAGGACGCTATACGTACCTTCCGAGTAGGCGTCCCGGACAACCCCTGGCAGGATCCGGCGCTGCGCAAGCGCATCAAGGACGGGCCGAAGCATCTGGAAGGGAAAGTCCTCGGTCAGCCTGCGGCTGTGCGCAAGTCGGTCGACATCTTGATTCGGTCTGCCATGGGCCTGACGGGAGCGCACGCGTCGTCGGGCGGGTCTCGCCCTCAGGGCGTGCTGTTCTTCGCGGGTCCGACAGGCGTCGGCAAGACCGAACTGGCAAAGGCCATTGCGGCACTGGTGTTCGGCAGGGAGGACGCGTTCGTTCGATTCGATATGAGCGAGTTCTCCTCCGAACACGCCGAAGCCCGCCTCATTGGGGCTCCGCCCGGGTATACCGGTTTCAACAGCGGCGGCGAATTGACCAATGCTGTGCGACAGCAGCCGTTTCGACTTGTACTTTTCGACGAGATCGAAAAGGCACACCCCAGAATCCTCGACAAATTTCTGCAGATCCTGGAAGACGGACGGCTCACCGACGGCACCGGTGCGACGGTGTTCTTCTCCGAGACACTCCTCGTGTTCACCTCCAATCTGGGCGTCTACCGAACTGACGAGTTCGGCACCCGCGTGCCTGTGGTTCCGCGCGGTTCCGAGTTTCGCGAGGTCGAGAGCGCCATCAGAGAAGCGGTCGGCGATCACTTCACCAAGGAAATCGGTCGCCCCGAACTACTGAACCGAATCGGCGACAATATCGTCGTATTCGACTTCATCTCGGAATCGACAGCGCGCCTGCTTGTTCCGAAGTTCGTGGACAACGTGGTCTCGCGGGTGGCCGACGCCACGGGGATCGACGTGACAGTCTCTGACGCTGTCCATCAACGATTGATCAGCGAGGCGCTGACGAAGCTTGACTTCGGTGGCCGAGGTGTCGGAACGACGGTCGAGTCGCTTCTGGTCAACCCATTGGCCAGAGCGTTGTTCGACCTGCCCTACGGCACCGAGGCTGTGACTGTTTCGGAATTGGAAGAGGGCGCCGGCGGATGGTCGGTGGTTCTCCGATGACGTCGATGCTGCTGTCCCGTCTGCACTATCCGGTGCGCAACCTGGGGTTCGGTCGACGCGCGGGCATCTGGTTTCAGGGCTGCACCATCTACTGCAAGGGGTGTGTCTCTCGAGATACCTGGCCGTTCGATCCGTCGAGCGGTGTGCGCGTCGATGATGTTGTGCAGTGGTTGCGCAGCATTCCCTTCGACGCCATCGATGGAGTGACCATCTCGGGGGGCGAGCCGAACGACCAACCGGAGGCCCTCACAGAGTTACTCGTGGAGGTCCATGAGTGGCGTTCGTCCACGACGCAACCGATCGACATCCTGCTGTACTCGGGACGGACGCCTTCAGAACTCGGGGACCGATTCGACTGGATGCGTGGCAATGTCGACGTGCTCGTCAGCGGTCCTTACATCGCCGCCGATGCTACGGACTGCGCACTACGTGGATCGGCGAATCAAATCGTCCACACTTTCAGCGACCTGGCGCGTACCCGCTACCCGGCCGACACACTCGAGACTGACTATTCCGGTCAGAGACGAGACATATCGGTACACGTCGACGCGGAATCCATTTGGATGGTGGGCATTCCGACCGACGGCGACATGCGCAAGCTGGAGCAACGACTCGCCTCACGAGGCGTGGATCTCAGGAGAACCTCATGGCTGACCTAACTCCCGATCTCGTCGTGTGCTGCGGTCGAACGTTCGACCGCAATAGGTATTCACAGTGCACGATCGACGGCTCGGACTTGTGGGATATCGAATCGGAGCCACCGGCCGTCGTACCGCCCCCACCCGATCCAGGGGAAAAGTCCGTCGTGCCGAGCCCCAGCACGACATTGGATCCAACTGGTTCCCAGGGAAGGCTGAGACTGGTCACGTGTGGCACGACGCTGGTCCTCGACGCAGGACAGTCGCTTCCGGTCGGTCGTGACGACGATTATCCGACAGCGGATGTCTTCCGTAGTCGGACCAACGTGAGCAGATACCACGCAGTCATTCGGTTCGACGGGCAGCGACTCCTCGTTACCGATACGCAGTCGAGCAACGGGACCTTCGTCAACGACAAAAAGATTCCACCGGGTACCGAGTACGAAATTCGTCCCGGACAGAAGTTGAGGCTGGCAGCCGACGTCGACATCGACATTCACTGGGAGGCTTGATGCGCATTCGTGTTTCGGCGACCACACATCGAGGTCTCGAACGATCCGGCAACGAGGACTGCATCGGCTGGAACGGATGGTCGATGCGAGGCCCCCAGCCCGGCCTTCTGGTATCCGAGTTCGATATAACAGCTCCGACGGCGATCGTCGTCTGCGACGGAATGGGCGGGCACGAGGGCGGCGAAGAAGCAAGCCGTCTTGCATGCGAGATACTCACCGCTCCTGATGCATTCACGGGTGCCGACGAGGGCACTGTGATCGACCGGCTGGGAACGATGCTTCAAGACGCTTCGGACGCCATCAATGACGTCGGTGACGCGCGCCCGGAGCTCGCGGGAATGGGGTGCACCGTAGTCGGCGTCGTCATCGACCCAGCTGGACACTCTGTGGTGTTCAACGTCGGCGACTCGAGGTGCTATCAGGTGGACGGAAGATATCTGACCCAACTGAGCGTGGACCACAGACAGGTCGGATCTAACGTCCTGCAGCAGGCCCTCGGTGGAGGGAAGCGACTGATACTCGAACCCGATTTTTTCGAGTCTGCCCTTCCCCCGTCCCCTGGACTACTGCTGTGCACGGACGGTCTCGACGACTATTCGGACCCACGCGACGTGGAACGACTCGCACTGGCCCCCGTCACCGACCTCGTCACCGAACTGCGAAATCTCGCGTTGGCAGGTGGCGGCGGAGACAACGTCACCGTGGTGCAAATCGAGGCTGTCGCTCCTCAGGAACATCGCGCCGCTGCCGCCGCGAATGTAGACATCAACGAAATCAACGTGAACAAGGTAGGAACGACATGGCCGATGTGACACGTCTCGACCCGATCGACGACGGACGCCGAGCACCGAAGATCAATTACACCAGGCCATCGTCGCCCCGCACCCGACTGGACAACAATTCCGCACCGCCCACGAACCTGGACGGGGGCACGCCGACCACGTACCTACGCGAACGACTGCCACCGGGCTTGGATGCTCGCTTCACCATGGTCAGGCCGCTCGGTGATGGTGCCGAGGCATCGGTGTGGTTGTGCACGGATGCGAAGGGCAACGAGGTGGCCGTCAAGCTCTACCGCCATGAGCCCACATATGCGCTGGAATTCGGTTCGGATAAGTACAGAACTCACTTCCCGCCCGAGGTCGCGGTACAGCTGCTCGAAGCACCAGGTGTCGACCACAGCGTGCATTACGAACTCATGGAACTGTGCCGCTTCGGAACCCTGGAGTCGTACTTGGCCGACCGCGGCGGGTTCGGTACCAACAAACACGCGGTGGAGATACTAACCCAGATCGCCGACGCGATCCACGGTATGCAAGGAGCTGGGGGCACCAATCGACTCGTGCACGGGGACATCAAGCCCAAGAACATTCTTGTGCGCACCGATATCCCGCTCGACCTGGTTCTCGCGGACTTCGGGTTGACGGTCGATCTCGGTGATCGATCTAGGCTCACGAACCTCGGACTCGGCACGATCGCGTTCAACGCACCCGAACTCATGAGGTATAAGACGACCGCCGCCGATTGGTGGAGCCTTGGCATGGTGATGTATCAGGTTCTGCTGGGACGCGGATACTTTCAGCTGGACAACGGCTCTTGGATCGACAATCGCACCATCGAGAGCCACCTGCTGTCCCGTGATGTTTCTCTTTCGGAGCTCGACGGCAGCAAGGTTCGTCCCGAACATTTGGAGCGCTGGCGGATCTTGCTGGCGGGACTACTGACTCGCGACCCGGATGTCCGTTGGGGGATGGCCGAGGTCAGGTCGTGGCTCGACAACAAATCACCGACGGTCCACCGACCACTCGACACCGCAGCAGGCGGAGACAAACCCGACGTCGGTCAATCGGCGGTGCACCAGGCGTCCACGTCGTATGCACTGCCCGGGGTCGGAGAGTTCTTCGATGCGGCAAAACTCGGCGCAGCGATGTCGTCGAATCCCGAGGTTGCCGCTAGGTCTTTGGCAGGCAAGGGACGCCAGCGTCTCATTGACTGGCTGACGGGTTCCGCTCGAACCGGCGAAACCTACGCCGAGGTGACCTCCCATGGCAGCAAGTGGGGGCCCGATGAGCTGGTCCCCTACTTCGTGGCGCGCCTCGCACCCGCTACTGATGTTCTCTACCAGGGCTGCAACATCAGTACACCGAGCCGGCTACGAAAGCTGGCCGACAGCAATGGAAACGACGATGCGATCGAGAAGCTCTACGATCACGACCTCCTAGGTTGCATCAACTCGGGCAAGTCCAGGACCTCGTACAAGATGATCGACGCGAACTGGCATGACATCGCCGAACAGGCCATCGCGCTTGCGCAAAAGAAGAGCATCCCTCTCGAAAGCTCGGCTCGCGGTCACATCATTCGCCAGAGCCTGCTTCTTGCCGCCTCCGACGAGGCCGTGGTAGACGAGTTCGTCCGCCAGGTGCGGTCGCGCATCGACGGGCCACAGTTCGAGTTTGCGGGTGAAACTCCGTGGTTCGCTGAACTGCGAAGTGAGGCGCAGTTGTGAACGCGCGTTCCAATGGCAACTTGGCTGCTGTCGTACTCGCGGACGCAACGGTCGGACTCGCCCAGCAGCAAGCTGCTTCCGCCCGCGCTCAGGTTTCAGCAGACGACCTGGCGGAAGTGCAACGGCTCGAGGAGATCGAGCGAACTCGGCTCGCCGAAATCGAAGCGAACCAGCGGCAACAGGCCAACCGAAGGCGAGGGTCGGACTTTTCGGCAATAGCGCTCGCAGGCGGCGCCGCCGTAACTGTTCTCGGGCCGTATCTGCTCGGTCACTTCGTGCTGCGCAAGACCGCACTGCTCGCATCGGACCCCGGAGTTTACGACGAGCGTGCACGAGGGTTGGGTGATCACTTTCTGCCCGATTACCTCGGTGGTCTGGCGGTTGTCGTCGCCTTGCTTGCAGTATTTCTTCTCCTGAGGCCGTGGGCGTTCCGTCTACCCTCTGTAATTCTCGGTTGGGTTCTGACAGTCGTGCTAGCCGTGATCCTGATTCCGGCGACCATGTCGCAGTGGGACGATGCGGAGGCCAAGACTCTCGCGTCGCTTCGGGAGACCTCGTATCCGTTCGCCACCGACTTTCGTCATTGCTACAGCTGGGATTTCGATTCCGAAAATGGAGCTTCACAGAGCGAGTTGTGGCAGGTGCATCTCGGCAGCACCCGGGGCACAGATGTCGACGGGTGCAATCGAATCAATGTCTATCGAGGCTGGATCTCGGTCGGCGCATTCGATCTCGGCAACGCGGACGCTTTCACCGGCGACATCGTGGTGAACATGCCGAACTGGACCGAGCCCTTCATCACCAACGGCTCCAGTAGCATCTACCAGATCCCGCGAGAACCTATGAACCCCCTTACTGTCGGAGTTGATCTGACAACTGAATTCGGCGGTCACATCCGGTTCACGCTCGACGGCGCGGCCAACAATCAGTTCGCCGTCTCATAATCGGTTCACCCGCCAATGTCGCAAAGCTGGACCGCAAAAGGGTAAACGACGACCGAAAGACCTCACCGAGCGCGGTGAGGTCTTTGCCTTCGGTCGTGGATTGCTTCGGGGCTACTTCCAAAACCCGCCATGCTCGTTGCACTGCGAACCAGTGTTGTTGCATTTACTGCAGGTGAGCTTGCCGGCCAATCCACTTGCCCGCCCTCCATTGCACGAGCTGCAATCATGGACGGGGCGAAAACACTTCTTGCACTGACTCATGTCGTATTCCTTCGCGCTGTCGGCCTGGATAGATGCACAGCATTGCATGCTTCACCGGCCCCGGCAATCGTTCGAACACACTACAAATCCTGTTGCGCAACAGAGCATTAAAGCGTTCGAACGACTGTTGCACATGCCGGTCATCGGTAATGATTTCTCAATCGAGAGAAGTTCGACCCAACAAAAGGCAGCGGAACATGGGATACTTGTACGGATTTTTTATATTTGCAATCGCATATTTCATCAGTGCGTGGATTCTGACGGGGATATCCAAGCGTCAAATTCATGCCACCTTCAGTCGCGTCACACCGCGGGATATCGAGCAGGCGATGGCGGACGCGGGCGTCTTTAAAGGCTGGGTCCAAGTGGATGGGGAGGGGCAGATCAACCAGCGACTCGGACTCCTCCGGGGCGGACGCAAGGGCCGCCCGGTGATGTCGTTCTCGATCGAACCCGAGGATAGCGTTGTCGTTCTTCAGGTCTGGCTGTCTCAGTGGGTTGCAGTCTGGGGTGCGATCGAGGTCGCCCACACCGTGCAATTCCTGCTGAAGCGACGCAAAGCATTCGACGCTGTTGCCGCCCTCGAGCTCGAGCGCACAACAGTGTGATCGTTCGCTCGACGCACGCGCAACTTTGCTAGGTTGCCGTTTGCTAACGACTGGACCGCACACCGCGCAATCGTTCATTTACGATCAATTCGCGTCGATTGCTGGCCGACGTTGACGTGCGAAACCACGCCATGAACGACAACGCAATCAGCACGAAACTTACGAGGGCGACCGTCCGCGCCACACCTGGCCAGATTGCAATGCCGAGAGTTGCGAGCAGCAGAGTTGCGCATGAGACGACGACAGCTGTGCCTGCAATGAACGGGGCCGGATGCGCCCGGCGGTCGTCGTAGAACGCAAGCGGCTCTAGTCCTCTCCTGTCTGCGTCTTTTTCGAGCTCATCCGCCCAGTCGTCCTGTCCGAGTTCCCGGAGCTGCGTCGACAGCTTCGTCATTGTCTCCATTGAACTAAGTCCATCCGCAATCTTCGTGACTCGCGAATCGCGAAACATCCATTCCGCAACGCGTTTATACAACGACAACGAGGTCGCGACGACCCCCACCACGGTCGCAACCACAGTAATTATTTCGATCGTTCCCACAGTTCCCCCTGTTGCTTTTTAGTTGCAGAGGAGACCGTAGCAACGCCTTCCGACAGAGGCTCGGACCTCGACTTTTGCCGACCGACTTCGCTTGGACGCTGCGGACTCTTGCGCGTGCGCAGGCCCGGATCGAGGCCGACGGCTTCGACGCCGTCCCGTGCCATTGTGACGGCAATGTCTCTAACGTTCTGGTGCTCGACGACGGCTCGATGCGCCTTGTCGACTGGGACTCGGCGGCGTTGATGGATCCGTTGCAGGGCATCGGTGCGTGGTTGGCGCAGATCCGGCCGTTCGATGTGCGTGAGGTGTTCGAGATGTCAGGGGGCGGGCGACAGTGTTTCCTTCGCTCGGGCTCGGAACTACGGCCGATTGATACCTCGCCAGAGCCGTCCGGATCACCGCGGCAAGCAGCTGCCGGCCACTCCCGTCGCGTCCGGGACCCGAAACGGCAAGATCACCAGGCGTCGGCGGCAATACGGCTGTTAACTACACTCGCAAGCCCGGTGATCGCATCAGTCAATTGTGCTAGCGTCTGGCCTCCAGGAACACCAGGGATTACGGGCATTGTCACGCGCGGTCCTCACTCTAGGCGTCGCACATCTCGGTGACGTGCGCGCATTGAATCCCCATGCAACCGGACTCGGCCGCCAAGGTCACTCCGCGCACCGATGGCACGTGATCCGCGGGCCGCCATCATCGACGCTGCGCGCATCGAATTCGGCAAACGCCGATACTTCATGACGCGAATCGACGACATCGCGGACTTTGCCGCCGTACCGCGTGCCGCCGTCAAAAAGCTCTTGTACCGACACCCCCGGAATCGACGAAAAGCTCACTGCGCCCTCAGCTCAGCGGCCACGCCCGCACGAGGTGGCGGCAGCTTGCGTGCGTGACCGTGCGGTTTCGTGGCGGCTTCGCCTATGTCGACGGTGTCCTGCCCGACGAGACAGTGCTGATATTGATGCGGTTGCGGTTCAACGGATCCGCCAGCCGGTGGGGCTTCGCGATCTACCTCGCCTCCACCGGCAAGTACGAAGACTCCATGCTCCCCACCGGTGACTTCACCGCAGTCCCGAAGACGCACTCGACACAGCATGCGGGCTCTGCCTCGGTGATCCGACCGCCTGGCAACTACCCCCGACGAACTAACGGCTCAGACCACTAAGCCTCGATCTACCGATCGAATGGAAATTTCATGAAGTCCTGATCTTCGGTCGAAGTGATACTGAGTAGGTATAGGACCGGAAGGTCGCAATGCTTCATCGCAGCTCAGAGAATCATTCGACTGAATGATTACGAGCCGCACTGCTTCCTTATCGCCCATCTCGCCTACTCCCCTCGCGCGCGCCTGGGGTCCTCGGTGGAGAAAGCCAACACCGCAGGCGCACCGAGTACGGCCGACCGACGTCGAAACATACGTCATCGACTTGTCGCGCTGAAAGCCCAGATCGGCACCCACCTCGACGGCGTCGATGTTCGATCCCAAGAACACGAAGTCCCAGCTGTACTCGGCTTCCTGCCGCTCGATCAATTCCCGCACAGCAGCATTCGTCCACTCCCGGCTTGCGTTCTCGTGACCGTCGGTCATCACGAGAACGGTCACCGAGCCGGGACGCTCGTCCTCCGGTATCGCGGCCAGCCCGGCACCGACCTCGCTCACAAGCCGGCCGATCGCGTCGTACAACGCGGTGCCGCCCCGTGGCTCGAGCACGAGCGGGTCGACCTTCTCGATGGGTACATTGTCGTAGACCAGCTCGTACCGGTTGTCGAACTGCGCCAGCGTGACCACGGTCCGGCCGTCGGCCTCACGCTCCTTGGCGATGAACGAGTCGAATCCGCCGCGGGTGTCGTCGGCGATGGAATGCATCGAACCGGACCGGTCGAGCAAAGCTGCAACGAGAGAGAGTGTCGGGTTGGTCATGATTTCCTTCCTAGGACGCAGCCGAAACTGCGTCGAATGAATGGATTGAGAGATAACGGAAGAGCGGTTGACGACCGCTACCGCAGCCCAACCGTCGTACCGCCCGAGAATGCGGAATCATGCAGCTCGATCTCAGCAGGCACGGTCCCGACCGGAACGTCGAACACGACCGTTTTGTCCAGCGCGTTGCCCGGGTTGATCTGTTCGTAGCCGATGCCCTCGTCGAGGTAGGCAGTCGCGAGGCTGTCGACCGAGTACTGCTTGCCGTCGGCGTCGAGCAACTTCTGCGACGACGCGTCCAAGCTCTGTGCTCGGTCGCCGATGTTGCGCGCGGAGATCTTGACCTGAACGAACTCGCCCTGAGCGGTCTGCGTCAGATACTCCGAGCCGACCGTCGAGACGGGTGGCGCGACCGCGGTGACGACGAACTCGAACTTGCCGTCGCGCACCGGGACGCCGATTCCCGGCTGAGTCGGCTCGGCCGGGGCCGCAGGAGCCGCTTCCTCTGACGGCGAGGACCCGGCCGGCGCGGGAGCCGTCGGGGTTTCCGAGGAACCGCCGCCGATGAGCCGGATGAGGACACCCAGCACGACGATCGCCAAGATGACGGTCAGGATCTTGTGTCGCGCAAACCAGCTCTTCTTCTGCTCCGGAGCGGGCGGGGCGTACTGCTGCTGGGGGTTCGGGCTGTTGGTGGTCATGTCGAAATTCCTCTCGGTGGGCGATGCATCAACCACACCGCAGTCGGCCCTGTCCGCGCCTCGGCTGACCGGTCGGTGCCCCTCCTCCTTTCGGTCGCATCCGGTTGGTGATGCGGGCCGATCGGACGATCCGCCGTGTCGGTGCTCGGCCGTACGCTTGCGTTCGTGATCACCCACCGGACAGGCACCCTGCGCCGCAAAGCCTGGACCACAGCAGCGGTGGCCTTCAGCCTGTTCTGCTCGATCATGACCGCCGGGTTGGCTGGATCGTCCGGCACGCCGGGGTGGAATCTAGGCATCGGCGTCGCGCTCAACCTCGTCGCGGGCATCGCGTTGATCTGGCGACACGAGCGGCCATGGATCGTTCTGGGACTGGCGCTGGCCGGGCCGCTGTTCTTCGCCACCGATGCGACGGCAGCGTTGATCGCCCTGTTTGCTGTCGGTGCGTTCGCGCGAACCAAGCCGCTGGTGATTGCTGTCGTCGCGGTGTTCGTCGCGTGCGGGGTGTCGTTGACGTACGACGCGCATCGCAGTCGGTACTACTCCGTGCTGACCCTCGGCTCGACCAAGACCAAAGATGGGTCGACGCCGGTCGAGTGGGACGTCGCGGCGTGGATTCCGTGGGTGGTCGCAGCTGTACTCGTCGGGTTGGTCGTGGGTGGAGCAATGCTGCGCCGCACACGATCCGACCTGACGGCGGCCGTGGTCACGCGGGACAAGGTGACGGTGGAGTCCAACGCACTTCGTGAGGAGATGCTGCTCAATGCGGAACGCGCCCGCATCGCCCGCGACATGCACGACACTCTCGCTGCCAGCCTCAGCCGCATCTCGTTGTTTGCAGGCGGTATGCAGGTCAACAGTGCCGATGGGCCCGAGAAGGTAGCCCAGACAGCGTCGATGATTCGGCAGACTGCGCACGATGCGCTAGATGAGCTCAAGCGCATCATCGGTGTGCTGCGCGGATCGGCCGATGCCTCGGGCGGTGGCCGGCAGAGCGTCGAGGGCATCTCCGATCTGGTGCACTCGGCGCGGGGCGCGGGTTTGCACACTTCGCTGATGCTCGACGTGACACCCGGTGAGATCGGCGCTGCGAGCAGTCATGTGGCGTACCGGGTGGTGCAGGAATCGCTTACCAATGCGCACAAGCATGCCGCCGGATCGACCGTTCGGGTGGCGGTGCACGGGTCCGATCAGACGGGTGTTCGCGTCGATGTGCGCAATCAGCTGTTGCGGCAACCGCTGTTTGAGCATGGGTCGGGTACGGGGTTGGCGGGATTGGCCGAACAGGTCCGCGGGGTGGGCGGGACGTTCAGTGCCGGCGTGCAGCCGGGTGAATTTGTGGTCTCGTGCTGGCTGCCGTGGTACTCCTGACGGACGGTGTCGGAGACGCGTTCTAAGCTCAGCGCACCATGACAGCGCCAGCCGTGATTACAGTTCTGATCGTCGACGACGACCCCTTCGTTCGTCGTGGAGTGACGGACATCTTCGCGAAGACCCCGGACATTTCGGTGGTGGCCGACGTGGAGGACGGCGACCAGGTTCCCGCTGCAGTGACGGCGTTCCGGCCGCACGTGGTGCTGATGGATCTTCAGATGCGACGGGTCGGCGGGCTGGACTCCACCCGCGAATTGATGACGCTGACCCATCCCCCGAAAGTCATTGCAATGACGGCGATGGATGTGGACGATCTGGTGATACGCGCCATCGAGGCCGGGGCACACAGCTTTCTGAGCAAAAGCGAGGCGCCCGAAACGTTTCATCAGTCGGTTCGGGCAGTGGCATCCGGCAACACGTTGTTCAGTGAAGATTCGCTGCGGAAAATCGTCGCAACGTCGGTGTTGCCGACGGCCCCGAATTCAATGTCGATGGACGTGCTGAGCCCGCGGGAGCGAGATGTGCTGCGTATCTTGGCTACTGGTTCGACCAATGCGGACATCTCCTCCGAGCTCTACCTCAGCGAGACGACGGTGAAGACCCACATCTCTGGGATCTTCGTGAAGCTCGGTGTGCGGAATCGGGTCGAGGCGGCACTGGCTGCCTTTCGGGCGGGAATGGTCACGTGAGCGAAGGCGTCCCGGAAACGTCGCACACGGGGGGGCTTGCAACACCTATGTTTCCGACGGACCGATGTTCCACGTTGCCAGTCCCCCGCCTGCTTCGCTGACGATCTTCATTCCCCCGGGACCAGCCACGGTCCACGCTTCGAAGTCGGGGTCAGCGGGCACCGTCAGGGTCGTGTGCCCACTCAGTAGAAGAGTCAGCGTACCGTCGACCGCTGCGTGCGCGTCTTCGATGGCTTTGCCAATCAGGTCTCTGAACGCAGTGTTGGACGACAACTCTTCGTCAGGGACTCCTTCGAACCGGCCGGCCTGCGAATCATCCACTCGGAACGTCGATTCGATCCGAATCTCGAATCCGCCCGAGGTAACCAACAGGAACGAAAAGCCGAAGTCGACCGTGACAACAGTCTGGGCGACCAGAGGAATTTGCACGCTACCAACCCTTCGGAACTGCGAACGAACCGTCGGGCTCGATCGGAATGTGAGTGGAAGACTGAGGGCCCGGCTTTCCGTCCGTCCGGCGATCGCGTCCATGCATCGATCGCGTAGACAGCCTTCACGGTGCCCCGATGTACGGCAAAAACGTAGTCCGGTGCGCCCGGTCCCGGTGTTGTCCGGCTCGCTGCGACCTTCCACCATCGACGAGTCGCCTCATACAGTTCCGCCGCGAACCCCGGCGAGGACTCTGCGGTAGTCGGGTAGGAGCGTGTCAGCTTGATCAGTACAACTTTGTGTGAGGGATCAACAGCAGCACTGTTGTTCTCCATCTTTAATGGGCTATGGACGTTGCCGCAGACGGAATACACCCGATGTGCCGAAAACCGTGCGGCGGCCAGCTTGTGAGACCACAATTCTCAGAACACGGATGTCAACACTTCGATCGTTCCTTCGAACTGGCTACCAGGCTTTGCGTCGGCCGGAGAGTAGTTGTACCGATACCGCGCCGGTTCCAAAAGACGATCCCGCGCCGACTGCGCCGTCAATGGTCCACTTGGAAACGCGGTCACAATCCGGACGTCGTCACCGGCCACCGAGCCGTACAGTAGCGCAGTCGAATTGGTCACGGGGTCGCATACGTACACGGTGCGCATACGCCGCCGAAGATCAATGAAGTCGTCGAAGGCAAGAACAGTCCGACTGTCTGCAGTCGGTTCGGTCAAGATCGGTAACACCACTGAAGCAACACGTTCCATCAGCGGCAACGCGGATGCAGGCGGAAAGAAGAACGACGACTCGAGCCCGAACGCATTCGCCAGATCGCCAGTCAACCACCTTTTCCGCTTCAGTCCGTACGGAGTTTCGACCGACGACAGCAAATAACCGTAAACGTGCATCAGACCTGCATGCCCGATGGGAAATGCAAGTCCATCAGACACGCCACGATGCAGCCACGAGAATACCCGCTCGTCGAACACTGGCGCTTTCACGTTGTCATCGATGACTGTGGACGAAGCCCACTTCGCCATCTCGGCGGGGTCAGACCTCGACGCCACGACTTGTTCGCCAAACCAATCTGAGTCGAGGTCAGCGAGGGCGAGACCGCCATCGACTTGATTGCTGATGGCACGCTCGATGCCTAACAGCACGAAGGAGATGTCCTCCACGAGTGACTTCTTCCCCAAGCGGCGAAACCTAGCAGAGCAAGTACCAACTTAGTATCGCGACATGACCGACCCACCCGTCGGAGGGGTTCCATGAACCGAGACCTTCCGACTGCTGGCCCACCTTTGACCGGCCAGATCGAATGGGGAATATCTGCGCGGGTTCAACCACGACCCCTCTCTGCCCACGCAAGCGAACAATCTCGGTATCCCGTCGACCCCAGGTAAGCGGAGCTCCTCGCCGACGACGAACAACGTCGTGCCCCCGCACTTAGGGAGGTCGCCGTTGCAATTAACGGGATGTCGACCGAAAAGAAGAGTCGTTCGACTGCACTCAGCGCTGATCTCCGAACTGGGGTGTACGCCGCACAGCGACAAACAGTCATAGCGGGATCGTCGAACACTTGGATCGTATGCGCGCTGCGCGCATTGTCGACAAACCTGTCGGTACCCCCGTGTACACATGAGGTTGCAGGTAGTCCACACCACTTGATGCCACTCTCGCCGACTTTCTCGGCAGCCCCCTTCGCTCCACTCAGAGGAGAAACTATGGAACAAATATCCCTCGGGCCCAACGGCATGTACACCGCTCGAGCCGAGTTCATGATCGCGATCGAGGTCGACCATCCATTGTCGGACCTATCTGCCGAACGTCAGCTCGCATTGCTTCATAGCGTCCACACACATGTCGCGCACCTAGATGGGTCAGTACTCGGGAATACACGGATCGTATTCCGATCCGAACACTGCGAATGGTGGGACGCTGGGCGTCTCGCCCTTCGTGTCGAGAGGCTTGTCGCCAAGGTGTGCCCGACCATCGGAATCGAAATCTGCCGGGCGGATGTGTGGTTCGACGAACAGTTCTTCGATCACGAGCCCGACGGCCTTGGTGACCTGCCCGAGTGGAGCCGGCGGACCGATCCACGTCGGCACTCCACAGTGATAGTCGAGGTCGAACCCGAGGGCGAGATCCCTCCCCGACTCCGAGACAGCGACCTGACACGCGTCAACCACAATCATCGCGATGCGAGATCGAGTCGGTCGTCCAGCGGCCGGCCACAGATGATCGTCGAGCAGCACTTCGATGCCGCCAGTGCCGCTATATCGACGGCGAAGCCCGCGTACGCGATCGGCAAGTCTCGGCCGATCACTCGGATTCGATCGGTCCGGTCCGATGTCTACCGCGCCGAAGTATCCACTCACGAGGTGAAACGCAGTCCTATTTCTGCGCAACAGATCCCGGAGTGGCATTACAACATCGACGACGAAGGCAACAGATTCGTAGTCGTCAACGACCTCCGCGTCCGCTTGGAGGGTTGGAGCGTGGAGAGTTCGGATGCCGACGGCATCGTTACAACGAGTGACTTCACCTTCGGCTGCATCCGGGCCGATCAGAGTGGTGTCGAGAACAGCGGCGACGCCGGATGGGCGAAGGATGTTTGGGAAGCACTGGTCGAACCTGGCTCACTTGTCGATGCCTTCATCGTCGATGGCCAGCGTATGGCAGTCGATGCGTGGGACTCGCTGAGCGCCTGGCTGATCGAATCCATGTACGCCAAGCCGGTCGGATTCATCGTCGAGCTCGGTCCCAGTCACTACATCGCCGAAAGAGACGACACCGAAGTAGTCTGTGCACAGGTTGTCGTCCTGAGCGACGGTGTGATGATGCTCAGACGCTCACGGACGGAACTCGGTCATCTGCTTCTTGCGGACTATTCGTCCGCGGGCCTGCGGCTCGACGAGTGGCAGCACGACGGCCACTTCGACGACTGCACCGATGGATACCTTTTCACCAAGGACATTCGACTGATCGCACGAACATGCGTCGCGTGGTTCCGCATCAATTCTGGCATCAATACAACCGACGAGATCGGCTGCTCGTACCGATTTGCCGACGAGCTGCCCCGATTCTCGTGACCCACCTCCGAGCCTCATCGCTGCTGGGTCCATTCGAGGTGACCTGCTAGCGAATATGACCGGGTGGCAGACCAAGACTGCACGCAACTCGTTGGCGTCAAGCGTTATCGCGGATTTCGAAGGCAGTCCTTCATCTTTCTCTCGCAGCACTTCGCTCCCTGGTAGACCTCTCGGCAGCAAAATCCAAGTCTGGCCCGTCAGCGAAGGATTGAGGAAGAGCGTATACGGTCTGGCAATTTGTTGATATCGGCCTTCAAGACGTCGATCGCGGCATCGGTCAGTTGATATCCGACTACCTCGTAGTTCGCCTTGTGGTTGACGAACCAATACCGCGTCGTGACGTTGTTTCCCGCTGTCAGTGCCAGCAACCCGTACACGGGGAGCTAGAACTTGGTTCCGCCGTCGGTCGGTTCGGATTCCGAGAGCTTCTTGTACGGGGTCGCCTGGCCAGACTTGTAGTCGGTAGCCCGAATTCGTCCATCGGTGTGCCGATCAATCCGATCGATCTTGCCTGCGAACGCAACTTGCTCGCCCATCACATCGAGCAAAACCACGTCAGGCTCGGCACCGAAATCCCGCTCGACGTGCACCGGTGTCCACCCGTCGGCACGATCGGCCCGGTCGAGTTCGAACCACTCGACGAGTTCGCGACGAATGATGCTGCTGTCCTTCTCCCACAGTTGCGGCAGCCATCCCGGCGCGTCGATGCGGGCGTCGGCAAGCACCTCTTCGGAAATCTCGATGAGGCGATCGAGTGTGGCATCGAGGCCGTCGATCGTTCACTGCACGTAACGTTCGAGGGAAAGATGAATCAGATTGCCACGCGTCAGCGGATCGAGCTGCGCAGCATCGTCGGGATCGTCGAGCGTATCGACACCAAGAACCGTCTTGACGAAGAAGCGGTAAGGACTGGCCACCCACTCTTCGAACCTGCTCGTCGACACCGGAGCATCGAAGAACTTCACAGCGTTCTCGATGTGAGAGACGTTGCCGTTGAAGCGAGTGAATCGGCCGTGCAGCCTGTCGCTGCGAAGTTCCATTCCTGCAGCGACAATGGGGTCTTCGAGTGCGCCTCGCCGATCACATGCTGAAACCTCGGCCAATGCACGAAGTCGCCATTCAGTTTCCGACGCGGCACTGTCGCCGATGCGACGATCGACAGTCTGCGTCGAGACATCGAACGATTCGACCGTGACGATGGCCTCGACGTCTGCAGTCTGCTTCTGCCAGTCGACGATGCCGATCTTGCTTCCGGACAAGGCATCGAGTGTCGGCATGAGCCAGCGCGATGGCACCTTCTCCGCTCCCCCGCGCATACTCCCGCGTGGGAAGCACACGATGCGGCGCTCTGGTGTCGATCGCGGCAAACCGTTCCCAATCGACGCCGGAGACGATCTCGACGCTCGACCGAGTCAGGCGCCGCAACGACAAGGGTGTTCCTGCGTCGTCGAACCCGGTTACGCCCAACGCGACCCGCGGTGCCATCTTTCAACGCTGTGTCGCAGGCACGACCGTCCATGTCCACGCCGCCAACACCGCGGCGTAAGCGTGGTGCGCGGAGGTCAACGCGTACCCATAACGAGATCTGCGCGGTCCCCGACGAAAAACTCGAAGAGGAACGAGAACTGTTGTCACCGCTACCCTCTCGACGGTTTATGATCGGACCACCACCGGTGACACGGAAGGTCTACCGCTTGTCCAATATAGGCAGGGCGGCCGACAAGCTCGCCGCTGTTCGTGCAGAATATCGGGTATGAGTGAATTGATTCCGGCGAATCAAAACCCGGATGACACAGTGTTCGTGTCAGAAGACGAATTCGGCACTGTGGTGGCAGGGTCGACATCAGCCGTCGCAGAGTTCGTCGCAGAATGGCAAGGCAACTCCTCGATCGCGTACCGCGAAACAGTTCTACCGCCATCGGCGTTACGCAGAGTTCGTGCGGCGTGCGCCGGTGTCTTGAGATCACCTGATTCCGCGTCGTACCTAATCCGAGGCGATTCCTCATCCCCTGCACCAGGCGAGAGCGTGAGTTATCGACGCGTAACGAGGTCACTGGAGACCGGACGGTTCACCAGCAACACCCCTATTTCACCGGCGTCCCTGGCTGGCGGTCCACAAATCGCACTGGCAACCGCTGCTGTGATTTCTGCGCTCGAGTCCATGATCGAGCCTCTGCAGGAGAGCCTCAATCGAATCGAAGATACGACCGCCGACATTCTCAGGCTTGCCGATGCTGAGCGAACTGGTGATGTGTTTGGGCACAGACGTGTCCTGCAACGCCTTACCGGTGAGCTGGATAGCGGTGCTGTGTTGACGGAGACCGATTGGTCCAGCGTGGCCGCGCTCGGACCCGACCTCGAGATTGGAGTCGAGCGTCTGCGGAATTACAGCACACGCCTGCTGCTTGACTTGCGGGTCGACGTAGCGGCGGATGATCGTGCTGACCTTCTTGAGAAGGCTGTTCGGAAAGATCGCCTGGGTGAGACCCTTCAGCTTCTGTTGATTGCCCAGGAGTCTTTATTCCTCTGGCAGCGAATTAGGGTTGAACGAGTCGAACTTCGAGAGGACGACCACATCCCGCAGGTTTTGGAGAGTGCAAAGGCCACTCTGAGAGAGCACCTAGCAGCAGACGTCGTGCTAGTGGCAAATTTGCGCAGCACACTAGACACGTATGGAACGTTGCGAGTATCGGAATTTCACCGAAAACTGTCAGCGCGGAGCCTCAAGAAGAACCTCACGCCGCTGCGTGCAGACATCGATTCGTTCGTGACAAGCAGGGCACTGCAGGTCGCCCGTTGGAACGAGCCGACGAACCCAGGGGTGCTCGATGCACTGCGTGCATTGAAAGCTGCCGGCGACAGTGCAGTCGATGCAGGCGTGCAGACAGTCGGCAAAGCAGCGGAAGCGGTACAGCGGAGTACCGAGTCTTGGTCGGAAAGGCGGGCGCGCAAGTCTCAGCGACAGAATCCGGCGGATGACCAACTCGTCGAGCCTTAAAGATCAAGGTAATGTCGCGGCAACCGTAAACGAACTCGCTCGCCGACCAAATGATAGGCGGATCAGCAAGTCGTGAGCGGACGGACATTCCGTTGGAGATCCTCAACGCGTAACGGCCCCTGCATTCGAGAGGCAAGCTCATTTTCACGATGACTAGCAAGTCACCTTTTCGAGTTTGACTCGAACCGAACGGGTTGGCAGGTCCCCGATAGTATGACCACCGCGTTCTAGAGCCACGGTGCGATTGCGGTCAGTCGATCTCGCATGCGTCTATCAGCTGGTGCCGGTGGGTGCACTGGGCAGCGTACGCCCCCGCAGCGGGAGGGACCCCCAGGCCGGCGTCAGGTGCCCCAGCGAGGAATGCTGGTGCCGGTTGTTGTGGTCGTCCTTGAAGTCTTCGATCACCGCCTCCCCTTCGAGCAGGCTCATCCAGTGGTTTCGGTTCAAGTATTACCTCCGAAGTCGGTTATTGAACGACTCGATGTGCCCGTTGTTCCACGGATTTCCCGGCGGAATGTACGAAATTTCAATGCGGTTTGCGCAGAGCTGTTGCAGTGCAATGGAAATAGACTCCGGTCCGTTGTCCATCCACGCGCCAACAGTGGACCACCACATAACGCGAACGTCTTGTCCAGCTCGTCGGCCAACCGCTCAGCGGTGATAGAACACTTCACGATTTTCAGCAATGACAAGCGAGTGTGCTCGTCGATCATCGACGAGATTTTGATAGCCTTGCCGTCGAAGATGGAGTCGACCTGAAAGTTCATAGCCCACAACACATTCGGTACATCTGCTTCGATCTGCGGACAAGAGCTGACAACGGTACGTTTGCGTGGACGGTAGATGCGGACCTGCAGGCCCATTTCCTTCAACAGGCGGTGCACCTTGCTCTGTTCACCAGTGCGCCTTGATCGTGCCTCAGATACGCCCACGCGCGCCGAAACCCGCGCAAGGGGTTCTCTGCCTGCGTAGGTAGGCAGTGCAGCTCTGAGATCGGAGTCCGGTCTGCCGGGACACGCCAGATGGAGCGCGAGAAAGGCATAAACTTAGGCATTTATTGAAACCGCCCTTTGGCTCTGATCTACAACGAGTCCGCGGAAGATCAACCGACATCTATTTGACGCCCAACTCTTCCGGGCAGTAGACGTCCATTGAATCGCTCATGAAAATCACGCCGTCAGCGAATCCATACTTATCAACGAACTCTTCTAACATGTTCGGTCGGTAGTCGCCAACCTTGATTCGCTCGCACACAAATCGACCACGCTCAATCATGACGTCGTCAGAAAGCGACGGCCACAGTTTGTGATCATCGGTGACCTCGATGTAACGCCTGTCGAGGTTGCCTTGCTTCTCCTGCTCGGCATTCTCAGACGCTATCTGCTCCACCGCTGCCGCGTTGGCTCTCGGTGCACCTTCAACATCGCTGCCACACCCTATGAGCAGGAGCGATCCGCCTACGGCTACGAGTAAGCCAGTACGCAGCAAGGTCGTGGTCATACGATGCTCCTACCGTGTCCGATTCGTTCTGAGTCGGATCGTAACGGAGTCCGACTACAGGAGTGTGGTCACCCGAAGTATCGCCAGAACTAGCAACAGTGCTACAAAAGGAAAGCCAAGAAAGCAGGCGTCGGATGACAGTATGAGCGCTGGCAGGTTCAGTTGCACGACACCTTCAGGCCTCAGTCATTCCTCTGAATGAACGTCCTCGCAACCTTTTTCGAGAGCCCCACCGCTCCCACTGGGTCATACATCGACAGTGCGATCCCGAGCTGGTCCGCGTATGACGGTGGCCTTGTGCACGAGACGCCCATCGACGGTGTCCAGGGTGCGTCCGGCTGGGTCACTCATGGCGAACGCTTAACGTCGTCGATGTTCAATTCCAAATAATTCGCCACGGTATTGTTACGAGATTCTGATACCAGTGTGGGACCGTGCATCTGCTGAATTTACGCCCCAGGAAAGCTGACTGATGCTCGATGCAATTTTGGACAGCACTCAACTCCGCAAGGTCGTACACGCTCCTAAGCCCTGTCCCAGGCGGGACGGGCGGTAGTCCGTACCGGAGCTGGAGTTCGTCGATCAGACCCTGCGTAGCAGGGACTTCCTCGCCATCACCATTTTTGGTGCCTCGGCCGGCGCCAGCGCCCAATAGCAAGGAGTATCGCCCGAGCACCAGCCCGTCCATAAGCGCATCCCAGGTCTCGTCAGACAAGCCCAGCACAGACAACTTCGCCTCCCCCGTGAACAAAATGTGAGCCTCGCGCGACCGACAAAGCTGCCGAGTAACCCACACGTCGTACAAACCCCGTTGCAAATGGCGTCCCGTCATTCATCCGAATGAACCACGCACGATATCTTTAGCATTGGTAAAAACGGTACCTATTTGTCCGATACCGTTTCGGAACCACCCTTTCGGTGGGGTTGCCTATCGTTTTCAAAGTTGACGGCGTTGCCGCCACTAATTGGCCCGGTTATCCGGGCGATGGACGACGGAGTTCGGAGGACAGATGCAGGGTTTCGATCAGGAGCACAACCCGTTTCACACGGTGGTTGACGGGTTATCGAGGTTCATGCTGACCCTGCAGTCAATCTCGTACTCGTTCACAACGGCGTACCGCTGATCACAAGCGTCGAGGTTGTTAATCTTTCCTGCGCCGATGTGGTCGACGTCAAGGTTTCGGTTTAGCTGTTCGGGGCCGGTGCGAAGCTATCGCCGCGACGGGTCAACGTCCATGACTGCACTTTGCGCGCCGGTGAAGACGTCATGTGGTCCGGCTACTAGTCGATCGTCCCGTCGATCCCAAATCTACGTGCCATCAACGAGCCCCCCTGCGACGATCGCCGTCACAGTTTCGCGGTTGTGTGGTGAGTACATCCCACCTCAACGTCCCAATCTGCACACGTCATGGGCAACGGAGTCCAAATCAAGGTGGCACTGTTCACTGAGTGCATGCCACTTGCCGAGTGCTGGGGTGCCCAGATCACCAAGAAGTCGCACGACGCCAGAGGCTTTGCGCCGCCCACGCTGGACAATGCGAACCGTCGTGTGTCGACGACATTCGACACGCATGCAGGAAGTCGAATTCTGATTCGGTCTTAACCGTCCTCGTGGTGGAGGTCGAACTCACGATGCCCGCATGCCAGACGTGCCATGTCCTCCGATCTATCCAGCCAAGGCTCACGACCTCCATCTCGTCTTCGCAGAGCTTTGCGTACCTCCGGTGATGGAGATTAATGTCGACGTCGACCCCCACGCACTCAGCCCTTGAGATCGAGTCATCGATCTCCCAGAATCGCTCGATGTACTGCTGGGCCAACGCAAATTTACGCTGCCTTACTTGGATAAATAGTGCTAATACAGCAGCCAGAACGCCGACGAGTGTTCCAATGTCGATTAAGGCCATTGCTTCGCACTCCTTTCAAATTTGGTGGCACCCCACCAACAGCTCACGTGGATTCAGACTCGACCACTGAAACCAGTGTGAACGCTGGGATCTCGCGAAGTAGGCGCTTTGGAACGACTCTCATGACGACCGACCGGCCTCCAACATCCATGGGTGATTCCCCTGGTTGATAAGGTCGACTAAGTTTTCGGCGGCCACCGCGTGGTCGTCAACGTGTTCTAAGATCTAGGCGGTGGCGTGGCGCAAGGTAACGACCGGTGGGTCGAGGTTTCGAAGTCTGCGTTCGACCATGAAACTGCTGGTCTGGAGATGATTCGGGACCTTCTGCCGGCCTCCGCCCCGTACCGTGCGTGGACGAACTTCGAGTTCATGGACAACCATGGCCAGTGGCATGAGATCGACGCCTTGGTCCTTGGCCGACGTCGCCTCCATCTTGTGGAGCTCAAGAGCTATTCCGGAGTTTTGCGGGGCTCGGAGACCAGCTGGGTCCGCACCACGATGGGTGGCAAGACGCTCACGCAGCGCTCGCCGCTACTGGTGACCAGACGCAAGGCCCAACGTCTGGCAACTCGTATCGAAGAAGAAGCTCGCAAGGTCGCGCTCGAGATCGGCTTGAATCCGGAGAAGGTTCGGCGGGCTCTTCCCTTTGTGCAGGAGTCTGTGTTCCTGCACGGCTCTCCGTTCAAGACGGATCTTCCTGACCTGGCGAAGTCGAGCCTCTTCGGACCTGACGGCCAAGAGGACGAGACCGGTCTGCCTGGTATCTCGGATCGACTCTTGGAACCTCCGACGGACAACAGGCGGGTCGACGAGGACCTCAGTGTCATCATCGCCCTAGCGTTGAAGAACCTCGGCATCAGTCGTCGCACGGAGCGTGACGCGGGTTCGTGGACTATCACGGGCACACCGATTGCGAGCGGCGACGACTGGCAAGAATGGTCGGCCACCCAAAAGGTTACAAAAGAGAAGGGCCGCGCGCGGATCGTCTCGTTCCGCCGAGGAACGCCTGCGAACGCTCGGGCAGCGGCGTACCGCAAGATCGACCGCGAATACTCGTTGCTCAGCTCACTTCGACACGAGAGCATCGTTGCCCCACGTGACTTGGTTCAGGACGACGACGGCAACACGGTCATCGTCTACCCAGAGACCCCCGGATACGAGCCGCTCGATCTTGCGCTCGCAACCCGCACCCTCACCGCCGAGCAGCAGCTGCTGATCCTGACGCAAATCGCGGAAGCCGTTGGCTATGCGCACCGCAACTCCGTTGCACACCGGGGACTCGGCCCCTCCACTGTGCTTGTCCATACGGCGCAGCTCGATACCGGTACGGTCAGAGTCCGGCTTGCTGACTGGTCGTGGGCGGGGCGGGTTCACAGTCACGACACTCGTTCGTCGACGATGCTCGGCACTTCGGCGACGACGGGAACGTCCCCTTCCGACGACGTGTATCAGGCCCCGGAAGACCGCTGGGCGATCGATGGAGATCGCCTCGCTCTCGACGTCTTCTCCCTGGGCGCGCTCGCCTACTACTTGTTGTCGGGTGGCCAACCCCCTGCCAGGGATCGGGCCGCGCTCCTCGAGCGATTACGTCAGGAAGAAGGTCTCGATCTCGCCGCATCCGGTGGGCGGTTCGTCGACGAGACTCTCCGAGCGCTGGTACTCCGGGCGACCCAGCCCTCGGTTACCAAACGAGTTCAGACAGACAAAAAGACCGGTCGGCCTGGATTCGGGGCACAGCAGTTCGCGACCGAGCTCGCGAACTACCGCCACAAGCAACTAGCTCCGATCGAACAGTTGGCCGATCCTCTGAATCCAGCGCCGGGTGCTGTGCTGAGTGATCGTTTCGAGGTAGTCCGGGTACTCGGTTCTGGTTCCACAGCGCGCGGGGTCCTGGTTCACGACCGTGCGCATGACGACATGCTCCGCGTGCTCAAGGTGGGCCTCGATGACAGTGCCGTTGCGAGACTTCGCGACGAAGCTGAGGTTCTCACTCAGATCGGCGTGCAAAAGCCCCCGGTTTCCGGTGTCGTCGAGCTGATCGAAGGCCCGCTGGACCTGGCCCTGAATCGCACCGCACTGTTGCTCAGCAACGGTGGTGAGCAAACGCTCGCCGACGTCGTGCGCTACACGCCGTTGGGTGAGGGCCAGCTGAAGGCATGGGGCCTCGAGCTGCTCGACGTAGTGGTGGCCCTCGATGCCGCCGGCATCACCCACCGCGACATCAAACCCGCCAATCTCGGGCTCTCCCGACCGGGGGGCAAAGCTCGTTCTGCCAAGGCCCGATTGGCCTTGTTCGACTTCTCGCTGTCGCGTGCCCCTGTCGATCAATTGGATGCGGGCACGCCTCCTTACCGTGACCCGTTCCTTGGTACGGGGCTGCGCACTTCCTTCGACTCTGCAGCGGAGCGGTACTCGGTTGGGGTAGTGCTGTTCGAGATGGCGACAGCCTCGACGCCCGAGTACGGCGACGGAGTGAGCGACCCAGGCGTTCTCAAAGATGAGGTGACTGTCAGCCCGGAAGATTTCACGGCCGGGGGCTTGAGTCGCAGTCGAGCCGAGGCGCTGGTCGGGTTCTTCCGAATTGCGCTGGCGCGCAACGCCAAGGACCGTTTCGATACAGCATCATCAATGCGAAGCGCGTGGAGTGCGGTGTTCAAGGCCCGTAACACCGCTGAACCGGTGTCGCCACCCGTCGTGCAGAAACCAGCGCTGGTCGCTTCTGCTGACACAAACCCGACAACGATCGTTCCGACGATCACATCGCTGGCCATGCTTGTTGGGGAGTTCGCGCGCGCCGCAGGCTCGAAGCCCAGCACTATCCGTCGCCAGGTAGTCGAGCTCGTCCTCGGTTCACACTCACAGTCGCCGGAAGATCCATTTGTCACCTACCAAGTGTTGTCGCCACTGGCGAACGTCACTTCGGGTCGGATCGCTCAGATCTTCGGTGAATTCTCGGAGCTGTGGGACAAACACTCCCAACTCGCGTCCACAGTCCGCGATCTGCACGGTCGTTTACAGATTCTGTTGGAGAAGTCGGGCGGTGCAAGTACGCCGGATTTGTTGGCGCGCGAGTTGCTTGGGGCCTTGCAATCAGATGGCCTGGCGGACCCCCAGCGCTCGGCTCTGGGGGTGCTCCGCATTTTGATGGCCTCTCAGCCGCCGTCGACTCTGAACGACGATCTCGAATCTGGTGTGGATTCGTCGTTGCACATGGTGCGACGCCACGGTTCGGGGACCGTAGCGATGATCTCCACGGCCGCGGTGTCGCGCCGACTTCCAGCTGTTCTCGCGGTCGACGCCGAAAAGCTTCTGGCCGAGTTGGTTTCCCAGGGGTCCGTGCTCGTCTCCCCTGCTGATGCGGAGATGCCACTTCGCGCATCGGCAGCAACTGTTTTGGATGTCGCTCCCAACGAAATCGAAATCCCAGGTCATGTCCTGTTGCGGATCGCTGCCGTGGGGTCGAAGGAGGTGGCTCTCTCTGCGCGCGATGAGCTCCATTCACGGGCGCTCCCGATCGTCGAGTCCCTTCGAATCCTGTTGCGGGGACTGTCGACGTCTGATTCGTTCAGCCGAGCAGAACTCGAGTCCAGACTTCTGGCCCGCTTTCCAGCGCTGGTTCACTCCCTCCCACGCCGCCCCGATCTGGACGACGTCGTGTCGAAACTCTTACCGGACATGCGGTGGGACGAGACTGCGAGCCGGTTCGCATTCGAGCATGCACTCGATCCTGCATCGCATGTTCCGACGCGTCACACGCGTACTGCGCCGAGTCATCAACGCGGAAACAGTTCCACCGACATCGAATTCGCTCTCGAGTCCAGTGTTCGCGAACACAACTTCCGGGCATTGGGCGTTCCGCTGGGCGCGTCGGATGCTGTCGCTGCTGGGCTCGCTGCACGTTTCGGTGCTCGTCATATCGATGTGACTGATCTCCTCCTCAACAAGCTACGCAGTACCGCCACCCAAGCAAATATCAGCTGGAGTGAAATTCTCGCCGCTGACGCAGGCGCGGTAACTGATCGTGAGAATTTGAGAGGTTTTGTTTCACAGGCAATTCCGACACTCACGGACGCCGTCAGCAACGCTGATTCACCAGTGGTGTTGACCGATCTCTCGACTCTCGCAGCGTATGGGCAGCTCGGTGTTCTGCATGCGTGGGCTGACCTCGCGTCCCCGCCGAAGCATGCCGTGTGGGTGTTGGTGCCTCAACGGCAAGAGTCTGGTGGTTTGCCCGGTGCTCGTGTCGATGGAACCGCGCTGCCCCTCAACAGCCCGGAACAGTTCATTCAAGTTGCCGCCGAGGAAGTAGCAGCCTTGCTCGCAAGCGCGCAAACAAAGAATCATTCTGACGATCGTATCGAGGAGAACATCTGATGACGCTGGCCACGACGGCAGGCCCCCAGCTGACGGCTGCGTTGAAGCCACAGTTGGCATTGTTGGTCGACGACATACGCGCTCGACTCGAATCCAATGCCGAAGAGTTGGGGCGTTGGCAAGCGACTCATCGTCAAGCGGTCGCAGAACAGCGCACTGCTGGATCGTGGACAGATTGGTCGGAGGACCAGATCACGCAGGCGGCCGTCGGTTGGCTCCTGACTTCCGTCTTCGTGCGCTTCTGCGAAGACAATCTACTCCTGGGCGATACTGCGGTATGGATTGCTGGGCCAGACCGCGGTTTGCGACAGCGAGCCGAAGACGCAGAGAACGATTTCTACCGACGGAACCAGGATTTTTCGTACCGTGAGTGGCTCGAGGTGTCGTTCACAGCGCTACGCGACTGCCCTGCTACCCAAGCACTAGTCGATGACCATGCGGCGCTCAACATTGCTTCACCGACTTCTGATGCGGTGCAACAACTTCTGTCGTTCTGGCGCCGCACCGGAGATGACGGTGAATTGATCTGGTCGTTCGCGGACGCTGATCTATCCACTCGATTCCTGGGCGACCTGTATCAAGACCTCTCTGAATTCGCGAAGAAGAAGTATGCGCTTTTGCAGACGCCAGAATTTGTCGAAGAATTCATCCTCGATCGAACGCTGACGCCAGCTCTCAAAGACCGGCCGCTCGAAGGCTTCAAATTGATCGACCCCACCTGCGGCAGCGGGCACTTCCTGCTCGGTGCGTTCGCGCGACTCACCGAACGCTGGCACCAAGAAGCGCCGGGTCTCGAGTTACGCACACGCGTCGATAAGGCGCTTGAATCCATATATGGCGTGGACTTAAATCCATTTGCCGTCGCAGTCGCGAAGTTTCGTCTGATCGTTGCTGCACTACAAGCTTGCAGAATCACCAACCTGATTGACGCACCTAAATTTACTTTAAATTTGACTGTTGGCGATTCCCTTTTACATGGTCTTGAACAAGACGGGAAACGCGCTTTCGACTACGGCGACATTGCTTACAACAAAGACGCCGTGGCGGCTGGATTTACATATTTAACCGAAGATGCAGCTACATTAATCAAGATTCTTGCGCCCCAGCAATATGACGTTGTGCTTGGAAACCCCCCCTATATCGTTGCCAACGATCAAGCGCTAAACAGTCGATATCGCGAAATATTTCATTATTGCAAAGGCCAATTCGCACTGACAATCCCATTCATGGAACGATTCTTTGAGCTGGCAAAAACTGGCGACCGCGCAGGATGGGTTGGACTTATAACGTCAAACTCGTTCATGAAGCGCGAATTTGGTGTACCTATCATCGAAGAATTTCTTAGCATTAAGGATCTTCGATTAGTTGCCGATACCTCTGGTGCATATATACCCGGTCACGGTACGCCGACCGTCATTATTGTAGGACGAAATCGAAACCGGATAAAGGATTCCGTCCGTGCAGTCCTTGGCATTCAGGGTGAACCTAGCGCGCCGGTCGATCCGAGCCGCGGCAAAGTGTGGAGTTCCATCGTGCACAACGTTGACACCGCAGGATATCAAGACCAGTGGATATCAGTGGTAGACGTACCGAACGCCATGCTGGCTCATCACCCCTGGAGCTTGAACGGGGGTGGCGCAGTCGACGTGTTGGCTGCAATTAATCACGCAAGAGATCATAGCCTCCGTTCGATTGCTGATGAGATCGGAAGAACCACAGTCGTGGGCGAGGACGGCGCGTGGCTATACCCACTCTCTACGCTCAATCGGTTTCGCTCCCTCCTTTCTTTCAGGCAGTTTGTGACAGGCGAAGACATCCGCGATTTCACAATCGCACGCACTACTTTTGCACTCAACCCCTACACCGACCCGACTAACTCCGCACCCATCGCGGAAGCGACACCTATCGTGACTAGCCTCTGGCCTATGCGTACGATACTTGCGCGTAGAACGGTGTTTCAAAAGTCGCTCGCCGATCGCCATTTACCGTGGTGGGTGCATCTGGAAAGTTATTCCCGAAAGTTAATTTCCACAAACGGAATTGCATTCCCATTTGTGTCTACTCACAATCATTTCGCGCTCGATCGAGAGAAAAGGCTGTTCAAGCAAACTGCACCAGTCATCAAGTTGCCGAAGGATGCGACTGAGGACGATCACCTAAGACTGCTGGGGACTCTCAACAGCTCGACCGCCTGCTTCTGGCTCAAACAGAACAGTTACCCAAAGGGAGGCGATCCCATTGGAAACGAGGGGGCGCGGGTCAGCGGTGCCGGCTGGTCTGACCGCTACGAATTCACCGGCACCACCCTCAAAGACTTCCCGCTCCCCGCAGCCGCACCACTGAGCCGCAGCCGTCGAATCGACACACTGGCACAACAACTCTCCGCGCAGGAGCCTGCTGCTGCAATCGAGGCTCACGGCGCAACCCGTGCCACCATCGATGCCGCACGAAGCCAGCATGCACACATCCGCACTTTGATGATTGCCGAACAAGAAGAACTCGACTGGGAGGTCTACCGAAACTATGGCCTCATCGATGATGATCTGACTGTGCCGGTGGGCAAGGCTCCCGAGACCGTGCTTGGTGAGCGCACATTCGAAATCGTGCTCGCTCGAAAAGTCGCATCCGGTGAATCGGAGACAGCATGGTTTTCCCGTCACAACTCCACACCGATCACAGCGGTGCCAGCACAGTGGCCAAGCGCGTACCGCGAACTCATCGAGAAGCGTATCGCTGCAATCGAATCCAATCCGTTCATACGGTTGCTGGAGAAGCCGGAATACAAGCGCCGGTGGGCCGGCGAAACCTGGGACACCAAGCTCCAGAGTGCTCTCAAAGACTGGCTTCTGGACCGTCTCGAAGACCAGTCGCTCTGGTTCACGCCGAATGGCACGCCACAACCACGTTCCATCGGTGAGCTCGCCGGCCAGGTCGAGACCAACACAGAATTCATCGACGCACTGGACTTATGGGCTGGCCAGAAGGACGCGCCCGTAACCGCCACGCTGATCAAACTCCTCGCAGATGAGGGTGTCCCCTACCTTGCCGCCATGCGCTACAAGGACTCCGGACTGCGCAAACGCGCAGAGTGGGAACGCGTCTGGGATCTGCAACGAGACGAGGATGCTGGCCTGATAGCGGCGACCGACATTCCCGTGCCACCGAAATACACCGGTGCTGACTTCGTCAAGCAGTCCTACTGGTCACACCGCGGCAAACTCGATGTCCCCAAAGAACGGTTCATCTCTTACCTCGGCGCGGGACGAGAAACTGATCCGACTCCACTGCTGGGCTGGGCAGGCTGGAACCAAGCCCAGCAAGGCATCGCTCTCGCGACGATCTACGCCTGGCGCGAATCCGAAGGCATCGATCTCGGTGAACTCGTGCCCATCGTCGCTGGCATTGCCGAGATACTGCCCTGGGTCAAGCAATGGCACGCCGGACCTGACCCAATTCTCAGTCTCGATCTGGCCGAGTACCTCACCGGCCAGCTGGCCGAGAAATCAGCAGCCGTGAACGTGCCCGTAGACGATCTCAACAAGTGGCGGCCCGTCAAGACCACCCGAGCACGCAAAGCCACCGCACGAAAGGCAGTTCAGCAGTGACCTTCTCCGGTTCATCCGCCGCTCCCGCTCGGACTCTGCGGGAGACGTTCGCGATCCCCGAGTCGCACGGCACCAATGATTACGTACTGCGACTGTCGGATTCAGTCGAAGAGAACAGCATCGCAGCCACGATCAGTACGTACGTCGTCACACCGGCACTCGCCGATGCCTTCGACACTGCGCTGTCTGTCGTCGACGAAGCACTACGCACCAAGCAAAACAAAGCTGCCTACCTGGAGGGTTCCTTCGGATCTGGTAAGTCGCACTTCATGGCCGTGCTGCACGCAATCCTCGGGCACTCACCTGCAGCACTGTCCACTCCCGAACTTCAACCGGTCATCGCGAAACATCCCGCGATTGCGAAGGCGAACCTGCTGCGCCTGACGTTCCACTTCCTGGACGCGCACAGCGTGGAGTCGGCACTGTTCGATCAATACCTACGTCAAATAGCGGCGCTACACCCCAATGCCCTACCGCCGGTGCTGCATTCGGCCGGCGGGCTGTTCGCCGACGCGGACAACCGCCGCCGCGAGGTCGGCGACGCCACCTTCTTCGCAGCGCTCAACGGCACACACACCCAACAGACCACAACAGTCGACTGGGGCGCACTGGGTCAGGGCACCAGCACTTGGACTGCGGAGACTTATGCGTCCGCCTGCGCGCCCAACGCAGACCCCGAGGTACGCGCGAAACTGCAGCAAGGCCTGATTGCCACGTACTTCACCAGCTACTCGCGCAATACAGATTGGCTACCGCTCGAAGACGGTCTCGCGGTCATCGCCGACCACGCCAAGTCGCTCGGCTACGACGGCGTCGTACTGATGCTCGATGAGCTGGTCCTCTGGCTGACATTCATGATCACCGCGCGCGAGAAGTTCAACGTCGAGGTCCAGAAGATCACGAAGCTCGTCGAAACAAGCCGAGGACACCTCGCGGTCCCCATTGCGTCGTTCATCGCTCGTCAGCATGATCTGAGCCGCTGGTTGACCACCGGGCCCGAGTCCGGTGCAACCCAGCAAGCCCTGGAGCAGGCCTTTGCCCACCAGGCCGGCCGGTTCGGCAGTGTCCGCCTCGGTGACGAGAACCTGCCCTACATCGCGAACAAGCGGCTACTCCAACCAGCGAACGCGGATGCGGTCGCTGCGCTCGACGCCGCGTTCGCCCGACTCGACCGGAGCCCCAAGGTCTGGGATGTATTGCTCGACGGCGTCAACACCGACGATCAGCACCGCGGGTCGGACTCCGACGCATTCAAACTCACCTATCCGTTCTCGCCTGCGCTCATCGACACCCTCCGGTCGCTCTCCGGTCAGATGCAGCGCGAGCGCACCGCGCTCAAGGTGATGCAACAAATTCTCGCCGACAACGCCGACCGTCTCACCATCGACAACGTCATTCCCGTAGGCGAAGCATTCGACTACATCATCGACAGTGCCAACGCGACACCGATCAATGATGCTGCAGCACAGACGTTCAAGACTGCCCGCACACTGTGGACCGACAAACTGCGTCCATTGCTCTTCAAGAACGCGGGCGTCCCTGAGACGACAGCAGACAAGGACGTTCCACTCGGACTACGTGCCGACATCCGGATCGCCAAGACTCTGCTGATGTCAGCTGTTGCACCGAACGTACCGGCACTCAAGCAAATTGACGCTTCGCGGCTGGCATCGCTCAACCACGGCAGCGTTATCAGCCTGATCCCCGGAGACCAGATCGGTCAGATCACCAACAAGGTGAAACAGTGGGCGGCCGAGATACCAGAGCTGTCCGTCACCAACGATGCCAACCCGATCATCTCGGTGACGCTCGAATCGGTTGACTACGAACGCATCATCGCGCGCGCACAATTGGAAGACACCGATGGCCGTCGACGGGAGTTGATGCGTGATTTGCTTGCCGAGCATCTAGGGGTCATCGGCGCTCAACACACTGTCGACAACGCGCTGCTGCGGTCGGTCACCTGGCGTGCCACGCAACGACAGGTCGAGGTCGTGTTCGGCAACGTCCGCGACCACGGTTACCTTCCGGACGAGACCTTCCGCCCATCCGTCGAGGGTGCGTTGAGGCTTGTGGTCGATCTGCCGTTCGACGATGCAGGCCACACGACCGCCGAGGACCACGATCGCGTCGAACAGTTACGTCGAACCAGCCAAGACCGATTTACCGTCGTCTGGCTCCCCAGCTTCTTCCCGGAGAAAGTAACGCGCCAGCTCGGACGCCTCGTCATTCTCAACTACGTTTTGGCCGGAGATCGGTGGGCCGGCTATGCCAACGAGCTCTCCGAAGCCGACCGGGCTGCTGCACGCTCGATACTCCAACAGCAGCAAGCTCAGGTACGTGGCCAGCTGAACAATGCTGTGCAGGTCTCCTACGGCGTGGCCGCGGGAGCCTCCTTCGAGGAAGGCCAACCGCCACTTCGGTCGCTCCACGCGGGTTTCGTCGTACAACCACCCATCGGAAATACCCTGGGCGAGGCGGTCAATCGGCTCATCGACGACGCATTCGACGCGCTGTACCCGGACCACCCCGATTTCACCCCGCCGGACAAACTCATCACCCGGAGTGAACTGAACCTGGTCCTCAAACGACTCCGAGAAGCCCAATCTCAGCTGGACGGACGTATCCCCCTCGAGCGTTCCGAACGCGATATTGCCCGTCGCGTCGTGGAACCTTTGGCCCTCGCCAAGACCAACGAGACGCATCTGTTGTTCGGACCGGAACATTTCGCGACGTGGCGGAGCCGAATTACTCAAGAGCTGTCGAGATCGTCGATCGATGAAGACACCGACGTCGCCATCGAGGTGCTTCGAACTGCCATTGCCGCCAGTGGGGCCCGACGCGGCCTGACCGACGACATGGTCGACCTCATTGCCGGTGCATGGACTGCTCAAACGAAGCGCTCGTGGTTCCTGCACTCGTCCCCCATCGCCGAACCACTCATCGGAGACTTCCGTCGCGGCACCACAATGCGCCTCGAACCCTTACCTGAGCGCCAACCGTGGATCGATGCCTGCCGCCGATGGAATGTGCTCACAGGCCAGAACGTCAACGATTTTCTCACTGCCACCAACGTCGCAGTCTTTGCGCGCACCGTGCAGGAGTTCGCTGCCGCCGGTCGCGCAGATCGCCTGCGTCTCGTGGGCACGCTCACCAACGCTGACAGCCACCTTCGGATTCCACTCGACAACGAGCGATTGGTACTCGCCCAGGACCTGTGCGATCTCCTCGACGATCGAATTCCACACTTGGACAACATTGCCCTGGTCGAGGCGCTAGCCAGCGCGGGGCTTCATGGCACAGACCTAGAGTCCGGACGTTCCATGACAACAGCCGGCGCTGTCGCGAACACAGTGGACGGCTTCTCGTTGGACCGCCTCAACGTCCTGAGCAACGCAGCTTCAACAGAGAACGATCGCGGCCGCAAAGCCGCAGTCATCGTCGATTCGGTCAAAGCCGCACTGGCCGGTCACGAGCTTGCTCGGCCATTACAAGCGGCGCTGGACAAGGCCAGCCGAGATCGCGACAGATGGTTGGAGGAGGGCATTGTTGCTCCGCCACCGCCGCCTGTTTCAGACTCGGATCCCGAGTCAGGACAAGAGCCAACGCCAGAGCGTCAGCCCGTCGTCGAGTCGTTCACCATCGACAGCGGTGCGATCTCTTCGGTGGTTGAGGAGCGCCTCACAGCGCTGCTCGCGGCGAACCCTGGGGCGCGGTACACCGTCACCATTTCGCGGATCGATCGATGACTGCGTCCACGAACCTTCCCAAAGCGGATGTGGCCAGCGTCCGGAACTTGATATCGAACTCGAGGCAATCGCGACACAACCGTGGCGTGATCGCGGTATCCGCAGCCCCTGAGTGGACCGGCGACGCAGAATTCACCTTCGACGGGCAAACCGTCAAAGTCCGAACAGCACCGAGTGTCCTGGCCATCAGGGACGCGCTGACCGAACGCAGTCGCGTCGACTGGGTAGTAATCCTGACCGATCGAACCCCTGCGGAACTACCCGTCGGCATCCTCGAACACCTCACTGCGGGTCGTCTCTCGAATCTCGACCCTTGGCCTGTTCTACGTGAAATGTTCAGTGCATCGAAGCAAGAGTTCAATCTCCTCTCACTGAAAAACGAGTCCGCGCGTGCCGTACTGCGAGAGTTGGACGGCCGACAGATTGTGCCGGCCCCCGGTGGAGTTCTCACCAACGAACACCTGTTCACCTCACTCTCGTCCGATCGATTCGGTTTGAAGCCAGCAGAATTCACCCCTCATAGCATCGCCATGTGGTCGATGAATCGCGAGGATGCCCTACGATTCGACGGCTGGCGCTCGCGCACCGACCCCCACCTTTTCGACGAGTTTCTGAACTGGATAGGCCTGCGGCTCGGCCCCCTCGGAGGCCCGTTCACCACGGTGCTTCGAACCACCGGCCCCACCGAACTGGTCCCCCTCGGATTGGTAGCAGCATTGCTCGACAACGGCACAGCGATCTCGACAGCATTCCCTGCTGCGCTCGAAACGTCCATCAAGGTCCGAACCCTGTTGGAAGTCCAACTCGGAGGCACTGCGCATCTCACCGAACAACAACTGATCGCGTGGGGCAACACAGCAGCCCTCGCTGTCTCCGGAACCGAAGTGCCAGCTGACATTCTCCGTCGCGGAGAAGACCTTGTGACATCGCTACAGGCCGACTCGCTGATTGCCCGATCAGATGTGCTGCCGTCCGCCATGACGCCACGTATCGCGCAGTTCGCCGCCGCCCTAGCCGACGCGACCCGATCCAGCAGCCTCGCTACGGTCGAGAATGCCTGGGCCAACGTCATTTCACACCGTTCCGCGCGAGTGGACACCACCGACGCACCTCGTGATGTTCGTGTCGGCTCGGCCGCGCTGCGCCTACTGCGTTGGCTTCAGCGTCCTCCTGCGGAACCCACGACGTTGGCGTCATGGCTCACTGAACACCGCTCGGATCTGTCCTGGGTCGATGGAGCAGTCAATGCTGCTTTCACCGGCGCGGACAGCACCGCGCTTGCGTCCGCGGCCCACCACATCATCGATCTCGTTCGCCAGCGACGGGCAGCCGCCGACCGACAGTTCGCTCGACTCCTCGCCGTCAATGGCACGCACCGCAACACCTCCGCCGCAATGCCATTGCTGATCGAGGACCTTCTCGATCGAGTCGTCCGCCCTCTCACCGTGCCGCAGCCGGGCGCCACCGGTTCATCCAACCCCGTCAAACCCTCCCCTGTGCTCCTGATCGTCGCCGACGGAATGAGCGCCACCGTTGCAAACGAGGTCGTGGCTGACGCACTCCGGCGGTATCGGCCGCAGTGGCAAGAATGCGTGTTGGAGGACTCCGACACTCTGCAGGCCGCACTCGCGGTCCTTCCGACAGTGACAAAGTTCTCGCGATGCTCATTGTTGACCGGAGCACTCGCCACTGGCACCCAGGATCGTGAACGCAGCGGCTTCACTTCCTGGCTGCAGAGCAACGCACTGCAAGCAACCGGACAAGTTCTCTTCCACAAGGCCGATATGGATGCGGTCTCTCGCGGCCACGCCCTGGCATTCGACGTCCGGATAGCACTCGAGGACACCGGCAATCGCCCCGTCGTTGCCTGTGTCCTCAACGATATCGACGACGCGCTGGATCGTTCCGATCCCATCGGATCGAGTTTGTCGACATCGAGTTTCAAGCATCTCGACGCACTCTTGGCTGCAGCTGCCGCAGTGGGCCGTACGGTCGTCCTGACAAGCGACCACGGTCATGTCGTCGAACGACGCGAACAGCCCAGTGTTCAACGCGGGGTTAGGGAATCAGCACGGTATCGCTCTGCCATCGGAGTCGACCCGACTTCCCTGCCGGCCGACGAGATCCTCGTCGAAGGTGAGCGAGTGCGCACCGACGACCACCGCGCAATCCTCGCGGTGGATGAGCAGGTGCGTTACACCGGACTCAAGGCCGGATATCACGGTGGTGCGACACTGTCCGAAGCAGTAATCCCCGTATCGATATTGGTCAACGGTGCTATTCCCCCACACCTGGGCTTGGAGCTGCGTCCCAACCCGGTACCTGCCTGGTGGGATCCGCAGCGGACCACCGCAGTTGCTCCAGCGGGAGCGACGGAACGTGTCCGCGCAGTTCCCAAGCGAAAGCCCACCGCCAAACCAGTACTGCAGCCGGACTCGCTGTTCGACGTTGCCGAGCCTGCCGCACCTTCGGCCACGCCCACGCCGGTCGGTGGTCGAGATCTCGTAGCGGAACTGCTGGCGAGCCCACTCTTCACTCAGCAATACAACGCATTTCCTCCGCGAATCACCAAACCCGTCATCGGACTGTTCATTGAAGAACTGATCAACGGAAACGGCCGGATGCCTCTCCCCCAGGCCGCTGAAATTCTCGGCGTCCAAGCAGGCCGAGCGAAGAGAACGATCGCCGCGCTCAGTCAGGTCATCAATGCGGACGGTGTGGTGGCACTGAGCGAAAATGGAATCGAAGTGGAGCTTGCAGCGGGCCTGATGTTCGAACAGTACGAGGTGAAGCCATGAGTCTGTCCCCCGTCCGGCGCCGAGAAATTCTGCAGGCGCTCCGACAAGGCACCGTACCCTCCGGCAATCTCGATGTGCTGGCAGTAGGCATCGATAAATTCGCCACCACAGTCGGCGAGGATCTCGAGGCTGTTGCGTCCGGCGGAGCCGTCTTCAAGGCTGTGCGAGGTGAGTACGGCTCCGGTAAAACGTTTTACGCACGCTGGCTACAGCAACAGGCCATGAAGCGCGGCCTGGCAGTCGCTGAAGTTCAAATCAGCGAGCTGGAGACGCCGCTTCACAAACTCGAAACTGTCTACCGCCGTACCACGGAATCACTCCGCACTTCGGCGTTTGCTCCCTCCGCCTTCCGCAGCGTTCTCGACGCCTGGCTCTACGGGATCGAGGAGGACGCAGCAGCCGCGGCAGGCACCGACGAGGCATCACCCGAACAGGTCGACGCACTGCTCGAGACGCGTCTCGCAGCCGTGTCCACGGCCACTCCGGTGTATCCGATGGTGTTGCGCGCCTACAGAGCCGCGCTCGAACGCGACGACGTCGCCACCGCCGATGCCTTGGTCGCGTGGCTCGGTGGCCAACCACATGTAGGCGCCGCAGCGAAACGAGCAGCCGGAGTCCGTCAAGACGTCGATCACTTCCTGGCAATGGGTTTCCTCCAGGGCCTCCTTGCAGTACTGAAGGGTGCCCGCCACCCCGGTCTGCTGCTGGTGATCGATGAGGTCGAAACGCTACAGCGCATGCGTTCCGACGCACGAGCAAAAGCCTTGAATGCTCTGCGTCAGTGGATCGACGAACTCGATTCTGGCCGCTATCCGGGTCTGTACCTGCTCATTACCGGAACTCCCGCGTTCTTCGACGGGCGGATGGGGGTTCAGTCGCTCCCCCCTTTGGCGCAACGCCTGCATACCGACTTCTCGGGGGACGCCAGATTCGACAACCCTCGAGCCCCTCAGATTCGCCTTGCAGGATTCGACATCGACAGGTTGGTCGAAGTCGGGATTCGGGTGCGCGACGTTTTCCAAGACGGGTCCGCAGTGCCCGACCGGATCGCTTCGATGGTCGATGATGCCTACATCGCCGACCTCGCACGCGCGGTTGCCGGCAAACTCGGCGGTCAGGTCGGCATCTCACCGAGGCTATTTCTGAAGAAGCTCGTTCTCGATGTGCTGGACAAGGTCGATCAATTTCCTGATTTCGATCCACGTCAGAACTACTCGCTGACCCTGAGTTCCGAGGAGATGACCGACACCGAACGCCATGCGGTCTCCGCGGACGAGGTCCAATTGTGACCGGGTTCGCCTCCTTGAATCCCGTAGTACAGCATCACATCGTCAACAGTCTTGGGTGGCAAGGTTTAAGACCATTGCAGGAGGAGGCGGTCGCTCCAATCATGAACGGTGAGGACGCGATTCTGCTCGCACCCACAGCCGGAGGTAAAACCGAGGCCGCGTGTTTTCCTTTGATGAGCAAGATGGCCGACGAGAACTGGCAGGGCCTCTCGGTTCTCTACTTGTGCCCGCTCAAGGCTCTATTGAACAATCTGCAACCACGTATCGAGTCGTATACCGCTTGGATAGGGAGAGAGACCTTGACCTGGCACGGTGACGTGTCGGCCTCGGCTCGGACTCGAATCAAGCGTGAGCAACCCGACGTTCTGCTTACAACCCCAGAATCGCTCGAGTCGATGCTTGTCTCCGCGAGCGTCGATGCCGAACAGTTGTTCGGCAATCTCCGGGCGGTGGTGATCGACGAAGTTCACGCTTTCGCTGGTGACGACCGCGGATGGCATCTTCTGGCAGTTCTGGCGCGAATCGAGAGCCTGCTCGGACGCAGGCTTCAGCGGGTCGGAATGTCTGCGACTGTGGGCAATCCGGACGAACTCTTGAATTGGTTGCAATCGGCCGATACCGCCAGAACCGGTCGCGTCATTGCCCCCGACGTCCCCGGCAATGCGCTGGCCGTCGTCGGATCCTCGCTCGCTGTCACCTCGACACAACCCGCACGTCTAGGCGCAGCACCGACCGACGTGACGGTGGACTACGTCGGCAGTGTCGAGAACGCGGTCAAAGTGATAGCGGCACTGCATCAGGGTGAAAAACGGTTGGTTTTCGTCGACTCCCGCAGGCTCGCAGAAGAAATCGGTGAAGGGCTCCACGAGGCAGGGGTGACCGTATTCATCTCACATTCTTCTCTGTCTGCAGCGGAGCGACGACGCTCGGAGGAGGCATTCGCCGACGCGAGAGACTGCGTGATCGTCGCGACTTCGACACTCGAACTCGGAATCGATGTAGGCGACCTCGATCGGGTCATCCAGATCAATGCGCCGCGCACCGTATCGTCCTTCCTACAGCGGCTCGGCCGCACCGGCAGACGAGCCGGTACCGAACGAAACTGCCTGTTTCTCGCACTCGACAACGACAACCTTCTGACGATGATGGGAATGTTGAATTGTTGGAGTCAGGGGTGGGTCGAACCGGTCACACCGCCCATTGCCCCGCGTCATATTGCTGCACAACAGATCCTGGCCTTCGCGTTGCAGAACCACCGAATACCACTCTCCGACTGGAAGAAGCCCTGGGGCACCCTTCCGCTCTTCGATTCCACCGCTGACGAAAGTTTCGAATACCTTCTCAGTGAAGGCTTCCTGCAGCAGGATGGCGGAATCGCATTCATGGGTCCCGAAGCCGAAAAGCGTTTCGGACACCGCCACTTCATGGAGCTCCTCGCAGTTTTCACCGCCGCACCGCAGTTCACTGTCATGGCCGGCCGAAACGATATCGGCTTCGTCGAAACCGAAGTCCTGACCGAGTCCGTCGAAGGACCACGTGTCCTGTTGCTCGGTGGCCGATCATGGATGGTGACACACATCGACTGGAATCGACGGATCTGCTACGTCGAATCCACAACTATCACCGGACGCGCGAAATGGGGCTCGGCAGGGGAAGGCGCTTCCTTCGAGATCAACCGCGGCATGCGAGCAGTACTCCTGGGCGCGCTGCCAGCAGGCGTGACACTGACAAGACGGGCTTCCTCTGCAATGGAAGGATTACGTGCAGACAGAAACACAACCGTCGCAGCCGACGCCCTCGTCGTCACACGCGAGGACAACGGAGATTGGCGGTGGTGGACCTGGGCGGGGACACGTGCAAACAGAACTCTGTCCGCGTGGCTCCCGTCCATCGTGCCGCCACGACAGCTCACACGCGGAGACTCGATCCGTTTGTATCCCGACATCGGACCGCGGGAGATCAGCGCAGCGCTGGCAGCAGCTCGAAGTCCTGATGCGCCGAAGCCATTGCCATTCGTCAATTCGAAAGCGTTGAGCGGATTGAAGTTCTCTGCTGCGCTTCCCGAGAAGCTGGCTGTCCTGACAATGGCTGCCCGGCTGGTCGATCTGAACGGGGCAGAAGCAACGCTGGGCAACAAATCTTCGGTCCGAGCACAGGGTTGAAGTGTGACCTGGAGCCGACATCGCTCAGTCTACGATTCGGAACTGCTCGAACAACAACGCTGGTTCCAGAAGGACTTCGACGCCGTTCTCATACAGGATGCTCGCGCCGTCCTCGTTGATCACCTGGCTTAGGACAGCGATGCTTTGACGAACTCGGGCCGGACGGATACCGAGTACAGCAGCAACTTCGCTGTAGGACGACCGACCGTTGCCATCTATCAGCTGAGTCAAAAGCATGCCAATCGACAAAGGTGAAAAGCGTGGCCTGAATCGGTCGTACTGAATCCTAAAATGCTCCCTACCGATCAACTTGGCCACTCTTCGATCCATTGTCGATTCCAAGTGCGCTGAAAATGGCACTGGCGCAACATCCGTCGAGTTTTTTGATCAACCGGGGACAAGTCCGAAGGTATCGACCAGCAACTCGACCAATTGCTCCGCCATGGGATAGTCCAATTGGATCGATTGGCTACTCTTCGGTGCAGACACACGGTTGTCCGAACCGAACGTCGACAAGTGAAGAATCTTGTTTTCATTCTTGTCGTGAAAGATGGCAAATTGGCAGTCACCCTCGGTCGGAGCAGATTTTACCCGCTGACTGCTCGGCGAGATCGATCGAATCTTCGCCATCAGCGGCCGTGCGCTGAGCTGGTTCGAGATTAAGTCAACGCGGCCTCAGCAAGCTGCCTGCAGTGCGAGATCTTGTACGCAGATTGACGCTTCCGCATCAGATCGAGGTTGAATTTCGCTATCGACCGACGCAGGTAAGGAGACTTCAAGGCCTTCTTCAAGTCTCGAATATCTCGGAAATAGAGTGCTTGCTCGAACGCACCACCCGACTTGTGTCCGCCACGTTTCGGGAAGGTCTTCTGGGCCAACATCCGTAGCCTTCCGATCACACCCTGATGAAGTTCGCGGCCGTCGACAAACAACATCGCCCTGAGTTTGGAATTCCAATCCGAACTGACGATAAAGAACACCTCCTGCCCCGCCATCGAAACACAGAACACTCGTTGGCGGTTCCAACTGGGGTAGCAGCTGACGGTCCAGAAAGTCGCTTCGGTTCCTCGCGCAAGCGGGATACATTGCGCTGCATAGTCACCAAGAATGTGAATGATCTCCTCGTAACGAGGATGATTCGATAGCTTTGCGAAGTCACCCGCATGCGCGGCGAGCTTACTCGCACCGAGATCTACCAGATCAGTTTTATCACCCGCGTTGGCGACAACCGGGTTCTCCAGCCAGCTTTCCTGCTCGTTCGGCGTGATCAGCGCATCGAGGGTCGACACGCCGGTGTGGCCACTGGCATGTTCCCGATTGCGAACGACGAGCCCGAACCTTTGTGCATCGCGAACGAGCTGCCGCTCTACGATCCTTCGCTCACCATCGGACCGCGGATCTGCCCGGAACCAAAACTTCACAGCATCAGGATGCTTATTCCGGTGGGTGCGCAACCGCTGAGCGGCATCCTTTGCGATGCCGATATATATATCGCCGTTTGCGCACTCGAAGAGGTACAAGCCCATACGGTCAACCGGATTCGTTACTCGAAAGCGCTTGAAGCCCTCTGCGTCGAACGACTCGGGGCCGACATACTTGTTCGCGGCGGCCCAGGTCGTAAGCGAAGTACTTCGCTCCCGCTCTGGATCCAAAGTTTCACGGTGAATTGTCATTTCACTCCTGGCGTGCATAGTGGACGATCACTCGTCCTCGGATAAGTCTCACGCGTCGAGCGATTAAAACGGCAGGCGCGACCGCTGTCCGTGTCGGTCGTACGACTCAGTAGTCTTCGCCGCCCAAGAATTCGATGGAATTACATGACACCCTATACGTCTCGGATCCACCCATCCGAGATGATAAATCCACAAGTAGCGTCTCGCGTTCCAGCGTAATTCGGTAGCCCCCGTACTTACCCGGGACTGCGAACCATAGCTCGCCAGAACCTATTTCTGTCAGAACCTCGACTGGTGGGTAACGCAGAGGTGACTTGCGCCAACGAAGCAACTCGGCATCCAAAACAAAGTTGAGCCCGCGTTGGAGTGCGAGAACCGTCGCATCATCCAATCGGTGGACCGGCGTGGGTTCGAGTGAGGTCCAATACGTCTCGTGGCCCTGAGCAACATAGATGCCCAACGGGCGATTGCCGTCGACATCCCGAACGGAGAGCCACGCGCCTCGGTTGATCAGTCCGTGAATTGCATGAGGATCTCCGCTCCAGGAGGCTTGATGAAGCGGTGTGAACTGTGACTTCCCACCAAGCCTTGTCGATCCTCGTGAGCGGCCGCAGCCTGTGCGACCGCCAATGCCATCGACGTATCGTCGGTCCACTCGCCCGGGTCGAATCCGAACGGACCTCCGCCGATCATGCTGATCACAGCGCTGTCCGCTGGGATGGAAAACTCATAACCCGCACCGAGCGCATCACCTGCAGCAGAGGCGGTGAGCACGCCTGCCGCTCGGTCCAGCTGATCGGCGTCGAGCTCATGTTTCATAGTCCAGACGTTATAGGAGTGTCGAGGAACCAACTTGCCCAGTCCGGAGCTCGAGCTTTGCCATCCGCGACGAGGCCCACTGGCACCAGATCACCGTTTTGGAGACGCAGCTCTACTCGCGGATCAACCCTTTGTCGGTCTACGTCGATCCGAACTGCCCGGCACCCGAAACCCTGTGTGCTGGCTGTTCACCGTTCCCCTCCTACTTGCGTCTGTGCTCGAAAAGGGCCTCGGACCGAGGGCACTGAAGACTGCTCAGTCGGAAACAGATCGACTCCTACTCGAAAGGGCTACTTGCCAGCCGAACGCATCCAGACTTGACACTCATGCTGGGACGAGGCCGAGCGCCCTCTCAACCAAGCTAGCGCTCAGCGGAATGTATTGTTAACGCGAGGACGATGCAACCCCAGGCGTCCAGCTCTCCCACCTCTCGATCAATGGAAAGAAGAGATGCAGAAGACGTTTCGCATAGAAGACGATATCGCTTTCTTTACCGACTACAACGCATTTTCCGAATCACTTAAAGAGAAGCTATCAGCGAGACGCAGCGCCGGTTACAGCGTTGACGCCAACGAGGTGTCAGACGAGACAGCAAGCGCTAATTCGTCGTTAGCGATGGCGCTATTGTTACAGATCCAGCACGAGCGGAAGCAAAAACCATTGAACAGGGCAGCGATACGACGCCTGGAAGAAGAGCTAAGAGAAGCCAAGAGAACACGATCGCAGACCATTTCGATTGCTGGCCACGACAGAAGCTGGGCAGACTCCGCTGCGTTCTGGATCGCGGGTTTATCTATCGTCCTTGCATTTATTGCGGGAAACTCGACTGAATGGTCCGCGATTGGTTGGATCTTTGCGATACTTCTGGTCGCTGCCGGTTTCGTCGGACTCTTTGCATGCATGGCATGGTCAGCTCGCGATCCACTCGCACTAACTCCGCAGGATAAACAGGCTTTGAATTCGGCAACAATGGTCATAAACCTTCCGGAACCGCCGAGCCGCGACTGGTACCAAAACAACAAATCCCTCCGCACCCAAACTCTCTTGGACGCGGTGCGTCACGCGCATTTCATGCGAGACCTTGTTTTCGCGAGCGAGTCTTGGAATAGCAGCTACCTCGACACTCATCGAATACAATTCGATCCAGATTTCGAAGCTGATTCGATCACACAACACGCATTCGAAATGTTTGCGATTGTCCAACGAATGGGTGAGGTGCCCACCGGCGAGACCGCAACAGCCAGAGCTGCACAGAGCGCGTTCCTGAGCGCTACTAGGCCCCTTGAGCTGGTATGGGAAAAGTTACTGGAACGCGTGAATGCGCTGACTGATTACGCAAACAACCTTCTGCTGCTCGATGACCAACTCGAGGCAGCAAAGGCAGCTGTTCGTATAACGGGTCTCACTGACGATATAGGACGACTGCTCGTGAACTCAGTTGGTGATGAAATGGCAACCGACCACCTGTCACGTCTGTCGGACGAAGCGGCATCGATCAATGCTGCGATAGCCGAGCTGATCGAAACACTCAACTCAGACTTGGAGACAATACACGCTCTATCTACAGCGTAACGACTTCGGAACTGCCGTCGACTCGACTTTCCGCATCCTCAGCGCGGCCGAAAGTCGAGTCGCGGACATCCAAATTCGATCTGTAGCTCTCATGGTCAGTCCCAATTGTCTTGTCGGTCCACGGTCCGTGATATACAAAGCTGCACCGGCGAAACCCAAAGAATCTCACCAGAGTAGATTGAAAATCCGCCCAGCTTCCCTCTCCAACGACTTCAACCCCCGCTTCTCGAGGCTCTCGATGACCATGCGCTTGAAGTTCATCTCCGCCGCCACCTGCGACAACGTCCGAGGCTTCGCCCCGTCAATCCCGTATCGCCGGATCAACACCGACGCCTCCCGTACGTCGATGGCAGCCATGCACCGCAAGATCCCGTCGAGCTGATCCGGTGTCCCGTACTGCGCTTCCGACAGAATCTCTTTCACCGTCCGAGTCCGCGCCGCAGACACCGCCGTCGGCATCATCTTCGACTGCGGAATCACAATCGGCCCGATCGGCTGCTCACTGAACACCGGCTTCGGAGTGATCGGAGCCGACTGGTCCAGCCAACTCGCCAACACAGCACCCGCATCAGCGAGATCGACGTCCACGACCTCCTCTGCCACACCCGTCAACTCATCGAGAAACGCCTCATGCGCACCCAACGAAGGATCCTCGTTCGTCCCTGCCACATACATGATCACGAACGCCGCCGGCCGGCCATCAGGTTTCAGACGCAAAATCCGACCCATCCGCTGAATCATCTGCCGCTTCGACGAACTACTCGCGATGATCACCCCGACGTCCACCGCCGGCACGTCGATGCCCTCGTCGAGTACCCGCGGCGCCACCAAACTCCTCAACTCACCACTACGGAACTGCTTCAGAATCCGCGTACGTCCCACGCGATCAAGCTGACTCGAATACTGATGCGCCGCAATACCAGCCGCCTTGAGCACTTCCGCACCCGTCGCTGCAGACTCCTTCGTCTCCGAAAACACGATCGACCGCTCAGACTTCGCCAACCCCGGTGTGATCGCCTCGAGCGCCTGCAACTTGCCCTCACAGTCGGCCAACAGTGCGCGCCGCTTGCTGAACGCCGACAGGTACCTACTCGCCACCTTGCTCGCCGGTAGATACCTTTCCTTACTGAGGTCAACCGCATTCTTCATGAACTCACCGAACGGCTCAGCAGCACAGCCATAGTCGTAGATCAGGGTGTTGCGGAGCGACTTCGCCTTCTCGTGCAGATCCGCAAACTTCGCAGCCTCCTCCGCCGAGAACGGCACCGCCACCGTCATGACCCGAACCGGCGCCAGGATCCCGTCGCGTCTCCCCCGCGCCGCATCGCAACCCTTCACCAGGTTCTCGAAATACGGCATCAGATGCGTGTCGACACCGTCATCCTGACGCTCCAATGTCGCCGTCAACCCGAGCCGTTCCTCGAACCGGTTGACCAGTACCTTCGCGAAAGAACCCGCCCCGTAACGATGTACTTCATCCGCAACGAGCAACGCGCCGGTCCGCGGCATCGGCGCACCCGGCCGGATAGCCGATTGAATCGTCGTGATTAGCACGTCGTACTGCCGGAAAGTATCGTTGTGCCCGTTTCCCCGACGCCCGATCCGCACACTCGGCAACGCCTTCACCATCGCCGTGTACCACTGCTCGAGTAGATCGATACTCGGTACCACCACCAGGACCTGACGGCCACGGCTGACCGAATCCAGCGTCGCCGCCAACCCGACATGCGTCTTCCCGGTCCCCGTGACCGCCTCCACAATCGCGCGATAGCCGGACGCCACCCACTTCTCGAACGCTTCCTTCTGCCAGTCCCGCAACCCCTCGGACCGGTTCACTACCTGCGTCATAGCGTCAACCCCTGTGGCCGAACCCATTCCTCGACACCCTCACGTTTACGTGTGACCAACTTCTTCAACAACACCAGATCCGACAACAACAGATCCGCCTTCGTCCGCGACAACCCTGTCACCCGCTGGCAACGCTCCAACGTCAGCGGCGCATTCGGCCTCGCCGCTGCGACCGCGATCTCACGCGCACCCGCCCACGACGCCACCGGCAGAGCATCCAATTCGGCTTGCAAAGAACGGCTTCCGGACACCACGACGGGATCGCTTGCGACATCGGACGAACGTTGCCGCCGTGGCATCGCATCCGGGGTCGGAGGAGGCGGTCTCCTCTTCGACGCTTTCAGCGCGTCGTCCCTGGACTTGATCTCCTTCACCGCGCGCTGAACCGCCTCGGGCGTGACCTCGCAATCCTGCACGGTCTGCGCGATCGAGAACTTGTTGCGCCGCAGCGAATACCGAATGGCCGCAATGAGATCCTCGAGCGGCATCGTCCGAGTCTGCTTCTGCACAGGATCGGCGTCGTCGATGTCCTCGAACTCGGCCTCGGAGTCTTCGTGGTCACCGGCCTCGTCCGGATCCTCGGATTCATCGACCGTCTCGATGACCTCCGGCAAGGGCGCGAGATCGACGTCGACGGTGCGTGACGGCGCCGGTGCTTCGTCGGTGACGAGTTCGACTGCTTCCTCGTCGGCTTCGGCGTCGTCGGGGTCACGTTCCAGCGCGATCGGCATCCAGGTGGAGCTGCCCGATCCCTCGATGACTACGGCAACCTCGTCGGGGAGGATGCCGACCGAGTCGAGGAGTTCGGTGATGGTGTCGAGGGCTCTTTCGCGGTCGAGGACGAAGTCCGACGCCCGAATCCGCTGGAACAGCCAGCCGCAGCGTCGCAGTTCGAACTCGCGTTCCATACGGTTCAACAACTCGTCGCCGTCGACTGCAGTGTCGTCGTCGCATTCGATCGCCACTCGCACAGCCGCGCCCGTGACCACTAGATCGATGGTCATCTCGTTGACGTCGACCCGCGGGTTGACGTGATAGCCGCGCTCCCGCAGCGCCAGAAACACCTGCTGCTCGAACAGTGATCCGAAGTCAGGATGCGGGTTGTTCGGTGACACTGCGTCGGGCATGGCAGGAACGGGAACTGTCGGCGCGGCCTCGACGTAGGACAGCAGTGACCGTCGTAGATCGGTGGCCGCCAGACTGTCGGCTGTCACGGAGTGGAACAGCCACAACTGATCTCGCGCACGCGTGGCGGCGACGTTGAAGCGGCGTTTGAACATGTCGTTCGTCAAAGCCTTCGACGACGAGCCGGGTGCGATGACCATCGACAGGAACATCACGTCACGCTCATCGCCCTGGAAGTCCGGCGGCGTGCCGACACGGATGCGCCGTTCATCGATTTGTTCGGACGGGACCCGCTCGAAGATCAACGACCTGATCAGGTCCGCCTGCGCTGCGCCCTGCAGGACAACGACACCGAAAGTTTTGTCCTCGTAATCGGGCTCAGCAAGGCAGAGGGCGAGCTGGTCGACGAGTGCGTTTGCTTCGGCAGCATTGGACAACCGCGTACTCGAGCCGGACGTGAGTGCATCCTCGACGAACGTACTGCGCAGCGGTGCAAGCCGATCCGCTCCGAACTGACGCACCGGCACCAACGGCTGATCGCCGTAGAACTGAGTCGAGGACCATTGAATGATCTCCGGCATGGATCGGTAGTGCTCACGCAACCTCACCGCGTCACCGAACCGGGTGCGCAGCATCGAAAACAAGCTCGACCGCGGCGTCAGCGTCAGGCGTGTGCTGACCGGAACCTCAGGAAGGTAGTGATCGAGACGATTCATGACGGACTCGACGGTGTAATTCTGAATCGAGGCCGGCGCGCACTGCTTGTCGTCACCGACCACGATAACCCGCGGCGCCAACCACATCAGGAACATGCTGGTGATCTCGGCCTGACTGGCCTCGTCGACGATGACGACGTCGAAAGCGTTCTGCTGCGGCGGAATCGACGACAACACCTGCGCAATCGGCATGACCCACGCCGGCACGACCGTCTGCGCATCCTGCATCGCCGCACGGGCCGCGACACGGTAGCGCTGCGCGAGACTGCTGGTGCCGAGACCGGCGTTGGACATGTTCTCCTGGTATGCGCGCAGCGCGGTGACCTCGCGACTGGTCATGCGCTGCAAGCATTCTTGCCATGCCTGCTCCGCCGCGAGTTGCGCAGTCAAGGACGATATCTCCTCGTCAAGGGCGTCGAGTTCCGCGTCGAGGTTGTCGTTCTGGTCGGGCTGCTGCATGGCCACGATCGACTGCATGGTCCAGCGCCACGCCCAAGCACGAGTGAACGTGCCGGCGTGCGCTACCCAATCGGTGCCCTCGGACAGGCTGCGGGCGAGGGTGGGCGCGTGTTCGGCCAAGGCGTCGAGCGCGGTGGTATCGGTGCTGCCCGGCTGAACGTACGAGGCGAGCCGTTCGTAGCTCTCGACATCGCCGGTTCTGACTGCGTCCGCGAGCCCATCGGGCAGCGTCGGATCGGACGATAATCGCTCGGCCACTCGCTTGAGCTCGTCACGCGCGGTGGACGCGTCGGAGCGGTCGGTGAGGGCGGAGACCTCGTCTGCCAGTGCCACGGCCTCGGCAAGCGTCGTCACCGACGGCACCGATGGAACGACTGCACCCAGGGCGCCGACGAGTTGGTCGCGAGCAGTCGCGATGCTGCCCGTCGCCAGCACCTGGTTCCACACGAGGTGGAGGGTGTTGACCTGCTGCTCCCGACTGTCGGAGGGGTCGATCGGCAGTTCGATTCCGATACCGCGCAACAGGTGTGCGGCATCGTCGACGGCGACGAGGGCGCGGATGTGGTTGGTGACGAGCCGCAGTTCGGTGGCCTGCGTCGCGGCTGTACCGTCGACGGTGGCGTGTGCATCGAGCTTGTCGACGACGACGCCGTGTTCGTGGGGCGTGCGGAGCCAGCGCATCGTATCGAACGGGCCGCTCTCGTACAGCTTGGCGAGGGCATCGAACGCGTTGAGTGCCTGCCTCGTGGAAACCTGCGTCGTCACCTGATGTGAGCCGACTGCGGTATCGGCGCTCACGGCGACCGACAGCATCGCCGTGACCGTCTGAGCACGCGACCATAACGTACCGAGCGCACCGGACAGGATCCCGTCGGCCAGAGCCGCATAGGCCGGACCGAAGGAGTCGATGGCCCGTGCGCGATCGGTCAGGGCCTGGGCAGACGGCAGGATGTACCGCAGTTGAACCGGATCGATGTCATCGAAAATCGAGTCGGACACGCTCCCCGAGGCTCGGGCACACAAGCTGCGGACCTCTTCGGCCGTCGGGAGGCTGACCCCGTCGGACTGCTCGGTGAACAGCGAAGCGAAGGCTGCGTCGTCGAACGGCGCGGTCTCGGTGTGGAGCGGGCCTGGTATCCACCCGAGCTCGCTCCCCTGCGCGTTGAGCTTGGTGACGATCGAGGCAAGAGTTCCCGAATACTTCGGTGAGAAGGTGTGAATCTCTGCTTCGGAGGACCGCGCAAGGCCGATCTGCTTAGTGAGTTTGTAGCGGCGCTCTTTGGTGCCCATCCGCTTGGCGGCGAGGGAACGGATCTTTCGCGCGGACTCGGTCACGTCGAACGCAGCTTTACGAGCGGCGATGGTCGAGACGCTCTCGTCGAGTTCGGCTGATCCCCCGCGTGCCATGTCGGTGACGGAGACGCACAGATCCTGCAGTTCGGCAGGAAGCTTGTCCTTGAGGACGCGCAGCGCCTGAGCTTTCTCGCTGGTGACGAGGATGCGCTGACCCTGAGCCATCAACGCGGACATCAGATTTGCGATCGTGTGGGTCTTGCCGGTGCCGGGAGGGCCTTCAACGACGACGCCGGTGTCGTTCATGACGCGGTTGTAGATACCGGCCTGGGCGCGGTTGGCCGGCAGCGGGAAGAGCGGCTCGGCGCTGGGGGTGTCACTGACGTGAGAGTCGAGCCAGTCGCGACGGGTGTTGTCGTCGTAAGTCTCCACGAGCTGCGAAAGCCCGACCGGAACGGGTGCTCCGTCATCGAGCGCAGCGAGCATTGCTTCGTAGTACGACGCGAGGGCATAGGCGCCACGTTTGCGGAGAACCAGTGCCGGTGACATCCGCAGAGTGTCCGCGGTGGAATCGACGGGCTTGTCGTGATCAGCGATGACGGTCAGCGGCTGCGCCAGGGCCGACGTGGCCCACTGGCCGAGCAACCGAGGAATATCCGCGGACAGCGACGAGGACACCAGTTCGGACAAGCTGCGGTGCAGCACCTTCGAGCCGGCGCGGTCGAAACCCTGCAAGTCGAGCAGGACTTGGACGTCTTCCAGCCGCGGGGAGCTGGCGGGCGCAACGGTGACGAGCAAGTCGCCGGTGGAGTCCTCGCGACTGATACTGGCCTGCTGAGTGATCAGATGCGTCGAGATCCGCTGTTCCCCGACAGTGGCGTCGAGATACCCAGAGGCGATGACAAGTTCGAGCGACTCGGGCTGAGTGCCGAGGTCGTGGAGCATGAGGTCGACCGAACGGAAGAGTTCGGCGAAGGGTCGGCGCTCGCGGTCATCCAGAGACCACGTGGTCCATTCTTGGAGCCACTCATGGGCCTCGGTTGGTGCGTCGGCTCTGACGGTCGGCGGCGTGGTGGTGTCGTCGACCCACTGCTCGAGCTCCGCAGGGAGACCGGGAGGCTGCTCGATGCTGGTGCGCGGAATACGAACTGCCACGTCACCGGGCGCGACGTCGGTATTGACGTCGAGAGGTCGGGCATCGTCGAACAACCACTCGACCCGCGCATCAACGCCGTACCGTCGAATCGGCTTCGACTGAGCACCCACAGTCTCGCGAAGAAACTCGAGCAGACGACGAACCCGCCCCCGGAGCTCGTGGTCATCAGTAACCGACATCGGATCCTCACATTTCGGCCAAACTTGAACAGGACCCAACATATAGGGGGTGGGTGACAGACTCCGGACGACCCACGCCGCCTCAGATAGTTCCCCGAGGGCCGAAACCGCCTCTATCAGCGGGTTTCTGCTCGGTGCCCGCGAGATCCATTCCAAAGCGCCACGAGCCGAGCGCTGATATTCATTCACCTGAATGAATATCAGCAGACGACGAAGCACTAACCCCGAGCGCGCTGCGCGGGTTTTTCTCACGTTGCACCCGATCTGACATCGCTGTTCGTCGAAGCCCCCACACACGACGACCGTCAGCAAACGCACGCGCAACCCGAACAGCGGCATCGAAACAATCGCAGTCTCGGGCATAGTGGACCGCTAGGCGAGCACGCCGAATCCATCGCCGCAAAGGAGCACTGGACGAATGAGGGTTGTCTTTCTGCATGGTCTCGGAGACGGGGATCCCGAACAAGGTTGGCTGGACGGCCTCAACAGCGGACTGACCAAGGCTGGTTATCCCTCGATCCATCCGGACAGCGTCATCGCGCCTCGATATCGCTCACTACTCGAGACCGCCGGAATTTCGGCGAAGGTTCCTCCGGTTACGTACAAGCCAAAGGATGACTCTGCTGCCCGTCTGACATTCGAGCGTCGCCAAGCCGCAGTTCAAAGGTTTCTAGGATACGAGGCAGGGGTTGGGACATTCGGGTTTGCCCGAGTCCCCGACGCGCCCGTCGCGTTCGTCCAGAAAGCCGCCATCAATTCTTTGCCTCTAATGAATCTGCCGCATGTCAAGCGGTATATGCAAGACGAGGGTCTGCGCGGAGCAATACTTAAATGTGTTCTGGATCATCTGCCTGCTAAAGGCGACATAATCCTCGTCGGACACAGTCTCGGCAGTGTCGTGGCGATCGATCTGCTGGACAACCTGCACCCCGGCTTGCACGTCCGACGGTTTGTGACCATCGGAAGCCCGGCCAGTGCGAAAGCACTCCATGCCGGTAGCGACCGTCTTTTGAAACGCTTTCCGTATGGGCGGGTGGACGATTGGTCGAACTTTCTCGACACGGGTGACAAAGTGACCGCCGGTCGCGGGTTGGCGTCCACTTTTCAAGGCGCACAGGACTTTACCGTCGATATCCAAGGTAGCCACGATTCGAAGAAATATCTGGGTCACACCTCGATCGCGAAACTCGTTGCACACACTCTGTATCCGACTACCTCCGTTGCGTTGCGCGGCGGGGACCTCACTGTGCGCTTGACCGACAACGAAGCCACGATTCTGCTGACCCTTCACTTCGCGCACGCCGTTCAGCGTCACATCAAGGACAAGGACGCAGCGGTACGATACTCGAGCGCATTGACCGCCCAGCAAGACGAAGTAATAGCCCAGGTCGAGAAGGGTGCAGCTACGCGCGGCACCGGCATTGCACAGGAGCTCGTCGAACTAGCCGGTGGTGCTCTCCCTCGACTTCCCCATCGGTGGGGAATGCATGAGGCGGTCGGTGAACTCGTCGTTCTCGCACTCACCAATCTCGTCGAACCCTACGAGATCGATGTTGAGCGCGCACCTGGGGAGGCGTTGCCGGACATGGCCGTCGAGCTAGGTTTCCAGCGGTCGACCGGCACGAAGATCGGCAATGCGATCGAAGAGGTGCAAACCCACATCGGCCGCAAGGGCGGCGTGCCATGGGGTCGTGTGCTCACTGCGGCGGTCGGCGTCGCAATCATCGCTGCGGGACCTGTCGGACTTGCATTAGCCGCGCCAGTGGGAGTATTCGGCGCGGCAGCGCTGACCGGAGGGCTCGCAGCACTCGGGCCAGGCGGGATGGTCGGAGGACTCGCGATGCTCGGCGGACTGGCAGGTACCGGTGCGGCCGTGACTACATCCGCTGCGACAGTGAGGGGAGGGCCGGTCGAGCCGGTCGCCGACTCGAACGCGTTGATACTCAGAGTGGCTGCGGAATACGCCCGGAAGACGCTCGATCTACCCTACAACGAAGGCCTCTGGTACGACCTCACCGAGCTGGAATCACAGCTTTCGGCACGGATCAACCGGCTTGCTGTCTACAGCGATCCAGAGTCGACCAAACTGGAGACCCTCAGAATCGGCATGCGCACGGTGAGTCGCCTGATGGACTTCATGCTTGCGAAGAATCTCGGTCCTGCAGAGTTCGCCTCGGCAGAGGCAGAAACAGATCGTGTCATAGCAAAAGAGTTACGAATGTTGGAGGAGAACGCTCGAAAAGCAGCATGGCACAACGGCGAATAGGTCTCGGCTGCCCGGTCACACTGAAACAGCAGGGAGTACGACGAGCGATCCGTCGTTCTTCCGTGCGATTTCGATCGCAACGTCGCTATGATGCTCGCTATTGGCGATGTCGTCACCGAGCGCGCGCACCCGGCGAGACGTTCGAAGAATGGTGTCGACTTCGCCCGATTTGAAGACAAAGTCTCGCACACCGTGCGAGCGGTCGATCTCCAGTTGCGACAATCGGAGGAGCACATCGCTCAGGCGATCTTGCAGAGAGTCCACCCGCCTACTGTTGCGTTTCAACGCGCGGCTGAACCGTTCGAACGGGTTCTCGGGGTCCAACTGCGCATGCTCGATCGCTTGGATCACCGCCAGACGCTTGTGGAGTTCGAAGGACAGCTTTGCGAGCTCCAGATGGGCCTGGAACTCGCCCTTGTCCTCCGCGATGCCGGGAAACGCGTTCTGTAGATGCGGGACTTCGGCTCTCCCCTTTTTGAAAGCCCCAATCGCGGACTCCCATTTCTCGATACGCGCTTCGGCGTTCGCCAAACCAACATTGATCTGGAACGCCGCGGTGTCCAGACCGAGCGAGGCACCGATTCTTCCTTGGTCGAGAAGCACGTTCGCGGCATTTTCTATGCTGGTCGTGCACGCGTTGAGGTTTGAGCGCTCAGTTCTCAGTACGTCGTCTTTGAGTTCCTTGAGCATCTTGTCGGTGCCTCGCCTATCACTTTCGGCAAGAGCATTCAGACCTGCTGCCACCGCCATGAACAAGAGAGGTGCAGCAACGGTCACGGCACCAAGACCGCTGGCCCCAGCCAAGTTTCCGACAACAGGTACGTAGCTCTTGGCTGCTGAGGCACCCTGCAGCAAGCCGACCGCATCTCGCGAGTCAGACTTCGACGTTCCAAGTCCACTGTCGAGTAGAGCCGCTACCTTTGCCGGAACAACGAGCCGGAACAACGCTTCTCCAGCCGAGACAAGCATCGTATCCGGCGTTGTATCAAGTAATTTCGATAGATTCACAGCGAGCGGGCTCGCGCTACCGAGAGGAACTCCGTGGGAGAGGTCGGCCGACTCCGGGAAAGGATGAGCTTCGAGCGTCGCAAGCGGGGCATCGACCAGTGCTGCAAGTACGGTCCGTAACTCCGCCAGTCTGGCGGGCGACATCAGACCTTCGTCTGGTATCGGTGCCGTTCCCCCTTCATGCGTCCCCAACGTCCACACCGGAATCAGATTGTTGCTCTCCGCCACTTCGAACCTTCCTCGTTCAACTGCCGACAACACTAGCTGAGTACGTATAGAGGGGTTGCGGACGCAGTTGGATCATCCCGTTCGCTGCCACAGGGAAGTCGCGATGTGCCTTACTCGAACCTAAACCTTGGAGGCGATACAACGTGCCCACAGAGATAGCGCTGTGGCGCCGGCCAGCAGACCAAGTGGATCGACCCGGTGGTGATGCCTCGCTAATCACGCCTCGCCGGGGACACACCAGGTACACGACCCGTCGAATGAAAGACATCTACGCTCCCGGCGTCATCCAGTCGTCCGATTTCTCGAACAGCAACAAGTCGAGATCCAGGTCTTCAACTATGCATCGAGCTCAAAAGTCTCGGATGCTTCGACTCCGCTAGTGAGGAAGGCTTTCTCGCGGATAGCACTAAGACTATTCCAACCACGACTTACGCCCGAAGTAACCGTCAACATCGTCCCGCTCGTCAATCATGCGGTGGCCGGTAGAGTGCCCTGAGAAACTCTGACTCTCCAGGTTGGGCTGACACAGCTCTCCAGATAGCGATTCTTGCGTCACAGGCTCAGGTCTTTGATCAGCGCGGGTTTCAGTCGCTGGGCTGTTGCCGATAGTTGCGTCTGCGATTCGAGCCACGATTGGGTCGTCGCGGAGTTCTGCCAGGATCGCGGTCGATCGTATCTGGACTTCCTGCGAGGTAAGCCGATATATGCGCGTGATCAGGTCGGCCAGCGCTTCGGGCCCGCGTGCCCACGCGTCGTGAGCGATTGAGAGTTCGGTGAGTCGGCCGTTTGCGTCTGTACGAACGGTGACACCGTCGAGGTGTGTGTTTCCCTGAACTTCGGCCACAGCCTGTTGAAGTCGTCGAACTTTGGCACCAAGTTCTTCGCGGGTCATATCGATTGTCTCCTTGGAAAGACATAAGTCGTTTGGGGCGTGGTCAGTTGCTACCGTCGGGCCATCCCGGGTAGGCCGGCTGCACCGGGGGTGGAGTGTCCCTGGCATAGGCATCGCGAGGGATGACGGCTGGCGCATCCGGATATAGCGATCGCGCCCAAGGGACGCATCGACCGCTTCCCGCAGTGCTGGGATCTCTGTCGGTGAAACCGTCGATTTCCCAACCAACGAATTGATTGCCCGTGGGTGCCTGCCAGTGTCTTTCGTCGGATTCTGGTTTGGCTGTTCGCGAGGGCGCGGCAGCTTCCGATGCCTCTGCGACGGTGCGAAAAAACCGCGAGCGCAACTCTGCCCCTTCGCCATTGGAGATCCGCGATGGGGAATACTTTCCGTCAGCGAGTTCGTCGAGACCAACGGAGAGCAAGCACGAAATCACATCGAAGCCCGTGTCGGTCGGAATGATGCGCTGAATATGACCGTGAATTGTCCCGACGAACGGACCCTGTTCGGTGTCATCATCGAACCCCCCGAGCAACCGACCGCCGCCCGGAATTTTCGAACTCGCCGCAAAGCCCAAATAAGTGTAATCGAGGCCAACCATCAACCCAATAGCGAATGACTCCAAAGCCGCACGAGTCAAAGTACCCTCATCGGAGTAAAGATTTATACCTGGTTCTGCGGACCAGACCATCGTGGCATCCCTGATTCGATCGGGGACCACATAGACAGCATTGGCGGGTGAACGCGACGTCGACGACGACTCTTGGAGGGAACTGTCCTCGGCAGGAGACCCGCACGCTGTCACCGCAATCAGTATCGTCAGCAGGACTGCTACTACCATCCGCCTGCGTCGACTTCGCTGTATCATCCGTAAATCTCCAAGGGCCACTGGTTGTTCAAACCACGAGATGCTTCACCACTTGCCAGCCAGGTCAAAATCTCTCCACTCGTCGGATTGTTTCCCATGGGTCGGATCGCAGCGCCCAAGAGTTCCCGCTGCCCATCACCTGTCGCACCACGCGCGTACTCGTCAAGGTTGGATATACCAGCATTCTGAATTAGACCCGTGACGGCTTCGTAGGACGTGAAGCTCAAAGTAGTGCTGTCCTCGTTGACGAGTTTCCTGGCGGCGTCAGAGTATGGAAGCAACGCCGCACCGTCATCACTCTTGTACACGTCAGGGACGTCGTTGATATCGATAGATCCATTGCTGACGAGAGCTTCGAGGACATTGTGCCTTCTGAAACCGGCACTCCCCCAGTCGCTTGCCACATACTGACCGATTCCGCTGTCGAAACCGAATGCCGAGGTTTCCAAGGTGATCTCGCGAGAGACCGGCGCATCGAGGTCGTCCACAGATAACACGTATGGCTTCAGGAACTCGGAACCAGCTGCGACGGCAATCCCTCCCGGACCCATTCCACCGGCAACGATTTGCCCCGCGGTCCACGCCGCGGTGAACTTCGAGTTCCGTGCTTCGGCTGCTTCCTGCTTGTCGAGACCCTCTTGCACGCGTTGGTCCATTTCGGTACTGAGACCGTGATCGACGAGCCACTGCAACCGATATGCCTGATCTCCGAGATCGCTGTATCCGGTTGTCGCAAATAGTCGATCCATCCGTTGGCTCTCGGCCAGCGCAGTACCGTTGATGATCTGACTGGACTGATCATCGGTGTCGAGGATGCTGAAAATACGAAGAGGCTCGACGGGTCCGCCGATGTAATCCTTGCTGCCACCGAACTCACCGAATCCGTTGGTTTGGGTGACATCGCTGGTCATACCGGTCATGTCACCGACGAAGGGGGCAAGGGCTTCGGCGACCTGCCCTGCAGTCCCCTCCCCGATCTTTCCCTCACCGGATAGAAGTGTCGTGAAATTGTTTGTTCCATCAGATGATTCGGTACTGGCCATGATCTCTGCCAAGCCTCGGGCGGCGGACCCTGCGCGCACCGAGTTCTCGTATTCCGGCGTCCCTTCGGGCGCGGTCGAGTGTGCATCGCGCGGAATCCAATCGGTGAGAGATGCCATGGCCGTTCCGTCGTCGCGTTGAAGCAACGGCATCACTGCAGTATCAGCGTGGTAGTCAGATCCGAGGATGTCTGGTCCTCCTTCGCCGGTGAGAATCGCGCGCACGCCGTCCGTATTACGGGAACCAAGCTCGATCGCCTTCTCGAGGGTTTCCGCATGACCAGGATTGTCCACGGGCTCGTTGCTGAAGGGCAGGGCTCCGCCATGGGCATCGATCGACGCCGCGTGCATGCCCTGTCGAATCAGTTCGGTCGACATCTTCGTCCCGGGCTCATTGCCCGCTTCAGCTAACGCCAAAGCGTCGAACAATTTCGTCTGGCCCTCGACGAAGTTCTTCTGGTCGTCCACGATCGGACCGTCACCGGGATACGTCATCGCATTGCTGTCCAGTCCGTCGATACCGCGACTTGGACGAGTCGAAATGAGGTCGCGCATGTCCTGCGGCAAGTTTTCGTAACTACCTGCACCCGTCAGATTGCCGTCGGCATCGCGGCCGGTGCCGACCTTCTCGTTGGACAACACCAGGACGCCATTGGCCAGCGAGGCCGCCGCTTGTTGGCCCGCCGGGCCTTGCGATTGCAGCTGCTGGCTTGCAGCCGTGAAGCCGTCGACGCCGGCGGTGTTGTAGAACTCTTTCAAATATTGCTGGGTGCTCGCCGGGATCGTCGCCGCATCACCGTTAAGGTATGCCTGAAGCTGCGCAGGCTCCACACCTGTGGCCCGCAGGTCTTCGGTGAGTTCCGCGAGGACGTCCGCGGTTATCGGCTCACCGTCGTCCACGGCGTTTCGAATCTGGGTGCCGATCTCCTTGCCGTCTTCACCCGACAGCACCACCGAACCTAGGCTGTCCCCGCCGGGACCACCGTGTTGTTCGAGGTCGGCCAGACCGCCGTCCACCGCCGATTTCAATGCCGTCAGAGCAGATCCGCAGTAAGCCAAATTCTCCTTCAGGCTGACCTGGAAGTCTGCTGCTTGCCGGTCGAGTCGGCCCTGCAGCACCAGGCGGAGGACGTCACCGTCTGTACCGGGCACGGTTGGGCTGGAGACCGTTCCATCAGGTCCAACAGACATGCCGTGGCGATCGACGGCGGCGTCCCGGGTGTTGACTATCACCGAACGGGACGCGTCGATCGTCTGTCCCTGGCTGATCAGAGCGTCCCCGACGATGTCCGTGGCGCGTTTCGACGCCGACGCAGTGAGAACTTCCGACACCGCACGCATCGACGCGGCCGCGCTGGCATCCCCTCGCCAAGTACTCGCACTCTTGTCGACTGCGAGGTCCACTTCCGCCAGGCAATCCGTGAGAGCGATCCCCGCCGACTTCATCGCCTCTCCTGCCGTGACCAACGTCAGCGGTTTCCACGATTCGACCTGAGGGATCGTCGGCATCGTCACTGTCCGAGTCCTTCGGTCAACGAGCCGAGCTGTCTACTGAACGCTTCCTCGACCGCTTCGTAAGTGGCCGCGGACGAGGTCGCCCCATCAGCCAGAGCCTGCACAGCGCTGCGGTGTTTGGCCACAGTGGTCTCCAACGTCGTCACTATCCGCACCAGAAGATCGCCGATACCCGCATCGGGCATCACCACCGCTCCAACGCTTACCTTGGCAGGCCCCGCGATGTCCGCGACCGTGTTCGCCTTGGCACTCAGCTGTGCCCCCAGCGACCTGATCTCATCGAGATCCGCTCCCAGCAATTCCCCCAACAGATTCTCTCCCCCAAGAGTTACTTCACAGTGTGGCCGCCACATTCGCCAGAGTTCGACGAAAGCGCCCCGGCGATGGGCTTTGCCAAGGCAGTAGTCTGCCACAATTACGAGCCGGTGAGCAGTCTTCAGTTCCCTCCTCCGAGGTGCCACTTATCGTTGGTGCACCTCGACGAGCAATCGAGTCGAATGCGCGCATCTTCCGACAGTCGGGCTGCTTCTCGGGAACAGCTCGGTGTTCATCCCCTTGATCCAAGACTTCGTAGAGGGACGAATCCCCGCACAGCCGGTCCGCGATTTGTTGCGGGCTCCACGCGCTCGTCTAACGGCGGTCCGCTTGCGTGGCTTGTTGCGGTCTTTCCACGAGGCCGATTGCCCACACGATTGCCGTTCTCGTCGCGGAGCAAACCCGCCAACTTCCCCTGCATGTCTTCCCGAAAGTGTTCGTACTGCACTAGTTTCGTAACATTTTGTCGGCTCGATCCGAGATCGTCCCCATGGCGGAGGACAAACAGAGGTCGGACAAATTATCGTCAGCGAGGCCGTCCGCGACATCGGCAAGGCCGACGACATCACGCTCGGCCCACCGTGCGACATCGAACTCGTGGGACTCAAGGGCAGGTATCAGCTATTCCTGGTCGACCTACTCGTTCACGATGAAGGCGGACAGTTAAATTGACGACCATCGGCCGCGCATGCGGCCGATGGCGCTTTGCTGTAGTTTCACCTCTCATGGGCGACGGGGGAACCCTGGACGGGGTGTTGTCAGCAGATCCGGAACAAATTGCCGCGGTGGGGGCCGCGGCGCAACAACTCGAGCAAACTTTGCGCAACGCGCTCGACGCCGTCGGCCGCGACGTCGATGCGGTCCGGTGGGACGGTCAAGCGGCACTCGCTTTCCGCGACACGTGGAAGCTGTGCCACGAGGACGGTTTTCGCATCCTCGATGCACTGAACTCACTGTCCGTCTCACTGAGTCAGTCAGCATCCGGTTACGACGTTACCGAGGACTATTCCGCAACAAAAATCGTGGAACATGTATGAGTACGCCGTTCCGCGTCGAACTCGACGACCTCGACGGTCTGATTGCGCGAATCAACGGTTTAGCAGGTTTTATCCGCGACGAACTAGATGAACTGGATCGTCGGGCAGCCGCGCTGATCGGTTCGGGCTGGGAAGGCCCGGCCGCCCTTGCATACGCTGATTCCCACGACCAATGGGCATACGCCGCATCTGCATTCGTCGAACACGTTCATCGCATGGAAGCACTCACGAGAAAGGCTCACAACGGGTACTCATCGGCCACCGATATGAATGCGCACATGCTCAGGACGCAACCGTGAATGTCGATCCGCAGGCATACTACGACACCGCAGCAGTATGCGCTCGAGCATCCGAATCGGTGCGTTCGCGCGTCGAGGCACTGCGCGGTTCACTTAGCAAATGCACGGCTATGGTTGGCGACTACGACAGCGTCAAACAGTGGGGAACAGCGTACGACCAGAGCACGTATGACTTCTTTCACGCAGCTGAGGTGTGGGTCGACGCTTCGAGCAAGCTGGCAGAGGTCACGACTGCCGTTGGGTACAACTGGGTTGTCGCCGAACACACTGCGCACCCGTCACCCGGTCCCGGACCGGGGCCTCCCGCACCACCGCAGACGTCGTCGTACCTGCAGTGCATGGTGCCTCCCCCGTCGTCCCTCGGCCACAACGGGGATGGGCTGGACACCGATGTGCCGGGGCTACTCGAACAGATCGGACTGCCTGTTCCCGACGGGGACAGTGACAAACTCACCATCGCAGCCGATGCGTGGCGGGCGTTTGCCGAACATGCGGACACAACGGCTGCAGCACGGGATATTCGGGGCGCAGTTGACCTCTTCGACGGCTTCGACGCACCCGACGTCGCCGCTGTCACCGCCCACCTCGAAACCCTGAGGCGAAGCGCAGACGAGCTTGTATCGACCGCCTCCGCGTTGGCCTCCCCGGTGGCCGCTCACAACATGGCCGTCACAGACCTCCGCACAGGAATCAAAGCTAGCTCCGACGAACTGGCATGGACGCTCGGTGCCATCGGGGCCGTCACGGCCGTTGCGGCGATCGCGACTGTGCTTCTCACCGGTGGACTCGGAGCGCTCGGTCCTGCCCAGGCCGAGGTGGCAGCGGGCGCTGCGGGGACAACCGCTGCAATCGCGACAGCGGCGAACGCAATTAGAGGCCTACTGATTGCTAGCGCCCTTGCTGCCCTGCTCGGTTCTGCGACAGCCACATTCGCTGCTGTCAACGGCGTGACGACTGTATCGGCCCTCGAAGTCATCACCATGCTCGTCGTGCAACATCTACCCGGAGATGACGCGAATGCAGTGCCGTCTTACACCTCGCCTACACCAGGAAACCCTGAATACGAAGCGCGACGAGAGGGGCTCGCCAAAGATCCGGCGAAAGGGGGACAGTCCAATCCGCAATCAGAACGAGAAGCTGACGTCGGTCTCGAGGCCGAGTCTGCTGGGGTAATTCCCGGACCGATCATCCGCGCACCGCTCAGTGAGGATGGCAAAGACCAGGGAGAATTTGTTGATGCCGCGGGAGAACATTGGGACGTGAAGTCCTCACCCGATATTCAACCCTCGTATCGACCGGATTCCGGCAAACCAATCGAACCTTCTCAATCGGATACAGAATTTGATCGCATGATCAATAAGCAACTGAACAAGGGTACCGGCGTTCTCCTGGACTCGGACGGCATGACCGCGGCCAGGGAAACTCGTCTACGAGACCTAGTCAGCCAGCATCCCGAGTGGGCTGGAAAAGTAAGGTGGTCTTCATGACCGAATTCGGCAAGCTTAGGGCTGACGTCGAACAGTGGCCGACCAATCAGGACGCTGTTGACGCGCTACACCACTTTTTCGACACGATCGACCCAGCAAGTCACTTCATTCCGATTCTTGCCGGTGCAGGACTCGATTTCACGGGCTCAGATCTGTCCGGCCTGGAATTAGCAGGCGCTGAACTCAGTTCGGCACGGTTAGCCAAAGTGCGTATGCGGCGAACGAGCCTGTACCAAGCCTGGATTCGACAGGCTGATCTGCAGTGTGTGGACCTCACAGGCGCAGACCTTCGCAAGGCAATTGTCACTGGATGCAGTGCCCGATGGGCGATCTTGACCGGTGCTCGACTGTCGGACGCAGATTTCACGCGTTCGGATCTCCGAGATTCGGATATTCGCAACACATCGCTGGGCGATGCAGTGCTAGCCGATGTCGACCTGCGGGGCGCAAATCTCCACGAAAGCGACTGGGGCATCTGCCCCCGAAATGCAGTCACCACCAACGCACGACTCGGTAATGCAAACGTCGTCGGGATGCGTGGACAGGTCGACGACCCGATCGATGTTGGCGTCGAACAGCCCAAGATTTTGCGTGGCGAAGAACTGCAGAAGTGGTTTTCTGATCATGGAGCACCTAAAGTCGTTGTCGCCGAATAGCACCCAGGCTTGGGCGGGCCCTCATAATCGAATACAGCAAATCTGAAGTTTGCGTCAGGAGCCGTCCGGGCCGCCAGTACGGCCTGGCACGGATCCAGCGTCGGGACGATCGACGCCGTCGACTCCGGCCGCGGCGGCAAGGTCTTGGACCAATGCGGCGTCTGCTCGGCTAACATCCGCGAAGTCGCGTCGAGCCTTCTTGGAATGCGTGAGCCCGGGCAATCGATGGCGCCGGTATCAGCGTGCAATACCAGGACAGATGTCGCCGCGTTAGGTCGTTCGACGATGGCAAGGATGTGGGAAGCCAGGGCGACACCGCCATCACCTCCCAGAGCGCTACGAAGACGGTGTCGCCCTGCTCCTGCAACGGGATCGCCAAGCCGACGGTGGCTCGGAGGCCGAACAGCGCAGAGGCTTGCGTCTGCGGAGCCGGTCGCGAGCGCCTGCACCGCAGTGACCTCCGGAGCTCGTTTCTTGAGCAGAGTTGCAGCCGACTGGGCCCGGTCCGCCGATTCTCCGACGATGTGCCGTTCTCGGTCGGTAGGCGGAACACCATGTTGCGGACAGATGGACCAAGATGACCGTGTGACCTTGTGGACCATTGCAGCCGGAGTCGAGCTCGCCGCGATCGTGGCGCTCGGCGTTCTCCTCGTCGTGTCCCAGAAAAAGCTTCGTGACACACGGAGCGCGCTCGAGCGCGCCCAGAGCAACTCGCCCCGCCGTCGACGACGTGGGCTCGCCCCGCTTGCTATCAAGACGGCATTCGATACTGCGGATTCCCTGTTCCAGAAAGGGTTCGGCGCGACCGTGCGCAACTCCGTCGAAGACCTTGCGGGGTGGGCCAGAGTCGAACGCCCCGATCTGGCGCGAATGATTGCCGACGGTGACATCGTGGTCGTCTTCTCCGACATCGAAGGATCCACTGCACGCAACGAGGAGTTGGGCGACCGCGGTTGGTTGAAGCTGCTCGAACGACACAACAGGCTTATCACCAAGCAGGCCGAGAACCATGGCGGCCACGTCGTGAAAAATCAGGGCGACGGTTTCATGATCGCCTTCTCCGACCCAGCTGAAGCTGTGCGGTGCGGGCTCGAGGTTCAGCAGGCCTTGCGCGAGAAACCCGACCGATGGAACCGAATCCGGGTGCGCATGGGCATCCACGTGGGTAGTTCGGTGCGCCGAGGTGACGACCTCTTCGGGCTGAACGTCGCCATGGCTGCGCGGGTTGCAGGCCAAGCGGATGGCGGCGAAATCCTCGTCAGCAAATCCGTGCGAGACGCAATCAGCGCGGCAGAGGACATTGCACTCGGCGCACCGCGGGCAGTCGAACTCAAAGGCATCAAGGGTAGTCACCAGTTGTATCCGGTCGAGTTACCTACCGCCGACGCCGTACGGCAGTTGAAATAGTCCGCAAACTAACGAACCGCCTCATTGCCCTGCGCTGCCGACGCCACGAGATTGCTTGCAGACAAAGCAATTCCGGACTTCACGGCGTCCGTCCAGTCCGACGTCGTAGCGACCGCTGCGAAGTTCGAGTGGTAGAGCACCATCAGCGCCTTGTGTAGTTGTTCGGCCGAGACGGTACCGGCCTCGTTCGACAGGTTGATCGCTCCGGTGGCGTCGGACAGAATCTCGGTCGTCACGTCGAGTACCTCGGCGTCTGCTGCGGATGCCAGGTCGCAATTGTTCGTCATATAGCCAACGATCGTCACGGTATCGACGCCCTCGGCCGTCAACCATTCAGCGACGTCGGTGCCCGCGAAGACACTGCTGAACTTCTTCTCGACACGCTTGAACGACGGCTGAATCTGCGCCTCGATGTCCGGATGCAATTCGTACGTCGGGGTCCCCTTGACGAAGGCGGGCGCTCCGGCCGGCATCTCGTGCTGCACGATCGCGACCGGAAGATCATGGGCAGCAGCCACTTCGAGTGCGCTGACGATATTGGCCAGCGACTCCGCCCTTGGCGGGTACTGAATCTGCAGGACGCCGTCGAAGTACTCCTGCTGGACATCGACGACGATGAGGGCTCTGCGTGGTCCAGTCATAGTGTTCGCTCCTGAAATAGTTGTCTCGGTTCGGTTCACATCCTTCGGCAGCGAAGTTGCGCACGCGAGTGGCACGGATGCATACTTTCGATGAATTTGCGCCAATCCTTCTGGAGGCCCGGCATGAAGATCGCGCTGTACGCGTTCGACGACATCACGATGTTTCACCTCGCAGCACCGCTGATGGTGTTCGGCGAAGTCGCACGACTCGGAATCGCGTTCGATTGGGAGACACAGCTGTGGTCCGATCGGGCCGGGTCGATCGGACCACCGAGGGCTATGCGCTGGGCGACCTCGCCGGCCCGAGCAGCGTCGATTGGGCCGATATCGTCATCGTGCCATCGTGGCCGGTGACGCTTCCGCCTATCGGAGATGCTCTGCGGACTCAGCTGCGCGGCGCACACCAGCGAGGAGCTGAGATCGCGGGCTTGTGTCTCGGTTCGTTTGCCGTCGCGGACACCGGATTACTCGAAGGCCGCTCGGCCGTCACGCACTGGATGAAGATGCCTGAGCTACGCGAGCGGAATTCGCAATTGGAACTCGATGAGTCGGTGCTCTACATCGATCATGGCGATGTCATGACCTCTGCAGGCACGGCTTCGTCGATCGATGCCTGCCTGCACATCGTGCGCAAGCATCTGGGGTCGGCGGCCGCGACACGCGTAGCTCGTAGCCTCGTCGTCGCTCCGCATCGGGAAGGCGGCCAGGCCCAGTACATCGAGCGCCCCCTCACCCGTGCCGCCGAGGACACGGCCATCGCCGAGGTTCTCGAATGGGCGCTCGGTCGATTGAACGAACCATTGTCGATCGAGCGGCTCGCCGAACGGGCCCGAATGAGCCGACGGAGTTTCGTTCGGCAATTCCAACTCGCTACCGGAACCACGCCGGCGCGGTGGGTTCTCGAGCAGAGACTCGCCGAATCACGCACTCTTCTCGAAACGACGACCTGGAGTATCGACGAGATATCGGCTGCCAGCGGGTTCGGGAGCGCAGTCACGTTCCGTCAGAATTTCGTAGCCGCGTTCGCGGTGACGCCGACGGCGTATCGAAAGCAGTTCACTCGCGATGGAAAAAATGGGCGACGCGAGTACCTCAGCTGAACACCCAGCCCACTACCGCCGCAACCATGCAGAGGAAGAAGATCACCTCGATGATCCCCTCCGCCGCACCGTTGCTGCCCTTCTTGCTCACTCCCCACGCGCCCGGCGACGATCGGCCTCGGAGAAGCCCTCAGCAGGCGGGGCACCGAAGACCTGTGCCCGCTTACGGTCCTGATAGCTCGCCACCGAGTCGAAGGCCGCAGTGACGCCGACAGTCGTCGACACGTAGGTCATCGACTTGTCGCGTGCAAAGCCCAGATCGGTACCGACGTCAACGGCATCGATGTTGGACCCGAGGAACACGAAGTCCCACTGGTAGTCCTTCTCCTGTTGCGCGATCAATGCGCGCACAGCGGTATTGGACCACTCTTTGCTCGAGTTCTCGTGACCGTCTGTCATCACCACAACGGTGACCGAGCCGGGGCGCTCGTCCTCGGGCACTGCAGCGAGCTCGACACCGACGTCGGTGATGAGCCGGCCAATGGCGTCGTACAGCGCGGTTGAGCCACGTGGCTGCAGCACCAGCGGTGGCACCGTTCGGATCGGCTGCGAACTGTAGACCAGCTCGTACTGCTGATCGAACTGCGCCAGCGTCACGACGGTGTTTCCGTCCTGCTCGCGCTCTTTTCCGATGAACGAATCGAAACCGCCGCGGGTGTCGTCGGCAATGGAATGCATCGAGCCCGAACGGTCGAGCAGAGCAGCAACGAGAGAGAGCTGTGGATTGGTCACATGAGCCTCCTGAAGAAATGCGTCGAAGCGACGCGATGAAGTGATGTCGAAAACGATACCGAGGGGTACCGACAAGAATCGGAACTCAGTTCAGGTGCGGGCGAGCAAATAGGCCGTCACCTCACCCCAGGTCTTGTACGGTTCCTCCCCGTACCGAAGCCATTCGCCTTCGAATTCGCTGGCGCCGTTCTTATCTCGGTCGTCGACCAGAAAGTCCCCACGGTTCAGGTTCTTGTGGTGCGAGAGAATGAGACGCTTGTACGCGACCGATCCATCCTCCATCCCGAGATGCTGCTGGACCCACAGCACCTTGTCGTGCCATGCGCTCGGGTTCTTCCACGGTGCCGTGGACAGGATGTAAGTGTCGAAAATCGCTGCGAGCGTGCGGTATGCGTCGAGCGCGCCCTCGATGGGATCCATCTTCAAGAAGATGTGTGGCACCTCATCGAGGTCGCCCTCGTATTTGACGAGGTCGGCTGGATCGGCCCGGTCGATACCGGACTGGAAGTTCACCAGCGTGTTATCGAGATCGATGTAGAGAATTTTCTTGGCCATGGCAGGCACCTTTCGTCGACGCACCGAACGAGGTACATCGGGAGGGGAGAAAAGGCGGGAACATCACCGCCGGAATGCAGAACGTGAACCCGTTCTGCATTTCAATCATGACACAGGGGTCCGACAACATCCCTGGCAAGTCCCAAGAATGCGGCCACCAGCGATGGGCTCATCAGCATTCACGGGATGACCATCACCGCGGACCTGTCCTGACTGTTTGGTAACGCGGGATCGACCGTCACCGATTGATCTTTTACCGGGCCGGAGCCCTCGATGATCGGAGCACGAATGCTGAAGAAGACTCTCGCCGCATCTGCACTCGCAGTAGGGTTCGCCGCACTCGTCGCGACGCCGGCCTCTGCCGAACGACCCTACGACAACATCTTCACATCAGAGGTGACGGAGCACTACGTCAGCGCGTTCGATCCCGCCGCCTACGGCTCACGCAGCCAGGACCCCCTGATCATCAGCCCGTTCGGGACCAGCCAGCCGATCTGGTGCTTCAGTTTCCACGGACAGGGTTCGTGCTGGCAGACTGATCCGTCGGGCGTCGACCACACCCTGGAGTCGGTCCTGATCCCGACGGGTTCGTCCGCCGGCAGTGTTCGCGGGATCGCCATCTACAACCCATTCTGATCGCATGGAGTAGCAGTGCATTTCAAGGCTGTGGCATTGCGCTCAAAGTCGGTTCACGAGCCGGCCTCTGATGTGGTGGCTTCCGTCATGGGTCGACCAGCCAGGTGACCGAATCCGGTTCTGCAACCGGGCCGAACACTCCACGCGGTACCCGATCGAGTACCGCGTGGAGGTAAATCTGGCATGTCGCGTCCGGGTTCAGCCTCAGTTTTTTCCCGCGCTTGCGGTGCGTGACCGGTGATTGCGGGCAACCGAGACTGCAGGAACTAGGTTGCCGTCTTGTCGGAGCCAACCTCTACAGTGAAGGCATCGGGCCGAGCCACCAGGCCGCCCACATTCCCGGCACCAATTCTGTAAGGACACCTATGACTGAATCAAGGCCTACCGGCGTCGTCGGAAACAACTTCCGGGAACTGCGACTCCACGACATGGACGCCGCTATGCTCACGCTCTCGATCAACTACGAAGTCGGCGATCAACCCCTCGTACAGAATGCGATGGGTCTGGCATCCCAGGCGCATCGTGACCAAACTCGACCTGGACAGAACGGTGCCGCCGAACCGTACATAGCTCACCCGTTACGAAATGCTCTGCGGCTCAGACGATTCAACTGCCGCAATGAAGAGATCCTCGCCGCGACAGCCTTGCACGACACCGTCGAAGACCAACCCGTGCGACTCGTCGAACTCATGGACGGCGACCACAGCACGAATCCGAGAGTTGAAGCCGCGCGACTGCTGACAGCTCATTTCAGTACGACAGTGTCGGACACCGTCTGGGCCGTCACCAACCCACCACGACCGGCCGGGCTCACCAAAGAACAGAAGAACGCGGCCTACCTCGAGCACGTGAAGGCCGTCATCACCGATCCACGGGTCTTCCTGGTGAAAGTCACGGACTTCATCGACAACTCCGGTAGCCTGAGTGCCCTCACCGATCTCGATAAACGAAATCGATTGCGCACCAAGTACGCCCCATTGGTGCCGATCTTCCAAGAAATGGCGCTGAGCCACGGAACCGAGCTAGGGCTGCATACCGAAGGGCTCGAGCGGCTCACCGGTTGGCTCGACAGGCTGGCTGAATCACTGCGGGAGGAATCCCAATCGGGCGAAGGGGGGTTTATCTGACTCTTCGTAGCATTCCCTCCCCCACGAGCCGACAAATAGATCTCGTCGAACTGGGATCATCACCGACGATTCTCATTGTTCGTCCGAAAAAGCCCGCCAACATATGTCGTTACGTCGGGCTTGATCGTCGAGAACCAGCTCGCGGATCGGTTCGGATAGTTTGTTGCGCTGCCAATCTCGTTCACGCCTACCTGCCGCCGGGTCGTGAGGCTGCGCGGTGCGAATTGCCTTGATCGCATACGCCGCCGCCCCCAGATCATGCTCGGCGACGTGGCCGACACAAGCAGCTTGACCAGCCGAGTACGCCGCAAATCGGGCAGCACCACCAAGTGGTCTCGCTGCCCCCATCGCATGCCCTCCAGCTGCACGCGCCTGCATCATCGGTTGCAGACCATCTGCCCACGCCCGAGCGGCCGCGATCGCGTCCCGAGGGCGCGCATCGTCAGGCCGTTCGCGCTCGAAAAGAAACAGAACATGGTCGGCGCATTCCGCCGCCCACAGGGCAAGCAAGCGATGATCCGTCTCCGTCAGCAATCCACCTCGGCAGATGGTAACCATGCGAGTGTCTCGAACCTTGGGCAGAATCATCGCAGCTCCGTCACTGGGTCGCGCCGTCGATCAGCGGAAGGTCAGAGTCTATGTTCTCGGACACTATCGCCTCGGCTTTGCAGGGCAAGTTCGACACGTTCGCCAAGAAAATGATCACGATGCCTCTGCGTTGTCTTCGGGACTACGTGAGTATGGCCCCAATACGTGACCGAATCCAGCTCGGTCACGATCCAGTGAATTGTGAGTAAAGCATCGGAATCGAATCCTGCGACCCCGGCGCACCCCGCGTAAAATCGAGCTGGTGCGCATCGCTCGTTTCCGAGCCGACGCCTGAGCAATCGACCGCCATCGACCATGCCGCACACAACAACCGGCCCTATCGACAAAAGAGGTCGGACATACGAGTACAGCTGAAGGGCTGGACTTGTGAGATCGCCCTGCCGCGGGATCAATGGATCGTGGAGCGCTCGCACCTGTCGGTGCTTCAGCGCTACAGGAGGGATCTCCAATGCCGAGAACGACAGGGCGTACATACTCGCGCCACCTATTCGCAAAGATTACGATCGCAGCGTCGATGGCGGTCATGCCCGTCGGCCTCGTGGCCGTCCCGGCTGCCGCGCACCCAGCCCCAGTCCCAGCCAGCCAAGGGTGGAGTCACGATTGCGACCACAGCGGGCCGTGGCAGTGGCAGCAGAACCGCGGTCAGTGGGAGTGGAACAACTGCAACTACAGCCGGGGCCACTGGGTGTGGGTCAGAGACTACGACCACCACCACGACGCGTGGCAATGGCAATGGCAATACAACAATTGGGACCGCCACAACAACGGATACCCGTTGTTCGGCAGCTCCTAACCCATAGACCCGCCCAACCTCCTTGCAGCCGAGTGGCTGCAGTACTGGGTCCTGCCCACCCCATCTACCGAATCCGATGTTGCACTCTGAGATTCAAGTCACCGATACAGTCGGCACCGATCCGACTATGGTGAGCAGAAGTCCTGGCATCGGAGGTAAATCGCATCATGGCATCGAAGATTGTCATTCTCGGCGCGGGTTATGCAGGTATCAGTGCAGCGCATCGGCTTTCCCGCCGCGGCGTCGATGCAGATGTCACGATGGTGAATCCGCGTGATCAGTTCATCGAACGAATCCGCTTGCATCAGTACATGTCCGGTACCTATGCCGCGGCAACGCGACTCGGGTCGATCCTTCCCGCCTCGACCGAACTGAAGGTCGACGCGGCCGAGTCGATCGACTTCCATAACCAACGAATTCGACTGGCCGGTGGTGTTCTCGACTACGACTACCTCATCTATGCGGTCGGCAGCCACAGCCGTACCGAGGCAATTCCGGGCTCGGCGACCAACGCAGTCACGATCGGAACGTTCGAACCCGCACAACGCGCACGCGCGCGCCTGCAACAGCTCCCTCCTCGCTCGACGGTCACGATCATCGGCGGCGGACTCACCGGAATCGAAACAGCAGCAGAGCTCGCCGAGAGCACCGGCCACAACATTCGGTTGATTTCCGACCAGCAGCTGGCCCCCACCGTCAGCGAACGCGGGCAACGCCGTCTGTATACCCATCTCATCGACGCGGGCGTCGAGATCATCGACAACACACCAGTGGTCGGTATCGGCGCCGGTAGCGTGGAATTGTCGGACGGGACTCACTTGACGAGCGATCTCACCGTAGATGTGGCCGCATTCGGTGTCCCTGACCTCGCTGAGCGCAGTGGACTGAACACCGACTCGCGCGGGGCCCTGACCGTCGATGACAACCTCATCAGCACCAGCAGTTCGACAGTGATCGGCGCCGGAGATGCCGCAGTAATCAGTAGCTCTCCACTTCGCATGAGCTGCCAAGCGGCAATCCCAACCGGCGTCCACGCTGCGGAAACGGTTCTGCGCCTGGCAGCTGGCAAGACACCGAAACAGCTGCGTCCCAAGTTCGTCGGCCAATGCATCAGTCTGGGGAGGCGCGACGGATTGCTTCAGCTGACGAACTCTGCCGATGTTCCACGATCACGCGCAATGCTCACCGGGCGTCGAGCCGCGCTGGTCAAAGAGCAAATATGCTCGTCCACGATGTGGTTCGGTCACCGCGGTCCATTCAGTTACAGCTGGTCGTAGTTGGCAACAACTTCGAACTCGTGAATCGAGAGCTGAACCCGGCGTCGCCGAGGACCATACAAAGCTAGATGATGCTTCTCTGAATTCGTTCACGCAGCGGCGGCGGCATGAAAATCGTCTCAGGCCTGATCGCCAAAATTTCCCGTCGGCTCTCATCGCTCACGGCCATAACCCTCAGCACAGCAATGAGCGTATTAGGCTCTGCCGCCATCCAACTGGCGGGTAGTTGGAGATAGTGGTCTGTATCCCATCCGAGCCTGTTCTCCTTGTCGAGAGGTTCACGAACCATGAGCCGAATCAGAGGGTCACGGGAAGTCCACAGTCCAGTCGTATTGAGCCGGACTGCGTCCGCCACATCCACGATCGACGCCCAGGGCACTACCAGGTCGGCACCGATTCGGACGAAAGGCTGCCTACCTACCGTTCTTATCACAACATCCCGGTAAATCTCGATGCCGGTAGCTGGCCGAAAGAGGCTGAAGAGCATGGCGAGAACCGCAAGAACAACACCGCAGACCGTAGCGAATATCGCATGCGGGGAGCTGTTACGAGAATCCGGCAGCATTACTTCGATCCCGCTCCAGAAAGTCAGGGCAACAGCCGCGTAGTACACGCTCGAGCCAAGCATTGAAATGATGAGCACTCTCATCGTCAAAGCTTCCGGGTCTACTCGAATTCCTTTGCCGTACAACTTACTTTCGCAACCGGTCAACCGACGAGATATCCTGACCCATTTGAAACCCGCCCCACGGAGCGTCAGCCACCCACCACACCCACAAAGAACTCCGATGCCTGCGAATCCGATCAGACCGACTACTGACTCCGCCTTCCATGCCAGAATGCACCCCACTGCCACACCGAGCAAAATCACGATAGAGGCGAGTATCTGCGTCGGCCTCAACCTCTGCGGCCACACTGGCAACCACTCGACGGTTGGCACAATGCGAGCCGGTGTTGTATCCCGTTCTCTCACTGTTACTCCCAGATCCATTGACCGAATTTGGGAACGCCATAGGCCAGAGCTGCCCCCATCGCCACTCCTACCACCAATCCGGCCGCGGTGCCTGCGCCGGGAATCACGGAACCAACAGCTGAGCCGGCGATCCCAGCTGCGGTGATTTGGCCCAATACTCCCCCCACAACGACTCCGGTCACCGCTCCCGCACCCTCCGTGACGATAGCCTTGGTCGGATCCATACCACCCTCGATGTCATTCGAAATCGCAGGTATGGTCCCCAACGCTGCTCCCATTGGTCCAAGTCGACGACCGAGCCCCAGGGCCAGATCGTCGGACGAGGCTGCAGCGGCGGTCTTCAAGGCGTGTCCCGTCGCGTCCGAAAGCGTCCCGATCGTGACACCTGCGGCCATAGCTTGAATATCGGGGCGCCACGAAAACCCGGCATCTTCGCTCAGCGCCAAGTGGCCAACGATCACCTCTGACGAACTATCCTGCAAATCGACGATTCGCCCGCGCACTCGGTCACATACTCCGAGTGCAGCGTGGTTCGCTTGCTGAAGAGCATCGAGTACGGAGAGCGTCGCTTCCTGCGTTCTGATCTGCAGAGCGAGGACCGCGTCCTCCCCCAGTGGCCCTGCAATCTGATCCAGGGAGGCGATTGCTCGGTCGGCCGTCACAACGCCGTTGTCAGCGACTTCGAAACCACGGTCGGCAAGTTCATCGATGACTTCGACCAAGTTCGAGCGCACGAAGTCGACTATCGATGCCGAGGCCGAGAGCTCCGCGCCAACGTAGAAAAGGCGTCAGAGAGAGCTGACAAGGTCGAACACTCGGCTACAACGCGCTCAGCTGCGGCAACGGCGGCGTCACCGTGCCACGACTCGGCAAGGACGTTCTGCTCTGCCGCGATGCTTCCACACCGCCCCTCGATCACCCTGGAAATACCGTGGAGCCCATTTGAACCAGCGAGCAAAGACTGACTGTTCCAGGCGCGGACATCCCCAATGCTCAGCGTCATTCGCGACTATTCATTGAGCGAAGCTGAACTGCGAACTCATCATCGGCGACGCGATAGTCCTCGGAAGCTCCTCGTGCAGACCGTGCAACTGTGTCCATACGCTGTGACATTCCATGGAGCGCTGTCGAAGAGATACGCTCGCCCTCGGCGCACAGTATTTGTAGATCTGACCCGGGCAGTGCATTCTGCGCTGACCAGAACGGTCCAAAAACGTCAGTACGCCCCAGGGTGTCGCTCGCGTCCTGGGCTGCAGAAGCGAAACGCCTCAAAATTTCCGGATCTACTTCCATCACCACACCCATCATCGGATCTACGTCACCTACTCTTTTGACGCAGCGAAGGAACATCTGGTTCCAGGCGGTCGCCTCTGAGACACGATGATGGGTCGAAGCAGTGGTCCACGTCATTCTGACCGAGGCACAGTTGACGAAAAGCCGTCACGCAGCCCACCCTCACCCTCGGACCCGACGGTCCGAGGGCGGGGTTACGACTAGGTCAGAACCGGATGACACCCCGAAGGTTGAGGCCTGAGTGCATGTCCTCGAAGCCGCGGGCGACGTCGTCGAGAGAGTAGGTCTGAGTGATCAAACCGTCGAGCTCGAGCTTGCCAGCTTTGTAAAGATCGATCAGCCAAGGAATGTCAGCGCTCGGTGCCGAAGCACCGAACAGTGATCCCACCAAACGCTTTTGGTACAGCGTCAATTCCATCGGACTAATGGGGATCCCGACGTCGGTCATCTTGCCGAGCCCGGTCACCACGCACACGCCGGCCTTGCGGATCGACGAGAAGGCCTGCGCGATATGCTCGCCGGTCGTCACGCCGATAGTGACGATGGCAGCGTCGGCGCCCTGCCCGTTGGTCAGCGAACGTGCAACATCGGCCGCCTCTTCGAGCGTCGAGAATGCTTGTGTGGCACCGAACTTCAAAGCGCTGTCACGCTTGAAGGCAACCGGATCGACGGCCAGGATGTGCGCAGCTCCGGCGTGCGCGGCACCCTGGACTGCATTGATACCGATCCCGCCGATGCCTATGACGATTACGGTCTGGCCTGGGTAAACCTGGGCAGAGTTGACTGCAGCTCCCCAGCCGGTGCCGACCCCGCACCCGAGCAGGCACAGAGACTCCAGTGGCAGACTCTTGTCTGCCACCTTGATCACGGAATCAGTACTGACAGTGGTGTACTCACTGAAGGTGGACAAACCGCAGGTCTGTGCCACGACCTCTCCGTCGAGGCTCAACCGGAAACTGTTCGGATCGTCGGGGCGACCGCCGGTCATGATGGCGGCGCCACGGTCGCACAGGTTCTGCATGCCCTTTGCGCACCAGCGACACTTTCCGCAACCGGCGATGAAAGAGAACAGTACGTGCTCGCCCACTTCGTAGCCGATGGTCTCCGGACCGACCTCGACGATCACGCCGGCACCCTCGTGCCCACCGCAGATCGGGTAAACGCCTACGGCATGATCACCTTTCGCTATGTGGTCGTCGGAGTGACAGATGCCAGAGGCAACCATCTTGACGGTGATCTCGTTTCTGCGGGGTGCGTCGAGGTCGAGCTCGACGACCTCGTATGTGCCGGGGGTGCTGCGAATGATCGCGCCACGGGTCTTCACGATGTACTCCTTGTTCGGGATTCTGTCGGATCAGGGATAAAGAATTAAGGGGTGACCTGGGAGGCCATCGCATCGTGGAAACTGTCCGCATACGGGGGCAGCAAACCCCATTCGCGGCGCATGTCGACCTCGGGAGCCTCGAAGACCGCCCGTGCGTGGCTGAATTCTTCGAAGCCCTCGCGGCCGTTGTAGTGGCCCATACCGGAAGCCCCGACGCCGCCGAACGGTGCATCCTGCAGACCCGGGTGCATCATCACGTCGTTGACGGTGACGCCGCCGGAAAGCGTGCGGTCCAGCACGTACGACTGTTCTACTGCATCGGTCCCGAAGTAGTACAGAGCCAAAGGCCTTGGCCCCGAGTTGATTTCGGCGAGGACGTCGTCGAGATCGTCGTAGCCGAGGACCACCATGGCGGGGCCGAATATTTCCTCTGCGCGGATGACTGCGTCGGAAGGTGGGTCCACGACCATGCGCAGCGGGCGACGTCCACCAGTTGCGGGCAATGCGCCGTCCGGGGCCGTTTCGATACGGGCACCGCGGGCAATTGCGTCGTCGATGTAACCGTCGACGCGGGCGGCATGGCGTTCGTTGACGACGGAAACGGCGTCGGGGTTGTTCTCGATCGTCGGCAACAGTTCCGCGTATGCATTCGAGGTCGCCGCCACGAACTGCTCGAGCAGTTCACGGGGAACGTACGTCGTATCCGGGTTGACGCACAGCTGGCCGCCGTTGCTGGTCTTGCCGACCGCAATTCGGAAGGCTGCGACGTCGATGTCGGCGCTACGGCCGATCACCGTCGGCGACTTGCCGCCCAGCTCCAGCGTTACGGGCACCAGATTCTTTGCGGCGTTCGCCATCACCAATTTGCCGACCGCCGAGCTGCCGGTGAACACCAGGTGATCGAAGGCAAGCGAGGTCAGGGCCTCGGCCACATCAGGTCCACCGGTGACGATCGCGACAACCTCTGGATCGAGGGCTGCCTCGACGATCTCGGCGAGAAGTGCGGCGGTGCGGGGAACCACTTCGGACGGTTTGAGGACGGCACGGTTACCGGCTGCAAGGACGCCGGCCAGCGGGCTGAGCAGAGTGAACAGTGGCGCATTCCAGGTGCCGACGATGCCGACAGAACCCTTCGGCTGGTAACGCACATGGGCGCTGGCGCCGAGCTGATCGTAGGGCGAGAACACCGCGCGGTCCTGCTGCGCCATCCACGTCTCGAGGTTGTCGCGTGAATGCTTCAGACTGCTGATGGAGCCCAGCACGTCGTTCATCAAAGAGTATCCACGCGGGCGTCCACCGAAGTCAGCATCCATCGCTGCGACGAGGTCTTCGTGATGCGCGACAAGCATGTCGATTACAGCTTGTATGCGCTGTCGCCGCAGCTCGGCGGAGGGCTGGCCTTCGGTGTTCATTGCCGCGCGCTGACGGCTGAGGATGTCGGTGATGCGCGCTCGATCCGAGCTGTTCTGGTCCATGCCCGAACGCTATGAGCTGGCTCACACCGCTCGAGTCCAGGTCCCGGTGAGTGGAACTCGAAAACTGACTGCCACCCTCTCTTACGGAACCGAAGCCGGCGTCTGCGCGTCTAACCTGACGAACAGTCCAACGGATGGGGGTCCGATGCAGCGCCGATGGCTGTCACTTCTCGCGGCGGCCGCTGTCCTGACAGCCTGCGCTCAGCCCGTCGACGGAACAGCGGTCGCCGGGGTGCCCGGGAGGGCCGAGCAATTCGATCCCTGCAGCATCCCGGACGACGCCATCGCGGCAACCGGGCTCAATCCCGAGGCAAGGTTGGCGGGCTGGGGTGAAGGACTCAGCGTCAAGGCCTGGACGACATGTGGGTGGAGGGGCCCGACACGAAATTCTTGGTACCAGTTCGATGTGTACTTCTCGATTCAATTCACCCTCGATGAGGTTCGCCAGAATCCTGCGTTCGAGAATTTCAAGGATGTCAGCCTGGGCGGCAGACCGGGCCTCGAGTTCGCACTTTCATCCATGGACCTGCGCAAAGGATGCGGCACGAGCTTCGACACCACTGAAGGCGTCGTGATGTTCACACTCGCCACCCTCGGAACAGCCTCGCCGCAGGGAGACCCGTGTGAACGCATCCGCCGACACACAATCGATCTCGGACATTACTTCCCGCCCACTATCTAGCTGAAAGGATCCCCAGCAATGACTTTGAAATCCCCGATCGAATACTGGAACAGTCTCGCTACCGCGGCTGACGACGGCGATCTATTTCTCGATCCCGATGCTGCACAACACTGCGACAAGGCCTGCACCGAGTACCTGTCGATTCTCGAGACCAACAAAGACCTTGCGTTCAAGCTGGGAAACGTCAAGGGCATGGGTACTTTCGATTCCGGAATCGCGCTTGCCCGCAAATTTTCACTAAAGGTCGTGGACGGCCCGAACAACCTCGTCGACGTCCTCCAAAGCCACATCGACGTCGTCACATCGATGCAAGCAGTCTTTCGAAAATTCTTCGATGCCGCGGAGGACGTCGACCAGGATAACGCGACGTCGATCGGCCAGAACGGACCGAACTAACCGACCTCCGTCCGGGAGCGCAGTCACCTGTTGCGCAGCACGATGAGGACCGTTCCGGTGGCGGTCCGTCATCGTTCCGAAAGATGCCGCGAAGCCTGATCAGTCTCCGCAGAGCCCGGCCGGTGCACGTCCACCTTCGATTGCGGAAAGGAATGCAAGGGTGTCTTCGGCTGCGGCGCCCACTGTCGGTACATGTTCCAGCCCGTCGTAGACGGTGTACCCGATCCGAGAGCCATTCGCGCACAACGATTCTGCGAGAGCCGCGGAACCCGGTTCGGTCACCGCAGTGTCCCCGCCGCCCTGCAGAATAAGCGTCGGCACCGCAGGGTGGAGACGGTCGGGGTTTTGATCGGCCAGGTAAGACACCAGCGGTGTGAAGTCCGCCCCAGGGCGAATAACCGCGTCCAGCGAGACAGACTCTGCAAGTTCCCAGACCGCGTCGGTGCAGCCGGTCTTCGCCGCCTCCAAAAGTGGCGTCATCTCGTCGGTGACGTAGTTGTAGGCGTCCAGAGCGGGATCGGCAGCCTGCGCACCGAGCAATATCAAGGGCAGGTAGCCGAGTACCGCGCGAGCTTCGGGACCGCCTGCCGCGAAGTACTCGACAGTGTCACCGAGATTATTGCCCGGCGAGATAGATACCGCTCCTCGAAGCTCGAGCTCCGGCGCTAGATCCGGACCTCGATCGGCGGCGAACAGTGCGGCATGCCCACCCTGACTGTGCCCGGCGGCGTACCAGCCTGTGCCAACATTGGGGTCGAGCTGGCGGGCCGCGCGCACGATGTCCGTGACGGCTGCAGCTTCTGAGTCTCCGTTGATGTACGGATGGATCCCCGACGTCCCCAACCCGACGTAATCCGTCTGCGCCACTACGTAACCGGCGCGCAGGAATTGGTCCAAGGTCTCATTGACGTAGCGCAGGTATTCACCGTCTGATCCGGGCACTGTCCCTGAGGACGGCGCGCAGGCGTCCGAGACGCCGGTAGTCCCGTGCGCCCAGCTGATTACCGGCCACCCGGCTTCCGGGGCCTCGCCTTCTGGGATCGACACCGAGCCGGACACCTCGACGTCATCACCCTGTGGCCCACGGGACAGGTAGGTGATCTGCTCACCACGCACAGCGCCGGGTAGGACTGCGTCGCCGGAAAGTGGCCGACTTGTCAGCAGTGCGCCACGCTCGGGCCCCTCCGTTGCTGTCTGCTGGCCGGTTGCCGAACCACATCCCGCGATCAGTCCAGTTGCTGCGAGGACAGCGACCAGGCGAGCTCCCCCATGTAAGCGTGTATTCATCGCATTCTCTCCCGGGCTAGATCTCACAAATTAGGTCAAGTGACCTAATCGGGACATTAGCACTGCCGTACGCTCACGTTCATGCCTGCCCCAAGCACCCGCACGGAGCTCCTGGATACCGCTGAGCGACTGATAGCCGAGCGAGGGTTAGCAGGCGTCTCGGTTCGCGAAGTCATCCGAGCTGCCGGTCAGCGCAACAACGGTGCGGTGGACTACTACTTCGGGTCTTGGCATGCACTGTTGATCGAGTTGTGGTCGCGTAGGGCCACCAGTGACGCGTTGGCCCGTGAGCTTCACACCGCCGCCGAAGACGCTCGAGACCGTCTCGGCGCACTGGTCGAGGCTTATGTACGCCCGTTCGTCAGCGAGATCGCGGCTTGTTCGCCCTCCTACTGGGCTCGGTTCAACGAACAGTGGCTGGCGGGCATCCGCAGCGATTTCGTCGCGTCGCCACAGCCGCTCGTGGCTGATGACCCGGCCTATCCGCCGATCCCCGGTCTGGACGGGTTGAAACGGCTACTTACCGACATCGCGACCGAACTCACGCACCTGCCCGCTGGAGACCGCCCTGCCCGGGTTGCGTTGGCCGCGCGCTTCGTGGTGTCCTCGCTCGCATCCTGGGAGCGCGATGGAGTAGCTGGAGTGTGGCGCGATCTCGACGCCTTCGAGACCGAATTGTGTGCACTGATGCTCGCCCTGCTGCTTACCGGATCACGCGCCCACTGACCGTCACTCGACAACGGTGCCGTATTCGGAACAATTGCCCAACCAAGTCCTCAGTTGGCCTGCATGTTGTCCCCCAACAAAGTTGGGATGGAAAGTGTTGCGGTACAAACCTACTCGACGCAATTTGACATTGCGGTGGCCGGAAGCGCAGACGGATTCCGTTTCGTTCGCCCTTCCTGTCGGTGTGGGATGCAAAAATGGCGGCATGTCACGACTCGACGAAGGCTTCGCACCACCAACCGCCTGTGTGCAGTGGTGCCAGCTCCGCACCTACGACCTGAACGTTCTGGACGATGGCGTCGAGGTCGACCTCGACTGGTGGAACAAGCACCTCGATCGCGCAGGTCACGATATTCGACTTCGTGGCCGCAACCTCGACGGGCACATCGTCTCCGACGGAGTGGCGACAGTACAGCGCAACGACCTTCGTATCGACACCGATCTCGCCGACGGCGAACACGATGCGCTCGGCCTCCTCTTTCTCTGTGCCGCCTGGCAGGGCAGCCACAAGAACCGCAAAGCGATACGGCGATTCCCCGACGTCCTCAACCCGCACTTGACACGTCCAGACGAGAATCCAGTTGCAAAGACAATGACTGTGCTCCAACGGTGCATACGTGACCAGGCGGTACCCGAACTCCCGAGCGGATCCTGGTCCGGATGGCCCGACACCCCCGGTGTCGGAACATCTCTTATGGCCACGTTCCTCTGGGCAGCCAAAGCATCCGTGGACGGTGGGCGCGCCCAGTTGATCGACCAGTACGGGGTGTCCACCCTCATCCACGAGGGATGGCTGGAAGACCCTGCTGTCGCCGGGTTCACGCGGCGTCGCTACGACCGCTACGTCGAACTACTCACCAACTGGGCTACCGATATCGGCACCAGCCCAGAACTGATCGAGATGTGGCTCGTTCAACGGTGGAGCGCTCGAAAGTCCGAAGCACGCTTCGGCAGCCACGCGCAACCGACCCTGTTCTGAACCGCGCACTGCCGCAGATGCATCGATTGAAAACCCACTGCATCGCCACCGCCGGAGGGAAATCGCAGCAGAGTTGGAACCAAAGTCCGGGTCTCGGCGTCTAACCTAACGACGAGTCGAACGGATGGGGGTCCGATGCAGCGCCGATGGCTACCACTTCTAGCGGTTGCCGCCGTCCTCACAGCCTGCGGCCAACCGGTCGACGGAGTAGCCGTCGCAGGGGTGCCAGGGCAGGCCGAGCAATTCGAACCCTGCAGCATCCCGGACGACGCCATCGCCGCGACCGGACTCAATCCGGAAACCGGCTCAGGATGGATGGAAGGAATCAGCGTCAAAGCCTGGACGGTCTGCGGCTGGGACGGACCAACAATCAATTCCTGGTACCACTTCGGCGTGCTGTTTTCGATTCGATTCACCCTCGACGAGGTTCGGCACAACATCGCGTTTCAGGATTTCAAAGACGTCAGCTTAGGGGGCAGGACGGCCCTCGAATTCGGACTCACATCTATGGATCCAGACGAAGGCTGTGGAACCAGCTTCGACACCACCGAAGGCGTTGTGATGCTCACGGTCGAGGCTCTCGGAACCGGCCCGCCCCAGGGTGACCCGTGTGAATTAGTTCGGCGACACACCATCGAACTTTCGCAATACTTCCCGCCGTCGATCTAACTGAACGGAATCGAAATGGCTTCAAATTCTCCGATCGAATACTGGAACGGTCTCGCCACCGCAGCCGACGAGGGGCATCTGTTCCTCGATCCCACAGCCGCACGACAGTGCGACAAGGCATGCAGCGAATATTTATGGACACTCGAAAAAAACAAGATCGACGCCCGTGCCCTGGAAAAGGTCGAGGGGTTCGGTCCCTTCGAGTCCGGAATCGCACTTGCCCGCAAATTCTCGCAGAAGGCCGTGGGCGGCCCGAACAATCTAGTGGACGTCCTGCAAAGCCATATCGACGTCGTCACGGCGATGCAAGCTGTGTTCCGAAAATTCTTCGTAGCCGCAGAGGACGTCGACCAGCAGAACGCGACATCGTTCGGTCAGAACGGACCGAGGTAGCCGGCACCCTCGTTCTCGCCTCGCTGCGTCGGGAATCGCTGGCTACCAGGAGTTTACGTGCAGAACGGTCTCGATGGGATCGCGTGGCGCAACCTTGAAGGTCTCACCCGTGTAGTAGGCCGTCGGAATCAGCGCACCTTGATGAAATCCCTCCGGAATTCCGAGAATTTCAGCCACCTCCGCTTCACGCGCGAGATGTATTGTGGTCCAAGCAGTTCCGAGTCCACGCGCCCGTGCAGCAAGGGCATAGTTCCACACAGCGGGTAGCAATGAACCCCATAGTCCGGCTTGATTGCCGCTCGGCAGCTTCTTGCCTGCCTTGATGCAGGGGATCAACAGCACGGGCACTTCACCCATGTGCTCACCTAGCCACCCGGCACTGTCTCCGACACGTTTCTGTATCGGACCTCGTTCGGGGTCGTCGGCGAAAAGGGCGTTCGCCGAGTGTTTGGACGCCTGATATTCGGCGAACAGTTCTCCGTAGATTGCGCCGATCTGTGAACGTAGGTCCGGATCGGTGACCACCACCCACTGCCAGCCCTGTTGGTTCGATCCGGACGGACCTTGCAACGCGATCTCCAGACACTCCTTGATCAGGTCCAACGGCACGGGCCGCGTCAGATCGAGACGTTTGCGGACGGTACGCGTCGTGGTGAGTAGTTCGTCAGGTGTCAGGTCGAGAGTCGGGTACGAAGTCATCTTTCGATCATGCCCCAGCTTTCTGGAGTCCGACCTTCCCCGGGTCGATGAGAGGACATCACGTGCCGTCACCATGTGGCTACCGAGAACCGCGATTCATGTGGCTACGCGCTCCCACATCTGCAGGTAAGCCTCGGCGCCGTGACTGAGGTCCTCGATGAATTGGTCGCCATCCGCGCCGGCCACCAGTTGCGCATCTGCAATCCAGTCCGGGATCAGCCCGTACTGTGCCGCACCATCGGTGTTGATGTCGAAAACTCGTTCTCCGGTGCGCTGACGGTCCATCACAGTACCGCCGTCGAACGTGATGAACGGGTAGCTCAACGGATTCTCGGTGGCATCCTCGCGTGGTGGAACTTGTGGGGCAAATCCGTTGGTATCGGCGCCGAAACCGAAGCCGTAGTAGTTGTCGTCATTGCGTTCCGCCCGATATGTCCGCCAACTCTTCAGGAAGTCGGCCGGCGTACTGGCATACTCCGAGACGAATCCACCGAGCGCGTAGATACGAGGCACGTTGGTCGGATCGGTCCAACCGTGGCTCGACACAACGCCTGAGTAATGAGCGGCGTCGAGCATCTTCAAGGTGTCATCGGCGGTCTTGACGCTCATGTGGTCGATGTCGACGATCATGCCGCGGTCCATCATGCCCTCGACCGCGTGCTCGCCGAGAGCGCTCAGTCCTCGGACGTTGCATTGCGGGCCGTCCGGATAGCTGGCTCCTGAGCTACCTGCGGGAAGCGCGGAAGACATGCTCCCGAGATTGCCCGAGATGATCGACATCAGCGGATTATCGGCGGCTTCACCGGTGCAGGGCTCGGTCTTCCAGAACTTGCCGGTTCCCAGGAAGTTGCCGATGTTGACCGCAACACCGGTGAGGCCGGGATCGAATCGTGTTCCGCCGAAGGCGTTGTCGAACTTGTGGGTGAGGATGACCTGGCGGACACCCATTCCGTACACCTCGTCGAGACCTTCGTCGATGTCGGCTTCGGTGCACTGCGGCTTGTCATTACGCAGGGTGCAGCCGAACATTTCTGAGACCTCGATGCCCAGGGTGACGGCCAGCTTGCCGTCGGCCGCCACCCGGCGGACCTCTTCCGGTGAGCTGACGATACGGAACCAGCCTTTGCCGGGCCCGCCGTACTGGGCGTCGATGTAGTCCTGCATGTCGCGGACCTGCGCGGCCTGGATTCGGACGGTGTCCATCTCGTTGCACGGGTTGCGCTTGCTGGGATACAGCTCGCACAGTACGCGGTTGGCTACGAACATATTGGTGAAGATGCGCAGTCCACCGCGCCAGGCGCGTTCGACCCACTTGTAGTAGGTCTGTTCGTGGGTCTGCGAGTCCTGGGCAGGCCAGTCCGCAAAGGTCGGCCATCCCGTGGTGTCGTGTTTCTCGAACGGTGAGCCACCCGAAAGAATTTGCTCGAGTAGGGCGGGCCTTCCATTGCTGCCGTGGTCGGGGCAGTCCTGCAGGGCTGCGGTTATACCCTGTGGATCGAACGGTTTGCCGCAGTGCACATTTCCACCCATGAATTCGGAGGCGTCCAGATGCACGTGTGTGTCGATGAAGCCGCGGACTTCACCGTTGGGTCCGGTGGCGGTCGACGGTGTACCGGTGGCGTTGACTTCGGAGTCGGGGAAGTCGGCGCATCCGTCCGTCGGAGTGACAGTGAACTGGCCGCCGTCAGAGTTATCACCGGGGTCGGTCAGAGTCAGTCCGGCATCGACGGAAGTGAGTTGGTTGCCGTTCTCGGTCGCGGTGATGCGGTAGCTACCGTCGGTGTGGGTCAGTGTCCAGTCGGTATTCGGGAGGGCATCGCGAGTCGAAACCACTGATTTCTTGCCCTCATGGGCGAGGAGGTCACCTTCCGGGCCGTAGAACATGAACCGGCCCAATTGGGCGGGGTGGAGTCGAAACGGTTCGGCTTCCGCCGCGGTGGCGTCGGCGCGGTAGCTCTCGCCGTCCCGCCGTACGAACTCCCCGCTCGGCCCAGCCTGGAGCGCATAACAGCCGTTGGCGAGACCGTAGACGGGATTCTCAGCGAGGGGGTCAGGGCCCGCTGTCGGCTGGGCGACTGACAGGCCCGCCGACGCGACCGAAAAAGCGAGCATCGCGGCCAACGCCTGAGAGAGGAGGCGTATGCGCCGCGTGAGGATGGTCATGTGTTCCGTGATCCCGTCAGTTGAGAGGCTCGACTCGGCAGTAGCGTAGATCGAATTAGACTCGGGATCCGTACCTTTGACCCATTTTGGAAACTGGAGCACTGACGAGGCTGAAACCGTTCTTTGGATTGTTAAAAATCACAAGATCGGAACTACGGTTCCCTCCCTCGCCCTGCTGCCATGCGTTCGACGAGCGAGCCGATCCTGCCGCCGTCATTGACCTCGGATCCTGGGGTCGGCAGGAGAACCGGACTCGAACCCTCGACACGGTGGCAGTTCAAGATCAGCTCGGAACAGCCGTCAACTATTCACCTATGTCTCCGAATCGGCTTCCTGACGTAGTCGGATCATTTTGTACAGCTTCGCATTTCGCGTCTCCACACGCTTCGCTTCGATCGCCGTGCCTCCGGGGCCAGATTGGGGAATGGCTGGCCGTCGAGGCGGCTGATTCTACTGACGGACCGGTTGGACTGCTTCAGGACGTCAGCGCACTGGGGGTTCGCTGACCGTCGACTTATCGGGGGGTAAATTTTCGAGAATAGAGCTACACCATCGACGCTGTACGTACCACTGCAACCGTCGACAGGCACTGGCACAAGGACGGTCGACCCGCGGATCTTGCCCGACGGACGCGTCGGACTGGCGGCCTACACGTCATTGAACTCGCTTGTCCAACATTGCGACGACGCGCAGCCATGGGGACTCGTCGACGAGCAATGGTTGGCCGACATACCACTGCGTGACAAACGGTTTCATGCAACAGACGACAGAACGACGGCCTATTCGGTGGATCCGCTCCGATGCGTGTCAACGATATCGAGATCGGTGACCTCAACGAGCCCGCTCGGATACTGCTCCAGAATGTACGGACTCTGGATGCGAGCGGTAAGAGCGCACCCACAATTCCGAATGCAGATCAATCGACGGCATTCCAAGGCGAAGCCGTCGCATCGTTGGCCGAAGCAATGTTCGAGTTGGCAGCTGATGCAGTTCAAGCCTGCGATAACGATTACGCAGCAACAGAACACGGCAACGCCACCGACGTCATCGATGCCGGCACCCAAGTGGACCTCGCTGATGCCCACCTACGTTTATCTCGACGTCAACATCGATTGATGCCGCGCTTGCGCAATAGCTCTGGACGCATTGGCCGAGAATGCAGAGTCGGGCTTCGACAGCTGTCGCACTCGTCAGTTACTACAACACCGGCCACCGGATCAAGAACCCTCAGGGTGCAGCAGGCGTCGAGCCGACGTGCAGCGCAGTCGTCGGGCTACTCCTCTGCTTCGTACTCGGGTTGCAGTCGCTCTACTACCAAGTGCACTTGAACGAACGTCCACGCGTATTGCGGCCGCGCTCAACCTGGAGCAGTTGTCCCCTGGCGTCATGACCATACATAGACCGTGACGGTCGACACACCCGGGTTGTCGAAAAAACTTGAGCTCGAGTGTTTTTCGAAAAAGGCGCGTTTGGACAAGAATCGATATTCGCGCAGTGCCATCCGGTCGAAGTCGAAGAGTCCTCGTACTCAGATGTGCTCGTCCAGTCGCGGTATGCTTCCGCCATGGGCAAGTTGAAGAATGTAGTAGAAGGACTGTTCAAGCGGAAGAAGGCTAATCCTGAACCCGCGGCCAAGCAGCTCGATCGTTGGGCCGACGAGGGTGGAGCACTTCCGCCCGAGCCACCCAGAGCGCCTGGCACTCGGTAGATTTAAACCAAACGTAACAGGGCGTTCGGCCGGATCCCTTGTCTCCATGGCTAAAGTCGAATTTTCCTGCAAAGAAACACGAGGTCGATCGATGCAACTGGTTCCATCGGACACGGAGAAGTTGCTCCTGAGTGTGGCCGGGATGGTAGCCCGTGACCGACGTGAACGAGGCGTCGTCCTGAACTATCCGGAAGCGACAGCACTGCTGTCCTGCTGGGTGATGGAGCGAGCCCGCGAAGGTAGACGCGTCGCCGACCTGATGGCCGAGGGCAGGCACGTGCTCAGCCGAGAAGACGTCATGGAAGGCGTCCCGGAGATGATCGGCGCCATTCAGGTAGAAGCGACGTTCCCTGACGGGCGCAAGCTGGTCACCATCACGGATCCGATCCAATGATCCCCGGCGAATTCCGTTTACGCCCCGAGGCCGTGGAACTCAATGCCGGCCGAGAGCGCCGCACACTCCTGATGGTCAACGCCGGAGACCGGCCCATCCAGGTCGGCTCGCATCTGCATCTACCCGACGCCAACTCGGCCTTGGAGTTCGACCGTGACCAAGCCGAGGGCTTCCGTCTCGACCTGCCGGCAGGTACGTCGGTACGACTCGAACCCGGGGTGAGTCGGATGGTCGACCTCGTGGCCTTGGGCGGCCGCAAACGTGTACCAGGCCTGCAAATCAAGACCGAGACCAACGCTCCATCGGCGAAAGAGAAGTCATGAGTTGGATCGATCGCCTCAAGTACGTCCAGCTTTACGGTCCAACGACGGGTGACCAAATCCGGTTGGCCGACACCGACCTGTGGATCGAGGTTGCCGAGGATCGCACCGTCGGAGGCGACGAAGCTACGTTCGGCGGAGGCAAGACGATCCGCGAATCCATGGGCCAAGGCCATTCGCTGCGTTCAGAAGGCGCGCTCGATGTTGTGATCACCAACGCGGTCGTTCTCGATCACTGGGGCATCGTCCGCGCCGACGTCGGAATCCGTGACGGTCGAATCGTGGCGGTCGCCAAGGCAGGCAACTCCGACATCATGGACGGGATCCGCCCCGACATGCAGATCGGACCTGCTACCGATGTGATCTCGGGAGAAGGCAAAATCCTCACCGCGGGTGCCGTCGACACGCATGTGCACTTTCTCAGTGAAATCGAGATGCGTGAAGCACTGGCGACCGGAACGACAACGGTGATCGGCGGTGGCACCGGGCCCACCGAAGGATCGAAGGCAACCACGGTCACCGGCGGGGCATGGGCGCTCACGATGATGCACCGTGCACTCGACCACATCCCCCTCAACGTCATCCTCTTCGGCAAGGGCAGCACCGTATCGCAGGGAGCATTGCGTGAAGACGCGCTAGCAGGTGCCGGCGGATACAAGATCCACGAAGATTGGGGCGCAACTCCGGCCACGATCGACGCATCGCTGCGCGCCGCCGACGAGTTCGGTCTGCAGGTCGCACTGCACGCCGACAGCCTCAACGAGACCGGTTATGTTCAAAGCACTCTCGACGCTATCGCCGGACGTGGCATCCACGCGTTCCATTCCGAAGGCGCGGGCGGTGGTCACGCCCCCGACATCATCACTGTGGTCAGCGAGCCGAATGTGATTCCCGCGTCGACCAACCCGACGCTCCCGTACACCGTCAATACCGTCGACGAGCACCTCGACATGCTGATGGTCGTCCACCACCTCAATCCGAAGGTGCCCGAGGACCTGGCATTCGCGGAGTCTCGAATTCGGGCCTCGACGATGGCTGCAGAAGACATCTTGCAGGACATGGGCGCGATGTCGATCACCTCGTCCGACGCTCAGGCAATGGGTCGGATCGGCGAAGTAATCTGCCGCACTTGGCAAGTGGCGCACGTGATGAAGAACCGACGCGGTTCACTGAGTTCTTCCGAACCTGCCGACAACGAGCGGGCACGCCGCTATGTGGCTAAGTACACGATCTGCCCCGCCGTCGCGCACGGTATAGATCACGAGATCGGATCGGTGGAGAGCGGCAAGATGGCGGACCTCGTTCTCTGGGATCCGGCGTTCTTCGGGATTCGCCCATGGGCCGTCATCAAATCCGGGGCAATCGTCGCAGCGCCCCTCGGCGACCCCAACGGTGCCGTACCGAATCCGCAGCCGGTCCTGACTCGCCCGACGTTGCCTGCCGAGGCTGCCTCCGCCGCCCACCTGGCAACGACGTTCGTCTCGCAGGCAGCACTCGACGATGGACTTGCCGACCGGCTGGGACTGACCCGGAAGTTGGCCGCTGTCCGCCCGACTCGCGATATCGGCAAAGCGTCCATGCCCAACAACACGACGCTGCCGAAACTCGACATCGACCCGGAGACGTTCGCGATTTCCATCGACGGCGAACTGGTTCGACCGCAGCCGGTGGACGTAGTGCCGCTCGCGCAGCGTTACACGATGTTCTAAAAGAACCCATGACCGGTCATATCGGAGCGCTCCTCCTCGGCGACGCGCGGTTGCCCACCGGCGGACACATCTATTCGGGTGGTTTGGAGCCAGCTCTATCGGCGGGCATGCCGCCCGAGCGGGTTCCGGACTACATACGAGCGCGGTGCCGGACGGTCGCGACAGTCGAGGCGTCGGCCGCTGTATTGGCTTATCGTGCAGCACAATCCGACGACCCGTCGAGACTCGAATCGGTTCACGATGCTCTTCTCGCCCGGACCACGAGCGAACCGCTACGCAACGTTTCGGGAATGCTCGGGCGTGGACTGGTCCGGATGGCACTGAGACTGTGGCCCGATCATCCTGCGGTCACTGCGCTGGTGGCCATCGATCGCGCACCGATGCGTCCCGTCGCCCTGGGTGCCGTTGCCGCGGTCATGGGTATCGGCGAAGCGGCCGTTGCTCGCGTTTGTTTCTACGACGACATCCAAACTGTTGCCTCGGCAACGCTCAAACTCGCGCCCATCGATCCCGTCGACCCGGTGGCGTGGGTGCTATCTCTCGAACCACTTATCGACACATTGGTGGAGAACGTGCTTGCCGTCGAATCCGTCGACGACATGCTCGCCGCCACCGCGCCCGAAGCCGAGCAGTGGTCACTGAACCACGCTGGTAAAACAAGGAGAATTTTCATTGCCTGACAAGACCGAACAGACCACCGGCGCCGACGCTTCACCGCGGCGTGCTTTGCGCCTCGGCATCGCAGGCCCCGTCGGCACCGGCAAAAGCACATTGATCGCCACAATCTGCCGTGCGCTCGCTGACGAACTGGAAATCGCCGTCGTCACCAACGACATCTACACCGACGAGGATGCCCGACTGCTCCGCTCGGCGGGAGTGCTTCCCGTCGAACGCATCCACGCCGTCGAGACCGGTGCATGTCCGCACACTGCGATCCGCGACGACATCACCCCCAACCTCCTTGCGGTCGAGGATCTCGAAGCCGAGTTCGCACCACTCGATCTCGTGATCGTCGAGAGTGGCGGCGACAACCTCACCGCCACGTTCAGCCCCGCTCTTGTGGACGCGCAGATCTTCTGCCTCGACGTCGCAGGAGGCGGCGATGTGGCCCGTAAGGGTGGCCCCGGCATCGAACGCGCAGACCTACTCCTCGTGAACAAAGTGGACCTCGCTCCGTACGTGCGCGTCGACGTCGAGCAGATGGTGGCCGACGCCAAGGAAGCCAGGGACGGGCTTCCAGTGTTGGCGTTGAGCTGGGACGACACCGACGCAATCGCCAGACTCGCGCAGTGGGTCCGGCAGATCCTCGACGATCACAGGAACGGCCGTCATGTGCCCCGGGATCCGGGTCCGATGGCGCCGCACAGTCACTCCGACGGCACGCAGCACAGTCATACGTGACCGAAACGGTTACAACGAAGGTCCATGTCGAGTTGGCGCGTGGCCGTGCGCGATTCACCGAAATGCGCTCGGGCACATTCCTTCGCGCGCAACCGTTGCACGTCGACGGACCGGTTGCACGGTTGGCGCTGATCGGGAGCTATGCGATGCTCCTGGCGGGAGACGATCTCCGACTCGACATCCACGTCGGCCCTGGAGTGTGGCTCGAACTCGTCGAACCGTCCGGCACGGTGGCCTATCACGCACAAGGCGGTTCGGCGTCGTGGTCGGCGTCGATTCGGGTCGATGAGGATGCGCAGTTGGTATGGCGGTCTGCGCCGTTCGTCGTGACCGCCGGAGCCAACGTGCGAAGACATACCCAGATCGCCCTGGCCGACGGCGCCCGCGCCCTGATCTCGGAAACCCTCGTCCTCGGACGCACCTACGAGGACGGCGGCGGGCCCCTACGTTCGACGATGCGGGTTCATCACGTGGGCAAGCCCCTGTTGGTCGAGGACCTCGATCTGCGTGACACTGCGCATCGCGACCTTCCCGGGGTGCTCGGTAGCAATCGCACGATGGCGTCGGTGCTACTCGTCGGAGCACGGCCGGAAGCAGCCGAGGGCGTGCACGAGACGCGGCTGGCGGGCGCGGGTGCTCTTGCGCGTGCATTGGCTCCGCAAGCGCACGAAGCTCAGGCCGCAGTCGACCTCTCGTGGGACCGCTGGTCGAAAGAGTATCTCGATCCGGCGGACCACCGTCGGACATCGGAAATCATTGCCCCACAGACCGTTTCGCCGACACACTCTGCTCATTCAGAGTGAGTGTGCCGGCCATGGGTCAAAACTGATCGATACAAGTCCGATCTGATCGATACAGGTCCGATCTGATCGATACAAGTCCGATCTGATCGATACAGGGGTCCATTCATACGATTGCGTCGTATGAATGGACCATTCAAGCGATAGAAACTACTGCTGCGCAGCCGCCAAAGCGTCGTTGAACGTCTTGCTCGGCCGCATGACGGCAGCGGTGGCTTCGGGATCCGGGTAGTAGTAACCACCGATCTCGACGGCCTTGCCCTGCGCGTCGTTCAATTCCTTGACGATCGTTTCTTCGTTGTCGGCCAACGTCTTTGCCAACCCGGCGAAGTGCTTCGCCAATTCCGGATCCTCGGTCTGCTCGGCGAGCTCCTGCGCCCAGTACAGCGCGAGATAGAACTGGCTGCCGCGGTTGTCGAGTTCGCCGGTCTTCCGCGACGGTCCCTTGCTGTTCTCGAGCAACTTACCCGTCGCCGCATCGAGAGCCTTGCCCAAGACGGTCGCCTTACCACCGGTCTTGCTACCGAGATCCTCCAGGCTGACGGCCAGAGCAAGGAACTCACCAAGCGAATCCCACCGCAGGTGGTTCTCCTCGATGAGCTGCTTGACGTGCTTCGGCGCCGAGCCGCCTGCACCGGTTTCGTACAGTCCGCCACCTGCCATCAGCGGAACGATGGAGAGCATCTTTGCGCTGGTGCCCAATTCGAGGATCGGGAACAGGTCGGTGAGGTAGTCACGCAGAATGTTGCCCGTCGCGGAGATGGTGTCGAGCCCGCGGACCAGACGCTCCATCGTGTAGCGGATCGCGCGAACCTGGGACATGATCTGGATGTCCAGACCTTCGGTGTCATGGTCCTTCAGGTACGTGCGCACCTTGGCGATCAGTTCGTTCTCGTGCGGGCGGTACGGATCGAGCCAGAAGACCACCGGCATTCCCGACTCGCGGGCGCGTCGCACGGCCAGCGCAACCCAGTCCTGGATCGGGGCGTCCTTGACGATGCACAGGCGCCAGATGTCGCCCTCTTCCACGGTCTGGGTCAGCAGTACCTCACCGGTGGCGATATCGGTGATGTTGGCGATGCCGGCCTTCGGTGTCTCGAAAGTCTTGTCGTGCGAGCCGTATTCCTCGGCCTGCTGCGCCATCAGTCCGACGTTGGGGACGGTGCCCATCGTCGTCGGATCGAACGCGCCGTTCGTCTTACAGAAGTTCACCATCTCCTGGTAGATACGCGCGAACGTGGACTCGGGGTTGACGGCCTTGGTGTCCTTGGGACGACCATCGGCACCCCACATCTTGCCACCGGCCCGGATCATCGCGGGCATGGATGCATCGACGATGACGTCACTGGGAGAGTGGAAATTCGAGATTCCGCGTGCCGAATCCACCATGGCCAGTTCCGGCCGATGCTCATGGCACTTGTGCAGATCCTCGATGATCTCGTCACGCGTGGAGGCGGGAAGCGTCTCGATCTTGCTGTACAGATCGGACAGGCCGTTGTTGACGTTGACACCGAGCTCTTCGAACAGGTCGCCATGCTTGGCGAATGCGTCTTTGTAGAAGACACGGACAGCGTGCCCGAACACGATGGGGTGCGAGACCCTCATCATGGTGGCCTTCACATGCAGCGAAAGCATGACGCCGGTTTCGTAGGCGTCCTGCATCTGCTCTTCGTAGAAGTCGAGCAATGCCTTCTTGCTCATGAACATCGAGTCGATGACGTCGCCGTCTTTGAGCGACACCTTCGGCTTGAGGACGATCGACTCGCCGTCGGCGGTCAGCAGTTCCATCTTCACTTCGCGATCGCCGTCGACGACCGTGGACTTTTCGCCATGGTAGAAATCGCCGCTGCGCATGTGCGCTACGTGGGTGCGCGAGGCCATGGACCATTCGGTCATGCTGTGCGGGTGCTTGCGGGCGTATTCCTTCACGGCCTTCGGCGCGCGGCGATCGGAGTTACCTTCGCGGAGAACGGGGTTGACCGCACTGCCGAGGCACTTCGTGTAGCGGTCACGAATGATCTTCTCTTCGTCGGTCTTCGGATTTCCCGGAAAGTCCGGGATCGCGAAACCCTTGTCCTGAAGCTCTTTCACGGCCGCGATAAGCTGCGGCACCGAGGCGCTGATATTCGGCAGCTTGATGATGTTGGTGTCGGGCAGTTGCGTCAGGCGACCCAGTTCGGCCAGGTTGTCCGGCACCTTCTGATCCTCGGAGAGGTAATCGGGGAACTCGGCAAGGATGCGGTTTGCCACGGAGATATCGCTCGATGCAACGTCGATGTCGGCCGCACTGGCAAACGCACGCACGACCGGCAGAAACGCATGCGTCGCAAGCATCGGCGCCTCGTCGGTCAGGGTGTATATGATGGTCGGCTGTTTCGCAGTCATGTTTCGCCTTTGCCTCAGTTTTCAACGTCGTCTTTTGGATACGTCCCCCCAACTTTAAGCTTTCGATCCGGCGCCGTGCGGAGCAGTAGCGGGATACGACTCCTACTGACCGGTAGCATCACGCCGCCACAGCCGAAATGCCGACACCGCCGATCAGGTGCAGCAATGGGGGTCGAGCACCACACGCAGCGCATCGAGCGCCTCGGTACGCGCGGAGTAATAGACATTCATGCCCCGACGGACAGCAACGACCATGCCCGCCTTCTTGAGCTGGCCGAGATGATGGCTGACCGTGGACTCGGCCAGCCCTATCGTTGCCGCGAGATCGCACGTGCAGATCTCCCCGGCAGCGTCGGTCAGTAGAACCGAGAGCAGCTTCAGGCGCGCAGGATCCGCGAGCGCCTTCAAACGCACTGCCAATTCGAGTGCTTCGTCGTCGGCCATCGGCTGTGCAGAGACTGGCGCACAGCAGAGTGGGGCTGTGGCATCGATCAGCGGCAGCGTCTTTGGCATGCACCCAGGGTACTACCTTCTTGACTTATGTCGAATACGCGCGCATTGTGACCGAGCAAGTAATTCGACATACGTCACACAGGTGGAGGTACTCCCAATGTCACGCGCCCAACTCGCCCTCAACGTCGACGACATCGATAAGGCGGTCACGTTCTACACCAAACTTTTCGGAACCGGTCCGGCGAAGGTCAAGCCGGGTTATGCCAACTTCGTCATCGCAGAACCGCCACTCAAACTCGTTCTCATCGAAAACGTCGGACAGGGAGGGACTTTGAACCACCTGGGCATCGAAGTCGAGTCCTCGACTCAGGTTCACGACGAGATTGCCCGGTTGACCGGCGAAGGCTTGTTCACCGACGAGGAGATCGGCACCACGTGCTGTTTCGCGACACAGGACAAAGTGTGGGTCAGCGGACCTTCCGGTGAACGCTGGGAGGTCTATACCGTCCTCGCCGACTCGGACACTTTCGGAACCAGCCCGCCTTTGCCTGACGAACCGATCAAGGGCGAGCCCACGTGTTGCGGCGGAGATTCATCTTCGGGTGCGACGGCATCGACACCCGCCTGCTGTTGATCGCAAACCGATCTCGATCCAGGACAATTCAGCCTTTTCTGAATACAGATTTGGATGTACCGTGGCGGCGTGGACCTACTGACCCATATTTCGGTGCTGTCCCGCTTCGGGCACGCCCTCTCCGACGAGACGCGCACGCAAGTGTTGCTCGCACTCAAGACCGAGCCGCGATATCCGGCCGAACTCGCCGATTCACTGAGCGTGACCCGCCAAAAACTGTCCAACCACCTCGCCTGCCTTCGTGGATGCGGACTGGTGGTGGCAATTCCCGACGGCCGAAGGACTCGATACGAGTTAGCAGACGCCAACATCGGTCGTGCCCTTGACGACTTGCTCACCGTCGTACTCGCCGTTGATCCGACGTGTTGTCCCAACTCCGACGTCGACGGATGCTGCTGATGTCCGCAGAACTGGGAATGCCTTTTCCCACAGCTTCTCCGACGGCCCAGCGCCGCGCAGTGCTGGGCCGTCGCATCCGATATTTCGTCGCTGCCACGATCACCTACAACGTGATCGAAGCTGCGATCGCCCTCGTCGAGGGCGCACGAGTGTCCTCCACCGCGTTGATCGGCTTCGGCTTGGACTCGATCATCGAGGTCTCCTCCGCCGCAGCGGTGGCATGGCAATTCTCGGCCACGAACCCGGAGTCCAGGGAGAAGACCGCGCTCCGCATCATCGCCTTCTCGTTCTTCGCACTCGCCGCCTATGTGGCGGTGGACGCGTTGCGCGCACTGTTCGGATCGGAGGAGGCGACACACTCGACGGTCGGTATCACTCTGACCGCTGTGAGTGTGGCCGTCATGCCCGTTCTGTCCTGGGCACAGCGTCGGGCCGGCCGTGAGTTGGGATCGGCAACTGCAGTCGCCGATTCCAAACAGACTCTCCTGTGCACCTATCTCTCGGCCGTCGTGCTCGTCGGTCTGCTCCTCAACAGTTTCTTCGGGTGGTCTTGGGCCGACCCCATTGCTGCCCTCGTCGTCGCAGGTCTCGCCGTCAAGGAAGGCCTCGGCGCGTGGAAGGGCGATACCTGCTGCGCAACACCTATCTCTGGCCAACTCACCACTGACGAGACCGACTGCGACTGCTGCGACTGACTCGGTTCGTGCTGAGATGCTCGAGAGCCGAAATGCCCATGCGTGTCAGGCATTCTGACCAGGACGTGCCGATCGTTACCCGTTCGTGTCGAGACCAATAAATACATGCATTGGTCAGGCATTTCGACGCACCTCACCGCTCGCAGATCTGCAAGAAGCGACCCCAATGACCCGATGTGCAACCTGTGAGCGTGTTAAGTTTCGTCAACCGAAGAACATTCAAAGGGTCGGCAAAAATGCGCGAAATCAGCGGCGCCGCTTCCCGCCGGGGAACTCATCGGCGGTGGTGGCCGCTGTATCCGTGTCGTTGCCGAACGGTGATCGGAAGGCCTCGCCACATGGCACGAACAGTGCGTCACGACATTTCGAACAGAAGGCTCGTCGCAACGCTTGCCGGAGTTTCACTGGCCGCCGCCTCGCTCGTCGGCTGCACGTCGACCAACTCCACCAACAGCGAAGATCGGCTTCAGTCCCTGCAGGACAAGGGAACGATCACAGTCGGATTCGCAGGCGAAGCCCCGTACAGCTTCGAAGAGAACGGTCAGCTGACCGGCGCAACCGTCGCTTTGCACCGCGAGATCTTCGGCAAGCTCGGTATCGACAACGTCGAAGGCGTCAATGCCGACTTCGGCGCACTCATTCCCGGCTTGCAGGCCAACAGATTCGATGTGGTCAGCGCCGGAATGTCGATCCTCCCCCAGCGCTGTGAGCAGGCAGCATTCGGAGACCCCGAGTTCAATTACACGACGGCGTTGATGGTCCCTGCCGGCAACCCGGCCAATCTGACGGACATGCAGTCGGTCAAGGACAGTGGCCTGAAGCTGTCGACGATGACCGGTGCAGTCGAGTCCGATTACGCGGCGGCTCTCGATATCCCATCCACTCAGGTCGCCACCCCGCAGGACGGGATGGATGCGGTGACTTCCGGCCGTGCAGATGTCTTCGCACTCACCGCGATCTCACTGAACTGGATGAAGACGAACAATCCAGACGCTCCAGTCGACGTCACCGAGTCCTTCGTTGCCGTCATCGATGGCAAGCCTCAGGTCGGCGCGGGCGCAACCGTGTTCCGCACCGATGACACCGAGCTGCTCGCCGCTTACAACGAAGAACTTGCCAAGATCACCTCCGACCCCGACAAGTACCTCTCCATCGTCGGCGATTACGGATTCACGGCGGAAGAATTGCCCGACCCGTCGCTGACCACCGCGCAACTCTGCGAGGCGGACTCCTGATCGCAGGCCGAGTAATTCGATCGTGAAAGACAACATCGAGACCTTCCTGGATTCGTGGCCACGAATCCAGGAAGGCATAACCACCACCGTTCTCCTGACGCTCGGCGGGGCGGCATTGGCCTTCGTTCTTGCCTTGATTCTCGGACTTGCCGCAGGCAGTCGACTCAAGTCGGTTCGAGCTCCCTCCCGTGTGATCGTCGAATTCTTCCGCGGCACATCGCTTCTGGTCCAGTTGTTCTGGCTCTTCTACGTATTGCCACTGTTCGGTTACCAGCTGGACGCGACATTCTGTGCGATCCTCGCACTCGGACTCAACTACGGCGCCTACGGTGCGGAAGTCGTCCGAGGTTCGATCGCAGCCGTTCCAGCACCGCAATGGGAAGCCGCGCTCGCCCTCAACTTCTCCTCGGCCCAACGGCTTCGCAGAGTTGTCTTCCCGCAAGCGTGGGTACAGATGCTCCCGCCGCTGACCAACCTTCTGATTCAACTGCTCAAAGGCAGTGCTCTCGCGAGTTTCGTTCTCCTCCAAGATCTCACGTACCAGATCGAACAACTCAGACGAGGCACCGGCGACACCCTTTTCGCGTTCGGAATCGGGCTCGTTCTGTACTTCATCATCGCCTACATCCTGACCTTGCTGATGAACGTTCTCGAAGTACGCGCAAAGGGAAAGCTCGGCACCGGACCTTCGCTGCGTGAAGTGCTGAGCCTGAGGCCGGAGAACATCAACGAGAATGTGGGGGTGGGTCGATGAGCGTGGAATGGAGTTGGGAACGAGCATGGGACTCGCTCCCCTACCTGCTCGAAGGATTCAAAATCACGGTCCTCGCTACCGTGATCGGTTTTTTCGTAGCGGCAGTCCTCGGGCTGGTGATTGCTGTCGTCCGCCACGCGGCTCCCAAGTTCGTGACGGTGCCGCTACGCATGATGTCGGAATTCATCAGGCTCACGCCTCTGGTGGTGCAACTGCTGTTCGTCTACTATCTGCTGCCGCAGTTCTCTGCACTGCAGATCGGTATCGCCGTGCTGGGCATCCACTATTCGACCTACATGGCCGAGGTCTACCGAGCCGGCATCGATGCAGTGCCACCGGGCCAATGGGAAGCAGCGCGTGCATTGTCGCTGCCGACCACTCGCACGTGGCGCGGCGTGGTACTTCCCCAAGCAATTCGCATCACCATCCCTGCCCTGGGCAATTACGCAATCTCGATGTTCAAGGACACGCCGTTCTTGTTCGCGATCACCGTCGTCGAAATGGTCACAGCGGCTCAGCAATACGGAGCGCGAACCTTCCAGTATTTAGAGCCGATCACGATGGCCGGTGTCATCTTCCTGATCGCGAGCTACCCGACGTCGATCCTCATCAGAAGACTGGAGAAGAGACTTGCCTACTGACGGCACGCAGACCATGATCTCGTTCGACAAGGTCGTCAAACAATTCGGCAGTCACGTCGTGTTGGACCATTTGGACTTTCGCGTTGCACGTGGCGAGCGCGTCGCCCTGATCGGTCCCAGCGGATCCGGAAAGACCACGATCCTCCGCCTTCTCATGACGATCGAGAAAGTCAACGAGGGCGTCATCTGGATCGAGGACCAGCCGCTGAGTCACCAGTACAAACGTGACAAGCTCGTCGTCGCCTCCGAAAAACACCTCCGATCCGTGCGCACCAAGATCGGCATGGTGTTCCAACAATTCAATCTTTTCCCCAACATGACGGTGCTGGAGAACATCACCGAAGCGCCGATTCACGTTCTCGGCAAAAGCAAAGCCGACGCGATCGCCCGGGCCCGCGAACTTCTCGAAACAGTGGGCCTCGCGGACAAGGAAAACAGTCATCCCACCAAGCTGTCCGGTGGTCAGCAACAGCGCGTCGCCATCGCCCGCGCACTAGCGATGGATCCTGACATTCTGCTCCTCGACGAGGTGACCTCGGCACTCGATCCCGAGCTGGTCGCCGACGTACTCGATGTGCTGCGCACCATCGCCGAAACAACGGACATCACGATGCTCATCGTGACCCACGAGATGGGCTTTGCACGTGACGTCGCGGATCGGGTGCTCGTCTTCGACAACGGAAGGATCCTCGAAGAAGGCACCCCCGAGGACATCTTTACGAACCCGAAGCAGGAGCGAACAAAGGCATTTCTCAAGGCAGTGCTTTCCAACTGACCCAGCAGGGCTCTCGAACTGACCCAGCAGGGCTCTCGAGGTGCTCGCGCACGTCGGGGAATCATCAACGCCAAGTAAACAACCGACCAAAGCGCCATGGTGATTCCACCGACACGCCTACCCTCGATACATGAATTCCTCCGCGGAAGTTCCTGCCGGTTACAACACTCCCGTCCCCGACCAGATCATGACACCCGACAGCGTCGAGACGCGGCTAGGGACTCTCGAGTTCGCCGACGGCTTCCCCAGTGACGAGACTGCGGCAAAGGTATTCGATCATCTCGACTTTTCCCGTGCGGTGGAGGTGTTCCTGCAGTGCATTCCGGCGGCCTCGATGGAGGGTCTCCGCCGGGGTTTGAACGAAGTGGGTTGCGTTGCGGCTAACAAGGTCGCGCTCGCCGACCAGTTGTTGGATTCGAACCCGCTGTTCCTGACCGGCAACACCGACACCGTCTACGCGTTGGCGATGCTCGATCTCGATCGCGACGGCCCAACCGTCGTCGAGATTCCGCCAGGTTGCGGGCCGGGCACCGTCAACGACGCCTGGTTCCGGTTCGTGACGGACATGGGCGCGCCCGGTCCCGACCGCGGGGCCGGCGGCAACTATCTGCTGGTGCCTACCGGGTACGCCGGTGAAATTCCGGACGGTTACCACGTAGCCGAGTCGCCGAGCAGCGTCAACTTGCTTGCGCTACGCGGCTTTCTGGTCGACGGCAAGACCGACGCGGCGAGAGCGATGTTCGAGAACGGGGTCAAGATCTATCCATTGTCGGCCGTCGACGATCAGCCGAAAATGGAGTTCATCTCGATATCCGGCAAGTCGTTCAACACGATCCACGCCAACGATAGCGACTTCTACGAAGAGCTCGCAGCCGTGATCACGCGCGAGCCGATCGAGATGATCGATCCCGAAACGCGGGGCCTGCTCGCTTCGATCGGCATCCACAAGGATCTGCCATTCGATCCCGACGAGCGGATGCGCGGCCTCCTCGTCGACGCCGCTGCGGTCGGCAACGCCACTTCTCGCGCGATCTGCTTCAAGACGAGGGATCCTCGCGCGTACTACTACTCGGACCGGAAGTGGAAGACCGGCTTCGTGGGCGGCGACTATCGGTGGCTCGACGGCGATGGCCGAGGGGGACGCAACTTCGACGCGCGGACGCTCTTTTTCTACCAGGCAACGCTGAATACGCCAGCGATGGCGCTGGAGATGGTCGGTGTCGGTTCCCAGTACGCGGTCTCCGAGCACGACGCCTCGGGCGAATACCTGAGCGGGAGCAACACTTACCGGCTCACGCTTCCGGCGGGCATTCCAGCCAAAGATTTCTGGTCGCTGGTCGTCTACGACCCCCAGACCCGCTCGGAGCTGCAGACGGGCCAGCCGTTTCCAAGCCGGAGCAGTGAGAGGAACAAGGACGAGCTCACTTACAACAGCGACGGTTCGATCGATCTGACCTTCGGTTCCGAGCCACCGAGTGAGGGCCGGGGCAACTGGATCGAGACGGTGCCCGGCAAAAGCTGGTACGCCATCCTTCGTTTGTACGGTCCACTCGAGCCGTGGTTCGACAATACCTGGGTCCCACACGATATCGAGCGCATTTGATCTGTGCCGGACTCGCTGCCGGACAGGTAGGTTCGAGCACCATGAGCAGCCACACCGATACCTCGCTGTCCACGATTGCCCGCGCCGCGTACACGACGCTCGAGCCGTACCACCTCACCTCGTACTTCAATCCACAGCTGAAGTCGGCCGGTGAGGACACCGGCCTCGACGGCCACGCCTGGTATGTCGGTGCTCGGGCGGCACCTCTGGGTGAGACCCCGGCAAGCGTCGTAGCGGCAGCCTTCTACAACTTCAATCCCACGCTGATCGAACGGGTGTGGCCGCTCGCGGTTGCAGCGGGTTTGGAGACGGTGTCGGATCGACGGTGGTCGATGCTCGACTCGGTTCTCGGCGACGCCCTCGGTTCACTGGCCACCGATGCCGAACTCTTCGAGCTGGCGAAGCGACTACACGATGTCGGTGACACCGCAGTCTTCGCCGGACGCACTCTCTCGGCAGCATGGCACTCGGCTGTAGCCCCGGATGTTCCACACCTCGAGCTCTGGCACGCCATCGCTGTCATCCGCGAGTGGCGGGGCGACGGGCACCTCGCAGCGCTCGTCGACGCCGAGTTGGATCCGGCCGAAGCCGTGGTCTTCCATGAAGCCGTCCACCCCGACCCGAATGCTCGCAAAGTACTCGGGAAGCGCATCACTCAGCTCACCCGGCAATGGTCGGACGACGATTGGTCCGCGGCCGCCGACCGCCTCGCGTCCCGAGGCCTGATCACGCGAGCAGAGAAGAACGAGGCGCTCACCGATAACGGGGTTGCACTCGATGCTCACATCGAAGCCCGCACCGACGTCATGGCCTCGGCTATCTGGCGCAACGTTCCCGATGCCGAGGAGCTGATCTCCAGAGTGCGGCCCTACGTCAAAGCAGTGATCGTCGCCGGGATTCTGCCGGGAACGAAGAAACGCGAAAAGTAGCGCAGATCGATCATCGGCCGAGTCGATCGTCGACGAGGTCTTTCGCGTCCTTCAGGCCGAGACCGGGATGGTGCTCGCGGAGTAGTTTGATGGCCGGGATCCGACTGTCCGTCGCGCTGATGGCAGCGAGGACATCATCCGCGGGCACCATCGACGGGTCGACGGACTCGACCGCTTCCGAGGTCGAGGTCGGCCGGAGCCAGTCGAGAAGCATGACCGCTGCGAAAACGGCGAACGCGACTGCATACCAGTTGCCGTTCGTCAGCCCGTCGAAGGCCAAGAACGCTGCACAGAGCGCGACGACGGCCACGACGATGCGCCTGAGGATCTTGCGCGGAGGGCTGGACACCGGTCGACCTTAGCAAGCGGTCAGGCGGGGTCGGGCGGGCGAGAAATGCCTTCGGGAATTGAATCACTCCTACGCATGTTAGTTGAGTCGAAGACGCTCACCCTTTGTAGGAGGAACTCAATGCCGGCTTACCTGGGACCAGAAGGTCCTCGTCGCATCGATATCAGCCGTCTGATGAGCAGGTCCACCCAGTCCCTCATCGGCGACGCAGCCACGTTCGCAGCAGGTCGCGGCGACGCTGAGCTGGATGCGCTCCACGTTCTGCACGTCATGGCGCAGAACGACCCCATCCGCAACCTGATGCAGCGCGCAGGTGCCCAGCCCGACGCCGTCGTCGACGCCGTCGAACTCCGCCTACCGCAGTCGCGCGCTCAAACACCTGCCAACGCCACCGGATTGAGCAGCACCCTCAAGACCGCCATCCTCGAGGCCCATCACATCGCCCAGACACTGGGCTCGACGTACATCGACCCCGAGCATCTCTTCGTGTCCTTCGCAGCCGACCTCGAGCAGATCGCCGGACGACTACTCGCCTCGGAGGGCATCACACCCGAAGGGCTGCAAACTGCGCTCAAGGGTGGCTCGGTGGCTTCCGAATCGAACTCCGACACCCCGACACTCGACAAGTACGGCGTCGACCTCACCCAACGCGCTCGCGACGGCGGGATCGACCCGGTCATCGGACGCACCGACGAGATTCAACAAACCATCGAGATCCTCTCGCGCCGCACCAAGAACAATCCTGTTCTCGTCGGCGAAGCAGGAGTCGGCAAGACTGCCGTCGTCGAAGGGCTTGCACAACGCATCGTCGACGGTGACGTCCCGGATCGCCTGAACGGCAAGCGGATCGTGCAACTCGACCTGTCGTCCATGGTGGCGGGCACTCGGTACCGCGGTGACTTCGAGGAACGCCTCACCAAGGTGATAGACGAAATCGTCGCGCACAAAGACGAACTCATCGTCTTCATCGACGAGGTCCACACGATCGCCGGGGCAGGCGGTGGCGCCGAAGGTGCCATGGATGCCGGAAACATCCTCAAGCCCAAGCTCGCTCGCGGTGAGCTGCACATCGTCGGTGCAACCACACTCGACGAATACCGCACCCACATCGAGAAGGATCCGGCTCTGGAACGCCGATTCCAACCCGTCACGGTTCCCGAACCGAGCGTCGAGGACGCTGTTGCGATTCTGACCGGTCTGCGGACCCGCTACGAAGAACACCACGGCGTCCGCTACACCGACGATGCGATCACTGCTGCCGTCGAATTGTCCGATCGCTTCATCGGCGACCGGTTCCTGCCCGACAAGGCGATCGATCTGATCGACCAAGCCGGTGCGCGTATGCAGTTGAGCACTCCAAGCATCGACAAAGAAGCGATCGAAAAGCAGCTCGCCGCTTTGGAAGTCGACAAGAGTAAGGCGATCTCCGAAGAGGACTATGAACGCGCGTCGCACATCCGCGACGAAGCCGTGAAACTCCAGGGGCGTCTGAACGGCACCAAATCCGACGAAGACGTGCCCGAGGTGACGGCGACCGATATCGCGTTCGTGGTCTCCCGTGCGACGGGTATCCCCGCGAGCCAGATGACGCAGGCAGAAAAGGACCGGCTGCGGTTGCTCGAATCGGAATTGCACGAGCGCGTCGTCGGACAAGATGAGGCGGTCAAGGCGATCTCACGTGCGGTACGCCGCAGCCGAACCGGCATGAGCGACCCGAACCGACCCGTCGGCAGCTTCTTGTTCCTCGGTCCGACCGGAGTCGGAAAGACCGAGCTTGCAAAGGCATTGGCCGCATCATTGTTCGGTGACGAGAAGAAGATGGTGAGGCTGGACATGAGCGAGTTCGGCGAACGCCACACCGTGAGCCGACTCGTCGGGGCCCCTCCCGGATACGTCGGTTACGGCGAGGCGGGGCAGCTCACCGAGCAGGTCCGGCGCAATCCGTATTCGGTGATTCTTCTCGACGAGATCGAGAAGGCACACCCGGACGTTTTCGACACGTTGCTACAGGTGCTCGACGATGGCCGTCTGACCGATGGCCAGGGCCGCACGGTCAACTTCCGAAACACTGTGGTGATCATGACCAGCAACTTGGGGTCGGAATTCATCTCGAGCAAGTCGGGCGGACTGGGCTTCACCACCGGCGCTCAGGACGAGAAGCCGATTCGCGATCGGGTGATGGGACGGCTACGGGAAGCAATGCGGCCCGAGTTCCTCAACCGGATCGACGAAATCGTCGTCTTCCGCAAGCTCGACACCGAGCAGCTGCATACGATCACCGATCTGATGCTGCAGGACAGTCGAGAGCGTCTGTCGACCAGGGGTATCGAGATCAAGTTCAGCGATGCGGCCGTCGACTGGCTCGCCTCGAACGGGCATCAACCCGAGTTCGGTGCGCGTCCGTTGCGTCGGTCGATCCAACGCTCGCTGGACGACCGTATCGCCGATCTGCTGCTCGACGACGTTCTCACCGAGGGTGGCTCGGTGTCGGTCGACGTCGCAGATGACGAATTGGCCCTGACCGTAGGCTGATCGACTCTCCCGCCGGTGTTCGCGTAGTCGGTCTACGCGAACACCGGCGGCTTTTTGCTATTGACATATGTAGCTGTTTGTCTCATTGTCGATACATGTCGAGCACATTGTCCTCTGAGGCCTCGTACGTGCCGCCCTCCGGCGAGACCTGGCGCACTCCGTTCGGCATGTACGCGGCATTGCGCGATTGCGATCCCGTGCACCATGTCGTGCCGACAGGATCCCCCGACAACGACTACTGGGTGCTCACCCGACACGCCGATGTGTACGCCGCAGCCCGCGATCACGAGAGCTTCTCCTCCGCCGAAGGTCTGACCACGCAATACGGTGAGCTGGACAAGATCGGCATGCGCGCCAATCCGCCGATGGTGATGCAGGACCCGCCGCAGCACACCGACTTTCGACGTCTCGTCGCCCGCGGGTTCACCCCACGGCAGGTCAACTCCGTCGAGCCTGCCGTCCGCGAGTTCGTCGTCGAACGACTCGAAGGGCTCCGCGCCGCCGGCAGCGGAGACATCGTCACGACGCTGTTCAAACCGTTGCCGAGCATGGTCGTCGCGCACTACCTGGGCGTCCCGGCCGAGGACCGCGACAGATTCGACGGCTGGACCGACTCGATCGTGGCGGCTACGGCAACCGGCGACACCCTCGACGCAGCGGCCGCCGTGGGTGACCTGATGGGTTACTTCGGTAGCTTGATCGAACGCCGTCGAGCAGAGGCCGCGGCTGGACAAGCCGGTGATGACACCATCTCGCACCTGGTCAGCGCGGGGGTCGGCGCGGACGGAGACATCTCCGGACTGCTGTCCATTCTCGGCTTCGCCTTCACCATGGTCACCGGCGGCAACGACACCACGACCGGGATGCTCGGCGGCGCTGTGCAACTGCTGACCCAGCGACTCGACCAGCGTGCGCTGCTGCTCGAGGACCCGTCTCGGATTCCTGACGCCGTCGAGGAACTCCTGCGTCTGACCTCACCGGTGCAGGGCTTGGCCCGCACCACCACACGCGAGGTCACCATCGAGGGCGTCACCATCCCAGCGGGACGCAAGGTTCTGCTGGTCTATGCGTCCGCCAATCGCGACTCGCGTGTCTACGGCCCCGACGCGGAGGAGTTCGACGTGCTGCGTGCTCCACGCCAGATTCTGACCTTCAGCCACGGAGCTCACCACTGTCTCGGGGCGGCCGCCGCACGGATGCAGGCCCGCGTCGCGCTCGAGGAACTGCTGCGGAGATATCCGGACTTCACTGTAGACATCGACGCCGTGGAGTACGCGCCCGGCAACTATGTGCGTCGGCCCACCCACGTGCCGTTCGCGGTCCACTGATGGCAGGACCCGATGCAGCGACCTCACCCTGGCTGCGTGACGAGCGCACCGAGATCGCGGCAGAACGAATCCTGGACGCTGCCGCGGAGCTTTTCGTGGTGCGCGGCGTGGCGACCACCGGCATGGCCGAGATCGCCAAGGCGGCAGGATGTTCGCGGGCAACGCTGTACCGGTACTTCGAGAACCGTCGAGCACTGCACCTGGCGTTCGTACACCGGGAGGCCCGACGGCTCGGCGAGCAGCTGGCGGAGCGGGTCGCCGATATCGACGACCCTCGACGACGCGTCGTCGAGGCAACACTCGGTGCGTTGAGAGAGGTACGCGCGACACCGATCCTGGCCGCCTGGTTCGGACTCGGCGATGCAGCCATCGCCTCTGAAATCGCCAACACCTCGGAGGTTATCGAGGTGCTGGGCGCAGAATTGCTCGCCGACGCCGGAACCATTGACCAGCAAGAGCTTTCCCGGCGCGCCCGGTGGCTGGTTCGGGTGATCGTTTCGCTGCTCACCGTCCCCGGCGCCGACGAGGCCGACGAGCGCGCCATGATCGAACAGTTCGTGGTGCCGGCCTTGCTGGCACCGTTCTGACCGCATCGCATCGCATCGCATCGCATCGCATCGCATCGCATCGAGGGAGCAGAGGGAGCAGAGGGAGCAATCGTGAACCGGCAGTCCCAGCAGGCTCTGTTCCTTTTCGCACTCACCTTCGTCCTGATAGCCACCGTCGGTGGTGGTGTCGCTTCGGCGCAGCCCACTTGGGGTCCCCTCGCCCCTGCCAACCCGTTCCTGGGGCCCGTCGGCACATCGACGATGCATGGCGATGCAGGCTCCTCCGACGCGACACATCTCGCCGGTCCCATCGGATCGCTCACGGTGGATTCGCTCCCGCTGGCTGCCGCTTGCCTGACCCTGTTGGAAGGTTCCGACGGGATGGTTCTCGCACTGTGCACCGCGATTGTCGACCAGCGACCGATCGTGCACCTGATCGACACCACGGTGTTCGGCACCGGTGCAACGGCATCGGTCGCGAATCTCGCACTTCCGAAGGGCAGCCTCCTCGGCGGCGTGTACGCCTACCTGGACAACGCCGACCGACTCGTCGCTGTGGGCGGTGACCGCATGCTCGTCCGAATAGGACACCACCGGACGCCGCTGGGCACCTGGGAGCTGTCGATCGATCAGTCCGTCGACTTGACCGCGGCAATTCCCGACGGGGACAACGTCACCGGGCTCGTGCCCGATTGGGAGGGCAACATCTGGTTCGCCACTGGCGGCGGACGGGTCGGGATCGTGGGCGACGCCGACACCGTACGAACTCTGCAGCTTCCCCCGGGTGAGCACGTAGCAAACAGCATTTCCAGCTCCACCAGCGGGATTGCCGTCGCCACCACCCATGCGCTCTACCAGCTCAGCGCCGACGACGTCGCTCCGGAGATCGATTGGCGTGCTCCCTACGATCGCGGTAGCGCGCGTAAACCCGGCCAGTTGAGCTGGGGCACCGGCTCCACACCGACCTACTTCGGCCCGACCACCGGAGCCGACTACCTGACCATCGTCGACAGTGCCGACGCTCAGGTAGCGCTGCAGGTATATCGCGCTTCGACCGGAGAGCTCGTGTGCTCGCAACCCGTCCTCACCACCGGAGGCCCGGGTAGCGAGAACTCACCGATCGGCGTCGGTAACTCGGTATTCGTGGCGAGCACATATGGATACCCGTACCCCAGGGTGCCCGAGGACGCTGGCCCCGCGATGCCGGCCACGGCACCCTTCACCGGAGGGATGACCCGGGTCGACCTCGACGGCTCCGACTGCCACACAGTGTGGGACAACAAGGTGCGTAGCGCCGCCGTGCCGCGCCTGTCCACAAAGGACGGACGCCTGTTCACCGTGGTCCGACAGGAGCTTCCCCTGTCATCTGCCACGACCTCGGTTTTGGACGGTTTCGCGTACACGGTGATCGATCCGAAGACCGGTTCGGTGCTGGGCACTCAGCAGTTCCCGGGCACGGTAGTGAACGACACGCTTCAGACGGCAGGACTCATCACCTCGAGGGGCGAGTACCTGCAGGGCACTCTCAGTGGACTCATCCGGGTGCGAACCCTGTGAAGCATCGCGACGTGATCAGAACGGGGTAGCATTCTCTACCCCTGATGACCAGCTACGCGGCAATTGGCATGCGCGAATTGGAACAACGAGGCACCCCCATCCTGTTGAAACGGGAATGACAACCTACAAAACTGTCAATCCTGCCAACGGCACAACCGTGAAGGAATTCGAGACCCTCGACACTGCCGGTGTCGAGCGTGTGCTCGCCGCTGCACACTCCGGTTACGTGACGTGGAGCAAGACGTCGCCGAAATATCGCGCAGAGATCCTGCGCAAAGTTGCCGACCTCTATGTCGAACGAGCCGACGAGTTGGCTCGAAGCATCGCCGTCGAGATGGGCAAGCCGCTCACCCAAGCCAAGGGCGAGGTTCAGCTGTCCTCGGCCATCTACCAGTACTACGCCGACAACGGCCCGACGTTGCTCGAGGACGAGAAGCTCGACGTCCCCGGGGCCGAGGAGTCCGTCCTGCAGCGCAAGCCGATCGGTGCGCTCATCGGCGTCATGCCGTGGAACTTCCCGTATTACCAAGTTGCTCGGTTCGCCGGCCCCAACCTGATGCTCGGTAACACGATCCTGCTCAAGCACGCACCGAACTGTCCACAGTCGGCTCTGCTCATGGAAGAAATCTTCCAGCAGGCTGGTCTGCCCGAAGACGCGTACATCAACATTTTCGCAAGCAACGATCAAATCGCAGACATGATTGCCGATCCCCGAGTCCAGGGCGTATCACTCACCGGTAGCGAGCGCGCCGGCACCTCGGTGGGCGAGACAGCCGGACGTAACCTCAAAAAGGTCGTGCTCGAGCTGGGCGGTTCGGATGCGTTCATCCTCCTCGATTCCGACGACATGGATGCCACCGTCCAATCGGCGACGCGTGCGCGGCTGTCCAATGCCGGTCAGGCGTGCAACTCCGCCAAGCGCCTCATCGTCACCGAGCAGTACTTCGACGAGTTCGTCACGAAGCTGACCGCGTCGTTCGGCGCAACGACCACAGGCGATCCACTGGATGAGAACACTGTCCTCGGACCGTTGTCCTCGCAGACGGCTGCAGACACACTCATCGAACAGATCGACGATGCCGTCGCCAAGGGAGCCACATTGCTTACCGGCGGTAAGAAGGTCGACGGACCGGGCGCGTACGTCGAGCCGACACTGTTGACCGATGTCACCCCGAATATGCGCGCGTACAGCGAGGAGCTGTTCGGGCCGGCAGGGGTGATCTACAAGGTGAAGGATGCCGAGGAAGCGATCGAGTTGGCCAACTCGTCCGCATATGGGTTGAGTGGCTCGGTGTGGAGCACCGACCTCGACAACGCGCGGACAGTCGCAAACCAACTCGACGTGGGCATGGCCTTCGTCAACGAGCACGGCACCACGCTCCCAGGCCTCCCATTCGGCGGGGTCAAGCGTTCAGGTGTCGGTCGCGAGCTGGGCCCGTGGGGCATGGATGAGTTCGTGAACAAGAAGCTGGTTCGCGTCTCCAAGAAGTAAACAGTCGATCTGATGGGCCGTGCCGGAATTCCTTTCCGGCGCGGCTTTTCGCGTTGGTAGGCACACACTTCAGGGTTCGACACGCCGCAAATCAACCATCCCCGAAAGTCATGTCATTCGATTGAATGACACGACCAATTGGATTGCAGCGCCGGATTTTTCGCTTCCGATGCATCTTCCCGCCGCCATCGCGCATGATTCGACCAGTTCGACGGTCTGCAATGTCGGAGCACACTACTAAGGTGAATTCGCAAGGCAAGAACGAACCGCCATCGGGCACCTCCCGATGGCGCTGACCAGTTGTATCCACGGTTCCGCGTGCGATCAAGGAGGTACCTCGTGTCCGAGGAACTTGATTTGGATTCCGGGCTCGACGCGGCATGGATCCGATTCACTGTTCGCCTAGGTTGCTACTTTGCCGCGATGCGATGCGGCGACACACTCTCGATATGCACCACGACCACACGCGACAGGTTGAGCGAGAACGACCTGTTCCTGACGGTCAACGGACGTATCGATGGGTCCGTTCGCGTCGACGTGACGATTCGGCACGCGATCGTTCGAGTAATGACGACTGAAGATCGCATCATGTTGGCGCACGCAGGCTGGGACGGAGTCGACAGTGGCTCCCCTTCCGCGCACCACTCACTCGACTTGTACGTCCTCGCTGCAGCCGAGGACACGGAATTTGCATCGGCCGCGATCACCACCCTGTTGCGCGAGATCCGCGGCGTCACGCATCCATCACTTCTTGCTGCCTGGGCCGACGGCAGTCCGCCGTCCGCAGTTTTCGACACCGAGTCCGCTTTGGAAGGCTGGGATGCGCCGAGTCCCTACGAACGACTCTCATTACAGGTCGACGCGATACTCGACTCGATCATGTTCGCCGAGCCGACCAAGGACGTCGACGGAAGCATAGCGTTCCCATTCGACTGCGGGACGGCCTACTTGCGAGTGTTGGACGCCGAACCCGTCGTGGAGCTGTTCATCGCCTTCGACGTCGATCCGCAGTGCCGAGCAGCAGTGCCGAGTACTCAGCGCCTCGCTCTTTCCTGGCCCGACATCAATTTCCGATTCACCGATGACACGGTGGTCGCGACTACAAGGATCGACTGCTCACCACTGGTCGAGGAGCACCTCGGGCGTGGGCTCGGAATGTTCGTTCGTTTCATTACCGAGTGCGGCGACGCCCTGGCGGCTCAGCTGCAACAGCGGTCCGTCGATGAGACGATCCTGCCCGAAGAGCTGCGGGCGCTGATCGACTCGGATCTACCGGGCCAGGTGCCCGACGCGCGGCACGTGGCCTCGGTCTGCGGGCATGATCGACTCACTATCCTCGAACTTCTACGGGCATGCGGGAGCGAGCACTTCAGCTGGGCCGAACGTGCGGATGATGCCATCGCCCAGGGCAAGGCCGATACGGTGCTCCGCCGTAAAGCGGAAGCATGGCGTCGAGCCGAAGAATCGATGCGGGCCGCGCTGCGCTTCGTCGTCGATGGTCCCGGTCACCGGACCATCGCATCGGGACGGCAATCGCGGGCGTTTCCTGCCCAATCCCGGTCGCACGATGATCCAATACGCGACTAGTCTGGGTGAAATACGCAAACCGGACAGGCACGACGCAGCGCGAAAGGTTTCATCCATGGCCATCGACTACACCCGCAAGCCCACAACGCCGCCGCCGGCGGCGGCAACAGTGAGCCTGAGCAAGGTGACCTTGTCCAAGGCCGCACCCACTATCAGCCTGACGAAGTCCGGTGAAAAACAAGGCGCGATGCGCGTCAATCTGAACTGGTCGAGCGGCGCGGCAGCACCGCAGCCGAAGAAGAAGGGCTTCCTCGCCAAGCTCGCTGCCGCCTCGTACGGCAGCGGCGGAGTCGACCTCGACCTCGGATGCTTGTACGAGCTGGCCGACGGCACCAAGGGTGTTATCCAAGCACTCGGAAAAAGCTTCGGTTCCCTCGAGACAGCTCCCTACATCGCGCTCGACGGCGACGACCGCTCCGGGACTGTGACCGGCGGCGAGAACATGCACATCAACCTCGCGCGGCCGGAGAACTTCAAGCGGATACTGATCTTCGCCATGATCTACGACGGCGCACCCAACTGGGCCGCCGTAGACGGCGTCGTCACCCTCTTCCCCACTACCGGACCTCAGGTGGAGGTTCGGCTCGACTCCGACAACAATTCAGCCCGCATCTGCTCGATCGCTCTACTCGAGAACACCAAGCAGGGCATTACCGTCACCCGCGAGGTCGAGTACATCGAGGGCAGCCAGTCGGACCTGGACAAGAAGTACGGGTGGGGCATGAAGTGGGCAGCAGGACGAAAGTAGCTATCCCACTGCCCCTTTACTAATTCTCCGAGTCAGGGAACGATCCAGGATCCGCGGCCGGTGATGATCGTCAGGCTGAATTTGCCGTCGATTCGGGCGGTCGCTTCGATGCGCCCGACACCGGTCTGCTGCCACGGTAAAATTTCCGCCACCGGCGGCATCGTCCACGACCCGGTGGCACCGGTGTCGAGATTGCGCCAGTTAACGGTGCACCCGCAGTGGCTGCCGTTCCGACCGAAGTGCGTCGTACCTGGCCGGCTCGGATCGGTGTGCGCGACAATTGTCGAGTTGACGAAGAGGCTTTCGCCGCCCACATAGCCGTCACTCTGAATATTGAGTCCGAGAACGGGTGACGAGAAGTTGGTCGAAGCAAAACTCGGCTGGGCGCCCGCGGACGGTGTCACCACGAACATCACCGCCAAAGCCGCGAACGCAACAGCAATGAACTTGCCGATCATCGATGCTCCACCGGCAACACCCGTGCGTTTGTTCATGGCTCCCCCGAAGTAGATGACTCGTATCGGAAGAGGTATCGACTGCCGTATTGGTCGCGTTACGTATCGGCCGTCACTTCACCGGCGACCTCAGTTCGCGCTTGAGCAGCTTGCCACTTTGGTTGCGCGGCAGCTCGTCGACGAACACCACGTTCTTGGGAAGCTTGAACGGCGCGATCGATCCCTTCACATGGGCAATGAGTGCATCGGCGGTGGCGTCGTGGCCCTCCTTGAGCACAACCACTGCGGTGACGGCCTCGATCCACTTCTCGTCGGGGGTCCCGATGACAGCGACCTCGGCGACGGCAGGGTGCGTATAGATCGCATCCTCGACTTCGCGCGACGCGACAAGGATGCCGCCTGTGTTGATGACGTCCTTGATGCGATCGACGACGGTAATGAAGCCCTCAGAGTCGCGCGTTACCAAATCCCCGGAGTGGAACCACCCGTCGCGGAATGCATCTGCCGTCGCATCCGGGTTGTCCCAGTAGCCGTCGCACAGCTGCGGCGATCGATACAGCACCTCACCGGGTTCGCCATCGGGAACGTCGTTACCCTCGGCGTCGACCACACGTGTCTCGACGAAGAACACGGCCCGCCCGCAGGAGGCCGGTCGGTCCTCGTGCTCCTCGGGCTGCAATACCGTTGCCAGCGGACCGATTTCGGACTGCCCGAAGCAATTGTAGAACTCGATGTTCGGGTACTTGGCGCGCAATCGGTTGAGGACTGTCACCGGCATGATCGACGCCCCGTACTGCGCTTTTGTCAAGGAGGACAGGTCACGGGTCTCGAGATCTGGATGGTTGGCCAACGGGACCCAGACCGTGGGCGCCAAGAACAGCGACCCGATTCGGTCCGCTTCGATCCGTCGAAGGATTTCCGGCACGACGGGCTTGCTCATCAGATGTATCGTTGCGCCGACCGACAGATACGGCAGCGTGAATACATGCATTCCCGCCGAGTGGTAGAGCGGCATCACCACGAGCGGATTGTCGTCTCGTCCTAGACCGAGAGCAATTACCGAGGACACGTACTCGGCTACCAGTGCACCATGAGACATCATGGCGCCCTTGGGCTTCGACGTCGTTCCTGAGGTGTAGAGAAGCTGTGCGAGATCGCCGGATTCGACAGCGGAGTCGAGTTCGGACGCATCCTCGTCGAATGCCAGATCCACCAAGTCGGCAAGGGAAAGAACGACATCGATATCGTGTTCACGCCGAACCGACTGCAAGACGTCGGCGAGTTCGGGATCGACCAGTGCGGCGCGCGCCCCCGACTGAGCGATGAGGTAGCCGAGCTCTTCCCCCACCAATGCGTAGTTCACCGGGACGTGAATCAGTCCCGCCCTCGCACACGCCAAGAAACCGACGAGATACGCGTCTGAGTTGACCCCGTAGGCTGCGACGCGATCGCCCTTCACCAGGCCTAGAGAGAGCAGATACCGGGCCACCCGACTGACGGTCTCATCGAGGTGACGGTAGGTGAGGCTTCGGCCGTCGAAGACTACGGCTGGGCGGTTCGGAAATCGTGCGGCCGACCGCCGCAGGATGCCATCGACAGTGTTGACGCGCGTACCGGTGCTCATCACGCAAGGTTATAGGACGTCCAAGCAATTTAGTAGGTCTGTGAACCGCTCGCCTGGATGCATCGATACTTCAGCTCCATCGATGGGCATCTGGCCTACAACCAGGACACGGACTGTAGTTAGATCAGAACCATGAACTCTCCTTCGTTCGATCTCACCCGTTTCGACGTATCGGAGTTGGGTTCGATCTCGGCCCTCTTCGCAGCGAAAGGATTCACCAGCGGTCTGTACGTACTGCACTTCGCGAACAACGAGGCCTACGCGGGCAGATCTCTGGACGTCGCTGCACGGTTCCTCGATGACCGTCGTGAGTGGTTCGATATCGAGTTTCTCGAGTTTGCGTCCTGGCCCGCAGACGATGCCGAACGTGCGCTCGCCGAGTTGCAGGAACTTCTCGCCCGGACCTCCGTGCTCAGAGCACGGACGGCGCAGACGTCGGATGCAGTTGCCGGTCCGTCGCCGTTTCCATCCGATCGCAGTGAGCGAATCACCATTACCGCCGGTGCGACCACCTCAGCTCGGTCACGCTTCTGGGAGTTGTCCGATCATATTGCGTATCAGGATATTCGGAGCATAGTCGCCGACTACATCAACGCGTCGATCTCCGATCCCGCGAACACTGCGCGCTACCTCTGGAATATCACCGCGCTACCCTCGACTGCGAAAGCCGAAGGCAGTCGGCGACTTCTGACGTTGAACTGCGGCAGCCTGGAGACGTTGTTCGTCACGGAGTACACCAACGACGACGATGATTCGATCGAGCTGGTCATGACCGTCAATACCGATATTCCGACCGGTTACTCCGACACCCAACTCGAGTTCGCGAACGATGTCGTCACGGCGGCGCGGGGGGAATACGAGAGCCACGATGTGTGGTCATGGCAGATCGACATCGGGGCACTGTTGTCCGGCGACGCCGAGGTCGACTTCGGGGTAGCAGATGATGTGTTCGACGATCTCGCATACAGCCTCAACACCCGCCTCATGAACCAGAAGGACTCGACGTACACCGGCCATCACAACAACGATCTCGCGAACGACCTTGTTGCCGAGGCATATCGACAGCTTCTCGACGCCGAGTAGCGTTAGCTACTGTGCGGCACGAGGACATGTAATGCCCGTGGCACCGACTCCACTTCGGCGGGCAGCCTACCGACCCGCTCACCGTCTGCGTAGGCGTTGATTCCGGGCGAGTCGACGGTGATGGATCGGGCTCGATAGGTGCTCACCTCGTCCCGCTGGATATGGGTACCGCGAAACACGGTGGGAAAGAACCGAATCAGCCGCGTCCGCGAACCTGAAGCGACAACAGTGATGTCGAGCAGTCCATCGGTTCGGTCGGCTTCGGGACAAATGAGCATGCCTCCACCGTAGGAGCGGGTGTTGCCGATCGCGACCAGGGTCACGTCGAGTTCGATGACCTCGTTGCCGTCGAGTACCAGCCGAAACGGCAACGGTTTCAAGTTCAGGAACTCGGCGACGATGGCAACGTTGTAGCGCATCCGCCCGTGCGGCCAGTGCATCCGATTGGTGCGATCACTGACCAGCGAATCGAACCCGGACGCCATGACGGTGCCGAACCAGCGTTCGGTGCCGTCCTGCGTGCGGATACGTCCGAGGTCGACATGTTCGGTCCACCCAGCGGCCACGATCTCGGCTGCCGCCTCGGGATCGCTTGTGGGAAGCTGGTATTCACGGGCATGGTCATTTCCGGTTCCGGCTGGAATGATCCCCAGCGGGACGTCGGTACCGGCGAGCACCTGCAAGGCGATGGAGATGACGCCGTCGCCGCCCACGACGACAAAGGCGTCGGTACCGAGTTCGAGTGCCTCACGCGCAAGTGTCAGCGCATGTGCGCTGTCGATCCCGACGATGGCACGCACGTCGATCCCCAACTGCTGAAAACGAGTAACTGCGCGGCTGGCCGCATGCGGCGCATTACCGTGCCCGGCTGCAGGGTTGGCCAGGAGCGTGATGCGGCGAATCTCGCGTTGGCGGCGTTCGCCTTCCCGGGTCACGGGATCAGCTTACCCGGGTTGAGTATGCCTGCAGGGTCCAATGTTCTCTTCACCGCGCGCAGCACCTCGATTCCAAGGTCGCCGATTTCCTCGGCCATCCAGACCCGGTGGTCGACGCCGACGGCGTGATGATGAGTGATGGTGCCGCCGTTGCTCACGATCGATTGTGAAACAGCAGCTTTGACGGTCCGCCACTGCGCGATGGCATCGCCACGCTGACCTGCGACCACGGTGAAGTACAGCGACGCGCCGGTGCGGTACACGTGCGAAATATGGCACAAGACAAGAGCGGGGGTGCCGGTTTCACTCAGTGCCGAGGTCAAGGCCTCGGTGACGGTGGTTTTGAGGTGAAGCAAGTTGGACCACGTGGTGGCGGTCTCGAGCGTCTCGCAGAGTGCGCCCGAGTCGAGAAGTGCATCCCTCAAATACGGTGCCCCGAACCGACCGTGCTGCCAATCGCGCGCAATGTCCTCCCCGAGTGAGGTTCCACCGTGGGACAAGAGCAGATCGCGAGTCTCCGCGTGCCTGCTGGCAGAGTGCGCCTCGGTACCTTCGAACAGGGTGATTGCCAGACAGCCACCGGCGACCTGTTCACCACCGATCTTGTCCGAAGTCGCGAGGTTGACGCCAGTTTCTGCCTCGTCGGACAGGCGGATGACAGTGGGTCCGCTGTCGGTCTGCTCGACCGCGCGCAACGCTGCCGCGCCTGTCGCAAAATCCGGGAAGTTCCAGGCCTCGTAGCGCGTGGCGTCGGGGACACGATGCACCTGCACGCGGACCTGAGTGATGATCCCGAAGATGCCCTCGGAGCCGACGAGCAACTGACGCAGATCAGGCCCCGCCGCCGACGCAGGCGCACGGCCGACATCGAGAACTCCGGCGGGCGTGACCATCCGAAGACCTAGAATCATGTCGTCGAAACGGCCGTACCCAGCCGAATTCTGACCGGAGGATCGTGTCGCTGCAAATCCTCCGATGGTCGCGAACTCGAAGCTCTGCGGGAAGTGCCCTAGCGAAAAGCCCTTGTCACGCAACAACTCCTCGGCGTTCGGCCCGGTCACGCCAGCGCCGAGCACAGCCTCTCCGGACACCTCGTCGAGCGAATGCAGTTCGTCGAAGCGTCGCAAATCCACTGAGATGACTGCCTTGCACTGTCCGCGTTCGGGGTCGAGACCACCGACCACGCTGGTTCCTCCACCGAAGGGAACGACCGCCATCCGCGCGAATGAGCAGTAGGCAAGAACTGCGGCGATCTCGTCCTCACCGGAAGGCGCGAGCACCGCGTCCGGCGCATCCTGCTCGTCGGTGCTCTTACGGCGCAGCAGATCCAACGTGGACTTTCCGCCCGCTCGGTACAGGCGGTCGGCGTCTGCAGTACTGATGTGCTCTTCGCCGACGATCTCGGCCAGTGCCGCGCGGTCATTGTCGTCGATCTTCGACGGCCGTAGCCGTGCCTGCTCCACGCCGGGACCGTTGTCGTCCGCCTTGTGCACTCCAAGCACCTGCTCGAGCAAGTTGCTGATGTTTGCGGAGAGAGGCTTCGCGGCATCCGCGCTTCCCCATGCATTCCACTTCATCGGGGGTAGCGGCAGTCCGCCCGTACTAGAGTCCGAGGTAGTCACGTGTTACATTGTTACACATGCTGTCAACCTGTAACGATACCGTCGACACAGTAGAGACTCAGGTGCTCGACGCTGCGGCGCAGTGCGTCGTCGACTACGGTTTCGCGCGGGTCACGCTCGCTGAAATTGCTCGACGCGCCGAAGTGAGCCGACCGACGATCTACCGAAGATGGCCGGACACGAACTCCGTGTTGGCCGCGGTATTGACCGAACGAATCACCGGAGCCGTCGTTCAGGTTCCCGAGCACGGCGCTTCGCGTGAGCAGTTGGTGGAGAGAATTGTGTCCATCGCAGGCCTGCTGCGCAGTGACGCGGTGGTGATGTCGGTGCTGCACACTGCACCCGAATTCCTGATGGTCTACATCACCGGAAGACTCGGCACCAGTCAGCACTTCGCGATCGCGGCACTCGAAAGCGGGATAGCGCGAGGACAGGCGCACGGCAGCATCCGCAACGGCAAGACCCGCGAACTGGCCGCTATGGTGCTGCTCACCGTGCAGTCGGTCCTCCAGTCCGGAGAACTCGTCGAGTCGATTCTCGACGGCGATTCACTCGCAACAGAACTCGCCTACATGCTGAACGGATACCTCACCTCGTGACTACTTTGTCCGCATCGCTCGATCGCGCGCGCCGCACGAACGACCTGGCCGTACTGGGCAATGCCACCGAGCCTGTCGACGTCGTCGTCATCGGTGGCGGCATCACCGGCACCGGAGTTGCCCTCGATGCCGCATCTCGTGGGCTCAGCGTGGTTCTCGTGGAGAAGCACGATCTCGCTTTCGGCACCAGCCGGTGGAGCTCCAAACTCGTCCACGGAGGCCTGCGGTATCTCGCCACCGGCAACGTCGGGATAGCACGACGCAGCTCCGTCGAACGTGGCTTGCTGATGACCCGCAACGCGCCTCATCTCGTGACGGCAATGCCACAGTTGGTGCCCCTGCTGCCATCGATGTCGTCCGGTTCGAAAGCGTTGGTGCGGACGGGATTTCTCGCTGGAGACGTGCTGCGATTCGCCGCGCGCACCCCGGCATCGACGCTGCCTCGCTCGCGCAAGGTCAGCACCGCGCGGGCAATCGAGCTGGTGCCCGCTGTCGAAAGGGACGGGCTTACCGGCGGTTTGCTCGCTTACGACGGACAGCTGATCGACGACGCCCGCCTCGTCGTGGCGGTTGCTCGCACGGCAACTCAGCACGGTGCGCGGATTCTCACCAAAGTGGCAGCGTCCGAGGCCACCGGTTCATCGGTGCGATTGACCGACCGATCGACCGGAGAGAGCTTCGATCTCGCGGCGCGTCTCGTCATCAACGCGACCGGCGTATGGGCCAGCGAGGTCGACACCTCCATTCGTCTACGCCCCAGTCGTGGAACACATCTGGTGTTCGACGCGAAGTCGTTCGGAAACCCGACGGCAGCATTGACGGTACCGATCCCCGGTGAGACGAACCGATTCGTCTTCGCGATGCCGGAGCAGTTGGGCCGGGTGTACGTGGGCCTTACCGACGAAGAGGCCCCAGGTCCGATTCCCGACGAACCGGTAGCGACGGAAGGGGAGATCGACTTTCTGCTCGCTACCGTGAACACCGCACTCGGCACCGCAGTCACCCGAAATGATGTGCTGGGAAGTTTCGCAGGCCTACGGCCGTTGATCGATACCGGCGAGGGTCGAACTTCGGATGTGTCTCGCAACCATGCGGTGCTGGAGTCTCCGAACGGCGTGTTCAGCGTGGTCGGTGGGAAGCTCACCGAGTTCCGGCACATGGCGCAGGACGTCCTCGACCACGCAGGGCAGGCCCGGGGTCTCGAGTTCGCGCCGTGTCGGACTCGTTCGTTGCCGCTGGTCGGTGCGCCCGGAAATCCGGCGACGCCACTCGCTCCCCCGCGCGACGATGTACCGGCATCCATCGTCGCACGGTATGGAGGCGAGGCCTCGACAGTCATCGAGAATGCAACGTGCGAACGTCCACTCGAGCGGGTTGCCGACGGGATCGACGTCACCCGCGCCGAGTTCGAGTTCGCAGTTCGGCACGAAGGTGCACTCGACGTGTCGGACATCGTCGACCGTCGTACCCGAATCGGCCTGGTCGCCGAGGATCGTGCGGCTGTGGTCGACGTCGCCACAACGTTCCTCCACTAGCCGGCGCGCTGCCGACCTACAGTGGATGAGGTGGCCCACAAGAAGCGCGCAGAGCCGTCGCCCGAGGACAAGACTTGTAAGTCCTGCGGGCGGCGTATCGAGTGGCGCAAGAAATGGGCGAACAACTTCGATGACGTCGAATACTGTAGCGACGCATGCCGAAGGAGAAAGGTGAGCGGCACCGACCTTCGGATCGAGCAGAAGATCAGAGAGCTACTCGACGCACGGGCGCGGGATGCGACGATCTGTCCGTCCGACGTCGCAAGGGCGATGTCGGACAACGACTGGCGGGATCTGATGGAACCGGTGCGTAAGGCCGCCAGACGCCTGGTCGACGCCGGCGAGGTGGAGATCACCCAGAAGGGCTCGGTGGTGGACCCGTCGACTGCAAAGGGACCGATTCGAATTCGTTGGGCTCGTTAGCTACGGTCTGTCGATTGAGCGCGTCGAGGTTGGTCTCGAGGAGCAGCACATTGTAGTCCGACCATCTCGAGGCCGTGAAGTAGAGCTTGTTGCCACTCGTCACTGGATGGATGAAGGGTGCGTAGATGCCGCCTGCCGTCTGCCGCGAGTCCAGCAACGTGGTTGGTGCGCTCCACGGGCCTTCGGGCTTCTCGGCGGTGCGCGCCAACAGAGTCCGATCGTTTTCGTTGCCGTACATCATCACGTACCGCTGCAAGTGATCGTTCCACGCAACGGACATCTCACTGACCGGTTCCTTGACGGTGGAAGCGGAGTCGGCGACATTCTTCGACCACGGCTTGGCCGGATCCTGCGTCGAGTATTCGTATGCACCGAGGTTCAGAATGTCCTCGGGCATCACGCGGGCTACGAAGGCTGCACCGAAACGTCCATTGGGCGTACCGAATTGGTAGATGTACCCATCCTGGCCCTTCGCGTACGCATTCATCTGATACTTGCCGTTGCTCTCCTCGACCTGCGCAAGTCCCGGGACCGTGACGCCTGCATTGGCTCGAATGGTGGGCAGCGACGTCGTCCAGGTCTGTCCGTTGTCGGTGGAGGTCGCGATCGCCGAGAAGTTGGTGACCCACCGCCCCGGTGCACCCCATTCCCGGACCGACATGTAGTTCATGTACTGCACCCCCTCGATGGAGATGGCGGCAGTGGGAATGACGGTGTCCTCGACGCCTGCCACTCCGAGGCTTGGCAAAACCTCGCTCGCAAATCTTGGCGCTCCGGGTTCGACGACGGCACCGGAACTCGTATCGAGTGGTACTCCGTCGGTGATGGTGATGCCGTCGGACAGGTTCGTGTCGTTGGACCGCATCAGTATGTTGCTACGCCACTCCGATCCTGGCAGAGAGCAGTTGCCGAACGTGTCACCGAACGCCATCAACGTTTGACCGGCGCCGTTGTCCCAGCTGATGCCGAGGTCGGTCCCCGAGATGCCGAATCGTTCGTAGGTGTTGTTGGCGCTGACCGGGCCGGTCACCCACGCTACGGAGGAGGTGTTCCCCGAGATCGCCGGAAGTGGGCCTTGAGGGCCTGCGGGCTCTTTGCCCGGTCCCCCGCGCGAACTGCCCGAGGAGCCGAACAGCGGTGAAGAACCTGAACCGACCGCGCCACCACACGGTTCGGCGGTCGCTTCCGGTGAGGAGAGAACGCCGAGTCCGCTGGCTACCAGGGTCAGGACTGCCCCTACTGCGATTCGCCGACTACGTGCGCGCATAAACGCTCCCCACTCGTTGGTGTGCACTTCGCTGGTGTTACTGGTGTTACCCCTGAGACTGCTGGGGAGAGTGTTACTTAAATCCATTGATCACGCAACAAATCGGGACGTGTCGTTACTTGACAAATTGATGATCTGCAGAATCACAAGCGTGGAATTCGGCATGTCCCGGCGCGAGGATGCCCGACCCGAGGATCTCAATGCGAGAACGCAACCCCAGCGAGGATTCGACACAGCCTCCGCGTGAAATCGCAGGACCTGCCGACTAGGTGTTGCGCCAGCCCTCAAATCTGGACACAGTAGTCCAGTGAGCAACGAACATGACGCTGGCCGTAAGCGCTCTATTCAGCCGCCCTTTCGTGGCATCCCGACCAACCAAATCCCCGAGCTAGTTCCGCTCCATCTCGTTCTCGCGCGGAACGACACAATCGCGGTGTGGCTCACGGGTGTCCACGTCTACAGCACCTGCATGACGTTCGCAGTCGAGGCGAGTGTGACTGGTACAGATCGATTCCTCGATCTGTACGGTTTTGGTAAACGTCAACCGACGCACACCCCCCAAATGTTGATCGGCTTCGAAACCGCTGACGGTATCCGTGCAACGAATCTCCAGGGAAGGCGAACTGGATTGAGCGGGAACGGGAGCAGTGGAAGCGGATTGCACGGCAAGGTCGGTTATGTCCTGTCCCCAGTCCCTCCAGCTGGGCCTCTTGAGGTGTATTTCGCCTGGCCACATTTCGGTATCGACGAAACGCGGCACACCCTCGATGGCCACCAGTACGCGTCCGCAATCGAGCGTGTGGTGACGTTGTGGGATGACATCGATCCGTCATCGAGTCAGATAGACATCGACGACAGGACAGTGCCCGAGCTTGAGATCCCGTCCGGTAGTTGGTTTGCAGCGGCGTTCGAGCTGCAGAAGCCTCCGCCGCCAGATCCGAACGCCCCCCAGCGGATCAACTTCGCCCACGTCCGTAAGGACATGTAGCAAAAGCGGCTCGGACGCAAGACAGCACCTCCGTACTGTGCTCCACCCATCCGTGTCCCGATCACGCGTACGTCAGCGCGACCGAGACATCACCCAGCCTCGCTTAGTCAGCACGAGCGCCGTGAGCCAGCCCAGTACGGCGCAAAGAAGCGGTACGACGACCACAAACAGCAATGGATTTTCGCTGAAGCTCAGGCCTGCTGAGCTGGTGCTCTCGCCGGCGAAAGCGTAGCTGGACCTCGATGTCGAGTCGGAGAACACCGCAAGCAGTACGGTCGAGATTAGCCCCAGAACAAGTCCAAAAACCGGCAGCAAAAGTTTCAAGCTCCGCATCAACACGCTCCGTTCGATCATGACTATTTCGGTTCGGTCGCCGTCGACCGGTCCGAACTGAGTCTTCATGAACCGGCCGGCACTACTTCAGTCGAGGTCGTACGACCAGTTTGGTCGGCGGATGTTTGTCAGCCTCTCCCGAGAGTTATCGGACACCTGAAGTGAGCACCTCCAGGTGGGGACGCGAGCAGAGGCAGCTGTGCGAGAGCTACCGAATGTTCTGCTTGACCGCCACCTCATTCTGTTCGGCGGACAGCGTCGTCAACATAGGATTACAACGCCGGATTTGACAGAGACCAGGAGAGCTTCAATGACGATCGTTTCATCGCAGTGGCCCGACCGCGACGACATCGGCGAATTCGATTGGCGCATCAGCGTCTTCACGACGTCCAATCGTCCGGTGCCTCTGGCGGGTCGCTCGCAGACACACGAGGCCGCCCTGCACGACATGGTCGTCAAGGCCCGGGCCTACATGGCCCAAGAGCCAGGCCCGTTCATCGACCGCACCGCACTCCACGTAAACCGAAAGCACACCCAGGTCCAGGGAATCACCGACCCGAAGCTCAGCGTCGACGACATCGTCGCTCGAATCACCGCCGCCTACGATGCCATCGCAGCCGCCGATGCCGAACGCGAACGCCGTCAACGCGAGATCGACGCCATCCCGGTGCTGAGCCCCACGCCCGCAGGCTCGCTACGCAAGGCGTGGCACGACGTCGAATCCTGGCTGGCAGTCAACACCGACTACGCAGCCGGCAATCGTGTGCCGACACAGGAGTTGACGGGCACTGACGGTTGGCCGGATGAGCTCGTCGAGTTTCTGGAGCTGTATTCCGGTGCGCCCTATCGACTTCTGCCGCTGAACGCATTGCTGACCGTCGAACAGATCCACGGTGCACGCCGATCGATGTCCAAGGTCTGGGCGGGCTTGGCAGCCGAAGATCCCGAGATGGTCGCGGCGAGCGCGTCGGCGCAACCCGCGGGAACACCTGCCTACGCCTTCATCCAGGAGTACGTTCCGTTCGCTGGATTGGATGGATACTTCTGGTTCGTCGACTCCCGCCCGGGTCGGATGCACGGGTGCGTCGCCGAGTTCAGCCGCGACTCGACCGACGAGGCCGGCACCAAGTGGGTGTCTATCAGTGCCATGTTGACGGACCTCGCTGACAGCCTTGCGGGTGAGACCGTCTTCGATCGCATGTGGCTGCCGTCTGTAACCGATGGCGAAATCGACTGGCAGATAATAAGTTAGCCGCGGCCGCCGGATACCTTTCGGAGTGTTTTCGTGGAGTGGTCTGTGTCGTCGACGAGGACGGTCTCTTTCACTCTTGCCGACGGTTTCGGGCATTCGAGGTCAAAGTGGCAGGAACCAGTCCCCCGCGACAACGGTGACCAGCTGACTGAATGCCCGACCTACACCAGCTCATGCGGCTACCGGTGCAGAGCGGGTGTCTCCGGGACTTGGAACGGTGTGGGTCCACTCGCGATCATCGCGGATCAACACCCACACGACGTCGACGAGACGGCGGGCCAGAGCTATCAGCGCGTGGACAGCCGATCGTTTCTCGCTACGCTTGCGTTGGTAGAACTCTCGCGACGGTCCATCGCGTTGGGAGCTGTTGAGCGCAGCCATGTAAAACACTTTCCGGAGGCCGCGGTGGTAGCGCTGCGGTCTGCGCAGGGTGCCGTGTCGGTTGCCTAAGTCGTGGGGTACCGGGGCGAGGCCAGCGTAGGCGGCGAGTTTGGCGGCCGAGGCGAACGAGGCGAGATCACCACCGGTGATCGCGAGGAGTTCGGCACCGCTTCGGGTTCCGATGCCGGGCACGGATTCGAGAATGTGTGCGTGCCGGTGTCGACGGAAGACCGCAGCGATCTGTTTGTCCAGATCGGTGATCTGCCGGGTGAGCAGGATCAGCGCACTGGCTGACTGCTGGACCAACGCTGCGGTGGTTGCTTCAACGGCCAGCGCGATGGGCTGCGCCAGCGCTGCAGTACGTGCTGCATCGATCATTTTCGGGATCGTGGGTCGCCGGACCCCGTGGCCGCGCAAGTGGTCGTAGATCTCTTCGTCGGAGGCTGCGGTGATCGACGACGGCGTGACGTACCTGGTTACGAACGCCAGACCGGTGAGGGTCGAGTAGTCGAAACACCGCTCCAGAACAGGGAAAATCCGGGTCAACAGGACGCGCAGTCGATTGATGCCGCGGGTGCGTTCGGCTACGAGCTCGGAGCGGTGGCCGGTCAGGAGCTCGAGCTCGATCGCGACATCGTCGGGTATTGAAACCCGGGCGAGGTCGCTGCGCAGACGTGCGGTCTGTGCGATGACTACAGCATCGCGGGCGTCGGTCTTGCCTTCACCAGCAAAAGCGCCGGTCATACTGTGGACGACCCTGCCAGGCACGTAGCGCACCTGCTGATGGTGTGAGGTCAGCACGCCACGGAGCAAGGCCGATTCCGGCGCGGTCATGTCGATCGCCCACACCACTGACTCGACATCTGCGACTCGGTCGAGCAGCGTCTCGATCTCTGCTTGGTCGTTGCGAATGCGGCGTGACCACAGCACAGCGCCGCGGTCGTCGACTGCGGCGGCGTGATGTGAGTGGCGACCGACATCGATTCCAACCCAAACTATTTCGACCATATGCACTCCCGTTCGGACACGTGGGGCTCGTCAGGGCTGTTTCGCCGGCACACCTTTACACAGCGACATAGTTCGCGAACACATCTCAATCAGCGGCCGAAACGACCCGTCACGGTCCGGGGTGGCCTTCCACGCGAAGCCACCGGGGCAGCAGGTGATTGTCGAGCCACGCCCCGGACCGCCGACGAGCACCTGAAGTGGGTACCTCAGGCCCCTCCAACGTAAAGGTGATTGTTACGATCCCATCGATAAAAGACCGCATGGTCTTGATGTGAAAGGGTGACGAAATGCCGTATTTCGGATTGCTGGTGACGCTGCTGTGGGTGTTCTGTCTCATCGACGTGATCACCGCGGACGACGGCGGGGTGCGGTACTTGCCGAAGATGGTGTGGTTACTGTTCGTGGTCTTCGTTCCCCTGGCAGGGTCGGTGGTATGGCTGGTGGCGGGCCGACCTATCGGTGGCGGCATCTGGGGCGGAGCCGGCGGCGGAAGTGCCGGGCGGCGGCAGAACTCGTCTGCGTTCCCGGAGTACGAAACCCGTCCAGGTCGTCATCTTGCGCAAGACCCGGAGGCAGATGAGGAGTTTCTGCGCCAGTGCCGCGCGCGAGCCGAGGAGCAACGTAGGACCGAGCGCGAGCGGCGTCAACGAGAAGCGGGCAACTGAACGACCAGCCAGCGCGAACGCGAAACTACCTACCGTCACCGTACAGCGTACGGTAGGATGGCGAGCTGCACGCTTCGAGTGCGAGACCATCCGGCTCTGCGAAAGGTGACACTCCCATCACAACCTCGGCCGACCCCCTGTCCACCATCCTTGTGCGCGGAGCACGCGAGAACAATCTCCGCGAGGTCGATCTGGACCTTCCGAAGCGGAAGCTCGTCGTATTCGCGGGAGTTTCCGGATCGGGCAAGTCCTCCCTCGTGTTCGACACCATTGCCGCCGAAGCGCAACGGCAGATCAACTCGACGTTCACCGCTTTCGCGCAGACGTTCCTCCCGTCCTACGGACGGCCCGACGCGGACCTCATCGCCAATCTCTCGGCGGTCATCATCGTCGACCAGAAGCGGCTATTCGGTGGGCCCCGCTCCACTGTCGGCACGATCACCGATATCGGCGACTGGCTACGCATGCTGTTCTCTCGCGGAATCATCCCGTCCATCGGCTATGCCAACGCCTTCTCCTTCAACGACCCCGCCGGTATGTGCCAGGAATGCGACGGGCTCGGCGAGGCCAAGGTCGTCGATCGCGACGAACTCGTCGACGAGTCGAAGTCGCTGCGCGAGGGACCTTTCAAACATCCGGATTTCGAACCCGGTAAATGGCCGTACCGAGTTTTCGCGGACTCCGGATTGTTCGATCTCGATGTGCCCGTGGAGCAATACTCCGCCCGCGAACGGCACATCTTCTTCGACGCCAAACCGGGTGAGATCGACGTTCTCAACCCCGATGCCGTGATGAAGAGCTACGAAGGGATCATCTCTCGGTTTCGGCGCAGCTATCTGTCCAAGGATGCCGACGCGCTCAAGGGCAAAGCGAAGCTCGCCTACGATCGCATCGTCACTCGCGGTACCTGCACGGAGTGCGGCGGCACTCGGTACAAAGAGACCATCCGCAATGCGACATTGGAAGGCCTCTCCCTGCCCGACGCGTTTGCCATGCAGGTTTCCGATCTCGCGGACCGTATCGACACGTGGAGGCTCAAAGATCTCGACGGTCCACGTCGGGAGATAGTGACTCAGCTGCGCAGACTCGTCGACCTCGGTCTGGGCTACCTCAGCCTCGACCGCGCCACGGCTTCGCTTTCCGGTGGCGAGTCGCAGCGCATCAAGATGGTCCGGCATCTCGGCGCCACCCTCAACGACATGCTCTATGTCTTCGACGAGCCCACCACGGGCTTGCATCCACGCGACGTGCATCGACTCGACGAGATGCTGCTTGCATTGCGAGACAAGGGAAATACCGTCTTGGTGGTCGAACACGATCCCGAGGTCATGTCGATTGCGGATCGCATCGTCGAAATCGGTCCCGGTGCAGGTAAAGCCGGCGGGACGGTCGTATTCGAAGGCACCTACGAAGAGCTCACCAAGGCCGATACCCGTACGGGCGCAGCACTGCGACGCGAGAATGCCGCACTCCGCACACCCAGGATACCGACCGGTCACCTGCACATCGTTGGGGCGAACACCCACAATCTGCAGAACGTCAGCGTCGAGATACCTCTCGGGGTCATGACTGCCGTCACCGGCGTCGCGGGCTCCGGCAAGTCGAGTCTCGTTCACGGGCATCTTCGCGAGGTTGCACCCGATGCCGTCATCATCGACCAGGCACCGATTCGCGGATCCAGAAGATCCTCCCCGGCCACGTACACGGGTCTGCTCGATCCCATTCGCGCGTACTTCGCCAAGAGGACCGGCCAACCGGCGTCACTGTTCTCCCCCAACTCCGATGGCGCGTGCTCCGATTGCCAGGGAAGCGGCATCATCTTCACCGACCTCGGATTCACCGATCCGGTCTCGAGCACGTGTGAAACGTGTCAGGGCAGACGCTTCCGCCCAGGAGCCATCCGGCACAGCGTCGACGGCGTCAGCATCGCCGACATCTTCGAGATGTCCATCGAAGATGCTCAGGACTTCTTCGACATCAAGAAGATTCGCGACATTCTTCGTCGATGCGTGGACGTCGGCCTCGGCTATCTTTCACTTGGACAGAACCTCTCGTCGTTGTCCGGTGGCGAACGCCAGCGCCTGAAACTGGCGGCTGAACTCGTCGGGTCGTCGCCGATTCTGGTGTTGGACGAGCCGACGACGGGCTTGCATCCGTCGGATGTGGCCAACCTGATCGAACTGCTGTCCGGCATGGTCGACGAGGGACGCACGGTCATCGTCATCGAACACAATCTCGACGTCGTTGCTGCTGCGGACTGGGTCATCGACCTCGGTCCGGAAGGCGGCCACAACGGTGGGCTGATCACCTTCACCGGAACTGTGGCAGACCTGGTTCGGACCCAGACGCATACCGGGACATACTTGGCTCGTAGTCTCGGGCGTTAATTCATCTCGTCCGACGAGCTGGAGGTCAATTTTTCGTGCACACGCGGCAATCGTTCAAGGTCATGCTCGGTACTGCAGTACTCGCCCTCGTGGTGGGCGGATGCAGTGGAACAGCAGACGACCGACCGGACACATCGGCGCAGGATTCGTCGACGTCGTCGGCCGACGGCTCGTTTCCCAAGACGGTGGTGTCCGGTCCCGCCGATTCCGGAGTCGACATCACCATCGAGTCGCGCCCGAAATCGATCGTCTCTCTCAGCCCGACTGCCACCGAGACATTGTTCGCCATCGGCGCCGGCGATCAGGTGGTTGCCGTCGACAGCCAGTCGGACTATCCGACCGATGCGCCGAAGACCGACTTGTCGGCCTACACCCCCAGTCTCGAAGCGATCGTGGGATACGAACCAGACCTCGTCATCGCTTCGGACGATATCGGCGGGCTGGTCTCCGGCCTCCTAACGGCACAGATTCCGACGCTGCTGCTGCCCGCCGCAACGAGCATCGACGACGCATACTCCCAGATCGAGCGAGTCGGTGACGCCACCGGTCGCGAAGCAGAGGCCGAAGCGGTGGTCGAGCAGACTCGGACCCGCATCGAGGACGCTGTCGCCAGCGTCCCCTCCGGCGAGCTCACCTATTTTCACGAACTCGACTCCGAGCTGTACACCGTGACGAGCCAGAGTTTCGTCGGCCAGCTCTACGGACTGTTCGGACTCACGAGCATCGCCGACGGCGCGGCAAGCAACTACCCACAACTCGCCGCCGAGTCGGTGGTGACGGACGATCCCGACATCATCTTCCTGGCAGATTCGCAGTGCTGCGGCGTCACCGCGGAATCCGTTGCCGCACGGCCTGGGTGGAGTTCGATGCGCGCTGTGCGTGATGGACGCATCTACACGATGGACGAGGACCTCTCGAGCCGCTGGGGCCCACGTATCGCAGATCAGGTCGAGGCAATCGCTGCGGTGCTCACCGGCAACAAGTAGCTCCGACGCCACGCCTGGTCACGTTCGCTGGTCCTGACTCACAGATCGGCGGTCACCTGAGCCGAGGGCGCCTCTCGCGGGACGCTACCGGTGAAGAACAGGGCGCAGACGCCGATCAGTGCGGCAATGGACAAGGCCACACGCAGGGCCTCGAGGCGAGCATCGGAATTGACGTCGACGATCTGCGCGGCACTCGACTGCGGGACCGCCGCGTCGGCCAGTGCCGCCTCGAGCTGGGTGTCCGAGAGAAAGGGAACGCCGCTCGCGAGTTCGGTGCTCGCCTGCGCTTTCACCGAGGTTGGAACGTCGGGATTCATCTGCACGCCGGCAACGATCGCCGCGCTCAGGGTCGCGATGAGTACCGACCCGATCAAAGCAGTTCCGAGTGATGCTCCGAGGTTCGTTGCGGTGTTCTGTAGCCCGCCGACTTCCGCGCTCTGCGAATCCGGCACGGCGGAAACGGTAATGGCGCCGAGCTGCGAGGCCAACGCACCGAGTCCCAGTCCCATCAGAACCATCGGCACCGCCACGATGCTCGCATTGGCTCCGGGATCCAATCCGGTGACCAGTACGAGAATGCCGACGATCATCGACCCCCAGCCCAATCGAACTACTCGTCGAGGATTGGCGCGGGGCCAGAGCTTGGGAATCCCGGCGGCGGCGAGGAGAAGTGCGACCGACAGTGGGAGGATTCGCAGCCCGGTCTGCAGCGCACTCAGTTCCAGGACCACCGACAGGAACAACGGCACCGTGAAGAAGACGCCGGCTTGGACGGTGAACTGCGCGAAGAACATCGTCAATCCGCCGGAAAGTTGCCGGTTACGAAGCAGCTTCGGATCGATCAGTGGCTCCCGCCCGGCCTCGGCAAGGTGCGTCTGCCATCTCATGAACACGTACAGGAGCAACGCGCCGGTCAACAACAGCCAGATCACCGGGGACAGTCCCGCTATCTCGGCGCCGCCCGGGGTGGGACGAATCCACCCCCACTCCCCCGATCTGAGAACTCCGAAGACGAGCATTCCCAAGCTTGCCACCGACAACGCGGAGCCGACGAGATCGAGTCGGACGCGGACCGGCGGGACGTCATTGATGCGGCGCAGCACCAGTATGATCGCCACGACGAGAAATGCCTCGCCGACGAAGACATACCGCCACGAAGCGAACGTGGTGACCGCACCGCCGATCAGCGGGCCGGCCGCCACCGCCATTGCACCTGCGGCGGCAACCAAACCGTATGCGGCAGCTCGCTTTTCCGGCGGAAAATTGGCCGCGACCAAAGCCACGATCGCCGGCATGATCAGCGCCGCGCCCACACCTTCGAGGAAAGCCCACCCGAACAACAGCACCGCAAGATTGGGAGCCGCTGCAGTGGTCAATGTCCCGACCCCGTAGATCACGAGTCCGAGTGCGAAAGCTCTACGCCTTCCCACAATGGTGCCGATCTTGCCGCCCGTGATCATCAGCGTCGCCATGACCAGCGTGTACAGCGTGATCGCGGTTTGAATACCCGTAATCGTGGTGTCGAGATCATCGGCCACCGTAGCCATCGACACGTTCATGACCGAACTGTCCAGAGTCATCAGGAACTGGCTCGATGCCAGCACCGTCAGCACCAGACCCGAGCCAGTCTTCGTTGTGGCAGTCATGGACACCCCTGTTGTAGGGAGCCAGTATTGCGCAGCTCGACCCGCCGGAGATCACCCGTCGAAGGTGACTAAGGCCGATCACCCGCAACCGCCATCGCACAGGTTGATCGATTCACTCCCCCCGGCCGTGTACCGGTCTGGCGTTCGCCGGGGGTTCTCCGACCTCGTCGATGGTATGGCCGCTGCAGGCAGTCCTGGTTACGGTGGCCCGCTCGACGCGCGAGAGCGCAAACCATCGCATTGCGTCGCGCTTTCGGCACCATCCGATCAAGTACCACTGGCCGTTCGTGGAGGCGAACAGCACCGGCTCGACGTCACGGGTGGTCGTGACGCCCTCTCTCGATGTGTAGCGAACACGGATCACTCGCTGTTCGGCCATCGCCTCTTCCATGGCCGACTTCGTTGCGCGTGAAGACGAGGGACCCGCGTCGACCCACACACGGCGAGCTAGATCGTCGGCCCTTGCTCGCGTGATGGGATCGAGAACATCCATGACCTTTCGGATGCCGGCTGCTGCCAGATCGGAGTAGGGGGCATCGGCCGCAGCGGACACGGCCGCCATGAGCGCCACAGCCTGCGCCGGAGACAGACTGACGGGCGGCAAGGACGCGCCTTTGGCCAATCCGTATCCACCGCCCGGACCTGGGCGCGACCATAGAGGGCTGCCGCTGTTCTCCAACGCGTCGAGGTCTCTCTTGATTGTCCGCACGGACACTTCGAACTCTCTCGCCAACCGTTCGGCGGATACCCCACGCGCGCCACTGCGGTGCAACATCTCTGACAGAGCATGGAGCCGTTCTGCTCGCTTCACTAATCGGACCGCGGCCAATTCATGACACAAATAGTGACATACCACTGTCCATCGGTCCTGCGAGAGTTGTGGCATGTCGACCACCATCAGCAGTCCGACCATCATCCTTGTCGCCGGCCACTGGCTGGGCGCTTGGGCGTGGGACGAAGTCCTCGAACACCTGAAAACAGACCAGTCTCGTGCACTCGCACTAACACTGCCTGGCCTCGACAGGGACGATCCTGAGCGTGCGACAAGGACTCTCGACGACCAAGCCGAAGCGCTTCTGGACGCTATTGCTCGACACGGAAATCAGCCCGTGATTCTCGTCGCTCACAGTGGGGCCAACGCTCCCGTCAGCCTCGTCATCGACCGACACCCGGAGCTTGTCCAGCGGGTGGTGTGGGTCGACTCCGGCCCCGTGGCAACCGGAAGTGTCCACGCCCCAGACCTTCCGGAGGGGTTGGAGGAGCTTCCGCTGCCGTCCTTCGACATCCTCGCGCAGCAGGCGAGCCTCGAAGGCCTGAGTGCAGAGGTCCTCGAACGTTTTCGGGCCCGGGCCGTCCCAGAGCCCGGCCCCGTACTTCGTCAATCCGTCGAGCTCACGAACGACGCCCGCCGCAAGGTTCAGACCACCCTGGTGTGCTGCTCGATCCCGGGCACGCAGGTGCTCGAATTGGCCCGAGCAGGCCATGTCATGTTCGCCGAGGTGGCGAACCTCGAACAACTCGACGTCATCGACCTCCCCACGGGTCATTGGCCCATGTGGAGCCGACCCCTCGACCTCGCCAGGACCATTCACTCAGCGGCTTCTCGAACCAGCTGAACCGCACGCACAACCTGAAGGGGCCAGCCGAATCCGGCCGGCCCCTTCAAGCGTTTATACACAGCTAGACGACGCCCGACCTGTGCAGTTCCTCGATCGAATCCGCACTGCAACCCAACTCCGCGAGGACCTCGTCGGTGTCGGCACCGTGTGCACGCCCGGTGTGCCGAATGCTGCCGGGACTGTCACCCATGCGCCACATGACGTTCTGCATGCGGACAGGACCCAAATCCTCGTCCTCGACGGTGGTCACCATCTCGATCGCGTTCACCTGCGGGTCATCGAGTAGGTCACTCGGCTTGTACACCGGAGCCACAGCAGCACCGGCCTTTTCGAACTCGGCAACGACTTCGTCACGGGTTCGATCTCCGATCCAACCGCCCACGTATCCGTCGAGTAGATCGGCGTGCGCGGCACGCTCACGCCCCGTCGCGAACCACGGTTCGTCGATGACCTCCGCGTGACCGACCAACCGCAACACCCGCTCGGCGATCGAGTTCGCGCTCGTGGAAATGGCCAGCCAGAAACCATCGGAGGTCTTGTAGAGATTTCGCGGTGCATTGTTGCTCGATCGATTGCCCGTCCGCTCGAGATCGATCCCGAGCTGATCGGCGTAGATGATTCCCGGCCCCACCGCAGTCATGATCGGACTCAGTAAGTCCAAGTCGATGACCTGGCCTTTACCGCCATTGTTCGTTCGATGCAGTAGTGCCATGGACACCGCGGACGAGCCTGCAATTCCGGCCAGTGAATCGGCGAGTCCGAAGGCAGGCAACGTCGGCGGCCCGTCGGCAGGACCGGTAAGGTGCGCGAAACCGCTCATCGATTCGACGAGTGTCCCGAACGCGGGCCGCTTCGCATAGGGACCGGTCTGGCCGAAGCCTGTCACGCGCAACAGGATCAAACCCGGGTTGTCTGCCGACAACACGTCGTAGCCGAGACCCCAGCGCTCCAACGTGCCCGGCCTAAAGTTCTCGACCACGACGTCGGCCTCGGCGGCAAGACGGCGAAAGATCTCTGCACCTTTCTCCTCACCCAGATTCAACGTCATGGTGCGCTTGTTGCGGCTCACCATCGTCCACCACAGCGGGTGACCGTCCTTGTCCAACCCGTGCCCGCGCATGCCGTCGGGCCGGGTCGGATGTTCGATCTTGATGACCTCGGCACCGAAGTCACCGAGGATCTGAGCTACCAAGGGGCCGGCGAGAATCGTGGAGATGTCGAGGACTTTGATGCCCTCGAGTGGGCCGGTCACTTGTACGGGCGATGCAGGTAGCGGCCGGCCGGGCTTCCGGTTACCGAACCGTCGGCCAGCACACGCTGTCCCCGGACGAAGGTGTCGGTCACCTTCGCTCCCAGCTCGAATCCCTGGAACGGGGTGTACTCCTGCGCCGACTCGGATTCCTCGGGCTGCACGGTCCACGTGTGGTCGGGATCGACGAGCGCGACGTCGGCGTCCATACCGACCGCGATGTCACCCTTACCCGGAAGTCCGTAACGCAACGCGGGGTTGAGCGAAGTCAGCTCGGCGATACGACGCCAGCTGAGTCCACGCTTGCGGCCTTCGGAGACCAAACCGGGGAGCAGGTACTCGGCACCACCGAATCCGGATTTCGCGGCGAAGATGTCACCACGATCCTCGGCGAACTTCTTCTCGTCCTTGCAGCACGCATGATCGCTGACGACCCAGTCGATGTCACCGGCGAGCAAGTGCTCCCACAGTGCTTCGACGTCGTCTCGGGGGCGAAGTGGCGGGTTGACCTTACCGCCGAGTCCGTAGGCGGTCTCGATATCGGCCAGCAGGTGCCCGATGGTGACCTCACGACGGAAGTTGACGTGCGGGAACGCTTTCGCCATCCGCATCGCGGCCGTCATTGCCTTACGCGAGGACAGGTGCAGCAAGTTGATGTTCGGCAACTGCGTCTCGTCTGCAAGGAACGCCGCGATGGTGACCGCAAGTCCCTCGGAATGCGGCGGGCGGGACGCACTGTAAGCGGCGAGGCCCTCGAGAGTTCCTTCTTCTTCGACGATCTTGGTGTAGGCACTCATGATCTCGGCGGTCTCACAGTGCAGCGACAGCGAGATGTGCTCGGCCTTGTCGCCCAACTGTTCACGAGCCGCCTGGATTCCACGCATGACGAATTCGAAATGCGCCAGATCGTAACGCTCACCTTCCGGAGTCATCAGGAACTCGCTCTGATCGACGCTGCGCCCGTGCAAGCCATGGCTGCCGTAGAACATGAAAATCTTGAACGAGGTCACACCGTGGTCTGCGATGAGCGACGGGATCTCCGCGATGTGCTCTTTCGACATCGGTGCCAGGTGGTACGCGTAGTCGACGTACGGGCGTCCCTCGGTTGCTTCGAGGACCTTCGGGAACACATCCGCATAGGACCCACCGGTGTTCATGTAGTACTGCCCGGTGCGCATGTAGGACAACGACGTCGTAACGCCGCCCTGGACACAGGCGCGGGACTCGGTTTCGGCGTCTTCACCGAGCGGGTTGTAGATACCCCAGTGTTGGTGTGCGTCGACCACTCCGGGGAAGGCGATCTTGCCTGCAGCATCGATCACGGTGTCCGCCGCGTCGGCAGGAATCCCCGCTTCGATTCGGGTGAACTTGCCGTCTTCGATGAGCAGGTCGAGGAGCTCACCGTCTTCGGGGGCGTCCGAGCCTGGACGGACGACACGTGCATTGGTGATCAACGTAGACATCTGGTGGATCCTTTCGAAATGGGGAGAAAATCAGATGTAACCGGCGGCGAGGTACGCCAGGCCGAGAGCAGGTAGCAATCCGTTACCCGCAAGGTAGCCCGCGGCACCGTGACCGGAGATTCCCATCGCCGCACCGCCCGAGGCGAACAGCCCGTCGATAGCCGTGCCCGACGGACGCAGCACCCGAGCGTTCTCGTCGACGACGAGTCCACCTTGGGTGTGGAACAACGCTGGGACGATCTTGATCGCTGCATACGGCGCCGCTAGCCTGTGCTCGAAAGAGGTGCGACCGTAAGGATCTGCGACTATGCCCCGGGCAAAGCTGTCGAGACTGGAAAGTTCGTCCACGACTGCGTCCGAGGGGAGGCCCGTCGCCTCGGCAAGCTCCGCGGTACCGTCCGCCCAGAGAACCGCACCCGACTCTACAGTCTGTCGAAAGTCTGTGAAGGACAGGCACTTTTCGTAGATCGAGCGGTCGATGACGATCCAGCCCTCGGAGTGTGGTCGGGCAGCGAGGGCGGCTGCGTACTCGGAGTAGCCGGTGGTCTCGTCACCGAACCGTCGGCCATCCAGATCGAGCACGACACCACCGTGCATCACCGTTGCCCAACCGACGAGCGTTCCTGCTTTCTTCGACAGCGCCGCATGCCCTTGGTAGGAATCGAGGAACCTCGACTCGGCACCCAGTCGCGCGCCGATCCTCAGCGCATCGCCTACCGAATATTCGCTTCCGTGATACCGAGCCGCAGCAATCTCCGGAACGTAGTCGGCGACGAGTTCAGGATCGGCACCATAACCGTTGGTGGCCAACAGAACAGACCTCGTCGGTATCGATTCGGTGCTGCCGTCGGGCAATGTGATCACCACACCGTCCACTCTGCCATCGACATCGACCGTGACGTCGGTGAGCCGAGCCGGCACCAACAGATCGATCTTCGGTTCGTCGGCGACTGCGCGGACGAGATGATCGACGATCGCGGTACCGTGGCGGCCTTCGACGGTGTGGCAACGCAATTGCGAGTGACCTGGATAGGAAAAGTCGGTAACGAGTTCCAGCGGCATCTTCAGGTAGTCGGCCAACCATTCCACCAGTGGCGCGCTGACATTCGCCAAAGTGTGAGCAAGGGCTTCGTCGGCCGTACCCTTGGTTTTACGGAGAATGTCGTCGACGAATTGTCCTGGTGAATCGTCGATCCCGGACTCACGCTGCCAGCGCGATCCGGCCCCTGGAATCATGGCCGTCGACATCGCGGTGTTGTTGCCGCGCTTGAAGTGCTCGCTCGCCTCGACGACCAAGACATCGAGCCCACGCTGGGCGGCCCGAAGCGCAGCGACGAGACCGCCGCCCGCTCCGGCGACGACGAGGTCGGGTCCGTTCTCGCTCATGCCGACGTTACCCATCTCGACTGCAACCCCAAAAGCTGGAGCGCAATCGCGGTCGGGTCGACGACCAGTGGTCGCACGGGGGGATCCGTCAGTTCCACCGCCGAGCAGGCGTTGATTGCGACGTCGCAGGTCATCGATGCCGCACGCTCGGTCACCGCGCGACCCCAGGCCTGCGAGTCGGCGATATCGGCGACATCGAGGCCGAGGACTTTCGTCGGGTCGGCAATGATGTCGTAGGACGCCAGCCGAGAGTCCAATTCTGCTGCGATGGCCTCGTTTCGAGCCAGTGCGCCGACATGCAGACCCTGCGAAAGGAAGAACGAGGCCGTCAATCGCGACAATCCGTACAACGGACGCGCGAACGAATCCGCTTCTTCCGCACATGGATCGAGAACGCAGTCTGGTAGAAATCCGTCGAATCCAGTCGGATCGACTGTCCGAAATGCCTCTGCAAGAACCTTTTCCGACGCTCGGATCTCTTTCTCGGTGTCGAGAGCCGAAGGTGCGACTGCGCCGATGTTGCGTAGCTCGACGGACACCGTCTCCGGTGCGAGCTGATCGTAGCGTTCCTGTCGACGACGCAGTTCTGCGTCGTCGACATCGATGGGGGTGAAAGCCAAGAGGCGCATGTGGGCGTAACTCCTAAATTCCGAGGTAGGCGGCCTTGACGCGATCGTCGTGAGCAAGCTCGGATCCCGTGCCTGACAGCACGATCGAGCCGCTCTCGATCACGTAGGCGCGATCGGAGATGTCGAGCGCTTGAGCAGCGTTCTGTTCGACGATGAGCACTGTCACACCGGTGTCGCGAATACGAACGATTGCATCGAGAACCTGAGCGGCCAGCTTGGGGGCCAACCCCACCGATGGTTCGTCGAGTGTGAGAAGCCGCGGCCTGGCCATCAATGCGCGACCGATGGCAAGCATCTGTTGCTGGCCACCGGACATGGTGGCGGCGAGCTGATCACGACGCTCGGCGAGGATAGGGAACAGGTCGTATACCTGGTCCAGGGAATCCTTGACCGTCGTGCGCTTCTGTGTGTAGGCACCCATTTCCAGATTCTCGAACACCGGCAGCGCACCGAACAGCGCACGGTCCTGTGCGACGTGGACCAAGCCAGCCTTGACGATCCGGTCCGCTCGCATCCCGTGAATGGGGACCCCATCCAACATGATTCGGCCACCGGTCGGCGAGACCAGCCCGGACAATGCCCGCAAGGTCGTCGTCTTGCCTGCACCGTTCGCGCCGATGAGCGAAACGATCTCGTTCTTTGCGATGGACATATCCAGTCCATGCAGAATTTCCAGACGCCGATATCCGGCGTGCAAGTTGTCGATCTCGAGCATCATGCCGTCTTCTCCTCACCGAGATATGCCTCGACGACGCGGCTGTCCTCGATGACCGTGCGTGGATTCCCCGAGGTCAGCACCGCACCTTCGTGCATGACGACGAGTCGCTCGGACAGCGCCATGACGGCCGCCATGATGTGTTCGACGAACAACACGGTCTGGCCCTCGTCGTGCAGAGTGCGCAGCAGCTCGATCATCGGCGCCCGCTCGGCTGGTACCAGTCCGGCGAGTACCTCGTCGAGCAGAACGACACGTGGCTCCATGGCCAGCGCGCGTGCCAGCTCGAGCCGTTTGAGACCGGCCGTGGACATGGTCGACACTTTGCCGCCGACCTGGTCCGAGAGCTGCACTCGATCGAGTACCTCGAGTGCATGTCGGCGCGCGTCCTTACGCGAGCGACGCTTGCTCAGCGCTGCGACGGTGACGTTCTCGAGCACCGACATCGATTCGAACGGTCGCATGAGCTGGAAAGTCCGAACGAGTCCGCTACGTGCGATCTTGTTGGCTGACCAACCGGTGATGTCCTTGCCGTCGAAAATGATTCGCCCCTCGGTGGGCGGTTGCTCACCGGACAGAAGCGAGAACAGTGTGGTCTTACCCGCACCGTTGGGGCCGATGATGCCCAGAAATTCGTGCTCGGAAACGTCGAGGGTGACGTTTCGCACGGCATGAATTCCGGAGAAGGATTTACTCAGACCTTCGATGCTCAGCAGGCTCATCGAAACCACCTCTCACGGATAGTGCCGAAGATTCCCTTGGGGAGGAATATGACGATCAGGATCAAGATTACCGAGTACACCGCTACGTCGAGACCGATTGCGCCATCGAGGAATCCAAGGAATCCCGGTGGGTTGCGCAGCAGTTCGTTGATGATCTCGGACAGTGGCCCGATCACTGCGGCGCCGAGGACCGGGCCCCAGATGGTGCCGATCCCACCGATGACGGCAGGAACGATGGCTTCTACCGATACTGCGGATCCGAAGGCCTGTTCCGGACCGACGAAGAAGTAGTACTGCGTGTAGTACACGCCGGCGACCGCGATCAGTGCACAGCTGGCAGCGACCGCGATGAGGCGGTATTTCATCGTATCGATGCCCAGTGACGCGGCTGCGGTTTCGTCGTCGCGCACCGCTTGGACGAACTGGCCGGCTCGGGAACGCACGTAGAAGATGGTGCCGAGCACGGCAAGCGCAAGAATCACCAACGGGATCCAGATGTAGTTGGGACTGCCTTTCTCGAACTGCAGCATCCACCACGAATCACGCGGCAAGAGCGGCACATTGAATCCTTCGGTCTTGTGGAAGACCTCCAGGTTCTGCACCAGCAGCAGGAACATCTGCGCAAAGGCGAAGGTAGCCAATGCGAAATAGGAACCGGCGAGCCGGTAGCGCAGACACAGATAGGCGAGCAGCGTTCCGACCGATGCCGAGATCACCGCAGCGACTGCCATCGAGATCCAGGGCGAAATTCCGTGATCCACCAGCAGGTAGGCCCCGGTGTACGCACCGATACCGAAGAACGCGGCGTGGCCGAAGCTGAACATCCCGCCGAAGCCGCTCATGATGTTCCACGCCACTGCCATGAGGGCGAAGATCAGCGTACGAACGGCAACGGTCTGAGCTTGTTCACCGAGAATCAGTGGCAGCGCCGCTACGACGACGAACCCGATGACGAGCGTGATGAGCTGCCGTTTCAGCCAGGTGTCTTTCAATCGAGAATCTTCTGGCACCGACGTCGGTGCTGTCACAGTGGCGGTCATCGGCGGGCTCCGTACAATCCTTCGGGCTTGAGAAACAGGACGAGGATGAACACCGCGAACACCAGAATGAGTGATCCGGTACCGGGAAGGAAGAGGGCTCCGACCGTCTGCACCAGGCCAATCACCAAACCGCCGATCACGGCACCGACGACGCTTCCGAGACCGCCGAGCACCACGATGACGAACGCGAGGATGGTGAACTGCTCTCCCACCGACGGGGTGAGACTGGTGAACGGGGTCATCAATCCCCCGGCGACGGCGACGCATGCCGCACCGATGCCGAAGGTCAGGGCGTAGACGCGGCCGATGTCGACTCCGACGAGTTTGGCTCCCTCGGAGTTCGACGCCACTGCGCGAATGGACAGTCCGAGCGGGGTGCGGTTGAGCACGGCAGTCAATGCGACGGCGACGAGAGCCGCTCCGATGAAGGCCAGAACCCGCGGCCACGATGCCACGGCTCCGAGAATCGAGACCGAACCCTCGATCGGGGCTTGAACCGATTTGGGCCTTCCCCCGAAGATCATCAGCAAGACGTTGATGATCAGCAGAGACAGACCGAGCGTGACCAGTAGTGGGCCGTCGTGGCTGCCGCTGATCGTCAGCTTGGTCAGTAGCGTTGCCTGCACGATCATGCCGAACACGAACATCAGCGGCACCGCGATGACGGTGGCGAGATACACCGGCAGCCCGGCGGTGGACAGTGCGTACACGATGTACATCGCCATCGTCAGCATCGCACCCTGGGCGAAGTTCACGATGCCCAGTACTCCGAAGATCAGTGTCAGACCGACCGAGATCAGTGCGTACACACCGCCGAGAAGCAGTCCTGAAACCAGTGACTGGGTCACCAGCCCTTGATCCTTGCCGCCTACGAGATAGATGACCGCCATGATCACCACGACGACGGCTGCCACGCCCACTGCGGGGTTCATCCCCGTGAGCGTGCGCCGCTTGACCGGTGCCGTCGCAGTCGCTGCGTCGGTCACTGTCCGGCCCCGACCGGGAACTCGATTGCGTCCGTGGCGAATTCCTCGGGGAAGACCTGTGCTACTGCACCATCGCGGACCTGCATGACGATAACCGTTGCGTTCTTGTTCTGACCGGTCTCGTCGAACTCGATGGGTCCGTCGAACGCGAGCAGTGGATCTTCGATCGAGACACCGGAAATGGCGTCGCGCAAAGCCTCTGGATCGGTGTCCTTGCCATCCTCGAGACCTGCCGCGATGACCTCGACGGCTTGGTAGGACAGCATCGCTGCGGTCTCCATCGGGCGTCCGAACTGCTGCTGGAAGCGGCCTCGAATCTCGTTGGTGCGCTCGCTCGTCGCGTCGAAGTGGTAGTTGGCGCTGAGCACGCCCTCACCGGCAGCTCCGGCCGCCGCGGGGAAAGAGCTGTCGTCGAACGCGCCGTTGGCAATTCCGTAGACGCCCTTGACCTTCAGGTTCAGCTGCTGCACAGCCTTGGCGATGAGGAGACCGTCCGGGAAGTAACCGGTCGCGACGATGACGTCGGGATTACTGACGGCTGCTTCCCGAACCTGAGTGGTTGCGTCGGAGAAGTTTGTTGCGGGATAGGTGATTTCCTGCACCGAGGAGATGCCCTGATTGGCTGCCTCGGCTTCGAATGCGTTGAAGACGCTGTCTCCGAACGATCCTTCGATGTGCAGGTAGGACACCTTGTCGATGGACTGTCCGGTCTGCTGCTCGATAGCTGCCAAAGCCTTGGCGCCGTCGGTTCCCATGCTGGACGCGTTGGGCTGCATACGGAACGAGTACTGGTAGCCCTGGTCGAGGATCTTGTCGTCCACGGCGACGTCGATGACGAGAGGCACACGGGACCGTTCGGCTACCGAGGCGACATTCTGCGTGACGTCACTCTGATAGGTGCCGACGAGTGCGACGGCACCGTCGTCGATCAACCGCTGCGCCTCACTCTGCCCGACCTCGGCCTTGCCCTGACTGTCACCGGAGACGAGCTCCAACTGACGGCCTTCGAGCGAGGAGATTCCGCCGGCGGCGTTGATATCGGCAACCGCCAATGCAGCACCGTCGTTCATCAATCCACCGACCCCCGCGAGCGCACCGGTGGTGGGATGAACGGAGCCGATCTTGATGGCGCCCGAGTCGTCGGACCCCGAAGAGGATCCACACGCTGCTGCACCCATTACCGCGACGGCGCTCAGCACGCCTACAAGCTTCTTCATTGTCTGCCTTTCACGCCCACGAGGCGTCGAGTCGAACCGTTTCACACTGCGTCAAGCGTTCCGCTCAGCGCACCAGTGAATCGGTGATCTATTCGCGTGAAACCGAGTATGGCACGCATCACGCCCATAGAACAGCATCTTTGATGAAATTCTTGTTACGCGTACGGTTCGCTCAGCGGAACGCTAGAGTCGACTCGCTTGGTGAACCACATTTCCCCCCTGAATCCGGAAGGATGGCCGAATGGTCACGCCGCCCAGCTCCACATCACTGGCCGAAACATCCACCGGCACAGAGTCAGCAGATCGTGTGGCAGATGTGCTCCTCGCATTCGCACAGTCCGATCGCGCGCTCGGAGTATCCGAGATCGCCCGACGCCTGCACCTGAGCAAGGCCGTCGTGCATCGAATCCTGCAATCGCTGGCCTCACGCTCGATCGTGCAGCCGATGGCAGGCGAATCGACGTACTCGCTCGGCCCGGCTGCAATAGGCCTCGGCACGAAGGCATGGAGCCAACTCGACGTCCGATCGATCGCCGCCCCGGTGCTTCGGACACTGCGCGCGGAAACCCGTGAGACGGCGACCCTGTCCGTCCTCGTCGGCCACCGGCGCGTCTATCTCGATCAGTACGAAAGTCCACAGGAGGTGAAGATGGTCGTCGAGATCGGCCCCCAGTTCCCGCTGCACTCGGGGGCATCGAGCCGCGCAATCCTCGCGTTCCTGCCGGACCACTTCGCCGTCGAAGCACTCGAGGAACTTCAGGGAACCACCCCCGACGTCGACGCTGTGTCCTTTCGTGAGCGTCTCGCCGAGATCCGCGACATCGGATACGCGACATCGATCAACGAAAGAAACACGGGCGCGGCCTCCATCGCTGCACCGTTCTTCGACGCGTCCAATCATGTTCTGGGCTCGGTCAGTTCCTCCGGCCCTGCTTTCCGCTACGCCTCGACCGCGGACGAGAAACATGCCATCCATGCCCGCCAGGTGGTCACCGCAGCTCGTGCGATCACCCAGATTCTGGAAGCTCGTGCTACTCGATGACTCGCACAGATTCTCGCTCGTTCCTCTATGTCCCCGCAATCAAGCCCGCACTCTTCGACAAAGCTGTCCGCGGTGACACGGACGCCGTCATCATCGACCTCGAAGATGCGGTACCCCTCTCCCAGAAGGCAAGTGCACGAGAAGCCGTCGGCGAATGGTTGAAGACGCGCGAGCCTACGGACACCGAGATATGGGTCCGGGTCACTCCCGAATTTCTGGCAGAGGACCTCGACGCGGCCGCTCGGTCCGGAGTCGCGGGCATCATGATCGCCAAATGCTCGACCGCCACACTGGCCCGCGCGGACGCGCTCCTCACCGAACTCGAGTCGACACGCAAGCTGGACACCCTCGCCGTGATCGGGTTACTCGAAACTGCCGACGCCTTACGCTCCATTGCCGCGATGGCCGGATACGCGCGGGTTCGCACCTTCGGAATCGGCGAGGTGGACCTGCTCGCCGACCTGCGCATCGCGCGCACCCCGGAAACCGAAGCCGTGATCGACACCATCCGCATGCAGGTCGTCATAGGTTGCGCTGCAGCCTCTCTGGCCGCTCCCGTTGCCCCGACGTCGACAGACTTCCGTGACCTCGACGGCTTCGTGACCACCACCCAGCACTTCGTGGACATGGGCTTCCGCGCCCGAACAGCACTGCACCCGAGCCAGGTTCCCATCATCAACGCGGCCTTGACGCCGTCGGACGAAACAATCGCCTCGGCGCGCCGATTGGTGGAACTGTACGAACTGTCCGACGGCGGTCCGACTGTCGACGACCAAGGCCGCTTCGTCGACGAAGCCGTGATGCGCGGTGCGCGGGAAGTCCTGGCTCGGGCGTAGTCACTACCGAGCGGCAGTACCGATTCTCCTCAGCGGGGCGAGCAGGGTGCCGATGTCCGTCAGATCGGGCAGTCCATGGCACCGCTCGGCCAGCTGGGCCACATCCGATTCGGACATGAACGACCCCGCGTTCGCACGGAACTTCGCCGAGACCTCCTCAAAGGACAGCGGTCGCTCGGGGCCACCTCGGGTGGTGAGCACTTCCTCCACCACCGTGGTGCCATCGGTCAACGTTGCGGTCAGCACTGCCGGGAACTGGTGCGGGAAGATGGCGTCGCAGCGAGCATCCGGAACCACATCGACCTTGGCCATCAGTGCTCGGCGGTCCTCGGCATTGGCCAGTTCGTCCGAATAGTCTTCCAATGCTGCACCGAGTCCGCCGCCCCCGAACATGCCCACTGCAAGTGCGTACGGTCCGCTGAACTGCGCCATGTATCCGGTTGTCGGTGTGCGTTTGACCTCGATCGGCTCACCGATGGTTCGCAGGTTCGCCGCCGGCACGCCGAGAACCAACTTCTCCACATCGGACGGCGCAATGCCACGATTGCGAAGCGCAGCACCCGCGTCGACCGCAGCATGGGTGAAGTGGTTCGCCGGGTAAGGCTTGAAGAAGATGTCGGGCACAGCCCATTCCGTTCCGAGGCCGTCGACGATCTCCGACGCCCGGCCCGGTTGGTGCAACCACGCTTCGAAGAAGCCGAATCGGCCTTCGAGCACGGTCGGCGGGCCGGTGATGCCGTGTCGCGCAAGTCCCGCGGCAGCCAATGCCGAATGTGCTGCCCACCCGCAGTGCATGCGCTTGACGGTGCCACCGGTGCGGTTCGCCTCGATGATTCCCGACGCCATCGACGCAGCGATTCCGAGAGTGTCGACGATCTTCGCTTCCGATGCGCCGCCGATGACGGCAGCTGCTACCGCTCCACCCATGGCGCCGCAGATCGACGTCGCGTGCTGACCATGTTCGAAGAACACCGAGTTCTGGGTCTCGGGGTCGAAACCTGCCATGCCGATCCGGACACAGACTTCCAAGCCGATCGCTATGCCACGAACCAACGTTCGACCGTCGGCACCGTGTTGTTGGGCCGCGGCCAAGGCGGCAGGTACGACGGTGGCGCTCGGGTGCAGGATGGAGGGCAGGTGGGTGTCGTCGAAATCGAGAGAATGCGCCAGCACGCCGTTGACGAATGCAGCCATCGGCCCTGGTAGTGCCGCCTCGACGCCTACTGCGAAAGCCTTTGCTGCGCCGCCTTGCTCGGTTGCCCAGGCGATTGCGGCGCGGCTGGTATCGAGATCGGTCGCCGCAATGGCGATACCCAACGTGTCGAGTACGCGCATTCCGACGCTGTCCACGACTGCGTCGGGCAGGTCCTCGAACGTGGTCCCGGCGGCAAAGCGCGCCAGATGCTGAGCAAGAGTGGTATCGGTCATGAGTTGGTCACAGCCAACGGTCGAACCGGGGAACCCGTAGCGCCGAAGATGTTGAGCGGAACCAGCACGAAGGTGAACTCGTACTGCTTCTTCGTGGACAGTTCTTCGAGGTCGAGCGCTTCGATGATGTAGATACCGCTCTCCACCAGGAGAACTCGGTGGGCTGGAAGAAGTGCGTGCCCGCCACCCGGCGCGAGTTGCTCGAACGCGATCGTGTCGGCCCCTGCGGCATGCACTTTCTTTGATGCGAGCCACTGCGCGCCTGCTTCGCTGACGCCGGGAACTCCCGAAGGCCCCCCAACGTAGGGCTGGCCCTCGTCGAACAATTGCCCCCACCCGCTGCGGATCAGTACGACGTCCCCTTCGGACACCGCTATCCCCTCAGCGCTCGCGGCCGCTTCCAAGTCTGCAACGGTGATCTCGTAACCGCCTTCGCAGCGGCCGATTCCGAGCATCGATGGAATGTCCAGTAGGACGCCGCGCCTCACCATCGGTGCAATGGTGTGAACTCCGTGTTCGACATACTTTCCACCGATGCAGGACTGGCCTGCGTCGGCGCCGCCGTGCAATTTGCCGTCGTGTGAGACATGCGCAAGCGCATCGATATGCGTGCCCACGTGCGTTCCGGTCGTGATCATGTCGTTGGCAGCGCTACCGCCGTCCGATCGCGTCATGTCGCCGTGACGGCGAGGCAACGTATGCCAGAACTGTGGGTGATTCGGCGATTGCGGCATGCCCACGCGCAATTGCCGCCCCAGGTCGACGATCTGCACCCCAGCCTGAACTGCCTGGAGAAGTTGATCGGACATTGCGTTTGTCTCCTTCGCTCGCAACATGAACGGTTCATGAGTCGCGCCGTTCCGCTCAACGAAACAATGCGCTGAGGGAGGCTGCGGTGCTTCACAGGCTAGCATTGCTGGCCTTTCGATCACCGTTCATTGACCGCATGAATTGAAATTCATACAGTTGATTCATGACTTCGGACTCTGCGTTCCTCTCAGCGGAACATTCCACAGTATTACTGGCAAGAGCCGTGTGCGAACTGCGCGACGGGGGCATCTCACCCGAACTCAGCGAGCGCGCTCGATCGATCCTGCTCGATCTACTCGGCGTCACCATTGCCGGCGCGCGTACGAACGAGCTGCGAATATTGTCGGCCACCTGGCGACCGGAAGAAGGAAGAACCCGCACGCTGGGAAGCAGAATCGAAACCACGATCTCCACCGCAGCCGAACTCGACGCGATAGCGGCGTGCTGCCTCGAACTGGACGAGGGCAACAAGTACGCCGCAGGGCACCCGGCAGCCCACGTGGTTCCCGCCGCCATAGCCGCGGTCCGGATGTCCTCGACGCCCGTCGACGGCCACACATTCCTCGCGGCGGTCGTTGCAGGGTACGAGGTCGCGGCAAGGTTCGGTCACGCTCTCACCCGCGACTCGCGATGGCACACGCACGGCCATTGGGGCGCGACGGGAGCCGCTGCCGCAGCCGCTTCCATCTGGGGCGCCGACGCCGATCGAGTCGCCGCCGCGATCGACGCATCGGCAGCGCTGATCCATGTGTCTCCCTGGGGCGTCGTATTGGAGGGAAACTTCGCTCGAAACCTCTGGATCGCAGGCGCAGTTCGTGCCGGACTCGATGCCGCGCGGCTGTCCGAGGCTGCGCTGGTAGACAACTCGGGGGCGCTTGCACACTCCCTCGGAGACATCGTCGGCACCCTCGACTACCCCCGCCTCACCGAAGACCTCGGCACACGCTGGCTCACTATGGAGGGTTACGCGAAACAACACTCGAGCTGTTCCTACACCCATGCCGCCATCGACACCGTGCAGAGTCTGCGGGCCCATGCACCATGGAACGCCGAAGACGTCGAACAGGTTCGGGTACGGACACATTCACTGGCAGCACCACTGTTCCAACGTCATCCCACAACACGGCTCGGCGCAATGTTCTCACTGCCGTTCGCGGTCGCCGCCGCATTCGTCACCGACAGAATCGACACCGAAGCCCTCGACCCCGCCGGGCCGGTGTTCACGATCGCCGAGAAATTCAGCAATCGAGTACACGTAACCGCAGCAACAGAATTGGACGAGCTGCTGCCCCGACGTCGAGCTGCCGAGGTCACGGTCGTCCTACGCAGCGGCGAGGAAATATCCGCACTGACACCGAATCCGGTCGGCGATGTCGACCATTTTCCGATGGACTACCCCGCAATCGAAGCAAAGATCGCACAGCTCATCGGCGAGGAGGACACGGCCGCACTCGCAGGAGTCGTGTCGAGTATCGCCGACACCACCGATGTCGCAGGACTGTTCGAGCGTCTCCCCTAGTCGATTCTGCGCTCACACCAGCCCTTGCAGCTCCCGCGCACCGGCGAGGAGAAACTCGATCAACCCGTCGTCGTCTCGACGCACCCTGCCTACGCCACCCTGAAGGCAGAGCCCAGCGACCACTTCGGAGCCGCTTTTCCGAACGGGGACCGCCAGCGCGACTCGCCCGATCCTGGACTCCTCGTTCTCGAACGACACTTCTGTCGCCAGAACCATTGCCAGGTCGCCGCGCAGTGCTGCAACGTCGATGACGGTGTGCGCTGTGACGGCACGCAGACCCGAGATAGCGAGCGAGCGGGGTTGGTATGCCAGCATCAGCTTTCCGATCGCGTGCGCGTGCGGATTGCGCATGACCGTCGACGCCGACACCACTTCGTGGTCCGGGTCGGTATCGACGATACGCAGCGTTCCACCTCTGAACGACGCCACGTACAGGCCGTGCCGTGTTTCGGCGCGCATAGCGTCGAGAACATCGGAGATGGTTCGGCCGGGATCCGAAGCCGAAGCTGCATAGGCCAGTTCGGAAGTTCTCCGTCCGAGCGCAAAGCCGGAAAGATCCGGAACTCGAACCAGGAATCCATCGGCGACCAAGAAGTTCAGCATCCGATAGACAGTTGCGGGCGGCACATGCGTATGTGCCGCTATCTGTTTCGCGGTGGCGCCTGCGCCCAGGTATGCCACCGCCTCCAACATCGCCAATGCTTTCTGCACAGCTTTGGGCTGCTGTCCCCCGAACTCCGACCCCGATCCACCACGGCGCACGTCGTGTCGTTCGATCACCACCGTTACCGCCCGTGACGAGCCGGAGTCAGAACCGGTTTGCCTGCGGAACTCATCGCCAAGTCCGCCGACCCCGGTAGAAGATCGGCAGTTTCGACAGAGTCGAAGACCCCGATCGCGTCGATACTGCCGGGACGATATCGTCGCAGAACGGCGTACCACAGGCTTCCCGACACACAGAGCCCCACCAACCAGACTGTGTAGATCCACAACCCGTTCATGGCCGAGCCGATCACGGCGAACGTCAGCAGTCCGGTCCCCGCTGCCGACGCAAGCACCCCGCACAACCGCGTCCACACCGTGTGCTCACCGATCCGAGCGAGGAACCGCAGCGCTGCCACCGACACCATCGTGTAGCCCAGCACGAGCGCAATCTCGACTACGACGTCGTAGTTGTCCGATGCGGTAGCGGGGTCGTGCCAGAAGGACCCGATCAACGAGGCCCCGACGAAGAATGCGACACCTGAATACGGCGTCCGAAAACGTGGGTGCACGCGCTCGAGTAGCCCGGGGATCACCCGTTCGAGGCTCATCGAGAAGAGTAAGCGCGAACCGGCTTGCGCAAAACCGAGTGTCGAAGCGATCCACGACGAGCACACACCGACGTTGACTGCCACCACCAGTACCGGACTCGCGCCCGCGCCGACTCCTCCGAAGTAGGCATTGATCAGGGTCCCGGCGTGACCCGACATTCCCGCCCAGCCGGCGAAAACGTACAACACCCCTGCCAACAGCGGCGAGATCAGAATTGTCCGAGACACCGTGCGCAGCGGAGTACGTGCTTCCGGGCCGAAAAATGCCGCACTCTCGAAACCGGCCAGACTCAGCACCGTCTGCATAGCGAGAAACAGTCCGAATCCGATGGGTATTAACGTCGCCGAGTCGACCACTGCGATCTCCACCGGCGCCCGCAGCAGCAACGCACTGATGAGAATCAAGGTACAGATCTCGATTACCAGAATCGTTCGGCTCGCGAAGCGAACACCTCGGATCGCAATCGAGGCAACGACAACGGCAACTACGACGCACGCTATCGGCGCGGCACCGCTGCCTACGTTCAGTCCAGTGACGTCCGCGACTGCCACCAGGTTCGCGCCGGCGTTCGACAACACCGAAATCGACACACCCAAGTAGCCGACGAGCAGAGCTGCACCTGCGGTCAAGGTCGCCCGTTTGCCCAGTCCGCGTGCCACGAAGCTGTACAGCGAACCGGACGCGGCGAGCCGCATCGTGAATTGGCGGATGCAGACCGCGACGAGCATCATCACCAGAGTTGCACCGAGGATCGCAAGGAGTCCGCCGGCGCCTGTGCTGAACTCCGACATCCACAAGGCGATGAACACCATGCACGTCGCCGGGGCCATCGTCGACATCGACTGTCCGAGCAGATCGAACGGGGTCAACTGTTTCCGCCCGAGAACGCTGAGCGGCGAGTAGACAGGGTTGGTAGGCCGCGCAGTGAGACTTGCTTGCTCGAGTGCGGCACGCAGTGCGCTGGTGTTCATGACCGTCCTGAGTGCGAGTGAAGACTTCGAGGAAATCGAAATGTACGACTCCGGCGTTTCCGCCATGTTTCGGCCGTGACAACCACACGAGGTTCAAGTGAGAATGCGGCTCCTGAATGGACCGGATTTGCTGCTCACGCCGTGACGCATGACACGAAATGAGCGGCCACGAGCTCTCCGCCTGCACGGACACGTTCGGCAACGCATCACATGACTTCGTCAAGCACGTAACGCAGCAGAAGCACTCGCGACGCATCTCCCTCCCATGATTTCCCTCAGCCGGTCGAGAACGGACGGCAGATGACACACGAGGAGAGGGGTCCGCACATGCTCTGGGCTGCAATGTCGAGCGTTGTCGGTGCGGTGCTGTTGGTGGCCGGCGTACCGAAGGTCAGGGACCGTGACCGGATGGTCCGTGCGGTCCGCGGGTATCGATTGCTTCCCGAGAGCATGGCGACTGCGGTCGGTAACACGCTCCCCTGGCTCGAGATCGTGCTGGGTCTCGCGCTCGTCCTGGTGCTCGCCCCCACCGTGACCGGCGCTCTGGCGGCGGCGATGTTCTTCGTGTTCTTCGCCGCTCTGACAATCAATCTGGTGCGTGGACGGCGCGACCTGGACTGTGGTTGCTTCGCATTCTCGGCCGGCGGCGACGAGGTTGCGCACATCGGTTGGTGGCATGCCGCCCGCGCGGGCTCCTTCGCTCTTCTGGCTGCGGTCGTGACCTTCACCCCTGCACTCGAGTTCGGCGAGCGGATTGCAGGCATCGGCGTCGGACTGTTCGTTGTCGGCCTGGTCTGTGTCGGGGTCTACGCGCGCTCGGTCATGTCGTTCGGACGCCGCCCGATCGACGACTACCTCACCAACGCAGCGATCGAACTTCGCGCCGTGAAGTCCGTCAGCCGCTACTGATCTCCTGTCGAAAGGTTCACCCGCATGACTGCATTTCTCCTGACCATGGTGCTCGTTCTCACCGCAGCGGTGGCGGGCCTACTGCTGATGATTCTCGGGTTGGCTCGCGAAATCGGTCGAGTACAAGTGCGTTTGGGTCCGCTCGGCGCACGGATGATGGACACCGGACCCAAGATCGAACAAGTCGGACCCACGTTCCATGGCCTGACCGACCAGCTCGGGCGGACAGTGAGCGTCGGTGGTCATCGCGAACGGCCGCAGCTTCTCCTGTTCACTGCTCCGGGATGCTCGACCTGCAAATCCCTTCTCCCCGGCATGAAGTCGATGGCGAAAGGCGAAGACGAGCTGGACATCGTCATGATCTCCGACGGCACTGCGGCCGAGCACGCGGAATTCCTCGCCGGTGCCGGCATCGGCTCCGAACTCAGCTACGTGGACGGTCGTGACGTCGGAATCGCCTACCAGGTCGGTACCACGCCGTTCGGCGTGATGCTCGACGAGCACGGAAAAATCAAGGCCAAAGGCCTCTGCAATCACATGGCTCAGGTCGAGAGCCTTCTCAACGCACTCGAATCCGGAACACCTTCGCTCCAACACCTGCACACCCAGGCCGCGAAGAATCACGCGGGCGCTGCCTAGTCCCACACGTGCCTTCTCGCACACGAGTCCCAACAGAAATCGGAGAGCACATGGACCATCATGAACACCCCCACGATCCGCAGTCCGCAGGCAGCACCGAACAGCGATACCCGGTGGACGAGGACACCGTTTCCGAGCAGGTCGAGTGGATGGCCGGCCGCGGAGGAAGTTTCGCGAGCCGATCTGGTCGCAAGCTTTCCGAACGTGTCTCACGTCGATCCATGATCTCCAAGATCGGCCGCTGGACCCTCGGCGCTTCGGGCGTCGCAGTTGTCAGCGCGCTCCCGGTCTCACGGGCCTACGCTCAGGAAACACCCTCCGCTCCTGCGCCCGAACCACTCGTTCCCGAATACGACGGCACCAACCCCGCCGAGTGCGAGTACTGGCGCTGGTGCAGCATGGACGGAACCGCCTGCGCTGCTTGCGCGGGCGGTGGCTTGACCACGTGCGCACCGGGATCCAAACCTGGAGCCGAGTTCTGGGTCGGCTGCTGCACCAATCCTGCCGACGGCAAGACCTATCTCATCGCCTACTACGACTGCTGTGGCGCACCGAGCTGCTCCAACTCGTTCTGCGGTGAGCCCGACATGCAGTCCACCATGTACAACCCGGTCAGCGGCAGCTACGACCAAGAGATCATCTGGTGTGTCTCCGACGAATCACAGGCGTACACCTGCACGATGGCCCCGATCATCGGCGCCGACTGCCAGGCCCGTCCCGCAGCCCGTCCGAAGGTAGGTGCGGGCTCGTGACAAGAACACGCCGCACAGCGATTCTCGCCGCCGCCCCCTTGGCCGCACTTCTCGCTATCACTTCATGTAGCTCGTCGAGCAACGACACCGAGGACTCGGCTTCCTCGACCGAGGTCGTCTATCCCTCGGTCGATTTCACCGCACCCGGAGACGGAATCGGGATCGGATCCGAAGATCAGGAGATCACCGGTCGAATTCCCGAACCCGTCCACGTCGGTGAGATCACCCCGATCGGTCCGGATCAAATCCTCGGCGTCGAAGGCGGATTCGGCAAGCTCCAAATGACAGTGAACGCCATCGATCCCGCGACGGGCAAGATCACCACACGTGTCACCGTCGGCCCCGGAATCTGGGACCACGTGATTCACGGATTCGTCGGCGAAACCGGCAGCGACCCAGCCATTCTCGCCGCCGAAGTGTGGCGCCCTCGGGGGTCACGAGGAGCGGCGGACTTCACCGTCAGCACCTACTCGGGAAATCTACTCGAGCCCAAGGAGGTAGCACTGCCCGATGTCGCCCGAGTCCACTCCCGCGAGGGGTCCAATGCCGTCACCTCCGACGGCAAGTACTTCGTCAGCTGGGACGACGGCCTTTACGGCATCCGCGTCGTAGATCTGCAGGCCGGCGAGGAAAGCGGAGCCCTCCGTCTCGTCGGGTGTGGACCGTTCACCTGGCTGGTTGGCCACGACCTCTACAGCGTCTGCGAGGACACTCGAGAGCTCCTGCACGTCAACATCGACGACGACGGCGTACCAACCGAAGTGGGACGCGAGAAGGTACTTCCCGAAGACTTCGTCAGTGCCCGAAAAACTACCTTCGCGGAGGAAGCGAAGAAAGCGCTACTCATCGGTGAGAACGGCGACATCTTCGTCTTCGACGTTTCCAACGGACTTCCCACACAACCGGTTGCTCCGATCGGAAATGCGGGCGACCCTTCGGGCCGCTTCTCGGAGAACGTCATCAACGCCGATGGCACGCGTTTGGCCATCTCCTACACCGACAGCATCGTCCACCCAGACTCCGCACGCGGTGGTTCGGTGGCCAAGGTTGTCGTGTTCGATGCAGTGAACTCGGCACCGATCCGCACGCTGACGCTCGCCGACATCGGGATCGAGAGCTTCTCTTCGATGGCGTACAGCCTCGACGGGGCGACGTTCTACGTGCTCGGTGACGGCCCCGAGGCCGACGGCATTGCACCCCAGAAGTTGGTGGGATTCAACGCGGCTACCGGCGACCGAGTCAGTTCGGTCGACCTGGATGGCAACGTGGAACCGGTCACCGACTTGCTCACTCCCGAGGTGATCGGATGAATCAGCCGGTCCCCCGGTTGATGCTCGGCCGACGTCGGTTCCTGTCACTCGCGACAGCAGGCGTCGGCCTGGCAGGAATCGGCGCACTCGGTGTCACCGGATGCAGCTCTTCCGATGCATCATCGGGTACCACCGACATGTTCGATTACATCTCGCCCACCGACCCCGAAGTTGCTGCGGCGGAGGCTGCTCGGCGATCGACAGGGCGAACCGCGACATACGCGCTCGCGGCGGGCCTCGCCACCGTCGATCTCGGCGGGCGACTGGTCGAGACCTGGTCGTTCGGGACCGGCGCTGTCGCTCCGGAGTTGCGGCTGTCTGCCGGTGACACGATGCTCGCGTCGGTCACCAATTCGGTGCCCGCCGACACCAGCATCCACTGGCATGGGATCCGGATCCGAAACGACATGGACGGTGTCGCGCCGGTGACGCAGGACGCCATAATGACCGGTGGCACATTCGACTACTCGTTCGTGGCGCCGGATCCGGGGACGTACTGGTATCACTCGCACTCCGGGCTGCAGGCGGATCGCGGGCTCTTCGGAGCACTGATCGTCGAAGACCCGCAGGACAGATCCGGTGCCGACGCGGATGCGGTGCTCGTTCTGGACGACTGGGTCGATGGCATGGGAACCACTCCCGATGCCGTCATGGCTGCATTGAATCCGAATCTGCACGGTGGCGGCCACGGCGGGCACGGTGGGGCGTCCATCCCTGAGCCGGTCGGGGCGGACGCGGCCACGGTGGCGACCTCGATGACGTCCGCCGGTCATGGCGATTCCGCTGTCCTCGGCGGAATGACGCAGCACATCTCCTATCCGCTTCACCTGATCAACGGACGGCCACCGAACGATCCAGCGGTCGTAGAGGCAGCGGCGGGAACACGCCTTCGGCTTCGAATCATCAATGCCGGAGCGGAAACTCCGTATCGATTCGCCGTTGCCGGACATCGGCTCACGATCGTTGCAGTCGACGGTTACGACGTGGTTCCGACCGACACCGACGCAGTTCTCATCGGCATGGCTCAGCGCTACGACGTACTGGTCACCGTCTCCTCGGGGACCTGGCCGATGGTGGCCGCAGTGGAAGGCCGTGCGGGATACGCGTCGACGATCTTGCGCAGCCTCGACGCGCGAGCCCTCTCGAATCCTGATGTGGGCGGCTCGATTCCGGAACTGGGCCGCGAACTGGTACCGGAAAGCTCACTCCGTCCCGCTGAGCAGTCGAAGCTCGACAGCAGGACACCGGACCGGGACTACCAGGTGGATCTACTGCAAGCGGGTGACCGTTACGTGTGGGCGATGGCGGGGGCCGATGCAGGCAAGCTCGTCATGAAGCAGGGCGAGCGGGTCAGAATCACGATGAACAACACCTCGACGATGTGGCACCCGATGCATACGCACGGCCACACGTTCGCTGTTCCGGACTACGGCGGTCTCAGACGAGACACCGTCAACGTCCTACCCGGCACTTCGCTGGCGATCGAGTTCGACGCCGACAACCCTGGGGAGTGGATGTTCCACTGCCACAATGCATACCACTTCGAGGCCGGAATGACGGCGAACTTGAGGTACATCCGATGAAAGGGACACCATGAGGAAAGCACTTGTCTTGATCTTCGCGCTCGCCGCCATTCTCGGCATGACGGCTTGCAGTAGCGACACCGCGAACGAATCTCCCACCACCACTGTGCGCGTGGAGAACATGAGCTACAGCCCTGCATCGGTGACCATCAAGAAGGGGGACACCGTCGAATGGATCTTCGACGACAACGGCCTGCCCCACGACGTCGTCGAAGACACGGACGAGCTGTTCAAGAGCGAACTGCTCACCGAGGGAAGCTACTCCTTCACCTTCGAGAACACCGGTACGTTCACCTACCACTGCACGCCACACCCGATGATGCTCGGCACGGTAGTCGTCGAGGAGTGAGAACCCTTGTTGCGCTGTCGATCCTGCTGCTCGCCATCGGATGCTCGACGACTCCCGATGTAGACGCGACAGTCCACATCAGCAACGTCCGCTTCGATCCCCAGGAGGTACACATTCCCGTCGGAGGCACCGTCGAGTGGCAGTTCGACGACGGTGGCCTCCTCCACGAGGTACACGCCGACGACGTGTTCGACAGTGGTGTCAGCGGCGACAGCACCTATCGCTTCACATTCGATACGCCCGGCGAGGTCGAGTATCACTGCTCGATCCACCCGTACATGTCCGGAATCGTTCACGTCGGCTGACGTGAACGCCACCAGCCCAGAGGAGGTCTCATGACAATCACGATCGATCACGTTGCACTGCAGCAGGACATGCCCCACATCCGACCGAGTTTGCACAGCTCGGTAGGACTCGCTTCGCGCACGGTCCTGACTGCGGCGGCAGTCGCGATCGGCGCGGGTGCTGCGCTGTCTTTCACCCCGACCACGACCGGAGGACTCACCGGTACAGTGATCGGCGCAGGTGCCGTGACCGCCCTTGCGGCGAATTGGTCCACGTGCGGAATGTCGGTCGCCGGGGTCGTAGTCGCACCGAAACAACCGGGCCGAAAGGGTTCGTCGACACCGCTGCGCCGCCTGGGTTGGCATGGTCTCGGTTCACTGGTAACCGGGTCGGTGACCGGAGCTGCGATCGGTGCGCTCGGCGGACTGACGCTCGCCGCGGTCCCCATCGCGCTGCTTCTCGGTGCGTGGGCAGTGCTCGCACTGCTCTACGGTCTGCACGAGTTGGGACTGATGACGATGCCGACACCGATGCGGCGGCAGCAGTTGCCGCGCCATCTGCGGCGGCACATGGAGCCGTGGAAGGTATCGCTGCTGTTCGGAGCCATTATCGGTCCAGGCTTTCTCATCTACATTCGGTCCAGCGCCTATTACCTCATGGCGTTGGGTGTCGCAGCAGTCGGCTCCCCAGCCCTCGGCGCAGCGCTGTTCGTGACGGTATCCCTCGGGCGCTGCATGCCGAGCGCGTTGGCAATCGTGCACACCCGACGTGGTGGCTCGATGCCGGGCTTCCTGTCACTGATGTGCGTCGTCGACCGTCGGGTGCAGGCGCTCACCGGTGCCATCCTCGTCGGACTCGCCGTGTTCGGCAGCATCACGCTGATCTGAGCGGCCGCGTCCGTGCTGTTGTCTCTTTCGAGGGTTGTGGCCCCAAACCGGAGGGAACATGTAACAGTCGAGGACAGTGTTTGGAATGTGGAAGATACGTCAATCCACTCGCTGGAACGGGGTAAGCCCGTCGATCCTTCATTACCGTCGAGCGAAAGGTATCCGATGAACATCAACGACGACGACATCACCACAACCGGCGGAGCAGGCGAAGGCCCAGCCGACGGTGGCTCCAACCCCAACGGCCACGACGGCGGCGCCGACGGCACGGCAGGCCCCGGTGAAGGCCCCGCCGACGGAGGCTCCAACCCCAACGGCCACGACGGCGGTGCCGATGGCCCAGCCGGATCCGGTGAGGGTCCAGCTGATGGTGGATCGAACCCCAGTGGCCACGACGGCGGTGCGGACGGCGCGGCTTGAGCCTGACAGATATCGACCAGCGCGGACCGGAATTCCGGTCCGCGCTCGGTCGTTTGATATCGGTCGACGGGCGGACCTTCGCCGATGAGTACTGGGGGAAGAAGCCGCTACTGTCGAGGGCATCCGACCTCACCGCCTCGTTCGACGATTTGATGACATCCTCTGTCGTGGACGAATTGATATCGCGTCGCGGGGTGCGCACTCCCTTCGCGCGGATGGCCAAAGATGGATCACTGCTGGAAAAATCCCAGTTCACTTCCTCCGGTGGTTTCGGCGCCGAGATGCCCGATCAGCTCGACTCCGCGGCGATTCTGTCCGCGTTCGCCGGCGGTCACACTCTTGTTCTACAAGGCCTGCATCGGCTGTGGCCGCCCCTGATCGACTTCGTTCGCGATCTGGTCGACGACATCGGTCACCCGTCACAGGTCAACGCCTACATCACCCCGGCCTCGTCGCAGGGATTCGATCCACACTACGACGTGCACGACGTATTCGTCCTCCAGATCAGCGGTGAGAAGCGGTGGATTCTCCATCCGCCCGTGCACACGCACCCCTTGGCCGATCAGCCCTGGTCCGACCGGCGCAGTGCCGTCGAACATCAGGCACGCGAAGTCCCCGCTGTCGATACAGTGCTCGCTCCCGGCGACGCCCTGTATTTGCCTCGCGGGTGGATCCACTCGGCAGAAGCATTGGGCGATACAACCATTCACCTCACCATCGGTGTTGCATCGTTCAACGAATTCGACGTAGCGACCCAGCTGATCGGTCTGCTCGCGGACGACGCCGGTCTTCGTGAACCGCTGCCCGCCGGAATCGACCTCACCGACTCCGACGCTCTCGCACCGCATATCGACCGAGTGCTCGACTCCATCGGATCGATCCTCGCCGACATCCGAGACGACACCGAACTCCGACGCCGGATCGCCAGAGGACTCGCAACACGCTTCGTCGCCGCCACGCGACCCGAACCAGTACAACCGCTGAAGACTGTCACCTTCATGACCTCGCTCGACGCCGACAGTTCGGTGGTGTGGCGTCGTGGGTTGACTGCCTCCGTCGACGTCGACGGAGACAAAGTTCATCTCGGTCTTCGCGGTACGACGATCTCGCTCCCAGCCGAGTGTTCAGACGCGATGATCCAACTACGCACAGGGAAGGTCTGCCGCGTCGGCGATCTGGTCGGCCTGAACACCGACAGTGCCATCGTCGTGGCTCGCCGCCTTCTCCGCGAGGGAGTACTGGTACCGGCAGAATGAGTGGGCCTGGCTGCAGCGACCGCGCCCGCGAGCGCGGTGACGCCCTGGCCGGGTCCGGGTCGCCGGGAAGTCGATGGTTTCTCGTCGAGATCGACGGATCCTGGGGACACTCTGCTTTCTTGAATTCGGCCAAGGTGCTCTATCCGGACCTCGGTTTGCGCATCGTTCGCCGTATCGAAGGGGCCGGCATGCGCACGCTTGCCATCAGGCGACCTGCTCGGCGGCTGAGCGAGGCGCGAATGAGATGGGCCATTGTCGATTGCGACATAGGTTCGGAGTCGATCCGATGGGGCGAGGTCGACGCATACGAGGAGCTTCTCGACGTCCCACTCGACGGATCGACCGGAGAGCTCTCGCCGGATCCGATCGTCGCTGTCTGCACTCACGGCCGCCACGACCGCTGCTGCGCCGTCCGCGGACGGAAGGTGCTCCCGGCATTGCGGGAACACCACGAGTCGGTGACCTGGGAGTGCTCGCACCTGGGCGGCGACCGATTCGCCGGAACGATGATCGTGTTTCCGCAAGGCCTGTACTACGGCAACGTCGACGACGCCGACGTCGCGACGATCATCGATCGGCACCGGGCCGGATTTCTCGACCCCGGCTTCCTCCGTGGCCGAAGCTCACTGTCGGCTCCGGTTCAGGTCGCCCAGCATCATGCCCGTGTGGCCTTGCGCGAGGAAAGAATCGACACGTTGAGCCCGCTGGCGACGACCCAACACGCGAGCACGTGGACCGTAGAGCTCGATCATGACGGCGCTCGTATCGTCGTGACACTGCAGCAGGGCGTGTCCGAGCCCATCACCACGACCTGTGCGGCAGTGCGCGCCGGCGCCGTCAGAACATTCGAGTTGATCGACATCGCGATGCCGTAGCAGAAATCCCGCAGGCTGCCCTCCCACCTGCCTACGATGGTCGACGAACCCATCGATAGAGGAGGACTCATGCCTACTCGACTCAATCCCTACCTGAACTTCCGCGGGCAAGCGCGCGAGGCGTTGGAGTTCTATCAACAAGTGCTCGGGGGTGAACTGACGTTGAGCACCTTCGGGGAGTTCGGGGCCGTCGCCGATCCTTCCGAGAAGGACCAGATCATGCACGGCCAACTCGACTCGCCGAGTGGGCTGACGCTGATGAGTTCCGACACTCCCGCGAGTATGGCGTTGAGCGTCGGCGACAACATTTCCGTCTCCCTCAGCGGCGAGGACGAAGCGGAACTCCGGGGCTACTGGGACAAACTCGTCGTCGGCGCGAAGCAGACGATGGGGCTCGAGAAGGCACCGTGGGGCGATACCTTCGGCATGCTGACCGACAAGTTCGGCATCAGCTGGTTGGTCAACATCACCGGTACCCACTCTTGATCGGATAGCACTGGGTGCACGATGAACCGATGAAGACGACTGCTCGTATTCTCCTCGGTTCGTTCTTGATGTTCGCCGGTCTGAGTCACCTGTTCTGGGCGCGTGAGGCGTTTCGCGCTCAGGTGCCTTCGTGGGTGCCGCTCGACGCGGACTTCGTGGTGCTGGCCTCCGGCGTCGTGGAGATCGCCCTCGGCCTGGCCCTTGTCGTGCTGGTACGTCGGCGAGTAGCTCTCGGCTGGATCGTCGCGGCATTCTTCGTTGCGGTCTTCCCTGGCAATATCTCGCAATTTCTCACTCACAGTGATGCTTTCGGCCTCGATACCGATGCGGCTCGCGGCATCCGATTGCTCTTCCAACCGGTACTCGTGGCATGGGCATTGTGGTGCACAGGTGCGTGGGCCGCCTGGCGATCGGGGCGATCAGATGCCCGGGTGCGGTAGTTCGAACAGCACCCGGATGCGACCGCCCGTAACCGCACGGTCAGTATGGAGGTAAGTACAACTGATTACATGAACTAAGCAACGAGGTGGCGTAGTGAGCGACGCAGCAGCAATCGGCGACGGTATCTTCCAGATCCCAGTCCCCATCACGGACAATCCGCTGGGTAACACCCTCGTATACGCAATGGAATCCCCCGGCGGGCTGATTCTGGTCGACGCAGGGTGGGACGACGACAACGCCTGGAACGGCCTGACCACGGGCCTCGAGTCGCTGGGACACTCGATCACCGACGTCGAAGGCGTCGTGCTGACGCACTTCCATCCCGATCACGTCGGACTGTGCGGTCGAGTCCGGGAAGCTTCCGGCGCCTGGATCGCAATGCACGAGGCCGATCACTCGTCGTTCGCGGCCATGACTGCCGTACGCGGCCCGGATTGGGCGGATCGGGAACTCGACAACCTCGTGGCCGCCGGCGCCCCTGCTGCCGACATCGAGGCATGGCAGAAGCACGCACCATCGGCCCCTACCGGGCCGAAGTCTGCCCCCGACCGCGTGCTCACCGACGGCGAGATCATCAAACTCGCCGGCCGCGAACTCGAAGTCGTCTACACCCCGGGGCACACCCCCGGCCATGTGTGCTTCTACCTACCCGAATCCGACGTCATGTTCACCGGCGACCACGTTCTTCAGAAGACGACGCCACACGTCGGGAACTTTGTCTATCCCCTGGAAGAACGCGACGCGCTCGCCGAGTTCATGGACTCACTTCGACGCGTCCAAACGTTGGACATCACTCGCGGCCTCGGGGCGCACGGCATCCCGATCGACGACGTCGCCGGCCGTGCCGGTGAACTGATCAGCCATCACGGGGAACGACTCGATCATCTGTACGAGGCATTCGGCGACAACGAGATCACCGTGTGGCAGGTTGCCGAACGAATGAAGTGGTACAAGCCGTGGGCGGACATCTCTCCGTTCGGCAAGACCATGGCACTGTCCGAAGCAGCTGCACACCTCCGCCACCTGGTGGCACTGAACCGAGTTGCTCAGGTACCGGAATCCTCGCCTGCCCTCTTCGCCAGAGTCTGATCATTCGGCGGAGTCATCTCGAGCCGAACACCCAATAGCCTGACCTCTCTCGCATGATCCAGGCGATCGACGAGAGCAGCAGCCGCGTCGACGATCGTGTCTCCATCGAACGTCGGCGCGGCAAGCGCTGCTGTGGTCGTGTGGGTTTCGAACGGTGCATACCGAATCTTCAGGGTGACGCGCACCGCCTGCCTCTTCTCGGCGAGTAGATCGTCACGAACGCGGCGGGTGAGTCGGCGTACCTCCTGGCGCACCGCCACCCAATCGGTCAAATCCTGTTGGAATGTCGCTTCGCGACTGTGCGAGCGCGCAACCCACGGCTCCGTCGACACCGGCGAGTCGTCGACGCCGCGGCCCTTCGTCCCGATCCACGGACCTGTTTTCGGGCCGAAGGCAGCGGCAAGTAGCTCATCGTCTGTCGCCGCCAGTTCCGATACCGTGGTGATCCCCAGCGCCGCAAGCTTCTTCGCAGTCTTCTTTCCAATTCCCCACAGTGCATCGGTAGTTCGCTCCCCCATCACCTCGAACCAATTCTCGTTCGTGAGCGTATAAATGCCCTGGGGTTTCCCGAAGTCCGTGGCGATTTTCGCCCGCAACTTGTTGTCGCCGATACCCACCGAACAATGCAGCCCCGTCGCCGCGAACACGGCATCGTGCACAGTCCGCGCGAACGACACCGGATCCGCGGTTTCCACCCCGAGAAACGCTTCGTCCCAACCCATTACCTCGACGACGACGTCCAGCGACCGAAGCGTGTCCATGACACTGTTCGACGCGGCGCTGTAGGCCTCGGCGTCGACAGGCAGGAATATCGCGTCAGGTAGTTTTCGCACGGCGACTCGTAGCGGCATTCCGGATCCGACACCGAAAGCCCGAGCCTCGTACGACGCAGTGGAGACCACCCCGCGTTCGTTCGGATCGCCGCGGCCGCCGACGACCACCTGTTTGCCGGCCAGTGCCGGATTACGAAGCACCTCCACCGCGGCGATGAACTGATCCATATCGACATGCATGACCCATCGTCGGCGCGCCGAGATCGTCATGAGTTCATTGTGGCCCGCGCACAGTCGCACTGGTGATCCTTTGCAGTGATGAACGTCCGACGCTGTGGAACACTCGCAACCATGGACTCGAACCCCGTCGAAATCACCGTCCTCGGCCAGGGCCAGGCCACGTTCGCACCGGAGCGCTGCACGATATCGCTGACGGTGAGGTCCGACGGCCGCTCCGCAGAGGCTGCTACCGAGCCCGCCCACCGGTTGGTCCGAGAGCTGACCGAACTCATCGATCCCCTCTACAACCAGAAGTCCGGCCCGATCGACAGGTGGTCTCTCGATCAGGTGCGGCACAGCCGAAATCGGCCGTTCAATCACGATGGCGAGCAGCTCCCCTACGTTTACCAGGCCGTAGCATCCATCGACGTCGAGTTCAGCCAGCTCGATGTCATCGACGCGTTCGTCTATGCGGTGTCCGCGCTCGACGGCGTCGACATCGGCAGCTTCGACTGGACGCTGACCGAGGAGAGCGTGCAGGACAACACGCGGCACGTTCGCAAGCTGGCAGTACAGGATGCTCTCAGCAAGGCCGAGGTGTATGCCCAGAGCGTCGGACTCGCGTCGGTGAAAGCACTGGCCATCGCCGACCCCGGTTTGCTCGGCGTCACCGCAGGACATCAGGACTACGGGATGGCCACACGCGCCTACTCCGGCCGAGAATCCGAGGGGTTCGAATTGAAGCCCCAGGACATCGTCCTGCGGGCCGAAGTGCACGCGCGATTCGCCGCCAACTGATCGGACCGTGTTCGCATCACTCCACGAAGGGCCGCATGAAGACCGCAGGGACGCACAGCTCGAAGTGGTCGACGGCCGCAGTCATTTTCGCGATCGTCGCCGCAGGTACCGCCGTAGCGGGCGTGCTCGATGATCCCGCTACCGACATTGCTGGGTGCGAAGAGGTCGTCCAACCCGAGCAAGCACAACGGATCAACTTCGCATTCGTCGGCGAAGAGTCCTACGACAACCCCGACCACCCCTGGTTCACCGAAGCCAAGGCAACCGCGATGTCCGACGCCCTGGCACAGTCCTTACCAGCCGGAACAGATGTTGCCTTCGATGCTCCAGCACGCGCGCTGTACTTCGGGCCGATCGGCAGCCAGGAAGGAAACCCGGCGGGTGGCATCACGACGGCCCGCGGCACAATCGCCGTCGGCGGCAAGACCGGCCGGTTGACAGTCTCGGTCCAGAAGTCCGACGAGCCGCCCGGCCCGTGCTTCGAGGGATACGTCGACGAGCGACGCACCCTCGACGATGGCACCGTCGTCGATCTCCGCGACGGTGGAGTTCGGGCATACACGCCGGACGGAACCTTGATCGACGCCTCAGCCGACAACATGCTGACCACCGATCAGCTCCTCGACCTGGTCACCGCGCCCGGCTTGCGGGTGACGACGCCGGTTCCTGCTGCGACCGCAGGTGCGCTCGGCATCTGCACTATCGACTCCGTCTCCTCGACCGCGCCACCGATCGACGAGAAGACCACTCGGCGACTCAACGACGTCCTCGACGCAATTCCTTCGAGCGGCTTGCAATTCGACCGCCGGCTCGGATCGTTGCTTCCGGACGAATGGATGACCGGAGGAGTATGTGAGACTCTGCACGCCGTCGGTGGCGCGACGGAACTGACAGTAGAAGTGATCGGAGGTCAACCGTTTCCGCCGGCAGTAGGCGGGGTTACTCCGCACATCCCGCCCGACGGACTCGTCGTCGAACGCTCGACGAAGTCGCCGACCGGGGAAGGAAACGACATGACACCGCGGACCGACACCGTGACAGTAACCAGAGCGTCCGGGACGCGAATCGTCGTACGTTCTTCCGGCGCGGAACCCCTCCCCTTCGACGTACTCGAAACGATCGGCACGGCTGACGGCCTCGATGTGACCTGAGCGCGCGTCTGCGACCTGTCGGTGATCACGCCTACCATGGGTAACCGTGACCATTCCTGCCATGGACGAGCTAGAAGTCGACGCCCTCGAAATCCGCTTCGGGACCGACACGTTCACGCGCGGATCGAAATACTTCGACGAGGGCAGAGTTCGGCAGGTCACGTGGGATCGACGGGCGTCCACACTGTCCTCGCAAGTGCGGGGCAATCGAGCCACCCCGTATTCGACAGTGGCCACCATGTCGACCCGGATGGGTGCCATCGTGGCCGTGGAATACGGCCGTTGCAATTGCCCGGTCGTCTTCAACTGCAAACACGCCGTCGCGCTGATTCTGCAGGCAAAAGCCGACAGCGTCCGGACGCCGACGCGCGTGCCGGTCAACAGCGCGGGCCATTGGTCCCAGGCGCTTGCATCCGTCATCTCAGCCAAGCCCGCCGAGCTCGAAGGGCCGAGCAGCGGGCGCATTCGCGTCGGGCTTCAGTTGGGTTTGGAACCGTCGGTCGACCGCGCCGACGCAATTCGACTACTGGCCCGCCCGGTGATGTACAACGAGCGTAAAGCCTGGGTCGGCGGCGGCGTCTCGTGGTCGTCGCTTCCTTCCACCACGGATCGACGCGTCCAGCGTCAGGTCGACATTCTGCGGGAGCTGTATGCGCTGCATCAAGTGCGCTCGCGTGGGCGCTCGGCCTACTCGTTCCAACGGACCGACTCCGCGACGATCGACCTCGCAGACATCTCCGGTCGGCTGCTGTGGGATCTGCTGGGCGAGGCACGCGACGTCGGACTTCCGTTGATCAACGCACATCGCATACTCGGTGAAATCCCTTGGCCGGGAGAAGGAGAGTTCACCGTCGACATCACTTCCGATGATTCCGGATCCCTTTCCGTGGTCGGCCGAATCACTCTCGACGGCAACATAATTCCGCCCAACCGTCGAAGCTTCCTCGGCAATGACGGTTCAGGGATTGTGCACTGGGACGACGATGCGCACACGAACTACGCAACCCGCGAGTTTCGACTGGCCCGGTTGTCGAGGCCGGTCCCGTCCGCGCTTCGACGGATCGCCACGAGCATCGACCCCATCGAGATACCGTCCTCGGATCGTGCGGATTTCACGACGAAGTACCTTCCCGCACTCGAGCGTGCCAGCGATGTCGTATCTTCGGACGGCTCGTACACCGCGCCCGTCGTCACCGGCCCCGAACTCCACATCACGGTGACCCACACCGGAGAGAACCGACTGACATTATCTGCTGGGTGGCGCTACTACCTCGATAGTGCCGAAATCGACTATCCAGCAGACGTTTACAGATCATCCGAGGGCGTTCGAGATCCCGACTCGGAGGTCACGTTGCTGCGCAGAGTCCTTCCAGTACTGGGCCGACCCCCTGGCAACGAATTCATCTCGTTCACTGCTGTCGGGATCTCGGCCGGCATACTGGTCACCGACCAGCTACCGCTCCTGGACGAGTACGACAACGTGCATGTGACGACTGTCGGTGAGCTTCCAGATTTTCGCAATGTCAGCGACGACGTCGGCATATCGTTGTCCACCACAGCGATTCGAGGCGACAACGATTGGTTCGATCTCGGTATCGCAGTCACCGTCGACGGCACCGACGTCGAACTCGCCACGGTCATTACTGCCATTGCTCGCGGCGAGACCCACCTGATGCTCTCCGACGGTCGATTCTTCTCGCTGGAGCGCCCTTCGTTGCTCACCCTTCGCCGGCTAGTGGAAGAAGCGCGGTCGTTGCAGGACAACGTGAACGGACCGTTGAGAATCAGCAGATACCAAGCCTCACTATGGGAGGAACTCGCCGAACTCGGTGAAGTGACTCGGCAGGCAACAGCGTGGCGCGAGCAGGTCACAGCGCTGTTGAAGCTCGACTCGATCCCCCCTCAGCCCGCTCCTGCGGGAATCGGCGCTCAGTTGCGGCCATACCAGCTCGAGGGTTACTCATGGCTGCTCTTCCTGTGGACCCACGGTCTTGGTGGAATCCTCGCCGACGATATGGGCCTCGGTAAAACCATCCAGGCGCTGGCGATGATCACCAAGATTCGGGAGAGCGGACCATTGCCGGCCCCGTTCCTCATCGTGGCCCCTACGAGCGTGGTGCACAACTGGGCACGAGAAGCAGAGAAGTTCGCACCTGATCTCAACGTGGTCACTGCCGGCGAGACGCGCGCACGACGGCGAGGCCCGGTGGGCGACCTCGCGCTCGGTGCCGACATCGTCGTGACGTCCTACACAGTCTTTCGCCTCGACTACGACGACTTCGAAGCAGTGTCCTGGTCAGGGCTCATCCTCGACGAGGCGCAATACGTCAAGAACCACAAGAGCAAGTCCTACCAGTGCGCTCGGCGACTGTCCGCTCCATACAAGCTCGCCATCACCGGCACCCCGATGGAGAACAACGTCATGGAGCTGTGGTCCCTGTTGTCGATCACCGCACCCGGACTCTTTCCCTCACCGAAGAAGTTCACCGACAACTACCGTAATCCCATCGAAAAAGACGGTGACACAGAACAACTGAGAACCCTTCGGCGACGCATCAAGCCGCTCGTGCTACGGCGGTCGAAAGATACTGTGGTGCAAGATCTTCCCCCGAAGCAGGAGCAGACCGTCGAGGTCGACCTTCATCCACGCCATCAGCGCGTCTACGAAACGCGGTTGGCTCGGGAGCGTCAGAAGATACTCGGGCTGCTCGACGACTTTCAACGCAATCGAGTCACGATCTTGCAATCACTGACCATTCTGCGTCAGCTCAGCTTGGATGCGTCTCTGGTCGATGAGAAGCACTCGGATATACCAAGCGCCAAGATCGACGAACTGGTCGATCAGTTACACGAGATCATCGAAGGCGGCCACCGAGCGCTCGTCTTCAGCCAGTTCACCAGGTTTCTGTCGCTGGTGCGAGATCGCCTCGAATCCGAAGGAATTGCTCTCGTCTACCTCGATGGAAGTACCCGAAACCGCGGCGAAGTCGTGGAGCGTTTCCGTAGCGGAGAAGCGCCGGTGTTCTTGATAAGCCTCAAGGCCGGCGGAGTGGGCCTCACGCTCACCGAAGCCGACTACTGTTTCGTACTCGATCCCTGGTGGAATCCCGCGACCGAGGCGCAGGCGGTCGACCGTGCCCATCGCATCGGACAGGCACGCACCGTGTTCGTCAACCGCTACGTCGCACGCGGCACCATCGAGGAAAAGGTCATGGAGCTCAAGGAGCGCAAAGCCAAACTCTTCGCAAGTGTCATGGACGACGGCGGCGCCTTTGCCGGAGGACTCACAGCAGACGATATTCGAGGGTTGATCGAGTAGGCGCCGGCGGAGTTGGGGCTTTGGTAGGTTCGCTCCCCTCCGCTTCAATGGACCATTCATACGATCAGATAGCTTGTGGGCGCCATTCAAGCGGCAACAAGTCGCGAGCGACACCGACGAACGAACAGATTGCCGCCAGACATGGCCAGAGTTCGTACACCTCTCGTTCAGGCCTAGGCTCGCGATGTGGACCGACATAGTGGACAACGCCTCTGGCCTCGGCCACCGATTCTCCCGCGACCGATCTTGATGGACCAGCACTGGGAACGTGTGGTGTTCGTGCATTGGAAGGTCCCGAGCGCGGTCATCTCACCGCTGCTGCCCCGAGGCTGCGCACCGGACGAATTCGACGGCTCGTCTTGGGTCGGTCTGATCGGTTTCGAGATGGTCGGGGCCGGATTCGGATACCGTCGACCAGTTCCCTACTTCGGGACATTCGCCGAGATCAACGTTCGGCTGTACTCCATTGATGACGAGGGACGGCGGGGAGTGGTGTTCCGATCGTTGGAAGCCGGCCGGCTCGCAGTCGTTTTGGGAACCAACCTCGCTCGCGTTCCGTACCGGTGGGCGTCGATGACAATCGATGACGACAGATCCACCATCAGATACCGCAGCAGACGCCTCGCTCCACCTCACCGCGGAGCATCCACCGACTTCGCCGTGGTGCGCGGATCACGAGATATGTCCGACGACCCGTTGGCCCAATTCCTCACGGCGCGTTGGGGTTTACATACATCGGTCGCTGGACGTCTCATGTACGTTCCGAACCTGCACAGCCGCTGGAAACTCCTCGACGCCGAGCTAACTCATTGCTCAGATCAGCTGATCGAGGCTGCAGGCCTACCGAACATGGCCGGCAAATCACCGGACTCGGTGCTGTACTCGGATCATGTCGCAACACAGTTCGGACGGCCCTATGCGGTGCGTGCTGTCGACTGATTGGCCGCCGGCGATTCCCAAACGAAGGGGTCAGGCTGCTGCCCCCTGATCGCTTCAATGGTCCATTCATACGATCAGATAGCGTCGGTGCGCCATCGAAGCAGTGCCGTCGACGGTGTCGATGACGACAGGAATGCCGATAGTGCGCCCCCTGACCGCGTGAATGGACCATTCATACGATCAGATAACGTCGGTGCGCCACCGAAGCGACAGTCGAACACGAATGTGGGATGTGGACCCGCCGACGCTATCGACACA